>DAOSCP010000007.1:0-68593 GCA_035361425.1 Ignavibacteriales bacterium | reverse complement strand
GAATATGAAAAATAAATTCTCTACTTATATTATAATTGTTTTGTTATCTATTGGCATTTGGTTTTATGTTACGATGTCAAAGGAGTATATTTACGAATTACAGATACCTATCACAATTACAACTAACAACAAAGATTCCAAAACAACTAATATAATAGATTCTTTGATAACATTTAAGTTAAAAGGTGAAGGTTGGAGATTACTTTCAATTTATTTTACATCCAAACAAACTATTAGTATTGATTTAGGTAATGATACTACTCGTACAACCATTGATGTAATGGAGTATTTCAATCAAAATGATATTATTAGTAGCAAAGTACAAATATTAAATATATTTCCAAGAGTGTTAAAAATTAAATATGAAAAAATTATTACTAAAAAAGTAAAAGTAATTCCAAATTATTCAATAAATTTACAAGATGGTTACATTCTTGCTAATGAACCTAAAATAATTCCGGAAAGCATTGAAGTTAAAGGACGAGAATCAATTATCAGAAAAATTAACAGTATCTCAACACAAAAAATATTCTTTAGTGATGTTAAAGAAAGTTTTACTCAAGATGCCGAATTAAATTTCCCTAAAGGTAGTAGTGCAAGTATAAATTCTGTTAATGTATCTTTTGATATTCAACAAATGGTAGATTTAGAAATTCGTGATGTTCCTATTGAGATAAAAAATAATACTAAATTATTTCAGGTTACTTTTATTCCAGAAAAAGTAGATGTTAAAATAAGAGGCGGTATTAATAATTTAGCCAATCTGAAAAATAAAGTTAATGCATATGTATATTTAGAAGAATTATTAAATGATACAACAAGTTACATAATACCCAAATTCAATTTACCCGATAATGTTAAAATTATAGAAATAAATCCAACAAAAGTTAGATATTTAATAAGAAAAAATTAGGTGATAAATGTTTGTAAGCTTTGAGGGAATTGACTTTTCAGGGAAAACAACACAAATAAAAAAGTTAATAAATTATTTTGAACAATCAAACCAGAAATATTGTTTAGTACGAGAGCCCGGAGGAACCCAAGTAAGTGAGCAAATCAGGAATATTTTGCTTGATAAAAAAAATATAAATTTACTTCCTGAAACAGAATTATTACTATTTTCAGCTGCAAGGGCACAGTTAGTAAGAGAACTTATTAAACCAAAACTACTTGAGGGGTATGTAGTTATTGCAGATAGATTTTATCACTCTACTATTGCTTATCAAGGTTATGGACGTGGAATTGATTTAAAAAGTGTTGAAACAATAACAAAATTTGCTGTTGGAGATACAATTCCTGATTTAGTTTTTATTTTGGATATTGATTATGAAACATCACAAAAACGCGCTAATCTTTGTAATGAAAGAACTAAAGATAGAATTGAAGTATCTGAAAAAGAATTTTATAATAAGGTTAGAGAAGGGTATATTCATTTGGCAAAACAAGAAAAAAATTGCATCTTAATAGATGCAACAATAAATGAAAATGAAATATTTGAAATTATATTAAGTAAAATACAAGAATGGTGATATATTTATGGAATTTAAATATCCAACATTAGAATTTGACTTATTTAATCATCCAGATTTTCAGCATATCGGAATTGATTATTTGCTCAAATCTGTATTGTTTAATTTAAATATCGAAAACTTGCTTGATAAATCTGATTTTTATCAAAAAATTCAATTGTTTATAAGTGAAGTATTAAGCAATTATATCAAACATTCATCTGCAAAAGTATTAAGATTTAAATTAGATTTTTATGAAAACTATTTTGTTGTTAATATATATAACAATGGAAATGGCTTTGCTATTAAAGATTTTAAAACTGAGAAAATTTACTTACCACCATATCCAGCAGATGTTATAGGGAAAGATATTATTTTAAGTTGTGCAAATAATAGATTTGTATGTGCACATATTAAAAATGAAAATGAAATTGTTTTCTCAAAAGAGCCTATGGATGTAGCAGTAAAAAATATTGAAATTGATGAATTAGAAGAAAAATATGGTATATCAATGATAACTGAAATGTGTGAAGAAGTTACATACGAAAGAAAACCAAAAAATACAAATTGGTTTAGATATTATATAAAGTATTAACATAAAGAGGATAAATATGGACATTCAGAAGAAAAATGAAATTTTACAAGTATTTGGAAGACTATTTAGAGCTCATCCCTGGCATGGTATTCCTGTTGGTAACAATTTCCCTGATGTATTAAATGTATTTATTGAAATTGTTCCAACTGATACTGTAAAATATGAAGTAGATAAACTCACAGGATTTTTGAAAATAGATAGACCACAAAGATTTTCTAATGTAACACCAACATTATATGGATTTATACCACAAACTTACTGTGGCGATAGAGTTGGGCAGCTTTGTGATTATGACGAAGATGGCTTTGATTTGAAGGGAGATGGTGACCCATTAGATATCTGTATATTAACAGAGAAAACTATTAACCAGGGCGGAATAATTTTACAAGCAAAACCTATTGGTGGAATAAAATTAATCGATGGTAACGATGTAGATGACAAAATAATTGCAGTTCTTAAAGATGATGCTGTTTACGATTCTTACAACGATATCAAAGATGTTCCTAAAAAACTAATAGATAGATTAAGGCATTATTTCCTTACTTACAAGCAAATTCCGGGGCTAACTCCTACTAAATGTTTTATCGTAGATATTTACGGACGAGATGAAGCTCTAAAAGTTATTAAAGCAAGTAGAGAAGATTATATTGAAAAATTTGGTGATTTGCAAAACGAATTAATTAACATTCTTACAAATGATATAAATAGTAAATAATTGAATTCCTATAGTTAATTTATAATTATAAAAAGACTGCTTAATAATTATGAATTTCATCTATAGTTGATTTTAATATGATTGACTTTTTCAAAAAACTCAAAAAAATATTTTTGATTTTAGAAATATTTTATGTAAATTTGATTTTGATTTACAAAAGGGTGTAATATGGCTGATTTATTAAAACAAACAGCTGAATTATTAAATCAAGCTGCAAAGGTAAAAAAAGAAGATAATGAAGAAATTCTACAGCTAGTTAGTTTTATCATTGGTAAAGAAGAGTTTGCGGTTGATATTCTTATTGTTCAGGAGATAATTAGATTTATCCAATGTACTAAAGTACCTAATGCACCAAAATATGTAGATGGTGTTATTAACCTTAGAGGTAAAGTGATTCCTGTTGTTAATTTAAGATACAAATTAGGTATGCCAAGAAAAGAAAGTGATAAAAATTCAAGAATTATTGTTGTAGAAACAAATGGTGTTATGGTTGGCTTACTTGTAGATGCTGTAAAAGAAGTATTAAGAATACCAACAACAATTACTGAAGCACCACCACCAATGGTATCAGGAATAAGTTCTGAATATATTCAATCAGTCGGTAAATTAAAAGATAGATTATTGATTTTATTAAATACATCGAAAGTTCTCGAAAATATAAAATTTTAAAAAAAATTTGAATTTATTAAAAAAAAGTATTATATTTGATTTTTTGAATTTAAAAAGTGTGAGGAAAAATGAAACCAGGTATTCATCCAGATTATAAAAAATCAGTAGTAACTTGCGTTTGCGGTAATACTTTCACAACAAGATCAACAGTTGGCGATATTAAAATCGAAATTTGTTCAAACTGTCATCCATTTTTTACTGGTAAACAAAAATTATTAGATACTGCTGGTCGCGTTGAGAAGTTTAACAAAAAATACGCTAGAAATAAGTAATTTAAAACAAATTTTATTTTACGGAGTAATTTTGTATATTTGAATACAAATTACTCCTTTTTTTTTAAACTAATTAGAAACATTATATGCAAGAAGAGCTTTTTTATAGTGGCGTTCGTGGAATAGCAGTTAAAATCTTAAATAGAATTGAACAAACTGATGCATATCTTGATAAAATATTAGATTATGAATTAAAGCATTCTAATCTTAGCAGTCAAGATAAAGCTTTGCTTTATGAAATTGTTCATGGTGTTGTAAGATGGGAAGGCAAATTGGATTGGATTTTGACCGGCTTTATGAAAGGCAACTTTAGTAAAGCTATGCTTGATATAAAAAACGCACTTAGAGTTGCCCTTTATCAAATTTTATATCTTGATAAAATTCCGCATTATGCCGCATTGAATGAAGCAACTGAATTTATAAAAAAAATTCACGGCCAAAAATACGCTAATTTTGTTAATGCTTTATTGAGAAATATTGTAAATAATCTTGAAAATATACGTTTCCCAGATCCTGAAGAAAAAATTAGTTATCTTACAAACACATATTCTCATCCTGTGTGGTTAGTGAAAAAATATTTGACAATGTATGAGCCAGATGAAATCATAAAAATAATGCTTGCTAACAACGAAAAACCTAAGATTACTCTTCGTGTTAATAGACTTGTTGTTAATGACGATGAATTTGAAAAAATTATGCAAAATGATGATATAGAATATGTTAAAACTAACTATATAAAAGGATTTTATCAACTTAAATCATTAATAAATATTAAAAATTGGAAATATTTTAAAGAAGGATATTGTAATATTCAGGATGAAAGTACCGGCCTTTCTGTTAATATACTGGATGCAAAGGAAGGAATGAGAGTATTGGATATGTGTGCCGCTCCCGGTGGAAAAACTGCTTATATTGCTGAAAAAATGAAAAATACCGGTGAAATTGTTGCACTGGATAAATTTGAAACTCGCTTAAATGTTTTAATGACAAATTTAAATAGGTTAAAAGTTACCAATGTAAAACCTGTTGTTGGCGATGCTGCTACTTATGATGAATGTACTTTTGATAGAATATTACTTGATGCACCATGCTCGGGTCTTGGTACATTATCCAAAAAACCTGATATTAAATGGAAAAGAACTTATTCGGATATACTTAGATTAATTGATATTCAAGAAAAACTTTTAAATAATGCTGCTAAACTATTAAAACCAAGCGGAATTCTGGTATATTCTACTTGTACTACTATACCAGATGAAAACGATGATGTTATCAATAAATTCTTAAAAAATCATCCTGAATTTAGCATTGAAAAACCAGATAATATACCATCAGAACTAGTAGATGATAATGGATTTGTCAAAACTTTTCCACACATTCATCGTATTGATGGTTCTTTTTGTGTTAAATTAAGAAAAAATAGTGAGTAGATTATGTTAATTCAATTTGGGCAATACTTAAAATCAGTACGAGAGATGAATAATCTTTCTATTGAGGATGTCTCTAATATTACTAAAATTGATAAAAAATTTATTATTGAAATGGAGAATGGAAATTTTGAATTTCAAACTCCAGTTTTCATTAAAGCATTTATTAAATCATATGCAAAAGCTGTAAACCTTGATCCTGAAGATGTTTTAAAAAAATATGAATTGGCACTTAACAATAAAGATACGGATGTATTTATAAAAACTGAAATGCCAGCTTCTACTGATACAACTACTCAAGAAAAACCTAAAATAACATTTGGTGAAGATACACCAACGACAAATTACAATGATGTTACCAACCAGATAAATCATGATGGATATTCAAAAATTGGTTATCAAAAAACACCTTATATTTATATTGGTGCTGCTGTAGTTTTGATTGTTGTTATCGTATTATTGATATATTACTTCAGAACAGATACAAATCCATTTGAAAATAAAGATATTGTTGTTAATAATCAGCCTAAATATGAACAAGAAGTTGTAGCTCCAAATAATAATACCAATACAACACAAAATATTGATCAAGCAAAATCTGATAGTCTTGTTCTTAAAATAACATATACAAAAGATTGCTGGACTAGAATTGTGCCTGATGATAAAAAATCTGCTACTATAGATTTTGTTGGCAAACCTGGAGATACTAAAATTGTTAAAGCAAAAGAAGGCTTTATGGTTTGGTTAGGTAATTCAAGTGCAACTTCTATGTCATTAAATGATAAAATCATTGATTATGATAATAAAAGAATTGCATCTATTCGCTTAAATATTGATAGCCTTGGTAATGCTTTTGAAATGATACCTCCTAAGAAAACCGAGCAAGCTACTGAAAAACAAACTAATGATGCAACAAGATAAATTAAATAGATATAATGAGTTAAAAAAACTTATTGATAAATATAATTATTATTACTACCAATTAAATGAATCTCTTATTTCTGATTATGAATATGATCTGTTATACAAAGAATTAGAACAGCTGGAAAGAGAAATTGGTCTAGTTGAAGAAAAATCTCCTACTGCATTGGTTGGTAATGATATAACGGGTAAGTTTGTGCCTGTTGAACACAAAAGACCAATGTTAAGTTTGCAGAATTCTTATAGTTATGATGAATTATTGGCTTTCAATAATAGAATAAAAGAAATATTAAATATCAAAGATGATAATTTGATTGATTATGTTTGTGAGCATAAATTCGATGGCCTTTCAATCAGTTTAATATACGAAAATGGAATACTTACAAGAGCTTTAACGAGAGGCGATGGTAAAGTAGGCGAAGATGTTACAGCTAATATATTGACTATCAAAAATATTCCACATAAAATAGAAGATAAAGATTATCAAAATTTTGAAGTCCGAGGCGAAGTTTATATTGAATTTGAAGATTTTAATAAAATTAATTTGCAAAGAATAGAAGATGGCTTGCCTGAATTTGCAAATCCAAGAAATTTTGTATCGGGCACTGTAAAAACTCTTGATATTAAAGTAGTTGCTGAACGTCCTTTAAAAATCGCTCCTTATTATTTATATACAGCAGAAAAAATATCTACGCATTGGGAAGCATTGCAAATTCTAAAAAAATTAAATTTTCCGGTAAACGAACATATTAAATTATGTAAAAACATAAAAGAAGTTATTAATTATTGCAAATTATGGGAAGATAAAAGAGAAAACTTACCATATCCTATTGATGGTGTAGTTATTAAAGTTAATAAAATTGAATATCAAAATATATTAGGTTCTATTTCTAAATTTCCACGTTGGGCTGTTGCATTTAAATATAAACCTGAACAAGCAGTAACTAAATTGCTTTCTGTTGATTGGCAGGTAGGTAGAACTGGAGCTATAACGCCGGTTGCAAATCTTGAACCTGTAAAATTAAGCGGTTCTACAATCAGCAGGGCAACACTTCATAATTACGATTTTATTAAAACATTAGATTTGAAAATTGGCGATGATGTTGTGATAGAAAAAGGTGGCGAGGTTATTCCTAAAATTGTTTCCGTTGCAAATAGAAAAGATGATTTATTTACAATTGACGTTGAACATCCGCAACATTGCCCTATATGTAATTCTAAGTTAGTAAAACCTTTGAACGAAGTTTTATGTTATTGTGTAAATGATGAGTGCCCAGCTAAATTAAAAGCTAAGTTGATACACTTTTCGTCCAAAAACGCTATGGATATAGCAGGACTTGGAGAAGCCAATATTAATTTATTTTTTGATAAAGGTTTTATCAAATATATCGATGATATTTATAAGTTACCTGAATTAAAAAATGAAATTATTAACTTAGATCGTTTTGGTGAAAAGAGTTTTATTAACATTGCAAAATCGATTGAAGAGAGTAAGAAAAAGCCATTTCATAAAGTTCTTTTTGCACTCGGCATTCGATATGTTGGGGAAAGTGTTGCTAGAATATTAGTCGAACATTTTAAAAAT
The DNA here is from genome assembly GCA_035361425.1 of Ignavibacteriales bacterium. Classification (GTDB taxonomy): domain Bacteria; phylum Bacteroidota; class Ignavibacteria; order Ignavibacteriales; family DAOSCP01; genus DAOSCP01. The sequence goes on along the minus strand of DAOSCP010000007.1, from coordinate 60,901 downwards.
ATCGATAATCTTATTAATGCGAGTGAAAATGAAATTTCTGAGATTTATGAAATTGGAGAAGCAATTTCTAAATCTGTGGTAAATTATTTCAAGGATGAAAAAAATATAAGCATTATCAATAATTTAAAAAAATATGGGCTTAAATTTAGTATCGATGAAATTGAAAAAGTTGGTAATAAACTTGCAGGATTAACATTTGTTGTAACCGGCACATTAAAAAATTATACAAGAGAGCAGATAAAAGAAGTAATTATTAAAAATGGTGGTAATGTTTCTGAATCTGTATCTAAAAAAACAAGTTATTTGGTTTTGGGCAAAGAACCAGGAAGTAAATATCAAAAAGCTTTAAGCCTTGGTGTAAAAATTATAAATGAAGATGAATTTAACAAACTAATACAATAAAATGAATTTTACAATTGGAAAAAGAATCAAGGAATTTTTTAGAAAAAGATTTCAAATTTTTATTATTCCTTTTAGAAGATACTTTAAAAAAGAAGATATTAGAACTTATTCCGAAGTTTTTGATAAAGAGAATGTTGTACGTACCTATTATGATAATGGGCAATTAAAATCTATTGCATTTGTTCAAAATGGTAAATATGATGGTATCTGTACAACTTTTGATGAAGAAGGTTATATTCAATCACAAGAAAATTATAAACAAGGCGAATTGGATGGTACTTGTTTATACTACTTTCCAAAAATCGAAAAAGTAGAATACGAAAAGTTTTTTTATAAAGGTATTCTTGTTAATTATAAAAAATTTGATAAAAATGGAAATTTAATAGAAGCAAAAGAATTTCATAAATTATAGGATGAAGGAAAATTATGGCAAAATTACCAGTTGTTGCAATTTTAGGAAGACCAAATGTTGGAAAATCAACTTTATTTAATAGACTTACCGGAAAAAAAGAAGCAATTGTAGATGACGTAAGCGGTGTTACAAGAGATAGAAAATATTGTACTGTTGAATGGTGTGGAAAATATTTTGAACTTATAGATACTGGCGGTTATGTTCCAGATTCAGAAGACATTTTTGAAAAAGCTATACGCGAACAGGTTAAAATGGCTATTGAAGAGGCTAACGCTATTATTTTTGTCGTTGATGCAAAATTAGGTCTTTCTCCATTTGATGAAGAAATAGCTAAAATGCTGAAAAAATATACAAAACCATTGTATCTTGTTGTAAATAAAATCGATGGTCAAAAAGATGAGGCTAATGTTAATGAATTTTATAAATTGGGTATCGAAAAAGTATATTCAATCAGTGCATTGCAGGGGAGAAATATTGGCGATTTACTGGAAGATATTATCAAAAGTATAGATTTTTCCAGTGATTTAGATGATAATGATGAAAGATTAAAAATATCTATTGTTGGTAGGCCTAATGCGGGTAAATCTACTCTTACAAATGCATTTCTTGGTGTTGAAAGAAATATAGTTACTGATATTCCAGGCACTACAAGGGATAGTATTGATTCCATATTAAAATATTATGGAGAGGAAATTGTTTTAATCGATACTGCCGGGTTGAGAAAAAGATCTAAAATAAAAGAAAATATTGAGTTCTATTCAACTGTAAGAACATTAAAAGCTATTGATAGATCCGATGTTTCTATTTTGTTAATTGATGCTCAACAGGGACTTGAACATCAAGATTTGAAAATTTTGGAAGATATTATTGAACGAAATAATGGAGTAATAATTGCAGTAAATAAATGGGATTTGATTGAAAAAGATAGTAAAACCGCTGCCGCATTTGAAAAAGCTATTTATGAAAAACTTGGTAAATATGACTTTATTCCAATAGTGTTTATATCCGCTGTTACAAAACAAAGAATTATTAAACTAATTGAACTTGCAAAGCAAATAAAAGAAGAAAAACAGAAAAAAATTCCTACAAGTGAATTAAATGATTATTTACTTCCAGAAATTGCCAACTTCCCACCACCTGCAACTAAAACAGGTAAGGAAGTTAAAATCAAATATGTGACTCAAGCAAACGGGAAAAATCCAATATTTTTATTTTTTACAAATGAACCTAAAAGTATTCCGGATAGTTACAAGAGATATCTCGAAAAATTATTAAGAAAAAAATACAGTTTTGAAGGAGTTCCGATAACTATAGTATTTAAGCAAAAATAATGATGCAAAAACAAAAAATAATCGCTATTATAGGTGGAAATGCTGCCGGAGCAGCAGCTGCTGCAAATGCAAAAAAATTATATCCAGACTATAATGTTATTTTATTTGAAAAATCAAATTATATTTCTACCGGTACATGTGAAATTCCACTTGTAATTTCTGGTATACTTACCAAAGATAAAATTATATTTTTTGATAAAGAAACCTTTAAAACACACAAAGGAGTAGAGGTTTTTTTTAATTGTGAAGTTGTAAATATTGATCAAAATAAAAAAAATATTGAATACTATGATGTTGAAAATCAAATACTTAGAAATATCGCTTATGATAAGATAATTTTGGCTACAGGTTCAGTAACAAACATACCAGAAATATTTAATAAAAATTATGATAATTTATTCCAGATTAAAAACATTACATTACTTGACAAATTGTTAAATTACATCCATAACAATAAAATTCATAGTGTTGCTATAATTGGGTCTGGCTATATTGCACTGGAAACTGCCGAAGCATTTAGAAGTTTAAATACCGAAGTTACTTTATATCAAGATGAAAAGTTTCCCGCCTTACTAAAAGATAATGATGTCAACGATTTTGTTAAAAATTTATTACAAAAATGTTCAATAGAATATCAAGAATATAAAAACATTAAAATAATAGAAAAAGAAAATTCCATTCAAGCCCTTAAAGTTAATAGTGAAATTAAAAAACACGATATTTACATCATATCCACGGGATTCAAACCAAATTCAATTTTGGCTTCCTCATTAAGTTTAAGACTTTCTGTTAATGATAGTATTTTTACAAATAATTATCTGCACACAAATGTTAAAGATATACTTGCTGCAGGAGATTGTACACACTATTATGATTTTTTTACTAAATTACCAATTTATTTACCATTTGCTTCACTAGCTAGATTTTCTGCTTATACGGCTACTAAGAATTTATTTAGTCATAACGAAATATTTCAGCCTATTATAAGAAATAGCGTTTTTAAATTTTGTAATTATACATTTGCACAAGTTGGATTAAGTAAACAAGAACAGTTGGAAAGGAATATCTGGACAAAGGAAATAAAAGTGTGGCATGAAAATAAAATTCCGATAATGTTTGATAAATTAAAAATTTTGTTAAATTGTTTGTTGATAAAAATAATATAATAATAGGTGCTAATCTAATTGGCGGTGAAGAAGTGCCAGAATTAGCTAATCATATAGTAACTTTTATTAAAAATAAAATATCATATAAAAAGTTTGCTGAAATAAATTACAATTATGCACCAAATTGTAGTAATATGACAAACATAATGTATTTAATTTCAAAGAAATAGAGGATAAAATGGGTAACTTTGTAATTGTTGATCATCCTTTGGTTAAAAAGGATATTACTATTCTAAGAAATAAAGATACTAAAACAGAACAATTTAGAATGGCATTCAGACGAGTTGCTGCACTTTTAGCTTTTGAAGCATGCAAAAATTTCAAACTTAATGAAGTAGATGTAGAAACTCCACTTGAAAAAACAATAGGTTATGAACTTGGAGAAGATATTATTTTGTTACCTATATTAAGGGCGGGGCTTTCAATGGTAACACCATTTTTAGAAATTGTTCCTGATGCTAAAGTTGGTCATATTGGTATACAAAGAAATGAAGAAACACTTGAGCCAATGGAATATTATTTCAAAGCACCAAGCACAGTTCCAGAATCCAGAATTTTAATTCTTGATCCTATGCTAGCAACTGGAGGAAGTGCTTCAACTGCAATATCTTTCCTAAAAAAACGTGGAGCAAAAACTATAAGCTTAGTTTGTGTTGTTGCTGCTCCAGAAGGTATTAAAAGAATTTCTAAGGATCATCCAGATGTTAATATCTATGCAGCAACTTTAGATAGAGAATTAAATGATAAAGGCTATATCCTACCTGGCCTTGGTGACGCAGGTGATAGAGCTTTTGGTACGTTTTAATTTATTAAAGATTTGAGGTTAATATGAAAAAATTATTTATCTTAATTATTTTAATAGCAACATCGTTTGCTTATAATGATAAATTATCCCAAAAAATTATTAATACATTAGATAAAGTTTATAACAAGAAAATATTGTTTAAAGAAAATAAAACAAAGCAAATAGACTTAACTTTACTTCTTTTTGAGGCTATGAGAAATTGGGATGATATAACTCCAGAAGCTAAAAATACTTTAGCTAAATATAAATTAAATAGACCTTCACTTCCTTACAACTATGATTCACCTTCTGGTAAATTTAAAGTATATTATACAAATACAGGTAACGATGCTGTTAGCCCAACAGACGCCAATGGAAATAATGTACCTGATTATGTTGAATATGTTGCAAAAATTTTGGATACTGTTTATACAGTTTATCAAAGTATGGGTTATGTAATGCCTTATCCTGTTTATCCTAATAAAAGTACGCCAACAAAATTTATGGTTTATCTTTCAGGAACTGAGGCTGGAGATGGTGTTTATGGCTATGTCCAACCAGACATCAAAATTGGAGATAATCCTAACTCAACCAATCAAGTTGAAAAAAATGCCTGGTCATCATATATGGTATTAAGAAATGAATATGTTTCTTTCGTCGGTGGAAACGCAACAGAAGCGGATATTGCCCTGAAAGTAACCTGTGCACATGAATTTATGCATGCTGTTCAGTTTGCCGTTGCTGAAACCATGGATATTTATTTTATGGAAATGGCAGCTGCCTGGGCTGAACAATTGGTATATCCCAATATGTATGATAATATTCAATATACTATGATGTTTTCAAATCCTGATATACCTTTAGATTACGATGATGATGAAACAGATATTGAAACTTATTCGGGTCACTGGTATTCAACCTGGTACTTTTTGAAATATATTACAACTCAATATGGTAATAATCTTGTTCCTGCCATTTATAATAATCACATTAATAAAGATACTTATACATCATTTAATATAGAATTAGCTAGGTATTCAACCAATTATAAGGATGCATATTTCAATACCGCAATTACACTTGGAATAATGAATAATAATTCAGCAATTAGTAATAATTATTATTTTTCCAAAGCAAGTGATTATTTAAATGAATTAAAAAAATATGGAATTTACAATGTAAAATATGAAAAATCACATTCATACAATGGTATAAATGACATTAATTTCAATTTTGCTTCCAGCAATAAAATTTTGATGAGATTTGGTACTGATTATCATAGAATAACTTCTACAAGCAATTTTTCTCTTATATTAACATCCAATTTATTGGATAGTTTAAAAGTTGCTTTAATACAAGCAGATAAAAAAACTTTACCAACGAAAATGAAAATAACTATCGCTAATAAAACTGATAACAAATATGTAATAAATGTTGATAATGCTAGTGAGTATTCTGAAAATATTTTAGTCGTTTCAAACATATCAAAAATCGCGGATACAATTAGTATTCCTTATAGTTTTACAATTACAAAACCTGTCAGTAATGAAAATATTTATAAAACAGTTTATGACTATAAACTTGAACAAAATTATCCAAATCCGTTTAATCCAACAACAAACATTATTTACTCTTTACCAGAAAACTCAGTTGTAACAATAAAAGTTTATAATATTTTAGGTAAAGAAGTTGCTGAGCTTTATAATGGCAGCCAAAAAGCTGGAAAACATATTATCAAATATGATGCTAGTAATTTACCAACAGGTATCTATTTGGTGAAATTAGATTCAAAATTTGGTACAAGATTCATTAAGATGAATTTAATCAAGTAAATGGTGTTAAGATGAAAATAAAAATAGTAATAATAGGTTTAATTATAATGTGTTCAAATATTTTAATTGCTGAAGAGTTAATAACAGTTAAAAGATTTGCTACAAGAGGTAAATCTCCTGTTTTTGAAATAAAAATTTTTAATGACTCAACTGCAATTTTAAATGGTTATTCTAATATTGAATATATTGGTGAACATAAAACTAGAATTACAAATTATTATGATACTCTAATAACATTACTAAATAAGTTGGACTTAGATACTTTAAAAGAAAAATATAATTTAAAAATTATGGATTATCCAACAACCAAGATAACATTTAACTATAAAGGTATTAAAAAGACAGTTACATTTAAAAGAGAAGTTCCTGAAGAAGTAAAAAAAATAAATCATTTTATAATAAATGAAATTATTAAAAAGGCTAATTGGGAAAAAATAAATTAAAGAGGTGATTTATGAAAAAGCTATTGATAATATTAAGTGTTTTTATTTTTGTTACTAATATTTATTCGCAAAGTGATAAGTATATCGTATTAAAAGTAAAGGGTAAAATTTTACTCAAAAAAAATAACAAACAAATTAAACCACAAGACCAAATTTTATCAGAAGACCAGATTATATTCGCAACACCTGATGCTGTGGCTGCTTTGCATAGTCCACAAAAAGGAAGATTTACATTAAGAGCACAGTCAACTGATAATAAAACTAAGGGCGGATTTTTAGCATTAGTTAAAAATTCATTAACACCGGCTTCGGAAAGATTAAGCTCCAAGAGAGCAAAGACAAAATCTTTTGAAGAAACTCTTGATACAACTTTTTATTTGATTACTACCGCAAAATATAAACTTACAGATGAATACACAGTTGATGATAAAAATTATTTTCAATTTAAAACATTAGATAAGAAACCAAAAACAATTAAATTAAATGTTGAAGATGGTTATCTTGTGATAAACAAAAAGGATGTAATAAGAGGTAAAACTAAACAAGTTAAATTGAGTTTATTTTATAAAACTGCTGATGATGAAAAATTAATAAAAGAAATTACAATTATTTCAGTTGATGAAAATTTATTCAAAAAAGATATCAATACTTATGTAAAAGTTTTGCAAGATGATGGTTACGATAACAAAAAAATAAAAGATGCTGTTCTGGCATACATTAATGATATGTATGGCAAATTTAATGATTTTGAGTTATCTAATTGGCTAAAAACAAATTTTAATTTTTAATTTATGAGCAAAAAAACAATATTCTGGATACTTTGTGTATTCAACGCAGCATTAATGGTTTATCTAACATTTTTATCTTTAGAGCTCGATTTAAAATTATTTGAATCGCAAGCACTTATAAGAACAATTTCGAATATTAAGAGAGTATTACCTGAATCTAAAGCAGTAGAAAAATATCCAATATTAAAAAAGATATTACCTTCTAATCAAGATAAACCAAAAGAAGATGAGCTGCTCTTTATTAATATATCTTATGATTTAAAATTAATTGATAAATTGGATGAAGATGGCTTTCCTATTGGAAATGATTTTATTACAGATAGAGAAAAACTTGCAAGACTTTTTCATATATTAAACTCACAGGATAGTTCATACAAATATATTATTTGTGATGTTTTCTTTAAAGATCCATCTCCGGATGATGAACTTCTTGCTGCTGAATTAGAAAATATGAAAAACATTAGAATATCATACCATTTAAAGCGAGATGGCACTCCAGATTTGCCAATATTTAATGCTCCAAAAGGCTTAGCCGATTATCCTGTGATGCAACAAACATTTTTAAAATTTCATCTTATAACCAACGATACTTTTAGAAGTACACCACTTTTGATGTATGAAGATTTATATAAGAAAATATTAGTTAAAAAAGGTGCATTTTACTATATTGATAATAAAATGTGTTTGAATTCCATTATAATCGATCATCGCATAAGAAACGAAAATATTTTAGAAGGAAAAGCAGTAACTAAATATCCTTTTGTATACTTAGGGGAATTTTTATCATTACCAGAAGATGAAATTCTTAAAACAACAAAAAATAAAATTATACTTATTGGAGATTTTTTAGAAAGAGATTTGCACAATACCGTTGTTGGAAAAATGGGCGGAACATTGGTTTTACTTAATGTCTATTTGAGTTTGGTTTATGGGGATAATATTATAAATGTTTGGTTTTTTGTAATCTTATTTATTGGTTATTTTTTCATTTCAATGAAAATATTTTCAAAAAATAAATTAACAGATTTGAAGATATTTAGCAAATTGAGTAAATATAAATTTTTAGTGTTTTTACTTGATATCTTAGGTTATATAGTTTACCTTATGTTATTAGTTTTAGTAATTTATTTTACGTATAATGTTTACATTAGTTTAGTCTTAGTTTTGATTTATATCAAATTAATGGAATGGATGGCTAAAAAACTTGATACATTTATTGACAAATATTTGGAAAAAAAGAAAATTAAAGAAGTAAACTATTTAGGTGAAAATATTTAATGATTATTATAAAACCATTAATTTTTGAAAAATTTCCTGAGATACAGGCTGGTGTATCAACAAAAGTAGGAAATGATAAAAGTCCGTTTGGTTTTAATATGTCTACTTCTGTAGGTGATGATGTTAATGAAGTTTATACAAACAGAGAGAAATTTGCAAATTATTTTGGTTATAAAGCTAGTGATTTAGCATATCAACATCAAATACATTCAGTAAATGTCAAAATTGTTGAAAATTCGGGTTATCAAGGTGAATATGACGCAATGGTAACAAATAAGAAAGGATTACCTATAGTTGTAAGTTTAGCTGATTGTACGCCAATTTTGCTTTATGAGCCAGAAAAAAAAGTTATTGCTGCTGTTCACTCTGGTTGGAAAGGAACTCAAAATTCCATCATTAAAAATGTTTTAAATGTAATGGCAGCTAATTTTAAGTGCAATATTAAACAGATATTTGCTTATATTGGTCCATCAATTAGCGAGTATGTTTATGAAGTTGGTAAAGAGTTTGAAAATTATTTTGATAAAAAATATCTTTTGAAAAAGAACAATGACAAATATTTATTAAATGTAAAAGCAAAAATTTATGATGATATGTTGGAAAGTGGAGTAGAAGCATCTCAAATTCAAATATCAAATTTGTGCACTTTTCAAAATGATTATTTGCATTCATACAGGCGAGATAAAGAAAAATCTGGCAGAATGTACGCACTAATGTCAATTAGTCAATAAAATTGATTTTTATTGTAGAAATTCTTATATTAGAATGATACTTTTTTAATAATTTAATGGAGTATAAAAATGAAAAAGATTTCTGTTGCGGACGTGAATTTTAAGGGAAAAAGAGCATTGGTACGTGTAGATTTTAATGTACCATTAGATGAAAATTTAAATATTACAGATGATATTAGAATTACATCTGCCCTACCAACAATTAAAAAAATTATGGAAGATGGTGGTAAGGTTATTTTAATGAGCCATTTAGGAAGACCAAAAGGACAAAGAGTTGAAAAATATAGTTTAAAACCAGCTGCTAAAAGACTTTCTGAGCTTTTAGGTAAAGAAGTTAAACTTGCACCAGACTGCATTGGTGATGAAGTTAAAGCTATGGTTGATGCTATGCAAGAAGGAGATGTTATCCTATTAGAAAATTTAAGATTCTATGCTGAAGAGGAGAAAAATGATCCAGAATTTGCTAAAAAATTAGCTGAACTTGGTGATATTTATGTAAATGATGCTTTTGGAGCAGCTCACAGAGCACATGCTTCAACAGAGGGCGTTACAAAATATTTTGATATGAATGTTTCCGGTTTCTTAATGCAAAAAGAATTAGACTTTTTATCAAAAGCAATATTAAATCCTGAAAGACCATATGTTGCTATAATTGGTGGTGCAAAAATTTCTGGTAAAATAGATGTTATTAATAATTTGATGGATAAAGTCGATACTTTGATTATCGGTGGCGGTATGGCTTATACATTTTTCAAAGCTATGGGATTAGAAATTGGTAAATCTTTATTAGAAGCTGATAAAATTGATGTTGCAAAAGAAGTTTTGAAAAAAGCAGAAGAAAAGAAAATTAATTTATTATTACCAGTTGATGTGGTTGTGGCTCCTGATTTTAATAACGATGCGCCTAAAACTGTTGTTGATAAAGATAAAATTCCTGCAGACCAGGAAGGTATGGATATTGGACCAAAAACAATCGAACTATTCAAAAATGAAGTTTTAAAAGCTAAAACAGTTGTTTGGAATGGTCCAATGGGCGTATTTGAATTTGACAATTTTGCTATTGGAACAAATGCTATAGCAGAGGCTCTTGTTGAAGCAACAAAAAATGATGCTACTACAATTATAGGTGGTGGTGATTCTGCGGCTGCAATAAAAAAAGCTGGTTTGGATGATAAAGTTTCACACGTATCTACCGGTGGTGGTGCATCCTTAGAATTTCTTGAAGGTAAAGTATTACCAGGTGTTGCAGCTTTAACTGATGCTAAATAATTGTTAATATATAGTGGGTTGTCCTAATATCAATAAAAAAGTATTAAAATAGCTTTTATTTTTGACTATCGAAAAATTATAGTTAATGATTATGGACAGCCCACTTTTTTAATGTTTAATCATTCTACAATGCTGTTGTTAAAGTGTTAAGCTTTTGAAAGTATAAATAAAAAAATTAAATAATATGAACTTTGTAAATTTTGTGAGAAAATTAAAATAAATTATCTCACACAAAGTACACGGAGAGCACAAAGGGGAAAACAGCGGAAAAAGAAGTTAATCTAATACTTTGTGGTCTTTGTGTTCGTTGTGGGGAAAAATAATAAAAAATTATCTCACACAAAGCATACGGAGAGCATAAAGGGGAAAACAGTGGAAAAAGAAGTTAATCTAATACTTTGTGGCCTTTGTATCCGTTGTGGAAAAAAAATTATCTCTTACAAAGTTCTATAATTTAGAAATTTAAATAATTATTCTCAATATTATTTACAAATTTTGAGGAATTAATGCCATATAACGATTCTTATAATCCACATAGTAATTTTTCACTTTTTCCGCCAGTAATAAAAACTGTAATAGTTACAAATATTGCTTTTTTCATATTAGCATCTTTTTCAAAATTTATAGCAGTAGAAAGAGCTACATTGCTTGGTTATGAAACAGTTTCATTGTATGAGTATGTTTTGAGACACTTTGCACTTATGCCATTAGGATATGGTTTTTATTTGTGGCAATTAATTACTTATCAATTTTTGCACGCAAGTTTTGGACATTTATTTTTTAATATGTTTGCTTTCTGGATGTTCGGAATGGAAATTGAAAATTATTTAGGGAGCAAGAGATTTCTATTATATTATTTATTATGTGGTATAGGAGCAGGAATAATTCATATAATATTTTCCCCAATTTTATCTGGACAATTTGCCCCAACAATAGGTGCATCAGGTGCTGTATATGGTATTTTAATAGCTTTTGCTTTATTATTTCCAAATAGATATATCTTTTTATATTTCTTATTTCCGATTAAAGCAAAATATTTAATTGGATTTTATATAATATTAGAGCTTTTATCAATTGGAGATTTTTCTGCTGTTGCACATCTTGCACATATTGGTGGTGCTATTATGGGATATGTATTATTAAAATTATTTAAGTATTGGGATATATATTCAATTAACAGGTCTTATCATAATTATAATAAGAGAAAAAATAATCCTAATGACTTTTTCAGTCGTGTTAAGCCTTATACTAGAAAGAAAGAAGAAATTTATGTTGATTACGAAGAGGTAAGTTATATCGATTCAGATGAGCCTACTCAGGAAGAAATAGATAGAATTTTAGATAAAATTAGTATCGGTGGGTATCAATCACTTTCAGAAAAAGAAAAAGAGATCTTATTTAAGGCAAGTAAGAAAAAATGAAATATCAAAAAATAATATTTCTATTATCTTTTTTATTATTGGCATGTGGTAACAATAAAAAAGAAATTAATAAATTTGCTAATATTTATTATGAAATTATTAATAACCAGATTTCTAATTCTGGGAATAAAGATAAAATAATAGAAGGCAGAAAAAAAATACTGCAAAAATATAATGTAGATGAAAAATATATCAATAATATGATAGAATACTTATCCAAAAATCCTTCTCAGTGGCAAGTCTTTGAAAAAGAATTAGATAATATAATAAAAAGTAAAAACAGATGAAACACATCAAGATATTACTTCAAAGTCTATTATTAGTAGCATTTATTTCATGTTCTAATGTAGAAAATAAAAAAAGTAGTTTACCAGCAAATTATGATTTCATTGACGAAAAATCTTTTGAAAATGTTATCGTTGTAGGATATAACAAAAAAGAAAATAATATAATTAAGTCTTACATAGAATTATATGATAAAAATATGCATAATTTAATATTTAAAGGGCGAGTTAATGAATTTGAAATAAATCCAAAGTTTTGTTATGTTTTAAATGATAAATATTTTTATTACGATAGTGGTTATTTTTATTTAGGTTCAGGTGGGGGAGATATTTACGGTAGCATAGTTGATGTTAAACAATTAAATGAATACAAAATACATATTAAAATTGGTTTTAATAACATTGTTTATACTGACAATTTTTTGACAAATGAAATAGTTAATAGTATATTGAATAAATATGATATAGAAAATTACAAGAGATTAGATATTAAATATGATGAAGATAATTAAAATATTGTTGATTATTTTTATTCCAATTATTTTATATTCGCAAACAGATAGAGAATATGAAGTAAAGAAAATAGAATTTTATAATAATAAAGCCTTTGATGAAGTTCAATTAAAATCAATAATATCCAGTAAAGAAACTCCGGGTTTTTTTTCAAAATTAGTTAATAAAATATCAAATTATGGGAGGCCCCCTTCATTTCTTGATACTATTAAAGTGCTTCTTGATATAAAATCAATCACAAATTTTTATAAAGATAATGGTTATTTTGATGTAAATGTAAAAAAAAATATTATTTATGATGAAAAAAATAATGAAGCGATAGTTGAATTTTACATAAACGAGGGTAAACCTTATAGAGTAAATAAAATAAATATTTATGGCATTGATTCTCTTGATGAAGAATTAAAAAAACAAGTATATAAATTTATTAGAGATACTAATAAAATTTTTATTAGAGATGAGATTATTGAGTTGAGAAATAATATTTTGACAATTTTATTGAATAATGGTTATATGTTTGCAAAAAACGATCAAATTAAAGCTAATATGGATACTACAAAGAAGAATATTGAAATTGAACTTTATTATACTTTATACAAAAAATATTACATAAGTGATATTTATGTTCAAAAATCTGGTATTGGTAAAGATGAAGTAGAGGATGACTTGATTGTTTATATAGTAAACTATCCGAAAGGTTCAATTTATAGTTCTGAAAATTTAAAAAAATCACAAATAAGGTTAGTTAAAACAAATTTATTTTCTTCTGTGTTAGTAACCAGTGTAATAAGTGATACTATTGGCAATACTGTTCCATTAAGGGCTACTGTTGATATAGGAACTATGAATGAAATTGTTCCAGATTTCTTTATAAATGATGAAGATAATAGATTAAATATTGGTATAGGTAACTCTTATACAAGAAAAAATTTTTTGGGTGGTGCAAGAAAGTTAAATATTCAAAATATTATAAAATTTCAAGATATCTACAGATTTAATTTTAAAAGATTTTCAAAATCATTTATTGATAAAGATACATCTCTTTATGCGACATATCAAGCAGTTTTAAGTGTAGATCAGCCATATTTTTTAGGTTATCCTATTTATAATAAAATAGATTTTTCACTATCCCTTAAAAAAGATAAAACATTTAATAATTTTATTTTAGGAGGTAAATTATATTTTAATTTCGATCTTCCCCCTAAAGTGTTTTTAACTGGGTTAAATACTTATTTAAGCTATGAATATGTTAAAAGTATTTACAGAGAATATTATTTGATTGAAACATATAAAAAATATTATAATGATACATCCAGCGAAAGTATTCAAAAATTAACAAATTTATTTAGTGATCCTAAAAATCGAACAAAAATTAATTTAAATGAGATATTAGGGTTTGAACTTTCAAGTTATAAAACTGATAATTTGTTTTTCCCAAAAAAAGGGCATAATTTAAGTTTGTTGTTTGAGGAAGTTAATTTCTTTCCTTATTTGTATAGAACTATTGCAAAAACTCAAATGAGTAATCCGGCTTTCTTTAAAATATTGTTTTCAGGAAGTTATTATACAAAAGTATTACATTCGGATGATAATATTCTTGCAACAAAATTAAAAGTCGGGAAAATTTTTACATATTATGGTAGTATAACAGATTTGCCTAACAATAGAACTTTTTTTATCGGTGGTAGCAATTCAGTGAGAGCCTGGTTAGTAAGAGAGCTGTATACGAAACAAATTGTAAGTGACAATAGTATTGATAAAACTTATTTTGATGATCCATCTAAAACTGGGTTTATATTAAATAAATTACTGGAAAGAAATTTAACAAAAACGGGTAGTGTTTTGATAGAATCATCAATTGAGTTGAGAAATATTATTATTGGTGATTTTGGGGCAACTTTATTTATAGATGCTGGAAATATCTGGAATAATTATAAAAAAATTACACTAAGTGATTTTGGGGTTGCTACAGGATTGGGGTTAAGATATTATTCTAGTTTTGCTCCTATAAGATTAGATTTTGCTTTTAAATTATGGGATCCATTAACACAAGAATCTTTAATTGGTAAAAAGATTTTTTCTAAATTTGCATTTCAGTTTGGTATAGGAGAGGCATTTTAATTAAAATGTTTATTATAGCGGGATGATGGCAATATATTATTATAGGGCGTATGTTAATAAGCCCGTTCGAAATAAGGGGCATATATCAATATGGGGCGTATGTTAATAAGCTGTGCGAAATATAAGGGGCTTATTATAATACGCACGTACGAAATTGGCGAGGGATTTTAATGAAAATGTGTATTATTGTCTTGATAATTTTTCCAGATATCTTTAATTTAACCGGTTTAATCTATTATAAGTATCAAAAATATAATAATGCTATTGAATATTTTAATAGACAAAATAATTCTTCAGATAAATATTTTAATCTTGGATGTGCTTATTATAAAATAGAAGATTATCAAAGTGCAGAGAAATATTTTCAACTTAGTTTAAATGAGGAAAAAACAAAAAAAAATCCCAAAATTTTTTATAATTTAGGCAATTGTTATTTTAAGCTAAATGATTTTGAAAAAGCTAAAAAGTATTATATCGAAACATTAATATTGGAACCAGATAATTTTGACGCAAAATATAATCTTTCTTTGCTATTATTGTTACAACAAAAGCAAAAGGAAAAAGAAAATAATCAAGAAAGTAATCAACCACAACCAATAAGCAAAAATAATGACAAAAAAAAACAGAGCAAAGCAAATCATGAATACAATTCATTTAATGAAAAATTTGATGACAAAATTGCTAAAACACAATCTGAAATTATAATGAAATCAATAATATATAAGTATCAGAGGGGAAAAGGTAATCAATTTAATAATAAACAAATTAGGTGGTAGGTGTTAAAATGGATTTAATTTACAAAAAATTTAAGGTTTGTGCAGGTAAAAAGGACTTGTTGTGTCCTTATTATACTCACAAAGAAAAACTTAGCTCTGAGCTAACAGTGTGTCCAAAATGTGAAAGTGAGCTAATTGAACAAAAGGAGCTTAATAAAACCTTGATTTCTATTTTTATTGCTTTATTAGTTATAGTTATTGCTGGTATTATTTATATAACTACTATTAAAAAAGAAAAGCAAGTTCAACAAATAACTGTAACAGAAAGTATTGATGTTACAAAATTAATTAATACTTATGTTGGAAGTGTTGAGGTTGATAGTATGAAATATTTATCGCTTATATTGGAAATTAAAGATGTTATAAAAGATGATAATGGAAATTATAGTTTCAATTTTAATTTAAATACCAAAGATTATAGAGATAAAGGAATTGGTACTATCTATCCAATGTATAATAAAATATTTTTTGCAAGTGCAAAATTAAATTATAATTTTACTGGTGATTATAAATATGAAAATTCTAGAATTATCATTATAGGAGATAATAAAAAATGGCAGCTAAAAGCAAAATAATCAGTGTTTTAGTCCTTTTTGTAGTATTATTTGTTGGTTGTGGAAAAGGAGATAAAGAAAAAGAATTAGAAGAAAAAATTGCTAAACTTGAAGCTGAAAAAATGGGTTTAGAGCAATATGTAGCAGAAGTTACTAATACTATTAATGAAATACAAGATCAAGTGGATAAAATTACAGCTGATGCTAAACTTATCCGAAAAGACTACAACATTGAAAATGGCAATTTAAATAATACTCAAAAAGAAGAAATCAAGCAGAAATTAGAACTTATAAATCAGCAGTTTGCTGAAAATAAGAAAAAGTTTGAGATGTTGAAAAAACAAATGGCAAAACAAAAAGTTAAAGTTGCAAGTCTGGAAAAAATGATTGCTAATCTTGAAAAATCTATTAAAGAAAAGGAAGAATATATTCAAGAATTAGAAGAATTAGTAAGAAATTTAAATATTCAAGTAACTACTTTAAAAGAAACTGTTAGTGGTTTGCAAAGTGAGGTATCAAGCAAGGAAAAAGAAATTCAAAAACAAAAATCTGAATTGGAAGAAAAAAGTACTGAATTAAGTAAAGGTTATGTTATTATTGGTAGCGAAGATGAATTAAAACAAAAGAAAATTATTAAAGCTGAAGGTAAAGTTTTAGGCATGGGTGGAACTGTAACCGTTGATCCCGATATGAATCTAAATGATTTGACTGAAATTAACATTAATAACAAAAAAGAATTTATCTTAGGCGAAAATGTAAAAAAATATAAAATTTTACCAGCAAGAAACTCTGCTACTTATTCAATTGAAAAAAATGGCAATGAAACTAAATTAGTTGTAAAAGATGTTGATAATTTCTGGAAGACAAAATATTTAATAATTATTACGGAGGATTAATGAAATTCGCAACCGAATATCTCTGGTTCAATACATCAAAAAGAAGAGAGTATATTAATATTACAAATAAAGTTGAAGAAGTTGTTGCTAAAAGTGGTGTTAAGGAAGGTATGGTATTAGTTTCCGCTATGCATATTACCGCAGGAGTTTATGTTAATGACGCAGAATCTGGATTAATACAGGATATTGACGAATGGTTAGAAAAGTTGGCGCCGTTTAATCCTAATTATAGACATCATCGCACAGGTGAAGATAATGGAGACGCACATTTAAAAAGTTTACTTATACATCATGAAGTTATAGTTCCTATTACAAATGGAAAATTAGATTTAGGCCCATGGCAACAAATATACTATGCCGAATTTGATGGACAACGAAGAAAAAGATTAATAATAAAAGTGATGGGAGAATAAATTGGAAAGTATTTTTTATGGAATTATAACAGTTATAATTGCTTTGGTTGGAGCTGTAATACCTTTTTTTATGAAAATTACACATCATAAGTTATGTGCCTTAATAAGCTTTTCTGCAGGTGTATTATTGGCTATTGCTGTTGTAATTATTGTGCCGGAAGCTCATGTAGAAGGTAGCTTTTTGACTACTATAATTGCACTTGGTGTAGGGTATTTAATATTTTATTTAGTTAGCAAATATGTTTTTCATGTTTGTCCTGCGTGTGCTGCTTCACATTTTGATTTGAATGCAACAAAAAAATTTAGCGAAATAGCGAGAGCAATGATAGTTGCTTTTAGTTTACATTCATTTTTTGATGGAATAGCTTTGGCATCTGGTGGAATGCATAGTGAACATTTACATTTTGATGTGATGTCAATTCTTATTGCTTTAAGTATTCATAAACTACCGGAAGGTTTGGCACTATCATCCTTGATGATAAGTACGGATACAGATAAAAAAGTGATATTGAGGAATGTTTTATTGATTGAATCTATTACTATAATAGGAGCTGTTTTTGGTGAATTATTTATAAATAAGTTTATACCTTTTGTTTATATTAACTGGATGATGATAGTTATTGCTGGTAGTTTTATATATTTAAGTTTACATGCTGTTTTGGGTGAATTGTTACAAAAACATTCAAAATTAGTATTAACATTTTATGGCTTAGGATTAGCCTTAATTTATATTGTTCATAGCATTATTGAATAAAGGAGAATATTATGGCTTGTCCATTGAATTTTATTGATAATCAATATATTAGAGTTATTGTTATTTTATTTATTGCTTATATAGTAGGGTTGATATTTGACAAAGTAATACATAGAAAAATTAAAAAATGGGTTGCTAAAACATCTTTCAAATATGATGATATTATTGTTAATTCTTTCGATAATATTTCACTGTATTTATTTTTATTGCTTGGTGCGTTTATTGGATTGCAGTCTATTAATATATCATCAAATATTTATAATATTGTTGAAAAAATAATACTAATTTTACTGATTTTTTTGATAATTATAGCTGGTTCAAGAATTGCTGTTGGATTTATTGATAATTATACAGAAAAAATAAATCAATATTTACCTAAAAGTTCAATATTTCAAAATATTACCAAGATACTAATATTTAGCATTGGTGCATTGATAATTTTACAGACATTAGGTATATCCATAACTCCAATTATAACAGCAATGGGAGTTGGTGGTTTGGCAGTAGCATTAGCTTTTCAGGAAACACTAACTAATCTTTTTGCTGGTTTACATATACTTGCATCAAGACAAATTAAAATTGGTGATTTTATAAAATTAGATAATGGAATAGAGGGTTTTGTTGAGGATATATCCTGGCGTTATACTATAATTAAACAAATGCCAAATAATATGGTTATTATTCCTAATAGTAGTTTAGCATCAGCAATTGTAACCAATTTTAATTTGCCAGATAAAGAAATGAATTTTATTGTCCAGGTTGGTGTTAGTTATGATAGTGATCTTGAATTTGTGGAAAAAGTTACTCTTGAAGTTGCAAAAGATGTTATGAAAACATTTCCAGGCAGTGTGCCAGAATTTGAGCCACTAATAAGATTTCATACTTTTGGCGATTTTAGTATTAACTTTAATGTTATTCTTAGAGCTAAAGAATATGCAGACCAGTTTCCAATTCGTAATGAATTTATAAAAAGATTGCATAAAAAATATAAAGAAGTGGGTATTACAATACCATTCCCAATAACAACTGTGGAGTTATATAAAAAGAATTAGGTTAAAAGAACTCCTACTTATAAACATTAAGAATAATTTAATAAATCGGTCGTTGACTAAAAAGAAAAAATGTAAAGAATTTATATTGTTAACTTTTCTTTGTGTAATGAATTGCACTTAATATAAATATTACAACGACCGATTTTTTATATTGTTATTGCAAAAGAAATTTCCTTTCCGTTATAATTCAACTCACATAATTTAAATAGCATCAATAATTAAAAAAATCCTTTCTATTTATCATTCTAAATATCAAAAAAAAGAAAATTATATTATGAAAAATTAGAAAAATGTTAAATATTTTCCACTAATAATATTGAAGAGAAAAGACAAAATTTTGC
This sequence comes from Ignavibacteriales bacterium, assembly GCA_035361425.1. GTDB lineage: Bacteria > Bacteroidota > Ignavibacteria > Ignavibacteriales > DAOSCP01 > DAOSCP01. Next base: position 41,340 of record DAOSCP010000007.1, on the reverse strand, counting down.
ATAATTTATTGTTATATTATGAAAGGTTAAACTACATTACAATTAAAATATAAATTACTATTTATATATTATACAAAATAAAAAGAAATAAAATAGATTTTTTAGAATATAGAATTATATTAAAAAATATAATATAAAATACTTGATTTTTATTATTAAATTAATTAATTAATTTAAACTTTCATTTAAAATAAAAAAAGTGGTATTATGGAAGAAAAAATTATAGCACAAATTGGAAGATTAAATTTTGAAACTTTTGATCAACCTTACCAGCAATTTGTTGAAAATATGTATCATAACCAGGATTATAAGATGATAGTATGTTTTTTTGATGTTACAGAAGATAGTAAGAAAGATAATGATGATACATTGGATATGTTTGCTGAAAATTCAGAATATAAATACAAAGTAGATTATAAAAAAATTGAAATTGAAGAGGTTGGGGCTAATTCAAAAAAACATCTTTAGTATTGTTACAGGAAAGGTAGAGCTAATCGAGGAGATTTTACTTTTACAACTAAACCAGGTGATAGTGAAAAGAAGATAAAAGCAATAAGAAATGTTTGTAATAATTTTATTGAAGCTGGAAGAAATGATAAAAACCTTAATAAAGAAACAGCATTTTTTGAAGCTTTAAAGAAATTTCTTGATGATGATGATAAAAGAAATTTATTAATAAATGAAATAAATGATGTATTGAATGGATTTGATAAAAAAGTAAAAAGTATTGGTTTGACTTTTGTTTTAAATTTTGAAAATAAAATTATGGGTAATAGAAAACTTAGGTTGTGATCATATAATTTATCCTTCAATTGTTAATCAGCCCCTTATCAATGCATATCTGGAAAAAATTTAATAAACGACAAAAATATTGAAATAAATAAATTAAATAATAATTATCATATAGCAAATTTTCCTAATAAAATATTGTTATTAATTCCTTATGAGTATAGTTCTTCAATAGCTCAAAGTATAAATAGTCATGTCTCAAATAAATGGTTAGAGTTAAAAGATATAATGTTGAGTGGTTTATTTAATAAAATTGAAATTTTAGAAGTTTATAAAAAAATTTTAAAACAATTATTTAATGAACAATTTGAGAATTTTTGTGATCTCAATTGGGCTTCTTCAAAATTTATAGATTGTAATTCACTTGATGATGTTAAAAAATTACTTCCAGAGGTTAATCTTAACTTAAGTTAAAAAATTTATAATAATTTTACTAAAATAAATACTTTAGAAAAAGAAAAGCAATTTAGTATATTCTATTCCGTAACACATAGTTTAGCTCAAACAGCATTAGCCGCATCCAAAACATATAGAATTGCAAAAAGGAAAATTCAGCATGGCCGTAAGTGTTCAATGTGTGGTGAGTTTGATGTTATAGCACCTTTTAATACTGAAAATCTTGAAATAACATCAATAAAAAATTACAATGAAAAACTAAAGGTTTTTTTGGAATAAAATTTCAACTACATTAAATCCTACAAAAGATAATCAAACGGAGTATAGTCAATTAAAAGAAAATGAATTTCTTTGTTTAAATTGTTTTGCAAAAAGATTCTTATCAATTTTTATAAATGAAAAAGAATGTAATAATCACTATTTATACAATGTTTTTAGAGGAGAAAATAAGTTTATATCTACTCTAGATTTTAGAGATCCTTAAGATGAAAAAGGTAAATATTTTGCTTACCTTGTTATGGATGGTGACAATATGGGCTCATTAATTCATGGTGTTACACTTGGAGCTACGTATAAAAATTTATTTCATCCTTTAATTAGTGAGAATATTAAAGATAATGTAAATGAATTTGCCAATTTTCTTAACGAAAAAAGACTTTTAACCATATCCACACACACATCAATTTCAGAAGCTTTGAGTGATTTTGCGATTTATGGTGTAGCAAGAATAATTGATAGATGAAAATAAGGCTCAACTAATTTATGCTGGAGGCGATGATATTTGTGCCATTTGTTATACAAGAATTGTTTTAGATATTGCTTATAAAATTCATAAGATTTATAATAGTTCATTTAATTTGGTTAAACGAAACACTTATAATGATATTGATTATGAGGAAATCCTTACAGAAAACTTTAATCCATCAAATTATCAAAACAGCAAGCTATTAATTAATTTAGGTTACTTTGAAAGTATCTCTATTTCAGCTGGTATTATCATTACACACGAAAAAGAAAGTTTATCTGGTGTTATAAAAAGAGGTTATCAACTTCTTAAAAAGGCTAAAGAGGAAGGCGGAAGAAATGCTGTTGCAATTGAAGTTAAAAAGCGTTTAGGTGGTTCAAAATTATTTATCACTAAAAAGTATATGACTAAATTAGGTTATGAAACTTTAGAAGTAGAATTGGTAAATAAGTCTAGATTATTAATAGGTTTAGCTGAAAGTCATCCAGGTGAAGTCGGCTTTTTATTAGATTATAATTTAGGAATTCCTTACATACTAGCAACTAGTATTAAAGGACTGGTAAGATTTACTCACATTTTTGAAAAAATTAAAAAATAACGAAAACTTAAGAAATAAAGCGAAAATATTCGAAGATGATCCTGAACTAGAATTAATAGAATATTTCGGTGGGCAGAAAACTATAAACAAAGAAACAATTTCATTTATAAGTTCTGTAATTTTTCTAGATACTTATCCTATAACTTATCCTGAATAGGAGTTAGATATTCAAAATCCACATTTCTCTAAGTATTACACTGAGCCTAAATTAAAAGGTAATGAACTAAGGGAATAGAAACCCGCTCCTGTTAATTTCTTGACTGTTAAAAAAGGGACAAAGTTTATGTTACGTTCAATATTTAAAGGAAAAGAGACTGAGTCTTTAAAATCAATTGATAATTCTACTATGAAAAAACATATAAAAAGAATTATAAAATATGCATTTAGTGAACATGGTATTGGTGCAAAAAAATCATTAGGTTATGGGTTGTTTAATGTAAAAATAGTTGAATGATTTATATTAAAATATAATTATCATGAGTTTTTAATTTACAAGGGTATAATATCTATGTGCAATGAAAATGTAAAAAAAACTGAAGATAGTGATAATTTTTCAGAACTCAATGATAAAAATATTAATTTAATAGCTGAAAACAATAATTCGGAAGATATTGAAAAAGATTTTGATGATTATGAAAATGAGATAATACCGGACATTTCTTATGTGGATGAATATTATGATGACCTATATGAGTATGAAAAATATCATGATTACATACCAAGATATGATGCTTAGGAATTTACTGGAAAACGTAAGTGATGTTCACCTGATACAAATTGTGCTGAATGTAGCTATAACGGTGAGTGCTTTTAATATTTATTGAAAAAATAACTAACTATTAAATAATATGTTTTTTTATTTGTACAATTTCTAAACAAACTTATTTCAAATTAAATACAAAAAAAAATATATTAGGATTACTTAATAATAGTTTTTATTAAGAATAATAATAACATTTTCCAAGCCCAGTCCATTAGAACAAGGATTGTCGTACGGGCATAACATGTTTTACCCAAATCCATATTTAGTCTTCAGGATTTATCTATCTTAATTAAATTTTCTGGCCAGTTTAATTACAAAATTATAAAATTACTATAGTCAGTTAGTAGTGATTATTTAGTCAGTTGAAAATGACTGAATGGTCAGTCAATATCAATCAAACCGTCAGTCATCATTTTTTTGTTAGATAATTTTCTTAATAGAGTATCATAATTTTTGCTATCTTTTATTTATACTCCTAGCTTATTAATATATTATAGTCATTTCTTATTAATTGTTTGTAGTTGCAAGAATATTCTTAATAATTTTATCTACGGGTTTACATATCTAATTCATCTTACCTAAAATTAGAAAATATCATTTTTTATTACACTTATTATAGAGAGAATTAAAGTAAAAATTATGCTAAATCTTGTATTTTTTTTGGAAAAATTAAAAAGAATTATCTCTATTTAAATGTACAAGTTTTAACCAAAACAAATAAAAGGAGGTTTTTATTATGGTATCTTATCTAATACCAATTTGCAGGTGGTTATTAAACTCAAATATTTTTCATAAACTTGGTATTTTTATAGTAAGAGTTTTTTTTATTTATCTTTTAATGCCATCTGTTGAATTTTTGTGCTACTGGGTTTACAGAGATGATGAGCTATTCTTTTATGACATTGAGGCAAAAGAAGTTTCTAAATATGATACCGAAAAAAATGCTGGGTTAAATCTTCACTTGAGGAATTAAACCTCACTGAGTTAGAATTAAAAATGATTAAGGAATATGCAGCAATATTTTTGTTATAGCTTTGTTTTTCAAAAAAAATTATAAAATAACTTTTGGGGTGTAGCAATGAAAGAACCAGGTATTGTAATTCAAAGCAATATTTATAGGATTGAGCTACCCGTACCTATTAAGTGGTATAAAAGAATTTTATTAATACTTATTAAATTCATTTTTGTGTTATTTAATGTGAATACAAAAAAATTGCTAGAAAAAGATTTAAGTGATGAGCAGATAAATAGTAATGTAGATGAGCAAAATATGAGTGATGTAAAAAATGATAACACTACTTGATTTTTTGATACTTTTTGTTCAAATTGGTTATGTATTTAACATTTGTTAAGATGTTATTTAAAATCAATAAATTTAAACATTTCTTATGACTTCCTCTAATTCATATCGATAATAAAATGATCTTTTCTCATACCCAGTCAAGAAAATTCCTTTTTATTTAGAGTGAAATATTTATTATAATTTGATATTGTAAAAAATGTAAAATTTTTATTTGTCATATTCTGAAAATATTCATAATTTTGTATTTTATATTTTGAGGTCAAAATGCAAATTACTAAAGAAAAAATTCAGCAAGCTATTAACATTCTCAATGAAAAGAATATTGATGCCTGGATGATTTTTACTCGTGAAAGTTCTAATGTAAAAGATCCATCACTTGATATTGTGGTAGGTAGTGGTTGCACCTGGCACAGTGCTTTTATTATCACTAAGAATGGAGATACAATAGCTATTCTAGGTTCGCTTGATGTTGCTAATGTTAAACAAAAAGGTTTATATAATGAGGTTATTGGATATGTAAAAAATATCAAAGATGATCTTTTAAATGTTTTAAATAGATTAAAACCTCAAAAAATTGCTCTAAATTTTTCTCGTAATTCATCTATTGCAGATGGGCTTACTTATGGTATGTATCTTGAACTTATGGATATTCTAAAAGGTAGTGGTTTTGAAAACAAAATTATTTCATCCGAAGAGATTATTTCTGCTCTAAGGGGGCGCAAAACTCAAACCGAAATTTCTAAAATGAAGTTTGCTATTGCTGAAACTTTGAAAATTTTTGATGAAGTTACTAAATTTATTAAAGTTGGCATAACGGAAAAAGAAGTTAACCAATTCGTCCTTAATTTAGTTAGGCAGAAAGGATACGAAACCGCTTGGGATGAAAATCAATGTCCTGCTGTTTTTACCGGACCAGACAACGCTGGGGCTCATGCAGATCCAACCGATAGAAAGATTGATCATGGCCATATTTTAAATCTCGATTTTGGCCTTAAAATAGATGGTTATTGCTCAGATTTGCAAAGAACATGGTATATTCTTAAACCTGACGAAATTAATCCTCCTGAAGAAGTTTTAAAAGGCTTCAACACTATTATTGAAGCTGTTGAACTGGCTGCAAAGGCACTAAAACCAGGTGTTTTAGGATGGAAAATCGATAAAATCGCAAGAGAGCATATTGTCAACAATGGATATGAGGAATATCCGCATGCGTTAGGTCATCAAATTGGGAAAGTTGCACACGATGGTGGCGGTTTGCTTGCTCCAAAATGGGAGAGATATGGTAATCTGCCTTTTATTCCTGTTGAAAAAGATCAAGTTTATACTATCGAGCCAAGGTTAACTGTTCCAAATTACGGTGTTGCTACGGTTGAAGATATGGTCCAGGTTACAGATGATGGTTGTATTTTTATTTCCGAACCTCAAAAGGAGATTTATTTAGTTAGATGTTAAAGTTGAAAATATTTGATAAATATGTTCTAAAACAATTTATATACACTTTTTTATTTTCTTTATTAGCTTTTCTTTTGCTTTTTATTGTGATTGATTTAATGGAAAATCTTGATGATTTTGTTGATGCAAAGATGAATGTTAAACTTGTTTTTTTGTATTATATTTACTTCATACCCGATATGATTAAGTTTATGACGCCCGTTTCTGCTTTGCTTTCCGCATTATTTACCACTGGTAAGTTATCTAATTTAAACGAATTAGTAGTTATAAGGGCTGCAGGTGTATCCTTGTTTCGATATTTGATACCCTTTCTATTAACTGCAATTTTTATTTCATTATTTCAGGTATATTTCACTGGATATGTTATTCCTAAAGCAAACAAGAATAAAATATTTATCGAACGCAGATACATGAATAAAAAGAAAGTTTTTGCAGATGAAAATATCATATTTCAGGATACAAAATATAAAATCGTCTCTATCGGCTATTACATCGTGGATGAAAAAACAGCTTATAAAGTTACAATTACCGAATTTGATAAAGATGATATAACAAGTGTGGTAAAAAGGTTAGATGCAGAAGCGATGACCTATGATGCAAATAGTCATTCGTGGAAATTGGAATCTATAAAGCAACGTGAATTTACAGGTGAAAAAGTAATTATTGATGATATTCCATCTTTAACAATAAATGATTTACACTTTACCCCAGATGATATTATAAAAAGTAATATTACTTACGATGAAATGAATAATAAAGAATTACAGAACAGAATTAACGATGAAATTCAGGCCGGCTTAGATCCGAGAAGAACTATTACAGAGTATCATTCAAGATTGGCTTTTAGTTTTGCAACTGTTATAGTTGTATTTTTCGGTGTTCCGCTTTCGGTAAATAAAAGAAAAGGTGGTCTTGCGGTTCAATTTGGAGTAAATGTTCTTGTTGCTTTTGTTTATTTAGCTTTGATGAAAATTAGTCAGGCTGTTGGTAAAAATGGAGGTATAAATCCTATTATAACTGCTTGGTTTGCAAATATATTTTTCCTTTTAGTTGCTATCGTAAATTTTTTAAAATCTGATAGATAAATAATATAAGGATAACAAAATGTTTAAGATTGTTAGTGCAGAGTTTATAGGTCCTAATGTTCGCAAAATTGAAATCGAAGCCCCTTATATTGCAAAAAAAAGAAGACCAGGACAATTTATAATTCTTCGTGTTGTTGAAAACGGGGAAAGAATTCCATTAACCATTGCGGATTCAGATATTCAAAAAGGAACAATTACGATAATTGTTCAAGGAGTTGGAAAAACGACAAAGCAATTAAATTCTTTAGATGCAGGGGAGTATATATTGGATGTTGTGGGTCCATTAGGAAATCCTACACATATTGAAAATTTTGGTAAAGCAGTTGTAGTTGGTGGTGGTGTGGGAACGGCTATAGCATATCCTGTTGCTAAAGCTTTAAAAGAAAATGGAAATTATACTATTACAATTATTGGTGGCAGATCAAAAGAATTTGTAATTTTAGAAAATGAGATGCGAGCTTTTTGTGATGAAGTTCATATTACAACAGATGATGGTTCTTACGGTATGAAAGGTTTTGTTACAGATAAACTTGAAGAGCTTATTCAAAATAATCAAGATATAAAATTTGTTCTTGCAATTGGTCCTATTCCAATGATGCGAAATGTTGCAAACTTAACAAAGAAATATAATATTAAAACAGTTGTAAGTTTAAACCCTATAATGATAGATGGAACTGGAATGTGTGGTGGTTGTCGTGTAACTGTTGATGGTAAAACAGTTTTTGCATGCGTGGACGGTCCAGAATTTGACGCACATTTAGTTGATTTTGATACACTTACAAAACGCAATAGACAATATTACAATTTCGAACAGAAATCATTAGAAGAGCATCAATGCAAATTGGAAAAACAAATCAATGATATTAAAGTAACCAATGAGGCAGAAAAATGAGCAAGTTACCACCAAAAGAAAGAATGAAAATTCCTAGACAAGTTATGCCAGCTCAAGCTCCAGAGGAGAGAATAAACAACTTTTTTGAAGTAAACTTAGGTTTGACAGAAGAATTGGCTAAAATGGAAGCATCAAGATGTTTAGAATGCCCTCATCCTGCATGTGTGGAAGGATGCCCTGTCAATGTTAAAATAAAAGACTTTGTTGCTTTAGTTGCAGAAGGGAAATTTTTAGAAGCAGCATATAAAATCAAAGAAGATAATATTTTGCCAGCTGTTTGTGGTAGAGTTTGCCCACAAGAAGAACAATGCGAAGCTAAATGCGTTTTGGCTAAAAGAGGCCAACCTGTCGCTATCGGAAATCTTGAAAGATTTGTTGCAGATTATGAAAGAAATTTAAACTTAAAAAAAGAACAAATTAATATCCAAAAAAACGGCAAAAAAGTAGCAATTATAGGAAGTGGTCCGGCTGGTCTTTCATGTGCAGCTGACTTAATTATGGCCGGCTATGACGTGACCGTTTTTGAAGCTTTACACGAATTAGGTGGCGTGTTAGTTTATGGTATTCCTGAATTTAGATTGCCAAAAGAAATTGTTAAAGCGGAAATTGAAGGGCTCAAAAATCTTGGAGTAAAATTTGTTACTAATTTTATTGTTGGGCTTACTGCTACCCTTGATGAATTAAGAGAAGAATTTGATGCTATATTTATTGGAGTTGGTGCTGGGTTACCATATTTTCTTAATATTCCAGGTGAAAATTTAAATGGAATTTACAGTGCAAATGAATTCTTAACTCGTGTAAACTTAATGAAATCTTATAAATTTCCTGAATATGATACACCTATTTTGGATATTAAAGATAAAGTAGTTGCTGTTTTTGGCGGCGGTAACACTGCAATGGATGCCGTTAGAACTGCAAAAAGATTAGGTGCCAAAGATGCTTATATAATCTACCGTCGAACAGAACAGGAAATGCCCGCCAGAAAAGAAGAAGTTCATCACGCAAAAGAAGAGCAAATTATATTCAAATTCTTAAGAAATCCTATTAAGTTCGAAGGTGATGAAAATGGTTATGTAAAAAAAGTTGAATTGCAAGTTATGGAATTAGGCGAACCAGATGCATCCGGAAGACGAAAACCTGTTCCAATTGAAGGTAAAAAAGAAATTTTAGAAATAGATACAGCGGTAATTGCTATTGGAAATGGTTCCAATCCTATTTTAGTTAGAACAGCTAAAGATTTGGAATTTAACCGCAAAGGTAATATAGTTGTTGATGAAAAAACTATGAAAACAAATATACCGGGTGTTTTTGCTGGTGGCGATATTGTTACTGGTGGTGCAACTGTAATTTTAGCTATGGGAGCTGGTAGAAAAGCAGCTAAAAATATTATTGAATATTTACAAAATTAAATTTGTATTAAAAACAAAATTTTTTTAAATTTGATATACAAATATTTTTGCTTGTAAAGTAGGAGGTTTCATGCCATTAGATAAAAATATTCAAATATTACTTGTTGAAGACGCTGGCGTAATGAGAAAAATGGAACGCAAAACACTTGCGTCCATAGGTTTTGAAAATGTTATTGAAGCCGAAGATGGTAATCAAGCTATTGAAATTTTAGAAAAAGGCACAAAGGTTGACCTTATTATTAGCGACTGGAACATGCCTAATAAAGATGGCTTTGAGCTCCTGCTATGGGTACGAGCAAGCGAAAAATATAAATCTATTCCTTTTATGATGGCTACCGGTAGAGGTGAAAAGAAAGAAGTTGCTAAAGCTACCGATGCCGGGGTTAGTGCTTTCATTACTAAACCATTTAATGCCGAAGAATTAAAAGAAAAGATGGAAGAAGCTTGCGGGCTCAAAACTGAACAAGATAAGCCTAAAGCTCCTAGAAGTGTTGCTAATATTTTACCAAATGGCAAATTATTACTCAAAATTGCTCATATACAAATTACAGACCACCTTGCGCTTGGCGTTTTGAAACATATGATTAAATCTGGTGAAGTTGTTCCTAAGCATTTTGAACTTGAAACTGTTATGTTTCCTACATGGAATGCTGTTGCAAAAGCCCTCGAAGATGGTACTGTTAGTGGTGCTTTTATTCTTGCTCCTTTAGCCATGGATTTATATAACTATGGTGTTGATTTAAGGCTTGTTTTATTTGCTCACAGAAACGGAAGTATATTCGTAAGAAATAAAAAAGGCGAATATGTAGAACCATTCCCTAATTTCTTTAGAGGAAAAGTGCACTACATACCTCATCAAATGTCTGTTCATAATATGCTTTCTCATGCTTTCTTTACAGGAATTGGGCTTAAACCAGGTGTTGTTGGTCAACCAGACGTAGATATTGCTTTTGAAGTTTGTGCTCCTGTTAAAATGCCAGAATTTTTGGAAGCTAATGAAAATGCTTCTAGCTATATTGTTGCTGAACCTATTGGGACAAAAGGAATTGCTTCTGGTATTGCTGAATTGCAATTTTTGTCAATGGAATTGTGGGAAAATCATCCTTGCTGTGTTGTTACTGTTGATAATGAATGTATTCAAAAACATACTAACGCTATTTTTGAATTTACAAAATTATTAGTACAGGCTGGTAAAATCATTGAACAAAAACCAGGGCTTGCTGCTGAAATTGGTGTAAATTTCCTAGATCCTGAAAAAACACTTGGATTAAAAGTTCCATTATTAAAAAATGTTTTGACAGAACCACTTGGAATTAAAACAAATAATTTGTATCCATCAATTGCTGATCTTGATAAAATTCAGCATTATCTACATGATAAAATGGGAATTGGTGCCATCATTGACCTTGATAAATTTGTTGATATGAGATTTGCCAATGCTGCTATAAGTGATGCTCAAAGTATAATGAAACCTTCAATTCAACATTTTGAAGATGGTACACCTATAAGAATTCTTACTCGTGATACTGAAGATAAAGAATTAACCGCTGCAAAAGCGTTGCTTAATAGAGAAGGTAAATACCTCATCTTCGAGCTTGAAGGGCAAAAATTTGGTGTTGATATCCTTAAAATTATTGAAATTAGTAAAATGCAAACTATTAGAACAATTCAACAAGCACCAGAATATTTAGCAGGTATTATTGATTTTCGTGGAAGTATCATACCAATTGTAGATATGAGGCTTAAATTAGGGCTTGATAAAATTGAATATACAAATAAAAATTACATTATTGTTATGGAAATTGAAAATAATAGCGGTGCTTATAAAGTGGGAATGATTGTTGATAGTGTTTGTGAAATTACTATGGTTAAAGCAGAGCAAATTGCTGAACCTCCTACATTCCTTATGGGTGAAAAAACTGCTGAATACATTTTAGGTTTGGGTAAGTTTGATGAAGAAGTAAGAATTCTTATTAATATTGATAAAATAATGAATACTGATGAAGTTGTTAATATGCAAGCTTTATTCCAAACAGCTAATGCATAATTATTATACAATAGAAATTTTGTAGAACTTTATAGAAGCGTATTATAAAATTCCTAATAAGTTTTAAAAAAGAAATGGTCGTCGATTGCTAATACACTCTGCAAAGACGACCATTATTTTTTTATGAAAAGTAATTAAATAGTATATTATTCACATAAAGTGTAATTAGAACAAAATATTGAGTAATTCTTATCTTATGTATTATCAATAAAGTGAAAATTTAATTCTATTTGATATTACAACTATTACCAGGGCAAGTATTTAAGATTCCTGATAATAAAGGTAAAACTCCTATTATTCCTATCCAGGAAGTTTCAAAAATACCCCAGAAAATTATATATATTCCTACTAAAATTCTGATGATTCTATTAATTCCAAAATTAGATAATTTTTCTTTAATATTATTTATCATTTTGTTCAAACTCGCAAGTATTTAATTTAAATAATGAATATAATGGACAATAACCAAAAATACCAGTTAGTAATGGTATCAAACCAACGAGTGCCCACCAAGTTTCTAATAATCCTAAGAGTATTAAAATAACAAGACCAACAAATACTCTAATTATTCTATCAATTTTACCAACATTTTTCATAAATACCTCCATTAGTTTTTTAAAATGTAATAAAAATTGTTGCTATTCCCAAATAATTTTATTGTTATCAAATCTATCTTTGAAATAATTAGAATTATCTTCACAATAGCCAATTGCAATTATATTAAATGGTATTTTATTATCGTTCAATTTTAAAGTATTTTTAACATATTTGATTCTTTCTTCTATAGGTGCAACACCTATCCACACAGCACCAAGATTTTGATTAACTACTTCAAGTAAAATATTTTGAGTGCAAGCTCCTAAATCCTGGTGTACGAATTCTGGAAACCTTAAATTTTGATTATGATTTAATATAACAATCGCTGCACTTGCTTGTTCAAGCGGTTTTGCACCTGGTGCAGTTTTAGAAAGCAAGTTTAATGTTTCTTTCTCTGTAATAATAACAAATTGCCACGGCTGTTGATTCCCAGCAGAAGGGGCTTGCATACCAGCTTTAACTATTTCTAAGAGTTTCTCTTTTTCAACAGGTTTTTCTAAAAATTTTCTTACGCTTCTTCTATTTGCAATTTGTTCAAGCATAATTACTCCATAAATAATTTGTTAATAGCCTTTTCAGATTTTTGAATAAGTGGTTTTGCAGAAAGCGGATAATTAAATGATTTCATCATCCAGTGATAAGGTGTTAATCTTCCTTGTTCAAACATACTTTGAATTTCATTAGCAATGTTTTTATTTTGAATTTTATCTTCAATTGAAAACTCTATTAAATGACCAAGTGGATAAGCTGGTAAATATAAAGGATAATCGATCATATGAGAATAAATTGCTAAAATAGGCTCATCTTTTATGTTAAAGATTCGAGCAAAATATTTATTCCAGATATTTTTTGCGATTTCAATAGTTTTTTCCTTTAATTGCTGATCAGTTGCATTTGGATTATTGTATAACCACTCCCATACTTCAATATCTACAAGAGATACTCCCATAATTTCAAATGTTCCCCACAAGATATCAAGCGTTTGCCAATATTCTTTATCTTGAGAGTTATCATCTATACCTAATAAAAATAAATCTCTTTTTTGGAAGGTGAAGGCTAGTGCTTCAGTAAATGCTGTGTTGGGAACTCCATTTAAGAAATAATAATCAACATCATAAAGAGATATAGTTTGTTCAACATTGTGACCAAATTCGTGGCAAGCTATATTGTAACCTTTATAATCCATTCCATTATCGTTAGCTCTTGTTCTCAAATGAGCAACGTCTCCTTTCATCATTGCACCCCAAGCGTGACCAGCTCCACGAGCTGGATCAATTACGATTTTATCGGATATATAATCTGCTTTATCTTTACTAAAACCTAATTTTATCAAAATATTTGGAAAATCTTCTTTAAATGCTTGTAATGTTGGATATTTAAATTTAACTATTTTATCTAATTCATCCTGAGTGATATTGCTTCTTGTTTTGAAACCATCATACCAAATATCAAATGGTTGTAATTTACGACCTAATCTTTTTTCGATTAACTTACCTACTTTTATCAAAACATCAGCCGAACACAATTCATCAAAAATAGATTTAATATCTTCTTTTGTTACCTCAAGTTCTAATTTGAATTTTCTATCAATATAAGTAGGATAATTTGGATAATAAGGATCTGCTAACTTAAATGTATTATAATTTCTTAATAAAGTTTTATATCTTGTGTTAGGTTCATAATTGAATTTAATTTCTTTATTGTTTTCATAGAGTTTATTGTTAATAGGATCCCATAGATATTTATCGTTATTAATAATATTTTCAGGTATTTCTTGCGAAATAATTCTTTTCATTACATTATATAAGATAATTTGCTTATTAAGTCCATCTTTTTCTGAATATAGTGATTTAATTTCATCTCTTAAACCCCAGTGGCTGATTAATTTTAAATTTTTATTAAATGCAGGTTTGCCATTTTTATCTAAAAGAGAATTTGTATAGATGTTATAATTTGATATATAATTATCACCATCTGTTAATGCTTGGGAAATTTTGGAATTAACTTCAGCTGGCACACGTGATACATATAAATCTCCAATTCTAGCATATGCCCAATCTAATCTACTCCAATTTGCACCTAAGGCGTTTTTTTCTTCTAAAGTATAAGTAGGGAAGTTTAATAATATCATGAAAGCAAGTTTATTGTTAAAAAAATCATCTTGTAAATGTGCAAAAGGGTCATATGCAGCAAAAATTTCATCATAAGTATAAATTTTTCCTAAATCAAGATGAACTTGTTTCTTCAAATCTAATGAGATTTTATTTAAATTTCCATAAAGTGATTCAAAATTGGTTGAAATTCTTTCGAAGAATGCATTTAACTCATTTTTATCATGAATAAAATTATTGATACAAAATTTTTCGAAATCATTTTCATTTCCATCAGATTTATACCAAAAAGAAGCAACCTGAGTTACTCCTTTTGTAATTCTAAAACGATTATCTTCACCGTATTTAATAATTAAACTAGAAATTGTAGTATTAACTTTATCACTTGAAATAAATGGATACATGAACACATCTCCTATAAATGATAGTAGAAAAACGAAAATTAAAAATATCGCTTTCATATAATACCTTTTTTTGAGAGTAAAAATAATAAAATAAAGTAAATTATCAAAATTGTGGTTAATTTAATGGTTTATGAATGGAGGGAAGAAATTGAGGCGGCTGTCGGATTCGAACCGACGAATGAGAGTTTTGCAGACTCTTCCCTTAGACCACTTGGGTAAACCGCCGTTTAATAAAAAAATCCACATTCGTGGATTTTTGCAAGCAGATTAGAAGTTATTTAATCCTATTATTTTGGAGCGGGAAACGGGACTCGAACCCGCGACATCAACCTTGGCAAGGTTGCGCTCTACCAACTGAGCTATTCCCGCACTTAATATTTTGCCTTACAAATTTTATTAAATTTGAAATACTAATATAATAAAAAAAAAAGGAGAATGCAAGTTTTTTTTATAATTTGTGAAAAGAATTTAATAATTTTTTCAAATTTTCCACTCTGCTTAAATAAAATGATAAATCGATATCTTTATTTTTAATAATTGAAGCTATTACAATTAAACAGGCTCTCATTGATTCAATGATATCATTTGTAACTGGCAATGTGCTCTTAAAGACTAAATCGAGTGTAACAGTAAAAATATGATGTACATCTAAAATAACTTCAAAGCCAAATTTTCTTATCTCATCTTCCAAATCTTTTGCACGATGGACCGACTCTGATAATTCATTTAGATCAACACTATTTTGATAAAGTTGAGTTAACAAATTATCATAATATCTTATATTTTCTACTATTTTCTTTTCAAATTTTTTATACACAGGGTTTTCTTTAATGTTTTCAATAACATTATTGGTAGTATTTTCAATATTATCCTTTGAAGATACAAAAGTGGAATCGGTTATTGTATTTTCTTCGATTTCTAAGCCTGGTTCTAAGATAGATTGTAACTTTTTAATATCAACGGTATTAAGAAAGTTTAACAAATCATATAACATTTCTTGAGTTTGTTTTTTGTATTTATCTGAAATATTTAAATATTGTATTTTTGATGATGATATAAATTCATAAGAATGTTTAATTTTTAATGCCAGGGCAGATATTTCTGTTATTTTTGCTGCATTTGTTAGATCTCTAAGTATATCATTGGATGTATCAATATAATTACAAAGAAAAAATAGTACATTTTCTTGTTCTTTTGTAAGTCTTAAAAAAGTTGCTGCATACTGTAATTGTTGAATTAAATACTGTTTTTTAAAGTTAAATTCACTCATTTATATAAACCCTTTTTATCCTTTTACTGATACTACAAGTTATTTCGTAAGGAATTGTATTATTTATATTGCACCATTCCCAAGCATCTATTTTGCAATTTTGTGTTTCTCCTAATAAAATAACTTCGTCGTCAATCTTAATATTATCTTCATTACCAATATCAAACATTATTCTATCCATACAAACTGTTCCAACTTGAGGGTAGTATTTATCGTTAATTATACATCTCATTTTATTTGTTAATTGTCTTTTAATTCCATCTGCATAGCCTAAAGGTAACGATATTATTTTTGTTTTAGCTTTTGTATAATATCTTCTTGAATAACTTATTGGGTAATTTTTTTCGAATTCTTTGATGGTATTAACTTTTGTAATTAATTGCATAACTGGTTTTAAATCAACTGTATCAAGAGATTCTAGTGCTGGTTTGTAGCCATAAAGCATTATTCCAGGTCTTACCATATCAAAATAAGCTTCTGGGAAATTAAGAATTGCTCCGCTATTAGCTGCATGAACAAGTCCTATATCATAATTAGCTTTTAGTTTGGATACAACAGTGTTAAAAATATCTAATTGCTTATAAGAAAAATCGTCATTTGGATTATCTGAGCAAGAAAGATGTGTATAAATTCCATTAATTTTAATGTTTGGCATTTTATCGAGTAAATAGAAAGCTTTTTCTAATTCATTAGGGAAAAATCCAATTCTTCCCATTCCTGTATCAACTTTAATATGAATATTTAAAGGTTTTGTTAGTTGTAAATTATTTATTGCATCAATTTGAAAAAATGAGTGTATGGTGGCGTTTAAATTGTATTCGATATAAAAATTTATTTCATCTAGGTCAAATGGTGAAAAAACTAATATTGGTAGCTGAGAACCTGAATTTCTTAATTCGATTGCTTCATCTAAAATAGCAACGCCTAAATAATCTGGTTTAATTTCTGGTGAATTTTCAAGATACTTAACCAATTCAACTGCACCGTGTCCATAAGCATCAGCTTTAACAACAGTCATAATTTTAGTTAAGTTTATTTTCTTTTTAATGTTTAAAATGTTATATTTGAGGTTGTTTAAAAAAATTTTTGCGTAAGTATTTCGCATAGTTTATAATATTTATTATTAAAATACAAATTTATACTTTTTTTTGTAAATAACAAAATCAAAAGGAGGATTTATGATTATTGTTACTACAAATTCCATAGATAACAAAGAAATTGTTGAGTATTGTGGAATAGTATCAGGAAACGCTATTTTGGGTACAAATATTTTGAAAGACTTGTTTACTGGTATTAAAGATTTAGTTGGTGGTAGAATGAATCAATTAGAAGATGTTTTGGATAAAGCAGGAAAAATGGCAATAGATGAAATGACAGAGAAGGCTGAAAAATTAAATGCAAATGCTATTGTTGGAGTTCAATTTAATTATAATTCTCTAGGGCAGGGTACAATGCTCATGGTTAATGTAACTGGTACAGCAGTTAAAATAAAATAATTTATTTTAATAACAAATTAAATAAGGAGAATCTTAAATGTTAAACAAAAAGGAAGTCTTAAACAAAACAATCGAACACATCGATATTAAAAAATACAATGTAGTTTCTTTAGTTGAATCATTCGGTAGTATGGCTTTTCAGGCAAGAAACTTATACAGTGCAGCAAATATTTATGATATGATGCTTAAAGATAAAGATTGTTCTGTAATATTAACTTTAGCAGGTAGTCTTTTTAGTGCTGGATTAAAACAAGTTGTTGTTGATTTAGTTGAGAATAATATGGTTGATGCTATTGTATCAACAGGTGCAATTATTGTTGATCAAGATTTTTTTGAAGCATTAGGCTTTAAACATTATATTGCTCCTTCACCATATTATTATGATGATAACGATTTAAGAGAAATTGCTGTTGATAGAATATATGATACCTATATTGATGAAGATGAATTAAGAATTTGTGATGAAACTATTTATAAAATTGCAAATTCATTAGAACCAAGACCTTATTCATCCCGTGAATTTATTTATGAAATGGGTAAATACCTTGAAAAAAATGGTGGTCCTAAATCAGAATCATCTGTTGTTTGGTCATGTTATAAAAAAAATGTGCCAATATTTGTTCCAGCTTTTTCTGATTGTTCCGCAGGTTTTGGTTTGGTTATGCATTTGAATGAAAAAAGAGAAAAATATATGTCAATAGATTCAGGTAGAGATTTTTATGAACTTACTCAAATAAAATTAAATAGTAAAGATACTGGTCTCTTTATGATTGGCGGTGGTGTTCCAAAGAACTTTACACAAGATATTGTTGTTGCAGCAGATATTTTGACCGAAAATGCACCTATGCATAAATATGCTATTCAAATTACTGTTGCTGATGAAAGAGATGGTGCTCTTTCTGGTTCAACTCTTAAAGAAGCTTGTTCTTGGGGAAAAGTATCTAAATCATATGAACAAATGGTTTATGCAGAAGCAACTATAGCTATGCCTTTAATTGCAGGTTATGCTTATCACAAAGGTAGTTGGAAAGAAAGAACTCCAAAAGAATTTCAAAAATTGTTTATAAAATAAAAAAAGTTGCCCAATTGGGCAACTTTTTTATAAGGTTAATCCGTATTTATCTCCATACTTTTCAATAACATATTCTATATCTTTATCACCTCGGCCAGAAAGATTAACCAAAATAGTTTTATCTTTATCAATTTGTTTAGCTAGTTCAATAGCGTAAGCAACTGCATGGGCGCTTTCTAAAGCTGGAATAATTCCTTCAACTTTAGAAAGTGTTATAAATGCATCAACAGTTTGATCATCAGTAACTGTTACATAATTTACTCTTCCAATATCTTTCAAATATGAATGTTGGGGTCCAACGCCAGGGTAATCTAATCCGCTTGCAATAGAATAAACTTTTGCAGGATTTCCATTTTCATCTTGCAATAAATAACATTTGAAACCGTGAATTATACCAGGCTTTCCAAGAGTTAAAGTAGCAGCGTGGTCGCCAATTTTTTCTAATCCATAACCAGCTGGTTCTACGCCATATAGATTTATCTCTAACTCATTCAAAAATGCTGTAAAAAGTCCAATAGCATTAGAACCACCTCCAACACAAGCAACTAAATTATCTGGTAACTTCCCAGTTAGTTCTAAGAATTGTTCTTTTGCTTCGTTACCAATTATTTGTTGAAAATCTCTGACCATCATAGGAAAAGGATGTGGTCCAACAACTGATCCTATAGCATAAAATTGAGTAACAGGATCTTTTAAATATGCCTCAAAAGCAGCATCAACGGCTTCTTTTAATGTTCTGTTACCAATTTTTACTGGTATGACATTAGCGCCTAACGCCTTCATTCTTAGTACGTTTGGTCTTTCTTTTATTGTATCAATTTCTCCCATGTAAATATCACATTCAAGATTAGTAATAGCAGCTGCTGTTGCTAAAGCTACACCATGTTGACCTGCACCAGTTTCTGCGATAATTTTTTTCTTTCCCATATGTTTTGCCAAAAGTGCCTCACCCAATGTATGGTTTATTTTATGTGCGCCAGTATGGTTTAAATCTTCTCTTTTAAGATATATTTTTGCTCCACCTAATTTAGAACTTAAATTTTTTGCGTAGTATACAGGAGATGGTCTGCCAACATAATGCTTTAATAAATATTTTAATTCATCTTGAAATTCTTTTGTATTTTTGATGTAATTATATTGTTCTGTTATTTCATCCATAATAGATTTTAGTTGATTTGGTATAAAACTACCTCCATATTCTCCAAAATATCCTTGTTCATCAGGTAATTTTTTCAATTTTTCAAGAATTTCCATTTTTCAGCTCCTTATAAATATTTAATAATAATTTTTTTGAAATCGAATTTTCTTTTTTTAATATTTTTGAACCTCTTGTTATCTTACAAAGGCTAATACCATATTTTTTTGAAATATTTCTTTGTGATTCTCCTAAAAGAATATCTCGCATCAAACACCATCGTTTTGTGATATCTTTAATTTCTGCCTCAGTAAGAATTTCTTTGAAAAAATCTTCTAATTCTTTTTTAGATTTAATCAATAGAATTGCTTCTAAAAGTTCATTTAATTCTTGCATAAAATTTTCTTATTATTTGTAATATGAAAAAAGTGGTTTTATTAATGTTACTATTTGTAGAAACAAAAATAAGAAAAAAAATATTTAAAAACAAATAAGGCTGCAAAAAAATGCAGCCTTGTAAGTTAAATTCTTTTGATATTTGGCATTGTATTTAGTTTTTTGAGTAGTTCTTCTTCTTCAGCAGTGATTTTTTGGGGAATAATAACATTCAATTTAATTTTTAAATCTCCGGAACCAGCTTGATTTAAGTGTTTTATACCTTTATCCTTTAATTTTAGTATTTTTCCAGGTTCTAAACCTTTTTCAATTTTTAATTTTGCTTTGCCAGTTAAAGTAGGAACGTCAACTTCAGTTCCTAAAACAAATTCAGGATAGCTAAGATATAATTCATAGATAATATCATCACCTTCACGTGTAAAAATTGGGTGTTTTTTCTCATGAATTACAACAATAATATCGCCATCTTTTCCACCGCGTGCACCGGAATTTCCTTGTCCTCTCAATGTTAGATATTGTCCCTCTTGAACGCCAGCAGGAATGTTAACTTTTATACTATCTTCACTTAAAATTCGTCCATCACCTTTACATTTAGTACAAGGTTGATCTACAACGGTTCCTTCCCCATTACAATTAGAACATGGCTGTATATTTACAACTCTTCCAAAAAAAGAATTTTGAACTTTTCTTACTTCGCCACTGCCATTACAAACAGGGCAAGTTTTAGTAGATGTTCCTTGTTTTGCACCTGTACCATTACACGAATCACATTTTACTAATTTTTTTAGTTTAACTTTTTTAGTTGTTCCTGTTGCTATTTCTTCTAAAGTTAAGTCTATGTCAATTCTTATATCAGTTCCTGGAATACCAGAACTTCTTCTTCTTGATCTTGAAGAAGTGCCAAAATTATCAAAGATGGAGCCACCACCGAAAAATGATTCAAATATATCGCTAAAATTACCAAAAATTTCATCCATATTTGAGTAGGTATGGAAATCTTGTCCGGCACGCATGCCACTGTGACCAAATTTGTCATATTTTGCTCTTTTTTCTGGGTCAGAAAGAACTTCGTAAGCTTCAGTAATTTCTTTAAATTTTTCTTCCGCTTCTTTAGAAGGATTTCTATCTGGGTGATATTGTAAAGCTAATTTTCTATAAGCTTTTTTTATTTCATCTTGTGTCGCTGTTTTGCTAACACCAAGTACTTCATAATAATCTTTTTTAGTTTCTGGCATAATTACCTCATTAAATTTTTTTCTAAGTTATAATAATATTCTTGACCCAAGTTTGTTTAATAATATTATCCATTATTAATTATTTTAGTATCCTAAGGTTTAGTTTATTTATTTAATTGAAATAATACTAATTATAACAAATTTATAACAAAGTATTTACAGCATGTTATTGTTATAATTCCTTTTTGTTATTTGTTCATCCGGTTTATATGTATGCAACATTAATATATTTATAACATCATTTTATTGAGTGCTTATTTTACATTAAATTTTTCCTTTACCTTTACATTTTGTACATGTTTTTATAAGTTGTTTTTTTACCAAAATCTGTAATTTCAATTTTTTTTGTTTTGCCACTGCCGTTAGAGGTAGGGCAAGTTTTGGGAGATTTCAAGTTTGTAGGATCTACTCCCTTAGATGAATGATAATTTGTATTTTCTTTAGTTTTGGTCCTAGTTTGTTGAGAATTTGAAGTATTATTAGAAAAATTTGAAAAATCATTAATATTGAAATTAAAATAATTTTTTAATATTTCATCGAAAATATCTGGATTATTAAATATATCATTTATATTTGAAGAAGTATTTTCATCTTTTCTTTCACTTGTGCCACTGTGACCAAATTTATCATATTTTGTCCTTTTTTCATGGTCCGAAAGTACATCGTGAGCTTCAGTAATTTCTTTAAATTTTTCTTCCGCTTCTTTAGAAGGATTTCTATCCGGGTGATATTGTAGAGCTAATTTTCTATAAGCTTTTTTTATTTCATCTTGAGTCGTTGTTTTGCTAACACCAAGTATTTCATAATAATCTTTTTTATTTTTTTGCATTATTATCTCATTTTATCTAATTTTCATTTTTAGGTGCACTTACAATCACTTTAGCATGTTTAAGCACTTTATCTTTGTATGTGTAACCATTTTCAATAACTTTAAAAACTTTGTTAGGAGCAATTGCATCTGTTGGTTGTTGCATAAGTGCATCGTGAAGTTCTACATTAAAATCTTCACCTTCAGCATCAATTTTTTTAACATCTTCGCTTTCTAATAGTTTTGTAAATTTATTAAAAACTAAAATTACACCATCTTTTAATGAGTTAAAATGTTCAGGTGTATCGACATATGATATAGCTTTTTCAAGATCGTCATAAATTTCTAAAAATTTTAAGAGTATTCTTTCAGAAGCGTATTTACCAAAATCTGCAAATTCTTTTTCTTTAATTCTGCGGAAATTTTCTAATTCGGCTGCTTTTCTAAGTAAAGCATCTTTATAATTATCTCTTTCTTTTGTTAAGATGTCAACTTGTTCCTTTAATGATTTAATTTCTTCCATGAGTTCCTTGTTATTGTTATCATTTTTTTGTTCGTTTTGAGTTGTTTCATCAGAAATAATATTAGTTTCCTGATTTTCTACATTGATTGTTTCGGTATTTTTCAATTCCTCACTTTGAGATTTTTTTTCAGTTTTCTTTTTGTTCATTTTTATCCTCCATCTATATTTTTAATTTATTTTCTATGATATTTGCTGTATACTGTAAAATAGCTGCTACTAATGAATAATTCATTCGTTTGGGGCCTATTAAAATAATATTTCCTTGTGCATTATTTTTTTTATATTTTTTAATCGCCAGACTATAAGAGTGTAAATTATCAAAAATATTTTCACTACCTATTTTGAAAACAACTTTATCATCACTTAGATTTATTTGGTCAATAAGATGAACTATTATAGATTTATCTTGCATTAGTTCGATAATTCCTTTTAAAGTTGAATTATCTTCAAACTCTGGTTGTTGTAGAACTTCTTGGTCTGTATATATGATATAATCATCTTTTATATTTTCATTAAAAATTTTCTCTGGATAATTAATAAAAATTCTAGCAACAGTATCATCAGGATCTAAATTTTCGCTAATTCTATCTTTAATAGTGTCTTTGATTTCATTAAACGAAAGTCCGGATAATTTTTCATTCAAAATAGTTTCAATATAATATAATTTTTCAGATCTTATAACGCAATCTAATTCGAATGAAATAGTTTTTATAGGTCCTTTATTTACAACAACAACAACTAAAATTCTGTTTGTAGTTATTTTTATCAGTTGAATTTTTTCTAATATAGCTTTATTTAGCTGTGGATATGAAATATAAGATACTAAATTTGTAAATTTGCTTAGAATTTGTGATGTCGTTTTAAGGAATATTTCAGAGTCATCAGAATACTTTTCGATTATTTTATTAATTTGTTCTTTTTGATGTTCGCTGATATTTTGAATTTGAAGAAGATTATCTACATAAAACCTATAACCTTTATCTGTTGGAACTCTCCCGGCAGAAGTATGGGGATGATCTAACAATCCCAGTTCTTCAAGATCTGCCATTATGTTTCTAATTGTTGCAGGAGAAAGTCCCAATTGGTATTTTTTAGCTAAAAGCCTTGAGCCTATTGGGGTAGCATTTAAAATAAATTGTTGAATAACACAATTTAATATTAATTTATCTCTTTCGCTAAGGTTAAACTTTTCCATAATATTTAAAGTAATCATTCTTATAAATATAAGAAAAAAAATAGAAATATTAAAGTCCCCATTGTTTTACATTAAAAATAAGTTCATCAGCTTCACTACAACATTTTGCAAAAAATTCATCTAGTTGGTGTATCCATTCGTTATTTGTAGTGTTTAATCTCTCTACAGGATAATATTTTACAATAATCCAATAATTTTCTACATATATAAACTCCCAGCCGCGTTTATATAAAATCTGTTTGAAATTTTTAGCCTCTTCTAAGTCATCAAAATAAAACTTATTATATGCTGGTGAAAGTTGTACCCAGTAATAAAATGAGGCTTTGTAATATCTATTTGGATTTAAATTTATTCCCACCCAAATGCCTGTAAAATGGTTAAAAAACTCTTTTTTGCTAATTGAGCGAGGAATAGGTTGTATATTCATATCCAGATCATTAATAAAAGCATCTCCATTAATGGAATTTTTGCTATAATCATAATTATAAGAAATCAAAATTGAAGTTAAATTGTTCTTTAAGTAATTAGAAAAACTCTTATAGATTGATGATGCACTATCCCATATTTCTGGTATTAATTGATTTTTTATTTGATTAAATTTCATAGTATTTGTTACTTAATTTTTTATTATGTATATTTAAAATAACAAATTTTTTAGTAAAATGATAGATACACATACACATTTAAATTTAAATAACTTCACAAATGACTTAGCAGAAGTTATCGAAAAGGCACAAGCCAATGGCGTTGAATATCTTATTGTACCCGGTATTGATTTAATAACATCAATTAGAGCAGTAGAAATAGCTAATAAATTTACAAATGTATATGCTGCTGTTGGTTATCATCCAGAGGATGCTGATAAATTTGATACAAATTCAATCAAAGAATTAACTGAACTTGCAAAAAATGAAAAAGTTCTTGCCATTGGTGAAATAGGTTTAGATTATTATTGGAAAAATGTACCTCCAGAAATTCAAATAAAAGTATTCAAAGAGCAATTAGATTTAGCATTAGAACTCAATAAACCTGTTATAATACATAACCGTGAATCTAATGATGAGATGCTAAATATCATAAAAAGTTACAGCAGGACTAAACTAAAAGCACAATTCCATTGCTTTTCTGGTGATTTAAATATGGCAATAGAACTTATTAAATTACATCATTTTATATCTTTTACTGGTAACATAACATTTCCAAATGCTAAAAATTTACGAGAGTTATTAAAACATATTCAGGTCGATGATCTTTTACTTGAAACTGATAGCCCATTTATGGCACCTCAAGGATACAGGGGAAAAAGAAATGAACCCAAGTATTTGCCAATAATTGCACAGAAAATTGCCGAAATTCAAAATATCCCAATCGAAGATGTTATAAGAACAACTAATACAAATGCATTTAGGTTATTTGGAATAGGTAAAGAACCGAGTTTAGTTTATACATACAAAATAGGAAATTCACTATATGTCAATGTTACAAATCGTTGTAATGCTGATTGTATTTTTTGCGATAGAAAGGGAGAAGCTATTATATCCGGTTACAAGCTCAAGATGAAAAAGGAACAAGAACCTCCTGCAGAAGTTTATATTAAAGAAATTGGAGACCCTAAACAATACAAAGATATTGTATTTTGTGGTTATGGAGAACCAACAATTCGATGGGATATCGTAAAAGAAGTCGCTAAATATATTAAAGAAAATGGTGGTAAAACAAGAATGAATACAAATGGTCATGGTAATATAATAAATAAAAGAGATATTACACCAGAACTAAAAAATTTAATAGATACAGTATCAATTAGTTTAAATTCTGTTTATCCAGATGAATATGCTCGACTTATGAAAGTCCCTGCAAATTATCACAAAGAGATGCTTGATTTTGCAAAAAAAGCGAAAAATTATACAAATGTTGTAATGAGTGTAGTTGGCCTTCCTGATGTAGATTTACAAAAAGCTAAAGAATTAATTGAAAATGAAATAGGGGTTACATTCAGATTAAGAGAGTTGTTTTAACTAAAATTTATATATAGTTAAATAAAAAATAATTTGACTTTAAATAAAAAATAATTATATTTATTCAATAAATAAAAAGAATTATATCAGGAGGATATATGAAAAAATTTATTTTCTTATTTATTGTTACGCTTGGAGTAATCTCTTATGGTCAGGTGATAAAAAATGTATCATTTGACTATAATAGAGCTAACCAGGTTTTTGAAATTGAATATTATTACGGCCCGTGGAATGACGAAGATGCAACAGAAATTAAATTGGAAGTTTCCACAAATGGTGGTTCTACATTCAATCCGGTAAAATCTGTAACCGGTGATGTTGGGTTAATTCAGAAAAGAGGAACCAAAAAAATTTATTGGTCTGTATTTAATGATTATGAAGAATTAGATGGTTCTATCGTATTTAGAGTCTTAGGTTATAAAGCTAAAACTGTTGATCAAGTTGTAAAAGATGCAATTAATGATTTGTTGCTTGGTAGTAAAGAAGTAAGAGAGTATAATGAAAGAGTTCAATTTTATTATGGATTTCCAACATTTAAGTATAATGATAATGGAGTACAAAAATTTTTTGAAAAGAGTTTTGATTACAAAGGTGGTTCTTTGTTTGGTATGAAAATAACTTTTTATCCATTGATTTGGGATATATATTATCTTAATAATAACTTTGAATTAAAAAAAGATTTGCAGGAAAACTTGATGGTTAAAGATGCTGGAATAGTAGGAATGGGTGGTTCAGTTTCTTATACACTTTTACCAATTTTCCCTTATATTCAACCGTATATTGGATTGGGTTATTTTGGTGGTGCTTTTTATGTTGGGGATAAGAAAGATGCTATTGAAAGGAGAGAATTATCAACGTTATATTTAAATTTAGGTGTTCAATTATCATTAGCGGAATGGTTGAAATTTAATATAACATATATGAAAGCATCTGATAAGAATACTCCTGCAAAAGATTGGAATATAATTAATTATAATGTAGCATTAAAATTTTAGGTGATATTATGAAAAAGATATATTATATATTTTTATTAGTAATTGTTACAATTTGGGGTTGTGGCGATATAAGTGATAAGCCTAGCTCATTTGATATACTTTCCTTTTTAGATAAAATGCCCGAAGCTCCAAAAGGTGGAATTGTATTAGTATCACCTATAAGTGGTGAAGTTTCAAGTGTGCCTATTATTGTTAAATGGGTTGCTGATACAAATGTAATTAAAAAAGTTAAAATTTCATTGTTTGATAATATTTCTAATCAATGGAAAATTGTAGGCAATAATATTAATGCTAGTTTAAGAAAATTTAATATTATGAATGTTCCACAATCTAACTGTACTATTAAGATTAAAGTTGCAAGTGCAATAAATGACTCAATCCATGTTGTTTCTAAAGAAATTTTTTATAGGTATACTTTACCAAGGTTGCTAATTACTTCTCCAATTGCTGGTAATGAGTATGAAGGTGGCCAATTTTATTATATCACTTGGTCGTACAACAATGAAATTGCAAATAGTAATGATTATTTTGATATATTTTATTCTTTTGACAAAAATGATTGGAAATTAATTACATCTACAAGAATAACTTATGGAAGTTATTATTGGTTAATGCCATCTGTAACAACTCCAACTGATTGCTATTTAAGAATGGTAAATCAAACAAATAGTTCAATATCTTATACAATGCAATCACCTTTTAAGATAATACCTGCAGTTAATTATACAATTACACAACCTACATTAGGTACTGAATGGGAAGCAGGGTCAAGTTATTTGATAGAATGGAACTCAAAGAAAAGTTACATTTATACAAACATTTATTATTCTTTGGATAGTTTAAATTGGGTATATATATCCCAAACAAATAGTTATTCAGGAACCAATTTTTATTATTGGACAATACCTTCTACATTAAAATCAAACAAAGCATTTATTAAACTCGAAACTTCAAACGATTCTAAAGAATTTACAATTTCTAAAAGGTTTATAATTAAACCTCAAGCACCTTATAAAATTACAAGTCCAACTAGTGGTTCTGAATGGGCTTCTGGAGGTACTTATACTATTAACTGGAAAGGTGTTAAATCAACCACAGTTTCGATTTATTATAAATTAAATACAAATACTTGGAATTTAATAGCTACTGGTATAAATTCATCCGAAGGTGATAATGCTTATTCGTGGACAATACCTCAGAATATTAGTTCTGATTCTGCTCGTATAAAAATACAAAATTCTAATTTATCTACTGAGTATGGTATTTCTGAAAAGTTTAAAATAATTAAGTTAAATCCTATCAAAGTTCTAAATCCAACTCAAAATTCTGTTTGGAATGTTGGTAATACTTATACTATTGAATGGGATAAATCAACAGCTACATGGGTTAAAGTTGAATATACAAGTAATAATGGGAATAGCTGGAATACTATTGTTAATTCTACTAGTGCAACATCTTATAGCTGGACAATTCCAAATACATTATCTAGTGGTACTTACAAAATTAGAGTGAGTGATTACTATAATGATGTTCCAGCAGGAATAAGCGAACCATTTCAAATTTCTGCAGCAAGTGTAAAGTTTGTCAGTCCTTTAAATTCTGTATCGATAAAGGCTAATTCTAATTATACAATACAATGGACCGCAAAAGATATCGATTATTTGAATTGTGAATTTAGTTCTGATAATGGTACTAACTGGACAAAAGTTTTTGAAAATCAAGTTGCTTATGCAAATGGAACGTATCAGTGGACTGTACCTAATATTTCATCTAGTAATTGTAAGCTAAAAATTTATGATAATGCAAATCCTTCTATAAAAGATGAGGTATCCCTTACTGTTTACAAACCACTTATTACTTTTACGGCTCCTGCTGCTGGTGCAATTTGGATTGGAGGTACTCAAAGAACTATTCAATGGACATCTAAATATATGAATAGAATAAATATTGAATATAGTACAGATGGAGGTTCTAACTGGAATACTATTATTACATTTTATAATTCACCCGATGGTTCAAATAGTTATTCATGGATTGTGCCAACACTTTCTCAAACTTATACAAATTGTAAAATTAGAATTGTTGATTATAATGATTATTCGACATATTTTATAAGTCCAACATTTACAATACAAAAGCCTTAATGGAGTTTATCATGGGAAATAAAATGAAATATTACGTAATTTTAATTGTACTTTTGCCTCTTATTGTGTTTGCTCAAGATTATGAGGCAAAAAGTGGTTCCAAAAGAATGAGAATTGTAAAAAATCCACCAATAGTAAATTTTGAAGTATCTTACAATAAACCTGTTTCAAATAATATTTTGAAAGCTGGTGAAATTAACGATTTTGTTATTTCTATTACAAACAAAGGTACAGGGGTTGCAAAGGATGTATATATTGATCTAACTTCCACAGATTTCGATAGAAGTGTTTTGAAAGTTGTTTACACAACTAAAATCGGTGATGTGCTAGCAGGTGAAACCAAAGATGTTACAATTCCATTTACTGTTTCACCAGATTTGAATAAACCAGTTAATGGAATGTTGAAATTTAAACTTACAGAAAAAGGAGAGTATGATTTAACGGAAAAATATTTCCCAATAAAAATAATTCCATCTACTGAACAAATGGCATATGAAGAAGAAATTATTCTAAATTCCGATGTTGATAAAAATATTCCTATAACACCTTATAAAAGGCCAAATGCGATTGCTGTTATATTAACTGTTTCCAGATATGCAAATAAAGATATTCCACCTGTAAAATTTGCAAAACATGACGGGAAAGCATTAAGAGAGTATCTAATTAAAACTTTTGGATATGATCCCGATAATATTTTGCCTAAAAACGAAAATGAGTTAATTACTTATGGTAATATGAAAAACTACATTAAGAATGTATTACCAAATTATATAAGACAAGACGGTAGTAGTGAAATTTTCATATATTTTGCAGGTCATGGTGCGCCAAGTGTTAATAACAAAAAAGCGTATTTCGTTCCTTATGATGCAGATCCAAATTTTGTAAGTGATGATAATGCTTATTCTATGGATGCTTTTTATGATGACATAAGTGCTCTCAAAGCTAGTAAGAAAATAGTAGTAATTGATGCATGTTTTTCTGGCTCAACTGGTGAAGGTGAAGTTTTAGTTAAAGACGCAAGCTCTGTTTTATTAGATGTAGATGAATCAATAGGTACTTCAATTGATGACACTAATAATATTGTGATGAGATCATCTACAGGGCAACAGGTTTCAAATTGGTATCCAGAAAAGAATCATAGTATGTTTACTTATTACTTATTGAAAGGTTTGCAAGGTGCAGCTGATTTAAATCAAGATGGTACTATTACATTAGGAGAAATGAAATCTTTTATTAATCATCAAGATAATGGTTTACCTGGAATGGCAAGAAGAAAATATGGAAGAAAACAAACTCCTGTTATTTCTGGTGATGATAATAATGTATTGGTTAGATTAAGATAATTATGTTATACTTTTATTATTTGAGGCAAGGGAGTATACACTCTCTTGCTTTTTTTGTAACTAGATGAGTATATGTCATGAAAATTAAAATCTTTTACTTAATACTGGTTATATTAATTTTTGTAGGTTGTGAAAATCAAATTACAGATCCTAAAATCTTTTATGATCGAAAATTTGCATTTGAACAGAATAAAAAAATTGGTAAAGGAATAAATTTGGGCAATGCTCTGGAAGCACCAAATGAAGGTGAGTGGGGTGTAGTTATCAAGGATGAATATTTTGATATTATTAAAAATCTTGGTTTTAATTCAATACGTTTACCTGTAAAATGGTCTGCTCATATTGATAGCCAAAATAAAGTTGATGAAAATTTTTTCAATAGAGTTGAATATCTTGTTGATTTGGCTCTTTCAAAAGGTTTTATCATAATTTTAAATGTTCATCATTTTGATGAAATTCATGAGAATCCTGATTATAATAAACAAATTTTATATGATATATGGGATCAAGTTTCAAAAAGATTTGCAGATAAATCTACTAATTTGATCTTTGAAGTATTAAACGAGCCACACAATAATTTATCTATAGAAAAGTGGAATAATATTCAGAAGGAATGCGTTCAGATTATAAGAAAAAATGATAAACGAAAGACTATTGTGGTGTGTGGTGTTAATTGGAACAGTGTTTGGGGACTTGATAATTTGCAAATACCAGATGATGAAAACTTGATTCTTTCTATTCATTATTATGAGCCTTTCAGATTCACTCACCAGGGAGCAGAGTGGATAAGTGGTGCTGACCAATGGCTTGGAACTTCATGGCTAGGTTCTGAGGTTGAAGAGACAAGTCTTAAAGCAGATTTTAATAGAGCTATTACTTTTGCTAAACTTCATAATATACCATTAAATTGTGGAGAATTTGGTGCATACTATAAAGCAGATTATCAATCTCGAATAAGATGGACAAAAGCAGTAGTAAAAACATGTTTAGAAAACCAAATTAGTTTTAATTATTGGGAGTTTTGTGCAGGCTTTGGCATATACAAACCTGCTGATAATACATACTTGCAAGAATTAATTGATGCTTTAATAAAATAAAATTTATTTTTTCGTAAGAAAATATTATATTTGACAAAAAAATTAGGTTTTTTATGCCACAGTTATTGATAATTCCTTCAATAGATATTCATAAAGGTAAATGTGTTAGGGTTGTAAAAGGTATACCAGAACTTAATACCTATCAATATAGCGATGATCCTGTAGAAATGGCGCAAATCTGGAGAGCTGAAAATGCCAAAGTTATACATGTTGTTGATTTTGATGGAGCGTGGCAGCATTCAGATGGTAATTTGAATATTATAAAAAGAATCTGTCAATCTGTTATTATACCTGTTGAATTTGCTGGCGGTGTTAGAACTTTTGAAGATGCTGAAAAAGTTTTCGACCTTGGTGTTTATAGAATTGTTACCGGTACAATGGTTGTTGAAAATTTAAAGGATTTTGTAAAATTATTTGAAAAATACGGCCCAAACAAAGTTGCTGTTTCTCTTGATGTGCTTGATGACTATATCTTAATTCGCGGTAGATCTTTAAGGACTAATTATAAGGTTGATGATATTATTAATCTGGTTAAGGATATAGGAGTAGAAAGATATATTGTAACTGATATTGCATCAAATGGTACATTGCTTGGTGCAAATTTGAATTTATCTTTGAAAGTAGCTAAGTTAACTGGTAAAAAAGTAACTCATTCTGGTGGCGTTAAGGATAAAAATGACCTTATGCTTATTCAAAAACATGTGAAAGATGGTATCGATTCTGTGATTGTGGGGAGGGCGCTTTACGAAAATCGTTTCCCTTGCCAGAAAATATGGAGAATTGCTGAACAAGGAATTTTTGATTAATGCAAGTAAATAATTATACCCATATTAGCGAAATTTATACTGATTTAATGTCCCATATAAACTACTCAAAATGGGCTAAATATATATACGAAATTACCAAAGATTATGTTAGTGATAACCCTTTTGTTTTAGATGTTACTGCTGGTAATGGATTATTAACCCGGTATATGAAGGAATATTATAATAATATTTTGATGAATGACCTTTCTTATGAGATGTTAAATAATTCTGATCTTGAAGTTTATAAAGTTTGTTCAGACATTCGTTTCCTTCCATTTAAGGCAAAATTTGATTTGGTTATTTCTAACTATGATAGTATTAATTATCTTTTAACTGAAAATGATGTGGAAAAAGCATTTACAGAAGTAGCTAATATTCTTGCCCCTAATGGAATTTTTACTTTTGATGTTACATTAGAAAGTAATTGTTTGCAATTTATTACACCAATCTATTACAACTCCAAATATAAAAGATATCATTATTATTATAAAACTCAGTATGATAAAATTAGAAGAATTCACACTACAACTATTGATGTTTATAATGATATTGGGCAGAAATTTAGCGAAGTTCACGAACAAAAAATTTACGATCTTGAGACTATTTTTTATTTGTTGGATAAAGCTAATCTGGAAGTTTTAAGATGTTATGAATGTTTTACTACAAATATTGCAACAGAAGAATCAAAAAGAGCACAATTTATTACTAAACTATATAGAGATTAACTATGCTTAAAGTATTATCCATCAAAGATTTTGCATTGATTGATAATATCAATATTAACTTTGGTAAGGGATTAAATATTATAACAGGTGAAACTGGTGCAGGTAAATCTATTATTTTGGATGCTCTTGGACTAATTTTAGGTGATAGGGCATCTGTGGATGTAATTAGAAAAGGTGCTAATAAAACTGTAATCGAAGCAATTTTTGATATTTCTGGCAATACTAAAGTTAAAAAATTCTTAGTTGAAAATGAAATTGATTATGATGATGAGTTAATTGTAAGACGAGAAGTTTCCATTAAAGGCACTTCGAGATGTTTTATTAATGATATCCCTACAACTTTAAATAATTTAAAGGAAGCTGGTAATTATTTAGTAGATTTACACGGGCAACACGAACATCAATCTTTGCTAGATGTTTCTAATCATATCAAAATGCTTGATGAATTTGGTAATCTTACTGATAAACTTAAAAATTACCACGATGTTTATACTGAATTGAATAAAATTATCAAACAAAGAGATGAATTAAAAAATCAAGAAAAATTACTTAAAGAAAAACTCGATTTTTATTCTTTTCAATTTCAAGAAATTTCTAATATCAATCCCCAACCTAATGAAGATGAAACGCTTGAAGAGGAACTTAAAGTTTTAGAAAACTCCGAAAAATTATTAGAGTTAACATCTAACAGTTATGATTTACTTTACTCTTCCGATAATTCTGTGATAAATTTACTTGGACTTATTGAAAAAAATTTAATCCAGATTGTTAAATACGATAAATCTAAAAATGATTATTTGAATTTACTCAATATTGCTAATGAAAATTTAGTTGAACTTTCCAATAATTTAAGGCAATATCTGGATATTATTGACTTAGATCCCCAAGCACTCGAAGAGAAGAGAAATAGGCTTGTTGATTTAAATAATTTAAAAAGAAAATATGGGAAATCTATTGCAGAAATTCTTGAATACAAAGATAAAATTGCTAAGGAAATCGACATAGCTGAAAATTTTAATGATAAAATTGCTGAACTTGAAAATAATATCAAAAATCTTTATAATCAATTATTTAATTTGGCTTCTGAACTTTCTAAAGAAAGAAAAGAAATTGCTCAAAAGGTTGAACAACAGGTTGTGGCTATTCTTGCAAACCTTGGAATCGAAAAAGCCAAATTTAAAGTTGAATTTAAAAATTTATTGGATGAAGATATAACCAAAATCAATTATAATTTTTATGGATATGATGAACTGGAGTTTTTAATCTCTACGAATTTAGGTGAAGATTTAAAACCATTAAGCAAAGTTGCCTCCGGTGGAGAAATTTCTCGTATTATGTTAGCCTTGAAAACAATTCTGGCAAAATCGGATAAACTTCCAATTTTAGTTTTTGATGAAATTGATACTGGTATTTCTGGTAGGATTGCGCAAAAAGTTGGCGAGGCTTTAAAAGATTTGGCCAAATATCATCAAATTATTTCTATAACTCACTTGCCACAAATAGCTGGCTTTGCTGATATTCATTTTATGGTTAAAAAAGAAGAGAGCGAGGGAAGAACTGTTTCTTCAATTACTAAGTTGAGCGATGATGAGCATATTTATGAAATTGCTAAAATGATATCAGGCGATAAAGTAACTGAGGCAGCTATCGAAAGTGCTAAAACTCTTGTGAAAGGAATTTAAATTGAAAAAACCTTTAGCTTTATATCTTCATATTCCATTTTGTGAGCATAAATGTATTTATTGCGATTTTTATTCAATTATAAAACAAGATAGATTTGGTGAATATACCGCTGCAATTATAAAAGAATTAGAATATTATTCTCAACTCTATCACATCCAATTCTACATTAAGACAATTTTCTTTGGTGGGGGCACTCCGTCTTTACTACCGATAAATTTTTTTGAAAGAATTGTAAACTCCATTTATAAAAATTTTGAAATTGATGAAAATTATGAGTTTACCATTGAAGCAAATCCAAATTCTGCTAATGATAAACTTCAAAATTATAAAAGATTGGGTGTCAATAGAATTAGTTTCGGAGTACAATCTTTTAATAAAAAAGATTTGGAGTTTATAACAAGAATACACAATAAGAATCAGGCTATTAAATCAGTTTATCAAGCATATGAAACTGGGTTTGAGAACATCAGCATTGATTTAATTTTTAATTTACCTACTCAATCTTTGAAAACTATAAAAAAGAATTTAGAAATAGCTATATCACTTCCTATCAAGCATATATCTTATTACAGTTTAATTTTAGAAAATGGCACTCAACTCTATTCGCAGGTACTAAAAGGCAAAGTTAAGTTAAAAGATGAAAATTTTGATTTAAAACTTTATGAGTATATTATTGATTGCCTTGAAAGCAATGGATTTATACAATATGAAGTTTCAAATTTTGCTAAATCTGGATATCAGTGTGAACACAATAAAATTTACTGGCACTATGGCGATTATTTAGGAATTGGTTCTTCCGCACATTCATTTGTGAATAATGAGAGATTTTGGAATTATAGAAATTTGACTAAATATATCGAAAGTGTTAATCAAAAAGGGAATTCGATAAAGTCAAAAGAAGTTTTAACTAAAAAACAAAACTATGTTGAGTATCTGATGCTTTCTTTGCGAAGTGATGGACTTGATTTGAACAAATTAAAAGATTATTCCTACAATGAAAATAAGTTTGAACAATTTAATAAATATTTGAATGAATTGATAAAACTTGGTTTAATTGTATTTGTTAATGAGAAATATAAATTAACCAAAAGGGGATATCCAGTAGCTGATAAAATTATCGAATTATTGTTGTGAGTGCTTGTTGCGGTAATCATATCCCCAGAGTAACTTTTCTCTTAAAAGCTCAAAATAAGGTTTCTGATTTATTTGAATTATTTTAAGTTTTTGCTGAGATTTTTTAATTTGAATTTTATCGTAAGATTGAATATAAATATCGTGCTGTCCATCGAAAGTGATACGCATCTTACCGCCACGGGAAAAAGGTTCAATAGTAAGTTCTGTCCTATCTGTTAAAACAAGAGGCCGTATTGTTAAACTGTGTGGTGCTATTGGAGTTAAAACGAATACATCTGCATCGGGGCTAATTACTGGTCCGCCACAGGCTAATGAATAAGCTGTTGAACCTGTTGGCGTTGAAACAATTAGTCCATCCGAAATAATTGTAGATATGAAATTATTGTTACCAAAAAGATTTAAATCAATTGTTTTGTTATACTCGCCTTTATCTACAACAATATCATTAATAGCAATATAATTTCTTGAATTATTTATGTTGCAATCTAATAAAATTCTTTCTTGTATTTTGTAGTTTTTGGTTAGTAATTTTTTAATTAAAAGATTTAAATCACCTGGTTCAGGTTCAGCAAGATATCCTAACTTACCAAAATTTAAGCCATAAATTGGCTTATCGTGTTTAACTGCAAAGTAAGCAGAAAAAAGAAAAGTTCCATCTCCGCCAATTGATATTAATAAATCAGCTTCACTACAAAGATTTTCTATATTACAAAAATTATCATCAGTTAAATCTGAAAAATGCGTTTTGCTTTCAGTCCATAATTTAAATTTTACTTTTTCATCGTTTAATAGAGTTAAAAATTTTTTAGTAAAGTTAATTACAGAGTTTTTGTGAATATTGCAAATTATACCAATCATAAAAGCCTGGTTCTTTTTTTCAAAAATGAAAACAAAGCAATATCAAAAGGTGTAGATGTTGTCAAGAGTTCATATTCAACATCGAACTTAGCAAAATTTGTTTTTAGTTTGTTTATAAATTCATCAACAACATTTTTATATTCTTTTTCAATTTGTAAAGGTGTTGTTTGTAATTTTTCTTTTGTTTCTAAGTCGATAAACATTTTATCCGAGCCAAAGTTAAAATTAATTTCTTGATTATCTAAAATTTGAAATACAATAACTTCGTTTTTTTTGCTTCTAACAAGTTTGACAAATTTGATGATATTTTCGGGATCATCTAAAAGATCAGAAAAAATAATTACTAGACCAGCCTTTTTTATCACATTTAAAACATCGATTAAAGCTTTATAGGTATCACTTGTGCCATTTGGTTTGGTTGTGTAAATATTTTTTAGGATTTCAAAATAATGAGCAACTGCAGCTTTAGGAGGTATAAAATTTTCAACTTGATTTGAATAAGCTGTAAATGATATTGCATCCCTTTGTTTGTTAAGTATGTAAGCAATGGAACCAGCCAGGAGTTTAGCGTATTCAAGTTTTGAAAAATACTTTTTCTTATCGGATGTATAATTCATAGAGTTACTGCAATCTAAAATTAAATAAGCGTTTAAATTTGTTTCTTCATCGAATTGTTTGATAAAATATCTTTCAGATTTAGCAACAATTTTCCAATCAATAAGTTTGATAGGATCGCCCGGGTAATATTGACGGTGTTCGGAAAAATCCACACTAAAACCGTGATAAGGGCTTTTATGGATACCGATCATAAAACCTTCAGCTATATTTTTTACTTTCAAATCGAAATTTGAAATCTTATTTATGGCATCAATTTGAAGTTCTGAATAAGTTACTTTCATTTAATAGCCTTAGTTTTTCATTAAATCTAACATTTCTTGAGACATTTTTGAATAACGAGAGTTAGGATAATTGTTCATTAAATAATGATATAATTGCGTTGCAGTTAAATAATCTTTTAATTTAAATTGTGATACAAGAGCTTTGTAATAAATTGCTTTTAGGTAGTAATCTGTGTGTTTGTAGTTTTCAATTATTAAATTGCAGTAGTAAATGGCTTTTTCGCCCATTAGTTTGCGAGGTAAATCTCTATTTTCATTATAAAGTTTTGCAAGGGAGTAGAGAGCCTCTGGAGCTTCGGGTGAGTTGGGATATTCTTTGTATATCTTTTCGTAAATCATAATTGCATTTGGAATTTGATTTTTCTTTTGTGAAAATTTTGCAAGTTTCAAGTATTCTTTAGTAGTAAGCGTGCAACCAGCAAATAAAAAAATTACAACTGATAATATGGCAAATTTTTTCATTAAATTCTCCTTATGCTTTTAACCAGTTTAATAAATCCTTAAAAGAAGGTTTTTTACCTGTTATCATTATTCCAATTTTGTAAATTTTGGCACTTAATACAAATACAAATATAGCAGTTAAAACATTAATAACAAAAGAAATTCCAACTTGATAATAAGGAACTTCAACAACATTCATTCTAACTGGCATAACAATTATTGATGTAAAAGGAATAAATGAAGTAATAAATCCAATTTCACTTGTTGGATTAGTGCTTAATGATATAGCAATGAAAAATGGAATCATAATTAAAAGTGTTAATGGCCACACTCCATTTTGAGCATCTTGTGGGTTATCATACATCGAGCCGACTGCTGCGAATAATCCAACGAAAGTTATTAATCCTACCGCAAAATTAAGTAAAAAGTAAACAAATTTAAATACATCGATTGAAAAAATTATATCTTTTGGAATATTCAAAATTAATCCTTGCTGCACAATTATAATAGGTGATATCCATATTGCCATTTGAATAAGTGAAGTAAGTGTATTTCCTATTATTTTACCAGTTAAAAATTCTATTGGCTTAACAGAGGAGAGAATTATTTCAACAATGCGATTTGCTTTTTCTTCAACAATCGAAGACATTATCATACTTCCTGTCATAAGCAAACTAAAATATAATAAAAACGAAAGTATCATTCCAACGATTAAATTGCCTGTATTATCCTTTGCAGTTGTATCATCGTAAGATACTTTGAAACTTTTGAAGTTAATTTTTTTCTTTATAAAATTCAAATCGTTTTTATTTAAGTGTGAAAAATTGTGAAAAATAAATTGTGTATTTAGAATATTTTCCAGTGTTCTAAACAATTTTTCGTCATTTGAATATTTAGAATAGTAATTGACATTTTTATCATTTAATGAATTTTGCGAAATAAATAATATACCTGTTAGGTTATCATTAAGTAATGAATTTTTATAAATCGGGATAATTTTTTCTGGTGTATCGTAATTATTGCTGATATTTATGGTAAGATTTTCGTATTTTGATGTTTTTAATTGATTGGTTAAACTATCTCTTAGCTGATTATTTTCAACGAAAACAAGTATTTTTTTTGGTGTTTCAGATTTTTCATTTAAATAAAATTGAAACCAACCGATGAAGATAAATAGTGCTGGAAATGCTATAGTTGATATTATAAAAGCTTTGCTTAATAATTTTTCTTTTAACTCTCTTTTGATGATTACCAATATTCTATTAAAGTCCATTTTCAACCTCC
The DNA here is from genome assembly GCA_035361425.1 of Ignavibacteriales bacterium. GTDB lineage: Bacteria > Bacteroidota > Ignavibacteria > Ignavibacteriales > DAOSCP01 > DAOSCP01. The sequence goes on along the minus strand of DAOSCP010000007.1, from coordinate 2,192 downwards.
GCTGGATTTTTGACTAAAGATAGAAAGATATCTTGTAATGAGATATCGTTAGCTGTAAAACCGTTAATAGTTATATTGTTATCAATCAAGTGTTTTAGAAAATCCTGCGGCTTGATATTATCTTTGAGTTTTATAGATTTACTTTTTCCAAAAGATGAATAAGTATCGATAAAATTACTAAAATCAAGATTATTAAAATTTTCATCGCAATTAAGAATAATATTTGATTTAGCAAAGTTTTGTTTAACTTCGTTAACATTGCCACAGAGGATGTTTTTACCATTATCAATAAAAAGCACTTCATCGCTCATTTTCTCTGCAAAATCAATAAGATGTGTAGAGTAGATAATAGTTTTGCCTTTTTGTTTTTCTTCAAGAATTATATCTTTCATTAAATTAATATTTATTGGGTCTAAACCTGAAAATGGTTCATCCAAAAATAAGATTTGTGGGTTACTTATGATTGTGGCAATAAATTGAATTTTTTGCTGGTTACCTTTAGAAAGATCTTGTATTTTAGATGTTTTTCGGTCTTTCAAATTAAATTTTTCAAGATAATGATCAATTAGTTTTTTAGTTTGTGAGTTATAAGATTGTTTAAGTTCTGCAAAGAAAACAATTGTATCCCATACTGTCATTTTTTTGTATAAACCGCGTTCTTCTGGTAAGTAGGAAAGGTATTTGTAAATTTCTTGATTTGTGCTATTGTAATTTTTTTCATTAAAATGATAAATAATTTCTCCCTGATCAGGTTGATAGATATTGAGCATCATTCTAAGTGTTGTAGTTTTCCCGGCGCCATTTCTACCAATAACAGCAAAAATGGATTTTTCCGGCACGCTAAAGAAAAGATTATCAACGGCGGTGATATTGCCAAATTTTTTTGTTAAGCTTTTGACTTCGATAATATTCATTAGCTTCTCCTAATTATTTTTTGATCCTTCCAGAATCCACTGGTAAACAGCTTTTTTTTGTTTTTCTGTTAAAGGTGGATTGGGAAAAGGCGGCATATATTTTGTATCATAAGGGTTAAGCACCTGGTATAATCTACTTGCTGATGGATTACCGGGAAAAACAATTCTAAAATCGCTTGTTGTTGATTGATAATTTTCAAAAGATACATTGCCCGATTTATTTGTATTATTGTGGCATCTCGAACATTTTACATCAAGAATAGGTTGAATATGCTCTTTGTATGATATATTGCTCTCTGGAATAAATTTATCTTTATCATCGATATCTGTTATTTTAGTATCATCACAGGATGTTAAGAATATAGGAATTACTAAAAAGATCAATTTTTTTATAAAATTTTTCATTTTTTTTTGCTTTTTAATATCAAATATAATATTTTAGAATTTGAAAATAAAATATAAGTAATATTTATGACACACAAAAAAATAACTTTTTATTTCAGTTCAACTGATAAATATGGGAAAAAACCGTTATATTATGCATTATTGGAGCTTGCAAAGGAAAATAATATACAGGGGGGAACAGTTATTCACGGAATTGCCGGATACGGAAAAGCAAGTAAAATTAGAACAAGAACATTATTTGAAATTGAAGAGAAAATACCAATATTTGTTGAATTTATTGATAAGGAAGAAGTTATACTTAATTTTTTTGAAAAAGTAAAAACTCTATTAAACTCAGTTAATAAAGGTATTCTTGTTACTATTGAGGGTGTTGATGTATTGCATTATCAATTGCCACAAGGGAAGTAATTTTGATAAAATTTAATTATATATAAAAAAAGCAAGCTCAAAAGAAAGCTTGCTTTTTTATTGAGCGGGTGACGGGACTCGAACCCGCGACTTTTAGTTTGGGAAACTAATACTCTACCAACTGAGTTACACCCGCTTTTAAATTTCAAAAATAATAAAAAAAATTATATTTTTCAAGAGCCTGCTGATAAAAAATCTACTTATAAGAATTTAAAGTAACCAGCCACGTAATACGGAGCGAAGCGGAGAGCTTATCTAGACGACCTTTTTTTAGATTTCGTGTGTTTAATTTGTGAAGATTAGAGCAATTAGTGGCTAAATACTTTGTGTTTTTTGTGTGCTATATGGGAGATAATTAATATTTCTTGTGGTAATTTATTCTGGCTAATTTATTTAATTTTAAGTGGAGGGGATGTAGGGTTAAGTGCTTTAAATACTAGATTTTAATGAAACAAAAAATGTGTC
>DAOSCP010000006.1:0-136885 GCA_035361425.1 Ignavibacteriales bacterium | reverse complement strand
GCACTACCGCCATAACTTACAAAAGGTAAAGGTATGCCTATAACTGGAAATAATCCGATACACATACCGATATTTACAAAGAAATGGAAAAACATATAACCAAAAATACCTACAGATACCAAGCGGCTAAATTCGGAATGTGCTGTTAAAAATAATTTAGAAATTCTTGTAAGAATTAAAGCAAATGAAAAAATTACTAAAACAGAACCAATAAAGCCCCATTCTTCACCAATAACACTGTATATAAAATCTGTCCATTGTTCAGGTACAAATCTAAGTTGGGTTTGATTTCCATTCATAAATCCTTTACCGAACAATCCACCTGAGCCAATAGCAACTTTTACTTGTATTATATTGTAGCCAGCACCTTTCGGGTCTGCTTCAGGATTTAAGAAAACTTCAACTCTTTTCTTTTGATGAGCAGATAGTATATTAAAAATATATTGAAAGAAAAAAGAAGCTATAACATTAAAAAGAAAAATATATGTAGCAATAATTATATAAGGTTTTAGAAGTATTAAAGTAACAAGGATAATAATTAAAAATATAATTACTGGAATTATACCAAACATAGAAGCAAAGATTATTAAGAAAGGAGAAGATAAAACTATAATTAAAAGAGGATTTAATCCTTTCATAAAGAATATAAAAAATATAAAAACTATGAAAACAAAGGAAGTTCCTGTATCATTTTCAAGTAGAATGAGCACTACAGGAAGAATACCAATAAAAATACTTTTTGCAAGATCTTTTAAGTTATCAAGGGAAATAGTTTTATCAGAAAGATATTTTGAGAGATATAAAATTGTTGCAATTTTTGCTAATTCGGATGGCTGAAAATTAATTATACCAAAAGAAAGCCAACTTTTGGAATTATTGATTGTTTTGCCAACCAGTAGAACAGCAATCAACAAAATAATAGAAAAAACATAAAGAGGGAAACTAATACTTTCAAAAAATCCTTCACTTTGCTTGTAAACACTGTATAATATGAAAACAGACAAAATTGCAAACACAGCTTGTTTATAAAAATTATATGCAACTGGTCCCGTTTGGTTAATTGTTGAGCTGAAAATAGCCAGGAGACTAAAAGTAACTAAAATTAAATATGGTATAAAAATATAAAAATCAAATCTAGAATTTAATGATTCTCTAATTTTCAATTTTTCCTCGATTTAACTAAAGAAGTATCTTTATAGTTTACGTTTTTATGTTTATTAAAATAAGCATGTACAACTTCTTTTACAATAGGAGCAGCCCAAGTTGCGCCAAATCCGGCATTTTCAACGAAACAAGCAATAGCTAATTTAGGGTTATCAGCAGGAGCATAACCGATAAAATAAGCATGGTCTTTGCCATGAGGATTTTGTGCAGTACCAGTTTTCCCGGCTATAGGAATATCAGGCATCTTGATAGATGTAGCGGTTCCGTGTCCATTAACCACTAAATACATACCTTGTTTCACTATATCAAAAGTACGTTGAGAAATGTTTGTTTGAATTTTAGGAAAAGTAAATGGAACAATTTCTTTTGTCCCAGGTTTTAAGTATCCTTTAACAATATGAGGTTGATAACTAACACCATTATTAGCAATAATAGCAGTATATAAAGCTAGTTGCATTGGAGTAACGCTTAATTCTCCTTGGCCAATACCTAAGCTAACAAGAAAACCTTGGGTCCAGCCGTTTTTTCCATATCTTTTATTATAGTATTTTGTATCAGGGACAAGTCCCTTAACTTCTTCTGTAATATCTATATTAGTTTTTTGTCCAAATCCAAATTTTCTAGCATATTCAGCCCATTTATCTAAACCTATTTTGAAAATAAGTTTATAAAAAAACACATTACAAGAGTGTTCAATAGCATGAATAACATTAACATTACCGTGTGCACCATGACATTTAAAGCTACGATTACCGTAAACAAAAGAGCCGGGGCAAGATATAATTGTATTTTCATCAATAACACCTTCCTCTAAAGCTGCAATTGCTGCCAATATTTTATAAGTAGAGCCTGGTGGATTGATAGACATAGTTGCTCTGTTAAAAAGTGGAACATTTGGGTCACTTATTAAACTATCCCAATAAGCTTTATCTGTAAATGCTGAGAATTTTGATAAATCATATTCTGGAGAACTAACAAAAGCAATTAATTCTCCTGTTTGTGGTTCAATTGCAACTAAAGCACCTCTTAAGCCTTTAAATTTTTCTTCTGCTACTTTTTGAACATCTTTATCTATTCCCAAAACTAAATCATAACCTTTTTGAGGTTTTTTATCATTTTTTCCATCATTGTATCTACCGATTTGCCTTTGTCTGCTATCAACAATAATATATTGATATCCTTTTTCGCCTCTAATGTAATCTTCATAGGTTTTTTCAATTCCACAATAACCGATTAAATCACCCATTGTATAGATATCTTTTTTTTCTTCAAGTTGTTTTTTACTAATTTCTTTTAAATAACCAAACATATGGGAACCTGAAACAACTGGATATGACCTTTGTAATTCAACACTATAAGTTAAACCAGGAAAGAATTCTTTATTTTCTTCAATCCATGCAATATTTTTAAATGGAGCATCTTTTTTAATTCTAATAGGTATATATGGAGAATATGATTGTGAGGTTCTCAAATATTTAACAATAGTACCATTTTCAAGATTCAAAGCGGCTTCAATGTATTTAGCTTTTGATGTATCAAAGTATGCAGGGATAATTTTTACTGTGTAGGTATTTTTGTTGTCTACTAAAACTTCAAGGTTTCTATCGAGAAAGACACCACGTATAGGTTGTATTGGAATACCTTTTATACTATTTTGTTTGGATTTTACATCAAAATATTCATTATTAATTATTTGTAAATAGAAAAGTTGTATTGTGTATATAATACTAATTATAATAACAATGTACTTTAATATTGCAGTTTTAACATCTAGAGGTATATAAAATTTATCACTTGATTTCATAGAATAGTTTTCCTGGTAAAATTGTAATTATTATAAATGCAATAATTACATTGTATAGATTATTAAAAATTACAAGATTTATAAAGTTATAAAAAAATAAGTAAGAAACTATAGTTTGATTTAAGAAAAGAAAACTTAAAGATGATGTAATACTAGCAATAAAAACAACAAAAATAAATTTATAAATAAATTGTTTAATATAATAAACACTATTAAACTTAAAATATGATGCAATAAAACTTGCTAAAAGATATTGCAATGTTAAAGAGCCAAAATTTGTAGAAAGATATAAATCCATAAAAATACCAACGATAAAAGCGTATAGCATTGATGGAATATGATCGTTTAGAGTAGCATAAGTTATAACTAAAATAAGCATAAAATCTGGTGCTATATTGTAAATTGAAAGCAAAGGTGAAACAATTATTTGTAAAACAAAAAAGGAAAATGTAGCAAGTATTATATGCAAATTGTTTTTAGCAATATTTTTCATAAATTATTATTGATTGTAATTAGATAAATACAAGTTTTTTATAAACTTGATTACAAAAACTTTATCAGTTTCATATATATTAGCAGCAGGTTTTACTCGAATATCTGTTGATTTATCATTGTTTGGTTTTTGTATATAGCCCACAGGAATTTTAGGTGGAAATAGTGAGCTAAAATCAGATGTATAAATCATATCGCCATATTGCATATCAAAAAGGTTAGTTGCATTGATAATAGTTAGACTATTTCCATCATAGGATAAAATACCATCCAGATTATTTCTTGAATTTCTTATAGTAATTTTCATATCAATATTAAAAATACTAGAAACTAGTGAATGATTACGCGATACACTTTTAACTATGCCCAAAAGTCCTTCTTCGTTCATAACTGGCATGCCAACTGCAACAGAGTCAACTAAACCTTTATCAATGACAAAATTAATTGAATATGGTTTATAATATTTTGTTAAAATTGATGCGCTAATAAGAGGGAAGTTAGAAGTATCTTGAATTTTTAGTAATTTTTCATATTTGAGACTATTATTAGCAGCGGCTCTTAGTCTGGTATTTTCTAATAATAATTTAGCGTTGATTTCTCTGAGTTTTTGATTTTCCGAGATAAGATTAAAATAATTTTCTGATGATACAATCAAATTATTGAAATATGCAAAGGCTGAGAAAACATAAGTTCTCAAGCCAAAAAAATCATTACTAGAATGAGAAATTAATACGAGAGATAAATTGAAAAGTAGAGCAAAGATTAAGAAATTTTTATATTTATATATAAAAAGAGTTATTTTTTCAAGCATTAAAAATTACGCTTTTTGATAAATACTTTAGAATATTTTTGAATATTTTCAATAGCTTTGCCGGTGCCTCTAACAACAGCAGTTAATGGGTCATCGGCAACAAATACAGGTAAATTAGTTTCCATTTTAATTCTTTCATCTAAACCTTTTAATAAAGCACCACCGCCAGTAAGCATAATACCTCTATCAAGGATATCAGTAGAAAGTTCAGGTGGAGTTTTTTCAAGAGTACGTTTAACAGCTTCGATAATTTGAATTATATTAGATTGTAAAGCTTCTCTAATTTCAGCAGAGCTAACTTCTTGGGCTTTAGGAATACCAGCAATTTGGTCTCTACCTTTAACATTAATAATAATTTCTTCTTTTAATGGAACGGCTGAACCAACTTCGCATTTAATAGTTTCTGCAGTTCTTTCGCCAATAAGCATATTATATTTTTTCTTGAAGAAATCAACAATTGCATTATTCATTTCATCGCCAGCAATACGTATAGATTCTTCGTTAACGATACCAGAAAGTGCAATAACAGCAATTTCAGTAGTACCACCGCCGATGTCGACAATCATACAACCAACTGGGGCTTCGACATCAATATCAATTCCTATAGCAGCGGCCATAGGCTCAGCGATAAGATGAACTTCTTTTGCTCCAGCGTGTTCAGCAGAATCGCGAACGGCTCTTTTTTCAACTTCTGTTACGCCTGTAGAAACAGCAACAACAATTCTTTTTGCTGCAGAAAGACCGTGAGAGGCTTTTTTAATAAATTCTCTAATCATCCCTTCGGCGATTTCAAAATCAGCAATAACACCATCGCGCATTGGGCGAGTAACTCTGATATCTCTGTGTTCACGGCCCATCATTTGTTTTGCGGAATTACCAAAGGCGATTATATTTTTAGTATTTTTATCATAAGCCACAATAGAAGGCTCATTAAGAACTATTCCTTTATTCTTTATATAAATAAGTGTGTTTGCAGTTCCGAGATCCATTGCAATATCATTTGAGAAAAGATCAAAAAGACCCATAATTTCCTCGCTATTAAGATTTTTGATTTTTGTAAATTAAACTTGCTTTAACAAATTCTCTAAATAAAGGATGAGGTCTTGTTGCCCGTGATTTTAATTCAGGATGAAATTGGCAACCAACAAACCATGGATGATCTTTAAGTTCAATAATTTCAACAAGTTGTTCATCGGGAGATAAACCACTTAAGATCATACCTTTATTTTGGAATGTATCACGATATTTATTATTGAATTCGTATCTGTGTCTGTGTCTTTCAAGTATTTCGTCAACTTGATAAGCTTCATAAGCTTTTGTCTCTGGTTTTAGTTTGCAGAGGTAACCGCCCAAACGCATAGTTCCGCCGATATTTGTAACTTTCTTTTGATGTTCCATTAAATCGATAACAGCATGTTTAGTTTTAACAAATTCGGAACTATTAGCAGTTTTAAGGGCGCAAACATTTCTTGCAAATTCAATAACTGCAGTTTGCATGCCAAGGCATATACCGAAAAAGGGTATTTTATTTTCGCGAGCGTATTTAATAGCTTGTATTTTACCTTCTACACCTCTATCTCCAAAACCACCTGGAACAAGTATTCCATCAACACCATTTAGATATTTTTGTGGTCCTTCTAGTTCGATTTTTTCGGTATTAACCATTCTGATTTTAACTTTAGTATCGTTAGCGGCGCCTGCGTGAACAAAAGCCTCCAAGATACTTTTATAGGAATCGGCATAATCAACATATTTACCACAAATAGCAATTTCAACGTTATGTTTAGGATATTTTATTTTTTCAACTAATTTTTCCCATTCTGAAATGGAAATTTTGTTTTCTGGTAATTTCAATTTTTTGAGAACTAAGGTATCAATTTTTTCTTTGTAGAGAACAAGTGGCACTTCATAAACTGATGAACAATCGTAAGCCGAGGCAACAGAGTTAGGTTCTACATTACAAAAGAGAGCAATTTTCTTCCTAATATCTTTAGAAAGTTTTGTATCGGATCTGCAAATTAAAATGTCTGGTTGAATACCTAATTCTAACAAACTTTTAACACTATGTTGAGTAGGTTTAGTTTTGAGTTCGCCAGCTGCTTTAATAAAAGGTACAAGTGTAACATGAATAGAAAGGGCATTAGTATGACCTAATTCTAAAAGCAACTGTCTCATAGATTCTAAAAAAGGAAGGCTTTCAATATCACCAACTGTTCCACCAATTTCAGTTATAATAATATCATAATCGCCTAATTCGCTAAGTAATTTCATTCTACGTTTAATTTCATCAGTAATATGAGGTATTACCTGAACAGTTTCACCTAAATAATCGCCTCTTCTTTCTTTGGTAATTACTTCGTAATAAACTTGCCCGGTAGTGGTATTGTTATTTCTTGACATATTGACATCAAGAAATCTTTCGTAGTGTCCTAAGTCGAGATCAGTTTCTGCTCCATCATCAGTTACATAAACTTCACCGTGTTGAAAAGGGTTCATTGTACCAGGATCAACATTAATATAAGGATCGAATTTTTGTATAGTAACTTTGTAGCCTCTTAATTTTAAGAGTAAACCAAGAGAAGCAGCAGAAATTCCTTTCCCTAAAGAACTTACTACGCCACCAGTAACAAATATAAACTTTACTTTTTTCTTTGCCATATTACGAAATTCTTAAATATTAACTTACAAATATATGAAAAAATAGTAAAAAAAGAAATTGAAATTTAAAAAGAGCAACAAATTATTTTACAAGATTTTTAAGCTTTCTTCCAATTTCATAGTTTTTATTGATACCGGTAAATAATTCGGCACCTGGCCCGTATGCAAAAACGGGAACAATAGTAGCAGTATGAGCTCTGCTAATAAATTCAATTTTGAAATCGTTAAAATTACCTTTAGTGATAGATGTACCAGCTGTTTCGTGGTCAGCTAATACAATAACAAGAGTATTTTTATCTTTTTGAGCAAAATCTAAGGCAGCGTTAATAGCGGTGCTAAAATCTTTTAACTCGCCCATGAGATATTTTTGGTCGTTACCATGGCAAGCCCAATCTATTTGAGAACCTTCTACCATCAACACAAAACCATTTTTGTTTTTTGAAAGTTGTGAGAGTGCGATATTGGTTAAATCCCCTAAGGTATAATCCCTTTCATTTGCGGGTCTGATGTTTGAAGTATCTAGTAAAGCAAAAATTTTTTGTGATTGTATTTTAGTTAGATTATTATAATTATCAACATAAGTCCATTTTTTTTGTAGTGTATTGAGGATGTTATTCCCATCTGTTCTTTTGCCGCCGGGTAAAGTATTTGGAAGGTAGAATCTGCCGCCACCACCTATAAATATATCTATATTAGAGTTAGCTTGTTGTTCTGCAATATCAAATTCACTTTTTCTACTTTGAACATGGGCACTAAAACTAGCAGGAGTAGCATCTGTTATAGAAGAAGTAGCAATTATACCTGTAGATTTTTTTAATTTAATAGCTTTTTCCATTATTGTCTCGAGTGGATTTCCGGCAGTATCGAAAGCGATGTAATGGTTTTTTGTTCTTTCACCAGTAGAGATAGCAGTTCCACCGGCGCCGGAATCGGTAATTAATTGGTTAGCAGATTGTGTAAGTGAAAATCCGCTTAGTTTAAATCTTGTAAATGCACTAAATGGATTTGAAAGAACATCTATTGTAACTTGTGTTGTTCCCATTCCATCGCCGATTAAAATGATGATATTTTTAGGATTATTAGCAAATGATAAATTGTAGATAATTATTATTAGTAATATTTTTGTTAAGGTTTTCATTTGTTATCCTTTCAAAATTTTTTATTACAAAATTACAAAAAATAAGATAAAAATCAAGGGAAAATCGTAATTCGCAAAATAAAGCGAGTAATAATTAAATGGGAGACACGAAAATCAGATAATAAATCACTACAAGAAAAATAAGTGCACATTGGATACTATTTAATCAGCCACGAAAATCATGAATTGGCACGCCGTCCGTCTCGATACGATGACTACTCAATCACTCGATGACAGTGAGGAGTGTTCCCCGGTCGTCGAATGTTCGAAACGCAGTGGAGAGCGTATCGAGACGACCGCATTAGAAGAGGAACGTATCAATACGAGAGGCCGTTGCCATTATTAAAAAAACTACATCTGCAAATAATACAATTAAGGAAAAATAGTATGGGAAGAGAACATTGGGTGTGGGATAAAATTGACAATATTGTATACTTAGTTCCAACAGGTGTTCCATTTTATAATGGAGAAAAAACGTATTTTTCGACAGGTAGTATAACCAATGATAATACTATAGAGGAAGGATTTTTTTCTTACAATAACCATCCATCAAGAGCAAACAGAATAGCAAAAATTAATGATATATCCCAAGCAAGGATGAAGAACACCAATAAACCTGTATTTGTTAATGAAACATTGGAAGGTTGTCTGTTTTCTACTGGATTTTTACAGATAAGACCTTATGGTAATACCTATTTACCAAAACTAATTTATTACTATGTACAATCAAAAATATTTTTAGATCAAAAAGATGATTTAGCAACAGGTTCAACCCAAGAAGCTTTAACAGATACAAATGCTTTAAAAATAATTTTTTCCCTCCACCCTCTCAACGAGCAAAAACGGATAGTAGAAAAGCTTGATTCCATAATGCAGAAAATAAAGAGTGCCAAAGCACGGTTGGAAAGAATTCCAGCACTACTTAAAAAATTCCGACAGTGCGTTTTCTCCGCCGCCTGCTCTGGAAATCTTAAAGAGGAGTGGAGGGAAGAGTATGTATAGAACAGGAAAGGAACTGCCGGAGAGGAAGGAAATAGAAATAAGTCAAATTACACTTCCTATATCCAATATAAAACGTAAAAATTATAATGATAATGATGATTTTATTTATGTAGATATAGGTTCTATTAATAATTTAAAAAATAAAATAGTAAGTTATAAGATTTTTAAATGGAAAAATGCGCCTTCACGTGCCCAGCAAATAATTAAATTGAATGGAATATTATTTTCAACTGTAAGAACATATCTAAAAACATTGCAATTGTTGAAGAAAAATTTTTAGAAAACAAGGTTTGTTCATCTGGTTTTGCAGTAATTAGAGCAAATTCAAAAATTATTAATCATAAGTTTTTATTTTATTATTTAATTTCAGATATTTTTATAAATCCATTAAATGAGTCACAAGTAGGTTCTTCTTATCCTGCTGTGAAAGATAAAGATATATTTTCTCAACCAATCCCCCTTCCCCCTCTCGAAGAGCAGCACGAAATCGTTAGCCGTGTGGAGAAGCTTTTTGCCCTTGCCGATGCAGTAGAAGGAAAATACCAAAAATCTATGCAACGACTCAAAAAACTTGAACAATCCGTTCTTGCTAAAGCTTTTAGGGGTGAACTTATAGAACCTGACCCCAACGATGAATCTGCTGAAGAGCTTTTAAAGAAAATTCTCAAAGAAAAGCAAAAATTACAAGGAGAAGTTAAAAAAAACAAAAAAAGTAAATTCGAATAAATGACAATTTGTATCCTATCTAATAGTTTTTTCTAAATTGTTCAAAACCAATATTTGCAAAACATATAATATTTATTTACTCAAAAGTAGTTGCTAACTCTTTGAATTATAAAAAAAAATAGTTATTTTAAATTATCAAATTATGCCTTTCTGGCATTATCTTTGTGATTTTTTAAAAAAAAGAGTTAGCTATGAAAAAAATATTTTCTTTTTTGATACTTACTTTAACAATTTTTGCACAGGTGAAGTTAGGAAATGTTTTATCTCCAAATGGAGGGGAATATTTAACAGGCGACTCGGTTTTTACTATAAGGTGGTCGAACAATAAATTTCATCCACAATATACAAATGTTAGTTCAATTTCAATAGATTATTCTACAAATAACGGAACTTCTTTTACAAATATCATAACAGGGTTAAGCAAGGTAGATTCAACTTATATATGGAGTGTTCCTGCTTTAAATATATTTGATGTTTGTAGGGTAAGAGTTTTATACAGGAATTCATCAAATCAGGTAATAGGCGGCGATACATCCGATGTAGCTTTTTCGATAGATAGCAAACCTTTTGCAACGATAAGTTTAACATCTCCCGTTAATGCCAAATGGGTAAATACTTTACCAATATTAAAATGGAGTGCAACAGGATTTTCCGCAGATGCAGATAGTTTAGTTTTAGTTGTTGATGGTATAAATTATGCAACTTTTCCAAAAACTGCAAACACATATACATTTACAACACCACTCAATAAAGGATGGCATAGCTGGACAGTTAGAGTTGTTGATGCAAGAAAAAATTATTTCCAGGCTTTAGAAACAAGAGTATTTCGTGTAGATGATGAAACACCTTTTGCTTTTGCAATTGATAAGCCCGATGATAATTCCTTTACAAGCAATTATTACTGGTCTGGAAATCAAGAAAATGAATTTAAGTGGTCTCCAAGTGCAGATACAGGCTCTGGATTAAAAAGATATTACTTATACATTGATGGCAATAAATTTTTGGATACAATTCCTGCTGCAAACAGCATTATGAATAACAGATTATTATTTTATGAAAATTTCGAGGCTGGTCTTTCCAAATGGACTAATGTAGGAGGTTGGGGATTAGCATCTCAAAATTATTATTCATCATCATCTGCAGCAACAGAAAGCCCCGCTGGTAATTATAATAATAACTTAAACGCATCTTTGACATTAAGAAATGGAATATCTTTATCAAATATTAAAGACTTACGTGTTTCCTACTGGTGCAGTTATAAATTAGAAATAGGAGACTATGCATATTTTGACATTTCTTTCAATGGAGTAAGCTGGCAAAATATTGCATCTTATACTGGCATATCAAAAATGGCTTTAAGAGAACATAATATTATGTCTTATGTTGGTTCAAACAAACAATTATATTTAAGGTTTAGAGTTGTTACAAATTCATCCGGCACAAACGATGGTTTTATTGTTGATGACATTAAAGTAACAAATCTGGAAAAAAGAATAGCATCTGGAAATCACACTTGGTATATTGTAGCAGAAGATAGCGTTGGAAATACAAGGCAGTCATCTAATACATATTCTTTTGTTGTTGATACCATTGCTCCACAAGGAGTTAATGGAATATTTGAAAATGTTAGTCCTGTAAATAACCTATGGACAAGGGATTCAATTATTACATTCAATTGGTTACCGGTATCAGATAATTCATCTGGATTTAAAGAATATCAATTAATGATTAATAATAATCTTGTGCAGGATAGTTTATCAAATAACACATATACACTCTTAACAGAGCAAAATTTACCAAGCGGTAATTATACCTGGTATGTTAAAGCATTGGATAATATAAGAAATGAAGCACAAACAACGCCTTTTAATTTATATGTTGATCATACACCGCCAAAGAAATTTAATTTATTAACTCCATTAGATAGCGTTTATATAAATAATCCAAATCCACAGTTTACTTGGCAAGCGAGTGCAGATTCTGGAATTGGGCTTTCTAAGTATCAATTAATAATAGATGAGCAAGTTAATATAGATAGTATTACATCAAATAAAACACAAACTTATCCAAATCCTGCAAATTTACTTACGGAAGGTATTCACCAATGGTATATAAAAGCATTTGATAAATTAAATAATGAAATAGCATCCAATCAAACAAGAACTTTGATTGTAGATTGGACAGCTCCAATAATACCAACACTTACATATCCTTTAGAAAATAATATAATAGATAATCCATTTCCAACATTTAAATGGTTGCCCACAACGGATAATTTAAGTGGGGTTTCTTACTATAATTTGTATCTAGATAATAATTTAGTTGCATCTAATATTCCGCATTTGCAATATGTTGATACTATATCCTTTAAAGCAAAAGATAGTTTAAAAAACGGTAACCACACGTGGTATGTATTAGCATTTGATAGATCTGGTAATTTTGTAAAATCCGAAGTAAAAAGCTTTACTGCAAATATTGATTATACTCCGCCAATTGCAGTATTTAGCAATCTTACAAATAATCAAGTGATAGGGGGCAATAGCTACCTTATAATGGGGACAGCGAGTGATAACCAGGGCGGCGTTGGATTAAATAAAGTTCAACTTAGTTTTGATGGTGGAAAAAATTGGGTTGATATCGCATATTCTCAACCTTCGCCAAAATTGAGAAATCAACTTAAAAAAGAAATCATAAAAAAATACAATGTTGATGAAAACGATGAACAACAAATTGAAAGTATTTTAAATCAAACAGTATATTGGGATTATAATTGGCAAGCTTATACAAATGGCACGTATGATATAAGATTAAGAGCCATTGATAGAAATAATAATATCCAGTCGCCAGTAAAAGTAAATGTAATTGTTGATAAAACATTACCAACAATAAACTCAACCAATATCACAAACAAATATTTAAGTGCAGGCATCAAAACTATACAAATAAATTTCAAAACATCTAATAAAACTTCAATGGATACGTTAAAAACTGTATCGGTTGAAGTTGTAACAGCAAATAATTTTAGAATAAATGTTCAAAAAACTGGTTACGCTAATAATGTATGGAGTGGTCAAGTTGATATACCAGCTGGTGCTGTTAATGGTAGAGCATATTTAAAAGTTACGTCTGCAACAGATAAAGCAAACAATGTTATGAGTGCAGATTCGTCGATAACTTTTTATATAGATACTCAAGCGCCAACAGCTCCAGTTATTACAAGCCCTAAGAATTTAACATTTATAAATAATTTAAAACCAAAAATCAGTTGGTCTCAGTCAACAGATTCATTGGCTGGCTTAAATAATTACGAGTTAGAAATTAATGGTTCGACCACTGCACCTGGAAAAAGTTGGATATCTCCAACAAGAACAGATACTTTCCCAACAGCAAATTTAACATCTTTAACAAATATATTAAGAATAAAAGCCGTTGATAAAGCAGGTAATTTTACTTATTCAAATCCTGTAACATTTTATATTGATACATTGAAGCCAACTTCACAAATATTAACTCCAGTAAATGGAAGTAATATAACACAATATCCAATAATTGTAACCGGAACAGCACAAGACCAATCTATAACGCCGGTATCTGGTATTGATTCTATTCGAATAAGATTTAAGAAAAATGAAAAATATACAAAATGGTATTATGGCTCATTTAGCGATACAGTAAATAAAAATGAATGGAGTTTTAAATCCGATATCACAGATATTGGTACATATTATGTCGAAGCTTATGCAGTAGATAAAGCAGGAAATGTTCAAGCAGTTCCAGCGGTAAATATATTTACTGTAAGTTTAGGAATACCAGCACAAGTATATCCAGAGAACAATACAACATCAATACCAAAGCAACCAAAATTCCAGTGGTTAAAAGGTTTGGGGGCGAGAAATTATCATTTACAAGTTGCTAAAGATGCAATTTTTAATCAACTTGTTTATAATGATTCAACATTGGTAGATACATTTAAAACAGTAACAACATTACAAAATAACAATACTTATTATTGGAGAATAAGGTCAAAAGATGGCTCAACCTATTCGGCATGGAGTCCTTCTTGGAGCTTTACAACAAGATTAGCATTTCCAATATTATATACAAGTGTAGATACATTAAAATTTGGTAATGTAATAAAACAAGATAGTTTAATTAACACATTTGTTATTAAAAACTTAGGTGATGATACTTTAAAAGCATC
The DNA here is from genome assembly GCA_035361425.1 of Ignavibacteriales bacterium. Classification (GTDB taxonomy): domain Bacteria; phylum Bacteroidota; class Ignavibacteria; order Ignavibacteriales; family DAOSCP01; genus DAOSCP01. The sequence continues at coordinate 122,889 of DAOSCP010000006.1, read as the reverse complement.
ATTAAGCTTAAATAGCACGCTTTCAGGATTTAAATTTACAACACAAAATATAACAATAAAACCGTTAACTAATGATAGTGTAGTAGTTTCTGTAAAATTTATTGCTCCGAGTATAATAGCACAAGCAGATGCTTTTATAAAAATTACTTATGGAACAAATGAAAAAAGTGTTATTTTATTAGCAAATGTGGTAAATCATCCATTGCAAGTTAGTGCAGATACAATAAAATTTGATGAAGTTAATTTAAATACATTGTCAACAAAAATAATTACAATTACAAACGAAAGCAATGAGAATATTAACTTAACATCTGCAACTATAACAGGGCAAGGATATTCAATAACATCAACATATAATTATCCAGTTACTCTACCAGCAGGACAATCTATAAATTATAACATTGCATTTTTGCCAACCCAAAACAGATTATATACAGGCAATTTTGAAATAAAGAGCAATAAACCATCATTAAAAATACCAATTAAAGGTTTTGGATATCAATTTAGTTTAGGTGTAGATTCACTAGCTCTTTCCAATTTAGCTATAAACTATGGTAGGTCATTTAATTATGCATTTAGACCAACAGGATTAAGAAACGGAAGTGTAAAATTATTCTATCGTAAAGCTGGAGATTTATTATATGATTCAGTTACAGCAGTTTTGATTGATTCAGTAAATTACAGATTTAGAATAGACTCTAATAAAATTACATTACGAGGTATTTTGTTTTACATTAAAGGAACTAACGGAACAACTACAATCACAATACCAAGTAGATTGCCAGAGAATAATCCATTTAATTTAAAGATAAATCTACCTTCTGGCTTAACCGCAACAAATGAAGCAACAAGAGGAACTACAACTAACGCTTATAGAATGATATCTATACCTGTAAATGAGATTTTGGGTTATCCAGATACGGTATTTTCACAATTCACAAGCGAATATGATCCTAAAAAATATCGCTTATTTAACTTAATTGATACTAACTTTGTTGAATTAAATAAAGGTAATTTTACGCGTCTTGCAACAGGAAAAGGTTACTGGTTTATTACAAACACAAAGGGCAAATTAAAGTCCGGTAAAGGCTCACTATATCCTGTAAACAGAGCATATACAATTACATTACAGCCAGGGTTTAATGTTATAGGTAGCCCATACAATTTTGATATATCTTGGAATGATGTTATATATGACTCAACAAAAATATCATCACTTTATACATTTGATGGCACTTTTAAACGAACAACAATCATTAAACCGTGGGAAGGTTATTTAGTTAAAAATAAAACAAATTCAGCTATATCAATAAATCTAATTCCCAAACCGTTAACTGTTGCTAAGAAAGAAAATATTAAATTAAATGATAATGAATTGTTGATAAAACTTTCAGCCGAAACAGATAATTTTATAGATGATGATAACTATATTGGATTTAAAAGTGATGCAACTGACCATATTGATAAATATGATGATATCAAGCCAGTTATAAAGTTCGATAATTATTTGTATCTGATAAATAAAGAAAAGAACGAAAATCTTACACAAAATATTAAAAAGACTAAATTAAATGGCGATAGCTGGGATTTTACAATTAAGTCTCTGGATAATTCTAAAACAATTAAACTTAAATTAGCCGAAGTAATCAATCTACCGCAAAACTTTAATATCTTGTATCTTGATAAAGAAAATAAAAAATCTTATTTATTAACAGAAAATAATAATGAAATAATATTTGAAAAAGAGCCTAATAAGTTATTTACCAAAAACTTTACTTTGTTAGTTGGTACAAAAGAATATATTGAAAGAAATAATGGTAATATTGCTATAACACCTAAAGATTTTACTCTTGCTCAAAATTATCCTAATCCGTTTAATCCAGAAACTAAGATAAAATATACATTGCCCGAAAAATCTAATGTTATCTTGAAAATCTATAATGTATTAGGCCAGGAAGTTGTAACACTTGTAAATGAGATGCAGAACCCAGGAGAATATTTAGCAATACTAAGTATATCTAATTATAATTTAAGTAGTGGTGTTTATTTCTATAGAATTATTGCAAAATCTACGGAAACAGGTAAAATATTCACTCAATCTAAAAAAATGATAATTCTTAAATAGGTGAAAAATGAAAAAGATAATCACTATACTAATATTATTCAATGTAATATTTTCACAAGAGTTGCCAACTGATGTATTGGTTAAATTTATTCCTGCTACTAAAGGCAACCAGATGACACAACAAGAATTAAGACAATTTTCCGGTAATTTTATCACAACATTAGATAAAAATTCCGACGACTATTCAATTGTAACACAAGATAAAATGAATAAAAAAATAAGTGAACTTAAAATATTTACAAAAGGATATCCAGAAAACGAAATAAAAAAACTATCAGAAGCATTTGATAAAGGGGTAGTTATATTAGTTTATTTAACAAAAAGCCAGAATGCTTACAAAGCAATGATTAAAGTTTATGGCCTTAATGATGATGTATCCGAAAAAAATGCAAAAATATATAATATAGAGGAAAGCGATTTTAATAATTTTGTAAAAGAAGGTAACCAATTAGCACAAAGCCTGCTTAAAAGTACCAGCATAATGCCTTATGTTTATTACGGAGTAGGCGCCGCATTGGTAGGAGGAGGAGTTTATTTTCTACTTAAAAGTTTAAAGAAAGAAAAATCACAACCAGCAGATTTACCAGAACCAAAAATTACATTACCACAAGTCCCATAATGTTTTATAGGAGGCTGATAAAAGAGTTTACATTTTAACATTTATTTAAATTTACTTATGGGCTATTATTTAAGATAAATTTAATAATTATTAAATCATTTCTATCTAGGTCCTATCTTAGAATATCATTAAATTTGCAAATTATTACTTAATTATGTAAATTTTACTGATAAATTCATTTTATTATACAAGGGGTCCAAATATGCGCCGCTTACCAATAGGCATACAAACATTTGAAGAAATTAGAAAAGACAATTATTTTTATGTGGATAAAACCAAAGAAGCGTATGATTTATTAACAAACTATAAGTATGTATTTCTTTCCCGTCCACGCAGGTTTGGAAAATCATTATTTGTAGATACACTCAAGTGCATATTTGAGGGTAGAAAAAAATTATTTGAAGGGCTGTATATTTATGATAAGAGGAATTGGGAAGAAAAGTATCCAGTGATACACATTAGTTGGGATGGTGAATTAAATACAATTAGCAATATAAAGAAAGCATTTTATGATAATTAAGTTTTAAATCAAAAAAGATTAAAACTAGATACAGAAAAAGATATAGAAACACCATCAAGTTATTTTAGACACCTTATAATAGATACTTATGAAAAATACCACAAACCTGTAGTTATATTAATAGATGAATACGATAAACCTCTATTAGATAACATTGATAAAACTGAATTTGCCAAAGAAGTATGGGAATTCTTAAGTGGATTATATTCTATCATAAAAGGTAATTTACAATATGTAAAGTTTGTATTTATAACAGGTATAAGTAAATTTGCCAAAGCGGGAATATTTAGCGGCTTGAATATGCTTGAGGATATAACGCTAAGTCCAGATTTTGGTAATATATGTGGTTACCGACAGGAAGATGTAGAAGAACTGTTAAAAGAATATAATGCAAATGTTGATTATGATGAAGTAAAAGAGTGGTATAACGGCTATTATTGGCTAAAGGATAGATTGTATAATCCATTTGATTTATTAAGATTTATAAAAAATAATTATGAGTATGAAGATTACTGGTTTTCAACGGGCACACCATCATTTTTAATAAAATTGATAGAAAAGAATAATTATTATTTGCCACAGCTTTCTAATTTAAAGATAGAAAAAAGCTCACTTGAGAAATACGATGTAGAGAAAGTTAATTTCAATGTATTATTATTTCAGTCAGGATATTTAACTATAAAAGAAATTGAATATGATGAATATGAAGAAAATCAGATATATAAATTAGGTTTTCCAAACAAAGAAGTAAGGAAATCGTTTAATACACATATAATAGAACAGATATACAACGATGAAACACTAACCAATAGAAAACTTAATAAAGCATTTCATGAGTTTGATTTAGAGAAGGTAGAAGAAATATTAAAAAGTTTATTTTCATCAATACCATATAACAATTATGTAAATAATACGATATTCGAATATGAAGGTTATTATTCGAGTGTAATATTTGTGTATTTACAAGCGATGGGCTATGAGATAATAGGAGAAGATGTTACCAATAGAGGTAGAATTGACTTAACATTGCTACATCGAAAAGCAATATATTTATTTGAGTTTAAGATTGAAAAAGGCAAAGATGCATTGGAGCAACTAAAGGCTAAAAATTATCACGAAAAATATATGAATGATGAAAGACCGATATATCTTGTGGGGATAAATTTTGATAAAGAAGTAAAGAATATTTGTAACTTTCAGTATGAAAAAGTAAAGTAATATTTAAATATATCAGAATACTGCTTCGGATATAAACCTACTATAAATGTGTATATTTGTGTTAATACTGTAGATTATGAAATATTAAAAAAAATTTGTATATTTATAAACTTAATAATTTTTAGGTTGTAATATGCAAATAGGAATTATCGGATTACAGTATTCTGGTAAAACAACTTTATTTCATACTCTTATAAAAAGTGAAATTACAGAAAATCTCTCAACAGATAAAGTTAATGTTGGTGTTGTTAAAGTTCCCGACGAAAGGTTGGATAAATTAACGAAAATATTTAATCCTACCAAACAAGTAAACGCAACCATTGAATTTGTAGATATTCCTGGTATAGCTTTAGCAGATGATGGAAAATTAAAAATTACATCACAATTTTTAAATCAAGTAAGAACAAATGACGCTTTACTTTTTGTAGTGAGAGCATTTAAAAATGATGCTGTTCCACATCCTAATAATGAAGTCAATCCTGTTAAAGATATTGAATTTTTAGAAACTGAGTTTATTCTTTCTGATATGGCTGCAATTGAAAATAAAATTGAAAAGATTAAAAAAGATATTCAAAAACAAAAAAATGATCAGATACTTAAAGAGCAAGAACTTTTCAATAAACTAAACGCACATATCGAAAAATTACTTCCGTTAAGACAACTTGAATTATCTAACGAAGAAAAGAAATTAATATCTGGTTTTCAGTTTTTAACATTAAAGCCTATGATTGTTGTTGTTAATATTGGCGATGATGAAATTATTAAATCATCTGAAATTATTAATAATATCAAATTTAATATAAATGATAAGACAATTCCAGTTACTGCACTTTCTGCTAAGATAGAATATGAAATATCCCTAATGTCCGATGAAGAGGCTGAAGAATTTATGAAAGATTATGGAATTAAAGAATCCGCACTAAATAATGTAGTTAGAACAGCATACCAGTCTTTAGGCTTACAATCATTTTTTACCGTAGGAGAAGATGAGTGCAGAGCCTGGACTATTAAAAAAGGATATACCGCTCAGGAAGCTGCCGGTGTTATTCATTCCGATTTTTATCAAAAATTTATTAGGGCAGAAGTTGTATCTTATGAAGATTTTATGAAATATGAAAACTTTGCTAAATGTAAAGAGGCTGGAGTTTGGAGACTAGAGGGTAAAGAGTATATTGTTAAAGATGGAGATATTTTAAATATCAGACACAATTAAAATATTATAAAGAGTGTTAAGTTATTTAGTTAAATGTCTAAATAAAAAAAAGATTATTTATTATACCTTATTTAGGTAATTGACTAAGTGTTGTTAAGTATTATTTATAAAAATATTAAGAGGATAAATGAATAAACATATTAGAAATGTTGCAATAATAGCACATGTTGACCACGGAAAAACAACATTAATTGATCATCTTTTAAGACAAACAGGGGCTTTTAGAGAAAATCAAAATGTTGAAAAAAGAGTAATGGACTCTAATCCATTAGAAAAAGAAAGAGGAATTACAATATTAGCCAAAAATTGTAGTATAAATTATAAAGATCATAAGATTAATATTGTAGATACACCAGGACACTCCGATTTTGGAGGCGAAGTTGAAAGAACATTAAAAATGGTTGATGGCGTTCTTCTGCTAGTGGATGCTTCCGAAGGTCCATTGCCACAAACAAGATTTGTTTTAAAAAAATCTTTAGATTTAGGATTAAAACCAATTGTCGTTATTAATAAAATAGATAGAAAAGATGCTCGTCCAATGGAAGTTTTGGATGAGGTTCTAGATTTATTTATTTCCTTAGGCGCTAATGATGAGCAGCTGGATTTTCCTTACATCTTTGCAGTTGCAAAACAAGGTATTTCAAAATTAAATCTAGAAGATGAAGATAGTAATCTTTTCCCATTACTCGATATGGTAATTGATAAAATTCCTGCTCCTAATTGTGAAATAGATGCACCTTTCCAAATGTTAGTAAGCAGTATAGATTATAATGATTATTTAGGTAGAATTGGTATTGGAAAAATTTATCAAGGTAAATTAAAATTAGGCGATCAAGTATTACTCATTAGAAAAGATGGAAAACAAGAAAAAGCTAATATTACAATGATATATACTTATCATAATTTGAAGAGAGTAGAAGTTGAAGAAGTTATAGCTGGGGATATAGCAGCTGTTGCTGGTATGGAAGATATAGATATTGGAGAAACTTTAACTTCACCAGAATTACCTGAGGCTATCCCTTTTGTTGATATTGATGAGCCTACTATATCAATGAATTTTATGGTTAATACTTCACCTTTTGCTGGTCAGGAAGGTAAATATGTTACAACTAGAAATCTTTATGAAAGACTTTCTAAAGAATTAAAAACCAATGTTAGTTTAAGAGTTGAAATTACAGATTCGCCCGATGTATTTAAAGTAAGCGGAAGAGGCGAACTTCATCTTGCTATTCTTATTGAAAATATGAGAAGAGAAGGTTATGAATTAGCTGTTAGCCGTCCAGAAGTTATTATGAAAAAAATCGATGATGTCCTTTGTGAACCAGTTGAACTTTTAATTATAGATGTGGCTGAAGAGTTTGTTGGCGTGGTGATGGAAAAATTAGGAAAAAGAAAAGCCGAATTACTTAATATGCTAACTATTGGAGATAGAACTAGATTAGAATTCAAAATACCTTCGAGAGGTTTAATTGGTTATAGAAGTGAGTTTTTAACTGATACAAGAGGTACTGGAATATTAAATCATATGTTCCATTCTTATGAACCATATAAAGGAGAAATTCAACAAAGGTCCAGAGGAGCATTATTTTCAACTGAAACTGGTGTAGCATCTGCATATGCTATCTGGAAAATTCAGGAAAGGGCAGTGTTTTTTATTGAACCAGGTACAAAAGTTTATGAGGGAATGGTAGTTGGCGAAAATTCAAGAGCTATGGATATGCCAGTTAATGTAACAAAAACTAAACACTTAACTAACATGAGAGCATCAGGCGCAGATGAAGCTATTAGACTTGAGCCACCAAGACTCCTTACTTTAGAGCAAGCAATTGAATGGATAACAGATGATGAACTTGTTGAAGTTACTCCACAAAGCATTCGAATTAGAAAAAAATACCTTACAGAATTAGATAGAAAAAATGCTCTTCGTAATCAAAAAATTGAAAGCGAACAATCACTTAATTAACATATACAATATTTGATATTTTTTTTAAAGGCTATCAATTAAAATTATTTAATTTTATTGGTAGCCTTTTTTTTACAATGGCATTAGCATTGAATACAAATAAGAGAAATATTAGAATATTTGCATTTTTGTATAATTTATTATAAATTTCATAAACAATTAATGGAGAAATAACATGAGACGAGCACCATTTACAGTAAGTAATTTTAAAGAAATGAGAGAAGGTAATTTCTTTTATGTCGATAAAACTCCAGAAATTTATAATTTAGTTACCAATTATTATGCTGTTTTTTTATCCAGACCACCAATTTTTGGTAAAACTCTTCTTATAGATACAATTAAATGTTTATTCGAAGGTAAAAAAGAATTATTTGAGGGATTGTATATTTATGATAAATGGGATTAGAGTAAAAAATATCCAATGATTAGAATTGGTTGGTATGGAGATTTAAGTACAGCAGATAATGTAAGAAAAAGATTTTTATTTAAATTGGATGATTATAAAGAGAAATTTGAAATAGATGAAAAAATAGAGTCTGATTTACCGTCAATTTATTTTTCCAATTTAATAAGAGAAATTTATGAAAAATATAAACAAGAAGTTGTTGTTTTGATTGACGATTGTTATAAACCAATTTTAGATAGGCTACACAATTTTCAAGAAGCAAAAGAAATACAAAGAACTGTATTGGATGCTAATTCAATACTTAAAAGCAGCCCACATTTAAAATTTACTTTTTTAATAAGTGATATGGCAATTACACCGGGTAATATTTTTGGTAGTCTTAATTATTTATTGAATATTTCTTTACATAAAGATTATGCTAACATATGTGGTTTTACACAAAAAGATGTAGAAGAATTATTCGCAGAATATAATGCAGATGTAGATTTAAAGAAAATAAAAGAGTGGTATAATGGATATTATTGGTTTAAAGATGAGTTATATAATCCTTATGATATAATAAATTACATCATACACAATTATCAATATGATGAATATTCGTGTTATGAATATTCTCTTCCCGTTATTACTGAAGTAATGAAAAAACAAAATTATTTTCTACCAGATCTTGCCCTAGGTATAATAAATAGCACCTAAGTTTACGGTAATGATTTAGATAATTTCGATATTACTGCGGTTTTGTTACATACAGGATATTTAATATTTAAATCTGCTGAAAAAGATAGTGAAGGTAAATACATACATTATTATACTCTTGAATTGCCTAATAAATCTGTTAGATATGGTTTTAGTACTTTATGTTATATAGAGTATTTAGGGATCGAAATGTATTCATGCCACAAAATAATTTGCATGATTACATGGATAAAAGTGATTTAAAAGGTGTTAAAAATTTCTTTACTTCTGTTTTTGCTTCAGAGCCTCATAAAAATTTTGAGAATGAAGATAAAAGAAGATTTGAAAATTATTTTTATTCTGTATTTTATCTTTATCTTTTATCCTTAGGGTATGAAGTTAAGGGAATACAAACATTTGATAATGATAATTTAAATTTTGTTGTTTTACATGATAATGCTATATATATTTAAGTTTTATATGGATAAAGAAAAAGATGCTCTACAAGAATTAATAAATAATAATTATCATGAAAATTATAAGAATGATGGTAGACAAATTTACTTAATTGGAATTGACTTTGATAAAGATAAAAAGAATATTTGCAAATTCAATTATAAAAAAGTTAAATAAATATTATAATTTCCAGTAGAATTATTGAAAAATATATTTTTAAATAAGTAAACAAAATTTTAAGTAAAACAACGTAACTTATTGATAATAATTTTGTTATAGTATATCATTGTATTTTTAATATTAACTTTTTATCCCACCAATAGAGAGAAAAATTTCAATTATTTAAAATTTTTTTGTATTTTTGTATAACCAAATGTAAAATTATGGAATTTTTAGGTATAAAAGTAAGTTCCCCTTTAGTTTTAGCATCCGGAATATTAGGCATATCTTACTCATCTTTGCAACGAGTTGTAAAAGATGGTTGCGGAATAGTCACTACTAAATCAATCGCACTTAAAGAAAGAACTGGTCACGAAGGTCCTATTTGGGCAGAAATCCCAGGTGGAATGATGAATGCTGTTGGGCTTGCTGGTCCCGGTATTGAAATTGGAATACAAGAAGTAGAGGAGTTTAAAGCTGTATCTAGTGCTCCAATAATTATTAGTGTATTTGGCGGTTCTGTTGAAGATTTCAAAAAATTATCCGAGTATGTTAATACTTCTAAAGCAGATTTCATAGAGTTAAATCTATCTTGTCCTAATGTAGCTGATGAATTTGAAAGACCTTTTGCACACGATGAAAATAGAGTTTTTGAAGTTGTTAAAGCTGTCAAATCTATTTCAAAAATTCCTGTTATTGCCAAATTATCACCTAATGTAACTGATATCAAACCAATTGCAAAAGCTGCGGAAAATGCAGGCGCAGATGCACTTACTTTAATAAATACTGTTGGACCTGGATTACTAATTGATCCTATCGCTTGTAAACCAGTGCTAAAAAATACTTTTGGAGGAATTTCCGGGCCCTGCATCAAACCTATTGCTTTGAAAATTGTTTACGAAGTTTATAAAACTGTAAAGATACCAATTATTGGAACAGGCGGAGTTACAACTGGATTGGATGCTATTGAAATGATGATGGCTGGCGCTACTATGGTTGGAGTTGGGTCTGCTGTTTACTACCGTGGGCAAAATGTCTTCAAAAAAATACTCAATGAAATGAATAAATTTATCAAAGAGAATAATTTTAAATCTTTTGAAGAATTAATCGGGAAAATTCATAATGGACAAAAGGTATACTGTCCGAATTAAACAAATTATTGATGAGTGTGATAATGTCAAATCTTTTATTTTTGACTTATCTCTCAAAGCAAAACCTGGCCAATTTGTTATGTTGACAAATTATGGAGTTGGAGAAAAGCCTTTCTCAATTGCTTCTAATTTCAATAATCAATTAATGATTACCATTAAAAAATTTGGCAATTTTACAGAAGAACTTTTTAAATTGAATGTTGGCGATATATTATCTATTCGTGGCGCATATGGTACTGCGTTTTCTTTAAAAGGAAATAATGTTTTATTAATTGGAGGTGGAGTTGGTGTTCCACCTTTATTTTTTTTAGCACAATCACTTAAAGGTAAATCTAATATTACTTTTATTAATGCTGCTAAAAATAAAAATGAATTAGTATTAGATAGAGTGATTAAAGATTATGTAGATAAATATATAATTGCTACGGATGATGGTTCTGCTGGTATCAAGGGCAACGCTATTGAAGTTGCAGAAAATCTTATTAAGCAAAATAATTTTGATATGATTTATGCTGCTGGTCCTGAAATTATGCTTGTTAAAGGTGTGGAAATGTGTGAGAAATATAATTTGAATTACGAGTTTTCTTTTGAAAGATATATGAAATGTGGAGTGGGTTTATGTGGGCAATGTGTTTGTGAACCTTCTGGATTAGTTCTTTGTGTTGAAGGTCCTGTCTTAAAACCTGAACAAATTAAAGAAATTAAAGAGTTTGGAAAATTTAAAAGAATTGCCACTGGAAACAGAAAATATTTTGGAAGTTAACAATGAAGATTTTTGATTGGGCTAAAGAAATATCTATACCAGTTACTATTTGCGACAAAAACGGTTTGATTATTTATATGAATTATGCATCAATTAAGCAATTTCATAATGATGGCGGTAAGGATTTGATTGGCAAAAGTTTATTAGATTGTCATCCTGAGCCCGCAAAAACTAAATTATTAGAATTACTTAATACTCAAAAAGAAAATTCATATATTACAGAAAAAAATGGTATTACTAAACTTATTCACCAATTTCCATTTTATGAAGATGGAAATTTTGCTGGGCTTGTTGAAATTACTTTAGTAATGAAGGAAAATATTATCAATCAATTAAAAAATTCTTAAAAGAAAGGATTGAAATATGGTATTGAAAAATGTAACTATCAATGGCGAGTATATCAAAAACATTATTATCAAAGATGATAAAATTACAGATATTGTAAATGTTGATGTTTTACCAGAAGGTGAAAATGAAGTTATAGATTTAAATCGTAAAATAGTTATTCCTGGAGTTGTTGATCCGCACGTCCATGTAAGAGATTTACAACAAAGTTATAAAGAAGATTGGGAAAGTTTTACTAAAGCTGCTGTTCGTGGAGGATATGTGGCTGTTTTTGATATGCCTAATACAATACCGCCAACAGATACAATTGAAAATTTGAAAATTAAGGAAAAAGCTGCTGAAAAATCTATTCTAAATAAATATTTTGTTTTTGGTGCTAATGGAAAGAATTTTAAAGAATTAGAAAAATTAAGTGAATACAATAATGTGCCTGCAATTAAATTATTTATGTCCTATACAAGTTCTAATGATACTGTTGATAACTTGCAGACAATTTATAAAGTTTTTGAAATATCTAAAAAAATTAAAAAACCTGTTATTTTGCATTGCGAAGACCAAACAATTATAGATGAAAATTTAAAAATCTTTCCACAAACAATTGAAAATCACAATAAAATAAGATCACGAGAAGCGGCAATTAAAGCAACAGAAACTGCTATTAAAATAGCAAAAGAAATTGGCAACAAGATAGTTATAGCTCATGTTTCTACTGCTGAAGAGATTAAAACTATCCGTCAAGCAAAGTTAGATGGTGTGAAAGTTTATTGTGAAACAACTCCACACCATTTTTTATTATCCGATGATATTATATCTACTGCTGGAAATTATGCTAAAGTTAATCCACCAATTAGAACAAAGGAAGATAACGAGGCAATTTATCAGGGAATACTCGATGGCACTGTGGATTATATTGGAACTGATCACGCGCCGCATAGTCTGGAAGAAAAAAATAAACCTTATTCAAAAGCACCTTCTGGTTTTCCTGGTGTGGAAACTTTAATGCCTTTATTATTGAATCTTGTTATTACAGGTAGATTATCACTGCAAAGAGTAATGGAATTAACAAGTATAAATATTAGTAGAATTTTCAAATTGGAAGATTTTGGAAAGATTAAAGTAGGTTTAAGAGCAAATATAATTGCAATTGATTTATATCGTAAAAATATTATTAAAGGTGAGCAATTCTTCACAAAAGCGAAATATTCGCCTTTTGAAAATTATCATTATCAAGGGGATGTTGTTTTAACTGTTATTAATGGTAAAGTTGCATATAAAAATTTAGAATAAAAAGAGGTAAATGTGAGCAACAAAGAAAAAATCATACTCGAATTGCACAGAATAGGAGCTATTAAATTTGGCGAATTTAAATTAAAAAGTGGCTTGATTTCGCCCTTTTACATCGATTTAAGAATTATTGTTTCGTATCCAGAACTGATGAATTTGATTTGTGATGAAATTATTAATTTAACCAAAAACTTAGAGTTTGATATTCTAACTGGTATTCCTTATACGGCTCTTCCTATTGCATCAATAGTTTCAACAAAAATATCTAAGCCATTAATATATATTAGAAAAGAAGAAAAAGCTTACGGAACATCAAAAAAAATTGAGGGAATTTATCGAGAAGGGCAAAAATGTCTTGTAATTGATGATGTTATGACAACTGGTGAAAGTAAATTTGAACAAGCAGCAGAATTAGAAAGTTGTGGCGTTAAAGTTAAAGATTTCATTATCGTTGTTGATAGATCCAACGGCGGCAAAGATGAACTAGCAAAAAAAGGTTATAATTTAATTTCAATTGTTACAATTAAGGATGTTGTTGATGTTCTAAAAGAAAATAATATTTTATCAAACGAACAGGTTAATACGATTTTGAATTTTGTAAATCAAAAAACAACAACAAATAAAATCTCTTTGCAGGATATCAAAGAAAAAACTTCTAACGAATTAACTAAAAAATTAATTGACTTGATGTATAAAAAACAAACTAATCTTGTTTTATCTCTTGATGTTGATAATAGTAAAGACTTCTTTGATATAATTGAAAAAACAGGCGATGAGATTGTGATGCTTAAAACTCATATTGATATTTATGAAGATTTTGCTTGGAGTTTTGTCACAAAATTACAAAAACTTGCAAAAGAAAAAGAATTTTTCATTTTCGAAGATAGAAAATTTGCTGATATTGGAAATACAGTAAGAAAGCAATATCAATCTGGTATTTATAAAATTTCCGAGTGGGCAGAATTTGTTACTGTTCACGGAATTCCAGGTGAAGGTATTCTTAAAGGATTGTTCGAAAATCTTTCAATTCCAAGGAGTTGTTTTCTTTTATCTTCAATGTCGTCTGCGGGAAATTTAATCACAGATACATATACAAGAAAAATTATAGAAATGGGCAAGAAATATAGTAAAAATGTAACTGGTTTTATTGGATTTGGCCCAAATAAAGATGAAATAAAAAAATTGAAACAAAAAATGCCTTCTGATATGCTACTTGCAATGCCCGGCGTTAATTTGGAAGCAACCGGTGATAATCTTGGACAAAGATATATTACAGTTGAAGAAGCAGTGCTTGGTGGTGCAGATTTAATTATTGTTGGCAGAGGTATTTATGGTAAAGGAGACTTTAAGGAAAATGCTAAACGATATAAAGAAGCTGGTTGGAGTGCTTTAATGAAAAGAGAAAATAATATTTGATAAGTTATTATTATTAAAAGGTTTTTGAAAAAATACTTAATAAGTTTTTGAAACAAAAATTGAAATTTAATAAACAAATATAGGAATACAATATGATATCTCGTTACACAAGAAAAGAAATGGGGCATATCTGGACTGATGAGTACAAATTCAAAACCTGGTTGGATGTTGAAATTGCTGCGTGTGAAGCTAGAGCTGAATTAGGCGAAATTCCTTGGGAAGATGTCGAAACTATCAAGAAAAATGCAAATTTCGATGTAAATCGCGTGCTTGAAATTGAAGAAACAACCAAGCACGATGTAATTGCGTTTTTAACAAATGTTGCTGAATATGTTGGACCAGCATCAAGACATATTCACTATGGAATGACATCGTCTGATGTTCTGGATACTGGGCTTTCTTTACAAATGAAAAAAGCTGGCGAGATATTATTAAATGATCTTGAGGAGCTTAAACAAGTTCTTAAAGAGCAAGCCTTAAAACATAAATATACTGTTTGTGTTGGTAGAACTCACGGTATTCACGCAGAACCTACTACAATGGGTCTTAAATTTGCTCTTTGGTATGAAGAAACTAAACGCAATATTGAAAGATTAAAAAAGGCAATTGATGTTATTAGCGTTGGACAAATTTCCGGTGCAGTAGGAACATTTGACCATCTTTCTCCTAAAATTGAAGAAATTGTTTGTAAAAAACTTGGATTGAAACCTGCACCAATCTCAACTCAAGTGATACAAAGAGATAGACACGCTGAATTTCTCTCTACTCTTGCTATTATTGGTTCTACATTAGAAAAAATTGCAACGGAAATCCGACATTTGCAAAAAACTGAAGTATTGGAAGCTGAAGAGTTTTTTAGCAAAGGGCAAAAAGGATCTTCTGCTATGCCACATAAACGAAATCCTATTATTAGTGAAAGACTTTGCGGACTTGCAAGATTATTAAGAGCTAATGCTATGGCTGCTCTGGAAAATAATGCTCTCTGGCACGAAAGAGATATAAGTCATTCATCTGTTGAAAGAGTTATTGTTCCAGATAGCACAATTGCACTCGATTATATGCTTGGACTTGCTATAAATCTTATCAAAAATTTAATTATATATCCAGAAAATATGCTAAAAAACTTAAATCTTACTCGTGGACTAGTCTTTTCTCAAAAAGTTTTATTAAAACTTACTGAAAAAGGAATTACAAGAGAGGAAGCATATAAAATTGTTCAAACTTCTGCAATGGAAGTATGGGCAAATAAAGATAAAAATTTATTAGATGAGTTACTAAAATCAGAAGATGCTCGTAAATATTTATCTGAAGATGAATTAAAATCTATATTTAATACTGATAATATGTTAAAAAATATAGACTATATTTTCAATCGTACAGTAGAAGCATAATTTACTCAAGTTGAGAAATTATTAAAATAATTTAAGGAGTTTATATGAAAGATTTAATCTCAATGCGAGATTTGGGCAAGGAAGATATTTTGAAATTTATGGAACTTGCTGATGCTATTGAAACAGGTAAAGTTAAGCCAGATTTACGCGGTAAATTAATGGCAGCTTTGTTTTTTGAACCATCAACAAGAACGCATCTTTCTTTTGAAACTGCAATGAAAAGACTTGGCGGCGAAGTAATTTCTATGACAGGAACAGCTAATACATCTGTTTCAAAAGGTGAAACTTTGGCAGATACTACTAAAGTTATTAGCCAATATGCCGATATTATTGTAATGAGACATCCACTCGAAGGGGCTGCAAGATATGTAGCTGAAGTTGTTGACATTCCTGTAGTTAATGCTGGTGATGGAGCTAATCAACATCCTACTCAATCTCTTCTGGATGTTTATACTATTATGAAAACACAAAACAGATTGGAAAATTTAGATATTTGTCTTGTTGGTGATTTAAAATATGGTAGAACAGTGCATTCTTTAGTTTATGCACTTTCATTCTTTAATCCAAGATTTTATTTCGTTTCTCCAGAAAATTTAAGAATGCCAGAACACTTTTTAAGTGATTTTGAAAAAAGAGGTATTCGTTACAGTGAACACAATAACATCGAAGAAGTAGTTGGTAAAGTTGATATTTTATATATGACAAGAATTCAAAGAGAAAGATTTGCCGATTTGCATGAGTATGAAAAAGTTAAAAATTTGTATATATTAAATGCAGCAATGCTTACTAATGTAAAAGATAATTTAAAAGTTTTGCATCCTTTACCAAGAGTAAATGAAATTACAACAGATGTAGATACAACAAAATACGCACATTATTTCGAGCAAACTAAAAATGGTGTTTATGTTCGTCAAGCAATTTTAACATCTTTACTTGGAGGTTTACAATGAAAGAATTAAAAGTAGATGCTATAAAAAATGGAACAGTTATTGATCATATTCCTGCCGGAAAAGCAATGAAAGTTTTATCAATTTTACATCCAAATACAGATGATGTTGTTACTTTGGGTATGAATTTCAGCGGTAAAAGTGGGAAAAAAGATATTTTGAAATTCGAAAATAGAGAATTAAAAAAAGAGGATGTAGATAGAATAGCTGTAATTGCTCCTACTGCAACAATTAATATTATCAATGACTATAAAGTTGTTAATAAATTTAAAGTAGAAGTTCCTGATAAACTTGAAAATCTTTGGGAATGTCCTAATCCAAACTGTGTTACTAAAGCTGAAGGAAAACTCACAAAATTTGTTGTTGAAGATAAATCTACTATTGAAATTAGATGTATTTATTGTGAAAGAACTTTTGATGTTGACGAATTAAAAATATAAAAAAAGGAGCATTTTATGGCAACTCTTCTCTACGAGGGTAAAGCAAAAAAAGTATTTCTTACAGATAATCCTGAAGAATACTTAATTTATTACAAAGATGACGCTACTGCTTTTAATGGCGAAAAAAAAGGTACAATTCTTGAAAAAGGTGTCATCAATAACAAGTTAAGCAATTATTTTTTCCAGTTATTAGAAAAAAATGGAATTCCAACGCATTTTGTAAAAGAAGTATCGGATAGAGAAACTATTGTCAAGAAAGTAACAATTGTACCATTGGAAGTCATTGTAAGAAATGTTGCTGCTGGAAACATGGCAAAAAGGTTAGGATTGGAAGAAGGAAAAGTTTTATTGCATCCTACAATAGAATTTTCTTATAAAGATGATAAATTAGGCGATCCGCTCATTCCAGATAGCTATCCTTCTGCCCTTGGATTTGCTACAGAGGATGAAATTTCTTATATCAAATCTACTGCGTTAAAAATTAATGAAATCTTAAAGCAAGAATTACTAAAAGCAAATATCAAACTTATTGATTTTAAATTGGAATTTGGAAAAACTAGCGATGGTACTATTATTTTAGCAGATGAAATTTCGCCAGATACCTGCAGATTTTGGGATGCTACCACTAATGAAAAACTCGATAAAGATAGATTCCGTAGAGATTTAGGCAATGTTGAAGGTGCATACAAAGAGGTTTTATCTCGTATTTTTAATAAATAACAAGGGCTAAAATGTTCAGAGAAATAAACGAAGAATGCGGCGTTTTTGGTGTATATAATTTATCTACAAATGATGCTGCTAAGTTAACTTATTATGGCTTAATGGCTCTACAACATAGAGGGCAAGAAAGTGCAGGGATTGCAGTTAGAAAAGATGGCGATTTATTATTTTACAAAGATCAAGGTCTTGTTCAACATGTTTTTGAACCACACGTCCTTAATTTTCTTTCAGGAACAGACGCCATTGGGCATGTTAGATATTCAACAACAGGCGATAGTGTAATCGAAAACGCTCAACCTATTGTCAGAAATTATAAAGAAGGAAAAATTGCTTTAGTCCACAACGGAAATATTAGAAATTCATCAGAATTGAGAAATGAATTAGAAAATCAGGGAATGTACTTTACATCTACCACAGATTCCGAAATTATTCTTGCTTTGATAATGCGAAACCGTCTCAAAACTGAAACCATACAGGAAGCTATTATTGAAATAATGGGTGTTATTAAAGGTGGTTATTCAATCTTAATGATGACAAAACGCAAATTTATTGCTTTTACAGATCCTTATGGTATTAGACCTTTGTGCTATGGAAAATTAGGTGATGCTTATATTTTTGCTTCAGAAACTGCAGCGCTGGATACGGTTAAAGCTGAATTTGTTAGATGGTTAGAACCTGGTGAAATTATTACAATTTCTCCCAAAGGTATAACAGAACAAAAGTATGAAAAAAGAAATGTACCTGGTAAATTTTGTTCTTTTGAATTCATATATTTTTCTCGTCCAGATAGTTATCATTATGGGCTTAATGTTAATCAAGCAAGAATAAATTTAGGAAAACAATTATTTTATGAACACGGCATTAATGCAGATATAGTTATCGGTGTTCCGGAATCGGGTACAAGTGCAGCTTTAGGTTATTATATGGCTTCCGGAATTCCTTTTTCTCAAGGCTTTGTTAGAAATTCCTATGTTGGAAGAACTTTTATTAAACCCGGGCAAGATCATAGGCGAATAAGTGTAGATATTAAACTTTTACCATTAAAAGAGAATGTTCGTGGTAAAGATGTTATTATGATAGATGACTCAATTGTTCGTGGTACAACCACAAAAAACATTGTTAGACTTCTGAAAAACGCAGGAGCTAAAAAAGTATTTGTTATGTCAAGTGCACCGCCAATAAAATACTCTTGTTTTTATGGTATAGATACACCAGAAAGAGAACATTTAATTGCTGCTAATTTATCAATTGAGGAAATTTGTAAAGAAATTGGCGCAGATGGACTTTATTATATTTCAATCGAAGGAATGTTAAAAGCTTTCAAAGATGCTAATTGTGGATTTTGCACAGCTTGTTATGATGGTAATTATCCAATTTAATAAGGAGTCAAAATGATATCTTATAAAGATGCCGGCGTTGATGTAACTCGCGGTTACAAAGCTGTTGAACTAATGAAATCATATGTTAAATCTACTTACAGTTGTAATGTATTAACTGATTTAGGTTCATTTGGTGCATTATACAATTTAGATTTGAAAAAATTAGAAATAAAAGAACCTGTATTGGTTTCTGGTACAGACGGAGTTGGAACAAAATTAAAAATTGCATTCGAACTTGATAAACACGATACTATTGGCATTGATTGCGTAGCTATGTGTGTTAATGATATTTTGTGTTCTGGTGCAATTCCATTATTCTTTCTTGATTATATTGCAACTGGAAGAATAACACCTGAAAAAATTGCTGAAATTGTCAAAGGAATTTCCAACGGTTGTATTCAGGCTGGTGCTTCGCTTGTTGGAGGAGAAACAGCCGAAATGCCAGATTTCTACGACGAAGGAGAATATGATATTGCAGGTTTTGCCGTTGGAGTTGTCGACAAATCGGATATTATCGATGGTAAAAATATTCGTGAAGGTAATGCAATTATTGGAATTGCATCTTCTGGTATTCATTCAAATGGTTATTCACTTGTTAGAAAATTAATTAAAAAAGAGGAATACGATAACGATTTTTATGGCAGAAAATTAGGCGATGTCCTTTTAGAACCAACAAAAATTTATGTAAAACCTATTCTTGAATTAAAGAAAAAATTCAGAATTAAAGGTATTGCACATATAACAGGTGGTGGTTTTATAGAAAATATTCCAAGAGCATATTCTAAAGAATGGTGTGCAGAAATTCAAAAAGGGAGTTGGGAAATTCCAAAAATTTTTGAGCTACTTCAACAAAGGGCTGAGCTCGATGATAGAAATATGTTTAATACATTTAATATGGGTATTGGAATGATTATTATTGTTGAAGATGCTTTATCGCCATTTGTAATACAAGAATTAAAAAAGTTGGGAGAGAAAGCCTTTAAAATTGGTAAAATTGTTAAACGCAATCAAGATATGGAAGAAATATGTATAATTTAGGTGTTTTAGTTTCTGGAGGTGGTACAAATCTACAAGCAATTATTGATTCAATTGAAAGTGGGTTCTTAAAAAATGTAAAAATCTCTGTTGTTATTTCATCAAATTCAAAAGCTTATGCTTTAGTAAGATGCAAAAAACACAATATTAATTACGAAATAATTTCTAAAAAGCAATTTTCATCTCAAGTAGATTTTGAAAATAAAATCATTAATGTATTGAATGAGAATAAAGTAGATTTAGTTATTTTAGCCGGTTTTATGACAATTTTAAGTTCTCATTTAATTAATGCATTTAAAGACAGGATATTAAACATACATCCTTCATTATTGCCAAAATTTGGTGGTAAAGGATATTTTGGAATTAAAGTTCACGAAAAAGTATTGGAAGCAAAGGAAAAAATTACTGGGGCAACTGTTCACTTTGTTACTGATGAAGTTGATGCAGGGCCAATAATATTACAAAAATCAATACCTGTTTTAGAAAATGATACACCTGAAACTTTACAAAAAAGAGTTTTGGAAGAATGCGAGTGGAAAATTTATCCAGAAGCTATTAAAAAAGTAATTGAAGAACTTGATAGAAAAAAATAAAAATCGCCCTCCGCAAAAAATTTGCAAGAGGGCTTTTTTATGGGAGTAGCTATGAAACTTCTGTTTCTTGTGCTAAAGTGAAATATCTTTTCTTTTTATCTTCTGTAATATAATGCAAATCTAACATTATAAAGCCATCTATACAATTGCCAAAATCTTCGTCAATTCCAAAATTTAGAAAATGAACTCCTTCTTTATAACATAATTCAACATAATTTTTGTACAATGTAGGAATGCTAACACCATAATTTTTAAGAGTTTGTTTTAATGTTAAATAATCATTTTTAATATCTTCAGAATTAAATATTACAGAAAGATAATGATTATCTTTTTCAGAAAGTATGAAAGGATTATTAGAGTTAACACCTAATTCTTTGCCGTACCATTTTTTATAATAATAAACTAATAATTTTTTTGCATCATCGGGATACATATTACTAATACTTACAACACCAAACAGATATCTTATATCCTGAGATTTAGCAAAATAACATCCCATTCCACGCCATAAATACTCAAGAGCAAATGAATTCCAATATTTCTTTTGTATAAAACTCCTTCCTAGTTCAACAGAGTAAGGTAAAAATTCTAAAAATTCATTTGAATAAGAAAATAATGTAGAAGTATAAAAACCATCTATGCTATATTTCTCGTATATATCTTTACCGATACCAATTCTATATGAACCAATTATTTCAAGTTCATTATTATCCCAAAGAATAATGTGTTTATAATATTTATCATATTTGTCTGTATCTTTTTTATTGCCAGTACCTTCGCCAACTAATCTAAAGGTAATTTCTCTTAATCTTGCTATTTCAGTAATTAAATTAGGTGTAGTTAAAAAATCTGTTATAATAACTTTTTTGCCATCATCAGTTTGATATAATGTTTCACATTTCTTAATTTCTTCCAAAAGAATTTTTTTATCAATTGGATGTATAATATTATTTTCTGTTTTGAAGATGCCTTTTTTATTTTTTGCTATTTTATAAACATGTTTTCTTAGTAGGTTGGAAGTTAATGAGTTATCAAAATTTCCTAAATTCTTAGCTGGAATATAATTGCCTACTGTAAAATGAATTAATTTATTCTTTTGATAAAATAACTCTCTTGGTAGCATTAACATAGAAAGAAATTTACTAAAAATACCAATGAGATAAAATAAAATAGAATTTTTCCCTTTTATATGAATAGGAAGTATTGGTACATTATACTTTTTAGCAAAATAAACAGGACCTTTATTCCATTTTTTATCTTTAATCGTCCAATATTTTAATCTTGATACTTCACCGGCCGGGAAAAATATAACACATTCTTCATTTTGAAGTGCATTCGCAATCATCTGGATGCTTTCTTTTTGAGGAATTTTACTATCTAATGTAAAGGGGATAATTAAATCCTTTATATTTTCAATTACACTTAAAGTACTATTTGCCACAATTTTTACATCTTTTCTAACAGAATTAATTAGTTTGAGAATAGCCAATCCATCCATTCCGCCGAGAGGATGATTAGCAACAACTATTAGACGCCCTTCAGATGGAATTCTTGCAAAATCACTATTAAGAATAGTAAATGAAAAATTCAAATAATCAAAAACTTCATCAATAAAATCAATATTGTATTTATCAGAATTCTTTGCTAAAAAAGAATTAATTTCTTTTATTCTTAATATTTTGTCTAATAATAAAGCAATAAACGATATAAACCAAATTGGATATTTGGTATTGGTATATTTGCCTATTAAGTTTTTAATATCTATTTGCATAAAATATCCAATTGTTGCTTTCAAATTAATATTTGATAATTACGGAATTGTAAATTAAATGTTAAGTGATGGTTAAATTCGACAAGAATATTGGTCTATTATTTTCGGAAAATTTGTAAATGAAAGAAAAATGACAATATAGGTATGATGTATATAAAAAAATATAACATTGACAAGAAAAAAATTTTAAATTATAATAAAAATAAAGTATATTTCTCAAAAAAAATAAGGAGTTAATTTATAAAAATTCTATTTCAGGTAAAATAATATTAAATGTAATAATTTCTTTTATTATAATATATTTTATTGGAACAATAATAATTTTTAATATATTCGAAAATGCCATAAAAAATAATGTTCAAATAGAATTGCAAAATATTTCAAAAAGTGAAAGCACGGAAATTGCAAAAAAATTAGAGAAAGCGTTAAATCAACTATTACCAGTTTCATCAATTATAAAAGATTATGATTTAACAAAAAAGATGATAGATTAAAAATCGATAAAATGGTTGAAACTATTTTTGATGATAATCCAGAATATATTTGTGTCTGGATGATTGCAGAACCTATTACTTCAGTTACCGTTTCAATTATGAAAAATAATAAATTTCAAGGTATCATTGGAATAGATTTAACATTAGATTATATAAAAGATGTTTTAAGTAAAATTAAACCATATGAAAATGGTTTTGTATTCATAACCAGTCAAGATAATAAAATAATCGGTCATCATCATGAAAATTTGAATTTGACTGATGTAAATTCTTATTTATCAAATTTATCGGAAAGTGATTATATAGTTAAACAATATCCTTTTACTATTACAGGTAATGAAGAATGGAAATTTTATGTTGTTGTTCTAAAAAGCAAAGTTTTTGCAGAATTAAATAAAATTCGTTTTATTTTTATCATTGTATCCACAATAATTGTATTAGAAATATCATATATTGTATCATTTACTATAGGTAGAATTGTTACCAAACCAATCAATAATTGAAAAAGTTAGCCATTGATATCTCAAATGGTATTTCCCCTGATTATAAAATTACTAGTAAAAATGAAATTGGTGAGTTAGAAAAGAGTTTTATAAAAGTTAAAGAAACAATTGTCGGCATAACTACTGATATTGGAAATTACGAACAACAACAAAAACAAGGGGATTGGGATTACGAACTAAATTCTGCTAAATACAATAATGAGTATAAGAAGTTAGTTGATAGAATTAATGATATTTCTAATTTACATATAGGAACAATAAAATCCTTACTCGATACACTCGAAAATATAAAAAATGGAAATTTGGGAGTTGAAATAAAAAATTATCCTGGAAAACAACATATCATAACAGAAACATTTAACGAGTTTATACAAACTCTTAATAATTTAGTCAATAACTAAAATCAAATCATTTTATTTGTTTCCAATAATGATTTGACACAAAGAATTGATACCAACAAATATAAAGGTAATTATAATATATTAGTTCAAAATATCAATAAACTGATGGAAATATTAACAAAACCGATAAGTAGTATAACAAACGCTTCTTTTTCAATTTCATCATATACCAATGAATTTGCAACAACTTCGCAACAAATAAGCAAAGTAATTAACGAAGTATTTGAACATTTAGATTTTATCAATAAAACAATACAAGATTTTAACAATACAAATTATAACTTGATATCTAACATTACCAGTGATAATAATAAAACTACAGATATTTTTTCGCAAGTTGAAAATAATATAAAAGAAAATATGGTAATGTTAAATGATAGTTTAATTACGCTTGAAAATTTAGTGAATAATATATCTTGTATTTCAAATAATATTACAAATTTATCAAAAGATGCTGAAATGATTACAAGTATTATCACCACTATCGATGAAATTGCTGATCAAACAAATTTATTTGCTCTCAATGCTGCAATTGAAGCTGCCCTTGCTGGCGAACAAGGAAGAGGTTTTGTTGTTGTTGCAGATGAGGTGAGAAAATTAGCCGAAAGAACAGGTAAAGCTACAAAAGAAATTGCTGAAATGATTAAAAATATTCAAATCAAAAGACTTTACAACTGTGGAACAAATTAAAGATAGTGTAAACCAGGCTAATAAAACTTATACTATGACAAATAATTTTGGTGAAAACTTCAAAAAAATAGAAAAACAACATAATTTTATTATTAGATAATTTTAGAAAAATACAGGAGCATTTATTGCAAAGTAAAGATAATAATGAAATTATAGTCAATAATTTTGCTGAAATTAATTCTTCATTAAAAGAAACTTTGGGTGCAGTAAACAATATTTTATCTGGTACTGAAGACATCAATAAATTAGCTAATAGTATGGAAAATATGGTAAAATTATATAAAATTTAAGATGACTTTATAAAATTTTATCATAGAATTATTCAATATAAAAAAGTAGTTGAAAAAAAAATCAACTACTTTTTTAATTTCAAAACCGATATTAAATTAATTTTTTTTGTATTATTTTTTTTTTAATTTAAAACCATCAAATTAACTTATTAATTGGTGGTATTATGGATATTAAAAACAAAACAGTTCTCGTTTTGGGAGGTTATGGGCTGGTTGGTAGTGCAGTTGTAAAGCATATTGTAAAAGAACAGCCCAAAGAAGTAATTATTACATCTCTTTTTAAGCATGAAGTTGATGAAGCTCTTAAAACTTATCGTGAGCATTTTCCAGAATTGCCTAAAGGATATTTTAAAGGCTGGTGGGGTAACATTTTTGTAAGAGAAGAATTTAAAGATTCAGACAGAAGTGAGTTATTAAAAGATCCTGTTTCTCGTGCTAAACTAATTCACGATATTATGGATGATTTAGATGAAGATATTTTAGAGAACTCTGCTCTTTACAAAATAATTACAACTTATAATCCTGATATTATTATCGATTGTATTAATACTGCTACGGCTATTGCTTATCAGGATGTATATTCTACTTATCGTGAAATTAAAAATGTTCTTGGAGTAAAAAAAGATTATGATGAATTAGCTCAACTTACCGAAAAATTACTTTGTACAATGTATACTCCACAGTTAATCAGGCATATTCAAATCTTATATTCAGCTATGAATGCAGTTAATACTGGTTTGTATTTTAAAATTGGTACATCTGGAACTGGCGGTATGGGGTTAAATATTCCTTATACTCATAGTGAGGAAAAACCTTCTCGTGTTCTATTAAGTAAATCTGCTATTGGGGGCGCCCATACATTATTATTATTTTTAATGGGAAGAACGCCCGGTGCTATTACAAAAGAAATTAAACCAACTGCTGCTATTGCATGGAAAAGAATTGAATTCGGGGAAATTAAAAAAAGAGGGAAACCTATCCAATTACTAGATGTTAACTTTGATAATGCTATTAAATTAGAGAATAAATTACAGCTTATTCCTGATGAAAAATTTCCAGCTAAAGATGAAACTTTGAAAAATGTTTTTATTGATACTGGAGAAAATGGCTTGTTTTCAAGAGGTGAATTTGAAGCTATAACACTTCAAGGGCAAATGGAGTTTGTAACTCCAGAAGAGATTGCAGATATCATTGTCAATGAAATAAAGGGCCGTAATACAGGGCATGATGTTATTAATGCTTTAGATATTGCTACACTTAATCCAACTTATCGAGCTGGCTTTATGCAACATATGGCTGTTAAAAAACTCAAAGAACTTGAAAAAATTAATGATATCGATAGTGTTGCTTTTGAAATGCTTGGACCACCAAGACTTTCTAAATTACTTTTTGAAATTTATTTACTTAAAAAAGTTTTCTCAAATATGGAAAATATCATTAATAATTCACCTGAAGTTCTTAGCAAAAAAATTACCGAATTTCTTAAAAATAATGAAAAAATTGTATCCCAGGCAGTTTCAGTTGGAATTCCTATTTTACTACCGGATGGTGAAAGCCTAATTCGTGGTAATGAAATTAAAATTCCACCGTTTAGAGGGCAAAACGAATTGGATATTACACCTGAAAATATCAATTCCTGGGCTTATCAAGGATGGATAGATTTAAGAGTTGAAAATATGAGAGTTTGGATAGAAAGAATTAAAACTATCATTGCTCAAGCTGAAAGTATTCCTACAAATGATACAAGTTCAACATTTGTATTTACAAAAGATTTCTGGAATAATTTCCAAACAATTGATATTGGTAAAGTTGTAGGCTGGCTATTTATTACTGAAGAAAAAGGCGAAAGAATCAAAGCTTAATCTTATTGAGTATTTTGGCATTTTCAAATAATAAATGCTCAAAGCTGAAAAATAATTAAAAAGAAATCGGTCGTCGAATATATCCCAAACTAATTTGGGAAATTTTTTAGGACGACCGATTTTATTATACAAAATCATATTCATAACTTCTTGGGATAGGATTCAATTTTTATTATATTTGTAATAAACAATTCAGGAAAACTTATGAAAAAATTATACCGTTCATCATCAAATAAAAAAATTGCTGGTGTTTGTGGAGGATTAGCAGAATATTTTAATTTTGATGTAAATTTACTCAGAATTATATTTTTTGTCGGCGCATTTTTCTACGGATTCTTTATCATTCTATATATAGCAATGTGGTTTGTTTTACCATATGATAATGAAATTTCTAATTAATAATTGTAACAATTTGTTCCTATGCCCTGTCATAATTAATAAAAATAGGAATTGGTTATGCAAACTTTATTTAAATCATCTAAAAATAAAAAAATTGCTGGTGTTTGCGGTGGTTTAGGTGAATTCTTTAATTTTGATCCTAACATCATTAGAGTTATTTTTGTAGTTTTATCATTGAACTTTGGTATTACATTAATTTTGTATATAGCATTATGGTTAATTTTACCATATGATTTTGAACTAAAGAAAAGTGATGAACAAAATAACTCAAAAAAATCTAATCAAAGTAATGAAAATGAAATTGTCGTTGAACCAGTAGAAGAAACAAATACAGTTGTAACTGATAATCAAGAAATAAAAAAGTCAGAAAGAAATTCTAAATTTGGTATTTTTCTTATTCTTTTAGGTAGCACAATTTTAGCCTTTAATTATTTTGATGTTGATTTTAGTCTTTTCATACCGATAATTTTAATTATACTTGGATTAATATTATTGTTAAAGGTCTAATATGAGAAATATTCCTTTTGCAACGTTCTTTTTAGTAAGTGGTATTTTAATATTACTTTATAATTTAGGATTTATACAAAATGATTTATCAAATATTGGTAAATTTTGGCCAGTAGTGTTAATACTTTTGGGTATATCCTTTTTGATAGTAAGTAAAGTAATAAAAATAATAATAAAAATTTCAATTGCAATAATTTTAGCTTTATTTCTGGTAGCTAAATTTACCAACTTACATATTTTCTAAATATCCTTCTCTTTATGTATTTTTGTAGAGTAATAATTAATTAACTCAAACACATTAAAATTACAGCATTGTTCCATATTAAAATCTAATAATTGAACATACTTTTCTATCAAAGAAACATCTTTAACTTCAATTTCCAGTAGTGGCGGTATATAAGATAAATCATCTAAATGAATATCAATCATAAATTTAACTTCATTATTTAATTCATAAATTTTACGATACTTTTTAATATGTAATCTTTCAGTTAAACCTAGTGTTGTTAGTATTTTATATAAATTTTCAAAATTTTCAAATTCTGTTTCAATTTCTTCACGGATTTTTATATTATCAACTTGTTCTTTAGCTGTTTTCAGGGTTAGCACATTGATATTACCTTCTTTTCGGATTCTAATAGTCATATTTTGGGCGTTTGGAAAATTTGAAGGTAGGTTAAAATAAACTGCTTCTAAAACATCAGAAAAAACAAGATTGGCATTTAAACTAAATAATTTTTTTTCCAGATTTGTGACATTAACTTCTAAGATTTTAACTTCAATTTCTTTCATAGAATTACTCCAATAAATAATTTGTAAAATAATGATAATAATCTTAAATTAAAAGTTTAAATATAGGAAAATTAGGAAATGAAAAAAATTGATTTACACATTCACACAACCTTTTCGGATGGTTTTTATAGCCCATTTCAAATAATAGATTTGGCTAAGCAAAATGATTTAAGCATTATTAGTATAACTGATCATGATACAGTTGATGCCTATTTAAAAACAGATGTTATTGATTATGCAAAAAAATTGAATATTGAAATCATTCCTGGTTTAGAAATAAGCACAGATTACGAAGGCGAGGAAATGCATATTTTAGGTTATTTTATCGATTTGCACAATGAAGAATTAATCAATTTCTTAGAATATATATCAAAAGAAAGAGTTGAAAGAATAAAAAAAATTACAAAAAAATTACAAAAAAATGGAATTAATGTTACTTTTGAGGATGTTTTAGAAAATAATGTATCCAAAACTTTGGGCCGTCCGCATATTGCAAACATTATGTTGAAAAAAGGATATGTGAAAGATATTACCGAAGCTTTTAATAAACACCTTGGTATGCACTGTTATGCATATGAGCCAAGAGTTCACGTTTCTCCTAAAGTTGCAATTGATTATATTCACAATTCAGGTGGGATTGCAATATTGGCTCATCCAAATAGAATGAAAGAAGATTACATAAAATATCTTATTGATTCTCAAATAGATGGTTTCGAATTTATTCATCCATCACATAACTCTCATATTACGCATCATTATTATTATTTAGCTGAAAACTATTATTTAATTGCTACTGGAGGTTCAGATTTTCATGGGGGCAATAAGAAAGATGAGATAAACTTTGGTAACTTTTATATTACAGAAAAAAACTATGAAAATATTATAAATTATTATCAAAAAATATGAGGTCTAAAATGAATACAATTGAAGGTAAATTAAACGCAGAAGGTTTAAATTTTGCTATTGTAGCAGCAAGATTTAATGATTTTATTTCAAATAAACTTGTAGAAGGAGCTATTGACTGTATTATTAGACACAATGGTACAAAAGATAAAATTACTATTGTAAAAGTTCCAGGTTCTTTTGAAATTCCATTAACTGCTAAAAAATTAGCAAAAACAAAAAAATATGATGCAATAATATGTGTAGGGGCTGTAATTAGAGGTGCTACTCCACATTTTGATTATGTTGCTGCTGAAGTAAGCAAAGGAATAGCTCATACATCTTTAGAAACTGAAACACCAATTATTTTTGGCGTATTAACAACAGATAATATTGAACAAGCAATAGAAAGAGCTGGAACAAAAGCAGGTAATAAAGGTTGGGATGCTGCTTTATCTGCTATTGAAATGGTGAATCTCTTTAAGGCTTTATAATGAAAAAATACATTTTTTTATTTCTTTTCTTTACTAATTTATTCGCTCAAATAAATCTATGGCAGTTTTATCCTTCATTTAGCAACTTTATTGCTGCCGAAGGAAGTAATAATTATGCATTTTACATAAATAATAACTCGTTATTTTCAATAGATCCTAATATAAAAGATATTCAAATTATTAGCAAAATCAACGGATTAAAGGGTAATAATTTTACTGCAATTAAATATTATCAAGATAAATTATTACTGGGTTATTCAGAAGGTATTATCGATGTTTATGATTTAAAAACAAAAACTGTTATTACGAATTATGATATACAAAAATCGGATTATTTAAATAAATCTATTCAAAGCTTTAGTATTGTCAATGATACTATTTATGTAATAACTAATTTTGGTATTGTAATTTTTGATTTCAAATCTCTTAAAATTCTTGATACTTACACTCAATTTCCATTTGATAATAATTCCGATTTAATTAATATATTGAAATATAATGAGTTAATGTATATAGCTTATAAAAACGGATTGGTTCGACAAAAACAAAATTCAAAATATTTGAATATAAAATCTTCGTGGGAGCAAGTAACTTTTGCAAATTTAAGTGTTTCATCAATTAAAAAAATTGAAATTTTTAATAATAATCTTTTTATCCTTGCCGATAATAATCTTTATACATTTTCTAATGATTCTTTGTATTTGTTTGAAACTCAAGTTAAGGATATTAAATTAAACAATAAATTAATTGTCTTAAAAGATTTAAGAGTAATGATTGTTGATAAAGAACTAAAAAAATCAACCTATAACGAAATAGTAAATTTTCCAGTTTTAGTTGGAGATTCGCTTTGGTTTGTTGATAATTACAAAATTATTAATTTATTTTCTCAAAATTCTATAAATGTAAATACTCCATATGATATATCTAGTGGGAATTTAAGTTTTGCTAATAATATTTTGTGGGTAACTAATAAAACATATGATTACAGCTCTGGTTTTTATTATTATAATACATTATCCAATAATTGGCAAAATGTTTTGTTAAATACAACACATCGAATATATCCTACATTACAAGATACAATTTATATTGCAAGATGGGGGTATGGCGCAAGAAAATATCATTTAAAGAACGATTCTCTTATTTTTGTTAAAGATTATACAACAAGAAATACTCCATTTAAGGGAATTGATATAGATACAAATTTCTTTGTAATTAGTGATATCAAACAGGATAACAAAAATAATATCTGGTTTTTATCTTATCTTTCACTTAATAGAATTCAACTTGGAGTAGAAGTTAAAAATCGTTTTTATATGTTTCCAATGAATAATTTTCCTTCACTAACTGAATTTAATACTTTATACATAGATTTGTATAGGAATAAATGGATTGGCACTAATAATAACGGATTGATACTTTTTAACGAAAATGATACTTATGATAATACAAATGATGATATCAATATAAATATAACTACAACTGATGGATTGAATTCTAATTATGTTACATCTATTGCAATGGATAATAATCTTGAACTTTGGGTTGGAACAACTGCTGGAATAAATATAATTTCTAATATAAATAATCCGAAAAATAGTATTAGAAAAGTTTGGGGAATGAGAAATCAGTCAATTAATCAAATTATTGTTGATAATGCAAACAGAAAATGGGTTGCAACAAAAACAGGTGGGTTATTTTTATTAAGTCCAGATGGTTATGATATAATTTATAACTTTACTACAGAAAACAGTCCATTAACATCAAATAATATACTTTCCATTGCTTTAGATGAAAAAAAAGGAATAATTTACATTTCAACAACAAATGGAATATTTAGTGTTCAAACTCCATATACGAAATCCGAAGATAATTTTGCGTTAAAAGTTTTTCCAAATCCTTTTAATTATGAAAAACATAATAGTGTTATAATTGACGGGTTAACATCAAACTCAACTATTAAAATTTTCAACACATCAATGGAACTTATCAGAGAAATTAATAATATCAATTCCGGTAGATACATATGGGATGGCAAGGACGCTAATGGAAAAAAATTAAGTTCAGGTATATATTTGATATTTGCAAGTGATATTAATAATAATGTATCAAGCACTAAAATAGCTGTTATTAAATGAGGTTGTTTTTATGATTGATATAATAGATCTTTCTGTTCAATTTGGTGGTAAATATCTTTTTCAGAATGTCAATTTAAAAATTAATAAAAATGATAAGATAGCACTTGTTGGCTCAAATGGAGCAGGGAAATCAACTTTTTTGAAAGTTTTGTTAGGAGAAATTCAGCCTGAAACTGGTAAAGTTCATAAAAGAAAAAATCTTGCTATAGGTTATTTACCGCAGGAATTTATCAATCATTCTCAAAATACTCTTTTCAACGAGGTTTTTAATTCACATCAAACATTAAATTATTTAAAAACAAAAGAAGTAGATTTAAATAATTTACTGAATGAAACAACTGACGAATATGAAAGGTTAGAAATAATCGAAGCCTTGGGTGAAATTCATAATCAATTAGAATTTTACAATGAAGAAAAAATCAAAGCAGATATAGAAAAAATCTTAATAGGTTTAGGTTTTAATGAAAAAGATTTTACAAGAACCGTTGATGAGTTTTCCGGTGGCTGGCAAATGAGA
The DNA here is from genome assembly GCA_035361425.1 of Ignavibacteriales bacterium. Taxonomy (GTDB): domain Bacteria; phylum Bacteroidota; class Ignavibacteria; order Ignavibacteriales; family DAOSCP01; genus DAOSCP01. The sequence goes on along the minus strand of DAOSCP010000006.1, from coordinate 90,331 downwards.
ATTGAACTCGCTAAAATTCTTTCTTCTTATAACGATATAATACTATTTGATGAACCTACAAATCATCTTGATATTGATACTTTACAATGGTTAATTGATTTCTTGAAATCTTATAATGGTGCTTTGATAGTCATTTCTCACGATATTTACTTTGTAAACTCTGTTACTAATAGAACGCTTGAAATATTTGCTAATAAAATGAGTTTCTTTAATGGAACTTATAATCAATATTTAAACTTTAAAAAAGAAAGAGATGAACAGCTTTATAAACAATACGAACTTCAGCAAAAAAAGATTGAAGATACAAAAAAATTTATTGATAGATTTAGATACAAAGCAACTAAAGCTAAACAAGTTCAAAGTAGAATAAAACAACTAGAAAAAATAGAACTTATTGAATTACCAGATTATGAAAATCATATAAAAATAAAATTTCCACCACCAGATAGAATTCCGAAAGTTCTCATCTCGCTTGAAAATGTTACTAAATTTTATGATGATGTTTTAGTTTTTAAAGATATCAATTTTACAATTGAAAAAAATGATAAAATTGCTGTTGTAGGTCCAAATGGAGCAGGAAAGTCAACTCTTACAAAAATTCTTACTAATTCTACAGATATCACAAGTGGACGAATTATAAAATCTGAGTTGACAGAAATTTCTTATTTTTCTCAGGATGTAACAGAGTATCTAGATGCAGAACAAACAGTTTTTGATAATATCTATTTTAGTGGAGTTGACTTAAATTTAACAGCAATTAGAACTCTTCTCGGGTCTTTTCTTTTTAGCGACGATGATATAGAAAAGAAAGTTAAAGTTCTTTCGGGAGGAGAAAAAAATAGGTTAGCACTATGCAAAATGCTTCTTTCAAGTGCAAATTTAATTATATTGGATGAGCCAACCAACCACCTTGATGTTAATAGCAAAAGAGTTTTACAAGAGGCTTTAATAGATTTTAGCGGAGCTGTTTTAATTGTTTCACACGATGTAGATTTTTTAAGGCCTATTGCAAATAAAGTATTAGAACTTAGAGATCATAATGCAAAACTATTTGTTGGTGGTATTGATTATTATTTAGAAAAAAGACAACAAAATAAACTTGAAACTCAAACTCAAAAAGAAAAAATTTCAAAAGATGATAATATTTTGAATAAAAAAGATATTAAAAGAATTGAAGCTGAAATTAGACAAAAGAAATATCGTGAAAAAAAAGAGTATCAAGAAAAATATGAAAAAATTGAAAAAGAAATTCAAATTATTGAAGAAAAAATTAATCAAATAGAAAATTTTTTAGCCAATCCTGAAAATTATAATGACCACAACAAAATCTTAAATGCCAATCAAGAACTACTTGAACTCAAAGAAAAATATGATAATTTATTTATAAATTGGACTGAGCTATCAGAAATACTGGAAAATATTGAAGAAAAATATCAAAAGGAATTGAGTGAGTTGATAAAGTAAATCCATTATTTTATAAAATAATTATAGAATTGATAGCTTGCTATTTGTGATTCCCAAAATTTCAAAAGAATTTAATTTCCAATTTTATAATAATTATTTTTTAATTATCTTTTAGAATTGAACTGTTAATTTTTTTAAGTCGAAATATTTAAGGAATTAAAAATAAAATGCTAATATCAATAATTGATATCATAGTAATAGTTATTTATTTACTATTTAATTTATCTATTGCATTATATTTGAGAAAAAAAGCTACCAAAAGCGTAGATGACTTTTTTGTTTCTGGTCGTTCGGTTACCTGGTGGCTTGCTGGAACATCAATGGTAGCAACTACATTTGCGGCCGATACTCCACTTGTTGTAACTGGTATTGTAGCTAAAAATGGAATTGCTGGCAACTGGATTTGGTGGAGCTTTTTATTTAGCGGTATTTTAACAGTTTATTTCTTTGCAAAGCTCTGGCGACGTTCCGAAGTTATAACAGATGTTGAATTTGTTGAACTTAGGTACTCCGGAACTCCTGCAAAATTTTTAAGATATTTTAGAGCTATTTATTTATCTATTCCAATTAATTTGATTATTATGGGTTGGGTTAATTTAGCTATGGTTAAAATATTATCTATGGTTTTAGGTATTGGAAAAATGGAGGCTTTACTAATTACTTTTGGAATAATGCTAATTACAACATCTATTACAGCTTTATCGGGTTTATGGGGTGTTTTGTGGACTGATTTATTCCAATTTGCACTAATTATGACAATGGTAATTTTATTAGCTGTATTTTCTGTACAAAATGAAGGCGGGATGTCGGCAGTTATCAATAAACTTCAAGTAATTCAAAATTCAACACAAAATGATTATTTAAGTTTTTTCCCCGATTTAAATTCTGCATGGATGCCATTTTTAACTTTCTTTGTGTATATTGCAATAAATTGGTGGGCTAGTTGGTATCCCGGAGCCGAGCCTGGCGGAGGAGGCTACATTGCTCAAAGAATATTTTCCGCAAAAGATGAAAAACATTCAATTCTTGCAACACTTTGGTTTAATGTAGCGCATTATATATTAAGGCCCTGGCCTTGGATAATTGTCGCTTTAATTGCTGTCGTTAGATATTATAATGCTGATTGGTTTATAAAAGATCCTGAATCTGGTTATATTCGTGTTATGATAGATGACTTGCCAGCATATTTAAGAGGCGTTATGCTTGCTGGATTTTTAGCGGCTTACATGTCAACAATTGCGACACAACTAAATTGGGGAACAAGTTATTTGATTAACGACGTATATAAAAAAATTAAACCTGATAAATATCAAAATCACTATGTCAAATTATCACAAATAATAACTGTAGTTATGATGATATTTTCTTGTGTTGTTACATATTATTTTGATTCAATTGCAGGTGCTTGGAAATTGTTAATGTCTATTGGAGCAGGAACAGGATTAGTTTATATTTTAAGGTGGTATTGGTGGAGAGTTAATGCTTGGAGTGAAATATCCGCTATGCTAACAGCTTTTATTATATCTTTAACTCTTCAATATGGCTTTGGTTTTAATGAAAATAATCCAAAAGATTTTGCATATATGATAATAATTACTGTAAGTATTACTACTTTTGTATGGATATTAGTAACATTGCTAACTAAACCAGAAAATACAGAGCTACTTTCTAAATTTTATCGCAAAGTTAAACCAGATCCTACATTTTGGAAACCTATTGCTAACTTAAATAGTGATTTAAAAAACAATTCAACAATTTTGCATAATTTTACTAATTGGGTATTGACAATTATTTTTATTTATTCGCTACTTTTTGGTATTGGTTATGTTTTATTAATAAAAATAAATATTGGCATATCGTTAATTTCTGTTTCTTTATTAACATTTTTAATTTTATATAAAAATCTTTTTAAGTATAATACAGAATAAAAAAAATAATTTTTTGCAAGATGGGTAAATTAAAAGATCTTATTAATAATAGTAACTTATTGAGAATTAAACTCTTAATATTAATAACTTTAAGTATTTTGTTAGCATTATTAAATCTCAAGACAAATGAATTAGGTAGTGATATCGAAGTAGGTAGTATTTGGTTAGAAGACGATATTATTTCCGATTTAACATTTCCTATATTAAAAGATGAAATTGTCTATAAAGATGAGGTTGAACGCGCTAAGAATAAAGTATTTCCTATATTTGATTTAGTGAAAATTAACACAAATGAATTAAAGGATACCTTACAACTTTTTTTTAACAGTTTTGATGAATTTAAAAATTCCAATATAGCTTCCAAATTGAATATTAATATTATTAAAAAACAAAATCAAGCCATACAAAAACGTATTTATAATCTATTATTGAATGAAATTGAAAAAAGAAAGAATACTCTGATTATAAATTTACTTATCCAGGATATTTCAAACGATACTATAATAATAAACAAAAACAAATATGAAGAAATTGTCCCGATTAAAGATGTTAAAGATATAAATATATTAAAATCTGAATTTTATGATTATTTAGTTAAGGTTTACTCTAATCAACCAGATTTAATTGTCGCTATATTAGATGTTTATGACTTTTTTATTAGACCTAATCTTATTTATAATGATGATTTGACAAAATATGAGCAAGAAATTTCAATATCTAAAATATCACGTAATATTGGTATCGTTTTAGAAAAAGAAAAAATTGTATCTAAACATGAAAGAATTACTCCAGAAATCAAACAAAAAATAATATCCTACAGAATTGCAAAAAATTTATCTTCAACATTTACAGATAATTTAAAGGTTTTTATCGGTAATTTTCTTATCATTTTATCAATTTTGACAATATATTCTATTTACATATTTATATTCAGAAAGAAAATTTTCAATAGTAATTTACTCTTATTAATGATTTCGATAATTATTCTGTTGATTTCATTACAAACAAATTTTATTACTCAGCTTAAGATTTCAAATTCTTACAAATATCTTATTTTTATTCCTGTTGCCTCAATGTTGATTACAATTTTGTTTGATTCCAGAATGGGATTCTATTCAACTGTGATTATTTCTTTAATACAGGGTGCCTTGAGAGGAAATGATTATAGTTTTGTAGTTGTTTCTATTTTTACTGGTGCTTTAAGTGTTTATACTGTAAGAAATATAACCAATAGAAGACAAATTTTCAGATCTTTTATTTTTATTTTTATTGGTTATTTTGTATCTATTACTGCAATCTATCTTCAAAAAGGAGAGATATTTAACCTTTATTTATCAAACTTGATTTATGCATTTACCAACTCACTTTTAAGTCCGATATTAACCTATGGTTTAACAATATTTTTTGAAAAATCTTTCAATATAACAACAGATTTAACATATTTAGAATTAAGTGATTTTACAAATCCAGGGTTAAAAGAATTGCAGACAGATGCTCCAGGCACTTTTATGCACTCTCTTGTTTTAAGTTCTATGGTTGAGCTTGCCGCAGAAAAAATTGGGGCAAATCCATTATTAGCTAAAGTTGGTGCTTTATATCATGATATTGGTAAAACTTTAACTCCGCATTATTTTATTGAAAATCAAATAACTCAAGAAAATATTCATGATGAATTAAATCCTTATGATAGCGTTAAAATTATTCGTGCACATGTGGAAGAAGGTATAAAAAAAGCAGAAACTTTAAATCTACCTAAATCAATAATTGATTTTATCCCTATGCATCATGGAACTATGGTTATGAAATTTTTCTATGAAAAAGCAAAAACTATGTATCCAGATAAATACATCGATGAAAATGATTTTAGATACAAAGGACCAAAACCTAATACTAAAGAAACCGCTATTTTGATGCTTGCTGATGCTTGCGAATCAATTGTTAGATCATTAAAAGAAAAAAATGATGAAAAGATTAAAAATGTTGTTGAAAATGTCTTTAAAAATAGAATTGAAGATGGACAGTTAGATGAATCTCCGATCACATTTTCAGATTTAAAAATTATTAAAGAAGTTTTCTTATCTTGTTTGATGGGACAAAACCATAAACGAATTGAATATCCAAAACAAGATGAATTCTTAAAAAACACAAATCAATCATGAAAAATAAAGATTTTTTCGATTTATTTTTATTTGAATATTTGAATATTCTTAAATTAGAAAGAAATCTCTCTGATAACACAATTGAAGCATACCAGAATGACCTTTTTCAATTCAAAGAGTTTTTAATTGAAAATAAAATTTTTGAATTATCAAATGTAACTACAGATTTAATAAAAATAAATTTATCACGGATAAGAGAAAATAAACAAAAAACAACATCTTTCGCTCGGTATTTATCATCTTTAAGAGGTTTTTTTAATTATCTTGAAGCAAATAACTACATTTTGCAAAATCCAATGGATAAAATCGAAGGACCTAAATTAAAAAGAGATATTCCTACTGTTTTATCTTTGGAAGAAGTAGAAAAAATATTTAACTGTATAGATGAATCTGTTCTCGGAATAAGAGATAGGGCAATGCTGGAATTACTTTATTCATCTGGTCTGCGAATTTCGGAGTTAATTAATTTAAAAACTAATGATATTTATTTGAATGATGAGATTATTCGAGTTTTTGGAAAAGGTAGTAAAGAAAGAATTGTCCCTGTTGGAAGTAGTGCTATAAATTGGCTTAATAGATATTTTAATGAATCGCGATCTTTAATATCAAAATCTCATAGTTATAATATAATATTCCTGAATAGCAAAGGCAAAAAATTATCCCGTATGGGTGTATGGAAAATAATACATAACTATGCTGTAAAAGCAAACATTAAAAAAAATGTTCATCCACATACATTTAGGCACACTTTTGCTACACACTTATTGGAAGGAGGAGCAGACCTTAGAGCCGTGCAGGAAATGTTAGGGCATGCGGATATATCCACTACGCAAATTTATACTCATATTTCAAATGATTATTTAATAAAAGTTCATCACAAATATCATCCAAGAGGCTAATGTTAGAAATTATTAACAAATATAAATTTATACCAATTTCTTTTATTTGGGGTTTAGGAACTGTTTTAGGTTACTTTTGGGATAATATATTATTTGCTTTAATTTTTTCAATAATTTCATTAATAATTGCAGTTATTTTGTATTTACGAAAATATTACGTATTTACTTATTTTACTGCTTTAATATTTATTTTAGGAATTTCATATTGTTATTCATATTATTATTTCCATAATTCATTTTCGCATATTAAAGAAATTAATGATACAAAACAAATTAAAGGTATTGTCCAAGAACTTGAGCTTAAGTCAATATCCAAATTTCAAAAAGTTGTTATCAGTTCCGAAGAATTTATTACTAAGAACAAAATTATTAAACTAAAACGAAAAGTTGTATTAAACATCTTTAAACCACAAGAATTAAAAATTGGTAATATTGTTGTTTGTGAAGGTAAAATCAAAATTCCAGAAAACAACATAGTTCCTAACGGCTTCAATAAAAAATTATATTATCATTCCAATGGGCTATATTGTGATTTTAATGTATCCAAGCTCCAAATCATTGATAGTAATTATAATTGGTTTTTTCAAAGTGTTTATGAAATTAGGAAAAAATTATTCAACTTTTTTGATAATCACTATAATATTGCAAGTTCGTCTTTGATGAAAGCACTTTTTTTAGCATATAAGCAAGATTTGAACAAAGAAATTAAACAAGATTTTATTAATACTGGCACAATTCATACTTTAGCTGTATCTGGCTTGCATGTTGGTTATGTTGTAATAATATTAGGAATTATTTTTTCATTTATCCCCTTTAATTATAGAAATTATTTTTTGATTATAGGGCTTATATTATTTATGTTGATTTCTGGAATAGGGCCATCGGTTCAAAGAGCAACGATAATGGCAATAATCTACTTAATTTCTAATCAACTAAAAAGAGATGTTAATTTATTAAATATCTTATTTTTAGCCTTTTTCATTATTCTTTTTATTGCTCCGTATGAGATTTTAAATCCGGGTTTTCAGTTATCTTTTTTAGCTGTTTTATCTATTGCTATGTTTTTACCACTTTTTGATAAAATGAATTATGAATTAAAAATAGAAAATCCTGTTATTAAATACCTTTTAACATATCTGGCGTTAAATATTTCTGTTCAAATTTTGGTATTACCATTAGTTGTAATCTATTTTGGAAAAATATCCATTATAGGAATAATTGCTAATTTATTTGTTGTGCCGTTGATTGGGCTCATAGTTTCTATAGGTTTTTTGAGTATTATATTTTCCTTTTTGCCAGCTTCTGTAATATTTTTAATAACAACAGCAGGAGACTTTTTTGTATATATTTTATTCTACATAAATCAATTTCTTGCGAATGTAAAATTTGCATTTGTAAAGATAAATAATTGGGGTTATTTGAATATTATTGTTTATTATTTCCTTGTAATATTATTTTATAACTTTTTGCAATTTAAGAAATTATCATTAAAAATTTATTCAATAAGTGTTTTATTGGTTCTATTTTTCCTAACTTTCAATTTAAAACTTGATGATAAAAATACAAACTATTGTGTTGAAAATATTAAATCCAACAAATCTTTAATCTCTTTTGTAAAGATAGAAAAATATAATATCTTAATCATAAATGGTAAATTACAAAACGATTTAATTTACGAGTTACGTAATTTATTGAATAGTAATAACATTGAAAATATAAATTATTTGATATTTTTGAATGTTGATAAGGAATCAATAGATGAAATTAATGATCTTGTTTATCAAGGAATAAGTGTTGAAAAAATTATTGTGCCAAATGATAGAAGAGTTAGTGGTAATAAAATTTTACAAATAGACCATTTAAATAATATCCAGTTAAATAAAACGAATATTCTCATAAAAAACTACAATCAAAATCTAGTAGTAAATCTAATTCATAACAATAAAAGTATTTTGTGGGGAGATATCGATAAAAATTTAAAAATAGATTATATAATAACACAAAACGAGAAAAATGATAAAATAGAATATGAAAGAATTTTCTTATATTAGTTTTTATAATTTTGTGTTAGTGAGCTTATATTTATTGGTAGAAATAATTGAAAACATTAGATTTAATATTCAGAAAAGCTTCCAAAATATTTGTATATACATAAATTTAGTAAATAAAATGTATTCGAGTGATAAATAAAATATTTGCATTATAAATATAAATTTTTTTGATTTTTGTAAATAAATAATATTCTATAGGATATGGATAGAATTCAAACAGTTAATACTACTTACAAAGAAATTTTGAAAGAAAAAGGTTCAAGTTTTATAGCTTATTTATTTCCAGCAATTAATTTTGAAGAATTCAAGGAAGTTTTAAATAATCTTGAAAAAGAATATCATGATGCAACGCACCATTGTTATGCGTTTAAAGGAATTGATGATTTTAAATATTCTGATGATGGAGAACCTAATGGAACAGCAGGTATTCGCATATTAAATGCAATTGAACATTATAATTTAATAAATGTTGGGATTGTTGTTATTAGGTATTTTGGCGGAATAAAGTTAGGCGTTGGACCACTTGGAAAAGCTTATTATGATGCTTCTGAGCAAGTAATTAAATCTGCAAAAATTCTGGAAAAATTTAAGTATTTTGTTTATCAAATTATTTTTAATTTTGATGATAGTAGTAAAGTTTATCATTCACTAAATTCATATAATACAAATATTGTTGATACAAACTACGATGAGAATAATAATATCACAATAGAATTTGAAATACTTTCAACAGATTTAGAAAGTTTCTTAAAATCACTAAATGTAATTAGTTATAGGCTGAAAATTAAAGATTTAAATAAAATATTCTATAAATAGTATGATGAAAAATTTCAGATACATAAAAAAAGAAATTGATAAATCGAAAATTATAAGTAGAGATGATTATATTAATTCAATTTTAGAATTTATTAATGATGAAAAAGCAATTTTGATTAAAGGTAATCCTTTTACTGGCAAAACATTTTTATTATATCAAACAGCAGAAAAAATTTATAAAAGCGGTTTCGATGAAGAAAATATTTTGTATGTAGATTTGAAAAGTTTAAATGCTAATCATTTACTTACAATGAATAATTTTGTTAATTACTTAAAACAAAATCTTGATTCCAATATAAAAGGAAAGATATTTTTGTTAATAGATAATATTGGAACTTTAAATTTTGATGCTAATAATTTTATTAAACACTTTGATACTAATAAAATAAAATTTATCTTTACATCTGATGTTATCCCTTTAAGTATTGAAAATTGCCATTATATTGAATTGTATCCATTTACAATTAAAGATGTTAGTAAAGACAAAATGAAATTCAATCTACTAATTGAAAGGGGAGGACTACCAATTTATTTTTTTGATTGTATTAAAATTAATTCTTTTGAGCTTGTTGATATTATTAAAAATAGAATTATCATAAACTTGATTAGAAAATATCAAATTAAAGATGTTTTTTTACTAAATGTAATTATTGAAATTATATCTCAAAATATTGGGAATTATACTACTATAAAAAGAATTAAAGATATTTTGTTAGAAAATGGCTATAATGTAAACTTTGAAACTGTTCAAGATTATGTTGACTTTCTCATAGCTGAGAATTATGTTTATAAAATCGAAAAGATAAATTTTAGAAATTTACAAAAAGTTCAAAATTATATTAAATTATATCCATATGATTATTTATTTTCAATAAGATATGGTTTGTCACTTGAGGCTTTACTTGAACATTTAGCTGTTGTTTATTTTAAAAGTCAAAATTACGAGCTTTTTTATGGGGGATATAAAGATAGCACAATACCATTAATAGCCAAAAAAGGTAATGAATTAGAATATTATCAATTTATCGATAGTTTAGATAATCATCAAGCATTAAGTGAAAAAATTAATAACTTCAAAAAAATCAAAGATTTTTATCCAAAAAATTTTATAACAATGAATACATCAAAAATTGATAATATAATGGGAATTAAAAATATTTTACCGTATAATATAAAAATTTTTGAATAAAAGAAAATTATTCTTATTTTAGTAAACTATAAATAAAAATAAGGAATAAACATGTTACAAATTGATCATTTAGCTATTAACACAATCCGGTTATTAGCTGTTGATGGAGTTCAAAAAGCAAACTCAGGTCATCCAGGGATGCCAATGGCTTGTGCACCAATTGCACACACATTATTTACAAGAATTATGAAACATACACCACAAAACTCAAAATGGATTAATAGAGATAGATTTATACTTTCGGCAGGTCATGGCAGTATGTTGCTTTATGCTACTTTGCATTTGAACGGTTACAAAGTAACCTTAGATGATTTAAAAAACTTTAGGCAGTGGGGAAGTGTTACACCTGGACATCCAGAATTTAATTTAACTGACGGAGTTGAAACAACAACTGGTCCTTTAGGGCAAGGTATAGCTAATGCAGTTGGTATGGCAATAGCCGAAAAACATTTAGCAGCAAGGTTTAATAAAGAAAACTATCCAATATTTGATCATAAAATTTATGTTTTAGCTGGTGATGGTTGTTTGATGGAAGGAATTTCACACGAGGCTTGCTCATTAGCGGGTCATTTAAAACTTGACAATTTAGTTCTTATTTATGATTATAATACTATAACAATCGAAGGCCACACAGATCTTTCTTGTAGCGATGATGTTACTAAAAGATTTGAAGCCTATGGTTGGCATATACTTAAGGTTGATGATGTTAATGATATTGAAAAACTTTATTATACATTATATGAAGCAAAAAATTTCAAGGGTAAGCCGGTTATTGTTATTGTTAATACTGTTATTGGTTATGGAAGTCCAAATAAGAAAAACACTCACGAAGTTCATGGCTCACCTTTAGGAGAAGAAGAAGTAAAATTAACTAAGGAATTTTTTAATTTCCCTACTGATAAAACATTTTACATACCAGAAGAAGTTACTGAATTTTATAAAGATGTACAAAATGAAAATAAAAAAGATTATGAAAGTTGGCTTAAGCTATACGAGGATTACAAAGAAAAATTTCCAGAAGCTGCAAAATTACTTGAACAATATTTTAATGGTAATATAAGTGATGAATGGTTGAAAACAATTACACCATTTGAAGCTAATACGAAAATAGCAACAAGAAGTGCATCAGGAAAAGTATTAAATCACATTGCTAAATATATCCCAAATTTAGTAGGTGGCTCTGCTGATTTAGCACCATCGACCAATACTTATATGAAAGAATTTGGTAGTTTTTTAGCTGGCAAATATGAAAATAGAAATTTTCATTTTGGAATTCGTGAGCATGCAATGGGAGCTATTGTAAATGGTATTTGTATGTATGGCGGCTTAATTTCTTTTGGTTCAACATTTTTTGTTTTCAGTGATTATATGAGACCTGTAATTAGAGTTGCAGCTATATCTCATATATCACCGAAGTTTATTTTTACACACGATAGTATTGGTGTTGGCGAAGACGGTCCAACACACCAGCCGGTTGAGCATTTAATGGCTTTGAGAGTTATACCTAATACAATTACTATTAGACCTTCTGATGGAAATGAAGTAATTTATGCATATAAATATGCTTTACAAGAAAAACAAAAACCAGTAAATATTATACTTACAAGACAAAATTTATTAAATATCGATAGAAATAAATATGCATCTGCAGAAGGATTGTTAAAAGGTGCTTATGTTCTAAATGAAGAAGTTAAAGATTTTGATTTAATTTTGATTGCATCCGGTTCGGAAGTTGAACTAATTGTTGAAGCGGAGAAAAAATTAGCAGAGCAAAACATCAAATGTAGATTGGTTAGTATGCCAAGTTTTGAATTATTTGAAGCACAATCGGAAGAATATAAAGAATCTGTTTTACCAAAGAATAAAACAAAAAGAATTTCCGTTGAAGCTGGTGTTACATTTGGCTGGCAAAAATATGTTGGTTGCGAAGGAATATCTATTGGAATTGATAAGTTTGGAGCATCTGCACCAGCAGCAGTTGTATTCAAAAATTATGGTTTAACAGTAGATAATATTTTAGAAAAAGCAATAAAATTAGTCAGAGGGTAAAATGAAATTCGATTTTAACGAGCTTAAGGGTCAAAATTTATTAGTCTATTTGCTTGAAAATTATGGACTAATACCAAATCCACATTTCGATCAGGATAACCAAATTCTTATGAGTGAAATTGGTTATGTTAATGGAATAATGCTTGAAAATTATGACGATTTTATTATTCTTGAAGTTAAGAAAAATAACGAACAAGAAGAAGTTAAAAAAGTTTTAATATCAAAAAATTATATAAAAATGGTTGAGATGGTTTAATGGATAAATTGAAAATTGGGGTTATTGGAGCAGGTCATTTAGGTAAATTTCATATTAAAAATTTGAAAGAAATTGAAACTTGCGATTTTGTAGGTTTTTATGATGTAAACGAAGATACTGCAAAAAAAATTCAAGAAGAATTTAATGTTAAGGCATTTGTATCTCTGGATGAATTGCTTGAAAATGTTGATGCAGTATCAATTGTTGTGAATACAAAATATCATTATGATGTATCAAAGTATTGTCTTAATAAAGGAAAACACATATTTTTGGAAAAACCTATTACAGAAACAATTGAACAAGCAGAAGAATTAATTCAACTGGCAAATTCTAAAAACCTAAAAATTCAGGTTGGACATATTGAAAGATTTAATCCAGGATTATTATCTCTTAATAATTTTAAACTTAATCCTGCTTATATACAATCTGAAAGATTGGCACCTTTTAATCCAAGAGGGACAGATGTATCAGTAGTTTTAGATCTAATGATACATGATATTGATTTAGTTTTATCTTTGATAAAAAGGCCAATTGTTGATATTAAAGCTAGTGGAGTTGAAATTATTACAGGACAAATTGATATAGCAACTGCAAGAATTGAGTTTGATAATGCAGCTGTTGCAAATATAACCGCTAGTAGAATATCACAAAAAAGAATGCGAAAGATGAGAATTTTTCAAAAAGATGCTTATATTGTTATTGATTTTAATCAAGGAATTTCTGAAATTATCAGTTTAGAAGATGATATGAATAATGCAAATCCTGAAGCTATATGTTACGGTGAGTTAGGAGTTGGAGACCAAAAGAAATATGTTTATTTTGAACAATCACCAAAAGTTGAAATTAATGCTATGAAATATGAGCTTGAGTTATTTATTAAATCAATTGTTGAAAATACTACACCAGTTGTTACAGGCGAAGATGGCTTAAGAGCCTTAAAAGTAGCAAACGAAATAATAAATAAAATTCAGGAATCAATAAAGAGATATGAAAATGGGTAAACAAAAATTAACTCTCGGTATCGATTTAGGAGGAACCTTTATAAAATTAGGTTTAGTAGATGCCGAAGGTCAAATAGTTCAAAAAATTTCTGTTGACACCTGTGCAAATGAAGGTATTAATAAAGTATTTGAACAAATTGAAAAAGGTGTTAAAGAAATTACAACAGACAATAAAATTAAACTAGAAGGTATAGGTATTGGTGTTCCTGGTTTAGTTTCTGACAAAGGTGAAATTAATAATCCGCCAAATTTACCAGGTTGGGGTAAAGTTCCAGTTAAAGAAAAACTCGAAAGAATTTTAAATTATCCAGTTTTTGTTGAAAATGACGCTAATGCGGCTGCTATTGGAGAATTAATTTATGGTGCTAGTAAAAATTTAAATAATTTTATTATGCTAACTATTGGAACGGGCGTTGGAGGAGGCATTATAATTAACAGAAAAATATTCCGCGGTGAAATAGGAGCTGCAGGAGAGTTAGGACATGTTACTGTAGATTATAAAGGTAATAGATGTAATTGTGGAAATATAGGATGCGTTGAATCATATGTTGGTAATAATTATCTTGTAGCGAGAGTAAAAAAACAATTAGAAAATAATAAAAATAGTTTAATCTATGAGTTATGTGAAAATAATTTAGAAAATTTGACACCCAAAATTATATCACAAGCTGCACATCAAGGGGATGATTTTGCTAACAAGGTTATAATAGAAACAGGCAATTACTTAGGCGTAGCTTTAGTTTCAATTATGAATGTTTTAGATATTGCAACTGTAATTGTAGGTGGAGGATTATCTGGCTTTGGAGATACTTTATTTAAATCAATTGAAGATACAATTAAAGATAGAATTTTTTCAGTAATTGGGGATCGCGTAAAAGTTATACCTGCTGCACTTAAAAATGATGCAGGAATACTTGGTGCTGCTGCTTTAGTTCACCATTGATGGATTTTATGAACAATAAAAGAAATTACATAATTGCTGCAAAAAGAACACCATTCGGTTCACAATTTGGTGTATTGAGTAATTTAACAGCTGTTCAACTTGCTACAATTGTAACAAAAGAAATTATAAATTCATTAAACTTACCATATAGTGATTACAATGAATTAATATTAGGAGAAGTATTAACATGCGGTCTGGGGCAAAATCCTGCCCGACAGACCGCTATTATGTCTGGTTTAAATGATACTATACAAACATTTACTGTAAATAAAGTTTGTGGTAGTGGATTAAAATCAATTAATTTAGCTGATGATAGTATCAAGTTAGGAAGAAGTCAATTAGTTATTGCGGGCGGGGCGGAAAGTATGTCCAATGCACCGCATTTTATAAGACGCTCTAAAATTATTCCTAAACTTGCAGAAGTAAAATTATATGATACTGTAACGCTAGATGCTTTAACTGATCCTTTTAATAATTTATCAATGTCTCAAATTGCAGAGATTACATCTTCGAGACATAATTTAACAAAAAAACAACTCGATGATTATGCTTGTTACTCATATGCTAGAATGCAAAGTGCTAATAATAGTGGAAGATTTAATGATGAAATTATTCCTATAAAAACTACGAAAAGATTAAAAGAAATTTTGGTTGATAAAGACGAAGAACCTTTCCGTTTCCAGCCTAATCAAGTATATAATGTTAAACCACTTTATGGAGATGATGGGGTTATATCTGTTTTAAATTCATCTAAAATTAATGATGGTGCAGCGTTAGTTGCCGTTGCATCAGAAGAATATTGTGTAAAAAATAATATTAAGCCACTTGTTGAAATTGTTACTCATGGTTCAGTTGGGGTTAATTCAATGGATTTTCTATTGGCACCATCGAAATTAATTCCAAAACTTTTAGAGCAAGCTGGACTTACTATTAATGATATTGATCTATTTGATATTAATGAAGCTTTTGCAACTGTTGTACTTATAACTCAACAATTATTAAATATTGATCCAGAAAAAATAAATGTCAATGGAGGTGCCATTTCTCTTGGTCATCCTGTTGGAGCAAGTGCAGCAAGAATTTTAGTATCAACAATTTATGAGTTGAAAAAAAGAAATGCTAAATATGGTTTAGTTGCTGCTTGTATTGGCGCTGGAGAAGGGGTTGGTATGATAATTAAGAATGTCGATTAATATGAAGCATTTTACTATTCCAATATTTATTCCCGAGCTAGCGTGTCCTTTCCAATGTATATATTGTAATCAAAAAAATATATCTTCCACTTTAAAAATTCCATCAAAAAAAGATATTCATAAAATTATTCAAACTTACTTGAATACAATCGATTACAAAAATTCTGTTGTTCAAATAGCATATTTTGGAGGTAATTTCACTGGAATTAATTTAGTTTTGCAAGAAGAATTATTGGAACTAGCAAATTATTATGTAAGAGAATATAATTTATATGGTGTTAGAATATCAACGAGACCAGATTATATCAATCAAAAAATTCTTGATTTACTAAAGAAATACAATGTTAAATCAATTGAATTGGGGGCACAATCATTAGTTGATGATGTATTAATAAAAGCAGGGAGAGGACATACAGTTAATGATGTTGTAAAAGCAGCTAAGTTAATTTATGATAATAATTTTGAGTTAGGATTACAAATGATGATTGGATTACCAGGTGATAGTAAAGAGTATGACATTCAGACTGCAAAAAAAATTGTAAATTTAGGTGCAAAAACAACAAGAATATATCCAACACTAGTTATTAAAGATACTTTTTTAGAAAAAATGTATGCGAGGGGTGAGTATCAACCTTTAAATTTAGAAGAAGCAGTAAGCATAGTAAAAGAATTACTTCCAATATTTGTAAATAATAATGTAAAAATTTTAAGAATTGGCTTGCATCCATCGGAGGATTTAATAAATTATAAGTCATTAATCGCAGGTCCATTTCATCAATCTTTTAAGGAATTAGTATTAACAGAAATTTGGTTTGATAAGTTAAAAAATATAGTTGAAAAGGGAGTAGGGGAAAAGACTATAAATATATTTGTAAATACAAAAGATTTGAATTATGCAATTGGTTATAAAAGTAAAAATAAATTGTATTTGCAAAAATATTTTCATATTGTTAAATTCTATAAAGATGATAATATAATACCAGATACATTTAGTTATAATTTTAGCTAAATGACATATTTTTATTCCATAAAACAGTATTGCACAATATTATATTATCAATATTTTCTACAAATCTTGATGGAGTTACCAGAGTATTGCCAAAAGTTCTTGAAAACATATATTGCGGGCAACAAATAAATAAGTTCTTTTTTGCACGAGTTGTAGCAACATACATAAGTCGTCTTTCTTCTTCGATATTTTCAATTTTATCTAATGATTGATAACTTGGAAAATATCCTTCAACAGCATTAATAATAAAAACAGTATGCCATTCTAAACCTTTTGCAGAGTGTATTGTAGATAAATTTAAAATATCTTCATTTTTTTGAGGTTCAACACCTGCCATACTGTTATAAGGTGGGTCTAAAGACATATCACTTAAAAATGATTCAATTCTTGAATATTTTGTAGCAAGATTTATTACGATATCAAAATCCTTATAACGTTTTTGATAATCTTCATATTTATTTTTGAAAAATGGTGTATAAAACTCAATAATAGCTTCTAAAACTGTTTTTATATCATCATTTGTGGTGAAAAGATACGAAAGGAATTTAATAAAATCATTTAAATATATTTTACTACTTTTTAAGTTTAAAACTGGGGCATCCCAATTGATTTTTTCATCAGAAAGAACTTTTGATAAGTTTTGAGCACTTTTGGGACCAACTCCATCAAAAAGTTGTAAAATTCTCAACCAGGAAAATCTATCATTTTTATTAACTTTAATCTTTAAAAAAGCTAATACATCTTTAATATGAGCTGCTTCGATAAATTTTAAACCACCGTATTTTATGTAGGGAATACCAGCAGATTGAAGGTATACTTCTAAATCATATGAATGAAAACTAGAACGAAATAAAACAGCTATCTCGTTTAACTTAACACCTTTTTCCATCAAAGCTAAGATTGCTCTAACAACAAAAAGACTTTGTTCATTTTCATTTTGTGTTTTGACAATTGTAGGTTTAGGTCCGTTATCTAACATAGACTGCAATTTTTTTGGAAATTTTTCTATAGCGTTATCAATTATTTCATTTGCTACATCTAAAATCTGTGGAGTAGAACGATAATTTTCTGTTAAATATATAATTTTACAATCTTCAAAAAGTGTAGGAAATTCTATTATATTTTTAAAATTTGCACCACGGAATGAATAAATTGATTGGCAATCATCTCCAACAACCATAATATTGTTTGTTCTTCTAGCAAGATTTTTTACAATTTCGCCCTGGATTTTATTTGTATCCTGGAATTCATCAACCATGACAAAATTAACAGAATTTAAAAAACTTTGAGTAATAGTTGAATTATCTTGCAAGAATAAATTTAAATATAATAAAAGATCATCATAATCTAATAAATTATTTTGTCTTTTGGTTTCTTGATATTTGTTAGCAATTTGAACTATATCATCACAAAATTCTAAATAAAAGGGATATTGGTCTTCAATTATTTTATAAATAGGTTCTTCTTTATTAACGGATAAGGAAATTATACTATACAAAGAGGATTTATTAGGAAACTTCTTATCTGCTTTGGGGACATATTCTTTTTTAACAAGATTAATAACATCTTCGCTATCAGGTTGATCCATAATTGTAAAATTTGATGGAAGTTTAACTATTTCATGATACTTTCTTAAAGTCAAGTTTGCAAAAGAGTGAAAAGTTCCGCCATTAACTCTAGCGCATCTATCGTCAACAAGTTGAGTAGCACGGGAAATCATCTCTTCTGCTGCTTTTCTGGTGAAGGTTAAAAGTATTATAGAGTATGGATTATAGCCTTTTTCTATCAAATACGCTAGACGATAAACTAACGTTCTTGTTTTTCCGCTACCTGCACCTGCAATAACTAAATAAGTTCCATCAATTGATGTAACTGCCTGATATTGAGATGAGTTTAATTCTTTTTGATAATCTATTTTACTGTTTTGATTTTGTTCAATTTTTAAGAAATCATCCATAGTACAAAAAATATTTATTAAAAATATAAAAATATCAAAAAAAAAGATTGTTATCAAATTTAAGTGGAAATAGAAAATTTTTTTAATAAATTATTTTTTTCTTATTTTGAGTAACAAAATATTTTGGGGTCAGTATGGAAAATGAAAAAAAATATTCAGTCCAAACTCATTTAATTTACGGTAAACATCAAACTAGCAAGTGGGATTATTCACACCATGTAGTAGCTCCAGTTTCATCATCAACAACATTTAGATTAGAAAGCGTTGATCGTGGGGCAATGGGATTTTCAACTTTTGGTACTGAAATACAAGAAAAAAATCCTATTTATATTTATGATAGGTTAGGAGAGCCAAATAAAGATATGTTAGAAGAAAATTTGGCAGATGTTGAAAATGGAGAAATTTGTGTTACATTTGCATCTGGAATGGGTGCTATTTCTGCTGCACTGGGAATATTAACAAAAACAGGTGACGAGATAATAGCCCACAAAACTCTTTATGGCTGCACTCTATCGTTATTAAAAAATTGGTATCCAAGATATAATATTGGGGTAAAATTTTTAGATTTGAAAAATATTGAAAATCTCATTAAAAACATTACAGAAAAAACTAAAGTAATATATTTTGAAACACCATGCAATCCTAATATGAAACTTATTGATATAGAAGCAATAAAAAAAGTTGTTGATGATATTAATTCTAAAAGATCATCAGATAATAAAATTTACATTGTTATAGATAATACTTTTGCTTCACCTTTCTGCCAAAGACCATTAAATTTTGGTGCAGATTTTGTAGTTCATTCATTAACAAAACATATAGCTGGTTTTGGTACAGATATGGGAGGTGCAGTAATAACCAGAAAAGAATTTTTGACACATTTATTATTGTATCGTAAAGATTTTGGAGGAGTATTAAATCCCAAAAGTGCTTGGGCTATATTAACTTACGGATTACCTTCCTTGCCATTAAGGATGAAACAAGAAATAGAAACTGCCAAAAAAGTTGTTGAATATTTAAGCAACCATCCAAAAGTAGAATTTGTTAACTATCCTGGTTTAGAAAGTTTTGATGATTACGAATTGGCAAAAAAACAAATGGTTGATTTTGATGGTAATTTTGCACCAGGAAGTTTATTATATTTTGTCCTTAAAGGGAAAGATTATGATGAACAACGCAAAAAGGGAAGAGAGCTGATGAATTACATTGCACAAAATGCCTATACCATGACACTCGCTGTTAGTTTAGGCCATACAAGAACACTTATAGAACATCCTGCTTCTATGACGCATAGCTGTGTGCCACCTGAAGAATTGTTAGAACATGATTTACATCCTGGTGGTGTAAGAATAGCCATTGGATTAGAAAAAGCTGATGATATCTTACAAGATCTGGAAGATTGTTTGAAACAAATATAAATAATATTGTGAAAATTATTAAGAAATAATTTTTTACTGATAAGATAAATAATGTATTATATCTTACTAGATAGTTATTATGTATAAAAAATTTATTGGGAAACAATTAACTTTAATTTTATGAAAAATATAATTGTAGCTGTAGTTTCATCAGAAAAGACATATGAAAGATTAGATAATATGCTTTTTAATGATAATTTTTTAAAGAATAGAGATAAATTTGATTTAGCAGTTGTTTTCAATTCTAGTTATGAAATTGAAAAGAAATTTAAAACAAATTTTGATTATATCTTTTATCGAGAAAACACGGGATTAGACCTTGGTGGTTTCAATTATTTAATCAAAAATTTAGGAGATTATGAATATTATTTTTTGCTTCATGATGATAGTTACTATTTATATGACAATTGGGTTGACTATTCTATACAGCTACTAAAAGATAATCCTGAAGTTGATATCATTGGTAATATTTTATTTAATGCTTTAAATAAAAATGAGATTAAAATTTTTGAAAAACTAATTGAACAATTTAATTATAATCATCTTTTGCAGTATTCAACAATTAACCATTTAATTCATGGTGTTACCGGAATATTTTCCCATAATGCAATAGATAGATTAAGGAAAAAATATGGGTCGATACCATATATAAATAATAAAGACAAATTTCTTGCTATGCTTTGTGAAAGATTAACAACAATAATGTTTATAGATTGTGGAATTAAGTATGCTCAATATCCTGGTGATATCTATATGTATTTAGCACATAGCACAGAAAACGAACTAAATTCTTATTTTTCTGAAGGAATTAAATATTATTATCATAAAAATTACGATTTAGCGAAATTATATTATAATAAATATATTAGCTTTGCTATTTCTAATCATCAAACTCATAATATTCATTTAGTATATGCGATTCTTTCAAAAATATATAAAGATGAAAATAACATAGAAAAAGCAAAATATTTCAAAGATAAAATGATTGAATGTTCTCCTTCAGAAATGATTACAAATGAACTAATAAAAAGTATGGAATTATAAATAATAAAAAAAAAGCCTTTACAGGCTGTTTTTTTATGTTGTGATTATTGGATTATTTTATCATTATCATTTTTATAGACTTACAATAATTTTCACTTTCCAATCTACATATATACAAACCACTTGGTAAGTTGCTGGCATTAAATTCAAATTGATGGATACCAGAGGGAATATATCCCTTTATCAATTGTTGTTACTTTTCGTCCTGTAACATCGTAAATATTGATAGGTTTTTCATAATTATTATTTCCGTACCATGTAAAACTATAGTAACCTTTTTCTTGAATACCTTCAAAAAGTGTTTTTACTAATGAACCTTTTATATCAAAAATCTTTAATTTAACATAATCTTTTTTAGGTAAGCTGTAACTTATAGTTGTAAATGGATTAAAAGGATTTGGGTAATTTTGATATAGAATGTAGTTTTTTAAATTATTTTGTTCAATTGAAGTAGGGAAATTTACAGTGTAATTGACAATAATTGTATCTACTGGTTTGGGAATGTCATTTGAATGAATTAAAAGTTTGCCATTAAAGTATCCTGGGTAGATGAATTCGTTATTTGGTGTAAGAATTATATTTTGTTTATTTCCATTTTGAATAGCAAATTTTGAGTTAGAAAAGTTTATGAATTTAGGATATTTAATCCATTTGTAAATTTCAGCATCATTTAATTTGAAAGATGAATTGTTATAAACAACATGAATGCCATCTGAACCATCTGAATTTTCAATACCAATTGTAATGGATGAAGTATTTTGAGGAACTTTATCATAAGCACAGGTTATAGAGTTTTGATAAAAATTAAGGAGTAATTTAAAGGAGAGAAGCTGGTTATCAGAAGTATCAATACTCAAAGCCCAATCTTTACCTTCAATTAAAATATATTTGTCAATGTAATATATTTTAGTTATAGATTTATTTATTAATTTCAAATTATCCCAAAAGAAAGCAATTAGATTATTAGGAGAATTACTATTTGGTATTGTTGTATTTTGTCTATTAGCAATTGATGTAATTGTATCAAATGTTAAAAATCCGTTTGCAGAAAGATATGCTTTTTTGAATTTTTTACCGTAAAATTCAAATTCTTGATCATTAAAATCAATTATAGCAAAACCTTCATCATTTGTTGGATAGTTTGGGTTTATATTAAGCCATGTTGGAGTAAGATAATAACCATAAGATGGTATAATATTAATATCAGGATATTCAGTGTTTTTCAATAGATAATAAGTGCCAATAATTTTTGTGTTTTCAATAGGTGGAAGTTATTGCTTAGATCAAAATTAACTTCAAAAAGGGAAATATTTCCTTCAAGATATGAGGCATTATTTGATATATTTTTAATTTCTATAGTATCGGCAATATCTAAATAATTGTCAATTGTAAAGGTTCGAGTAAAACTTTTTTTTGTTAATTGAATTTGGGGATAGCCTAATGTTGTGAATGCTAATACATAGGAAAGCTCAGAGATATTTTCCCATACATCAAAAGATTTGATAGCAACATAATAGGTAGTATTTGGTTGCAAATTTTCAATTACGAGTGTATCTGATGTATAGGGCAATTTGGGGCTTTTATTGTAAAATAATTTTTGAGCTTGATTAAAATTATCTTGATCGATTGGATTGTTGGATATTCTAATATCATAACCGTATATTCCGTCAAACGAAGAATCAAAGGGAGTTGTCCATTTGATAATAGCCGAGTTACTTCTTACTTTTATTAAGGATAAATCTGTGATTTTAGTTGGTGGAATTCTATTATCAAGCAATTTAGCAGCAGCATATGCATCAACAAGTCTCATACCATAAGAATTATCTTTTCCTATTGGACCTAAATCTTTTGCAGATGAGTAAATAGCTTCTTTAATTAGATAAGGTGATTTGTAAGGGAAAGCTTGTTTGAGTAAAGCATATACACCCGATACATGAGGTGCAGCTATAGAGGTACCGGTCATTTTTGCATAATTGTTCACGGGAATTGACGAAATTATATCTACACCAGGAGCACAAACTTCAGGTTTAATTGATAATTCAGGATCGTTGCTACAAGTTGTTGGACCGCGGCTGGACATATTAAAAATTGGATTTAGGTCGCCATTTAAATATTTGGTGCCATCAAGGTTGCCAACAGTGAAAGGATTAACTTTGTTAATAACCGTGTTTTGTGGTGCTGATATAGTAGAATTGCCTGGTCCATTGTTACCTGCTGAAAAAATAACTGCGATACCCAAATTTTCTAAATTTTCGAAAATTTGTTTGTAAATATTGTTACAAGGTTCAGCTGAGGCATCAAACCAACTGCAATTTATGACAACAGGCATATCATTTTTTGTATAGATGTTTGAATCTGGATTTACAGCCCACTGAAGTGCAGCAATAGTTCGCGACGTATGAGGATTACCTCCAGAGATAGAATTGGAAGCAATCCAGTATGCATCAAAAGCAATACCAATTGTATCAGTTCCAGCTTTCCCACAAATTGTACCCATTGTGTGTGCAATGTCCAAACCCTGTTGTTCCTTGTTTAGAACTATCAGCAGGGAAGGAGGTATTCCATTTTGGATCGAACCATGCAAATTTAGGATTTGTAAGATTTCCATACCATCTATCCTTTAAAGATTGATGATAACCATCTACGCCAGTATCAATATTCATTACTAAAATACCTTTGCCAGTAATACCTAATTTCCAGAGTTTATCTGCATTTACAATTTTTAGACCGGGTTGTATATTAGATATTTTTTCTACGATATTAAAATTAGTTACTGTTGTTGGGGAAATAACCGCATCAAGATCAATATATTCAATAATATCAAACAATTTTATTTGCTCAATAAAATTAGGTGTACATTTTACTTTTGCTAAATTTGCTATCCAGAAAAATTCAATTTCTTTTATTTGATTTTGTAAATTATTGTTTTTGATATATTCGGTAAAAACTTCTTTAGAAATTTGAGAATTATTTTGTAAAAATAAAATATATTCAGAAAAAGTATAATTTTGGGAGTTATTATTTTGATTATTAAAAAGAATAATAATATCAAGATCTTGAATATTTTCATTTGATAATTTATTTTTCAATCTTTTTGACATTTCTGCTGGATAGGTAATACAATAAGTTAAAAAAAACAAAAATAAAAGTATTTTGTTCATATTCAAACCCTGTTTCAATTTGATTTAAAAATAAGAAAAAAAAATATATAAAAAAAACAATAGTATTAATAATTTTAATTATTTAGGATATTTAATAAATAATTAAAAAAAGTACATCTAAATTAAATCAATTTATTATTATTTTGCTAGTTAAGTTATAGCTTAAAAAAGAATAATTTGTTGTTTTGAAATTTGAAGATAATTCTTATTTTTAAATTTAGGAATCAATTATTTTTCGAGGAGTAGCGCAGTTGGTTAGCGCGCAACATTCGGGATGTTGAGGCCGCGGGTTCGAATCCCGCCTTCTCGACTGAATATATATATATTATTAAATTGTCAATTATTATAAATTATCTTTAAATTATTTTTATATTTATCTTGATTTTAAAATAATTTATTATTAAATTTGACTATAAAAAAAGGTATGATTATGTTTTCATCAAGTTTATCAACTGTAGAAAGAAAACTTTTTCTTAATTTAGCTTTCTATTTATCTTTTTTAGATGGAACTTTTTCATTTGACGAAAAGGAAATGATAAGAAATTTTATTAAAAGAACAAAATATGAAATACCTGTTGATGTAACTCAGTTAAATAAAGAAGAATTATTTGATAAATTTGCTAAATTAAAAAGACCAAGTGCAAAGAAAATTTTAATAGATTTGTTATATATAGCAAATAGCGATGGAGAATTTTCAGAAAATGAAAAAAAATTTATTTATGAATTAGCTGAAACACATCATATAGATGAAACAGAAATTAATAATTTGGTAGAAATTTTACAAGAAATAAATAGGTTGTACTTTAAAGTAGGGAATTATGTCTATCTTTAATAATTATCAAAAAGGCAGAATTAAATATCTGCCTTTTTTATTTTATAAGTCATCTTTTGGAATAAATGCAATGGAAATAATTCCTGGAATACCACATAAAACTGTAAAAATAAAGAAATATTGGTAACCTAATCCAGGAAACATATTGGATAATTTAGTTTGAATGTATCCACTTATTAAACCAGGTAACATCATACCTAGTGCAGAAATACCTGTAGAGATAGCAAAATGAGAAGTTTTATATTCTCCTTTTGAAACATACATTAAATATATCATTAATGCTGTAAATCCAAAGCCGTAGCTGAATTGTTCTAATGAAATATACGGAATTGTTCGCCAGATTGTGTCTGGTTTAACAAAACTTAAAAGTGTATACATAATAGTTGGTATGTTTATAATTAGGGCCATAGGCCATAGAAGTTTTTTCAATCCAACTTTAGAAACTATAATACCACCCAAAACTCCACCTAATATAATAGATACAATACCAAATCCAAAAATAATTCCAACTTGTTCTGTTGAAAATCCCAATCCCCCAATTTGTCTATTATCTTTTAAAAATGGTGCAGCAAGCTTGATTAAAAATGCTTCACCTAATCTAAATGTTAAAATAAAAACTATAATAGGGAAGATACCTTTTTGCTTAAAATAAGTTGCAAAAGCATCTCCAAAAGATACCTGAGAGTTTTCGTTTGTATTTCTTTCTATATCTTGAACAGGATATGGTAAAATGAAAAAGTGATAGAAAGCGATAACAAGAAAAAGTACAGCTGCTATTGATAATGTAATAGTCCAGCCAGCTAACACTGATGAAAGTGAAATTGTAAGAAAACCTGCAAACCATACAAGAAAACTATTTGAAAAAAAGTTAGAAACTCTATAAAAAGTGGATCTTATGCCTGCAAAAAAACTTTGTTCTTTTTTATTGAGAGCTAACATATAAAAACCATCTGCAGCAATATCATGTGTAGCTGAGGCAAATGCTATAATTACCAGAACAATTAAAGATGTAGTAAAGAAATAAGGTAAATTAATAGAGAAAGCAAATATTCCAAATAAAACAGCCATAATAAACTGTGTGAATATAACCCATTTTCGCTTTGTTGAGTAGGAATCTACTAGTGGTCCCCAGAACATTTTTATTACCCAGGGTAGATAAAGCCAACTTGTAAAAAAGGCAATAGTAGCATTATCAATTTGAAGGTCCTTGTATAATATAACTGAGATTTGATTAACAATAAAATAAGGTATACCTTGTGCAAAATATAAAGTTGGTACAAATAACCATGGATTAATATATGTTTTCTTGTTACTCAAAAGGTCCCCCTATATCTATTTTGAATTATAAATTTTTTGCCATTAAAACAGCACCAATAGCTGGATTGTAAATTGGATCAGCAATAGTTACTTGTGGTAAATTTTTGTAAGTCATATCCCTAAAACATTTTGAATAATAATTATCATTAGTTAACAAACTACCTATTAAAGATATTGTTAATTCTTTAAGTTGTAATTTTTTGAGAGAACTTACAACATGCCAGAAAAGTTCAGTTGCTTCTTCTTTTAAAATTTGCTGACAGACATGGTCATCTCTATTTGCACATTCGATAACATCTTGAGAAATAGAGGCAATATCAAAATTTTCTGCATAAATTTTATTAATTAAAATATCGGAATTTTCAATTCCGTATTTACTTTTTAAAAGTTTTGTGAGCATAGTTTCGCTGCCTCTGCCATCAAATTCTTTAGCAACAGCAATAAATCCTTTACGTCCAATTGAAAAACCGCTACCTTCGTCACCTATCCATCTACCGAAGCCGCCAATTCTGTGAATATTACCATTAGCATCTTTTCCAAACATTATAGATCCTGTTCCAGCAATCAAAATGCTACCAGGTCCTCCAGCAAAAGCACCTTCTAATGCAGTTCTTGCATCGCTATCTACTCCTAATTTATAGTAAGTAAAACCTTGAGATTTAGCGTATTGTTCGATAGCATTTTTTAAATCATCAGCATTATTTTTACGTCCAGCACCTGTTGTACCTATAAAAATTCCTTTAATATCATCATAGTTAATGCCAGCCTGTTTAACTGTATTATCAATCAAATCAACTATTGTTTTAGCTACGGTTTCTTTTCCGATAATAAGGAAATTAGTAGGGCCACCTCTGTTTTCAGCAATAACATTTAAATTTTCATCTGTAAGAACAAGATGGCTTTTTGTTCCCCCGCCATCAATCCCGATGTAATAGTTCATAATAACCCCTAAATTTTGGTATTTGTAAAATTACAAAAAAAATAGATAAAAAAAAATACCTGTAGAAAATTAAAATTAAATATGATAAGTTATTTTACAGGATACCAGGTCTGTGTTCGATAAATAAACCCCCAGTATCCTCTTACTTTTAATAAGCCATTTTCAACCCACAATTTGCATTTATATATTTTGCCTTTTTTAGGATCAAGTATTTCTCCGTCTTCGTAATAATTATCTTTTTGTATCATGTTTGTAATTATTACCATACCTTTGATTTTTTGGTTTTTTCTATAATCTTCACATTTTGTACAAATGGGATCTTGATCTTCGTTGGGCTCACGAAAGAGTTCTATTATTTTACCATAAAATTTACCACCTTTTTCATAAATTTCAACTATAGATTTGGGTTTTCCTGTTTCGTCATCGATAGTTTTCCATTTCCCTATGATTGAATTTTGCGCAAATGCTAAAGTAATAAGTAATATTAGCAAAAATAATATTTTCATCTTTAACTCCTGTAATTTTTTTCAATTTCTTTTATAGAATCTCCAGAAAATTTTTCTAAAAATGCTTCACAAATTGCCCAGGCTAACATAGATTCAGAAATAACAGCACAAGCTGGCACAGCAGTTACATCACTTCTTTCGTAACGCGTATCAGAATTTTCTTTTTGAAAGATATTAATTGTTTTTTTACTAACTTTAACAGTAGGAATAGGTTTCATTGCAGCACGAACAATAATTGGCATTCCATTAGAGATACCTCCTTCAATACCGCCAGCAAAATTTGATAAGTATTTAACTTTTCCATTTACATATTGCATATCATCTGTTACCTTGGAACCCAAATTTTCACTAGCCTTGATACCTGCACCAATTTCTACAGCCTTAACAGCATTGATTGAACTGATATAAAAAGAAATTTTTGCATTAAGTTTTCTATCATAATGCATAAATGAGCCAAGTCCTAAAGGAACTCCTGTTGCAACAGTAATAAAAGTACCTCCTACAGTTTCTCCTTGATGTGCGGCTTGTTTGACAATTTCTTTTAACTTTTCATTATGTTGTTCATCCAATACACGTAGATCTAGATTATCGGCAATTTCATTTAATGAGTTTGCTTGAAAATTCTCAGGAATTTCGTTTTTTAGCAATTTCAAATAAAAATTATCTTCAGGATAAACACCGTTCATACTTTCAACAAAACTGCCAATGGTAATTCCAAAATGTTCAAGAAATCTTTTAGCAATTGAACAAGCAGCTACACGTG
The DNA here is from genome assembly GCA_035361425.1 of Ignavibacteriales bacterium. GTDB lineage: Bacteria > Bacteroidota > Ignavibacteria > Ignavibacteriales > DAOSCP01 > DAOSCP01. The sequence goes on along the minus strand of DAOSCP010000006.1, from coordinate 61,436 downwards.
CAGTAGTTTCTCGGGCACTAGATCTTTCAATTGAATTTCTGATATCATCAAAGTTATATTTAAGTGTTCCAACATAATCAGCATGACCTGGTCTAGCAATTTCAATTTTTTCTATTTCTTTATCAATTGGGTAAGGAGACATTTTTTCGGTCCAATTTTCCCAATCTTTGTTTTTTATTTGTAGAGTAATAGGGGAGCCAATAGTCTTGCCAAATCTAATACCAGAAAGAATTTCAACTTTATCAGCTTCCATTTTTTGACGAGGTCCACGGCCATAACCAAATTTTCTTCTTCTCAATTCATTATTGATATATTCCTCAGATATATCTAATCCGGCAGGGAAACCTTCTATTATACAAGTAAGAGCTTTTCCGTGTGATTCGCCAGCAGTAAGAAATCTTATCATTAAAAACTCCTATATTGTTTTTTTAATCTTGATTCAAGTTTATTAATTTCATCACGATATTTAGCAGCTAATTCGAATTCAAGAGCTTCTGCTGCTTCATACATTTTATTTGTCATTTCAGCAATAAATTCTTTGATATCATTAGTTGACATAAATTTTGTAATTCTTTTATTAAACTCATCAAAAATATCAACTTTATTGCTTTCATATTTGATTTTTGTATCAGCAACAGAAGTTGTGGCCAAAATTTCTTCAATAGATTTATAAACAGTTTCAGGTTTTATTCTATGTTCTTCATTGTATTTCATCTGAATTTCGCGTCGCCTGTTTGTTTCATCAATCAAAGCTTTCATAGATTTAGTTATAGTATCTGCATATAAAATTACCATACCATTAGCGTTACGAGCGGCCCTTCCAGCCATCTGGAAAAGTGATCTTTCACTTCTTAAAAAGCCTTCTTTATCGGCATCCAATATTGCAATTAATGAAACTTCTGGCATATCAAGGCCTTCTCTTAATAGGTTAACACCTATTAATACATCAAACTCTCCAAGTCTCAGAGAACGAATAATTTCAACTCTTTCAATTGAATCAATATCACTATGTATATATCTAACTTTGATATTAATTTTTGTAAGAAATGTAGTTAAATCTTCAGCCATTCTTTTGGTTAAGGTAGTAACGAGAACTTTTTCTTTGCGATTTATTCTTATCCTAATTTCATTTGTCAGATCATCAATTTGAGTTTTTATAGGTCTAACTTCAATTTTAGGGTCTAATAATCCGGTTGGTCTTATTATTTGTTCAACTACTTCACCATTAGTTTTTTCTAATTCATAATCACCTGGTGTAGCGCTAACATAAATAACCTGATTTATTGATTGTTCAAATTCTTCAAAAGTCATTGGTCTATTATCTAAAGCTGAAGGTAATCTAAAACCGTGCTCAACTAGTGTTTGTTTACGGATTCGATCGCCATTATACATTCCTCGCACTTGTGGGATTGTAATGTGGGATTCATCAACTATTAACAAATAATCTTGGGGAAAATAATCTATTAAAGAATACGGACGAGAGCCTGGAGGTCGATTATCCATATGTCTTGAATAATTTTCTATTCCACTACAGTAGCCTATTTCTTTAATCATTTCAATATCGTAAAGAGTTCGTTGTTCAAGTCTTTGTGCTTCAACTATTTTATTTTCTTTGTATAATTCTTTCAATCTTTGATTTAATTCTTTTTTAATAGCTTTAACAGCTCTATTAATTTTTTCTTGTGATGATACAAAATATTTTGCAGGGTATATTGCAACAGAATCAACATCACTCTGTAAAATCTTACCTGAGTTAGCATCGAAATAAGAAAGTTTTTCTATTTCATCTCCCCACAGTTCAATTCTAATAGCTTCTTCAAGTTCATAAGCTGGTAATACTTCGATTATATCACCTCTGACACGAAAAGTGCCTCTTTCAAATTCATAATCGTTACGATTATAAAATATTTGTACTAAATGATTTATCAAATCCTTTTTATTGATTTTTTGACCTTTCTTTAAAAACATAATCATAGCTGCATATTCTTCCGGAGCACCAATTCCATAGATACAACTAACAGATGCTACAATTATCACATCATTTCTTCCTTCTAGCAAGGCAGTTGTTGCTTTAAGTCTTAGTCTATCAATTTCATCATTAATAGAAAAATCTTTTTCAATGTATAAATCCTTAGAAACTACATAAGCTTCCGGCTGGTAATAATCATAATAACTTATAAAAAATTCAACTCTATTTTCGGGAAAGAAATTTTTAAATTCTCCATAAAGCTGTGCTGCAAGAGTTTTATTAGGGGAAATAATTAAAACTGGTCGATTAATTTCTTGAATTACATTTGATACAGTAAATGTTTTGCCTGAGCCAGTAATTCCTTTGAGGATTTGATGTTTTTTTCCTTCTCTAATACCATTAACAAGTTTTTCGATAGCTTGAGGTTGATTCCCAGTAGGTTTATATTTTGAATTTAATTTAAATTTATACATATTCAATTATATATTTTTTAATGTTTATAAATATCCATAAATTTTAAATATACAAATTTTTTCAAAAAGTTACTAATTATTTGTATGTTATGATATGTGATTATAATTTAATTATTGAAAAAATTTCACTGAATTACTTATGATTATTTTTATGCATAAGGAAGTTGCAGTTTTTTATAAAATCTTATAAACAATTAGTTATTTTTATTGTTAAGTATAGATTTTGTATTTATATTTGTAGTTCCATAAAATAAATATTCGGACCTATGAAATATTTTATCTTAACAGGTGAACCATCAGGGGATTTACACGCATCAGCATTAGTAAAAAATATTAAAAATAATCATCCAGAAGCTATATTTTTTGGCGTTGGTGGTAGTAATTTAGAAGCTGAAGGAGTTGAACTTATTTATAATATTAAAGATCTCTCCTTTATGGGTTTTTGGGAAGTTATAAAAAATATTTCCAAAATTCAAAAAATAAAAAAAGATATTATCAACTTTATTCTTTCCAATAAAATCAAAAATATAATTTTTGTCGATTATCCAGGTTTAAATTTAAATATTGCTAAATCACTAAAAAAATATAATATTAATACATTTTATTTTATTCTTCCTCAAATATGGGCATGGCATGAAAGTAGGGTAGAAATCATAAAAAATAATATAAATCATATTATTTCTATACTGCCTTTTGAAGTAGATTTTTACAAAAAACATGGATTAAATACTATATATGAAGGTCATCCACTAGTAGATAGATTGAATGAATATAATTACCTTACAAAACAAGAACTTTTTGAAAAATATAAATTAGATCCTGAAAAAGAAGTATTATTACTTTTACCAGGAAGTAGGGAACAAGAAATTAATTATTTGTTTAACGATATGCTAATTAGCGCAAATAAGATTTCTGTTGAACATAATTTACAAATTGTTGTTGCATCTGCACAAAATATATCAAAAGAAATATTTAATAATGATCTTAAAATTAAATATACTATTGTTGATAATAATGTATATGATTTCTTTAAATATGCAAAATTTGGAATTATAAAATCTGGAACATCTACTTTAGAAGCTGCTTTACATCAATTACCTTTTATAGTAGTTTATAAAACAAATAAGTTTAATTATTTGTTAGGGAAAAGATTAATTAAAGTCAATTATATATCATTGGTAAATCTAATTGCAAATAAGCCAGTAGTTACAGAGCTAATACAAAATGAAGTAAATATTCCGTCTATTTTTAATTCTGTTAATTATTATCTCAATAATAATATTAATTTGATAAATTTACAGAATGAACTTTTGAAAATCAAACAATCTTTAGGGGATATTGGTGTAATAGATAGAATTGCAAATTATATATTAAAAAATTCTTTATAAATTTATTTAGTAATATTATGGCAAAGAAAAAAGCAACACTAATTCAAATAATTGGTGAAAAAATTTTATATAAATTTACATCACTATATTGTAAAACTTTGAAATTTGTTGTTTCAGGTGAGGAAGAGATAAATAAATTAAATACTAATTTTGTTATTGCTTTTTGGCATGATGAAATGCTCGCTGGCTGGTATTATAATAAAAAATTCAATCCAGTTGCTCTTATCAGCCCAAGCAAAGATGGAGATATAATGACCAAAATTTTAATCGATTGGGGATATGAAGTTGTAAGAGGTTCAAGTAATGAATCAGGTAAAGAAGCATTAAACTTGATAGTTGATAAAATACAAACTGGTAAAAATTTTTGTATAACTCCTGATGGTCCCAAAGGGCCTTATCACAGATTTAAAGCAGGTGCATTTGTAGCTGCTAAAAAAGGCGAAGTCCCATTAATTTTAATGAAAGTTAGATACGAAAAATATTATACATTTAATAAGAGTTGGGATAAATTTAAATTGCCGAAAGTATTTTCAAAGGTTTATGTTCATTACTCAAGTCCAATTTTTATTGATAAAGAAGCAACTCGTGAAGAAGTAAATTCTACTATCGAGAAAAGTTATTCCATTATGGAAAATTTAACAGAGAAATAAATGTTTATAAACCTATTAGTAATTATACTCTATATTTTTTTCATCACAATATTAATTAGTTACAAAAAAAATGATGAAAAAGAAATATCATTAAACTGGTGGCAAGTTAGTTTATCTATTGTGGCGGCTGAGACAAGTGCACTGACTTTTGTTTCTTTACCTGGCTTAGCCTTCAAAGAAGGAGGTAATTTAAATTTTTTACAACTTGCAATAGGTTATATTATCGGAAGAATTGCAATTGGGTATATACTTTTACCTTTATATTATAAAACTAATATACCAACAGCATATTCCTATATATCACTTCAATATGGAAATAATACTAAAAGATTTCTATCTGTAGTTTTTATCTTAACAAAATTTGCAGCTGATTGCGTAAGATTATATGCTACTTCAATATTATTAAAAGTGCTTTTGAATATTGATTATTCAATTTCAATTATTTTAATTTCTGGCTTGACATTGTGTTATATTATTTTCAATGCATTTAATAGGTTATTAAAATTTGATGCATATCAAAAAATATTGTTTTTATTAGCAGCATTATCAGCACTATTTCTAATTATATATTCACATTATAGTGAAATTATTGCTGGTCTTTATTATCACAAAGAAAAATTTGAAGTTTTCAATTTTAAATTGGATTATTTTTTCTCTAATACTTATAGTTTTTACTCGTCAATAATTGGTGGAGCAATTTTATCTTTTGCAACTCATGGAACTGATCAATCAATTGTTCAAAGATTATTAGCACTCAATAATTTAAAAGAGGGTAGAAAAGCTATTATTTCTAGTGGAGTTTTTGTATTCATTCAATTCGCAATTTTATTACTTATTGGTTTGTTTTTATCTTTTATTTATGTAAGCAATGGTATAAAAGCAGACGAAGTATTTGTTAAATTTATTGTTGAAAAAATTCCTGTTGGCTTTGCTGGATTAATCATTGCAGGAGTTCTTGCTTCAGCTATATCAAGTTTATCTGCATCAATTAATGGAATTTCATCATCTATATACAATGATTTATTTTCAGGTAAAATTGGAAAATTTAAATATAATCATATAAAAGCTCTTGTAACATTAATACTTACAATACTAGCTTTTTGGGTTTCATCTACTAATCAATCTGTTATAGAGATTGCTTTAGGAATTATATCAATAACATTTAGTGGTGTTTTGGGAATTTATATATTATCTTTAATGAATATTAAGTTAAATTATATAAAAGCAATAATATCAATAAGTTGTGGTATTTTTGTTTCTGTTATATTTTATATATTTAATATTGTGGCCTGGACGTGGTTTATGTTTTTTGGAGTATTGTTGACAATTTTGGTAGGTATTATATTACAAGAAAGTAAAAAGTAAAATACTTTCTTACGAAAACTAGTAAATAAAAATATTTGATTATATCTCTAACTAAAATTATGGTTTAACCTGATAACTAAGGTTGCTAAGAATTATATCACCTTACTTCAAATAATTAACAAAAATAAAATTCATTTTTTTTACTAATTCTTTAACTGACTAATTGAAAAAAATCAGGTTTTAAAAACCTGATTTTTTAATATATTCATGTATTAAGAACAACCTGTTGTTGCGCCGCAAGTCGTACATTTTAGGCATGTTCCGTTTCTAACCATAGTAGCATTGCCACATTCAGGGCAAATATCTCCGGTATAACCTAATTCTCTCGAGTTATCATTACGTGGTTTAACATTGTTCTTTATTTCAAATAAAGATGGCTGTGTTTCATCATCAGATTTATAATTTGTTTTCAATTGAACATTTGTTGCTACAACTTCTTCTTCATAAAATTCGCCGGGATTTTGATCAAAGAAGCGATATTTATCATTTTGAACATCTTCAGGATTGATATGGGATAAATCATTTCTTCCAAGATAGGTTATAGCTAATTCTCTAAAGATATAGTCTATAACTGAAGTAGCCATTTTAACATAATTACTTCCAACAACCATGCCCGAAGGTTCAAATTTAGTGAATGTAAATGCATCTACAAATTCTTCTAAAGGTACTCCGTATTGCAAACCAATAGAAACAGCAATTGCAAAAGAGTTCAACATGCTTCTGACGGTTGCACCTTCTTTATGCATATCAATAAAAATTTCACCAAGTTGGCCATTATCATATTCACCAGTTCTTAAATAAAGATTTTGGCCACCAATGATAACTTTTTGTGTAAAGCCTGCTCTTCTATTTGGTAATTTTTTCCTTTTTGCAATATATCTATAAACAACTTTTTCAATTACTTTAACCAATTCACCATTTTTCTTATCTTCCATAATCTCATCAATATCTTCAGAAGAGAAGGAACTTAAAGGTTGAGATAATTTCGAACCATCGCGATAAATTGCTAAGGCTTTAGTTCCAAGTTCCCATCCCATCTGATAAACTTTTTTAATATCTTCAACAGTAGCTTCATATGGTAAATTAATTGTTTTTGAAATAGCACCAGAGACAAATGGTTGTACTGCAGCCATCATACGAACATGAGCTTCAGCAGATATGTATCTTGTACCTTTTTTACCACTTTTGTTTGCGCAATCAAAAATTGCGTAATGTTCCGTTTTTAAATGAGGTGCCCCTTCGATTGTAGAATTTCCACAAATATAATCATTAGCTTCAGCAATTTGTGTTTTGGTAAATCCTAATGCTTTAAGAATATCACCATTAAAGTTTGATAATTTATCTTCAGTGAGTTTTAATGTATTAGTAACGAATTCTTCACCAAGATTATATTTATTGAATAAAAATGAAATTTCAAATGCGAAAGGTAATTGTTTTTCAATTTTATCAATAATTTCGTCTGTAAAGCCTTTTGTTTTTAAGCTTTCTCTATTAATATGTGGGGCGCCATCGAATGTATGATGACCTATAGTATATTTAACTATTTCGTCAATTTCGTGTTGTGAATAGCCTAATTTTTTTAGAGCTAAAGGTATTGATTGATTTATAATTTTAAAATATCCACCACCAGAAAGTTTTTTGTATTTAATTAGTGAAAAATCTGGTTCAACGCCGGTAGTATCACAATCCATAACAAGTCCAATGGTTCCTGTAGGCGCTATAGCAGTTACTTGTGCATTACGATAACCATATTTTTCACCTAATTCTATAGCTAAATCAGCAGCTTCTTTTGCAGCTTTTAACAAATAAGCTGGACATTCACCAGGGTTTATTCCCATTGGTTTTATAGTTAGTCCTTCATATTCACTTTCAGGCACATGATAAACAGCACGGCGGTGATTTCTGATAACTCTGAGTAAATCATTTTTATTATTTTCATATCTTTTGAAAGTACCACAATCTTTTGCAATTTCTGCTGATGTTGCGTAAGCTGTCATATGCATAATTGCTGTAATAGCTCCAGCTATAGCAAGAGATAGATTGCTATCATAAGGAATTCCCATCGTCATTAAAAGAGTTCCCAGGTTAGCATAGCCAAGCCCAAGAGTTCTATATAAATAACTGTTAAGTGCAATTTCTTTGCTGGGGAAGTGTGCCATAAGAACGGAAATTTCAAGTACAAGAGTCCAGATTCTTGTTGCGTGTTTTAAATCATCTGTTTTTATTACAAAATTTTCAGTATCATAGAATTTTAATAAGTTTAAAGATGCCAGATTACAAGCAGTATTATCAAGGAACATGTATTCGCTGCATGGATTTGATGCTCTTATTTCTCCATCTTGAGGGCATGTATGCCATTCATTAATAGTAGAATGGTATTGAACACCTGGGTCTGCACAGAACCATGCATTATAAGCTATTTTTTCCCAAAGATCTCTTGCTTTTATAGTTTTACAAGGTTTTGGGTTACGATTTTCTTTCTTTGCTTTTTCTTTTTCAGTTCTCCAGTAAAGATGCCATTCTTTATCTTCAAGTACAGCTTTTAAAAATTTATTATCAAGGCGAACAGAGTTATTAGAATTTTGACCTGATACTGTTTGATATGCTTCGGAATTAAAATCTATTTCATATACAGGAACGTGAATGCTTTTATATCCAATTTCAGCTAATCTTATAGTTCTTTGAATTAAATTATTGGGAACACCAATTTTTCTTGCTTCCTTAATTGCTTCTCTGAGTATTGGGTTTGTTTTTGCATTAAATCTTTCAGAGTATTCATTTACTTTAACTGCTTCATCAAAGCAGGCCTTCATAATTTGATTAAGATGCTTATGAGCAATTTTAGAACCTATTGAAAGAAAAGCAACTTTTTGTTCTTCATGTGCTTTCCATTCAATATATTCTTCTATATCCGGATGATCAGCATCTAAAGTAACCATTTTAGCAGCTCTTCTTGTAGTTCCTCCGGATTTAATTGCACCGGCGGTTACATCACCGATTTTTAGAAATGACATTAATCCAGATGATTTTCCACCACCACTTAAAGGTTCACCTACACCACGGATGTTTGAAAAATTTGTCCCTGTGCCAGATCCATATTTAAACAATCGTGCTTCACGGACCCATAAATCCATAATTCCACCTGGATTTACAAGATCATCATCAATACTTTGAATAAAACAAGCATGTGGTTGTGGATATGTATAGGCATCAGTTGATTCTTCAATTTCTTCTGTATCAGGATTTACTCTGTAATGTCCTTGCGAAGGCCCGGAAATTCCATAAGCCCAGTTTAACCCCGTATTAAACCATTGGGGGCTATTAGGTGCAGTCATTTGGTTGGCTAACATATAAACTAATTCATCATAAAATACTTTAGCATCTTCTTCGGAATCAAAATATTTTCCTTTCCAGCCCCAATATGTCCAAGTTCCAGCTAATCTATGGAAAACTTGTTTTGCTGATGTTTCAGAACCGAAACGTTCATTTTCTGGTAGTTTTTGCAATTTTTCATAATCAGGCTCAGAAGGGAGCAACCATTCTGGAATACCTTCTTCGTTTCTTTTTTTAGTAAATTTTGGTACACCGGCCTTTCTGAAATATTTTTGTGCTATAATATCTGTTGCAATTTGTGACCATTGTTCAGGAACTTCAACATTATCCATTTTAAAAATTGCTGTTCCATCAGGATTTTTAATTTCAGAAGTTCTTATTACAAAATTAAAACTTTCAAGGGGATTTTTACCAGGTTGAGTAAATCTACGAGTAAATTTCATAAAACATTCCTTTCGTTTTGTTTTGGGATTAATAATTTTTTCATCTCCCTTTGCAAAATTATGATTTAAAAAAAATATTTCAAAAATAAATTTTTAAAAACTTTGATGGGATAAAAAATAATTAATCTTGTTTAACTCATTAGAAAATGAGTTATTAGATATGTTTTTTTAGGATATGATTACTAAAATAATTTAAATAAAGATATAAATATCACTTATATATAATGATATATTAATATGTAAGATAAGGTATTAATGTAAAAATATAATAAATAATAATTCTTTAAAAAACATGGTTATTCAAAACTCGGTGTCTCTTGTAGAAAAATTATAAATGTTGTACCTTTACCAAGTTCACTTTCAATTTTTATCAAGCCTTTATGGTCATCAATAATTTTTTTAACAATCCATAACCCGAGGCCTGTAGATGGTTCGTCACCAGTAGGGCGGGCAGATAATTTAACACCTTTTTGAAATGCCTTTTGAATATCAATATAAGACATTCCTACACCTTGGTCTGCAATTTTTACAATTATTCTATTTTTTTCACCTTTTTCTGAACTAATTGTTATTTCCTTTTCTGGTTTTGTATATTTTATCGCATTATCAATTAAATTATCAAAAGCTTCCTCTAGCTTTACAGCATCTCCCATAATTTTAGGCAAATTATTAGATAAATTTATATTTAATTTTTGTTTTTTCTTTTGTGCTTTTGAAATATTGTTATTATAAGCACGAATAAGTATTTCATTAATATTAACTTCACTAATATCTAATTTGTAACCATAAGATTCATAAACAATTGCCTTGGATATAGATGTAGAGTAGGATATAATTTTTTCAGATGCTTCAACTAAGTGATTTATCATCTCCTTTTGCTCGTTAATTGATAAATCATAAGATTGTAATAACTCTGCAAAAGATTTGATTGCAGCAGCTGGATTTTTTACATCATGTATGAAAATAGCAAATGCTTCATCTTTTTTTCTTTGAAGTTCTTGTATATTTTTTAATTGATTTTCTAAATTTACTTTTTCTGCTATAAGCTGTTTGTTAGCTGTGGATAATTGTTGAACTTTATATTTCAATCTTTCAATAAAATCGTATAATATTGTAATCTTTTTATTTAAACTTTCAATTTCATTTTTTAGCTTTTGAACTTTTGTAAATCTCTTAAAAAATGGTATCTTGAAATTATTTTCATTTTCAATATTGACAATGTTTTTATCGGGTGACATTTTTATACCTAATAAATTTACTTAAATATCTACAATAATTATGCCAAGTAATCAAATACAAAAGATAAGAAGATTAAATTTATAACTCATTGTATAAGTTATTGTTATTAAATTTGATTTAATGTTATACAAAATATCATAATTTCTACAAATGTAATACGTATCATTATTTCTTAAAATTATATTATTATAATAATATTCTGCTGCTAAATATAAAAAATAATTTGCGATTTCTATTTTTATTTGTTATATTTGCAATAAAAGAAAACAAAATATATAGTTATGGCAAATATCAATTTACATATACTTCATCATCATATTTTTTATTTTTTCTCTTAGAGCAATGGTGGGTATATTGTAAATTTAAAAAATAAATATTATAGGCCCTGCATTGCAGGGCTTTTTTTATAACAACATTAAAGGTGCAATAATGGGAAATGGCGTTATTAAACTTGCAATTCAAAAAAAAGGTAGATTAACAGAAAAATCAATTGAACTACTCCGTAAGTGTGATATTGAAATTGAAAATTCAAACGATAAATTACAAATTACTGCCAAAAATTATGATATGGAAATTCTATTTCTCAGAGACGATGATATTCCAGAATACGTCCAGGACGGAGTTGCCGATATAGGTATTGTTGGTGAAAATGTGGTTGAAGAAAAACAACATAATGTAAAAATTGTAAAAAAATTAGGGTTTAGTAAATGTACTTTAATGTTTGCAATTCCTGAAAATAGCCAATTGAATGATTTAAGTGAATTAAATGGAAAAAAAATCGCAACTTCTTATCCTAATATATTAAATAAATTTCTATTAGAACATAATATTCAAGCTAAAATAGTAGATATTTCTGGTTCAGTAGAAATAGCACCAGCCTTAGGTATAGCTGATGTAATTTGTGATATCGTTTCAACTGGTAATACATTAAAAATGAATAAACTTAAAAAATCTTTTCCAGTGTTTAACTCCGAAGCTGTATTAATTGTAAGTAATGAAACTGAACTAGGAAATGATAAACAAGAAATATTAAATGATCTTCTTAAAAGAATTGAAGCTATTCAAAGAGCAGAAAAATCCAGATATTTAATGCTTAATGCCCCTAAATCACAACTTGAAAATATTTTAAAAATTATACCATCACTTAAAAGCCCAACTATTGTTCCTTTAGCAGATACGTCAATGGTGGCTGTGCACGCTGTTGTTACAACTCAACAATTTTGGAATATTTCAGATCTGTTAAAGCAATATGATGCGTCCGGTATTATTTTGTTACCAATAGAAAGTATAATTCCATAGTAAAATAGGTTAATTATGATTAAAATAAATTTAACTAATTGTAATCAAATTAAATATAGCGAATTACTTAAACGACCTTATCAAGATAATTCAGTAGCACAATCTGTTGCAAATATCATTGAAAGTATTAAAAAAGATCCTTTAAATAACTTATTGGATTTAATTAAAAAATATGATGGACTTGAAATAAATAACCTTGAAGAACTTAAAGCTTCTGAAGATGAAATAAATAAATCAGAAGCATTATTAAGCTTAAAAGAAAAAAAATCAATTGATTTAGCTTTTAATAATATTTATAGTTTTCATATCAAACAGCTACCAGAAAATTATAAAATTTCTAAAGATGACGCTAGTTATTTAGCAAAAAAATATTTGCCAATACAAAATGTAGGTTTATATATACCTGGCGGAACTGCTATATTACCATCAACTGTTTTGATGTTAGGTATCCCTGCAATGATAGCTGGGTGTCCTAGAATTGTTTTGACCACGCCTGTAAAAGGTAATTCTTCCATTTCTAAATATGTTTTATATGCTGCAAAAAAATGTGGAATTAAAGAAATTTATAAAATTGGCGGTATCCAGGCTATTTATCTTTTGGCATATGGAATAGGAAATATTAAAAAAGTTGATAAAATATTTGGCCCAGGAAATAGATTTGTTACCGCTGCAAAATCTTATGTTGCAAATGATTATGATGCAAATTGTGCAATAGATATGCCAGCTGGACCAAGTGAAGTATTAGTTATAGCAGATGGTAAAGCAAATCCTAAATTTATAGCTGCTGATTTACTTTCTCAAGCAGAACATGGAATTGATTCTCAAGTGGTTTTACTAACTACATCGTACGATATTTTGGATAAAGTAGAAAAAGAAATTAAAATACAAACAAGCACTCTTGAAAGAAAGGAAATAATACAACAATGTTTGGAAAATAGTTTATTAATTAAAGTAGAAACGATTCAACAAGCAATTGATTTTTCTAATGATTATGCTCCAGAACATTTAATACTTCATATACAAGATTTTGAAAATTATGTTGATAAAATTGTTAATGCAGGTTCAGTATTTTTAGGTGAATATTCTCCCGAAAGTTTTGGTGATTATGCAGCGGGGACTAATCACTCTCTTCCTACTTATGGCTATGCAAGGGCATATAGTGGTGTTGGCGTTGATGCTTTTATAAAAAGTATAACTTTTCAATATCATACATATCAAGAATTTCAAAAATTAGCAGATACTGTTGAAACTTTAGCCGAAATTGAAGGTCTTGATGCTCACAAAAATGCAGTTACTATAAGAAAAAGGGGATAACATGAACTTAGAAAATTTGGTTAGAGATAATATCAAAAAACTAAAACCGTATACTTCCGCTAGAGAATCAAATTTAAATGGTATTTTACTCGATGCAAATGAAAATGGTTTAGGAACTACAACTTTTAAATTGCACGAAAATTTGAATAGATATCCAGATCCAAATCAACAAAAAATGCGAAAAATTATTGCGAGCTATTTAAATATTGAACCAGAATATATTGTTTTTGGAGTGGGATCTGATGAAATTATCGATCTAACTTTTAGAATATTTTGTAATCCCAAAATTGATAATGTTATTATTTCCGAACCAACTTATGGAATGTATTCTGTTTGTGCTAATATTAATGATGTTAATATCATAGAAACTACTTTAACTCATGATTTTCAATTAGATGTAAATAAAATACTTAGCCTTGTTAATTCAAACACTAAAATAATTTTTATTTGTAACCCAAACAACCCAACAGCTAACTTAATAAAAACAGAAGATATTTTATCTTTATCAAAAAAATTCAATGGTATAATCTTTGTCGATGAAGCTTATATCGAATTTTGCGAAGAAAATTCATTAATCAAATACATTAAAGATTATCCAAATTTAATTATTTCGAGAACATTTTCAAAAGCTTGGGGAATGGCAGGAGTGCGATTGGGTTATGCAGTTGCTAATCCTGAAATTATTAAATATTATTTTAAAATTAAGGCTCCCTATAATATTAGTGCATTAACAAGAGAAGCTTTTTACAAAGCACTTGATAATATCGAACTTAAAAATAAATTCGTCAAAAACATAATATCGGAAAGGGAAAGAATTGTTAAATATTTATCCCAAATCAAAGAAATAGAAAAAATTTATCCATCTGATGCAAATTTTATTTTATTTAAAGTAAAAAATGCCTTAGATTTATATAATTATCTTGTTGGCAAAGGAATTATTATTCGTTACAGGGGTAATCAAGTTAATATTCCAGATACATTGAGAGTTACTGTTGGCAAAAAAATAGAAAATAATTTATTCCTAACTGAACTATTTAGGTATTTTAACTATGAGAATATTCTTGAAGATTATACTTCAAGAGCTGCTTATATAAATAGGTTTACAAACGAAACACAAATACAAATTGAAGTTGATCTTGATAAAAATATTGGAGATTCGTATATTAAAACTGGAATTGATTTTTTTGATCATATGTTGTATCAAATATCAAGACACGGAAATATAGACTTATATATTTTATGTAAAGGTGATTTACAAGTTGATGAACATCATACAGTTGAAGATGTTGGGTTAGCACTTGGTGAAGCTATTAAAAAAGCACTTGGAGATAAAAAGGGTATTAAGAGATATGGTTATTTTTTACCTATGGATGAATCTATTGCAAATTGCACTATTGACTTAGGTGGAAGAGCTTATTTGAATTTTAATTGTGATTTTTCACGAGAAAAAGTTGGGGATTTTCCAACTGAGTTGACTAAAGAATTTTTTAGAGCATTATCCACAACTCTTGCAGCAAATATTTATATTGAAGCAAAAGGAGAAAATGATCATCATAAAATTGAAGCTATTTTTAAAGCATTTGCAAAAGCTTTAAACGAAGCAGCACGCTTTGATGAAAGAAACCTAAACGATCTACCTTCAACTAAAGGTGTATTATGATTGCAATAATAAATTATGGCGCGGGCAATTTACAATCTGTACTAAATTCATTTTTAGATTTTACAGACGATGTTATTGTTTCTAATAATATTGAAGATTTAGAAAAAGCTGAGAAAATTGTCTTGCCCGGTGTTGGGGAAGCATCTTTTGCAATGAATACTCTGCGAACAAACAAAATTGATACATTTCTTAAAAATGCTGAAAAACCTGTTCTTGGTATTTGTCTCGGTATGCAACTTATGTGCGAGTATTCGGAAGAAGGTGATACAAATTGCCTGGGAATTTTTCCTATTAAAGTTAAAAAATTTGATGAAAATAAACTTAAAGTTCCACATATGGGATGGAATACAGTAAATTTCATAAAATTTTCTAAGTTATTTGAAAGTATCGAAAATACTAGTTATTTTTATTTTGCTAATTCATATTATATTGAAAACAATAATTATGTAACTGGATTAACAAATTATAGCTTTGACTTTTGCAGTGCTTTTGAAAAAAATAATTTTTATGGAGTTCAATTTCATCCCGAGAAATCATCGGAAATAGGCAAACAAATTATCAGGAATTTTATAAAATTATGAAAATAATACCAGCAATTGACATACTTAATAATAAAATTGTAAGACTCAGAAAAGGGGATTATAACCAAGTTGAATATTATGATTATGATATTCTTAAATTAGTTGAAAAATATTATAGAAATGGCTTCAAAAGACTTCATCTAGTTGATTTATTAGGTGCAAAGGAAGGCAAAATTTACATTAGTGATATAATAAAAAACATCAAAGCAAACTTTAATGATATTCAGTTGCAATTTGGCGGAGGAATTAGAAATTCTGATACTGTTAAATTTTTGCAAGATTTAGGTGTAAATTATTATGTCATAGGTTCATTACCAATTGTTAATTCTACTGAATTTGAAAATATTTTACAAATTTTAACTTTAAATCAAATTATTTTAGCTTCAGATGTAGATAATGATATCATAGTAATTAAAGGATGGATTGAAAAAACTAATATTACCATTTGGAATTACATTGATAAATATTTTGAATATGGCATAAAATCATATCTTTGTACAGATATCAATAAAGACGGAATGTTGCAAGGACCAAATTTTGAATTGTATAAAAAATTACAAAGTTACAAAAATAATATACAAATTATTGCATCTGGAGGTATATCTAATATTACTGATGTTATTGCATTGAATAAAAATAATATATGGGGTTGCGTTTTAGGTAAATCTTTGCTTGATAATAAAATCAAAATAGAGGAGTTGAACAATCTTGTTAGCTAAAAGAATTATAGCTTGTTTGGATATCAAAAATGGGGAAGTTGTAAAAGGTATTAAGTTTGAAGGTCTTAAAACTGTGGGCAATGCAGTAGAATTTGCGATTAAATATGAGCAACAAGGGATTGATGAACTTGTCTTTTTAGATATTACAGCAACTAATGAAAACCGAAAAACTCTTATATCACTTGTCAGAGATATTGCTAAAAATTTAAGAATTCCTTTTACAGTAGGTGGCGGAATTAAAACTATTCAAGATATAAATGATTTATTAGAGGCTGGTGCTGATAAAGTATCATTAAATTCCGCTATTGTAAGAAACCCAGCTCTTATAACAGAAGCTGCCAGAAAATTTGGTTCACAAGCAGTTGTTGCGGCTATAGATTCAAAATTTGTAAATGGAACCAACAAAGTTTTTATTAATGCTGGAAAAATCGAAACAGAATTAATTACTGAAGATTGGTGTAAAAAAGTTTATGAACTTGGTGCTGGTGAAATACTTTTAACTTCTATGGACCATGACGGAACAAAAAACGGCTATCCAATAGATTTGTTAAAAAATATTTCTGAACTTGTTCCCTTACCTTTAATAGCATCTGGGGGAGCAGGTACAAAAGAACACTTCCTTGAAGCGTTTCAAAAATCTAATGTTGATGCTTGTTTAGCTGCTAGTTTATTTCACTACAATGAAATAGAAATTAAAGATTTAAAACAATTTTTATTTACTAACAAAATTCTGGTAAGATTATGATCAACTTAAAAAATATTGATTTCAATAAATTAAATGGTCTGGTACCTGCTATTGTTATTCATTATATTTACAATGATGTTTTAATGGTTGGCTTTATGAACGAAGACGCACTAAATAAAACTTTAGAAACCAAAAAAGTAACTTTCTATAGCAGATCAAAAAACAGATTGTGGACCAAAGGAGAAACATCATCTAATTATTTAAATCTAGTTGATATCAAATTAGATTGCGATAATGATACTTTATTAATTTATGCAAAACCAGATGGTAACACTTGTCATTTAAATAGATATTCTTGCTTTGATATTCAACCTAAAAACATTAATTTTCTTTCATATTTGCAAAATATCGTAAATGAAAGAAAAAAATTAAAACCTGAAGAATCTTACACGGCAAAACTTTTTGCGAAAGGGAAGAATAAAATCATCCAAAAGGTTGGCGAAGAAGCAGTTGAAGTTGTTATAGCAGTTAAAAACGAAGATAAAAATGAAATTATTAATGAAACAGCTGATTTATTGTATCATTTAATTGTTATGTTAGAGGCTTCAGAAATTAATTTATCCGAAGTTGTTGATTGTTTAATCAAAAGACATAAGTAATTAAGAAATAATTTCAATTTTAACTAATTCAATTTTTTTTCCATCAGATTTTAAAATATGAAATCTGAGATTGTTTATTGTAATAATTTCATCTTTTGATGGAATTGTTCCGGTATGATAAGTAATATAACCAGAAATAGTTTCGTAATTACCTTCCTTTAATTGAATATGTTTGAATTTTTCATTAAAATAATCAATTTCAATTTTACCGCTAGCGATAATACAATTGTTAGCGGTTTCTTTTAATATATATTCATCGTCATCATATTCATCTTTAATTTCACCAAATAGCTCTTCAACGATATCTTCCAGAGTTATTATTCCTGCTGTACCACCAAATTCATCTATTACAACAGCAATAGAAATTTTTTGTGTAGTGAAATCTTTAAGGGTTTCTGTTACTTTTTTAGATTCTGGTATGTAAACAATTTCTCTTAAAATCTCTTTAATTGTTTGAGGATTATTAAAGCAATCAAGAATTTGGACATAACCTAAAATATTATCTAAATTTTTTTCATAAACAGGATATTTAGAATAACCTGTATCTTTGTGTAAATTTAACAAATCATCAATTGATTGATTAATTTCTATACCAACTATTTCAGTTCTTGGACGAACAATTTCTCCAACGCGAGTTTGACTTATTTCAAGAATATTACTAATGATATTACTTTCTTTTTCATTAACAATTCCTGCTTGCTTACTTTCTTCAACAATCATTTCGATATCTTTTTTACTAAAACTATCAAATAAACTATCTTCTGTAAATTTAGAATTAATTATAAATAAATCTGAAAGACGGGCAAATAATATAACAACAGGGTATATCAAATAGTTAATCCAGTATAATGGTATGATATTGATAGTTAAAACAGTATCAGGAATTTCTTTTGCAACAATTTTAGGTATAATTTCACCTATAAGTAACACTAAAAGAGTGGATATTATTAAAATCCAAAAGTCAGATAGGTAATAACTAAATATAAGAGAGAAAAAAGTTGAGAATAAGATATTAACAAGATTATTACCAATTAATATTGTAGAGAAGAAATAATTTGAAAAGTTTGTAAAATAAGATATAGCTTTTCCAAGTAAACCTTCTTTCTTACCTAAAAGCTTGATTTTTAATTTATTACTAACAACAAAAGCTATTTCAGTTGAAGAAAAATAACCACTTAATAATAGTGAAAAAAACAATATAATTAATGGTAAAATAGTTATTTCCATATTCCCTAAAAAATTTTATTCACAAATATAAAAAAAATTGTTATATTTGTAAAATTAAATAACAATTATTGATTAAAAAATGAAAAGAAATAGTATTTTTTCCAACATTTTATTATTTATCTATATCATAAGTTTAAGTTTTTGGTCAATAGCAACAATTCTTAAAGCATTTGTTGTTTTCAATTTCTTTCAACCATTAAATAATTTACCATTAAAATCTGCTTTTTTAAATACAAATGATTCTCAAATAGTTTTTTTTATTAAACATCTTACTGAATTTATCGAGCCTCTAATATTTTTGTCTGTTTATGCTTTTTTCATTGCTTTATTCTTTTTTATATTGTATATTATAATTTTTAGAATAAATATAAAAAACAATGGTTGGGTGTTTATTAGTCTTATTATATTAGTTTTCATGACAGGTTTTAAATTATATTTATCACAATTTGATTTTAAGATATTAAATTTTCAAAATTATGGAATAACAGATATCATCAACTATTATAGATTAATTGTTAATAAAATACCAAATTTCATTTTTGGTGAATTTTTAATTGGAATGGTATTATTGTATATGGCAATATTTAAACCATTAGTAAAAAAAACTGATACAAATGGCAGTTTATAAAGATAAGCAAATAGAAGGATTTATCGAAGATCTTAAAAATATTGCAAAAGAGAATGGTATAACCGTTAGATTTGAAAAAGGTGATTTTAAAGGTGGTTTTTGCATTTTAAAAGATTCAAGACTGATAGTAATAAATAAAAATTTCGATTTGAAAAGAAAAGCCGTAACTTTAGTAAGATCCATAAAAGAAATTGGTATAGACCAGAATACATACATAAGTCCACAATTACAACAATTTATAGAGGATCATATCGATGAAAATATTGATAATTAACGGTCCTAATTTAAATATGCTTGGTAAAAGAGATCCAAATTTATATGGCTCTTATACCTTAGATGAAATTGCAGAATATTTGTCAAATTCTTTTGCGGATATTGATTTTACTTTTTATCAATCAAACTTTGAAGGTGATATTATAAATACAATTCAAAAAGCACCCGAAGAATTTGATGCATTAATTATTAATCCAGGTGCTTATAGCCATTATTCTTATGCTATCAAAGATGCTTTATTAGATTGCACAATTCCCAAAATTGAAGTACATCTTTCAAATATTTTTGCAAGAGAAGATTACAGGCAACATTCAGTAACAGCTTCGGCCTGTGATGGGCTAATTTCAGGGTTAAAAAAAGAATCTTATTATTTAGCAGTACAAGCAATTATTAACTTAGCAAAGTGGTTGCCAAATGATTAAAGCAATAATATTTGATCTCGATAACACATTAGTAGATTTCATGAAAATGAAAAGAAATGCTATTGAGGCAGCAGTATATGCAATGATTGATGCAGGCCTCAATATTACACCAGAAAAAGCAAAAGAAGTTATTGATGAAATCTACAGAGAACAAGGTATTGAATATCAACAGGTATTCGATTTATTTTTAACAAAAGTTTTAGGTAGAGTAGAATACAAATATTTAGCTTCTGCAATAGTGGCTTATCGAAAAGCAAGAGAAGCTGCTTTGAATCCATATCCTCATGTCCACAAAACTATAACTGAATTAATTAAACGAGGTATCAAAATAGCCATTTTATCAGATGCGCCTGCAAAAGAAGCTTGGTTAAGATTAGCTTATATGGGATTTCAACACTATTTCGATGTCGTTGTTACCTTTGATGATACAAAAGAAAGAAAACCAAGTCCTATTGCATTCCATACAGTTATAGCAAGATTAGGATCAAAACCAGAAGAAACTTTGATGGTTGGCGATTGGAATGAAAGGGATATTATAGGAGCAAAAAATGTTGGTATGATAACAGCTTTTGCAAAATATGGAGATACCTTTAACACCGAAAAGCATGATGCATATTATGAATTAAATGATATAAGTGATATCTTGAAACTCATTGATAAACAGTAAGTTATTTTAATCGGATTAAATTGTTTTATTAAAAGACTTGCATATCTTAAAGATATTTCGTAAATTAGCATAAAAGAAACAATTTTTTTATGAAAGATTTAAATATAAATAGACTTTATTATACCATCGGTGAAGTCAGTCAAATTACAGGTATACCAAAACATGTTATCAGATACTGGGAAACTGAGTTTACTGACCTGAAACCTATGAAAAATAGAGCAGGGAATAGAGTATTTACAGCAAAAGATATTGATATAATTTTGCATATTAAACGAATGCTAAAAGAAGAAAAATACACTATTGAAGGCGCAAAAGAACATCTTAAAATAATCTTGAATAAAGATAATTCTCAGAATAAACAAACAACTAATCAATTTATTATAAAAAAGGAAACAAACAAAGAACAATTAGATCTTTTTAGTGAACTAGATAAATTTGCAGCTAAAGTAAGTGGTAAATCATCTGTTGAAATAACCAAAGAATACAAAGAAAAGCTTACAAGAATTAGAGACATACTAATTCAAATATACAATAAGTTATAGCTTATTGAAAACGGAGCGTGGCGCAGCCCGGCTAGCGCACTACCTTGGGGTGGTAGGGGTCGCGGGTTCAAATCCCGCCGTTCCGACTAATTTTTATTATAATCTACTTTAAATCTTATTCTTAATATTCCATTCTCGAAGTTTGTAGATATAATTCTAAACATACCTATTTCACTTGTATTTTTAACATGTTCACCTATGCAAGGGCAGGCATCATAATCACCAACTTTTACAATTCTAACTTTGTCTTGTGAAGATATATCGTCCGGCAATCTTTCTAAATTATATAATTTATTAGCTGCATCATATTCTATAAATTCCTCATAAACATTTAAATTCATATTGATAATTTCATTTACTTTATTTTCGATAAGTTGTATTTCTTCGGGTGTTAAATTTCTTTCAAAATTTTTGTAATCGCATTTAGATTTTTTCTTTTCAATATGATTTGAAAAAGATCTACCTTTATTAAACATTCGAACCATAGTTTGATTTAAAATATGTTCTGCAGTATGCATTTCGGGGCAATATTCCTTTGCCATTGTAATTTTACTCCTATATATGTTAGTTTACATAATACACATTATCGGAATATTGTAATATTAAAAGGGAAGGCTGTTAAATGCCTTCCAATAAACTTTCTGATGATAAATTAGCTTTTTCTATGTTTAAAAAATACTTAACAGTTCCAACTCTTAATTCTTCTGTTGCTGCATCATCACATACTATTACTGCTTTTGGATGTAATTGTAATGCACTAATTGTCCACATATGATTTACACCTTCTTCAATAGCGTGCCTTAAAGCTCTTGCTTTATTGTGACCAGTAACAATTATTAAAACTTCTCTGGCATCTGTAACAGTTTTGACTCCAACTGTAAGAGCTTGTTTAGGTACTTTATTTGGGTCATTATCAAAAAATCTGGAATTAGCGATAATTGTATCTGTAGTTAATGTTTTTATTCTTGTCCGTGAGCTTAATGACGAACCAGGTTCATTAAAGGCTATATGTCCATCTGGACCTACACCGCCTAAAAATAAATCAATTCCACCAACACTTTGAATTTTATTTTCGTATTCTTCGCATTCTTTTTCTAAATCTGCTGCATTCCCATTAAGTATGTTTACATTTTCTTTAGGTATATCAATATGTTTAAAAAAATTATTCCACATAAACGAGTGATAACTTTCAGGATGCTCTTCTGGTAATCCTACATATTCGTCCATATTAAATGTTATTACATTTTTAAAACTTACAATACCTTTTTGGTAAAGTTTTATTAAGTTTTTATAAGTACCAAGTGGTGTTGAACCAGTTGGCAAACCTAAAACAACTTTTTTCTGAGGATTTAGCTTTTGTAGTTTTAAAATTTTTCGAGTAATGTAATATGCTGCCCATTTTGAAGCATTTTCGTAATTTTCTTGAATTATTAAACGCATAAATCCCCCGATTTATAATTATTATAATTTTTTAATACCAATACCAGGTAAATTATTTAAGGTAACTTTTCCATCTATCACTTTCATTCCATCGTAAACATCATTTTTAATTAATAAAGCACCGTCTAAATCTGCCCAATCGCATAGTGGTGAAAGCTGTGCTGCAGCACTAATTGCACAACTAGTTTCTGTCATACAACCAATCATTACTTTCATATCCAATGACTTAGCTGTATATAGCATTTTTAAAGCCTCTCTTATACCAGTACTTTTCATAAGTTTAATATTAATTCCACTATAGACTTTATAACACTTTTTTAAATCTTCAAGTCTTTGGAAAGCTTCATCAGCTATTATTGGTAAAGGACTATTTTCTGTAAGCCATGCAATATCATCAATTTTATCTCTATGCATAGGTTGTTCAACAAATACACAACCTTTTTCTTTTAGCCAATGAATCATATCTAAAGCTTTATTTTTATCCTTCCAACCTTCATTTACATCAACGCAAAATGGAACATCTGTTGCTTTTCTGATGGAATTAACCATAAGTCTATCATTATTTTCATCTTTTCCAATTTTAATTTTCAAAATTTTAAATTCAGATGCTTCTTTTGTTTTTTGTATAATTTCCTCTTCTGTAGGCGCTATTCCAATAGTAAAAGATGTATTGGGTGTTGTATTTTTATTAAATCCAAATAATTGCCAGAGTGGTTTATCTAGTAATTTACCAATAAGATCGTGTAATGCAATATCAATCGAAGCTTTAGCGGCTTTATTTCCCTTTTCAATCTTATCTATATCGCTAAGAATTGTTTCTAAATCAAAAGGATTTTCATATTTTGACAAATCAACTTTTTTTAGAAAATTTATTACAGATTCTTGAGATTCTCCTAAATACGGTGGCATTGAGGCTTCGCCATAGCCAATAACTCCATCGTATTCTATTTCTGTTAGAACAACAGGAGTATGAGTTCTTGAACTTTTTGCAATTGTAAAAGTGTGTTTAAGTTCAAGATCATATGGTTTATATCTTAATACCATTTTTTTAGATGAACTAGTAAGTTTACTGGCTGCAAAAGTTAGTGAATTAGGAAGTAGAGTTAAACCTGCTCCAATCAACAAAGTATTTTTAAAAAATTCCCTTCTTTGCATAAATCCCCCAGATTTTATTTTTCAAAGTAATATTTATAAAGCCAGTTATTTTCAATTTTTTCAATACATTCTTGCCCAATATTACCTAAATATCTTTTAGCTGTTATAAAACTTTTTACTAATTTTTGCAAATGATTTTTATCTTTAGGATTAAAGCTATTAATTTTTACTTTACCGGAACTATGTATATATTTGCCATTATTGATATATAATCCTACATGAGTAATTCTATTTGTTTTTTTGTTACCCCAAAATAGTAAATCTCCGGGTTGAAGATATTTATAATCAATAGAAATGTCATTAAGATTTTCAACTTGTTGTCCATACAGAACCTGCTGAGATGCATCCCTTTGTAAAATGATGCCATTTAAATAAAAACAAGTTTTTACAAAACCACTACAGTCAAGAGCTTTTGATGATGTTCCTCCCCATAAGTATGGTTGCCCTAAAAATCTTTTGCCAGTTTTAATTAAATTATCTGCTGTTAAGTTTATATTTTTCAACCAATTATCAAGAGTAATAACATCTTCTTTTTTAACATAAGCTTCTCTTTCATCAGGAAATTTTATTTTTATAAAATTCTTTTCTGTACCAATAACACTAAGTATATTACCAACAACAAGATCTGAAACATAATCACTTTTGGTAGTAGGTTTTTCATAGCAATGTCCATATTCTGGTAAGAATATTACTTTAGGTAATTTAGCCCATTTGATAAATTCTAAGCTGTCCATTAAAACAATTGATTCATCTTCTATCCATGCCAAATAATTATCTGGAAATTGAACATAATACCATTCTTGATTAGCTGATTGTTTCAATACTTTTAACGGTGTTCCTAATAGCCCTTGTGTAACAAGTTCAGAAGCATGAGCAGTTTTTGCTCTTCCATTTACTACAGATAAAGTAATTACTGCAAAGTGTTTACCATTTAAGTTGTTATGTGGTAGATCGATAACATCTAATCTATAGTCAATTTTATAGTATTTCAATGAATCTTCCAGAGAACTTATTCCAATTCTTGAATTTGTTTCAATATTTATAAAAACAATATTATTCGTATCAGATAAATTATAATTAAAGACACTTGTTCTTGCATCTGGATAATATTTATTTTTTACATTTGATAAAATTCTGTTACAAACTTCAATATTATTCGCTAAAAGGTTTGATATGATAAATATTCCCAGAAAAAAGAATTTTTTCATTTTATGCCCCGAAAATAAGTTTTAAGAATTAAAAATAATAAAATTTTTTTTAAAATTATAATACAATCTTAGATTTAACATAAATTTAATGATCTTGTTTTATTATGTATTTATATCTGATTGATTATCAACTAAATACTATACTAATATTTAACTATATTGTAAAATAAGTGTATGTTTTTGCAGATTGTATTTTTTTATTACATTTTTTTTTGTATTTTAATTTTTAAATAAAATTTTAGGTGAGATATGAAACTTGATAAAAAATTATTAAAAGCCTCTCAAATTGCTATTGTTGACTGTATGGGATTACAAAAAGATGAAAAAATTCTAATTATATGTGACAAAAATACTCGTAATATTGCTTATCACTTATTTGAAATCTCTAAAAAATATTCAAATTATAAACCTCTATTAATAGAAATTCCTGTTGCTAATGTAAATGGCGAAGAACCTCCTGAAGTAGTTGCAGATATTATGAAAAAATTTGATGTAGTTCTCTGCCCTACTACTAAATCCCTAACTCATACCCAAGCAAGAATTGAAGCATCTAAAATTGGAGTTAGAATAGCAACATTTCCAGGTATAACTGAAGATATAATGATTAGAGGAATGAACGCTGATTATAAAAAAATTTCAGAAGAAACAATAAAATTATGCAATATTTTGGAACAACATAAAAGTGTAACAATTAAAACTAAACTGGGAACAAATTTAAGTTTTAGTATAGATGGTAGAAAAGCATTTGCAAGTAAAGGATTATTTCATGCAAAAGGCGAGAGTGGAAATCTTCCAACCGGCGAAGCTTACCTTGCTCCTATTGAAGGCACCGCAAACGGTATTGCTGTATTCGATGGTTCTTTTGCTTCTATTGGTATGCTTGATGAACCTATAACATTAACTATCAAAGATGGCTATGTAACTAAAATATCTGGTGGCAAGCAAGCTAAAGAATTACAAAAAATGTTAAAACCTTTTGGAAAAGATGCTTATAATATTGCAGAATTTGGTATTGGTACAAATGATAAAGCAAAATTAAGTGGCAATATTCTTGAAGATGAAAAAGTTAAAGGAACAATTCATATTGCACTAGGTAATAATAAGTCTATGGGTGGAAATGTGGGAATTGGAATTCATCTCGATGGATTGATAATTAAGCCAGATGTTTGGTTAGATGATAGAAAGATTATGGAAAAAGGAAAATTATTAGTCTAAGGAGTCTAATAATTCCTCAGCTTCTATTAGAGTTTTATCATTATCATAAACTATTTTTAGTAAACTTTTAGCTGTCCGATATTCTTTTTTTCTAATTAATGTTTTAGCTAAAAGCAAAATAGCTTCGTAATAAGTAGGATAATCAATAACTAATTTTCTAAGTATATTAATAACTCTATCATCTTCGTTATTATTATATAGGCTTAAACTTTCGTAAAATTCTTTATAAGGTGTTATAAGTTCTTTTGGGGGAACACCTTTTTTGATAACTTTTGATTCATAAATTATTTCATTTGCTAGTCCCCAATATTCATTATTTCTTGTAATGCAATTTGGCTCAACTGGCGAGTTAAATTTTCTACTATTATTTTCAATTCTTGCACTTAAATTACTAAAATGTTCTAAATGATACATTTTTTTATTGTAATTACTCAAAATATCAAAATTAAAATATGATTTTACTCTTTTAAAGAAATCTAAATCAAAATAACCCCAATAAATCATATTTTCATCAAAACCGCGTAATTCAAAAAATATCTCTTTTTTGCCAAAGTATCCAATAGCTGTTCCACGAAAAGTAATATTATCTTCATTAAACAATGGTGACATTTGAAAATTATAAAGTGATATTACTTTTTCTATTTCTTCAACTGTTTTATTTTCATAAACTAATTTAGGAATATCTCTTCGTTCGCAAAAAAGAATTTTGTTATAATTATTATCAATCAAACTTAAAATAAATTGGAAAGTTTCAAAAGGCAGAAAACCGTCGGAATCTGTGAAAAATATGTATTCGCTTTTTGCTCTTCGTATAGCTACATTTACAGCATGTGGCATTGAATACGGTGAATCTTTTTCATATTTTTTGCATATTGATAATGGTGTAAAAATAAATCTTACCAAATCAGAATAATTTGGATCAATTTCTAATTTTGTTGAAAGAGGTATTTCGCTTCCCCAATCACTTACGATTATTTCAACTTTATTTAATGTATTACTTTTAACAATATTTCTAATATGTTGATTTATAGAAAGTTGTAATCTCTCAATAAAATTACCACAATAATTATCGTTTCTTCCTTGTAATATAATACTTAATTTCATATTTTTTTTTATTTTTAAAATTAGTTTTTTATATTTCCAATTTAATAAAAAAATTATTTTTTATGCAAGAAATTTATTTAATCGATGTTATTCCATTTCTTTATTTAGAAGAAAATACCTTTAAGGAATTAGTTATAAAATTCCATAATTATCTATTATTAAATAATATAGATATGTTAACTTCATGTAATGTATCAATACATCTATTTACAAAAAATTATAATTTTATTGAAGAATTATCAAAATACAATGTCCATATAGATAGAGATTTCAATGATTTTAATGATATTGTTAATATAGTTTCAGATAATCCTAATAATTCGAAATTTATTTTATTTTCAAATACTATTGGAATTTCAAAAGATGAAATAGAAAAACTTAACGAACTATTACAATATGAAGAAAACCAAATTATATTGGGAAAAAATGAAGAATATATATCTTTTCTTATGACTAATGCCTATACTAAAGATATTTTTGAAAATGTTTCTGTAATACCTGTTTTATATGATATAATTATACAAAATTTAAATCTTACAAATTTAAAAATTGAAATTATCAATAACCAACAGTTATTTTTCAATGAAAATGATATTAATAAATTATATCATTTTTTAACAACCAAAGAAAATAAAAAATATTGTCCAGATCACATCTACGAGCATTTTACTAACCTATTTATAGAATTAAAAGAATTGCAAAAATGAATATAGCATTATTTGGTGGCAGTTTTAATCCAATCCATATTGGGCATTTAATTACTGCTAATTTTGTAAGAGAAGAATATCAGTTAAAAAAAATTATTTTTGTTCCCTGCTTTATAAACCCGCATAAAAAAACAAATTATCAATTTGAAGATGCTAATCATAGACTTAATATGATAAAATTATCTATAAAAGATAATCCTTATTTCGAAGTAAACAATTATGAAATATCTAAATCGGATATTTCATTCAGTATTGATACAATTAAATACTTTTATAATTTATACCAAGAAAAAATTTATTTTATAATTGGATATGATAATTATTTAACTCTAAATAAATGGAAAGATATAAACGATTTTTCAAAATATTGTGAAATGATTGTATTAACAAGAAATAATTCTTCTTTTGATACAAACTATAAACCTACAGATGATTTAATTATTCATTTTCCAAATACACCTAACATCGAAATTTCATCCACTGATATAAGAAAAAGAATTCAAGTAAATAAATCTATTAAATATTTGACTTCTGACGATGTTATAAAATATATTGAAAAATATCAATTATACAAATAATTCTATTGAAATAGAAACTAATAAGTATTTAGCTAAATGTTTCTATTTTGATGTTATTTTCTTGATAATATTATTCTATATACAGGTAATCCCTTATTTAAGGTTGCAATTTCTCTTTCAGATTGAATTGGTAGAAAATCATCTGTCCAATCTTCTGTCATTTTGCAAAAATTATCGTTTTTCAGAAATTTTTCTAACATATCTTCTATAACTTCGAGTATATCTGAAGCTAGATAAATTTTTGTTCCTGATTTTGTATATTTTGCAATTTCATTTACTAAATTATCCTGTACCATTCTTCTTTTGTGATGTTTCTTTTTAAAGCAAGGATCTGGATATAAAATACTTATTGAGCTAACTTTATCCTTTGTATTATTATTGAAAACTGTATTTGGTGAAACAGTAACATTTGCAAAAAGATAGGCTAAGTTGTTTATTTGCAAATTGTTTTTAACTTCATTTGCATAATCTACAAGCGGTTTTCTGATCTCTACTCCTAGATAGTTAGTACTTGGATCGTTTTGAGAAAGTTGTAAAATTAACTTTCCTTTTGCACAACCCAAATCAATATGTAATGGTTTGTTAAAATCTTCAAACAAATTGTTCCAATCAGGTTCTTGTATTTGTTTTTGATATTGTGGGCTAAACGGATTTACATGTTGTCTAACTCTGACTTTTGACATTGTTTACTCCAAAATATTGTTTAATTGTATTTTTAGTATCATATAAAGTTGAAATTGTAGTAAAAAAATCTTTTTGATACCCTGCCGATAAAAAAAATACAGGATTATGGGTATGATTTTTATGGGTAATTTCTTCAATATTCCCATGGTCAGAACATATTAACAATGTTGTATTGTTACTATTTTCTATTTTTTTTATTAAATGCAATATGAAAGTTTCAAGGTCATTCAGTAAATTTTCTTTATCTTCGCCAGTAATTCTATTATGCCCTATATAATCAGTAAAAAAATATTCATAACTTACTAAATCATAAGTAGTTAATAATTTTAATATTATATCTGCTCCTGTAGTTGGGTTAATAATTTCAATATCATATCCCATTTTTTTCCATCTTAAATTAGTTATATCTCCACTAATAGCCTCTTTATTTAACAAATTTAAATATGTATTAAGTTTTTGAAATGTTAAATAAAAAGCTTTTGCAAAAACTCCTTGATATTTTCCGTTTTGAGTTAATTGAAAGTATTTATCAGGATATGCATTAATAAAATAAGAATTTATATTTTTGCAATTTAATTCTTTAAATAAATTTTCATTTTTTATAATTTCAAAATGCTCTGGATGTGCAAAAGGTCCATAATGTTTACCAATAGATTTAGCTGCATTTATTCCACATAAGAGTGAGACTTGTCCAGTACCACTTTGTGGTATTCCTTCAACATTTAAATTTGCATCTACTCCCCAAACATTGTATTGTACATTTGTATTGTTTAATTTTTTTAATAAAGAATATGGGAAATTATTTGTATTTAAGCTTTTTTTTACAAATCCAACGCCATCTAGAAATATAAAAATTAATTTTTTCTTCATTAAAATAAAAATTTCTATTGTTATAATGGAAAAAAACTTATAAATTTAAAGTTTAAATATAATAATAATAAAACGGAGTTTAAAATTTGTTTACCAGAGTAATACAATTTCTTAAAGAAAATTTCAAAAGATCTTTTTGGGTTGCTAATATAATGGAGTTATTTGAAAGAATAGCTTATTATGGTCAAGCAGCTGTTTTAAGTGTTTATTTGAGGGATTATTTAAAGTTTAATGAGGGACTAGCAGGAAGTTTAAGCTCCATTTTCGGAGGATTGCTTTATGGATTACCTATATTTGCAGGAGCAATAATTGATAAAATTGGTTTTAAAAAATCATTTCTTTTTGCTTTTTTAGTTTTAGGGTTGGGATATAGTTCCTTAGGATTAGTTTCAAATATTTCGACATCTAATAATTTATATTTTATCATACTTTTAATTCTAATTTTTACTGCAATTGGAGGTTCTTTTATAAAACCTTCTGTTTTAGGAACTGTTAATTATACCACAACTGAAAAGTCAAAAACCTTAGGATATTCAATTTATTATTGGCTTGTAAACATTGGAGGTGCTTTAGGACCAATTTTAGCTTATTTATTTAGAAACGCTCTTGGAATTCATACGGTATTTTTAGTTTCTGGTATAAGTTGTTTATTAATGTTTTTTTCAACAATGTTTTTCTATGAAAATCCAATAACTTATGCAAACAATAATAGTATTAAAATTATTATTGATAATTTCATAAAAGTCATCATGAATATAAAATTTCTTGTTTTTCTTTTGATTTTTTCATTATTTTGGATAATGTTTTGGCAAATTTTTATAATTATTCCCTATTATATAAGGGATTTTATAGACATTAATGCTCCATTTGATCTAATAACATCAGTAGGACCAATAACAATCATATTATTGCAATTAGTGATATCATATTTTACAACGAAACTTTCAGCAGAAAAAGCTATTATTTTGGGGTTTTTATTATCAAGTTTAAGCTGGTCTATTGTATTTTTTAGTCCATCACTTTTAACAATAGTTTTAATGTTATTTTTCCATTCAATTGGAGAACAAATACAAGCACCTAAATATTATGAATATATAGCCAATATTGCTCCAAAAGGTCAAATAGGTCTCTATCAAGGTTTTGCATTTTTACCTATTGCTATAGGCTGGCTGTTTGGTGGAACTTTGGGCGGCTATATATATGAAAGTATTAAATTTGTATCAAATCCCAAAATTATATTTCTGTATGTTTCTGGAATAGGATTTTTAGCAACAATTTTTATGCTCATTTTTTATAAATTAACTAAAAAATAATATGGCAACTACAAGATTAAAAAAAATTGGAATTACATC
The DNA here is from genome assembly GCA_035361425.1 of Ignavibacteriales bacterium. Lineage (GTDB taxonomy): Bacteria > Bacteroidota > Ignavibacteria > Ignavibacteriales > DAOSCP01 > DAOSCP01. Next base: position 29,587 of record DAOSCP010000006.1, on the reverse strand, counting down.
ATTAGTATTAATAGCTATATTTATAGTATTTAATTGGTTAGTTATGCCCTTAGTCACTGCAGGCGAAGAAGTTAAAGTACCTGATTTAGTTGGTAAAACACCTGAAGAGGCTATTAGTTTGCTAAATGGATTAGGTTTTAATTACAAAATTGCCGGTTATAAATATGACGAAAGATACCCCAAAGGTGTAATTGTTTATCAAAAACCGCGTGGAAATATGATTGTAAAAGAAGGAAGGAAAATTTATTTATATTTAAGTAGTGGCGTGAAATTAATAGTTGTACCAGACTTTGTAGGCAAATCCTTTAGAGAAGCTGAACTTGAAATTAGTAATTTGGGTCTTTCATTAGGAAAAGTAGATAGCTTACCTTCTGATGAATATTCACCTAATACTGTAATTTCGCAAAATATCTCACCTGGGACACAAATTCAGCAAAAAGAAAGTATAAATTTAACTATTTCAACCTCTACAGGTAAAGACAAAAGTGATGATATTATTGAACCAAATAAAGTTAAAGTTCCAAATTTAGTTGGAAAAAATCTTGCTCAGGCAAAACAAATTTTAGAGGAAAACTCGTTAAAAGTTGGAAAAATTAGTTATGTTCCATCTATTTCTTTAATGCCAAATACTGTAGTTGATCAGTATCCTTTAAATGGTTCGGTTGTTTTTATAAATACAACTATAGATCTTTTTGTTACAAAAGAAGCCGTTATGAACAAAAATTTAAAGCAGGATTAGATAATGGAAAAAATAATAGCACCATCATTACTTTCAGCAGATTTTACAAAACTTGTTGAACAAATTAAAGCTTGCGAAGAAGGTAATGCAAAATTACTTCACTGCGATATAATGGATGGACATTTTGTACCTAATTTGACATTTGGTCCATTTATTGTCAAACAAATTAGTAAAATTACAAAATTACCCCTTGATGCTCATTTAATGGTAACAAATCCTGACGATTTTATTGAAGCTTTTGCAGAAGCTGGAGTTCAATACATTACAGTTCACCAAGAGAGTATTTATCATTTACATAGAACGATACAAAATATTAAAAGTTTTGGGTTAAAAGCTGGGGTCGCCTTAAATCCCGCCACACCAGTTTATATGCTTAATGAGATATTCGACGAATTAGATTTAATATTAATAATGTCTGTAAATCCCGGATTTGGTGGACAAAAATTTATTCCTAATGCTCTCAATAAAATACAAGAACTATACCAGTTAAGAGAAAAATATAATTATAACTATAAAATAGAAGTTGATGGAGGTGTAAATCTGGAAAATATCCAGGAAATTTCTAATGCTGGTTGCGATATTTTTGTAGCTGGATCTTCAATATTTGGAACTGAAAATATTTCTAAAACTGTTAAAATTATGGATGCTTTAGTCAATAATTACTAACATAAATCGGGGGAAATTAAATGAAACAATTTATTGCATTAGTCGGGGCTGATATTGTAACACCTTTCAGAATAATTAAAAAAAGTGCAATTGTTATTGAAGACAATTTAATCTATGAAATGGGAAAAATGTCCGATGTTAGAATTCCAGATAATACTGATATAATCGATGTAAGCGGACATACAATAACTCCAGGTTTTGTGGATTTGCTAGTTCATGGAGGTGCCGGAGGAAGGGGTTTTTCAGATGAAAATGAAGAAAGTATTCGCCTTATAAGCGAATATTTTATACAATATGGCACAACTTCTATGCTGGCTTCACTTCATGCAAAACCACATGATAGACTAATTGCTGATATTAAATTGCTTGCTGAATATATAGAAAAAAATCCTGATACAAACATTCGTGGAATTCACCTCGAAGGCCCTTATTTGAACCCTATTCTAAAGGGAGCTATGAATGAAAGTTATTTATGGAAGCCAACTGTAGAATCCTGGTATGATATGTGGAATGCATCTAAAGGACATATAAAACTTATGACTATTGCTCCTGAACTTCCAGGCGCTATTGATGTTATAAGAGAAGCAACAAGATGCGGTGTTGTTATTTCTATAGGCCACTCGATGGCTACTTATGAAGATTGTGAACATGCTATTGACAATGGTGCAGCTCATGTTACACATATGTTTAATGCTATGAGACCTTTTGAGCACAGAAAACCTGGAATTATTTTAGCCGCACTATTAAGAGATGAATTGAAAATTGAGCTTATTGCTGATACTTACCATGTACATCCAGCAACTATGGAAATGTTATATAGATTCAAAAAAGCCAATGGAATAATTCTTATTACAGATTCTATTAGAGCTGGTGGAATGCATGAAGGAGAAACCGAGTTTTCTGATCAAAAAGTTATAGTAAAAAACGAAATGGCTCTTCTTGAAGATGGAACTTTAGCCGGTAGCACTTTAACTTTGAATAAAGCAATTAGAAATATGGTTGAAGAAGTTGGGGCAAAACTTACAGACGCCGTAAGAATGGCCTCCCTCAATGGTGCTAAAGTAATTGGAATTAAAAGAGGTATTTTGCAAGCTGGAAAAGTTGCTGACCTGGTTGTTATGGATAAACAATATAATGTTCTTATGACAATTATTAACGGCAAAATCAGATACAAAAAAATTGCTAATTAATTTACAAAAAAGCTGCTTGTTAAAGGAAAGCAGCTTTTTTAATTATATTAAATTTAAGGCTTTTGCTTTTTCTAAAGTTACATTTGCTAATCTAATTGTAGCGTGGTCTATCATTCTACCATCTATTGATACAGCTCCCTTCCCTTCTAGTTTTGCTTGATTTAATGCATCTATAACCATTTTAGCTCTTTTGATTTCTTCATCTTGTGGAGAAAACACTTTATTAATGGTATCTATTTGCTCTGGATGAATTGCCCATTTACCATCAAAACCTAAAGCTAAGGCAATTTGAGAAGCTTTAGCTAGACCATCTGTATCTTTGAAGTTTCCATAAGGAGCATCAAATGCTTGTAGATTATAGGCTTTAGCTGTGTTAACTATTTTTGAATGAACATAAGCCCAACGATGACCAGGGTAAATATCCTGTTCATTTTCTCCATGTCCAGAAATAGATATTATTTTTGCTCCTATAGATGATGAATAGTCCGCTATTCCAAAATGTATTGAGTCAATTTTATTAGAAGATTTTACTATAGTAGAAATATTTTCCAAACCTATAGCACTTTCTATTGAAACAGAAATTCCAATATTTTTATCAATTTTATATTCATCTTTAATTAAATCTAACAATCTATCTACAAAATATATATCTTGTGGTGTATCAACTTTGGGCAATAATAGTGAATCAATCTTATTTCCAACTTTACTTATAACTTCAACAATATCTTTGTATGATAATGGATTTTCTACTGAGTTTACTCTAACATGAATATATTTGTTACCAAAATCATTTGTAGATAATGTTTCAATTACAGTTTTTCTAGCTAATTCTTTGTCATTTAAAGGAACACTATCTTCTAAATCTAAAATTAAAGAGTCCGCCGATGAATTTAATGCCTTTACATGCATTTTAGTTATGTGTCCTGGGACAGATAATATTGATCTTCTAATTTTCATTATAACCTCTATTTTAATAACACAATTTTCCCGGAATTAATTTGATTCTTTGAATGAATTTTATAAATATATATACCAGATGCTAAATTTTGCCCATTATATACAATATTATTATAACCGCTTTGAATTTGTCCCTTATAAACAGTTTCTATGTACTGACCTTGCAAGTTATAAATTTCAAAAGTAATATTTTGAGGTAATTTTGTTAAAATTGTAAAATTAATTTTTGGGTTAAAAGGGTTTGGATAAGGTGGTAAAAGTTTAAAATCTTCAACTACTATTTGATTTTCAATAGATGATAAACTTTCAGAATATGCTGAAAAAATATATTCTGCTATTCTTTGTGATGCTTTATTCCATAAAAGTGTTGTAAAGTTTTTTGTTTTATTCCATAATGCATTGTAATAATTTGTTCCATAATAAGGATCTATTGATTTTGCATAATTATCTGCATTGAGAACTGAATCTATGTAACTAAAATTATTAAATATATATTCAAAAGTATAATTTCTAATATCATTTATTTTATGAGTAGCGAAAAAAATAAAATTAATTTGATTTTTGTATTGGCTAATCATATTACTTTCATAACGGGAGTGAATTCCTTGCTGATTTGTATATTGTCCATCATAATTTTTAGTTAAATGTAATGGCATATGAGCGTCCGCAATGTAATGAGATATATCTGCAGCAAAAAATTGAGCTTTTGTTATATCGTTCCTTTTGAAGCAATTTACTAATGAATCATAGGTAGAGAGTATTGCCCAGGGTAAAATACCAATATCATCAATTTGATTATTAGTATAATTATATTTTAATTTAAGTGAATCTAAATTTTTTGTTATTAGGTAGCCATATTGATTAAATTCTGGTATCTTATCTAAATCTATGTAATGTTTAGGTCCTTCATAGGGATCATTATTTTTTCTATTATCTGGATCTGGTGAATGGTTATACAAATAATTATACCAACTTTTATACTGTAATATACTTTCATTAAAAAAATAAACAGAATTTCCTCCAATTATTCTATGTCCATCCCCACCCCAAGCAAAAACTTTTGTTAGAATAATTAAAGTTATTAGTATATTTTTCATTGTTTTGCCTCAATCCATGCAGTATACAATAACGATGATAAATTATCTATTGATTTTTGTAATAAATCAAGAGTAACATCTTTAGTTCTTTTGTATAATTCTGAGTAATCTTGCTCACTATAATTTTTATTCGTGCCTAATATTTCTTTATCTGCATTCATAATAATAGGTAATTTTTCGTTTGAACAAAATAAATAATCGAAAATAAAATCCAATTTGTTATTAGTAATCTTTTTGGGTGAATTTGTTTTTAAATTGTTACGCCAGAATAATTCATATTTATCAAACATAGTTATTTCATATCTAGAATGAACTCCTTTCTGTCCTGTTAATTGGCCGTTATAATTTAATGTAACATGTTGTGGTTGATGACCATCGGCAACATAATGGCATAAATCTGAAATCATAATCAAGGCTTCTAAAGTATCATTATTTTTTAAAGCTTGAACGAGTTTATTGTATGTTTCCAATGTAGCCCACGGGAGTATTCCCATTTTTTTTACAGTATCCAAAGTATATTTTTTTACAAGATAATCATAGTTTTTTATATTTACATCTGTTTTGAAATTTGGATAGAAGTCAATATCTATAAAATGTCTTATTGCTTCATCTTTTACTTTATTTTTTCGATAATCAGGATCGGTTGAATGTGCTATAATATAACCAATATACTTATAAAAAAAATCCATATTTGAAGGTAAAGACCTAACAGCATACTCAGTAATCAACATATGCCCTTTATCTCCCCAACCAAAAAGTATTTGGGAAATAACAAAAAATATCACAAAAAGTTTTTTCATATTTGTTACACCTTATTATATTTACAAAATTTAGCTTAGTTCCAACATTCTTTGAATAGGTTTTAATGCTTTAACTCTAAGTTCTTCATCCATATTAATTTCTGGAGTTTCATTTAATAAACATTGATAAACCTTTTCTAAAGTATTAAGTTTCATATATGGACAATTATTACAAGAACAAGTTTCATCCATTGCAGCAGGAATAAATTTCTTATCTGGACAGAATTTTTTCATTTGATGTATTATTCCAGGTTCTGTCGCGATTATATATTCTTTGCCGTTATCATTTTTAACAAATTCTAACAATTTAGATGTCGAGCCAATAAAATGAGAGAGTAGTAACACAGCTTCAGGAGATTCGGGATGAGATATTAATTTTGCCTCAGGATATTCTTCCATTTGTTTAAGGATTTTCTTTTCATTGAAATGCTCGTGAACAATACAAGCACCATCCCACAATACTAAATCTCTACCAGTTTTTTTTGCGATGTATCTTCCTAAATTTTTATCGGGACCAAATATTATTTTTTGTTCTTTTGGTATAGAAGATACTATTTTTTCAGCATTAGAAGAAGTGCAGATTATATCACTTTCAGCTTTAGTTTCAGCAGAACAGTTTATATACATCACTGTTATATGATCAGGATAATTTTTTTTAAATTCTCTAAATTTATCAGCTGGACAACTTTCAGCCAAAGAGCAACCAGCTTCTAGATCCGGTAATAATACTTTTTTGGTAGGATTTAATATTTTTGCAACTTCTGCCATGAAGTGTACACCACAGAATACGATAATATCACTATCTGTTGTTGCGGCCTTCTTGGAAAGTTCAAGACTATCTCCAATAAAATCTGCAATTTCTTGAATTTCACCTTCCTGATAATAATGAGCTAAAATTATAGCATTTTTTTGTTTTTTTAATTTAACTATTTCTTCTATTATGTTTTCCATGTTACAAACCATGTTATTTTTTATAAATAAAATACCTTTATTTTATGAATATATTTTTGTGTTACAAAATTAAGAAGTCTTTTAAGATTTTCAAAATTATCTTTACTACAACCAAGAAAAAGATAAATATCCTTTGAGTTGTATTTATTTTTCAATGATGCCAAGAATGAAATTTTTTTTATTAAATTATTTTGATTTTCAAATTCATTGTCATTAACAATAATACCAATAGCGTAAGTATCATTTCTTTTAGCTACAATATCAATTTGATAATCACCAATATTTTTAGGTGTATTAAGATATTTTGAACCTCTTATTTCAATAGGTTGAAAACCAAATTTCCAAAAAAATCTAATTAAATCTTTTATTCTATTTTCTTGCATATACCAGCATATTTTTTAAAGTAAAAAATGGGCTGCCTTAATAAGCAGCCTGGGCATAAAAAATTTAATTTTTAAATATTACAAACCTAAATATAAAAAATTTTATTGATTTATTATTATATTTTTGGACTTAGTGCTTAGTTATTATAATTATTGAATTACTCAACATTTACACCAACAAACATTCTATTTTTTTGTTTATCCTGAACAAGCAACAGAACTGCACTTCCCTTTTTATTTTTAACAATTTTATTGAATTCTGCAACAGAACTTACATTTTTATTATCAGCTTTTATTATAACAAGACCGGGGAATAATTTTCTTTGAGCATCAGTTCCAGATATATTTACTTTTACAATCATAATACCATTATCAACTCCGTAATCTTTCAATTCTGTGGCTGACATATTTTTTACAGTTAAACCAATTTCATTAATAGTTAACTGATTAACATTTTCATCAATTGTTTCATCATTTTTATCAGTTCTTTTTGTATCTGCAAAAGTTTCTTTGTTATCTTTAGTTCTTAGAGTTACAGTTTTAGTTATTGTTTTACCATCACGGTAAATTGTTAAAATAACTTTGTCACCAGCAGATTTTTGCCCAATTACTGATTGCAATTCATTGGGTTGATTAACTTCTTTATCATCAACTTTTAAAATTACATCACCTTCTTTAATATCAGCAGCTTCTGCAGCACCTCCTGTAACTACTGTTTGTACTAAAACTCCTTTAGGAGCATCAAGCCCAATAGCTTTAGCTGTTGCAGCATCTACTTCGCCAATACTAACACCTAAATATCCTCTATTAACCTTTCCATATTTAATTAAATCAGAAGCAACTTTTTTTACTAAATTACTTGGAATTGCAAAACCGTATCCTACATATGCACCATTTGGTGAAGCAATGGCTGTATTAATACCAATGACTGATCCGGATAAATCAATTAAAGCACCACCACTGTTACCAGGATTAATCGCAGCATCTGTTTGAAGATATTCATCAATACCATAACTATCTTTTTTCAAATTAATTCTTCTATGTTTTGCACTTATAATACCAGCTGTTACTGTAGATGAAAGGGATAATGGATTTCCCAACGCCATAACCCACTGCCCTACTTCAACATCATCAGAATTACCAAAATATGCGGGTTGCAAATTATTTGCTTCTATTTTGATTATTGCTAAATCTGAATTAGGATCTCCGCCTATTAATTTTGCAGTAAACTCTCTTCTATCATTTAATTTTACAGTTATTTTTGTTGCATCTTCAATAACATGATTATTTGTTACAATATAACCATCTGAACTCATAATTACTCCACTACCAGTTGAGATTTGTTCTGAATTTGGTTCTCTAAAAAAGGGAAAGAATTTGAAGAAATCATCATCACCAAATGGATTAACTTGTTTTCTTTCAACAACAGATATAATTTGAACTATCGATGGAGTTACTTTTTTAGCTGCCTCTATAAAATGTGAACTATATTCCTTTGGATTAATATTTAATGGAGGTTTATCAGCACCTATTTTTATATCGGGTTTGAAACTTTGAGATATAACATCACCATTCAATAAAACTAATGTGAAAAAAGCACCTAAAATCATTAAAATTGCTAAACTTTTTTTGCCTTGATTTCTTGACATAGTTACCTCTACTTTATTCTAAAACTTTATTAAATCCTTTGAAATCTTGGATGTGATATTTTAAATATTTTTCAAAAATATTTATAAGTAAATCCAAATCTTTTTGAGATACAATAGCTTCTTTTTGATTTATACAAATTTTAAGCAAATTTAGTTCATTATTAAATTTAAAATAATCTAAGTTTAAATTTACACAATTTTTACAAATTATACCAGTATCATAGCTAAAGTAAACTTCATCTATTATCTTTTGGTGGCAAAGATTACAAATTTCTAATTGCATTTCGTATCCAATTTCCTTGATAAAATAGTATAAAAACTTTATAAAAAGTAATGAATAATTTTTGTATTCATCATTTTCAAGTGCTTTTAAAAATCTTTCAAGATATAAAAATAATTTATTGTTAGTTTCTGGTAATATCAATAAATTCAAATATAAATCTGTTACTTTATAAGCAAAATTTAATTTAATAATATTAGACTTTATTTTTGGAAAAAAGTTTAAAACATTTGTTTCAGATAATACACTCAACCCATCAGGTTTATAATACAAATCCATTTCAACGATATTAAATAAATCTAAATCAGAGTGTAGCTTTGAGTTTTTTCTTTTAGCTCCTTTTGCAATAGCTGAAAGCTTTCCAAAGTCTTTAGTATAACAATTAATGATAAGTGATGTTTCGGAATAGTCAATTTTATTAAGGATAACAGCAGTTGTTTTAGCAATTTTTTTCATTAAAATTATAAGGATAATTAAAAACTTTCTTTTCTGTTATTATTCCTGCAATTAAGTTGGAAGGTGTAACATCAAACGATGGATTATAAACTTCATAAGTATTTTTTGTAATATCCACGGTTTTTATTTTTAAAATTTCTTCTGATTTTCTCATTTCAATAATAATTTGATCTCCAGATGTAATATTTTTATCAATAGATGAAGAAGGTGCAGCCATATAAAAAGGTATATTATGATATTTTGCTAATACAGCTACACTATAAGTTCCAATTTTATTTGCAGCATCTCCGTTAATAGCAATTCTATCAGCACCTGTAATAATAAGATCTATTTCATTGTTTTTCATCAAACTAGCAGCCATATTATCACAAATTACTTTAAATGGAATTCCGTATTTTTCAAGTTCGAATGTTGTCAATCTAGAACCTTGTAATAAAGGGCGTGTTTCATCTACATAAACTAATTCTATTAAATTATTTTCAAATGCTTTTTTAATTACACCTAACGCTGTCCCAATTCCTCCTGTTGCAAGCTCACCAGCGTTGCAATGTGTTAATACTCTGGATTTTTTTTGAAAAATACTTAAACCATTTTGGGCAATCTCAAAACACATTTGCCTATCCTGATTGTGAATTTCAATTGCCTTTTCTTCTAATTTATTGAATAAATCGTCTCTTTGATAATAATTTTCATACACTGCTTTCATCTCATTTAAAGCCCAAAAAAGATTAACTGCAGTTGGTCTTGTAGAGGCTAACCTATTATATATAACATCAAAACTATTGATACCGAGTTGTTTAATTCCTAAAACAATTCCGTAAGCTGCAGCAATACCAATTAAAGGTGCCCCTCTAATTTCTAATTTTTCTATAGCTTGTGCAAGAGCTTCGTAATTATCTGTAGTTATAAATTCTTCTTCCAGTGGTAATTTTGTTTGATTTAAATATGTAACTGTGCAATTATTGTATTCCAAAACTTTCATTTTTTATTTTACCAATTGGTATGAGTTTTTTACTAATTCTTTTATCAAATTTTCACTACATTCATCAATGTATATAGTTATCCAATGCTTTTTATTCATATGATAACCGGGTATTATAAAATTATATTTTTCTTGTAATTCGATAGAATGCTCTGGCTGACATTTTAAAGAAATTGTAAAAGGTTTCTCTATGGAAATAATAGCAAATATTTTATCACCTTTTGCTAATTTTTTCTTATATACTGGAGAAACATCATCAAAAGGCAAATCTTCATAAACATTATCAAACGAAAGACAATAATTTTTTAAATTTTCAATATCCATTAAAATATCTTTTTAATAATTTCCAATCTTATTGCTCTATCAGCACTACCAGCATTCCACTTATTGCCATTATCCAGTAAGTCTCTTAAATCAAAACCTAAAGTAAATTCATCTCCAATAGACCATCTTACACCAAAGTTTAAATATCCTCTCTTTTTTGTGTAGTTATTTTGATTATTTATATTATCTTTAGATTGATTATCATTAAATGCAAAATTATAATCTAATAATACGCTAAATTGTTTACCAATAGTTTTTTCCATTCCGAGCATCAAATTTAAATCTTTATCATTATCGCCATTTTCAAAGAATGAATAATTTAGAACACCGTGTAAACTTAAGAATCCTAAGAAACCAAAATTTTTAGATGTAGCTAAGAATATACCAGGTGATTTAATTTCATATCTATCGTTTTCGTAAACACCTTTACCTTGAGAATCAAATCCAATAGTTAAAGCGGGATAGCTTTCAGTTTCATTGGATAATCTGTATCTTACATTAACTCCAGGCATTTTATACCACCCAATATCACCAGCACCTATTAATTGGCTAGCCCCGTAAGATATACCAAAACTAAAATCCTGAAAAACACCTACTTCTAATTTAGTGATAACAACTCCCATTGGCATAAAATCATTGGATACAGCAACTGCTCCTTTTTTAAGAATTCCAGCGGTTGGAACATCAATTAAACTTCTCATTTCATAAGCTGCACCTGTTCCAGCTGTACCTTGAGCCCAAATAGTTATTGTAAGTATGAGTGATATAATAATTTTTTTCATCATTTCCTCTTTTTAATTATCAGTAACATTTAACAAATTTTATTCCAAACTAAGCATAATTAGATTTGATTACTAAATCTACTATAATTGGAAATAAAGAAAACCGATTTTTTATTACAATTTTAACAGAACCAGGTAAATTTTTTGATTTTACTAAAATTTTTGTTCTATCCTTTTTAACAACATTAATTAAATTCTCCCCTTCTGAAATTTCAAAATTTGATTCTATTTCCCTAAAAGGCACTTTTTTACCAAAATAATTTACCGGGTATACATATATTTCAGAATATGAATTGTCATCTGCATATAAATTATAATTAGAAACCTCTACACTTACATCATAGATATTAAATACAAAATACCAAACAAAATATAATAATACTCCCAATACAAGCATTATTGGAACAACTATCATTAAAAAATTACCTAATCTCTTTTTTATATATAACTCCATCTTTAGCATCTTGTAATATAATACCAATTTTTTTTAATTCATCTCTAATTTTATCAGCTAAGGCATAATTTTTATTTAATTTTGCTTCTTTTCTTATTTCAATTATTATTTTTATTAAATCATCTTCTAAAGAATGAAATGATTTATTTTCCAACTCTTCAAATGATACGATTGATAAAACTCCATCAGCAGTTTTTTGTAAAAGCTTATAAATTTCTTTATAAACTGATACATCTAAATTTGAGTTTTCATTTATTAATTTATTAACATCTCTTACGAATTCAAATACAACTGCAAGTGCTTTAGGAAAGTTAAAATCATCATCAATTGCAAGCTCAAATTGTTGATAGTAGTAATTAAAGTTAAAATCTACAATATCTCCATTTTGGTTTTTGTTAATTTTATCAAGTATAAAACTTGCTAAATCTTCTATTTTTTCAAGTCCTTTTTTAGAAGCGTTTAATGCATCAATTGTAAAATTTAAAGGAGAAGCATAGTGAGTTTGCAAATATAAAAATCTTAACTCTTGTGCACGGTATTTAGTTAATATTTCTCTAGTTGTAAAAAAGTTACCGAGTGATTTAGACATCTTTTCGTTATCGATATTCAAAAAGCCAAAATGTATCCAATAATTTACAAATTTTTTACCTGTTCGGGCTTCACTTTGCGCAATTTCATTTTCGTGATGCGGAAAGATTAAATCAGAACCGCCTGCATGGATATCAATTGTTTCTCCTAAGTGTTTACAACTCATTGCAGAGCATTCAATATGCCAACCTGGCCTTCCTATTCCCCAGGGGCTTTCCCAATATGGCTCACCTGGTTTTGCTTTTTTCCAGAGAGCAAAATCTAGTGGATTTTTTTTCTTTTCATTAACTTCAACTCTTGCTCCAGCTTCTAATTCTTCAATTTTCTTCCCACTTAATTTGCCATAATCTTTATATTTCGAAATATCAAAATAAACATCTCCATCAATATTATACGCATAACCTTTGTCAATGAGATCTTTGATAAATTCAATAATTTCTTGAATATGTTCTGTTGCTTTAGGATGAACAGTAGCAGGTTTAATTTTTAATTTTTTAGTATCTTCAAAAAATGCTTTAGAATATTTTTCAGCAACATCTTTTGCTGATGTTCCTTCTTTATTGGCTCTATTTATAATTTTATCGTCAATATCTGTAAGATTCATAACAAATTTTACATCATATCCCTTGAATTCTAAGGCTTTTCTGATGGTATCAGCCATTACAAATGATCTTGCATTACCAATATGAAAAAAATCATACACAGTTGGTCCGCAAACATACATTTTGACTTTATTTTCTTCAATTGTTTTAAATGGTTCTTTTTTTCTTGTTAATGTGTTATAAATTTGCATATATACCTCAATTGTTTCTATCAAATAAATAATTTATATAAGAGGCAGCACCAAAGCCAACCATTGGTATTGCACCTTCGTATTTTGCTGTTGTTTCATTTAAAAGTTCTGGTATTAAATTATTGTTTTTGTTTGCATTATGTATTATCCATTCAAGTAATTTATTAGCATCAATTTTATATCCATATTTATTTAAGGCAGTCATAATTCTAAAATTTATAAATATCCACTCTTTTCTATCATACCAATCATTTGAATTTACTCTTGCAAAACCTCTCGAATTATTAATTCTTAAATTTTTTGAGTAAACTTTGTAATGTGTATTAAACAGTTCTTTATTATCCAGAATATTATTATTGAAAACTTCAAAAGTAAGAGCATCAAAATGTTCCGGTTCATCAGGATTTAAATTTTCAAATGTTCCTCTAATGTAATCATTATTGACAATTAGTGTATTTATTCCCTTTTTCAAAATTTCATAATTTTCTATAATTTTATTGCTATACTCTGGATTTTTTTCTTTGATAAGCTGAGCATAGTCAAATAAACCTTTTGCACAAGATACAGATGTATAAGCAAATTGTTTCCCGGGGAGATGCCTTTCCCATGCACCAGATTCTTTTCTGATTAAATTATTTTTATCGATAGAAAATATTATTGGTTCAATTATCTTTGTTTCTATAATATTTTGGTATTTGTCAAATAATTTCCAATCATTTGATTTATTGATGTAATCACAAAAGGCTTGTAAAAATAACCCGAACCCATCAATTTCAATATTAGGGCCATCTTCGTTAGCATCCGATTCTTCAGAACCATTGCCAAAATATCGACATACAGAAATTTGATAATCTACTCCAATACCATAATCTTTTCCATCTTTATGTATGTAAGATTTATAATAATTTGTTCTTGCGTTTAAGTAAAACTCTAAAGCTTTTTTTGCTTCATCAAATAAGCCTAAATTATTCAAAGCGAATACGGAATAAACACCATCTCTTATCCAAGCGATATTCCACATTCCGGGCGGTAGCGAAGCCAAAATCTGTCCCCGTGATAACTGATTTTCTGCAGCATCACTAACTTGCGCCATTTTTAAAACTGTTACAGATTGTTCAAATAAATCTTTTTCTTTTTGTGATTTAAATTCCGGTTTTCTGATATTATTAAATAAACTAATGAAATATCTTAGATTATCATTAAAAATTTTATCATTAGCAAAATTATTAATCTCATCCAAAGAGAGTTGATAATTATATGTAAAAACCAAATATTTGTTGAATTTATTTTTTGATATTTCATAAACTTTCAAATTATTTTTTATCGTATCAAAATTAAAACTTAGTTTTGATAAATCTTTTTTAGAACTGATTCTTATGGCAAAAACTCTTCCTTTAATGCTATAAGGCACAAAATAATCAACCCTATAATTTTTAAATTCTGCAGTTATTATATTTGTATTTTTAAGGTAGTATATTTTTTTGATTTTATAATCTTTAATTAGCTCTAAATTATCTATTAAAGGACTAACAGTATTCGAAGAATCGTATGCTTGATATATTTCTGGCAAAATTCTTTCAATATTCCCATTATATTTATTTATGATAGCACACATTAACCCATTTGAAGTGATGAGATATTTAAAATCGTTGTTAAAGATACCTTTAAATAATTCTTTTATTTGCTTTTCGGAATAAATACCAAATGGACCACTATAAATTCCACCCGGACCACCTAAGTCACATACTCTAATTGCAAGCACATTTTCTTTTTGTAAAAATTCTCTAGAAAGTTTATATATTCTATAATCGCCCCATCTTGATTCTTGATTAGGCGGAAATTCTCCTGTCTTTCCTATAAAATTTCCATTAAGAAAGGTTTCATCAACATCATCAATTTTGCCAAGCACAAAATAAACAAATTTATCTTTTATTGATATAGGAAAACTGAAGTGATACCTATACCACGCAATTCCATCAAAGTTAGAATAACCACTTTTATCCCAGCTAGTATTGATAGAGATACTTTGCCAATGCTTATCAATATAATTTTTATCTTTAAAATGAATACTATCTGCAGGAAAGAACAAAAAATTATTACCAAAATTCAATATTTGTGCATAAATATTTAAAGAAATTGCTAAAAGTACAATTAATAATTTCATTTTTTTCGAATATTTTTTTAAATTATATTACAAAGATAATAAATTTGAAACTTTTTTTCTATAATTTTCATTTAATAGTAAATAAATAATTAAGTTTATGGAGAATTGTTATGTCTCTTATTGTGCAAAAACTTGAACAAAAAATCCCTTTATGGCGGGATGAAATCAGACAAATCATTAACAATTATGGAGATATTCAGGTATCCAGTGTTAATATTTCGCAAGTATTCGGAGGGATTAGAGGAGTTAGAACTTTACTTTGTGATACTTCAAGCGTACCAGAAGATAAAGGATTAATTATAAGAGGTAGACCAATATTAGATTTAGTTGATTATTCACCAGAAGAGATTTACTTTTTATTACTTACAGGAGATATGCCAACAGAAGACGAATTCCATGATTTTAAATCTGATCTTAGATCAAGAACTCATGTTCCAGGTTATGTGTGGCAAGTATTGGAAACAATGCCTAAAGATTCACATCCAATGGCACTGCTAAGTATGGGATTATTAGCAATGGAAAGAGAATCTGTATTAAAAAAAGCTTATGAAAATGAAATACATAAAAAAGACTATTGGAAACCCATGTTGGAAGATGCTTTAAATATTGTTGCTAAAATTCCAACTTTGGCAGCAGGAATTTATAGAATGATATACAATAAAGGCCGAAGAATTGAATCAGATCCTCGTTTAGATATGGCAAGCGATTTCATTCATATGCTTGGCTTAATTGAAGGACACGAATGTCGTTTTTGTAGATTGATGAGATTATTCCTTGTTTTACACAGTGATCACGAACACGGTACAGTAAGTGCAGTATCGTCTGCAACGGTTAACTCTGCTCTATCAGATTTATATTATGCAGTTTCTGCTGGTATTAATGGATTAGCAGGACCACTACACGGTTTAGCAAATCAAGAAGCTCTTAAATGGATTTTAGAGCTTATGCATAAATATGGCGGCACTCCTACCGAAGAACAAATCGAAAATGAAATTGTCGATACTATTAATAATGGTTTGGTTGTACCAGGATATGGACATGCAGTATTAAGAGTTGTTGATCCTAGATTTACTGCTTTATATAATTTTGGTGAAAAATTCTGTGCACATGATCCAGTGTTCAAAACTGTAAAAAAAGTTTTTGAAATTACTCCTAATGTTCTCAAAAGATTTGAAAAAATTAAAAATCCATGGCCTAATGTTGATGCTATTTCTGGTTCTTTGTTATATCATTACGGACTTAAAGAAACTAATTTTTATACGGTAATTTTTGGTGTTTCTCGTGCTATGGGAATGACTGCACAAGCAGTTATAGCCCGTGCTTTAGGTATGCCAATTATTAGACCAAAATCTATTTCAACAGCTTATATTAAAGAATTAATTGAAAAATCAAAAAAATAATTTTTGTAAAATAATTAAATTATACTATCTTTGCAAAGAAGAAAGAATTTTTTTCTTTCTTCTTTTTTGCAATAATATTTTACAATTATAAAATATTTTTTTTGCTTTATTATTTTACTATTGTAAAATGTTTTTAATTAGTACTCAATTATTTTTTTGCAAATTAAATAATATTAAGAATTAATTTGAAAATTAACAAGACAAAGGTTTTATGAAAAGAGTATTGTTTTTGATTTATTTATTAATGATTACACTCCAGATTTTTCCACAACATACGGTGTCTTTAAAAATTATTAATGAGAATACCCAAAACATCCCTAAAGCATCTGTTGAAATTAATAATAGCAAATATATTTCTGATGAAAAAGGAAATTTAAAAATCAAATTACAAAATGGAAAATATCTCTATAAAGTATCGGCTATTGGTTATAAAACACACTCTGATACAATTAGTATATTCAAAGATACGTTATTAACTGTAACTCTTAAAGAAGACCCTTTTAACTTAAACAGTATATTGGTAACTGGAACTTATTCGAAACATACATACTCTAGCGCCCCTATTACAACATCTATCATAACATCCAATGATATACAAAACACTAATCTAACACTAAACGAAGTTTTAGTTAAAAATTCAATCAATCTGGATTTAAAAAATACGATTGCTAGAACTCAAGCTATACAGATGAATGGCTTTTCTGGAAACCATGTTTTGGTTTTAATTGATGGTCAAAGAATTGCGGGCAAAATGGATGGAACTATTGATTTAAATTTTCTTTCATTTACCAATATTGAAAGAATTGAAATTGTAAAAGGCCCATTTTCATCGCTTTATGGTTCAGATGCTTTAGGCGGTGTAATAAATATTATAACGCAAAATAATAAAAATCATTTAACATCCCTTAAATTTCAAACAAAAGTATCATCACTTGTTTCAAAAATTGAAAATAACCCAGGTATTAATACCCAAGATTATAATTTAAACTACTCTTCTTTTTTAACTATCACTGAAAATATTTATTCAAAATACGATATTAATTTATCTTACTCTAATAACAATCAAATAGATTATAATAAATATGATAACTTTTTTGAACTTCCTGAGATTAAAAAATATTCAGTTGCTGCCAACATAAATAGTTATTTTTATGATAATTTATCTATAAAATTAAAACTAAATTATTCGCTAGATTCTTTACATTGGCTTGCTGGTGATAAATATAACCCATTCCGAAACAAAGTAAGTAACCAAAGATATTTTACCAATTTAACATCAGAATATAAATTTAATACTACTAACAAGTTATATTTATCAATAAATAACTCTTTTTATAACCACAAAATGATTGAATACTACAATTGGTACAAATTAAAAAGTGATATTCAAAAAGAATATTTAACTGACTTTAATACTTATTATCAATTTACCCCATACTCAACTTCATTAATAACAATTGGATACCAAAATATTAGTGAAAAAATTAAATCCGATAGAATAGAAAATCAAACAAAAATACAGGTATCAAATAATTTATTCATTGAAGATGAATGGCAATTTCCAATATTTACACTCAATTTTGGCTTGCGATATTCGTCTAATTCTACATTTGGTAATTTTATTTCACCTAAAATAAGTACTTTATACAAAATAACTGATCAATTATTAGCTAAATTTTCTTATGGTAAAGGATATCGTGCCCCAAGCTTAAAAGAATTATTTATCAACTATTCTAACGCTGCAGTAGGATATAATGTAATAGGAGAACCAAATTTAAAGCCTGAAAAATCTGATGGTTTTAATTTTAGTTTAGAATATTTCAACGATAATCTTGCAATAAAAAATTATAACTACTATAACAAGTTAACTAATTTAATCGACTATTACTATAAAAACTCCAATACACTATCATATTACAATATTAACAAAGCAACTATTGCTGGAACTGAATTAGAAATTACCTATTTATTAGGCCAAAAATTTGATTTTGTTCTTGGGTATAATTATACATACGCAGTTAATAAAGAAAATAAAAAACTACCTTTCAGATCTCCACAAACTCTTTTATTCAAAATAACATATAATTTCAATAAAGAAAATAGTATAAAACTTATTAGCAAGTGGTACGATAAAAAATTAGTTAATGATGAACAAATAGACAAAAATTTATATAATCAAAATAATGGTGGAATTAATACAATTAGTTATTATCAAAAAGCATATTCAATAACAGATTTAATTTATAACACAAAATTTTATGATTTTTCATTTGTCTTTGGTATTAGTAATATATTTGATAATTATTCGTATCCTTTCGGCAACATTAAAGGAAGAGAAATATTTATAAATATAATTTATCAATTAAATTGAGGTATAAGATGTTAAAAAAATTTTTTCTAATCGTATTTGTTTTCTCCCTATTTTTTTTAGTAGGTTGCAAAGAAAATTCAGATGCAGATGCAGTTGTTGACCCAAGTATTAATTCAAATTCTGTAACTTTAAGCGGTAATGTCAAAAATAGTTCAATATATTTTGACTTAAACAATAAATCCGAAATCACTTTGCCAGATATTATAATAAATAAAGTAGTAACACAATATTCATCTTATCCAAAATTTTCAATCTATAATGCGAACTTAGGTAATGGATATCTTAAAATTTTAATGACTGACCAAATGAGTTTATCAGATATCACAAAAGATAATTTTAGTTCTTATACCCTATCCTACGATACAACCATTGGGAAAAATTGGTATTATTATAATCCAACTACTCACACATTATCACCAAGAGCAAATGTTTATTTATTAAAAAATGCACAGGATAATATTGTAAAGTTTAAGATTTCAAATTATAATGATAATAAACTAACTTTTGTATATTCAATTAAATATCAAGATTCAAGTGATTTTTCTAAAATTGATTCTATTGTAGTGGATGGTAATAATTCAATTAATTACCTTTCATTCCAGAAAGGATTACTTAATACTTCAAACCAATTGAATTGGGACCTTAAATTTACAACTCTTGGTGTTCAAACACCATTTGGAATAATGAAGTATCCCGGTATTCTCTTAAACAATGCTAAAGGTGTTAAAGCTACTTTTGCTGATAATGTTGAATATTCAAATATTTTAGTTAACCAATATGTTGACCAATTAAAAGCAGATTTAGATACTAATTATGCGATTGGAATGAATTGTTTCAAATATGATGAAAACTCCCACAAATTAAATCCTTATGACAAACGAGTTTTTGTTATTAGATCCTACAATGGAATTTTATTCAAAATGAAATTGTTAAATTATTACAACAATTTAGGCAAAAGCGGATATATTACTTTTGAATACAACAAGCAATAATACTCTTCACAACTTAGATAAATAACATATGATTGTTTAATTTAAAAACTTCGGTCGCCAAAAATTCCAACCTTTGTTGGAACAAATGGCGACCGAATTATTTTAAATCAAAATTAAATATGTTTATCAACAAAAAACTATCATAGTTTTATATTAACAGACATACCTGGTCTCAATCCTTCAATTTTGTAAACAGGACGAAGCTTAATTTCAAATGTTTTTAAATCAAATTCACCTTTTTGATTTGTTGGTTTCCAGGTTGCAAATTCTGCCATTGGAGCTATGTAATACACTTCAAAATCATATTCATTTTTTAATGCAGGAATGTAGCCCTTAAATTTGGCACCTTTTTTAAAAATTGATAAATTATCTTCTCTAACCTGTATTGTAACCCAAATATCAGCAGGATTTATTATATTAAGAATTGGATAACCACTATTTACAATTTCTCCTTCATCAATAATTTTTTTATAAATTTCTCCATCTATTGGCGAATAAATTTTCAATTCATTCATATAAGCAAGAACTTCATTGTAAGTATTTTGCGCTTGATAGTAGAGTGCATCTGCAGCCTCGATTTCTTCTTTTCTTGCACCACTATTTACTAAATCTAACTTAGCCTTTGCAGCATACATTTGATCTTGAGCCGCTTTGAATTGGAATTCAATTTGATCTTTATCTTGTTGAGAAACTAGTCCTTCTTTGTGTAATTTGGAAATTCTTTCGTAGGTTTTTTGAACAAATTCAAATTGAGCTTTAGCTTGTTCATAAAGTTTAAGAGCAGCTTCTTTTTCTTCTTTTCTTGCACCATTATGAGCCATTTGAGATTTAGCTTTTGCAGCTTCCATTACTCCTTTAGCCTGTTCCAATTTAGCTTCGAGTTCTTTGCTAACAATAACCGCTAAAAGTTGCCCTTTTTTAACATAATCTCCTTCTTTTACAAGTATTTGATCTATTCTACCAGGTATTTTAGATGCAACATCAACGTCTGTAATTTCTACCATACCAGTTATTATTTCTTCTTCAGTTCTTAAATTTTTGGCAATAATGAAAATTATCGCAATCACAAAAATAATAATTGGAAATACTAGTATTATTTTTTTCTTATCCATCTTATCACTCCTTATTATTCCAGATATTAATAAATGATTGAGGGGTGCCCATCAAATTATATAAATCAACAAGAGATTTATAAAATTCATAAATAGCAACTTTTTGGTCTATCATATTTTTTTCAAGCAACAACTCAGCATCAACAACCTCAAGAGATGTTCCCATCCCTGCTTCGAATCTTTTATTAGCAAGTCTTAAATTTTCCTGTGCTAATTCTAAATTTGGTTGAAGTTTAGCGTATTTTGTTAATGAATTTTGCAATTCTAAATAATATTTATTTGCAGCTAAAGATAACATTTTTTTTGTTTCAGCTTCTAAATACTGCAATTCTTGACTTAAATATTCACTTGTTTCAATTTTTGATTTATCTTTAAAACCATTGAAAAGATTATATTGAGCAGTAACACCAACAGCCCACTTAGGTTCTAAAGCAGATAAATAATTTTGTGCAACTTCATATTTACCAAATAATGCAACGGTAGGAAAATAATTAGCGTATTCACTTCTTATTTTTTCGTTAACCATTTCTCTTTTATAAAAAATCATTTTAAGAACAGGATGATTTTCCAGTATAGCATTTAACATTTTATTAAATTCAATATTGTTATCTTGCTTAAGGATAAGACTATCATCTACTGCAATTTCTTCATTTAAATCCAGACCGATTGATGTTTTCAGAGCATTTTTAGCAAGTTCCAGTTTATTAAAATCGTCGGAAAGGTTTTTTTCAGCTTCAGCAACAGCAACTTCAGCTCGTAAATAATTATAATTAGCTATTAAACCTTCTTCGAACATTCTTTTAGCACGGTCACGATGTTTTTTTATTCCATCAAGCACATTTTTTCTTGTTTTGATAACATCGCTAAGTAGTACAACATTTAAATAATTTTGAACCACTTGAGTAGTAACTTCATTTTTAACTTTTTCTTCATCTGCTAAAGCTGCATTATAGTCATTTACAGCAGCCTTATACCCAGCAGTTACTTTAAAACCTGTAAATATAGGTTGAATAAGAGTAAGATTTACAGTTGGATAGAGTTGTTCTTTAAATCTTTCGTTAAACATATCATCAGGTAGAATAGCATCAAATAATGGTTTATTAATATTTGAATTTATACCGCCCAAAGATAAAATTGTTTTAATTTGATTAGCCTGTGTGCTACCATATTTTTTTTCAAATTCAGTTGGATTAGCTAAATATCCAACCGCTGCTGCATATGTTTGTTGGAATCTTGGATCTGTTGGCAAAATACCAGCAGAAACAATTCCACTTACAATTTTTGAACCGTATGTTGATGTAGGATCGCCATAAGTTCCAATTGTAGTTCCAGCAAAAATAGCATCTTTGATTGGCAATAAGGATAGCTCTAAAGGATCATTTAAATATGTATAACTGGCATTTAATGATAATGAAGGTAAATAATTTCCAAAAAATTCACTTTTAGTGGCTTCTTTTTGTTTTACCTTGCTATTGAATTGCAAAATTTTTTCATTCTTTTGCAATGCAATAGAGATAGCTTTTTCCAATGTTAGCTTTTGTGGTAGGAGAGTACTAGCAACTAATACTATCCATAGGATTTTTTTCATAATTCAACCCTAAATTGTTAAGTAATCCGTTAATAGATATATATTTAACATTATCTCTTACAATATTTAAAGGATATTTAAATTGATTTTCAGCCCATAAATGTAATAAATATCTTATAGCACCATAGACAAAAGAGCTAAATATATTTACATTGATATAAGCACAGAATACTTGTTGTTTTATACCTTCTCTAATAACTTCCTCGCCAAGTACAATAAATTTCATATAATTAGATAACAATTTTTTATTGCCAATACCCATAATAGTTAAATGTTCATTAACAAAAACATTTGCTAGATTAGGATTTATTAGAAAAGGGTCAAATATTGCATCTATGAGAGCTTCATATTTTTCTAAGGGTGTTAAATTTTGATTCTTTACAATTTTTTCAATTTCATTTGCTATATTTATCCATAAATCTTTAAAAATTACAGTAAGCAAATCTTCTTTACTTTTAAAATATATATAAAAATTACCTGTTGACATATTAGCCATTTCGGTTATCATATTTACCGTTGTATTATGATAACCATTTTTGGCAAAAAGTTCAATTGCAACTTCTATGATTCTATTTTGTTTATCTTGATTTTTTTTTCGCATGTTAGCAAAAATAATAAATTAACAATAAAAATCCAATTTATGACAATGTATAATAAAATATATTTAATTTATAAAATTTTCTTTATACCAATATACCGTTAAGATAAAAAGATTATAGCTTATACTTAATTTTATAAATATATAGACCGATAGCAGAAAGTGAACCTATTGCTGCAAAATAATACCAAATATAATGGGCATTTTGATAAACATATTTTAATTGGTCTGGAGAAAACAATTTTGGGTCGGGGCAATACCATGATAATAAATATCCTGATAATCCAAAACCTAATATAGATGATAAAAATGAGTGAAGATGACTAAAACCTAAATACAAACCTTCCTGCCCTTCTGGTGCTTGCTTAGAAAAAAATTCTAAATATCTTGGAGAAATAAAACTTTCTGCAAGGCCCTGGAAAACAATTCCCATTATCATACTAAATGTATACGGATGTAACTCTATAGAAAATATATTAACTGAATTTGTAAAGCTACTAATAAAACTACCAAGAGACATAATTATTGCAGAAAATGGCATAAGAATCATACCTGTCATTATACTTGTTAATGATGAAACATTTCTCATATAATGCGTTACTAAATATACAGAAATAATTACTACAAAAGGATTAACATTAGCTATCCATTCAGGAGACGCTTCTTTGCCTACAATTCTTATAATGTATTTAGGCATTGTAGCATACATTTGATGTTGTATTATCCAAAAACCAGTAATTAAAATAATTAAAAATAATAATTTTGTATTTGTAACAACCAGAATAAAAGATTTCCAAATATCACTAATCGATTTATTATTTTCAGCTTTTTTTACATTACTATAAAAGAAAAACACAATTATCAACGCAATTAAGCATATAATACCAGAAAATGTGTTAATCGTTGTTAAGCCATAGTTTAACCTCAATGGATAAGCAAATGTTTTACCTAAAAATGCACCTATATTAACCATCAAATAAAAAATTGAATAGGCTTTTGCCCTAACATCTTCGGTAGTTGTAATTGCAACAGTTCCAGTTATTAGAGATTTTATAAATGATCCACCTATCATAACAATTATTAAAGCAGGAATCACTGCAATCTTAAAAGGAAAAATTCCTAATATTGTATACCCTAAACTTAAAGAGACGAACGAAAAAATCATCGCTTTTCTGAAACCGATTTTATCTGCAACAGCACCTGAAAAAGGAGGTAAGAAATATAAACCGGCGGAAAATAATCCACTTATCCAAGCAGCTTCTACATCAGTAAAACCTACAATATCTGTTAAATATAGAGTTATGGCAATAAATACTCCATAATAAGCGAGCCTTTCAAAAAGCTCAACAATGTTAGCAATATAAAACTCTTTTTTGAATCCCATTACCCACTATTTATTTTTTTTAAAGAATTCTAATAATTTTATTTTAATTTCAAGTAAATCTTGAGATATGATTTTAACTTCTCCTAAAACGGGCATAAAATTAGTATCTCCATTCCATCTTGGCACTATATGAAAGTGAATATGTTGGTCAATACCAGCCCCAGCACATTTGCCCATATTTAAACCAATATTAAACCCCTCGGTATGCAAAATTTCTTCTAAACCTTTTGAAGAAAGTTTTAAAAGTTGCATAATATCTAACAATTCATCATCGCTTAAATCGGAAAAATTAGAGATATGACGATAAGGGACAACCATCAAATGGCCATTATTATAAGGATATAAATTTAGCACAACAAAGGAATATTTACTTTTAAATACAAGAAGATTATTCTTACTATCTGGATCTTCATTTTCCATATTACAGAAAATACAGGATTTATCATCTTTTTTTTCGTGAAAAGATTGAATATATTGACTACGCCAGGGCGACCACATATTTTCCATTAAGTATTCCTAATATTTATTAAATTGTAAATACAAAAATAATAAAAATCATCAAAAAAAGCACCATTAAAGGTGCCTTTTAGGAAACTGTAGATTAATACAGCTTATACGCTCGGACTATATATAAGTTATTATCTTCTAACTGCATTTTCTTTTGGTCGAGCTTCGTTAACGGAAATTGAACGATTTTTGAATTCTGTTCCGTTTAATTTTTCGATAGCTGCTTTAGCTTCTGTTTCATTTTCCATTTCAACAAAACCAAAACCTCTGCTTCTACCGGTTTCCTTATCTGTAATTACTCTTGCAGATTTTACTTCACCAAATTGTGAAAATAAACCTGCTAATTCTTCACTTTTTACCTTGAAATCAAGGTTTCCTACAAAAAGGTTCATAAAATTACCCTAAAATTTAATTGAGACATTTGTTAATTACCATGGAATTTTTAATTCCAAATACAAGATAATATATAATTTCTTAATTTCCAAATATTTTTTTATTTTTTTTAAAAAATATTTTTATATTGCAGCTATTAAAATTAATGGTATAATTTTTGTAATATAATGATAAAGTATAAAGTTACTAGATTTTATTTAAAAAACTCCATTTTAACTGCAAATAAAGAGTATAATTACCGTGACATTGTTCTTTTTGAAGATCATGATTTCAATAGTAATAAAATATATGCAGAATTCCCTTTAAGCGATTTTACAAATGATAATATTTTAAAAAAATATTTAGAAAAATATAAAGAATTAAAAAAAAGAGAAGATTTAGAAGCTTTATCTTTTTATATTAACGAAATTGATAACTTAAAATATCAAATAATTTTTGATCAATTATACTTACAATTATCTGGTAGTAATAAACAAAAAATTCTAATTAATGGTTTTATATCCTTTGAAAACTTAAATGATATTGAAAAAAAGATAATACATTATAAAGCAAATGGCGTTAAAATTATAAAATTAAAACTTGGTAGAAAAAATTTCGATGATGATATAGCTATTATAAATTTTATCAAAGATTTATATCCTGATGTAATTTTTAAATTTGATGTTAACGGTGCATGGAATTCTCTCAATGTTGCAGAAAAGAATATCTCCAAATTATTAGATTTTAATTTTGAATATATCGAAGATCCAACAAATAATATTGAAGACTTAATTTACTTAAATAAAATATTTGAAAATAAAATTGCAATTGATGAATTTATTAGAGATTATTCAAATTTGTTACGTATATTAGAAAATGAAAATTTTTCAAATATAGTCATTAAGCCTTTTTTTGTTGGTGGAATGTTTGTTTTTAAGAAAATTAAAAATAATTTCCCAGATAAAAAAATTATTATCAGTTCGTTCTTTGAAACAAATATTGGAATTAATTATTTAATGAATATAGCATCTATGTTTGAAAATTCGCATGGTTTGGGAACTATTAATTTGTATGAAAATGAAATTTTATCTAATTTATATATTAAATATGGATTTTTAATTAACTATTAGTAGGTTGTTTATGGGCTTATTTTCATTCTTTAAAAAAAAGATGAATATAGAAGAATTTTTATCAGATATCCCAAGATTATTGAAAGATAAACAATTTAGAGAAGCCGAAGAAAAAATTAATGAAGCTATTGAAAATGATGAAGAACATTTTCTCCCCTATTATTACAAAGGTATTTTGCATTTTAATAAAGAAGAATATAACGAAGCTTTGGTAGTTTTTGATAAAACTGAAACTTTAAATCCATCCCCTAAATATATACCTTATCTTTACTATTATAAGTCATTATCTTATTTAAAGTTAGGTAACTTTGATGAAGCTTTTAATTTAATGAAAAAAGCATATCAATCAGAAAAAAATAATTCTGAAATTTTAACAGAATACGGTAAAATGTTGATTCATATTGAAGCTTATAACGATGCATATACTATTTTAGAAAGAGCATTTAAGATTTTACCAGATAATATTGATGCATTATTTTACAGCGGTTTTGCAAAATTCAAAGAAAATGATATCAAAAAAGCGCTTGTAATATTTGATCAAGTTACCGAAATAAATAGAAATTATTCTGATGCTTATGTTTATAGAGCAATGTGCCATATCGAATTGAACGAATTTAAAGAAGCAAAAGAAGATTTAGATACAGCAATCAAACTACATCCCAATTCTTATATGGCCTTTTATTTTTTAGCTAAATTAGAATACAAAAAAAATAATATAGATTCTGCATTGTTAAATCTTGAGAAATCTTTAAAAATCAATCCAGAATTTGTTGAAGGATATGATTTTAGGGCTCAAATTTACGAAAATGATAAGAAATACGATTTAGCTATTGAGGATTATACAACTTGTATTTCTCTTACAAATACAAAACCAGAATTCTATATCAAAAGAGCTAAAATATATACCATCATAAACAAATTTGATGAAGCAATTTCCGATTTAGAGCAAGCTATAACATTAGATGAAACAAATTATATTCCTTACTTAAAATTAGCTGAAATCTATTTCTCACTTAAACAATACCAACAGTGTATTGAATATTGTTCAAAAGCTTTATCTTATAATCCTGATGATGCTATAGCTTATAATCTAAGAGGTCAAGCAAAGTTTAGACTAAAGGAATATGCAGATGCTGCATCAGATTTTTCTAAAGCATTAGAAAAAGATAGTAAGCTAGCAATCGCTTATGTTAATAGAGCTAAAGCTAAATGGGAAATGTACGATAAGAAAGGTGCTATTGAAGATATTACAAAAGCAATGAATACAGACGCTTCTTTTGTGGATGCTTACATTCAGAGAGGTATTTTTAGATTAAAATCTCAGGAATTTATCCCAGCTGCAAATGATTTCAAAAAAGCTCTCGAACTTAAACCAAACGATGTTAAAATTTTATGCTTGAGAGCCAAAGCAAATTTACAAATGGAAAAATTTGAGGAAGTTTTAGCTGATACTAACAAAGCTATACATATTAACCCCAAATATGCTGAAGCCTATAAATTAAGAGGTTTTGCAAATTACCACTTAAGATACTTAAAACAAGCCATTGAAGATTGGGAAAATACTATAAAACTAGACCCTAGCGAAGAAGATAAACTTTACAGTATGATTTATAAAATTAAAGCTAAATTGAATATGAATTAATTGAATTTTATGTCGTTCTTTTTCTTTTGTTCTAAATTATCAATTTTTTGGAAAGGACTTTTTGTCTGAGAATTTTCTTTAGGCAATTCTTTTTCGATTGTAAATTTTTGTAAATGCTCTATTTCTTTTTCAATTTTTTTATTATCGATTATTTGATTTAAATCTTTTGCTGTTTCTTTCTTTTTCTTTTTATATAATATGTAAGATACTACTAAAAATACTAACCCTGAAATCCCTACAACTGCACTCAAAAAATATATTAAAGTTATTAAATCCATAATCTCTCTAAATTATTATATTATTCATACAAATATAATAACTTTTTTAAGAATATAAAAATCAATGTTAACTTAAATATCTAATAGCTGGTTTTAAATGAAAAAAAGGCCATCTTAGTAAAGCTGGCAGAAACATTAAATAAAATATTTTACACAGCATATCAAGATGACCTTTAAATAAATTATTTGTTTTGCTTAAAATGCATTATTTTTTACAAAAGGTAATTTAACAACTTTAGCTTTATATTCTTTTTCACGAATAAAGAAATTTACTTCTGTTCCCTCTTTTGCATATTCAGTAGAAACATATGCCATAGCAATAGGATAGTTTAATATAGGACTTACTGTTCCTGATGTTACAAAGCCAATCTTATTTTTATCAATAGTAACTTCAGTATTATGTCTCGGGAAGCATTTTTCTTCAGAAATAATGCCTACTAATTTTCTACTTAACCCATTTTCTTTTACTTTTAATAAAGCATCTTTTCCAATAAAATTTTCTTTATTTAATTTAGTTATCCAGCCGAGCCCTGCTTCAAGTGGATTTGTATTTTGATCAATTTCGTTACCATACAAGCAATACCCTACTTCAAGTCTGAGAGAATCTCTTGCACCAAGGCCTGCAGGAACTAAACCAAATTCTTTTCCAGCTGCCATTAAATCATTCCATAATTCAAGGCATTGGTTTTCGTTTCCAGTGAAATATAATTCGTATCCAATTTCTCCCGTATAACCAGTTCTTGATAAGAGTAGTTCTAACTCTTTGTATTTCATAGGATTAACATAAAATGTATAATATTCTAGATCAATTTTAATATTTAACAATTTTTCAAGAATTTTAGTTGAGTTTGGTCCTTGAACTGCTAAAAGATTATAATCATCGCTTTTGTTTGTAATAGTACAATCAAATTTGTTATTTTTTGTAACCCACTCAAAATCCTTTTCGATATTTGAAGCA
>DAOSCP010000005.1:0-161593 GCA_035361425.1 Ignavibacteriales bacterium | reverse complement strand
CAAAAATATTTTTATATCCTATCTGAGAAGCTACAAAAGCAGCTTTTTTTGCAGTTAATTCATCATTTGCTAAGAATACCAGTTGATACTCTTTTTTATTTAGTTTTTTATAATTAGCTCTTTCAAAAAGTGCTTCAATAGTTAAATTATGCGAATTAGGTAATTGTAAACCTTTATATTCAACAGGAGAACGAAAATCAACAGGAATTAATTTTTTATCTTTATCCCAAATTCTATAAGCAAATTCATCAACACTCATCATTTCAAATTTTTGGGATTTTATAAATTCTGTATCCTGAGCTTTTTTCAAAAGGTAATCTTTTTTATTATACATAAAAGGTAAAATAATAATGAGAGCTACAATACCAATAAAAATGTATTTATAATAAACTTTTGGTGTTGGATCGTTATTGTTCTCTGGATTTACTTTACTTTCAATCTTTTTAACCATTATAAAAGTTCCCACTGCAATTAGAATAAACAAAATAGCTAATAACTCGCGAGAAATTCCTAAAGTATCAAACAAAAATGGATTTCCTAAATTTGCACTTAAATAAATTCCTTCCCAAAAGTTATAAGTTTCACCAAAGAATAAAACACCTAAAACACCACCCAATACAAAAAATATAGCATCTACCTTTCCAATAGCAGCGGCACATACGCTTGTTCCGGGGCAATAACCACCTATCACAAAACCTAAGCCCATAATCAAACCACCAACAATAGCAGACCAAACAAATAATGGATTTATATATACTAAATCAATATTTAACAAACCAAAATGAGTTAAAATAATTACTCCTACCATTGCAGTTAATCCTGCTGTAAAAAAAACACGCAAAACTGTAAAATCATAACCATAGAATAAACCCACTAATTTACGAGATGAAGAAAATCCCGCTTGCTCAAGTATATAACCAAAAAAGATTCCTATAAAAAAGGCAAAAATTAAATCTATTTGTGCAGGAATAAATTCATTTACTAAAGGTGCCATAAAAACCTCCTATTAAAGCCAAAGTTTACGGAAAAAATATGCAAAAGCATAGGCGCCACCAAAAATAGCAAACATTGTAAGAATACCACCAGTTGATAATACAGCTAAACCACTTAATGCTGCACCACTTGTACACCCTCTTCCCAATTGAGACCCTACTCCAAATAAAAAACCTCCAACAATTGCACCTAAAATACGAATTCCATTAGTTTTAACATTTGGGCCTTTTTCTAATTTTAATGCTAATCTATTTGCAGTCAATCCAGATATAAATGCACCAATAATAACTCCAGCAACTTCAAAAACTAGCCAATTTTTAAGCGGACTATTATTATGCTCTTCTAAATATTTTTGATAAAACTTAGTATTTTCTGCATGAGACGGTGCAATTTTTTCTACTCCATAAACTGTAACACTTTTAATTGCTCCACTTGCACCTAATCCCCTACCGCTTACAAAGATTGCAAGTAATAAAACCAAACCTAATAAAACACCTGCAATATAAGGATTTAAGTATTTATTTTGTTCCATATTAACCTCATTAATTTAACTTTGTTGTAAATTTTGTTCAGTTTGGTTTTCTTTTTTATCTTCATGTACTTCTAATTCTTCATAACCAGTTATCATAGCTTTTATGTTTGATAAAATTGTATCACCAGTTGTTGTTAGATACAAATGAGCAATTAAAAAAGCAACCATCAAGAAAGCACCCAATGTGTGCAAAACAGCTATTATTTCCAACCCGCCTATATTAATAAATTCAATTTTTGAACCTTGTGGATAACGATATACCATATATAAAATTCCAGTTGTAACTAATAATGGAAATAAAACTATTTTTAAACCAAGATAAGTTAATCTTTGCAATGGATTTAATTTACTTAATTGAGTTTTATGTGTTGGATGTGGCTCACCTTTAAAAATACCATTTGTATAAAACTTAATATATGCAACAATATTTTCTGTTGTTGGTATGTATTGTTTCCATTCCCCTGTAACAAAATGCCAAAAAATAGTAAGAATTATCAAAACGATTAATGCAATTGCAGCATAATTATGATATGTAACTGCATTTAAGTAGCCAAGAAAAGAATAATACCCATGTATTTCAAAACCTGTTATCATAAGGAAAATAGCTAAAATTGCCTGCATCCAATGCCAGAATCTTTCATACTTTTTATAGATTAGAACCTTTTGCTTTGCCATAGTTTACCTCTTATTTTTTCGATTAAAATAGAATCTCAATGAACCGTGAACTGTTACTCCTAGTAATGACATCAAAATTGAAGCTATTCCTATAAATTCAACTAAGTTATTCCTATCTCGCCCTGGCATATAGAAATCATTTAGTCCTGCTAATCTACTATTTTCTGATGTATGGCATTCTGTACAAGAAACTGCTTTCTCCTTTTCAGAAACCATATGATTAACAAGCCAATAAGATTCAGTTCTGATAAAAGCAACTTTTCCACTGAAAGGCAAACAACTTTCTTCCATACCCTTTTTAGCAGCCATATACCAATCAAAATCTTTCCAATAGCCACCTTCTCCTGGTTTTTCAGCATAAAGTTTTGGTGTAATTAATAAACCAGTTTCAGGATCATAAGGTTGTTTTGCTTTGTGGATTTTAACAGGATAAATTTTAGCAAAAGGATCGTTATAACTTCCATAAAGCTTATTTAACACAACAGATTTTGTCGTATCTTTAATAGGCTGGCATGATGTTACAAATGAAGCTGTTCCATTAAACCAAATATAATTAGGTTTTACGTTTTTAGCCCATTTAAAAGATCCTTTAATTGACATATAAGCATGATTTCCCATCTCATCCTCTTCAACATAAGGCTTTCCATCTTTTAATTTACCTGCTGTTGACCAATCCCATTCCATCTTAGTTGCATTAACTTTAGCATAAACAGGTATGTGGCAAGCCTGGCAAGAAACTTTTAAAGTATGTTCGTTTATAATACTTTCGCTATGTGGTGTTTCTCCGTGACATTGTTCACAAGTTACTCTATGATTATTTGTTGAAGACATCGTATATAATTTACCAGAAATTTGATGATTTTCTGTCTTATGGCAATCAATACAGGACATATTCATACCATCGTCACCCATATGAACATCAACAGTTTTTGTTGTATGAAAAAGTGCTTTTTCTAAATCGCCATGTTTAACATTGTTTCCTCCACCACCAAAGAAATGGCAAACTCCACAATTATCTCTTGTAGGTTTACCTGGATTTTGTGCAACAGCTTTTAAATTAACTGTTGGAGCAGGTGCTCCCCCCATTTCATTACCTTTTGCATAAGTTCCAGTATTATCGTGGCATACCATACAATCAATGTTAGTTGAGTCAGTAAAAACAATATTTTTATTAGCATCTACTCCTAAACCAATATGACACTTTGCACAGGATAGTTCATTTCCATGGCTACCAATACAGAAATTATTAATGGTATTTTTCTTACCAATATACAATATACCTTTTTCTTTTACATAAGTTGGTCTTTCCCAATTCCAATGATTGGAAGCCATTACCTCTTTGTGCCTGTGATTATGACAAGAAATACATGCTTTCGTTACTTCCCTTGGATCTTTAAATTCTTTTTGCAATTCAGGAAATTTAGAGTGATCAACTTTACTTTTTTTGATTGTTGAAAATTTAGTTTTGAGATCCTCAAGGCTATCTTTATCAACATAAGGATCTCGAATAGAATAGACAATTGCAGCTATTGCCACAATTATTAGAAATAAGCCCACAATAACTTTTTTCATATACTACCCACAATTATTTTATAAAACTGTTATTGGGAAAATACTTTAATGGTTAATGAACATATGATGTATGATAATTTTCAAAGTTACAATAAAATTTATTTTTTTTTTTTTATCATATTCAAATTTTTTTTCGCTTTTATTTGAACAAACTTTTTTATAAATTTGTATTTTAATATTATAATATTAATAAAATGGATATAAAAAAATTCCTTGATGATTTTTTAAACACTTATCAAAAAAATTTAACTAACAAACAAGACATAGAATATTTTTTTGAACTTGCATCTAATGATATATTTTTTGATAAACTAAAAAAGTTGGCATTCGGTGGCAAATTTATTTATGGGCTTTTTAATAATCTCCAAACAAAAAACCCAAATTACTCCTTAGATGCGCAGGAAAGACTGCAACAAGAATTTAAAAATGCAATTCTTAATTTTACAAAATCTCTTGAAGAGTATATCTCACATTTAAATGATTTCCATAAAAAAATATTAACTCAAAAATATATTACGCCATCAAAAGATACTATACCAAATTTAATATCTTTTTGCAAAGACCTTAATTATTTGAAAATTTACTTCAACGATATGAAAATAAAATAGGATTTTATGGAAGAAATAAATAATCCACCTATATTACAACTAATAAGTATCAAATTCTGGAATGCAGCAGCACATTATGCTACCAATCTTTCAATCGGTTTACAAAAATATTACAACATCGATTCTTTTATCATATTGCCCTCTTATTCAAAAGCGTTTTCAAGAATTAAAGCATACGGTTTTTCTCCAATTAATTATGATTTACGAACTCCCAATCCATTAAAGTTACTTTATTATTCTTATCAAATTTCTAAGCTTTGCAAAAAACAGAACATTAAAATTATAAATTGCCATTATGGCGAAGCTCTTTTAGTTGCTGTTATTTCCAAAATTTTATTTAGTAACAAAGCTAATATCATTAGAACTGTAGTTGATGTTAGAGAGCCTAAAAGTAATTTTATAAATAAATTAATGTTCAAAAATTTTGTTAAAAAATTTATTGTCTCTTGTGAAGATACAAAAAAAAGGTATCAAAAAAATTTCCCTTTCCTTCACGATAAAAAATTCGAAAAAATCTATTATGCACATGATAGAGATGCAATTATAACTCACAAGCCTAATAATAATTATAAAGAAACTCTAAATTTGCCAAAGGAAGCTTTTATAGTATCTACTATCGCCAGGTTATCACCCGAAAAAGGACATAAATTTTTACTTAATATAGCAAACAAAGTCATCAAACAAAACCCAAATATATATTTTATAATCGCAGGAGAGCAAGTAAGCGTTCCCTGGGATGAGCTCTATCAAATTTGTAAAAGTTATAACATTGAAAATAATATCATATACATAAATCACCCAAAACAAGTTTACGATATTATTACTATCACTGATGTTGGATTAATTACATCTCAATCTTCCGAAGCTGCTTGCCGAATTGCAACTGAATTTTTTACTTTCGGTAAACCAGTTGTAGCAACAAACCCTAATGTTCTTAAAGAAATGATAATAGATAATAAAAATGGTTTTTTAATTGATATAGATGATGTTGATAAAGCCGCATCATCTATAATTGAATTATTTAATAATAAAGATTTATACCAGCAAATTTCATTAAATAATCTTCAACAAAGTAAATCTATATATGATTTGAAATACTTCACCGAT
Organism: Ignavibacteriales bacterium; assembly: GCA_035361425.1. Lineage (GTDB taxonomy): Bacteria > Bacteroidota > Ignavibacteria > Ignavibacteriales > DAOSCP01 > DAOSCP01. Next base: position 156,106 of record DAOSCP010000005.1, on the reverse strand, counting down.
AAGCATATTTCAATTTTCAAAGAAATTTTGGAGAACAATTATGAAAGAAATTAAAGAATTTATCGAACTTTTGGCTAAAGAATCTGGCAACATAATAAAAAAATACTATAGAACTAATGTTTCAATTGAAACTAAAAGTGATGCTTCACCCGTCACTATTGCAGATAAAGAAACAGAAGAAAAAATCCGTGAACTTATTATGAAACACTTTCCTGAACATGGCATTTTAGGAGAAGAATTCGAAGAACATAACCCAAATGCTGAATATAAATGGATAATTGACCCAATCGATGGAACCAAAAGTTTTATTACTGGAATACCACTTTTTACAACTTTAATAGCTTTAACTTATAGAAATGAACCCATCTGGGGAGCCATTCACCAACCAATTTTAAATGAATTAATGATTGGAAATAACCAAACGACAACTTTTAATGGGAATATTGTAAAGGTTAGAAATCTTACCAATCTGGAAGAATGTACTTTACTTTCTACGGATATGAATAATTTTAAAATTTATCATAATATTGAAAAATTTTTAAAACTCACAGAAAAAGTAAAAATCTATCGTACCTGGGGCGATGGTTATGGATATTTACTTTTATCAGCAGGTTATGCCGATATTATGATAGACCCTATTATGAATATCTGGGATGTTATGGCTGTAATTCCTGTTGTAAGGGGCGCCTGCGGTATTATTACAGATTATTATGGAAATACTGAAACTAATTGGGAAAATGTAATCGCTTGTAATAACAAAGAATTGCTTCACGAAATAGTAAAAATCTTACATAGATAATTTTTTTGGGGGGACCTTTGGAAAACAAACTTTCTAACCGTTTGCTTTCCCTTGATGTTTTTAGGGGAATAACCATCATGGGAATGATATTAGTTAATAATCCAGGTAGTTGGTCATATGTTTATCCAGCACTTGGGCATGCAGAATGGCATGGAGTTACTCCAACAGATTTGATTTTTCCTTTTTTCTTATTTATGGTCGGTATAACAACAGCGTTTTCACTTACCAGGCGAAAAGAAAGCGGCGAAAATCTTACTAAAATATATCTTCAAATAATTCGAAGAACAATTATACTTTTCGTATTAGGTTTGATTTTAGCTTCTTTTCCTTTTTATCCATTTGAAAAGTATATCTACACTATCAGAATTCCCGGCGTTTTACAAAGAATTGCAATTGTTTACTTTTTTACATCAATAATTTTTCTTAAAACATCAACAAAAACACAAGGAATAATTGCACTATCAATTTTGATATTTTACTGGGCATTACTAATGTTAGTACCTGTTCCCAGCGTCGGATATCCTAACCTTGATAAATACACAAATTTAGTCACTTATATTGATAAACTTATATTAGGTGCTAATCATTTATGGATAAAAACAGCAACAATTTTATTAAATGATGGCACAATTATACAAAAACCTATTAGTGGTACATGGCTTTACGATCATGTATTTATGAAAAATGTAAAACAAATTATCGAAGTAAAAGCATTTGATCCAGAAGGATTGCTTAGCACTCTGCCTGCTATTGCAACTGCTCTTACAGGAGTTTTAACTGGAACATGGATAAGAAAAAAAATTGATGAAAACGAAAAAGTTTTATGGATGATGGTTATTGGTAATTTTTTATTGGTTATTTCTATGTTTATGGATATGTGGTTCCCTATCAATAAAAATTTATGGACAAGTTCTTATGTAGTTTATACAACTGGCATGGCATTAATTATATTTTCAATTTGTTATTTCTTAATAGATATCAAAAAAATTACCTGGTGGACTAAACCATTTTTAATTTATGGAACTAACGCAATAACTGTATTCTTTTTAAGTGGTATATTTGCTAGAATTTTAAACATTATTGAAGTTACAGATAAAGGTAAGGTTGTATCATTAAAAGCATTTTTATATAACAACTTATTTACTCCATTTTTTAGCTCTTACATTGCATCATTTTTATGGGCTGTGATTTTTGTATTACTCTGGCTAGGTTTGATGAGTATACTATATAGAAAAAATATATTTATTAAAATATAATCAACATACAAATTACTAACTTCGTTCTCATATAACTTATTGTTATTCATATTATTATATGAGAACGTTTTATTCATATTCAATTCTACTATCCCCCGCAAACTAATATTACTAAATATGTATAAGAAATAATTCAACCACAACAATATCTTTCTTACGTAACTTGTTATTATACAATCAGTTATATGAGAACACATCAGAATTCTTTTTATAAGCATTTATTTTCACACAACATATTGATATACGTATACTTACGTGAGTACGAATAGTGAGTGTTAAATACAATATGAATTCTTTCGTTTTTTCTTTTTTAGTTATACAAAAATAAATAACATAAATTTTATTTATTACAATAGAATTGTATTATAAATTGCATTTTCCTTTTTGTACATTTGTTGCATACCAACCGAATAATTTAACTGTATTCTCACACAATATATTGATATACAATACATTACATAAGAACAATAGTACACTCTGCAATAATTATATTACTACATAAATTATGTTATTATTATCATTTGTTTATTATAATATGAGTGGCTGAATGTTTAAATTTTTATAAGCTAAGTATTTTTACTAATTAAGTTCAAAATATCCTCATTACTATCATTGATTGTATTAATTTCTTCAAATTCAAGTTCGATGTATTCCTTGTTTTTGGCTGTTTTTAAATTTTTTTTTCATAATCACATAAGACTATAAATCAATCTGGAATTTTTTTAATAAGTTCCAGACCATCGCTAGCATATATTTTATCTAATTCAAAATCCCCAATTTTCATCTTTTTTACTCCAAATTGCTACAACTAACTATTTAATTTAACTGCAAATTAAACAAATATTTTCATAATTTGATAATTGTTTCGTTTAATCATCATTATTTTCTTTTTGACAATTTCATTTTTTACAAATATTTCATTAAATTACAATTTTAAAAAATTGGAATTATAAATGAAAGTCTACAAAAATCATCCAATTGCTAATTCGTTTGGTATTAATGTTAAAGCAAAAAAATTTATAGAAATCGAAAATAACGATGATATTACTGCTCTTGCAGATAATATTAAACAAGATAATTTTATAGTTGTAGGTGAAGGATCAAATATACTATTCCTGAATGAGTTTTATGATGGTATAGTAATTCATTTTACTACTAAGGAATTCAAAATTATCGAAAATGAACCTGATGACGATGACAATTTAATCACTTATGTTAATGTTGATGCCGGCGTTAAATGGATAGATTTTGTCAATTTTACCGTTGAAAAAGATTTGTACGGTGCAGAAAATTTAGCTAACATTCCTGGAACTGTTGGAGCAGCCCCTATTCAAAATATTGGTGCTTATGGTCAGGAAGTCTCCAATATTATAACTTTTGTTGAAGGAATTAATTTAGAAACTAATTCTTTGGATGTTCTCTCTAATCAGGATTGTAATTTTGGCTATCGAGATAGCATTTTCAAAAACGCTCTTAAAAATAAATTTATCATCACAAATGTCGGATTTTCTCTTACGACAGAAAAAAAACTCAACTTGAATTATTCAGACATTCAAAATTACATTCAAAAAAATAACCTTTCAATTGATACTTTAACATCCAGAGATGTTGCAAAAATTATTACAGAAATTAGAGATGCTAAACTCCCCCATTACAAACAACTGCCTAATGCTGGAAGTTTCTTCAAAAATCCAGTTGTTGATTTTCAAATTTACGATAATCTTATTAAACAGTTTGAAACTGTTCCTGGTTACAAAGTTTCCGAAAACCAATATAAAATCCCTGCTGCCTTTCTTATCGAAAAAGCTGGTCTAAAAGGTTATAGAGACGGAAATGTTGGAACTCACATCAACCAGCCACTTGTATTGGTTAATTATGGTGCTGAAACTGGTAGAGAAATTCTATATTTCGCCAACAAAATTAAAACTATCATAAAAGAAAAATTTGATATTGAATTACACACAGAAGTCAATATTATTGAATAAATTGAGTTATTAAAATGGCTAAGAAAAACACTATTTCTTATAAAAATACAACAAATTTGAATTTGAAAACTCCTAACCCATTGGACAATATTTTAACAAAATTAGAAAAGTTCGATTATATTCCTTTTATAATTTACACCATCATTTTATTATTTATCAATCTTGTTAATCATAAAGTTGGCGACTACGGTGTGGAAACAGATTTTTTCTGGATGTACGTCCCGGAAGCAAAAAAAATTTTGAGTGGAACTTTACCAATTGACCAATTCCGCGGGCCTTTCTATCCTATTATGCTTGCTATTTTTAAGCTTTTTATTGGAGATTTTTTCAAAGCCGGAATTATCTTAAATACCATTGCGGCTGGAATAACACTTTATTTTTTTGATAAAACTTTAAAACTTCTTTACAACCGTTTTGTCGCTTTTTTTACAACTCTTTTTATTGCATTTAATCCTGTTTTTTTACAGTATACTTACTCCTGCGGAACGGATATGCTCTTTCTTTCCTTAGTTTCGCTTACAATTTATTTTGTATTTTCTAAGACAAAGTTCAATTTATACTTTGCAGGTTTATTTGCTGGACTTAGTTATCTTACCAGATATAACGGCATTTTTCTTATTATTGGAACAATTCTATTTTTTATTTTCAATTTACTAAAAACCAAAGATTATAAATCAATTTTATTAGACTTTTCAAAATTCACAATAGTTTTTTTAATAATAATTCTGCCGTGGGGAATTTATACAAAAATCGAAAAAGGCGAATTTTTTTACAATCAAAATTATTTAAATACTGCTTTCGAATTTCAAGAGAATAAAGTTTCCTGGGATGAATATTGGCAAGGGCATAAAAATATAAAATCTACTTATGATGTTTTCTCACAAAATCCCACATTTTTCACTCAAAAAGTTTTTAGCAATCTTTACAGAAATTTCATACTTGATACCCATAGACTTATCGCACCTGCTAATTTGAACGATGCTCTTCAATATAACGAAAATAATTTAGAGACAAACTTTTTAGCTATCATTTTAATTTTATCATTTATATTGTATATTTACTTCAATCATTTGAAAGGAAAAATTGGTAGCTTTAAATGGATTTTCGAAATAGAAAATCCAGAAAAAATTGCATTTCTCACTTTTTTGATACTAGATCTACTAATTTTAACTTTGATATTTTACAGTGAAAGATTTAATTTGTTTTTATTATTATTTTACGGCTTAATTTTATTTTCAACAATCGATAATTTAACTTTAAAATTTAAACTTGTTGGTATCATCATTTCAACAATTTTTTGCATCTACACTTTATCAAATGCATATAATTATAACAAAGATATTATTTCTTCCGGCCCTGAAGAAATTATCCTAGCATCTGATTGGATAAATAACAACAATTTACCAAAATCAAAAATCATTGCAAGAAAACCACATATTGCTTATTATACAAATATGAAATTTGAAGTAATACCTGTTTTCAAATCTCCAGAAGAATTTGCCAAAAAACTAAATCAAACAGATGCCCAATATCTTTTTGTAAGTGCAATTGAAGTAAACTCAAGGCCATTTCTCCAATATATTTTAAGTGATAGTGATTTAAGGAAATTTCCTGAACTTTCACAAAAATTAACTATCCTAACAGCAAATGATTATCCATTTTATGTTATTTACAAAATAAATAAGTGATTACTACAATGCAAGAGAAACTTAAAAACATCGTAAATGAAATGGTTCAACCTTTTTTAAATCTCTTTCGTGTTTCAAGGTCAATGTGGGGAATTAATATTTCCTATCTAATTGAAGGTTTAGTTTATTTTGGAATGCTTACTTTAATGCTAATGTATTTTAATAATTATGTTAAGTTAGATGATATAGCAGCCTCACAAATGGTTGGTTTTCTTACAGCAGGTATTACGCTTGCTATGCTATTTTTAGGCGCCACTGTTGACTGGATAGGAATTAGAAAATCATTAATTCTATCAATTATCTTGATGCTAATAGGAAGGCTGATTTTAACAATTTCCCCATCTGTTATTACAAATGGTGGCTTATTTTCATCATTGCACATAATATCATTTTTGGGGATTTTAGGAATTATTTTAGGTTATGGAATATACCAACCCGCTTGTTACGCAGCAGTAAAACAATTCACAGATAAAAATGATGCAGCAATGGGATACGCTATGCTTTATGCATTAATGAATTTAGGCGGATTTTTACCCGGTATAATCTCTCCTCCTGTTAGAAAATATGTTGATTCACTATATCCTGGAATGGGAATTTTAGGAGTTTATTGGATTTATATAGTTTTTACAATTTTAGGTTTAATAGCTGTTATTATTCTTCTTACCAAAAACGCTATAAAAAAAGATACCAAAACAATTATAAATCATTCAGACGAAGATGACCCTACTGCAAGTCTTTCAGCAAAGGAAAAACTTCAATATTACATTAAAAACTTTCCTTTAAGAGATTTAAGGTTTATGTATTTTATTTTTATTTTGATACCAGTTCAAACATTATTCGCACATAACTGGTTGACATTACCCGTTTATTGTGAAAGAGCATTTCAAGGTGGAATTGTTAGTGAAAATTTTGAATTTTTCTCGAATATAAATCCGCTCTTAATATTTATTTTAACTCCAATTGTTGCCACCTACACTGCCCAAAAAAATACCTATCAAATGATGATTATGGGCACTTTAATTATGGCTTTACCAGCTTTTATTCTTGCATCTGGTCCGACTTTAACAAATCTTTTACTTTATTTATTTATAATGACAATTGGCGAAGCTATGTGGCAACCAAGATTTTTGCAATGGGTTGCAGAAATTGCACCTAAAGGAATGACTGGCATTTATATGGGATTAGGTCAATTTCCATGGTTTTTAACAAAAATTATCACCAGCCTTTATAGTGGTTGGTTTTTAATGAATTATTGCCCTGATAATGTTCCGCTTGATAAGCTTAATACCGAGTTTATGTGGTTAATTTACGGATTTATTGCAATTATTAGCCCAATAGGATTAATTTTAGCAAAAAATTGGATGATTAAAGGATTTCAAGAAAAATAAATTGCAACATCATTATATAAATTTATATTTATTTTCTGATTATTTTTATAATTTTCTAACAACAATTATTGAATTTATTTAGCAATTTTTGATAATTTAAATTAGAACATTCATCTATTTAAATATTTGTTTGAATATTTATTTTCACATTCACAACAACAATCAACACTCGATTTTGATTTATAAAAGCATTCTTTTCCTTCATTAAATGAAAAATATGCCAACCCCAAAGCACCAATAGCGTCTATATAATATATTCCAAACAATTCATATAAAACACTACTTATCAACAAAACAATCGACATATAAATACATACAAGAGTGCAATTGGCATCTGCAAGAATAGGTTTAGAATTCAGTTTGTTACCAACATATCTTTATGCTTTGACCACTGCCCATATAAATATAATTGAAACAATAGATATAATAATACCCACAAAAGTAGTATCTGGCTTGTGTTGGATGTAAATATTATATAAACTCATAAATATCAAGCCAAAAGTTAAAATGTAAAAAGCTGTTCCAGTTATTTTCAAAGCAGTTTTTTCAAATTCTGTTCTTTTTTCTTCATTTCTGCCTATTCTTAAAACCATTTGAAATATTCCAACACCCGATATAACTTCAATAAAACTATCAACTCCAAATCCAAAAAGAGATAAAGTTTCATCTTCAAAACCAAAATAAATAGATACCAAACCTTCTACTAAATTGTATAAAATTGTAATTATTGAAAGGTAGAGAGCATATTTATAATATTTTTTTTGCATATGAAATCCTGAAATAATTTTTTTTAATTTAATTGTTTATATATTCATTTTTAATTTTAAAAACAATGTATTTTCTCTTTGATGTATTAAATACACATTGATAATTTTCTTATTTGCGTAACCTTATTTCAATTTTTATACATTTTCACATAACATTATGTATTTCAATTTATTAGATGAGAAGAGTTTTTAAATCACTCGTTTTTTTTATTTTCACACATATCTTTTTGTTTATCAACGAATTATATGAGAACGTAATTAAGTTGATACATATTACTGTAAGAATATTTTTACTAAATATAGTTCTCACATATCTTATTGCATTTCAATTTATTACATAAGATTTAATTTATAATTCTCTAATTCATCTTTCACATACTTTAAAAATTTTCCACCCAACATACCATCAATTAACCTATGGTCATGGCTTAAGGATAAATATACCATACTTCTAATTTGTATTGTATCAATTTCATTTAAAGTTTTTACTACTACTCTTTTCTTAACAGCGCCTACACCAAGTATTGCAACTTCGGGAAAGTTTATTATAGGAGTGCCGAATAATGTATCAAATACACCATAATTTGTTATAGTAAATGTTCCATTTTGAAAATCATCCATAGTTAGTTTTTTATTCTTTGCTCTTATTTTAATATCATCTAACTTTTTAGCAAGACCAATAAGATTTAATTGATCTGCATTTTTGATATTTGGAACTGCGAGCCCATTTGGTTCAAGAGCAATTGCAATTCCTAAATTTATATATTTTTTTTCTATAATTTTGTTACCATCTAGAGAAGCATTTAACAAAGGAAATTGTCTAAGTGCCTTGCTAACAACATCCACAACAAAAGCAGTGAAAGTTAATTTTACTCCATAATTTTCTTCAAATGACTTTTTATTTTTTTCAATATAATTTATAATATCTGTAACATCAACTTCTGTAATTTCGGATACATGAACAGCATTATCTCGACTAATAACCATATTTTTTGCAATTTTACTACGCATGTTATCCATTTCGTAAACTAACTCGTCTAAATCTTCTGTTTTAACAAATTCAATTCCACGGCTATAATAATCAAATTTTGAAGCATCTTTTTTATTTTTAATATATTCTAAAATATCATTTTTAGTAATTCTACCATCAATTCCACTCCCTTTAATATCTTTAATCTCATCATAGGATATATATTCCTTTTGCATAATGGATTTCACAAGTGGAGATAAAAATCTTTTATTGTTGTTTTTTGCATTTGTTTCTATTGCAGCAATTTCATTTTTTTCTTCTTGCCTGATAATAATTTGCGAGCTATTTTCTTCAATTTCGTCATAAGTTTTATTGTTACCTTGTGTAATATCTATCAAATCCAATTGTTCAGATGATATTTTAGCAACTACAGTATCAATAGGAACAGTTTTACTTTCCTCTACTAAAATTTCAACTAAGAAACCTTCATATGGAGATGGAATTTCTGTATCGACTTTATCAGTAGCAATATCAAAAAGGGGCTCATCTTTCTTAACAAATTCACCTATCTTTTTGTGCCATTTTATTAAAGTTCCCTCGGTTAAGCTTTCACCCATTTTAGGCATTTTTATTTCGTATATCATTTTAGACCTCAATATTTAAGTAAATACTCAATTTTTGTTTCGATATCTTTCCTTGATGGTAGAATAAAATTTTCGAGATTTGGTGCATAAGGAATTGGTGTATCTTTAGCGCCAACCCTTAAAACTGGTGCATCAAGATTTTCAAAAAGTTTTTCCGAAATTTGTGCTGAAATTTCTCCACCAAAACCACTGAAAAGAGTATCTTCGTGAATAATTAAAACTTTGTTTGTTTTCTTTATTGATTTTTCAATCGCATCAAAATCTAGTGGTACAAGTGTTCGTAAATCTATTATTTCAATCGTAAAACCTTGATTAATAAATTTTTCAGCTGCTTTTATGACCTCATAAACCATTAGTCCATAAGTAATTATTGTTAAATCACTTCCCTCTTTTACAATTTTCGCTTTACCAAATGGAATAAGATATTCATCATCTGGCTCTAAAGTAGATGCTAAAGCATTTCTATATAATCCCTTATGTTCAAGAAACAATACAGGATCATTTAATCTAATTGCTGTTTTAAGTAATCCTTTTGCATCTTCAGCATTTGAAGGATAAACGATGTAAATACCTGGTATATGTGTAAAAAATGCTTCGATATTCTGGCTATGACATAGCCCACCATGAATGTATCCTCCAACTGGTGTTCTTATTACAACAGGCGAAGGCCAATGATTGTTAGAACGATATCTAAATGTTGAAAGTTCATTCCTTATTTGCATGTAAGCAGTCCAAATGTAATCGCCAAATTGTATTTCCACAACAGGTTTCAACCCATTTAATGCCATACCTATAGCTGTACCAACGATACTAGCCTCTGCTAAAGGTGAATTGAAAACTCGATTGGTCCCAAATTTAGTAGAAAGACCTTTAGTTGCAGTAAAAACTCCTCCTTTATCATCTTCAACATCTTCGCCAAAAACTAAAACACTTGAATTTTTATCTAATTCTTCTTTAAGGGCGTGATTTATTGCATCAACCATAACTATTTTATTTTCAGATAAATATTTTGGCTCTCTAAAATTTAGCTTTGGCGGATTTTCATCAAAAACATATTTGATAGCTGATTCTGGCTCTGGATCAAGTGCAATCAAGGCTTTTTCTGCGGCTTCGTCAATTTCATCTTCAATTTGATTATATATTTTTTGGATTTCCTCGTGAGTTACTATTTCACAATGTTCTAAATATTCCTGTAATATTTTTATGGGATCTTTTTCTTGCTGTTCATATAATTCTTCAATTGGGCGATATTTTCTCTGGTCATCAGATGACGAATGTGATTCCAATCTTACCACATTAGCTTCAACTATAACTGGTTCTCCTACTTCGAGAGCATGCTTATAGGCAACCTCCATAACTTGTAAGGATTCTATAAAATCGGTACCATCACATTTTAATTTCAATAAATTTTCATAACCGGCAAAGTGATCTAAAAGTCCCACATTTTTGGCACCTCCTTGTTTTTCAAAAGGCACTGAAATAGCATAATTATTATTTTCAATTACAAAAACAACAGGGACTTTTTCTCTGCTTGCCCAATTTACTGCTTCGAAAAATTCTCCCTCGCTTGCTGAACCTTCTCCTCCACTTACATATACAACACCTTTGTCTCCTTTGAATTTTATTGAATGTGCAACTCCTACTGCTTGTAAATATTGCATACCTGTTGATGAAGATTGAGAGACAATATTTAAATGTTTTGCACCATAATGCGTTGGTAATTGTCTTCCGCCAGAAAAATAATCATCTTTTTTTCCCAGCAAAGATAAAAACAAATCGTAAGGTGTTACACCAACAGATAAGTTAAAAGCTATATCACGATAATAAGGAAAGGCAAAATCATTTTTGGAATTATAAAACATTCCAAAAGCTACTTGTGGTGCTTCGTGTCCAGCCCCTGATATAAAAAAGAAAGATTTACCTTGTTTAATAAGTTTCATAGCCTTTTTATCGAAAAGGCGAGATGTTAACATTGTTCTGAAAGCTTTAAGGTAAATATCTTTTAGCTCTGTTTCCATTTATGCTCCTGTTAATTTACAATAAATTAACACATATTTTCTCTAAAAAATTCAAAAAAAAAGCAAGCCGTAAAATCGACTTGCTTTTATTGAATTAATTATGGAATAATTTATCAATAACCCAGTTCAATTTCATTTCTTATTGTATCAATTAGTTGTTTTAATTTAAAATCTTTTTTAATATTTTCAGCAATTGTATCGATAGCATGCATAACTGTAGTATGGTCTCTTCCACCAAAATGTAACCCTATAGATTTTAATGTATTTTTTGTCAATTCTTTTGCAAGATAAATAGCTATCATTCTAGCTTGTACAATTTCTTTTTTTCTTGTTTTATCTCTTAATTTATCTTCACTAACACCTAAGTGTTTAGCAACAACTTTATTAATGCTATCTATTGTAATTGTTACTTTCACATTATTTGTTATTTCTTTAACGACTTTTTTAGCTAAATTAATATCAATAGGTGAAGAACTTAATGAAGCTGTAGCAACTAATTTATTCAGTGCTCCCTCCAATTCTCTAACATTCGAAGTAATATTAGTAGCAACAAAATGAATTACATCTTTTGGAATTGAAACATTATAATTGGAAATTTTTTTCTGTAAAATCGCAATTCTAGTTTCTAAATCAGGAGTTTGTACATCAGCAGTAAGTCCCCAAGAAAATCTTGATATTAGTCTTTCATTTAATCCTTTTAATTCTCTTGGTGGCTTATCACTGGATAAAATAATTTGTTTACCAGATTGATGTAATGTATTAAAAATATGGAATAACAAATCTTGTGTTTTTTCTTTGCCGCTCAAAAATTGAATATCATCAATTATAAGGATATCAACAGTTTTGTAGTAATTTGAAAATTCATTAATCGTATTAGCAGTAACTGCATCAATAAAATCAACTGTAAAGTTTTCAGATGAAATATAAACAACTTTCTTTTCAGGAAATGTCTCAAAAATTCTATTTCCAATTGCTTGAATTAAGTGCGTTTTTCCTAAGCCTGTACCACCATAAACAAAAAATGGATTAAAAGCAGTAGCAGCAGGATTTTGACTAATTGCAAGTGCTGCAGCATGTGCGAGTTGATTATTTTCTCCACGCACAAAATTCTCAAAAGTATATTTAGGATTTAATTTAATTTTATTATATTGTTTATCTAAGTACTCTAATCTATCTTCTTCTTTGGATTTACCTTTAGGTTCTTCTGTGATAACTTTTGTTTGTGGTTGGTTGATAACTGGATTATCATCTACGAATTTTGCTTCTGTAATCTTATCAAATTCTTCATTATTAATTTCATAAAAAATATCAATCTCTTTTCCTATAACTTGTAAAAGCGAGTTTTTAATTAAAAAGCTATAGTGTTGATCAATAAATTCATAAAAAAAATTGTTTGGGACAAGAAGTTTAATATTGTTTCCATCAAACTCAAGTGGAACTATAACCTTAAACCATGTTTCAAAGGTCATCCCATAAACTTTTGTCTTGATAATATCAAGGCATTTGTTCCATATTGTTTTTAATTCTTCATCATTCTTTTTTAAGATTCTTAGTGCTTCCATAATCTCTTTAGCTTTTAAGGTTATTAAATCAAAATATTACAATTAGTTAGATGTGAAACTGTTTCACAGTTACTCAGTTTTTCACAAGTTATCCACATTTTAGGGATAACTGAGATTGTACAGGTAATTTATTCAAATTTTTAAGACTATGCAAATTAAATTTCACGAATTGGATAAGATTATTTTTTTGTTAAGTATTGACTTTTTATTTATTTTTCTTTCATATTTAACTATATCTTTTTCAATAAAATATAAACACAAAATCTAAGTTTACAACCTAAATTTTTTAAGATTATTCAATAACCGTATCTTAACACATTATTTACAATTATTTAACTTATTTGCATTCCATCACAAAATATATTTTGAGAGATCTTTATTCTTCACAATACCGGATAATTTACTTTCAACTTCTTCTTTGGTTATTTTAATTTTTTTCTTTTTTAACTTATTAGGTGCATTGAATAAATAATCTTCTAAAATAGTGGAAAGAATTGTGTGTAATCTTCTAGCACCAATATTTTCAACTTGTTCATTTACAACAGTAGAAACTCTTGCAATTTCTTTTATAGCTTCATCATCAAAACTCAAATCAATTCCCTCAGTTTTTAATAAAGCCTGATATTGTTTTAATAAAGCATTTTGCGGTTGAGTTAAAATTTTATAAAAATCTTCTTCGGTAAGGCTATTTAATTCAACTCTAATAGGAAATCTACCTTGCAATTCAGGAATTAAATCCGAAGGTTTTGCAACATGGAAAGCACCTGCTGCAATAAATAAAATATAATCAGTTTTTACAGTTCCATATTTGGTTTGTACAGTTGTACCTTCAACAATAGGCAATAAATCTCTTTGAACACCTTCACGAGATACATCTATTCCATTTGCTCTTGTGTTTGCACTATTGGCAATTTTATCAATTTCATCTATAAATACGATACCCGCAGTTTCAACTAATTTTATTGCCAACTTATTGACACTATCTTTATCAATTAGTTTATCTAATTCCTCTGCGATGAAAATATCTCTAGCTTCTTTTATTTTAACTTTTCTTTTTTTACTTTTTTTAGGTATGATACCATCCAAAATATCCTGAAAATTACTACCCAACTCATCAAGGCCAATTGGTCCTATTACTTGCATTCCTCCCATAAATGAAGAACCACTCTGAGAAGTTTCAATTTCAATCTCTTTATCATCCAATTCGCTATTTATTATTTTTAATCTAAATTTCTCTCTTGTATTTGTATAACTATCAATTTCAGACATTGGAGCATTGACCAATGGTTTTGGTGGTACAAGAATATCAAGAATTCTTTCCTCAGCGTTAAAAACTGCTCTTTCCATATGAAGGTTTTTTAATTTTTCTTTTACTAAATTTACAGATATATCAACTAATTCTCTTATCATAGATTCAGCATCTTTTCCTACATATCCAACTTCAGTAAATTTTGATGCTTCTACTTTAATAAAAGGAGCACCTGTAATTTTTGCCAACCTTCTTGCAATTTCAGTTTTACCAACTCCAGTAGGACCAATCATTAAAATATTATTTGGATATATTTCATCTTTAATTTTATAATCTACCTTTTGTCTTCTCCACCTATTTCTTAATGCAATAGCAACAGATTTTTTAGCTTTATCTTGTCCTATAATATATTTATCTAGTTCTTCTACAATTTTAGATGGTGTAAAATTATCAATTTTTTCGAGTTCAATATCAATTAAATCCTTATAAAAGCTCATATTTCTTCCCTTTTTACAATTTTTCAATTACAATATTAGTGTTAGTATAGATACAAATTTCGCCAGCAACTTTTAGAGCTTCTCTTACAATTTCTTCAGCAGAAAGATCACTGTATTTGACTAACATTTTAGCAGCTGCTAAGGCATACATACTACCAGATCCAATTGCTACTATTTTATCATCTGGTTCAATTATATCACCAGTTCCAGAAATTATTAGTGCAACATCATTAGCAACAACGGCTAACATTGCTTCTAATTTTCTCAAATACTTATCCGTTCGCCAATCTTTTGCAAGTTCTACGGCTGCACGGCTAACATTTCCACGGTATTGTTCTAATTTTTCTTCAAATCTTTCTAATAAAGTGATACCATCAGCAGCAGACCCGGCAAAACCACACAATACTTTGTTATTGTATAGTTTTCTTACTTTAACTGTATTGGATTTTACAACAGTATTACCTAATGTAACCTGTCCATCTCCACCTATGACTACTTGTCCTTTATGGACTAATCCCAAAATTGTTGTTGATCTTATCTTTTCCATATTTGTTTTATTCTTTTTTATTACTTATCTTAATTTTTTAAAATTTAACTTTTTAATATAATCAAACTAAAATCTAAAAACAAAATTATTGATAAGTCTATGAAAAACATTATCTTCCAGGATGGTTCAGTTTTACCAATTGGTAAAATTATCTGCATTGGCAGAAATTATCTCGATCACGCTAAAGAATTAGATAGTGAAGTTCCAAAAGAACCACTATTTTTCTACAAACCAAATTACACTGTTATCTATTCATATGAGAAGATTATTTATCCAACATTTTCTCAAAATTTACATCACGAAGTTGAACTTGTAGTAGCTTTAGGAAAAACAGTTCGCAATATTTCAGAACAAGAAGCCTCAAATGCTATTGCAGGTTATGCTGTTGGTCTCGATATGACCGCTCGCGATATCCAAAATCACGCAATTAAAAACGGTTTACCCTGGTCCCTTTCCAAAGGTTTTGATACTTCGTGTGTCTTATCAAAATTTGTAAAAAAGCAAGATTATGATTTGAATTTTAATGAATCAATAATGCTTTATGTTAATAATCAAGAAAAACAAAACGCAAAATTAAATTCTATGATCTTTAAACCAAATTTTCTAATTTCTTATATTTCTAAACTTATCACACTCGAACAAGGTGATATAATAATGACAGGCACACCTGCAGGTGTTGGACCAGTTATCCCTGGCGATATTATTTTTGCAAAAATTGAAAATATAGGTGAAATTCATACAGAAATAATAAAATATGAATAAGCAAACATTACTAGACGAAGCTATTGAACTCATTAATAAAAAAAATTATATTAAAGCTGCAAACATTCTTAATCAACTATCACTGCAATATCCAGATGATAGCGAAGTATTACATCTTTTAGGTATCTTAAATTATGAAAACAATAATTTTGAATTTGCAATACAATATTTTCAAAAAGCAATAACCAATAATCCAAATAATTATTTATCATTAAACTCTTTAGGTTTAATTCATTTTCATCAAAAAAATTTTGATACCGCACTAGATTTATATACTAGAGCATTAAAAATTAAACCTAATTTCCCAGAAACTTTATTTAATATTGCAAATGTTTTTATTGCTAAAAATAACTACAAAACTGCAATAGAATATTTAACAAAAGCAATACAATTAAAAAAATCACCTGAATATTTTATCAACTTAATCTTTTGCTTAGATAAATCTCAAATTATTAAAGATTACATTGAATTTTTTGATGATAACTATCAATATTTTGTAGATAATTTTGATATATTATTCAATCTTTCAACAGTTTTTTACAATAACAAGTTTATTGATAAAGCTTACATCTACGCTCAACAGGCTTATAAATTAAACCCTAAAAATATCAAACTTATATTGAATTTTGTTGTGATTTGTGGAGAACTTGGTAAATATGATGAAGCCATTAAAATTGGTTTACAAGGTTTAGAGATTGATAAATTTAATGATGTTTTATATAATAATATTGGCTACTCATACTTTCTCAATAAAAATTTTGATCTCGCAGAAAAATTCTATAATATCGCCATAAAAATTAACCCTGATAACTTTTTAGCTTATTATAACCTTGGCTGTTTATATCGTGAAAAAGGTCTTTACACTAAAGCAATTGATTTTTTCAAACTTACAACTAAAATTAATCCATCTCACTACGAATCTTTTAATAATTTGGGGATTATATATAATCATCTTACATTATACAACGAAGCTCTTGATATTTTTGAATTTTTAGCTGAAAAACTACCCAATTCTGCTGAAACATTAATGAATTTAGGTAATTCATATCAATACAATAAGTTAATCGATAAATCAATCGAAGCCTATAAAAAATCTCTTGCTATAAATCCCGATTTCGCATCTTGTCATAAAAATTTAAGTTTTTCGTATTTTTTAATTAATGACTACAATAAAGCTAAAGATGAATTTGAGTGGCGTTTTAAAAGTGATAATTTAAACAAAATATCTATTGGTAAAAAAGAATATTCTGGCGAAGATTTAACTAATAAAACTATATTTATTTACCACGAACAAGGACTTGGCGATACTATCCAATTTGTAAGATATCTTAAAATATTAAAAGAAAACTATAACTGTAAAATAATTTTTTTATGCCAAAAGCCCTTGTATAATATCCTTAAAAATTTAAAATTTATTGACGAACTTTATTATTCTATGGATAATAATATATTTGCAGATTACGATCTTTCACTACTTTCACTTATAAAATATTTGAATATATCCCCAACTAATTATTATTTTAATACTAAATATCTTTTCCCAGAAAAAAAAATAATAGATAAATTCAATAATTTTATCAAACGCAACAACAAAGTAAACATTGGTATTGTATGGCGTGGTAACCCAAAACACAAAAATGATCACAATAGATCTATACCAATAGAAAATTTTATTAAAATTTTTGAAAACAATTTCGATAAATTTAATATCTATTCTCTACAGATTGATTTAACAGAACACGAAAAAAATATTTTATCAATTTATAATATTGAAGATATTGGTTCAAATTTTACAGATTTTTTAGATACAGCTGCTTTTATTGAAAATTTAAATCTTGTTATAAGTGTTGATACTTCTGTTGCACATTTAACTGGCGCTTTAGGTAAAACAATATTTATGTTGATACCATTTGCACCTGATTGGCGTTGGGGACTTTATGGAACAAATGATTTCTGGTATTCGTCACTTAAAATTTTTATGCAAAATTCTCCTAATGATTGGTCTAAACCATTTAGAGAAATTAATTATTTAATAAACAATCTTGGCTAAAATATGCAATTTATAAATAACTGGGCCTTTTTAGGTTTATTTGCAATTGCTATTCCAATTATAATCCATTTTATAAATTTAAGAAAAATTCAAATAATTGAATTCCCAAGTCTATTCTTTTTAAAAGAACTGAAAAAAAATAAACTAAAAAAATTAAAATTTCTCAACCTTCTCCTTTTACTATTAAGAATATTATTTATAGTTTTTTTAACCTTTGCAATTGCAAGACCCGTATTAAAGAATAGCTTTTTTATCCCATTGCCTTCTGCCTCAACAGCAACTGTTTTTATAATCGATGATACTTTTAGTATGAACAATTATTCAGATGATAATATCACTAATTTTAACAAAGCAAAAGATATCATTTACAAATTTAAAAATATTGCAAAAAGTAACGATCAAATAGCTATTATACCTTTATCCAATATTTCAAACTCAATTTCACTTTCGCCAGTAAACAATAAGTTATTTGAAAACATCAAAGATTTAAGTATAAATTATGGAAATGATAATTTTATAGATGCATTTAATTTAGCTATTGAATATTTATCAAAAGCAACAACAGTTAATAAAGAAATTTTTATTATTTCTGATTTCCAATCCAACCTATTTGATAACTACGACTACAATAAACTAACAAAACTTTCAAAAGTAAGTGTATATTTTATACCTTTTTCATTAAATCAAAACCGTAACCTCGCAATTACTAAGGCAAAAATTAACAATAAATTTATTGGAATTAGTAACAATATTTCTCTTTCTTTCGATGTAAAAAATTTTTACAAAGAAGAAATTAATAATATTATCTATAGCATTTACTTAAATGATAAAAAAGTATCTCAAAATCATTTAAATATATCAGCAAATAATATTAAAACTATTTATCAAGAAATAGCTCTTTCTAATGAAGAATTTAACAGAATAAAGATAGAACTTTCAAAAGACGACAATATTTTTGATAATTATTATTATCTGTGTGTAAAAAATCCACCTCAAATTTCAATTTTGAATTTATATGATAATCCTAAAAATCTTTATTACATACAAAAAGCACTAGAAGCTGATATTTCAAAAAAAATAAAATTTACTAACTATTCTGTTAATGATATTTCAAAAATAGATTTAAGTAATTATAATTTAATAATTTTATCCATCGATAAGTATTCAAATTCATTAGAAAAATTAAGAAATTATATCTTAAATAATAGAATAGGTTTAATTGTTATTCCAGGTATTGGAGCAGATTTAACTAACTTCAATTTAATTTTAGATGCTTTACAATTACCCAAATCCATAGCATTCACTACTGATCAAGATACAAAAATAAAAGAAATTCCCAAAGGTAGTATTTATAGTGATATCTTTAAAAACAAAAATGATTTTAACGAAATAACAGTTCAAAAATATTATCAATTCCATAATCAAAAATCCTTTATCAATTTAACAAATAATGATAATTTTATTATACATACATCAATAAAAAATAATAATATATTAATTTTTTCAACTCCTTTTGAGATGAATTTTTCTGATTTTCAAATCAAATCTTTATTTATCCCAGTAATCTACAATAGTATTTATTTTGTATCAAATAATAATTTAACTAATAATAATTTTACAATCTCAAAATATGGTATTCCACTGAATTATAATTTGCTTAACAATATAAATATTATAACACCTGAAAATAAAAATATTATTCCATTACAACAACAAAAAACAATAAATTTGACAACACCTGGATTTTACAAAATTATTGAAAATGGTAAAATTATAGATATAATTTCAGTAAACTTTAATACAAATGAAACTAATTTACAAACATATAATATTGATAATATAATATATTTGCTAAACAATGATAAATATTTTTCTAAAACAGTTCATTATATGCCAAATATCACAAATGAAATAACACAAGCAAGAAGTGGTATTGAATATTGGCCAATTTTTTTGATATTATCAATTTTTTTATTATTTTTGGAAATAGTAATTTCAAATAATTTAGTAAAGAGAAGAAGAAACTATGAATAGCTTTTTTAATAGGTTGCATTATAGTGGACAAAAAACAATTCTTTGTATTGATTTTCCTGAAGAATTTCAAACTCAATTACAACAAATGAGAAACGAGTGTGAAATTCATACAACGCCTTTTGAAGATATGATTTACGAATATATAATAGCTTTTGCAACAAATCAAGACGAATTAAAACAAAAGGCAGCACTAATTTTACCCAAAACAAATCTTTCAACTGTTTTATGGTTTTGCATACCAAAATATAACACAAAGGAAATTGAAACTGATTTCCCTAAAAATTATACCTTTGATTTTATGGAAGAAATGGATTTTAAAAGAATGCAAAAATCTTTACTTTCTTCTAACTGGCTTGCATATAAATTCAAAAAAGTTATACCAAAAGAAAAAAGAAAAAGAAAAAAATGATAAGTGAAGATTTATTAAAAATTTTATGTTGTCCCTTATCTAAGGCACCTTTAATCTTATTTGATAATTATTTAATTTCAACAGATAAAAATACAAGAAAAAAATACAAAATTGTAGATAACATTCCCGTGTTACTTATTGATGAAGCTGAAGAAATCCCCTTTGATGAATGGAAAGATATAATGAAAAAAAATAACTATGAAATTAAATAATTTTTATTTAAATTAGTTTTCTGAAATTGGAGATTTTATGGCAACAGGAAAAGCAGCAAACATTAAACCAGCCCCAGAATTTTCATTAGAAAAAAAAGTTTATAACTTTGTTGAAAAATACAGTGAATATATTCCTTACAATAGCGAAAGATACAGATTAGCATTTTGTTTATACAATTACCTACTAGGTAAAGGAGATGAGCCATCTATAATAGTGGCAACTAATAAATTTAAAATAAAAAATATATCTTCAAATAAGTTTATTGAATTATTAACTGAAGATCTAAATAAAGAATTTTATGGAAGCAGAGTGTCTTAACACTCTGCTTTTTTTGTAAATAAATTGGAGTTATTATGCTAAATGAAAACATTCCTCTTTGCTTAACTTTTGATGATGTTTTATTACAACCTGCTTATTCCGAAGTTCTACCTACTGAAGTTGATACCAAAACAAAACTTACAAAAAACATCACTTTAAACATTCCTATTTTAAGTGCTGCTATGGA
The DNA here is from genome assembly GCA_035361425.1 of Ignavibacteriales bacterium. Lineage (GTDB taxonomy): Bacteria > Bacteroidota > Ignavibacteria > Ignavibacteriales > DAOSCP01 > DAOSCP01. The sequence continues at coordinate 134,763 of DAOSCP010000005.1, read as the reverse complement.
TACAGTAACAGAAGCAGAAATGGCTATTGAAATAGCTCGAGCAGGCGGCCTTGGAATTATACATAGAGCAATGCCAGCTGATAAACAAGCATTTGAAATTGAAAAAGTTAAAAAATCTGAAAGTGGAATGATTATCGATCCAATAACCATTGGCCCAGATGAACCTATTCAAGAAGCTTTGAACTTAATGGAAAGATTTCATATTTCTGGAGTTCCTGTTACTGAAAATGGTAAATTAAAAGGTATTTTAACAAACAGAGATTTAAGGTTCGAAACCAACTTTAATAAAAAAGTTAAGGATGTGATGACAAAAGATAATCTCATCACTGCACCAGTTGGAATTGATTTGGAACAATCAAAAGAATTATTAAATAAGTATAAAGTTGAAAAATTGCTTATTGTTGATGAAGATAATAATTTAAAAGGACTTATAACAATAAAAGATATTGAGAAAAAAATAAAATATCCAAATGCCTGCAAAGATAAATTAGGAAGATTAAGAGTTGGAGCTGCAATAGGAGTTGGCAAAGATGCTATCGAAAGAGCAGAATTACTAATCAGAGCCGGTGTAGATATAATTGCCATTGATACTGCTCACGGACACTCTAAAGCTGTAATTGATACTATTAAGGAAATAAAAAATAGATTTGATATCGAAATTATCGCTGGTAATGTTGCTACTGAAGAAGGAGTTATTGATTTAGTTAAAGCAGGTGCAGATGTTATTAAAGTAGGTATTGGACCTGGTTCTATTTGCACAACAAGAATTGTAGCCGGAGCCGGAGTTCCACAACTTACAGCAATTGCTAATTGTTCTAAAGCTGCAGATAAACTTGGTGTTACAATCATTGCTGATGGCGGTATTAAATACAGTGGAGATATAACAAAAGCAATAGCTGCAGGTGCTCATGCAGTTATGTTAGGTAGCTTACTAGCTGGTACGGATGAAGCCCCAGGAGATTTAATCCTATATCAAGGTAGAAGTTACAAACAATACCGAGGAATGGGATCTATTGGTGCAATGCAAAAAGGTTCCAGTGACCGCTATGGACAAAAAGGAGTAGATCCATCCAAACTTGTTCCTGAAGGAATAGAAGGACGAGTTCCTTATAAAGGTCCTGTCAGCTTAATTTTACATCAATTAGTTGGTGGTATCAAATCTGGTATGGGATACACAGGTTCTAAAAATATTGAAGATTTAAGAACGAAAACTAAATTTGTGCAAATTACAAATGCTGCTTATCGAGAAAGCCATGTTCATGATGTTATAATTACTCAAGAAGCACCAAATTATAAAATCGAAAATTAAAATGATTAAAATCGTTAAAAAATATTTATTTTTTTCGATAGGTATTATTTTAACTATTCTTGGCATTATTGGTGCTTTTTTACCTGTAATGCCAACTACTCCTTTTATTTTAGCCGCTTTATATTTTTTTTCAAAAAGTTCCGATAAAATGCATAACTGGATTTTAACAAATAAAACTTTTGGCCCAGCTATTAAAGAATATTATGAATCAAAAACTTTAAATAAAAAAACTAAATACAAAGCAATTTCATTTTTGTGGTTTTCAATTCTCCTTTCTTGTTATATTCTTTACCCTAAAATTATTCATATTATTTTACTTATTATTATTGCTATTTTTGTAACTATTTGGATTATATCTATTCCATCAAAAAAAGAAGGTTATTATGATAACACAAAACAAAATACTAGTACTTGATTTCGGTTCTCAATACACTCAACTTATAGCACGAAGAATAAGAGAATTAAAAGTTTATTGTGAAATATTTCCTTACAATGCTAGTATTGATAAAATATTAGAATTTAATCCTAATGCAATAATTTTATCTGGTAGCCCATCATCTATTTATTATGATAATGCACCTTTCCCTGATGAAAAAATTTTTACACTTAATCTACCAATTCTCGGTATTTGTTATGGAATGCAACTTGTTGCTAATAAATTTGGTGGAAAAGTAACCAATGCACAACAAAGAGAATACGGAAGAACAGAATTAAATATAATCAATTTTGAAACTTTATTTAAAGATATACCACAAAATTCAATTGTATGGATGAGTCATGGAGATAAATTAGAGAGTATATCCGATAATTTTATTATACTTGCTAATACTTCAAATACTCCTTTTGCTGCAATCAAACATAAAAATTTACCAATATATGCAATTCAATTTCATCCAGAAGTATATCACTCAGTAGATGGTATAAACATACTTAGTAATTTTGTTTTTAATATTGCAAAATGTTCTCCAGATTGGCAAATGTCCTCATTCATAGAATACCAATGCGAAGAAATTCGAAAAACTGTTGGTAATGATACAGTTATCTGTGCTTTAAGTGGTGGCGTTGATTCTTCTGTTGTTGCATTATTACTTCATAAAGCAATTGGTAATCAATTACATTGTATTTTTGTTGATAATGGCCTTTTACGTTTAAACGAAGCTAAAAAAGTAGATGAACTTTTTAGAAAAAAATTTAACCTCAATCTCAAAACTGTAGATGCCTCTAATCTTTTCCTTGAAAAATTAAAAGGCATTACAAATCCTGAACAAAAAAGAAAAATTATTGGACATACTTTTATAGAAGTTTTTGAAAAAGAAGCAAAATCAATACCTAATGCAAAATTTTTAGCACAAGGAACTTTATACCCTGATGTTATCGAAAGCGTTTCTTTTAAAGGTCCTTCTGCTGTTATAAAAAGTCATCACAATGTTGGCGGCTTACCCGAACGAATGAATTTTAGATTAATTGAACCATTAAGAGAACTATTCAAAGATGAAGTAAGAATACTTGGTAAAGAACTTGGACTACCAGATGAAATTTGTTATCGTCAACCATTCCCTGGGCCAGGTCTTGCTGTAAGAATTATAGGCGAAATTACCAAAGATAAATTAGATACATTAAGACTTGCTGATGACATCATTGTTACAGAAGTTAAAAATGCTGGTTTTTATTATAAAACATGGCAAACTTTCGGTGTCCTATTACCTGTAAAAAGTGTTGGAGTTATGGGCGATGAAAGAAGTTATGAAAATGTTCTTGCAATTCGTTCTGTAGACTCTGTTGATGGGATGACAGCAGATTGGTCTAAATTACCTTATGATTTATTAGGCAAAATTTCTAATCGTATTATTAATGAAGTAAAAGGGATTAATAGAGTTGTTTACGATATAAGTTCCAAACCACCAAGCACAATTGAATGGGAATAAAAAAAAGGGGAACTCTCCCCTTTTTTTATTAATTAATAATTTTAAAAGTCAATAATGTAATATCATCTGCTTGCTCTTCATCCCCAACAAATTCTTTCACAGATTTCAAAATATTTTCATTAATTTCTTTGACGCTTTTATTTTTATTATTTCTTAAAATATTTATTAAATTATATTCTTCAAAATATTCTTTATCTTTATTTGCTGCTTCTGTAACTCCATCAGTATAAAAAACAATAATATCATTCTTTTTTAATGTAATAACATCTTTTTGATAAGGCACATTTAACATTTTCATTCCGAGCATTATACCACCTTTTTCTAATTTAATCACATCATTATCTCTTATAAGTAAACCCGGATTATGCCCAGCATTTACATATTCAAAACAAAGATTATTTATATCCAATATGCCCCATAAAAATGTAATATATTTAAAATCTTTAATATTTTCAGAAACTAATGTATTTAATAATTCAGTTGTTTCAACAATATTGTTGATTTTTAATTTTGAGAGTGTTTTTAGAAAAGCCTGAAAATTTGCCATAATAAGCGCCGCTGAAATACTTTTACCAGAAACATCAGCTATGCAAAATGCATATCTATTTTCATCTAGTTGTATCACATCATAAAAATCTCCGCCAACTTGCCTAGATTGTATATTTAGACCATGGTATTCAACTTTTGGTATTTGCAAATTTTTAGAAGGTAAAAAATATTTTTGTATTTGGCTTGCAATCTCTAACTCTTTTTCTAATTTCTTTTTTTCTAGTACCTGCTCGAAAAGTTTTATATTGTCAATAGTAAGTGATGCTAAACCGACTAACGAAGCAATAAATTCTAAATCGCTTTGAGTATAATCATAATTATTAGATTTAGCACCCAACAAAAGAATACCATGTATATTTGACTTTGATTGTATTGGCACTGCTAATTGAACATTATATTCATATATACCAGGATAATAATTTTTTATTTGATTTTTATTCAGAATAGAATCAATCTTTAGTAATTTTTCATATTCTAAACTCTTAGTTAGGGCACCATCAAATTTATTCTCAAGAATATTTAATTCTTCTTTTACAAATTCTATTAAGCAATATTTTGAAATTAAAAATTGACCAAGTAACGTATATATCAATAACTTATAAACTTTTTGCTTATCATATTGTGTTAAATTAAATTCCTGTCCTATTTCAAATAATGTGGATAGTTGTTTAACTTTAACCTTTAATTCATTATTAATATCATTGACCTGTTGTAAATGTTTTGCATTAGTTAACGCAATCGCGGCAATATTCCCCAATATTTCTAAATGCTCTTGCTCTTCTTTGGTATATGACTCATTAGTAATCTTTTTCCTTAAGAGAATATAACCAATTATTTTTTCATCATATTTTAAATTTATTTGTAAAAATAAATTAAAATTTTTTATTAAAATGTCTAGGATTACTGAATTATCAATATTTTCTCTAATTTTATCGATATCACTTTTTCTAATACCTTTATAAGATACTATTTTTAAGTTATTTTGCTCTTCCAATAGAACAACAATACCTTTACTCGTTTTAAATCTTGCCAGACAAGTTAATAATAAATTATCAAGTATAAATTTATAATCTAATGTTTTATTGATAGTATTACTAAAATCAATTATTGATGATAAATTTGATATTTTATTTTGCATCTTCTTCAAATTCAACTTTTTTTTCTAATAATAAATAATTTTTCCCTTCATCTGATCTTGTGTAATGAACTAAATCCATTAATTTTTTAATTAAAAAGACACCCCAACCACCTTTTTTGTGCTCTTTATAGTAATCTTCAATATTAGCTTTAGGAATATCATTCTCATTAAATTTTACTCCTAAATCTTCTAATTCAATTGAAAGAACATTGTCTCTTAATGTTAATGAAATATAAATAATACCATTTTCTTTATTTTTATATGCATGCTTAACAATATTAGTAGTAGCTTCATCGACTGCTAATACAATAGAATTTATTGATTTTTCAACTATTTTATTTCTTTTACAAAATTCATAAACAAAGTTACGTATAATTTTTAAAGCTTCCAAAGAGCTTTGGATAGTTAATTGATCACTATCTTTGATCATTTGAAATCTCATTAAAATTATTGATGGCTTCTTTAGAATCTTTATAAATCTCATAAATCATAGGAAAACCTAAAATATCAAACACTTCATATATTTTATCAGGAACATTAGTAAATTTTATATCGCCACCCTTTTCTCTGATATCCTCAATATATGCCATAAAAACACCTAACCCCGCACTACTTATGTAGTTAAGTTTTTCAAAATCTATAATTATTTTCACAATATCATTTTCAACTAAATTTGCTATTTGATTTTCTAATTCCGGAGCAGTATGTGCATCCAAATAGCCTTCTAACTTAATAATTACTATTTCGTTTGAATAATTATCAATGTTAATTTTAAAGTCAGTCATTTTTTCCCTCACTATTGAACTTAAGAAGTATTATAGTTATATCATCTGATTGGTTACCATTAGAAAATTTAGCAAGCTCATCAACTATTTTATTTAAAATTTCAGTTATATTTGAACTACTTACCAATATTTTTTCCAAATTTTCAAAACCATATAACTCTTTATTGATATTTTGCGCTTCACTAACTCCATCCGTTATTAATACAAAAATATCATTCTCCAGGATGTTATATTCTAATTCTTCGATAAATTTTTCAAAATTATTTGATAGTATTCCTAATCCAACACCCTTAGGTTGTAATTTTATTATTTGGTTGTTTCTGATTATATATAAAGGTAAATGTCCAGCTCTTACAAATCTAAGTAATTTATTATTAAAATCAAATGTTAAATAACTTGCTGTTATAAAACTATTTTTAGCTATAATATTTTTTATAATTTGATTAGCTTTAATAATGATTTTTTGGGGAGAATTATATATTTCACTTAAAACTGTAAATATACCTTTAATTTCAGACGTTATAAAAGATGCTTTTAACCCTTTTCCACTTACATCTGAAATTACAACAGAAAAAGATTTATCGTTACTCTTAAAAAAATCGTAATAATCGCCACCTACCTCATATGCTGGTTTATAATATGTTACTATTTCAAGTTGTGGGAAATTTGGAATTTTATCTGGTAGAAGTTTATTTTGAATATCTCGTGCTAACTCTAATTCTTTTTTAATTCTTTCTTTTTCAATAGCATCATTAAGTAAATTCACATTATCAATAACAGTTCTAATGTAATCTTTAAAAGCTTTCAAAACGGTTAAATCTTCTTCATCGTATCTTAATCTATGAGAAATAAAAATTAGCAAGTAATATTCTTTCTGTTTTTGATACAATGGTAAAACATTTATTTGTTCGATTTTTTTATTGTCTGCAGAAAACTTTTCTTCGTGTATTTTTAAGTAGTAAAAATCATTTTGTATTGTATTCGTAACAACATAAAAAGATAGTTTTTCTGCTAATTCATAACTAATATTTTCTTTATTAAGAATTTCAAAATCACTATCAGTTAAATCATATTTTATTATCCAACAACCATTTACTGTAAAAAAACCTGAAAATATATTATTCACATTCGATAAAACTTCTTTCAGTGAAAAAGAATTGGAAGATAAATGACTAAATTTTATTAAAGTCTGTAATTCTCTTTTCTTCTCCTCAATTATATCTGCAGATGGTAGAGTAAATAAAGTCGCTAAAAATATAAGTAAATAATATATAATCAAATAGAAATCAATAAAATCTGAAATTGAAACTAATAATTCACTACCAATTAAATTAAATTTTTCTAAAATATAAGAGTTAATACCAGTAATTACTATTATAAAAATGCTTAAAAATAGTAAAAATATTTTTTCTTTTTTGTATAAAAATGTAATCCAGGCAAATTTAGTAGTACAATATAAAATAATTAAATAAGTTACAATTTCTAAAAATTTTATAATTAACTCGAAATTTGGTAATAAATTACTATATTTAGTTGAAACTGTTTTAATAATACTAGTTACTAATAAAAAAATATACATTAAATTAAAATATTTTGATATATCATTTTTTTGCTTTGCAAAATATAATTGATGAAGTACAGTTAAATTAATTGTTAGGACTATTATAGTAGCAAAAACAATTATTAAGTTTGTAAAAATATAGATTTTAGAATATTTTGTAAAAAATAGGATAGAAAGATAAAATATATTAATATATAAAATTACAAAGGATTGTTTTATTGGATTTTTTTCAACAAATATATTACCTATTTTAGAAAACACCTGATAAAATAAAAAAAATAATACAATATCTATTACTAACGATGGTATAGTTAAAGATAATAAATTTTCAAAAATTTCAACAACAAAAAGTTTAAATAAAATAGCAAAGAATAAAAAAATCAAATTATTTCTAAATTTTTTATTCTTAAGAATATCAAACAGATAAGGATTAATTATTTCCATAAAGAATTTTCTCAATAGATTCACATATAATATGTTCAATTAAAAGGTGAGTTTCCTGAATGCGTTGAGTATTATAAGAAGGAACTATTATTGCAACGTCCACATTATTTGCAATTTTTCCGCCATCGCACCCCAATAATCCAATAGTATGAATACCTTTTGCTTTTGCTACTTCAACAGTCAATAATACGTTTTTAGAATTTCCACTTGTTGATATAGCTAACAATACATCACCAGTTTGACCTAAGCCCTCTAAATTTCTAGCAAATACATTTTCATAACCTATATCATTACCACCCGCTGTAAGATTGGAAGTATCCGTAGTTAAAGCTATTGCGGGAATAGGTGGCCTTTTAATATCATGTGAAAGTCTAATCATAAACTCTGTTGCAATATGTTGTGCGTCAGCTGCACTTCCGCCATTGCCAACAATCAATAATTTTTTCTCATTTTTGAATGATTCAAGTAATAACTCAATTGCTTTTATGATAGACTTTGAATTTTCCTGTAAACTTTTCTTTTTAATTTCAATACTTTCTGTATATTGCGATGTAATATAATTCATTAGTTCCATTTTTATATCCTTATTTTGTAATGTGAATTGCTTGCGCAAACTCTTTAATTTGTTTCCAGTTTTCTGGATTCTGGAAATGATTACCAATAACCACTCCTTTTGCACCACTTAATACTTTATTTTTAGCAATTTCAGGTGTTTTAATTCCTCCACCAACAATAACCGGAATTGAAACTGTATTAGATACAATTCTAACCATTTCATCAGATACAGGTTTTTCTGCACCAGAGCCTGCTTCAAGATAAATAATTTTCATTCCTAAATATTCTCCTGCTAATGCAGTAGCTGCTGCAATGGTGGGCTTATTATAAGGTATAGGTTTAGAACCACTCATATATTCAGCTGTAGTTGTTTTACCAGATTCAATTATCATATAACCAGTAGCAATAGGTTCTATTTTTTTAGCATGAATAGTAGGAGCTGCAAGAACATGTTTTCCTATCAAATGTTCCGGATTTCGCCCACTTATTAAAGATAAAAATAAAATTGCATCTGCTTTTTCAGAAATTTGGTCTATACCTCCAGGGAAAATCACGACTGGAATTTTAGAATATTTTTTAATCTCTTCGCAATAACAATCAAATTGAGTATTGAATAACAAACTACCTCCCAACAAAATAACATCAACATCTGAATCGTTAATATAGCCTACAAACTCAGGAATTTTATTAAATTCCAGATCATCAGGATCAATCAATAAATAAAATATTGCTCCTTTTTTTTCGATAATATTTAAAAAGTATTGATAAATGCTCATAATATCTGTATATTTATTTGTAAATTTAAAAATTTAAATTAATAAAAATTTTTCGATTTTTCAATCAATTTTTTTTCAATAACAAAAAAAACTTAGAATATGACTAATTTCGATTCTACCATAGTCTCAAACGAAGTAAAAGCTAATAGACTTAAAAGTTTAGCAAAACTCTATTTCCAGGATTTTGTAAAATTTAGTTATACCATTGATGATTATAAAAAAATTTCTGCTCAAATTAATTCTTTTATGTTACCGAGCGAATATAAGGAGTTTTTTATACGCTTTAGTAATCTGGGATATATTTTTATATGCAATCATCCTATTCTAACAACAATTGAAGAAAAAGCATTTGCCAAACTTGATTCTAGGCTAGCTCATCTAGATAACTTTAAACAGACTAAAGAATATTTTACAAAATGGAATACAACAAAAAATGATCAAGAGCGTAAACATTTTGCAACTCAGGTAGTAAATTTAGTTGAAAAAAATACTAATAAAGAAAATTTTATAAAATTCTTTTACGCTGCAGTAATTTTTTTGCTTGACCCGAAACTAAAAAACATTCAATTTGCAGTTGAAGCTATAAATGAATCAATAACTCTTATCGAAAATTCTACTTTTGATACATTTTATAAAAATGAAGCATTATATTTAGCTCATATTTTCATGGGCTTTATATACTATCACACTAAGGATTTTACAAATGCAGCTAAATATTTTAGTCAAGCACTTAATTACATACCAACAGGTATTAATGCTAAATATTATTTATCACTAACCAATATACATTTAGGCAATTATCAGGCAGCTATCAATTTGATTAATGAAATTTTACATTTCGATTTAGAAAGAATAGATTATGCTTTAACAAATAACAACTTACCTTTTTATGCTTTTTCTATTGCAAATGCATATTTACACCATATATTTATTGATATCGACTTTTTCCCTATCTTTAATGATATTGATGCTATGTTAAAAAATAATTTGGACCTTTTAACTACATCCTTCGAAAAACTTTCCTATAAATGTAACAAAATTCTAAATTGTGGTGTAGATGAATTTATATCCCCCAAATCAAGAATTGATATAGAATTTGTTCAAAATATTGTTAATACTTTTGGTGATAGAAAAAATACATATATCATTCTTTCAACAAAATATTTAGACAAAAAATTCCGTCAAACCCTTGATAATATAATTTCTGCTATAACTACAAAATACGAAACAATGATGGAAGAACAGCTAGCGACTTATGATAATCAAAAAGAAATGACCATTGAACGAATTAAAAAACTCGAATCTGCATTGTTGGAATTGAAAAATAACCTAAAAGAAAAATACGAAGAAGGAGTTAAAATAATAGAAAAAAATACTCAACAAAATATTGCAATTATCGAAAAGAAAATTGAACAATTAGAATCTCAAAAAAAATTCGATCCCCAATCAACTTTCAATACATCTCTTTTATATAGTTTATTTTTTGCTTTATTCATTTTTGTAATTTCCGGTATGGCAAGTTGTTCAAGTAGCGAAGTTAGTGATGCACCATTAAAAATATTTATGATTAATGGTTTCAAATGGAGTATTGTTGCATTTATATTAGGTTTAATTGTCTCCGCTGTATCTTCGGCCTATGCTGTTGTTGATAAACAAAAAGAAAAGCAAAAACTGTTAAAAAAGATTACTGCTCTTAAGAATAGACACGATAAAGAATTAGAACATCTTAAAAAAGAATATGAAGCAAGAGTCAAAGCATTTGAGGATGATTATGGTCAAAAAATTAAAGAATTTGAAGAAAAAATAGCTAAACTTACTGAAGATAAAACAAAAGAAACTGATTTTTTCAAACAAGAAGCTCAAAGAAGAATCAATGAACAAATTGATAAATTCAGAGAAATAATTAATTTATAAGGACCTATGAATATAGATGCAATTTTTTTTGGGGCACATCCTGATGATGTCGAAATTGGTTGTGCCGGTACTATAGCTAAATTATCTTCTCAAGGGAAAAATATTATTATTGTTGATGTTACAAAAGCCGAATTGAGTACTAGAGGTGATATCATAACTAGAGAAAAAGAAGCAATTAAAGCAGCCGATATTCTTGGTGTAAAAAAAAGAATTATTTTGGACATACCAGATGGAAATATCGAAATTTCTCAAAATAACATCATTAAAATAATTGAAATTATTAGAGAATTTAAACCCAAAATAATTTTCGCACCTTATTTTAATGATAGACACCCCGATCATATTAACATTAGCAAACTTATTAAAAATGCTTTTTTTTATTCTGGTTTAAGAAAAATTCAAACTTTTAATAAAGATAACTCACCACAAGATTTCTATAGACCTCAGAAACTTTTTTATTATATGACATATTATATGTTTGAGCCATCATTTGTTATTGATATCTCTGATTTTATGGAATTAAAATTAACATCTCTTAAAGCTTACAAATCTCAATTTTACAATCCAAATTCTAATGAACCATTAACTCTTATTGCTAAACCAGATTTTTTTGATTATATCAAATCTAGAAATCAAATTTACGGTTTTAGAATTGGAAAATCTTACGCTGAACCTTATTTCTATGAAGATTATCTAGAATTTGATTTCAATATAATTTTGTGAGGTTATAAATATGTTAATAAAACCAAATCCATTGAAAAAAAATGATGTGATAGGACTGATTACCCCAGCATCAACTCCTGCTGATTTATCTCGAATTGAAAAAAGTGTACGTTATTTTGAAAAAATTGGTTATAGAGTAGTAGTAGGCAAGAATGTAGGAAAAAAATATTATTATCTAGCTGGAACTGATGAAGAAAGAGTTGAAGACATTCACTCTATGTTTGAAAACAAAAATATTAAAGCAATCTTCTGCCTGCGTGGTGGTTACGGCACTGTAAGATTATTAAATAAAATTGATTATAACTTAATAAAGAAAAACCCAAAAATTTTTGTTGGTTATAGTGATATTACAGCACTACAAATGGCTTTTCTAACTCAAGCTAATCTTGTAACTTTTTCTGGCCCAATGCCTGCTGTAGATTTTTATGATAATGTAAGTAGCTATACAGAAGAAATTTTCTGGGATTTAGTAACTAATATTCACAACAAATATGAATATAAATTTAAAAACAATATCGTTTCAATTACTAAATCTTCTGCTAGAGGTATTGCAATTGGTGGTAATTTTATTGTATTCAATTCATTAATTGGAACTAAATATTTTCCTTCTTTGCATAAAAAAATTTTATTTTTGGAGGAAGTGGAGGAAAAACCATACAAAATTGATAGAATGTTGGCACACTTAAAATTAAATAAAGAATACAATAAAATTAAAGGATTTGTTTTTGGACAATTCGAAGATTGTACCGATAACAACCCAGAAGAAAATATAGAAATAGAAAATTTGTTACGTCAATATTTGAAAGATGAAACAATTCCTGTTTTATACAATATCAACTTTGGGCATATAAAAGATTTTATCACAATTCCATTTGGTATTAGAGTATCTATCAATTCTAGTAACAAAACTATTAAACTCTTGGAATCATGTCTTAATGGAGATTAAATAATGCTAAAAAAAAATAGTTTGTTTTTATTTCCTTTGGTATTATTTATATCAGATTTATTTATTAGAATAAAATTTATTCCATATTATGAATTTAAAAATTACTTTTTCTATATACTTTCAATATTATTTTCTATTTTAACTCTTTCAATTTTTTTAACATTAGCAAAAAAATTTAATAGAACAACAAAAGTAATTACCATAACATTTTCAATTTTATATACTTTTATCATAATTTTTTCTTTTGGATATTATTACTATAACAATATATTACCCAATTATTATACATTAGAATATTTTTTTGAAGAATTTAAAAGCTCAATTACACTTTTTAAAAGTACAGTTCAACCAATATCTATTATATTAATTTTTAGTGTATTCCCTTTTCTTTATCTATGGTTTAAGAATGCCTTAAAATACTATCCAGTGTCAATTATAAAATTTAATATTATTCTGCCCAAAATAATATTATGGGTTTTAATATTAATGATACTAAATAATAATATTCGTTTTACAGATCAAACTATGATTATTGATTCTAATCTTTATGCTAATGTAACAAGATATTTTTACAATCATTTAACCGGTAAAAATTTTGGAGGCTCTGGATTATTAGCTAGAACTCCAATAAAATTAGAAAAATGTGATTATAATAAAAAAATAAATGCAAACTTAATAGTAATTGTTTTTGAAAGTCTAAGAAAACAAAATATGAGTGTTTATGGTTACGATCGAAAAACAACACCTTTTTTAGATAGTATTACACAGGTAAAATCAAACGAATTTTTCATTTTCAATAAAGCATTTACATCATCAACAACCACAATGTTAGCTGTTCCTGCAATTTTAAGTGGAATAACACCATATCAAGACCCTAAACTAATACATACAATGCCCTTAATATGGGATTATGGAAAATTATTGAACAAAACAAATTTTTATATAACATCACACGACTTACATTGGTATAATTTTGATATGTTTTATTCTAACGAAAAAATTGATCACCAATGGAATAAATCTATAAGTGGCAAACCATATTATAATGACTTTGGTATAAATGATAAATATACTGTCGAACATTTTATTAAATTTATCTCAACAAATAATAATTTTTTGGGAGTTCTTCAATTCAACACTAATCATTACCCCTACACTAATGATGTTAATATATGGTATGGTGAAAAAATAGACGAATATGATAACACAATTTTTTTACAAGATTATTACTTAAAACAAATTTTTCAAGCACTTGAAAAAAATAACTTACTTGATAATACAATCATAATGTTAGTAGGAGACCACGGTGAAGCTTTTAATGAGCATAATTGTATAGGTCATATGGAGATTCACTATCTTGAAACACTTTCTATTCCTATAATATTTTATATACCACAAAAATATCATCAATTTTTGAATATAAATACTTTAAGAGCAAACCTTCATAAAATAGTAACAAATGCTGATATTGTTCCAACAATAATTGATTTATATAAATTTTCAAGTAAACAAATGAATTCTTTAAAATCAAATTTATTAAGTAAAAGTTTATTTGACGAAATTGATAATAAAAGAATAATTATTACAATGAATAACAACAGAATTGCTCGATACAAAGTTGGTGTATCTGCTATTGATAACAATTACCATTATTTCTATCGAATTAATGTAAATCCCTACAAAGAAGAAATTTATAACTGGCCTAATGATTTACTCGAAAAAAATAATCTTATAAAATCTTTACCTGATACAGTTGTAAATTATTACAAAAAATATCTTATGCAATACGAATTCTGTAAACTTATATTAGAAAATAAATATTAATTTTTTTTAGAAAGATTGCTTTTAAAATTTATTTTTTGTAAATTTATTTTTCTTAAGTTTAGGAGATATTATTATGATCAAAATTCAACATGAAAATGTATCCACAAGTAGAAATGTAAAAATCCCTGAAAATTTAGTATGGGGACATAGTTTTACTGATCACTGCTTTATTTTGAAGTATTCAAAAGATAATGGCTGGTATGATGCAAAAATTACAAAAACTCAAAATTTAGAAATTCATCCTGCCGCAATGGTATTCCACTATGGACAAACTGTATTCGAAGGTCTAAAAGCCTATAAAAATAATAAAGGTGAAATTACCCTTTTTAGACCTAATAAAAATATTGAAAGAATGAACAAATCTTGTAAAAGATTAGTAATGCCCGAAATCCCTGAAGATGTATTTATGCAAGCTTTAAAAGAATTAGTTACCTTAGAAAAAGAATGGATTCCTACTGGTTATGGCGAATCACTTTATATAAGACCATTTATGATTGCCACTCAACCTGCTTTGGGTGTAAAACCTTCTAATGAATATCTGTTCGTAATTATATTATCCCCTGTTGGTGCATATTATCCAGAAGGCTTTAAACCAGTTAAAATTTTAGTTGAAGAACATTATGTAAGAGCTGTTAAAAATGGGCTTGGTGAATGCAAAACTGCTGCTAATTATGCTGCAAGTTTATTAGCTGCTGAAGAAGCTAAACAAAAAGGCTTTTCTCAAGTTCTATGGTTAGATGCAATCGAAAGAAAATATCTTGAAGAAGTTGGAACAATGAATATTTTTATAAACTTTGATGACGAGATTGTAACACCTGAATTAAATGGCTCAATCTTACATGGTGTTACAAGAGATTCTGTTTTAACACTCTTACGTGACTGGGGCTTAAATGTATCTGAAAGAAAAATATCAATAGATGAAGTTTGGGAAAAACATAAACAAGGTAAGTTGATAAGTGCATTTGGAACTGGTACTGCAGCTATAATATCTCCTATATCACATCTTTCATATAAAGGCGAAACTATTCTTATCAACGATGGTAAAGTTGGCGAACTAGATCAAAAATTATTTGATGAAATTTCTAAAATTCAATACGGACTTATAGAAGATAAATTTAATTGGATTATTAAAATATAATTGAAAAGCTCTCTTAAATGAGAGCTTTTTTTATAAAACTTACAATAAGCTGAACAGAATAAATGGAATTATTATTCCTAACGCAAAACCCGCTATAACCTGAGAAATTGTATGTCTTCTCAAATAAACTCGTGCCCATAACACTAAAATAGGAATAAGCATATACCACATACTTAAATTGCCATAAAAGCACATGATGAAAAAAGAACCTGATGCCCCAATCGCGTGAATACTAATTTTCCAATATAATGTTATAATAAAAATCAAAGAAGTAGATATTATATAACTTAACCAAATTATATAAATTAGTTTGGGTAAATTTAAAACTAATAAAACTATCCCACCTATTATATAAATTAAAATAGAACCCAAAAACAAATATTTTCTTTGTTCTTTTTTCTCTATTTCCCAACTATCTATCAATTTCAATTTATACAACACTGCCACCCACACTATATGTAATAGAAAAGCAAAAAAAGAAATAATAATCAAATATGTTTCAAGTAAATTCGGTTGAATTTTATCAATAAAATAAACAAATAATATAAGACTTAAAATAGGTGGTATTCCTAAAACTGAAACAAATTTAGCAACGTAGTGCAATACTTTTTTTATCAATAATTACAAATCTCCTGTAATTGGTCTTAAAGTGATTTCTTCTGTAACAATATGTGGCGATTGCAAATATATAGAAACTATAATTCTAGCAACATCTTCAGGCTTGATCATACGATTCTGATATTTTTCCCTTGCTTTATCTGGCCAAATATTAGTATTAGTTGCTCCTGGTAAAATATTAACAATCTTTATATTTTTATCTCTTAATTCTTCTCTTAATACATTAGTGTAAGCAAGCAACCCAGCTTTAGAAGCACTATATGCTGAACTATTAGTAAATATCTTTTTTACAACAACAGATAGGATATTTATTATCGTACCTCCACCATTCTCAATCATAGATGGAAGCACACCCTTTATAGTAAAAATAGAACCCAATAAATTTGTATTAATAATATCTTTAATTTCATTTAAGGAGTTATCTAAAGCAGTTTCAAAGGATGTAATTCCTGCATTATTAACTAAACAATCAATTTTATCATTAGCCAAAATCTTCTTAAGTGTAGTTTCTACATTTACGTCAGAAGCAACATTACAGGGAATAATTTCTAATAAGTTATCACAACCCTCAGCAATCAACTCTTTGTTAGCTAATTCGATTAAATTTGTTTTTCTTGCTGATGCATAAACTTTACAACCAATTCTTGCAAACTCTTTAGCAGTTTCTTTTCCAATTCCACTACTTGCACCAGTTACCCAAATAACCCCTTTATGCGCCATAAAAACCTCTAATAATGTTTTAGATGAACAAGATCAAGAAATTCATTTCTTAATTGAATATTACTTTCATATTCACCAAGCATACAAGATGAAATAGTATGAGAATTTTGTTTTTCAACGCCTCGCATCATCATGCACATATGATGAGCTTCTAAAACCACAGCAACACCTTTTGGATTTAAATATTCATTGATTGTTTCAGCAATTTGCCGTGTCATTCTTTCTTGTACCTGTAATCTTCTTGCAAATACATCAACGATTCTTGGTAATTTACTTAAACCAACAACTTTACCATTAGGAATATAAGCAACATGAGCTTTTCCAAAAAATGGTAGCATGTGATGTTCACAAAGTGAATAAAAATCAATATCTTTTACCAATACCACTTCATTAAAGTTTTCTTCGAAAATCGCACCATTCAACACAGTTGTAATATCTTTAGAATACCCCTGTATTAGAAATTCATAAGCTTTAGCAACTCTGTGAGGTGTTTTTAATAATCCATCCCGTTTAGGATCTTCTCCAATCTCAATTAAAAGATTTTCAATAAGACTTTCAATCTTTTCTAAATTTAATCTGCTCATTGTTTAACCCTTATATTCAAAATAATTATTCTCAGTTTCATATAATTTTACAGAATATAACATATCTTTAATTTCTGTTTTTTTAAGCTCATTAAAAATGGCTATTGTTAGATTTTCAGTTGTAGGGATAATATTCTGCATAAATTCAACATCTGTATTAATAAATTTATGATCTATTCTGCTAATTATATATTGATGAATAATTTGTTTTAATTTTTTCAAATCAAAAAGATAACCTGTATCTGGATTAATTTCGCCAGCTAAAGTTACTTCGAGTATATAATTATGACCATGTATAGAATAGCATTTGTCATACAATTCTAAATTTTTTTCTTCATTTAAATTACAGTTTTCTAATTTATGCGCCGCTGAGAATACTTCCCTTCTTGTAATAAAAATCATAATAATTCCCAATTAATAAAAAATTGATGTATCACCAGCACCTTCTCTAATAATTTGAATTTCATCTTCTGTTAAATCTACTACAGTTGATACTTTGTTGGGTAAAATTCCCTGAGATAGCATCAAATCTACTTGATTTTGCATTGATATTTTTATTTCTGTTGGATCAGTAATAATTTCACCTTTTCGATTTGTAACACTGGTACTAAAAATTGGATTACCTAATTCTTTTGCTAACATAATGGCAATTTTATTATCAGGTACTCTGATACCAACAGTATTCCTTTTACTCCATAACTTTTTTGGTACTTCTTTAGATGCTGGCAATATAAAAGTATAAGGTCCTGGAATTGCCCTTTTTATAATTTTAAAAGCTTTATCCGATACTTTAGCGTATTTTGATATATCTTTCAAATCTGGAACAACAAAACTTAAAAATTTAGTCATTGTATCGCCTTTTATGGATAAAATTCTTTCCAAAGCTTCAGAATTATAAATATCACATCCTATACCATAAACAGTATCTGTTGGATATATAACAACTCCCCCATTTCTCATTATTTCAACAGCTTTCAATATTAATCTTTCCTGAGGATTAACTGGATGAATCTCATAAAATTCCATAAAAACCTCTCTAATTATTAATCTATTTTACTGTCATTTCTTTATTTCCATCATAAAATTCAACATCAACACTATCGCCTAAGTTCAATTGTTTTGAAGATACAACAACTTTATTATCTTTTCTAATAATCGTATATCCCATTGCTAAAATATTATCTTTGTTAAATTTGTCAATTTTTTGATTTAGTATTTCGATTCTTTTACTATAATTATTGATAATGCTTTCTAGATTGTTATTTAGATTGTTTTCTATTGTTTTTAATGATTGTACTTTAAATTTTAGTTTTTCTTCTTCTAACACTAATTTCTGATAAATCTGTTGGACTACTTGTTTAGTTTCATTTTGCAAATTTTCAAAATTCTTATCATAATTTATAATATTCTGAAATAATTTCAAAAATTTATTTAACCTATTTTGATAATTAAGTTCTAATTTAGAAATTTCTAAAGATTTAATTTTCATAAAATTTTTAGATATAATATTTTCCAGAGAATAATTTAAATTACGAATATTTTTCTCGAAAATATTAATATTATTTAATAGCACTTTTTCAGGAATTTTAAATCTATGAGAATTAATAAAATAATTATGAGAACCGAACCTAAATTCAATCAAATATTTAACTTGATTGGATATCACTTTGAGCTTTTTCTTAATTTCTTCTAATAAGGCTCTGTAATCTGGTAAAGCTATTTCCATAGCCGCAGACGGAGTTGGTGCCCTCATATCAGCAACAAAATCAGAAATAGTATAATCAGTTTCGTGACCTACAGCACTTATAACAGGCACTTTTGAAGCAGCTATTGCTCTTGCAACAATTTCTTCATTAAAAGCCCATAAATCTTCAGTACTTCCGCCACCCCTACCAACGATAATTAAATCGATATTTTCAAATTTATTGAGTAAATCAATAGCCTCTGCAATACTTTCTTTAGCTCCTTCTCCCTGTACTTTTGCATTTGAAACAACCAGTTCAATAATAGGATATCTTTTGCTGGCAACTTTAATCATATCTCTAAGCGCAGCACTATATTTAGACGTCACAATACCAATTCTTTTAGGATGCTTGGGCAATTCTCTTTTTCTACTTTTATCAAACAACCCTTCAGCTGCTAATTTTGCCTTAAGTCTTTCAAACTGTTCGTACAAAACACCTAAGCCATATTTTTCCATTTCATAAATAATTAAGCTATAATTTCCATAAGGCACATAAATAGACAATTTTCCTTTAACAATAACCTGCATTCCATTTTGAGGTTCAAATTTAACTGAATTATTAACACCTCGCCACATTTTACAACTAATTTGAGATTGCTCATCTTTTAAGGAGAAATACCAATGTCCAGTTACATCTTTTTTAAAGTTAGAAATTTCTCCAACTACATAATAATATGGGAAGTTATCAATTATATTTTTTAATTGTGTATTAAGTTCACTTACAGTGACAATGCTACCTTTGTAAACTTGCATATTTCTATAATTTTTATTAGTTTTGTTTATCCAATAAACAAATTTAAGAAAAAATATGTTTAAACCGAAATTTTTTACCACAATTAAAACCTATAGTTAAGAACAATTCATTCAAGATTTGATAGCTGGAATTATAGTTGGTATTGTTGCCTTACCTTTAGCTATCGCTTTTGGTATCGCTAGCGGTGTAACCCCTGAAAAAGGAATTATCACAGCAATAATTGCTGGTTTTATTATATCCTTTTTAGGTGGTAGCCGAGTTCAAATAGGTGGCCCTACAGGAGCCTTTATAGTAATAGTATATTCAATTATACAAAATTATGGATATACTGGTTTATTAATTTCTACTTTCATGGCTGGAATTTTTTTAATTATTATGGGAGTTGTAAAGTTTGGTTCACTAATTAAATTTATTCCACATCCTGTTGTTGTTGGATTTACTTCAGGTATTGCATTAATTATATTTTCTACACAAATTAAAGATCTATTAGGCCTCCAGATACAACAAGTTCCATCAGATTTTATAGAAAAATGGATATGCTATATAACCAACATCACTACTTTAAACATTAATGAAATTATTATATCTGCCATTGCATTTATAACTATTTTCATTTGGCAAAAATTCGTAAAAAAAATACCCGGTTCACTTATTGCAATTATTGTAACTACAATCGTCGTTCAATTATTCAATTTAAATGTTGATACAATTGGCAAAAGATTTGGAACTATCAATGCAACTTTAGGAATAGAGTTTGTCCCTGATATAACTTTTGAAAAAATTAAATTATTAATACAACCTGCTTTTACAATAGCTATGTTGGCTGCAATCGAGTCTTTATTATCAGCAGTTGTAGCAGATGGTATGATAGGTGGGAAACATTGTTCTAACACAGAATTAATAGCTCAAGGAATTGCAAATATTGCATCATCTATTTTTGGTGGACTTCCTGCAACTGGAGCTATTGCCAGAACTGCAACTAATATTAAAAATGGTGGTAGAACTCCAGTTGCTGGCATGATACACGCAATTACATTATTACTAATTCTTTTATTTTTTGGTTCTTATGCAAAATTGATACCAATGGCAACCCTTGCTGTTATATTAGTAATTGTATCTTACAATATGAGTGAGTGGCGTTCATTTGTTAAGCTTTTAAGAAGTCCAAAACATGATGTTGTAGTACTTTTAGTAACTTTCTTTTTAACAGTAATATTCGATTTAACAATTGCAATTGAAATCGGTTTACTTATGGCTGTATTTTTATTTATGCATAGAATGTCACAAGTTACAAATGTTGGAATAATATCTAAAGAATTAGAAGATATTGAAGAATACGATCCAGCACCAATTGAATCTAAACATGTTCCAGAGGGTGTTGAAGTATTTGAAATCAATGGACCATTTTTCTTTGGTGCCGTAGATAAATTCAAAGAAACAATTGCCAACATGGAAAATAAACCTAAAGTTAGAATCATTAGAATGAGACATGTTAATGCAATAGATTCAACTGGTTTGCACACTCTCGAAGAATTACACAAAGATTGCAAAAAAGAAAATATTAAGCTTTTAATTTCCGGAATTCATGCACAACCATTAAAAGCAATGACGGATAGTGGATTATATGACATAATAGGAGAAGAAAATTTTGTAGGAAACATTGATGAAGCATTAGAAAAAGCAAATGAATATCTAAAAAGCCTCAATAAATAAAAGTAAAAAAGCAAGCTTTTTTTGAGCTTGCTTTTTTATTTTATAATCCATAAGCTGCTTTGAATTTGGAATATTCTAAAATTGTAACTTTTGAATATTCCATTTCAATATATCCAAGTTTTATAAATTTATGAAGCATTCTTGAAACAGTTTCTCTTGATGTACCTGCCATGTTTGCTATTTGTACTTGCAATGGCAATTTTTCAATTACTAATTTACCATTTTTTATTTTTCCAATTTCATCAGCTAATTGTATAATAATACTTGCAACTTTTGCTTCCGCATCTTTCATAGAAAGTGCCTTAATTTTCATATCTGCAGTTCTTAATCTTTTGGTCAATTCTTTTAAAATTGAAATTGATAAAGAAGGATATGTGTATAGAAAATCAACAAAATCATTTCGTTGTATCATAAATAATTCAGTCTTAGTATTAGCTATTACAGAAGCAGACCTTGCTTGCCCATCAAGAATTGACATTTCACCAAAAAATTGACCATTTTTAAGAATTGCAAGAATTACTTCGGTATCATTATCTCCTTTTCTTATAACTCTAACTTCGCCATTTAATATAATAAACAAAGAAGTACCTTCTTCTTTTTCTGTAATAATTTCTTGTTCTGCTTCAAATGTTACTAATTTACCTACTGATTGTATTTGTAGTAATTCTACTTTTGTTAAACTATCAAAAATTGGAACTGTTGCTAATAAATCTTCGTAAAAATATCCCATTTCATAAATCCTTATATTAAAAAACCCAATTTAATAAATTATTATTAAAAAAGTCAATAAAATTTTTCAAAAAAACCAATAATTTTTTATTATTTATTTCAAAATCTTTATCAATATCGGAAAAATTTTTGAATAAAACAAATTTAATATTATTATTTTTTGTATTCTTTTTATCTTTTAGCATATAATTAAGGTAATTTTTATTATTAAGGTGTTTGATATTTAATTCCATTAATATTTTTTTTATTAAACTGGTTTGTTGCTCATATAAATTATCTGGAACTTTGTTTTCTTGTTTTGCAATATAAAGTATAAAAAGAATTCCTATTATTACACAAACACCATGTGGAATTTGAAATTTTTCAACACTTTCTAAAGCATGCCCAAATGTATGTCCTAAATTTAATAATTTTCTTTCACCGCTAATTTCAAATTCGTCTTGTTCTACAATTTTCTTCTTTAAATTAACAGAATTTATAATTGCTTTTAATAAATAATCATATTCTAAATTTATAATTTTTTGATAATTTTCTAAAACAAAATTATTAAACTCCTTAGAAGATAATAACGAAGATTTGTATATTTCTCCAAAACCAGAATAAATTTCACTCTTTCCTAATGTCTGCAAGAAATATAGGTCAATAATAACTTTATTAGGTTGATAGAAAGCACCTATAATATTTTTAACTCCTTTGAAATTTATACCAGTTTTCCCTCCAACAGAACTATCTACCATAGAAAGTAATGTTGTAGGAACTTGAACAACATCTATACCACGCATAAAAATAGCCCCTGCAAAAGCCCCAACGTCACCTGTAACACCGCCACCTACATTAATAAGTAAAGATTTTCTTGTTGCCTTATTTTCAATCAATTTGCTTAATATTTTCTGTAAATTTTGAAAAGATTTTGCTTTTTCTCCTGATGGATTAATTATTTTTATAAAATTAAAATGTAATTCATTAAATTTAGCTTGATGAAATTTATCAACATTCTCATCAATTAAAATAAAAATACTTTGGTAATTATGTTTAGCAATATATTTATTTAACTCATCAATAAAAATATCATTTCCAATAACTATTTTATATTTTTTACTATGTGTATTGACTTTAATTTTTTCCATTGAATATTTTCTCCTCAATAATCTTAATAACTTTATCAACTGTGACACCTAATTTAGGTTCCGACTTTACATGAAAATCAGCTTTTTGGTAAATAGGTTGCCTTTCACTCAGTAACCTCTGAATTTTTTCTTTTAATTTATCCTTAGGCAGTAACTCACCATTTTCGTCAAGTAATAATGGTCTTGTCTTTTTTCTAGATAATCTTTCAACTAATGTATCTAAATCTGCGTAAATATTAATAATATAACCAGTTTTTTTTATTAGATTAAAATTTTCTTCAATTTTTATAGTTCCGCCACCAAGAGCAATAACAACATTTTTATAATTTTCTACCAATTCAAATAATGTTTCAGTTTCAATTTTTCTAAAATAATCTTCTCCATACTTGCTAAAGATTTCAGAAATATTTAATGTAGTTTTATTTTCAATTACTTTATCTAAATCAAAAAAATCATATCCAATAGAATTTGCTAAAATTGGTCCTACAGTACTTTTACCTGTTCCCATAAAACCTATTAAATAAATGTTGCTTTTCTGCATTTTTATTATTAAATTATTTTTTGAAATTCACAATTTTAAAATAAGATTTTTTTTTATAAATTTAAATAAAATAGTAATAAAGAATGTTCAAAGCAAGAAATATTCCAATAATTTTTAAACTTTTATCACTTTCATTACTTCCTATTTTCTTTATATATTTGTTATACAATTTTTATTATATACCTTTATATGAAAAAAACATTTTAGAGGATAAAAAGGAATATTTACAAAATTTAATGAGCTATAAATTAGAATATTATAAATTACTTTTATCAAAATTAAATAAAAGTGATGCAGATACAAATCTTATTAAATCAAGTGCTATTGAATATTTGTCTACACTATCACTGAACAAAAATAAATATTTTTTTGCATTTAATTATCAGGATACAACTCTAATTGTACATCCATTAAGAACCGAACTCATTAACAAAAAAGCATACAATATAAAAGATGCTGATGGTAATAATATTTATTTAAGATTTATCGAAGAACTAAAGACCAAAAACCCTGCATTTATTACCTATAATCAAAAAGTAGAACATAATATTTTACCTAAAATGTCTTTAATTTATAAAGATACTGTATTTAAGTTTATAATTGGAACTGGAATTTATATTGATGATGTTGAACATAAAATGCAAATTTTAAGAAGAAAAGCAAATTCTCTCTTTTTTATATTAACTTCTTTAACATTTTTACTTACCTACATTATTGCTAAAAATATTACGAATAGAATTCAACGCATTTTAGAATTTGCGGAAAATATTAATAATAAAAATTTCAACTATCAACTATTTGATGAATATAATGACGAACTCGGTAAATTATCTCTAATACTTAATTCTATGGTACAAAAACTCAAAAAATCAATCTCAATAATCGAACAAGAAAAAGAACTAGCATTGCAACGAAATAAAATAAAACTATATTTACTTACTTCACTATCAGAAAACTTTAAATTACCTTTACTTAAACTACTTGGTCTGCTAACATACGATATACAAATACTGAAAAACAGTAATCCTATACTTAAAACAACAGCAACCTTAATCAATAATCTATTTATCCAAATTGAACAAATTTCTCAAACATTAGAGTTAAACGAACTCCAAAAATACAAATTTCAGGATATTTCTCTTACTGAACTTTTTCATAAACTATTAAGCAAACACTCCTCCATAATAGCAACAAGAAATATTCAGGTTTCTTTAAAGATAATAAAAGAAAGAATAAAATTATATTTTGACGAGTATTTGATTACCGAACTTATTGACTTTATTTTAATAAATTATATAAACTACTCTTTCGATACCAAAATTAATATTACCTTAGATGCATTGAAAACATCAGAAGATTTGAAAGCCCATATAAAATTTGAGTTAATATCAGATAATGAAATTAATTATACTTCTCTTAAAGGAATAAAGGATTTATATTATCAGTCTCTAATACAAACTCCAGAAAATGAAAACTTGATACTTGCTACTGAATTAATGAGGAAAATTAATGGAAATATAATAGTTCAGGAACAACAAAATATTTTTATATTAGAAATTATTATACCTTGCTATTTCATGATATAAATTAAAGATTTTCATCGGAAATTGATGTATTTAATGCTGATATAATATCTTCCCTATAAAGTAATAAAATTGAAGAGTGGTTTATTATCAAAAATTTTTCACTATCAAATTCTATTTCAACTGCATCCTTTTTTAGAAAAACAGCTATATCACCGACTTTTGCTTGTAAAGATAAATATTTTACGGGATTTTTTTTCTCTTTCCATGGTTCATCATCATGTTCATAACTTGGTAAGGGATACCCTGGTCCTACTTTTACGACATATCCTGTTTGTACTTTTTCTTTTTCTGTTACCGTAGGTGGCAAATATAAACCGCTACTTGTTTTAGTAGGATCTTGAAGTGTTTTTATCAAAACTTTATCACCAACTGCAATAATTTTATCTAAATTATTTCTTGTGAGTATCATAACTTTTCCATATTATTATATGCAAAATTAATTAAAATTTTGAATTTTTAAAAATGAAATCATTAAATTATTTTATGAACATTGCATTAAATGAAGCTAAAAAAGCATTCAAAAAAAATGAAATACCAATTGGTGCAATAATTGTACATAACGAACAAATTATTACAAAAGCACATAATTTAACAATAAAAAATAATAATTCATTAAAACATGCAGAACTTATTGTTATTGAAAAAGCATTAAAAAAATTAAAAGCAAAAACATTAGAAGATTGCACAATTTTTATAACTTGCGAACCTTGTATAATGTGCTGTGGAGCAATATTACTTTCAGGTATTTCTAATATAGTATATGGGTGTTTTGAACCAAAATACGGGGCTGCTGGTTCTAAATTAAATATTCTTGAAAATAATCCATACAACAAAAAAATTAAAATTATTTCAGGTATTATGGAAGATGAAGCAAAAAAATTATTACAAGAGTTCTTTTTAAATAAACGTTAATATTATTTCTTTTTGTGTTTATCAAAATGGTAAGTAACAGTTCTAATAAAAGAATATATTGCAATAATGCAGCCTAAAATTGTAGAAAAAGCAGTTAGATAAGGTAAAGAATCAAAATATTTATCCAACTGCCTTCCTATTAAAAAAAATATAACAATTGTAAAAGCAATTTGAGTCCCAAGCCCTAAAAAAACTAATGAATTTTTTAAATTATTGTTCATCATCTAAATTAGATGCTACCTGGAAACCAGAAAATGCTGAAATTTGTGGTGCTTCTTCTTTCTTAATATTATTATCTTTTCTTTCAGTAGGTGGCACCATATTAGATTTACCATTAAATTTAGCACCTGCTTCAATAACTAATACATTAGCAGTAATATCACCTTCAAGATATGATTTAGATTCTAATATTAATTTATCATTTGCATTTACATAACCAACAACTTTACCACCAATAGTGATATTTTCGGCTTTTACTTCTCCATTAATAACTGATGTTTCACCAAGAGTTAAATTTCCATGAACAATAACATCACCTTCAATTTTTCCATCAATTCTAACATTACCACTGCTTATTAATTTACCTTCAATGGTAACATTACTGGAAATAATGCTTACATCTTCATTTGCCATGGCTTCAAATTCCTTATTTTGTTGTTGAATATTATGAAAATTATTATGTTCAATAATTGGTTCTTCATTTCTTTCAATATTTTTTCTAAATAACATATATTACCTTACTAAAACTGTTAAAGGATCGATAGGCTTTCCATTTTTGAGTATTTCAAAATGAAGATGTGGACCATCGGCAGTTAATCCACTATCACCAATACGACCTATGATTTCACCTTTTTTTACTTTTGCTCCCTTAGTTTTAATGAGCATACTCAGATGTTTATAAACAGTTATATAATTATTTCTATGAAGTATCATTATGCAATTGCCATCATCAACACTATAATTACTAAAAATAATAACTCCACTTTCACTAGCAACAATTGGTGTGCCATTTTTCAAACTAAAGTCTATACCATAATGCCCTAAATTTATATCAAAATTTCTTGTTATAAAACCAGTTGTGGGCTTAATAAAGATATTATCATTATTATTAGAAGACAATTCATTATTTGTGAAATATTCAAATATATAAAATAAATCTCCACCAAATATATTTTTCTTTTTTTTGATAATTTCATGTTTTTTTGCAGCTAATGAGTCAGCTGATATTGAATCTGCCATAATTTCTAAATATTTTAATTTTTTATTAGTTGATACAAGTTCTTCTAATTCTTTGGTTAAAAAAATAACCTTTTTGTTTAATAATATAATTTGTTGATTTTGATATTCAAAGAAATCTTCATTAAAAAATAAGATATATTTTAATGGCGTAAAATAATAAACTAACGATATTGCAAACATAACCAAAAAGGTATAAGCAAAAAACCAAAGAGAAAGTTTTTTTAAATTAACCCTAATCTTTTTTTGTTTTGCATCTACCCTATCAGAAAATAATAAAATGGTAAAACTATTATAATAATCTATTTTATCGTTTATATAATTTTTTAATTTTTGATAATGTTTTTTTAGGTTAAAGACATCTAATATCATATTTAACTTTCATAAATTATTTGATTGATTTTATTTATAACTTTCATTGGTGTTAATTCCAGTGCGCACTTAAAATGCTTTTGGGGACAACTTTTATAACCATGAATTCCGCAGGGCTTACAACTTATGCTTTCACTTAAATAATATCCTTTTTCATTAAATGGATAAAAACCAAATTCTGGAACAGTAGAACAATATAAAGTCAATACATTTATATCCATTAATGCCCCCATATGAGTTGGAGCACTATCATTGGCTATCAGCAAATCTATATCTTTTAAGAGATAAAATGTTTCTTTTAAGGTTAGCTCGCCTGTTAAATCTATTATTTTTGGATAATATTCTTTAATTTTATTAGCTAAATATTTTTCAGAATTACTTCCAATCAAAAATATAATATATTCATTTTTCATTAAAAAATCAATAATTTCAATAAAATAATTTAAAGGATATCTTTTGGTTTCCCAAACACTGCCTGGTGCAATAGCGATTTTTTTTCTTTCATCTTTAGTATACTTTTCAATAAAATTTTTTTCTAAAATTAAATTGCATTTTAATTTTTTTAGATCATTATCCTCTAAATTACAAGATAATAATGATAAATTTCTTTGTATTTCATGTTTATTTGCTTGATATTTAACTTTTTTTGTATATAAAAAAGAAAAAGATGATTTATCGAACGAAATCCTTTCTTTCCCACCAATTAAAAAAGACAATATACTGCTTCTAAACGATCTATGAGGTGAAACTATGATATCATAATTTTTTTTAGATAATTGTTTTGCATAGAAATATGTATCTTTTAAACTTTTATGTTTGTTTTTCTTATCATAAATAATAATTTCATTAACATAAGGCGAGAGTTCGAAAATTTCTTTACATTGTGGTGTTGTCAAAATATCAATTTTAACATTGTTATTTTTTTCAAAAATCTTTTGCACAAGAGGTAAAGTTAAAATACAATCTCCAATAAACGCAGTTTGAACAACTAAGTATTTATGTGTTTCCATCTATTATGCAACCAAAACCATTGTTCAGGATATTTTTTTATAATGTTTTCAAGTAATGTATAATATTCTTGTGTTATGAATTCAATTTTTTGAGTTTCAGTTAAATTCTCATCAACAACAAGTTGCTGGAAAAAACAATTATATGAAAAGTCTTGATTTCGATATGCAATAACCAAATAAATTGGTGTTTTATATTTAATAGCTAAAGTAGCAGGACCTTCATAAGCTGTTATTTGTGTATTAAAAAATTTTACTGATATTTTTGAATCCTTAGGCGCCCGTTGATCTGCTACAAGACCAATAATACTTTTGTTACGTATTTCTAATATTAGTTCTTTTAATGAAATACCAAGTGGAATAGAATTATTAAATCTATTTCTAACTTTCAATAACCATGCATCAATATATGGATTACGAATTTTTTTATAAACTATAGATAGTTTTCTTTGTATATTTAAAGCAATCGCTATAGCCCCAAGTTCCCAATTTCCAAAATGTGCAGTTAAGAATATAGCACCTAGATTATCATTAATAATTTTTGTAGGTATTTCAGGATTATCAAATTTTATTAATGATTTTATTTGCTCTTCACTTAATTTTTCAAAAAGAAATAATTCAGCAAATGTTAAAAAATTATGAAAATATATTTTTTTTATTAAATCATTAATTTCATTGGATTTAAGTTCCGGAAAAGCAATTTGAAGATTTTTCCTTATTATCTTTTTCCTTAAAGGGATTATATAATAAACAAATAATGAAATAACTTTTGTTAATTTTCTTGTTTTTTGAATACCTAAGAATTGGAATAATCTTACAAAAGTAATAAAAACTAAATATTCCAAGAAATAAGATAATTTTTTTAACATTATCTGATAACTCTTATTTTGTTTTGCCAATAATCATCATACATTTCACCACGTTTAGTAGAAGTAATTAATTGATAATCACCAAAGCCATTAATATCAGCAAAAATAAAGAATACACCACCTTCAATTTCGTTGTATCTCCAAATTTCATATGGTTTATTTTCCAAATCATTAGGAAATCTTTCATATTCACTTGGTTCACCGTATAAAATTAGAACTCTTCCTCTATCAGTTTTCCAGCCCGGTTTTTTACCAGCAACATATCTTTTGTTTGCAATATCAACTCTTTGGAAATAAATATCTTTTGTCAAATTATATTCATTATTTTGTTCATAGTTAAGCCAAAATTCATAAAGGTATTTACGTTTTGCTTCTAAATTATTTAATAAACTAAATTCTTTTACTTGTTTTGATTGTAAAATATAAGTCATTTTATCAAACATATCATTAATTTCTTCTTCTGAAAGCATATTAAACTCACTTTTTATAAATTCAATCGATTTTAAATTAGTTGCAGTATTAACTATTTTATCAGGGTTGTAATAAAAGAACTTTTTATTTGTTGAATAAATATTATTGTTTAAAGAGTCAACTATTCTAACCTCCATCGTATATGAACCTGTAATATAGTTAGATAAGTTTATAGTACCTACTTTTACTTGCGAACCAACGTTCGTGAATAATTTTTGGGCTGTTGTATAAATAGTGTTATTTAAATTGTCATAGATGTTAGTTAATATTTTGAGGTTTGTGAATTTTTCTTTAATATTATAAATTTCATAATAATAAAATATTACAGGATTATTAATAGTGTAATACATTGTAGGATTAGGATATATTTCATATCCATTTTTATAGAACTGATTTTCTTGTGTTTCACTTTGTTCTATGATATTATAAGCAAATTCAATATCACTAATTGATAATTTAGAATTATTCCACTCTCCAATAATTATTTCATCTTCTATATTATTAAGTTTTTTTGTATTATTCTTATCATAGAGTGTTAAGATAATACTATATTTTCCTTTAGGTAAAAGAAAAGGCGTTACACCAAAAATAGCAGACGCATTTTTTCTTTTTTCATCATTTTCGAAATTATTCGAAAAATTCAAGTTATGTTCTCTTATTAGTTGCTCCCCTTGTAAAATTTTAAAGTTTAATACCCCTTGTATGTATGATACTCCATCTTTAACAGACGGTACAAGTTGGGTTTGATCGATATAATAATAAACTTCTAGATATGTATTTACAGAATCATACATAAATTTTGCATAATCAAACTCAATTATATTATTTTGGGCTTTTAGTAAAAGAGAAAGAACTAATAAAACAAATAACTTCTTCATAATTTTCTCTTAATTAACCTTCAAAAATTTTTTTTAATTCTAATGGATCTTTTGTTTTTCCAAGCGCAATAATTAGTTTAATTCTCGCTTTTTGACCATTTAAGTATTCGGCAAACATAACACCAATTTGATGTAGCCACTTACCTGCACCTTCATAGCTATAAATATCTAAGGTTTCTCCAGCAGGGCATCTAGAAACTAAAACAACAGGAATATTTTTTTCAACAACATATTTAATACCATTAAAAGCTTTGGGTGGAACATTGCCAACTCCCATAGCTTCAACTACAAGACCGTGTGCCCCTGCATCACCAACAAATTTAAAAAGTGTTTCATCCATACCCGCATAAACTTTAATCAAAGTAACTTCAGTATCAATTTCATCAACATAAATTTTTTCTAATTTTTTAGGTAATCTGTTATAAATTACCCTACCTCTTTCAATAAAACCAAGTGAGCCAAAATCTAAACTATGAAATGTTTCAACATCTTCAGTGTGAGTTTTTGTAACTTCACTTGCAGCATTAATTTCACCATTAAGGCAAACTAAAACTCCCATATCTTTGCTATTAGGTGATAAAGATGTATAAATACTATCAATTAAATTTCTTGGACCATCCCAATTAGGCTCAGAACTATTTTTCATTGAACCAGTTAAAACAATAGGCGTTTTTGTTTTTACAGTTAAATCAAGAAAATAAGCAGTTTCTTCTAAAGTATCTGTTCCATGTGTTATAACTATTCCATCATAATCTTTTTTAGCAGTTAATTCATCAATGGTTTTTGATAACTTAAACATTAATTGTGGGGTCATATGTGGACCGGGATATTTCCCAAAATCATAAATTTCAATATTTGCTATATCCAATACTTCTGGTATCATGTCAATTAAATCACTACCAGAAAAATGTGGAACTGCCCCACCGGTGGTTTCATCAATTTTCATTGAAAATGTACCACCTGTAAAAATTACCAAAACATTTTTTTTCATAATTTTCCCAAAATTTTCTTCTATTTTACATAAAAGAAAGGAAATAAAAAAATTAAATTAAAAAAAGGGGTTGTCCAAATTTGGTAGCATTTACAAACTAGATTAAAGTTAAGTAAGGTTTTTTCTGACAAATAATTAATTTTTAATTTAATAATTTGTCACATTTTCCGTTTTTGCTACCGTAAATCTTTTGGACAGCCCCTAAATATCTACTTTACTATGAAATTAATAATTTTATTATTGACAAAAATAACCTTAACAATTTCTTTATCAACAAGGTATTTTGCTAAACTAGCATTTTCTTTTACCATTTTTTCAACAACAGCTTGCTCTGAATTAATAGGTACTTCTATAGTTCCTCTCATTTTTCCATTGAACTGACAAGCTATAACTACATTATCTTCTTTAATGGCATTCTCATCGTATTCGTACCATAGAGGATTTTCAAAAATTGTTGTTTTAGAACCTAATAATTGCCAGCATTCTTCGGCTAAATGTGGAGCCATCGGTGCAATAAGAATATTAAATCTTTCTAAAAAATATCTTTTAATTTCTTGCGATGAATTTGGCAATTGTTTAGTGACTTCGTTATAAACTTCCATTAAGGTTGCAATTGCGGTATTAAATCTAAAATTAGAAATTTCTTCTTCAAATTTTTTAATTGCCTGGTTAGTTTTTCTATAAATAATTTTATCTGCCTGTGATAATAATGTTAAATCGTATTTTGATTTTGCTGTAATATCTTTAACTTCTTGATTTTCATAATAAAGAGTATAAATTTTTTGAACAAATCTATCAATACCTACAATTCCTTTATCACTCCAATCGCCTCCCTGTTCATATGGGCCCATAAACATTAGATACATACGAAATACATCAGAACCATATTTTTCAATAAATTCATCAGGATTAACTACATTGCCTTTTGATTTAGACATCTTAGCGCCCTGGTTTGTAATTGTACCTTGATGAATTAAAGTTTGGAATGGTTCATCACTGTTAGTTAGGCCAATATCTCTTAAGAATTTATGTATAAATCTTGCATACAACAAGTGCATAGTAGCGTGTTCAGCACCACCAACATA
Organism: Ignavibacteriales bacterium; assembly: GCA_035361425.1. Lineage (GTDB taxonomy): Bacteria > Bacteroidota > Ignavibacteria > Ignavibacteriales > DAOSCP01 > DAOSCP01. The sequence goes on along the minus strand of DAOSCP010000005.1, from coordinate 101,239 downwards.
CATATCAACAGGTACCCATTTATTTGCTAACTCTGTATCAAACATTCCTTTATCATATTTAGGATTTAAATATCTAAAATAATACCAAGATGAATCAACAAAAGTATCCATTGTATCAGGATCTCTTTTAGCATCCTTGCCACATTTTGGACATTTGACATTTATAAATTCTTCACATCTTGCGAGAGGTGATTTACCATCAGGGCGAAATTCTACATTATAAGGTAATACAACTGGAAGTTGGTCTTCAGGAACTAATACTTCGCCACAATCATCACAATGAATTACTGGAATAGGTGTACCCCAATATCTTTGACGAGAAATTAACCAATCTCTAAGCCTGTAATTAACTGTTCTTTTTCCACAGTTATTTTGTTCAAACCAATCTGTAATTTTTTCTTTAAATTCTTCGGAGTTTAATCCATTCCAATTGCCTGAATTAATAACAATACCTGGTTCTGTATATGCTTCATTTAATTCATCTTCAGGGTTAGTTCCTGGTTGTAATATTACTTTTCTAATTGGTAAGTTATATTTTTTTGCAAACTCAAAATCTCTTTCATCATGAGCTGGTACAGCCATCACACAACCAGTACCATATGTACCGATAACATAATCGGCAATAAGAATTGGAATTTTTTCGTTGTTAACAGGATTGCTAGCATAAGCACCAGTAGGCACGCCGGTTTTTTCTTTAACAGTTGAAGATCTTTCTATTTCAGAAAGTTTCAATGTTTCATTGATGTAGTTGTTAACACTTTCAATATATTCTGGTTTTGTAATTTTCTTTACAATTGGGTGTTCGGGTGCAATAACTACATAAGTTACACCGAAAACTGTATCAGGTCTTGTTGTAAAGACAGTAAGATATTCATCTGTTCCATCAATTTTAAATTTAATCTCAGCTCCATAACTTTTACCAATCCAATTTCTTTGCATAATTTTAGTTTTTTCTGGCCAATTAATTTTATCTAATCCTTCAAGTAATTCATCAGCATAAGCAGTGATTTTGAAAAACCATTGTGTAAGGTCTCTTCTTATAACAGTAGTACCACATCTTTCGCAACTTCCTTCAGAAGTAACTTGTTCATTAGCAAGTACTGTTTGACATGAATTACACCAATTAACAGGAGCATTTTTTCTGTAAGCTAACCCTTTTTTATACATTTGAATAAATAACCATTGATTCCATTTGTAATATTCTGGAACGCAGGTCATTAATTCAGCATCCATATCATACATACAACCCATAGACTTCAATTGTTCTCTAATATCGTTTATATTTTTCATAGTGCTATCATATGGATGAACACCAGTTTTGATTGCATAGTTTTCAGCTGGTAATCCAAACGCATCATAACCCATTGGCTCAAAAACATTAAATCCTTTTAACTTTTTATATCTTGCAAAGGAATCGGTTGGACCATAATTATACCAGTGCCCACAATGTAATTTTGCACCAGAAGGATATAAAAACATTACAAGTGTATAGTATTTTTTTTCTGTATCAGAAAAATTTGTTTTGTAAACTTTCTTTTCTGCCCAATAATTTTGCCATTTCTTTTCAATTTCAGAAAAATTATATTTCATTGTTACACCTTAATTTTTTATAAACTTGAAATATAAATAAAATATTTGATTTTTACAAAATTGTTACCAATTAGAAACTGTTCTGAGTAAAATATCCTCAGAAATTTTTTCGAAAACGCTTTCAATTGCGTTTTTCCTTTCAACTAAATAATTACCTCTTGGGTCGTATTCTTGAAAGTTGGTAAAGGTTTGTTCGAAGAATTTTTTATTATTTATCATATCATAACAAATAACATTAACAGATATGATTATTTTTTTAGCAGATACATTTTCCCCTGCTTCTATGCTAAGGAACTGATCAGATAAATTTGTAATAAAAATATCAAAAACTAAATTTGCTTTATTTGCATCAACATATAAAAGTGTATTATCCTCAATAAATTTTGATTGTATTTTTTCTCTTAATGATACTGCCAAATTTGGCTCTGCAGAGTTAGTTCGATCTTCAACAATTGAAATACCAAAAGTTTTGTATTCAGGCGATAATGAAACTCCAGTAAAAGAATATGAACAAGACAAAAGTGTAAAGCTTAAAATTATCAATAAAAATTTCACAACTTTATTTAATATTATATTCATCTAATTTCCTATACAATGTTCTTTCATTAATACCAAGCAATTTTGCGGTAAGTCTTTTATTCCATTTAGTTAAATTTAAAGCTTTTAATATTTCTCTTTTTTCAAGTTCTTTAATTGGAGTAATCTCGTCATAGTGAATATAATCATCATCAACTTTATGAGAGTTTTGTCTTTGCATAATTTCTTTAATTGCCAACTTTAAATCAATTAAGTCTTTTTTAATTTCAACCAGAGCAGCTTTTATTGGTAAAAGACTATCTTTTTCAATAGATTCTTCAAAATTTCTACTTTCGAAATTTCTGCTTAATTTTGGTAGATTATTCCCAACTACCTGAATTGAAGTGTCAATTCTCAATAATTTATATAAAAGTTTATCAGTAATAACATAGTCATTGCTCAAGGCACAAGCCGTTTCTATAACACTTTTTAATTCTCTTACATTACCAGGCCAATGATAATTTCTTAGTAATTCTTTAGCTTCATCGGTAATTGATATTTCTTCAATATGATTTTTATTTGCATACTGAGAAAGAAAATAAAATACCAATTCATCTATATCGCTTTTTCTTTCTCTTAGCGGGGGTATATGAATAACTACAGATTTAAGTCTATAATAAAGATCTTTCCTAAATCTTTTATTTTCAACCTCTTCTTCTAAATCTCGGTTTGTGGCAGCAATAATTCTAACATCAACTTTAGTAACCGTTTCTGCACCTACCTTTAAAAATTCCTTATATTCAATAGCTCTTAATAATTTTACTTGAAGATGATAAGGCATTTCACCTATTTCATCCAGGAATAGAGTTCCACCATCTGCAAGCTCAAAATATCCTTTACGGTTGTCAATAGCACCAGTATAAGATCCTTTAACATGTCCAAATAATTCACTTTCGAATAAATTTTCTGGTATAGCACCACAATTAACACTAATTAACTTATTAGACGCTCTATGACTAGAATTATGAATTGCTTTTGCAAAAACTTCTTTTCCTGTACCACTTTCTCCAATAAGCAAAACAGAAACATCCGATTTTGCTACCTGCATTATAGTAATAATGATATTCTTTAACTCTTGCGAACTTCCTATAATTCCAAACTGTTTTTGAAATTCTCTAACTGTCATAATTTAAAAAATTCTTTTTTCAAAGATAATAATTATTTGTTAAATTTGCATAATTATTATAATTTAAAATACTTTATGATTGAATTCTATATACAAAACTTTAAATATTATTATGGTAAAAAGTTTGGGTTAATTTTTGAAGAAAAAAACATTTTAAATAGAATAACAACACTATGTAAAGAAAACAACATTGAATTAATTGATTTAACTTCATATATATCAGATAACTATAACACTTTAGCTCAAGAATATCCTGAAGCTTATTTTATCAATCTTACCGATATATCTAATTTACAACCAAATAATTACAAAAATTTATTTCACATTATATTTAACCTGCATTACAAAAATGCACTTTATTTCATACAAATAAATGATATTGAACAATTAAATAAATTAACTAAAATTTCGAATTTATCTATAAGCCACGATTTAAATGAAATTATATATAGATTATATTTGAATTATGCATTACAATTAATTATCAACGATAATATCATAGTTAACAGTAAGTCTTTTCATCTATACCCTTTACCTATACTAAATTTTACAACTTTTCTCGATGTTAATTCTATCAATCATTCAATAAACATAACAAGAGAATATATTTTAGAAATTACTTTTAATAACAAAACTTATAGCATTAATTATGTAAGATATAAACAATCTTCGAATACCAATCCTAAATTTATTGAACTTACTGCAAATAACCTCAAAGCAATTATTTCCTCTACCTTAAGTCTTGATACTTTTTTATCCAATATTCACCAAATACAATATGATAATCAATTAGATGAATACCAACAACAAGCTGTCAATGCAATCAACGGCCCTATAAGAGTTTTAGCACCAGCTGGCGCAGGAAAAACTAAAACTTTAATTACAAGAATTGTCAACTTATTAAATAATGGTATTCATCCTTCGGAAATTTTAGTTTTAGCTTTTAATAAAAAAGCCGCAAATGAAATAAGGGAAAGATTAAGTCTTTTTAATATCGAAAGTAAAAATAATTTATGGACAGATAACATTTGTGTAAAAACATTCCACGCCCTTGGTTACGAAATAATCAGAGATACACTTAATTGGCCATTGGATCTTGATAACTCTCATTACAACCATCGCAATATAATTAAAAACACTCTAAAGGAAATTAGCGATATTCCTGCTAACAGAATAGAAAATTTTGTTGAAAATTTTATTTATGAAGTTAACAATATCAAATCAGGTCTTAAACAATTAAAGCCTAATGATATTGTTAAAATAAATGGTCATTACTTTAATATATATAATTTTTTCAATAAATATCAAGAATTAGTCGAAAAACATCAATTCTACAATTTTGATGATATGATTTATCTTGCATTGAAAATACTTATCACATATAAAGATTACCTAGAGAAAATCAATAATAAATACAATTATATTTTGGTAGATGAATTTCAAGATTTGAATGACTCTCAGTTCAATTTATTAAATATATTAGCAAAACCTAACGAAAATATTTTTGTTGTAGGCGATGATGACCAAATGATTTATAGTTGGCGGGGCGCTAAACTTGAATATATTTTGAATTTTGAAAATTATTATCCAACAAGCAATACCATTATTTTACAATATAATTACCGTTGTGGCAAAGAAATTGTGAATCATGCAAATAGGTTAATAAAATATAATAAAAATAGAATTGATAAAGATATCAAGCCATTTGCAAAATCAAAAGATGGGAAAATTAATGTTAAATTTTCTAATTCTATATGGCAGCAAGCTATTGATTTAACTAACGAAATAATAAAACTTAAAAATGAACATAATTACAAATGGAGTGATTTTGCTATTCTTTATAGATTCCATGCTTATGCTTTCCCGATAGCAATTTATATGGATAAGCAAAATATACCACATTCACCTGTAAATTATAAAACTTTACTTAAAAGTGGCCCTGTAACAGATATATTATCTTATATGACTGTGTTATTGCATCCAAATTTTGCCTCGGCATCAGATTTTGAAAGAATTTTATTTAGACCTCTTAAATATTTAAAGCACTCAACAATCTTTGCAATTAAAGATATTAATGCATTTAATAATTATTATTCCGATGATTCAAAAGATAATCAAAGATTGGATAATTTTAGAGAAAAAATAAATTCGCTACAAAAATACTTAAAGGATTTAACCTCTTACGAATTATTAAAACTACTTGATGAAACATTTAAACTAAAAAAATTTTACGAAGAACAATTTAAAATATTAGATGTTGATGAAGCACCCGAAGCAATTATATTCGATGTTGTTTTAGATCTTTCCAGAGAATTTCCTGATATTTATAATTTTTTTGAATTCTTAAATAATTCTGAAATTAATAACAGTAATAAAAATTCTAATAATGACGAAATTACTTTTACTACTATTCACAGCACAAAAGGGAATGAATTTTTAAATACTGTAATTTTCAATTTAGTTAAAGATAAACCAGATGATCACAAAGAATTAGAAGAAGAAAGAAGACTTGCCTATGTTGCAGTAACTCGTGGTAAAGAAAGAACTCTAATATCAACAAATAAAAATAATTATTCAATTTTCATTGCTGAATTGCTTCAAAACCCTATTTATAAGGGTTTAACCTTAACTCAATTAGAAACGAATTTATTAAAATTAAAATTAAATAGTTTTATCTCTAACAATGACGAAATTTTCAAACAAATTAGTTCTTTAGAAAATGAAATAGAAATTAGAAAATTACTAAGATAAAAAGGAGTTATTATGAAAAAATTAGAAATTTTATTATCTTTATTTTTAATAATTTTAATTTCTTGTAAAGATAATTCTCTTGAAAACACAAAACAAGAACAGAATATCAATATTTCTTGGAATGTAAAAACTACGCAAAACAATCATATTATAGCAATCATTAAGGATACAACAGAAATTTACATTAATAATGAAAATATTTCCAGTGGTGATATGATAGGTGTATTTTATTCAAAAAACGATTCATTAATTTGCTGTGGTAAAATCATTTGGAAAAATCAAAACGAAGCTTTAACAGTTTGGAGTGATGATCCAACAACAACTAATAAGGATGGGCTTTCTGAAGGAGAAGAGATGAAATGGTTAATTTATCACAATAATAAAAATTATGTTGCTTATCCAGAATATTATGAAGGTGGAAATAAATTTATCTCTGGTGGTGTATTTAAATTAAGGAAATTATCAACAAAATAAGGTGATGGTTATATGGTAACAAAAGAAAAATTATTCGATATAGTTAGATCTTATGTGATAGTAACAATAGGATTAATAATCACTGCCGCAGGAATTGCAATTTTTTTAGTTCCAGCTAAAATCATAGGTGGTGGATTAAGTGGTATTTCTACAATTTTATATTACTCTTTAAACATTCCAATTGGTATTTCTTATTTTATAATGGATATGATTCTTTTAATAATTTCCATACGAATATTAAGTGTACACTTTGCAATCAAAACATTTTATATATCAACAGTAATGTCTTTTTTCTTGGGTCTATTTCAATATTTAGTTAAAGAACCAATTGTGCAAGATAATTTTTTAGCAACCGTTATTGGTGCCTCATTAATGGGTGCTGGAGTAGGGTTATGCATTCATGAAGGTGGTAGCACAGGTGGAACTGATGTTATAGGACTAATTATTTCTAAATATAAAAACATAAAAACTGCAACAATATTCCTTTATATTGACGCAATTATAATTGCTCTTTCCTATTTTGTAATACGTGATGTTGAAAAATTAGTATATGGTTATGTTGCGTTGGCAATTGGCACATATGCACTGGATCTTGTTCTTGAAGGTTTCCAACAATCTTATCAGTTATTTATATTTAGTAATCACCCCGAAGAAATTTGTAATGCCATATCTGAAGAAATCGGGCGTGGTATTACAATTTTGTATGGTAAAGGGTGGTACACTCAACAAGACAAAGAAATTATTGTTACCGTCATTCGAAGAGTTGAATTACATGATACTATTAAAATAGTCAAAAGAATAGACCCCAATGCCTTTATATCAATTAATCATACTGTTGGAGTTTTTGGCGAAGGTTTTGCAAAAATAAAATAGAGTATAATATGGCATTTACATTTTTTTTTAGAGATATTCATACCTTAGAAAGAGCAATTGAATTCTTATTACCTTTAGTTACTGGTAGAAGTAAAATTAAAATCTGGGATGCTGGCTGTGCTAATGGACCTGAACCCTATACACTCGCTATATTACTTGCCGAAAAAATGAACAAATTTTCATTTAATAATGTTAAAATAGTATGCACTGATATAGATATTTCCAACCAGTTTGGAACTATAATTCAAAATGGAATTTATTCGTGGGAAGAAATTGCTCGTATACCAGAAAACTATTTATCTAAGTATTTTTTTAAACTAGATGATAATAAATATCAAATTATTGATGAAATTAGGAATAAAATTGTTTTTTATAAGCATGACTTATTAGAATACAAACCAATTGATGATAATTTTTCTTTAATTTTATGTAAAAATGTTTTGTTACACTTTTCATACGAACAGAGAATAAAAGTAATTCAAATGTTTTATAATACACTAATAGATGACGGTCTTTTTGTAACTGAACAAACTCAAAAGTTACCCCAAGAATTATCACATAAATTTGAATTACTTACAAGTGATGCACAAATATTAAAAAAAGTATAAATATGAAAATCGATAAACTTAATTTAAATCCAAATATTTATTCATCAAATGTATATCTTATTCGTGGTTTTTGGAATAAAATTGATGATGTAAATGCTATTATTGATACAGGTGCAGATAAGAATATTATCAATATTGTTAGAGGTTATAGCACTGGCGTCGGTAAAAAACCTATAGAAAAAGTAATTATTACACACTCTCACTTCGATCATATCCAAGCTTTGGCTGAAATCAAAAAAGAATTCAATCCGGTTGTATTAAGTTACGCAAAATTAGATTTTACTGATATACTAGTTAAACATAACGAAATAATTAAAATTGGAGATGAATTAGCTGTTATATACCATACCCCAGGACATTCTTTTGATTCAATTTCCGTTTACTGCCCCCAAAGCAAAGCTTTATTTTGCGGTGATTTACAGGTAATAATAAATTCAATAGGTGGAACATTTACCAATGAATATATTAATTCTATTGAATTACTACTATCTTTGGATATTGAAATTATATATCCTGGGCATGGCAATCCTATTACTGGTGATATAAAAAAAATTCTAATTAACACTTTAAGCAATATGAAAAAAAGTAATGAATTATATTTAAAAGATGGATAACAATTTTTACAAACTTAAAGATAATATTTTCAATTCCTTTTGTGATTATATTAAGTCTCACTGTGGAATCAATCTTACAAAAGATAAAAGAATTTTAGTTGAAGGCCGCTTACAAAAAGTGGCAAAAATACTAAAATATGATAATATCAATACCTTAGCCTCAGATTTTATTAGCAATAAATTATTACATCATCATCATAATGCTATAATTGATGCTATAACAACAAATACAACTGAGTTTTTCCGAGAGCCTTATCATTTTGATTTTCTTAAAGAATATATTTTATATCAACAAAAGACTAAAAAATATTTTGAGATTTGGTGTGCAGCATCTTCTACAGGTGAAGAACCTTATACAATAGCTATTACTTTAAGTGAACTACAAAACCAATTCAATTTTTCCTTTAACATTTTAGCTACAGATATATCGGAAAAAGTTTTGCAAATTGCGAAAAACGCAATTTATGAATCAGATAAATTAAAAAATATTTCTCCCGAAATATTAAAAAAATATTTTATGATTTCAAAATCTAACCCTAATCTTTTTAAAATTGTCCCTGAAATCAGAAGATTAATAGTTTTCGATAAGTTAAATCTAACCTCAGATTTTTATTTTCCTCATAAATTTGATGTTATTTTTCTTAGGAATGTATTAATTTATTTCGACGATAATATGAAATTTTCTATTTTAAAAAAAATTATTAATTTTATGCATGAAAAATCAATTTTATTTTTAGGTCATTCAGAAACTATTACAAATAAAAATTTAAATTTAATAAGAATGCAAAACACAATTTATAAATTAAGATTATGAAAAAATTTTTTTTAGATATAGGACAGTATTTGACAGTAACAAAAGAAGGTATTGTATATAGTGTTTTAGGTTCATGCTTAGGCATAATATTTTACGATAAAACAAATAAATATGGTTGTTTCTGTCACGGATTTTTACCACAATGCCAACAAAAAGAATGTCAATTAGGATGTTTAAGTGATACTAGATATGTAAATTGTGCAATTGAAAAAATGGTAAGAGAATTTAAAAGTAAAAACCTTGATATAAAAAAAGCTTATATTGCTTTAGTTGGGGGTGGTAACTTATTACAATCGGCATCATCGCAAAATTCATCTATTGGTGAATTAAACTATCAAAGTGCTTTGAATACATTAAAAAAGTATGGTCTTAGACCACATTTCATTGACGTAGGAGAAACAAAAGCAAGAAAATTTTATTTTGATGTTCAAACAGGCAAATTAAAAGTAGAAATAATAAAATAAATTTTATGGAAAAAATTAAAATAATAGTCGTTGATGATTCTGCTATAGTCAGAGAATCATTTAAAGAAATTTTAGCAAATACTTCTCAATATGAACTAATTGCAACATTTTCAAATCCCCTCCCAGCATTACAATTTTTAGAAAATAACAATGTTGATGTAATTGTTACAGATATTGAAATGCCTAATATGGATGGTTTAACTTTTATCAAAAAGGTAAAAGAAAAAAAATCCATTCCATTTGTTGTTTGCTCGAGCTATGTAGATAAATTTTCTGAAAATTATTTTAGTGCTTTAAAACTAGGCGCTGTTGAAATTATTGCAAAACCCAAAATCGCCAACAAAGCATTTTATGAAGAATCAAAAACATTAATATTGGATGCCATCAAAGCAGCAAGTATAGCTAAAACAAAAAAATTTAATTTTAACATAGAAATACAACCAAAATTATCTGCAGATGTTATACTCGAAAAACCTACAACCAATACAAATGTTATAAAAACTGATAAAATTATAGTCATAGGCTCATCTACAGGTGGTACTGATGCTTTGGAATATATTTTTACTCATTTAAAACCAAATGTTCCAGGTATTGTAGTAACACAACATATGCCAGAAAATTTTACTTTCTCTTTTGCTAAAAGATTAAACTCACTTTCAAAACTAGAAATTAAAGAAGCTGAAAATGATGATATTGTAAAAAGAGGTAAAGTTTTTATTGCAAAAGGAAATAAACATTTACTTATCAAAAGAAATAATACAACTTACTTTTTAGAAATTAAAGATGGACCATTAGTATCACGGCATCGTCCTTCTGTTGACGTACTTTTTAGGTCTGCCGCTAGAGCTGCGGCACAAAATTGTATTGGTATTTTACTAACTGGAATGGGAGATGATGGCGCACAAGGATTATTAGAACTCAAAAATTCCGGTGCATTTACAATAGCCCAAGATGAAAATAGTTGTGTAGTTTTTGGTATGCCAAGAGAAGCTATTAGATTAAATGCTCACTGTAAAATTTATAATTTGGACGAAATTATTTATTTTTTAAACTCTTTAGCTTGATTTTTATATAAATTTTTCTTAATTTAGTATAAAATAAAATGTGATAATATGAGATTTCTAATTATTGAAGATGATACTACAGCTCAGTTACTATTAAAACAAATTATTTCAAACTATGGCAATTACGATATTGCTTCCAATGGAGTTGAAGCCTATGAGCTTATTAATAGCCATGATTACGATTACTATAATATAATTTTTTTAGATATAATGATGCCTGAAATGGACGGAATTGAATTTTTAGAAAAACTTAGAAACTACGAAAAGAATAATTCTCTTAAATCCAAAAAAGTTATTATTATTAGCGCCCTCGATGCACAAAAAACTATAATACCCAAGTTTATAAACGATGAAGCCTTAACTTACTTAACAAAGCCTATCAACAAAAATATAATATCCGAAATTATAGAAAATTACATCAACAATTTATAAATTATATATATCCATTTTCTTTTAGCCACTTATATGCTGTTTGATTACCTAAAGCGGCAGCCTCTTTGAAATATTCAGCTTTAAGTGCTTCATTATTTTTCTTACCGTAAGCAACTCCCAAGAAATAGTAGCCATAATCTTTATTAGGAGCTAATTGCGTCACTTTATCAAATGCAGCAATAGCTTTGTCATAATATTGAATACCTAGATAAATTTGGCCTAATTCATAATAAGCATCTTCAAAATCTGTATTAATATCAATACATCTTTCTAGTAATTCTATAGTTTTTTCAACATTGTTATTAGATTGATAGATTTTGGCAATATTAAAGTATGCTTTTTCATTATTAGGATCCAATTGTATAATCTTTTCAAAACATTCCATAGCATTATTATAATTACCTTTTCTCATATAAGCAAGACCCAAATTATAGTAAGCAACTACATTATCAGGATAATTAATTAAAATATTTAAATATATATCTATAGCTTTATCAACCTGATCTCTTCTCATAAATGTGTTAGCTAAATTCATTGAAGCAGCAAAATTAGTTGGATCAAGCTCTAATATTTTTTTATAAATTTCTGTTGCCTTATCAATTTGTTGTTTTTTCAAATATGCAGATGCCATTTGCAAACTTGCTTCAACAAAATTTTTATTAATATTTAATGCTCTATTGTAATATTCAATAGCTTTGTTAAAATTATCTTTTGCTAAATAACAGTTACCAAGTTTGACATATACATCAGGTAATGAAGGATTAGCTTGTTGTGATTTAATTAATGCTTCTAATGCTCTATCTAAGTTATTAGTTGTTAAATAAAGCTTACCTAATTTAAGATACATATTGGCAAGTTCAGGTTTATCATTTATAGCTTTTTGATAATATTTAAGAGATTCTTCTTTTTGCCCCATCTCTTTGTAGAGCGCACCGATATTTACATATATTGTATTTAAATCTATATAATGTTCAATAATTTCTTTGTAAACATCAAGTAATTGATAATATTCTTGTTTACTATTTAATTCTTCAGCCCTTTTAAGTAATTCCGGGAAAAACACATTACTGATTTTTAAAGCATAGAGAAAATATTTAATTGCATTATCATATTGTTTCTTTTTTTTATGGATTAGCCCAAGACTTGAATAAGATTTGAAATATTGAGGATCAATTTTTATAATTTCATGATATCGTTTTATAGCATTATCATAATCTTCATTTTTAATATAAGATTTGCCAAGAAAATCTTGAATTTTAATATTTTCCGGATGTTCTTTGACGATTTCATTGAAAAACTCAATAGATTGAGAATATTTTTCTGTATAATAAAAAATAAAACCTAATTGCTGTTTAAGTTGTATATTATCCGGTTCAACCACTAATCCATTTCTTAAAACTTTTTCGGTCTTATCATATTCTTTTTTTTCCATGTATGCTTTAGATAAATATACATAAGCATCAATGTTTTTAGGATTTAATTCAATTGCACGGTTAAAATATTGTATTGAAATTTCTGACTTCCCGTTTTCATAAAGACATATAGCATAATTAACCAATACATCACTATTATTAGGATCAGATTTTAAATACTCTTCAAAGTTTTCAATAGCTAACTGGAAATTGGTTCTCTTTTTATATATTAAACCTAAATAATAATACGCTTTAGGAAATTCTTTTGTATTTCTTATTAATCTATTTAAATATTGTAAAGCATTGTCATATTTTGCATTTTCATAATATATAAGTGCTATTTCAAGTATAAAGCCATATTCTTGTGGGAAAAGTTGTATAATTTTTTCTAAACACAATATTTTAATTTCAGAGTTACTAGAATTTTCTTGAGCAATATCGTTTAGAACTTTTATAATAAGATCTTTAGCTTTGTTAATATACTCGTCAACATCATATCTTGCTTTTAAATCAATAATAAAAGAGTTATAAAAATTTTTATAAGCTAAATCTTCATTTCCTAAATGGAAATATAATTTTGCTAAATTAAAATATATGTGTGGATCTTTTTTTATAGAAATAATTTTTTCAAGATAATCTTTTGCACTCTCAAAATCATTATCTTCTAGATGGATTTGATATAACTGTTGGTATGCTTTTATAAAATTAGGATCGTTTTCTATCGATTTTTCAAACGCATATTTAGCTTTTTCTTTTTCATATTGCGCTAAAAAATCAAAACCTATTTCATAATATTCTTCAGCGGAAAGATTTTCATCTACTTTTTTAAAACTAAATATTTTTTTTAACAAACTATTTTCACTCATATTTTGCAAATGGATTAATTATTTTCAATTTAGCGTCTACTATCAATTCTTCTTCGAAAAATTCTGAGTACATTAAACTACAATTATTTATTAAAGCGGTAGCAATAGCAATACTATCAAAAAAAGAAAAATTATAATAATTTCTTAATTCAGAAGCCTTTAACAATATTTCTTTATTTAAATTAACTACTCTATAATTAAAATAAAAACTATTTATTAAATTTGCAGAATATTTTTCAAAAAATTTGATATTTTTAAGAAAAATATAATTTACCTCATTTATTACCTGAGTAGAAACTATAATATTATTGGGTTCTTTAATTAGATTTTTTGCAATTTCGTGTTTTTGTTCATTATCTTGATTTTTAATTAAGGCATTAACCCAAATAGTTGAATCGATAAATATTAAATTTTTATTCATATAGATTACTTCTTTTGTTAGGTAAATCTAATTTTACATTTAAAGGTTTTTCTAACAAATTAGAAAGAAAATCATCTTTTGGTAATTCTTCCTCAACTAACATTATAATTTTAACTCTTTTACCTTCCATAATTTTTATATCTTCAGGAATTTCAATTAGATTTTTTTTCACATTAGTAATAAATTCATATGCTTTCATAAATTAACTCGTTATTTGTTGTTATCATCTTTTTGTTCATTTTTTGTATCCTTAGCATCAACATTATCTTTCATATCAGCCATTGCTTTTTTAAATTCCTTAATACCTTTACCAATACTCTGCGCTAATTCTGGAATTTTTTTGGGTCCAAAAAAAATTAAAATTATAATCATTATAATAATTAGTTCCGTAAAGCCTATATTACTAAACATTTTCTTTCCCATTTACTAAAGAAAAAATTAAACCATATATAAGATAAAGAACAAAAACATAAAAAACAAATTTACCTGTAGTAATAATAAATAAAACTGCAAATATTATACCAAATAATATTGAAAGAAATGTAGGAATTCTTGAATTTTTCAATAATACTGCAATTGTAGGATATTTGAAATTACTTACCATCATCAAAGATACAAATAACGTATATAAAACAATTAAGTAATTATTTAGGAAGATAAAATTGTTATCATAACTATCTATTATATAAAAATTATAAACAAAACTCAATAACAAGATTGCTCCTGTAGGAATTGGAATTCCATTAAAATATTCTTTATTAAACCCAACAAGCTGAACATTAAAACGAGCAAGCCTAAATCCTCCCATTAGCATAAAAAAACCACTTATTATAGCACCAACGTAACCTAATTCATATAATTTTATATTATACAATAAGTATGCAGGAGCAACTCCAAAACTTACTAAATCTGATAAACTATCAAGTTGAACACCTATCTTGCTGGTAGAATCTAAAAATCTAGCAAACAATCCATCGAGTACATCAAAAAGTGCTGCTAACAAAATAAAAATTATAGCTAATTTATAATTATTTTGAGATGTTAATATAATCGCAATAAAACCAGAAAGCATATTTAATGATGTGATGAAATTAGGTATATAATTTTTTATTTTCATTATTGTGTTACCTCACAAATTTCAGTAATACCAGCATAAACCTTTTGGCCTTCTTTTGCTAATATATTCCATTTTAGTGGCACATAAATATCAACTCTACTTCCGAATTTAATCATACCAAACCTATCTCCTTTTTTAACTATATCCCCTTTCTTTAACTCCGAAACTATTCTTCTTGCTAAAGCACCAGCAACTTGAGTATAAAGAACTTTACCATATTTTTCGTTTGTAATACCTATATAATTCCTTTCATTTTCGAGTGATGCTTTATCGTGGCTTGCAACCAAGTATTTACCAGAACAGTAATTGACATATTCAACCTTACCATCCAATGGTATTCTATTTACATGTACATTAAGTGGCGACATAAATATAGATATTTGATAGCATTCTTCATTTAAGAAATAATTTTCCTGTACTTTTTTGATTACAATAACTTTTCCATCTGCTGGTGAAACTAGCACATTTTCCTTGCTTTCTGTTTTTCTTTCTGGATCTCTAAAAAAATATAGTGTAAATAAAAATAAAATAACGGAGACTGCAATTAGTATTCCTTTTACAATATTATTATTCAAGAAAACTGATAATAAAATAAAAATTAAAGATAAAAAAGAAATAATAATTACAGTCTTAATACCATAATGTGTAATCATAAATAATCCCTATTTGTTAGTAGTTATCAAATTATAAAAAAATTCCAAGTATTCATTCATATGAGTTTCTTTAATAATTCTAGATGTATTAAATTTCAATATATTTTGATGTATTGGCGTAACTTTTAAACTCAGTGGCGTAAAATCATCAACTACAAAATATTTGTCTTCATTTTTTCCAAAGTAACAAAACATTTCGTTTAAAACAATATTTCTTCTTTCAAAAAAAACCTTTAAAACAGCATTTACTTTTGATGCAATTCTTGTTATAGATTTAATATCATTAACGCTACAAATATTGAGTGATATTAAATGGCTCTCGGTTATTAAATTATTTTTATCACTTACTAAGTATATTTCATAAACAGGGAAAGGAATACTTGTTCCCTCTACCAGATTAAATATTTTTGCAATTCTTTTATTAACAGTATTTATTACTTTAATACATACGGGCAAAAGCTCAAATTTTTCGAATGATAAAGTATTTCTTTTTATGATACCAATATAATTTGTAGAAATATTATATGAAATTAGGTAATTTAAAATATAATTATTTATTGCCGCTAATTTAAACTTTGCTCCCTTGATAGTAACCATGCTGTTATTATCAAGTTCTAATTTATCACAATATTCATAATAAACTGTATTACTCTTTTTTTCAAATAATATTGTTTTACTAATAGAATTAGATATGTTAACTTTCTGCGCCATTAAAAAATTGTTTAACTAGAATTGAAATTTAAAAAAATTTATAACAATATAAAAATATTTGCTAAAAAAGTTTTTTTTTTGCATAATTATAATTAGCATTTATTATTTTTATTCAAATGAGCAATTATAACTTTAACTTCAATACAGTATTAGATCTACTTTGGAATAATAATTTTAACGAAGCCCTAAAAATTTGTCTTTTAAATCAAGAGAGTCAACAAGATAATAATTACTTACTTTTAACATCGTGGGCATTACTTGAAAATGGTTTTGTTAACGAATCTATTAACTTTTTAAATAAATCTAGCTTCAAAAACTTTAATTCATTTCATTATTTGATTTCTTCTTATATCCTTTACAGAGTTTCTAATTTTGAAAAAGCACTGGAATATGTTGATGTAGCTATAAAAAAAAATACCGAATATAGTCTCTGGGCAAAAATCTTAAAATCAAGAATACATGCTTACTTACATGAGTATTATGAAGCCTACAGCTATTTTTCAAATGAAGTATGTAATTTTGTTACTAATTCTGATATTCTTCAAATGAAAAAGTGGTTTGGTTATCCTGCCGGTTATATTGAAGATATTTTTAATAATTATAGATATAATGTTGGTTTTTTAATTGATCAAGCTATAATTGCTTTTGAAAAAGGTGAGTATTGGTTTATTTTATGGTTATATGATCAATTATTTTTTAATGTTTTATATCAAAAAAACCACCCAGAAATTCAAAAGTTATATATAAACTCATTAGTAAACTTATACCAATTTGATAAATTAAATGAACTTTTTAACACACCTAATTATATACTTCTTAATACTAATGAAATTAAAGAAATTAATTACAATATACAACAAAAATACAACCTCTCAATTACTAACTTAGAGCAAATAATTAAAAAATTTCTTAGTTCATCTTCCCAAAAATTAACATTGCAACCAGAAAAAACTATTGCAAAAATAGAAGAAAATAAAATAATATCTCCTAAAATATCTAATGATAATCTCTCTAATACTGTTTTATCTGAAGATGAATTGCTTTCTTTACTTGGAGTTAAAAGTGAAACTGAAACTTTGCAACAACCTCTTACAAACAATATTGAAAATAATGAAATAATTAAAATTATTGATATAAAAATTTATAGCTTATTAGATAATATATTAAACAATCAAAAAGTTTATTTTAGCCAAATCAACCCAGTATTAAAATACATTGGAATTGATATTGCTGTTGAAATTTCACCAGAATTAACTCAAAATCATTCTATTAATCTTAAAATTGTTGGGAAGTGTGATAATACAATCTATGATGAAAAATCTCTAAATTTCACTTTGTCACCATCCTGGAATAAAATAATTTTTGATACTAATTTAGGACAAGATAATTCAATATTGCAAGGCTCTAATTTTACAGTTGAACTTTATACTGAAGATAAATTGATTTTTTCCAAAAATTTTGCTATTGGAGATGACATTATAATTGATGATGATAGTAACTTATCAATGGATTTACCTCTTTACAGTAAAGAACATTTGTTATTTACCAGCGATGATAAATTGGAAATAGATTTTGAAAAGCTTAAACTTTCCCAAATTGATTTAGTCTTAAAGGAATTGGATAATTTCGTAGGGTTAAAAAAAGTTAAAGAAACAATAAATGACTTTGTTGCTTATCTTGAATATATTAATGAACGAAAAAAATTAGGGCTTAAATCATCTGATAATATTAATTATCATTGTGTATTTTTAGGAAACCCCGGAACAGGTAAAACATCTGTTGCAAGAGTTTTAGCAAAAATTTTTCACGCTATGGAAATTTTAGAAAAAGGTCACTTAATTGAAACTGATAGAGCTGGTCTTGTTGGTCAATACGTTGGAGAAACAGCACAGAAAACAGATAAAGTAATACAGGATGCCTTAGGCGGAGTTTTATTTATCGACGAAGCTTATTCTCTTTTCTCTAAGGGAAACTCAAACGATTTTGGTAAGGAAGCTATCGATATACTCCTTAAAAGACTCGAAGATTATAAAGGAAAATTTATTGTTATCGTAGCAGGCTATACCGATGAAATGAATGACTTTCTTGAAGCAAACCCAGGAATGAAATCTAGATTTAATCATTATTTCTATTTTGAAGATTATACTCCAGATGAATTAAAAACAATTTTTATCAATTTATTAAATAAAGAAGATTTTAAGATTGAAGATAATGCTCTTCAAGAACTTCACAAATATTTTATTGAATTATATAGAACAAGAGATAAATCCTTTGGTAATGCGAGACTTGTAAGAAATATCTTTGAAGAAATTAAAATGAATGTTAGCAAAAGATTTTTGCAAATTCCTCCGGATATTAGAAAACCCGAAGATATGGTCACTATCAGACTAGTTGATATTGAAAAAATTATCAAACCTAAAGAAAAAGTTGTTTACCAAATATCTATGGATGAAGATGCTTTAGAAAAAGAATTGAAAAAATTAAATTCACTGATCGGGCTTGATTCTGTGAAACTTTCTATCGAAAAATTAATTAGTAGCTTGAAAGTTGCCAAAATAAGAGAAGCACAAGGACTAAAAGTAATAAGGAAAAATCTCCATTCTGTATTTTTAGGAAATCCAGGAACAGGTAAAACAACTGTCGCTAGATTGTTAAGCAATATATTCAAAACACTTGGCTTTTTGGAAAAAGGTCATCTTGTTGAAGTTGATCGTTCTCAGTTAGTTGCAGGATATGTTGGACAAACTGCTATCAAAACAGATGAAATCATACAGAAAGCACTTGGCGGAACTCTATTCATTGATGAAGCTTACACTCTTGTAAGATCTGCTAACGATTTTGGCATTGAAGCAGTTGAAACTTTGCTTAAACGAATGGAAGATTATAAAGAAGATTTTGTTGTAATTGTTGCAGGCTATCCCGATGAAATGAAAAAATTTTTAGAAACTAACCCGGGCTTACAATCAAGATTTACAAATTATTTCATTTTTGAAGATTATACCCCACGCCAAATGCTTGAAATAGCTTTATCCGTTTGTGAAAAATCTGGCTACAAACTTGATGAAGGAGCATGGCAAGCTACATACGATATTTTTGAGTACCTTTACAACAACCGCGATAAAAATTTTGGCAATGCAAGAACTGTCCAAAATTTTATACACAAAGCTATTTCCAACCAGGAAGAAAGAATTATACGAGAAGGTAAAACATCCAAAGAAGATTTGATGCTAATTTTATATGAAGATGTCAATCAAATCAATCCAGAAACCTTACTTATATAACTCGTAATATTCTTTTCTTAAAATTCCCATTACATAAAAATCACAATATTTGTTGTTATGATACATAGCTTCCCTTAAAGTGCCTTCTATCTGGAAACCACACTTTAAATAAGCTTTAACAGCCTTTTCATTATCTACATGTGCATGTAACTGAACTCTGTTTAAGTTAAGAACATCAAATGCATACTGGAGCATTAATTTTGTAGCTTCTGTTCCATAACCTTTTGACCAATATTCAGAGTCATAAATAGCAATATAAAAAACTGTTGCACGACTAATTAAATCTACTCTTACAAAAGCAGTTTGTCCAATCGGTTTGTTTGTGTTTTTTTCGCATATAGTAAAAAGTTTAGTTTTTGGGTCATTAGCCCATGTATCCAATTCTTTTGCGACTTGTTCAATTGTCATTGGTTCGAAGTGAAAAAGTATTTCTCGTAGTAAAGGGTCATTTTTGCCATAATAGACTAAATCCAAATCTGTATCTTTTTGATAAGGTCTTAGATAAATATTTTCGCCAATTGAAAAAGTAGTATGATACATAAAGCCCCCTATATTATTAAATTAGTTTCTGCCAGTGCTATGGAATCCCCCTTCGCCGCGTTCTGTTTGTGAAAGTTCATCAGTTTCAATTATATCAGCATGATAAATTTTGGAAATTACAAGTTGTGCAATTCTATCCCCTCTATGCACCACAAAATCAGCACCGCCCAAATTCATTATTATAATTTTTAGTTCACCGCGATAATCTGAATCTATTGTTGCTGGAGAATTAGGAATTATAATTCCATTGTGCAAAGCTAATCCACTTCTTGGACGCACTTGTAATTCATAACCTTTGGGTATTTCTACTGCAAGGCTGGTTGGAATTAATCCAATTTCGCCGTGTTTTAATGTTATTGGTTCATCAATTGCGGCTCTTATATCCATTCCAGCACTTTCTGGGGTATGGTATCTTGGAAGTTCAATATCATTATATTTAGGGTCTAATCTTTTAAATTTTAGTGTAATTTTTTCAATCATTTTAACCTCAAAATTACTTTTAACATATCTTTATTTAATATTTTAAGAACAAATATGAGAATAATGAATACC
This sequence comes from Ignavibacteriales bacterium, assembly GCA_035361425.1. Lineage (GTDB taxonomy): Bacteria > Bacteroidota > Ignavibacteria > Ignavibacteriales > DAOSCP01 > DAOSCP01. The sequence goes on along the minus strand of DAOSCP010000005.1, from coordinate 80,300 downwards.
AACATACTAATAAATGGTAAAACAATACTACTTTTAATTATATCAATTTGATAATAGAATACACTTAAAAATAAAGCGTTCAAGATAAATATTTTTACTAATTTATCAACTTCAAATTGTATATGATAATATTTTTGGTTTGCAATATATATCATAACGCTCATTACAAAATAACTTAAAAATGTAGCAAATGCCGCCCCTAAGATATTAAATTTAGGTATCAACAAAATGTTTGCAACCACATTTACTAGTGCACCTGTTCCTGTAAATAATGGTGCTAAATAAGTTTTTTCTTTGATTAACATTCCAGCAGTTAATACTACATAAACTCCATTAAATAAATATCCTAAAAGAACTATCGGTACTATATACAAACCATCCCAATAATTAAAAGCTATTAAAGATTTTCCAAAAATTTTTGTAGTTGCTATCAAAAATATAAAATATGTTAAGAAAATCAAAATAATACTGCCCAACAAAGTAAAATAAGTTAGAACTTTGCTAATAACTTGCTTTGAATCTTTTTCTTGAGAATGTGCCAGCAAAAATGGTTGCCAAGCATACTGGAAAACCGATACAAATAACATCATAAAAATACCAAGCTTGTAATTTGCTTGATATAATCCTACAGTATCGAGATTTGTCATCTGTTGTAATATTGGTCTATCTATAACTTGAATTATCATCGAAGCTAATCCAGCAGGCAAAAATGCTATACCGAATTTTATCATCTTGATGTAGTTTTCTTTATCAAATATCAAAACAAAATTATTTTTAATATCTGGGGCTAAAAGTATCAAACTAAATAATGATGCTATTAAATTACTTATAAATACTGCATCAATACCTAATTTAAAATATTTTATCAGTACAATATTAAGTATAACATTAACTAAAATATTCGAAAATTTAATTAATGCAAAATTTTTGGCTTTACGAAATAATCTCAAATTAATAAAAGGAATTGCAGAAATTGCATCAAGCATCAAAATCAATAGAATGTAATATATTATCCGTTTGTGATTTTCATCTAAACCTATCAGTAAATAATAATTTTTGTAAGATAATAGAATTATTAAGGATATTAAGATAGATGTAAAAAAAACAGAAACAAGCGCTGTAGAATAGTTTCTTTTTTGTTTATTTTCATCTTCATTTGTTGAATATCTTAGATAAGCTACATCAATACCATAGATGTAAAAAATATTCATCAAAGCTATAAAAGAGTATACATTGGCAACAATTCCATAATCTGCACGGGAAAAAACATAAGTATAAAATGGAACTAATAAAAAATTTAAAAATCTACCTAAAATGGTACTAATTCCATAAATAGTAGTATCTTTGGTAAGTTGTTTAAGTTTTTGTGCAATAGACATTTAAAATACTATATTTGTTCGATACGAAGAGATATATCCATCGCTTTTACACTATGCGTTAATGCTCCTATTGAAATATAATCAACACCTGTTTCAGCAACCTCAACAAGAGTATTCATATTGATTCCGCCAGAAGCTTCTAATTTAAATTTATTTTGAACTATTTCAACAGCTTTTTTTAAGTTAGCAATAGAGAAATTATCAAGCATAATGATATCGACAGGTAAACTCATAGCTTCGTTAAGTTCATCAAAATTTTTCACTTCAATTTCAATAAGAGCATTTAAATTATTTTTCTTTTTATATTCTATAACTTTTTCAACTGCTTTTGTTATCGAGCCAGCACCAGCGATATGATTATCTTTAATAAGAAACATATCATAGAGTCCAATTCTATGATTTTCTCCTCCACCAATTTTTACAGCCATTTTATCCAATAAACGCAATCCGGGAACAGTTTTACGTGTATCTAATATTTTTGCTTTTGTATGTTTTGTTTTATCTACAAAAATATTTGTTGTTGTTGCAATACCAGACATTCGTTGTAAGAAATTCAAGGCTGTTCTTTCTGCAATCAAAATAGATGAAATACTACCTTCGAGAGTTGCTATAGTATCACCTTTACGGATAATTTCGCCATCTTTCTTAAAAGTTCCAACTTTAATATTATTATCTACAAGTTTAAATGTTAACTCAAAAATTTCGATACCGGCTAAAATACCGCTATCTTTTGCAATTAGTTTTGCTTTACCGATTTCATTATTAGTAAAAATAGCCTCTGTTGTTATATCACCTGTTTTAACATCTTCGTTAAGGGCTCTTATAATAGTTTCTTTGATTTCAAAGGAATAATTCACTGTGAACCTCTTTATTAGTTAAATCGTGGACGGTATCATCTTTAAAATATTCTTCTAAGGTTTTGATAAAAAACTCAGGTGGCCGAGTTGGTTTATATGTGTTTTTGTTAATAAATGGATGTTTTGTATAACCTTCTAAAATTAAATGTTCATTTCTATAAACTACATAGTCAATATGAACAACGGGCGAATGAAGTTCTTTATATGTTGCTTCGATAGTAAGAATATCATCGTAATGAGCGGGCTGCTTGTGTCGGATAAAAGTTTCATAAACTGGTAGTTGATAGCCCATTTTTTCTATTTCTTTATAAGGCAATCCTACTTTTCTAAGTAGTTCTGTTCTAGCAATTTCTAAATATCTAATATAATTTGCATTATAAACAACGCCCATTTGATCAGTTTCGCCGTAACGGACTCTAATCATGATTTTAATTTTTAACATAAACGAATTTAATTATTTTGAATAACAAAATTAAGTAAATTATAAGATATTTCAAATTGTTTTTATCAATTTTGTAATTACAAAACAAAACGAAATAATCACACACCAAACGCACTTTTATCTACACTCCAAAAGCAAAGCAAAATAAAAAATCTTACATTGAACGGGAAATATCCACACCTGCAACATATTTGAACGAGAAAGGATGGAAGTGCAACATTAAATAATAAATTTAATATTACACAATCAAGTTTATATTATAATAAGAATACAATTATAGCAGCAGATGAGGAATAGTGGGGGCGGCTGTTTCGAAACGTTCCTCGCTTTGCTGGGAACACTCAACACCCGAGATACGCTCTCCGCATTCGCTACGAGCACACTCGACGAACTACTTTGCTCAACCACTGTTTTAATTATTCTTGTCAAATATCAATTTTTTTATTATTTTAGCAAAAAAGAAATGGTTTATTATGAACAGTAAATTTTCGGATGATTTCATTGAAAATTTGGTTGAAGACAAGGCCAATATAATTTCTATTGTTCAAAATTTTGATAAAAATAAATTACTCGATAAAAACACTCGAGATAATATTACAATCTTAAAAGCAATTAGTGACAAATTTCCTTACAAGCTTTACGATTTTTGGGATTTGTTTTTTTTAACACTTCAAAACAATCAAGAACTTAAAATTTTAACATCCCTTTATGTTATTACTAACCTTTTGAGTGCAGATAAAGAAGATAATTTTTATAACGATTACGAAAAATTTTTCAATTTTCTCTACAGTGATAATATTAAATATTCTCTACTAATATTAGATCGTATGCCTGCGATTTTATCTGCTAAACCTTACTGGGAAAATAAAATAACCAATACATTACTCGATTATGCTAACCATCTGATTGAAAATAATTTCAACGAAAAACTTATGCTTAAACTAATTACAACATTTGATAGTTATTTTAATCAAACATCGAGTAAATTTCAAATTATTAACATACTTACAACAATTCTAAATACAACTGATAATTTAAAGATACAAAGAAAAATAAAATCTGTTTTAAGAAAAAGAAAGGTAAAAATCTATTCAACTAAATAATTATTTACTATAGTGTTTTTTAGAAAGCTTTGCTCCGTATGTTCTGGTATCACCTATTTCATTGACAATGTAGTATTTAACAGGTTTACCTTTAATTTCTAAAACTTCGTAACCTACAATACCCTTTTTCATTAAATTTGCTAACATTTTAAGAAACTCTTCTTTTTCTTTTGGATTAAGTTTATCCAATTCAGCTTCACTAAATCTGTTACTATTACCAAGGTCTAATACTTTATTGACTACATCAAAAGCTTTAGCTGTATTGGAAATTTCCAACTTATCATTACTAACTTCATCTTTCTTATTTTTAGTAAAAAAGCTATTTGTTTTATTTATAAAAGCTTTAAAAACATTTGATAATGCCTCAATCATTTCATACCTCTTATAATTAAAGAGTTTTTTTATTATCGAAGATAAATTCTTATACTTTAAATAAATTTTAGTTTTATTTGTTCTATAAATTTATTATTTTTGTAAGATAGAAATTTTTTTCCAATAAATCTTTATTATCATGATAAAAAGTTTAACTGGTTTCGGATGTTCTCAAATTGAAAGTGAAAGATTTAAGGTATCAATTGAAATTAAAAGCATAAATAGCAAAGTTCTTGATACTAACATTATATTACCCAAAAGTTTGTTTGGTTTAGAGTTAGAATTAAATGATATTTTAAAAAAGCACATTACCAAAGGTAAAGTTAGTAGTAAAATTAAAATTGATAAAAAAATTATAAAAGATGAAATTCGATTAAACGAAACAGAAGCAAAATATTATTACACACTTTTAGAAAAATTAAAATCTACCTTAGGGCTTAATGATACAATAAAACTTGAACATTTGCTTGAATTTAAAGATATCTTTTACAATGACGAAGATGAAAATACAACACAAGAAGTCAGCGCACTTGTAAAAAATTGTTTCGAAAAAGCTGTTCTGGATCTTGTAAAATCGAAAGAAACTGAAGGAAAAAGACTTATAGAAGATATCAGTTTAAGACTTAAAAATATTAAGAAACTTTATAAAAACTTCGAAAAACAAAATAAAAAATCTGTAGAAGAAAAATTTGATAGACTTAAAACAAGAGTTCAAAATTTATTACAATCTTATAGTTTAAATGAAGATAGGCTTTACCTTGAACTTGCAATTCTTGTCGATAAAGCTGATATAACTGAAGAACTTGTAAGATTAGAAAGCCATATAAAATTCTGCGAAGAAACCATTAAATCAAATAATGAAGTATCTAAAAGATTGCTTTTTATTACTCAAGAAATGCAAAGAGAAGTTAATACTATTTCGAATAAAACTGAATCGAAAGATATATTAAAAAATGTAGTTCTTATTAAAGAAGAAATTGAAAAAATTAAAGAACAACTTGCAAATATCGAATAATTATGGCAAATATTATCTTAGTATCTGCACCAAGTGGAGCTGGTAAAACGAGCATTATAAAAAATATTTTGAATAAATATCAAAATATTGTATTTTCTGTTTCTGCTACAACAAGACCTAAAAGAGATGGCGAAATCGAAGGAGTTGATTACTTTTTTCTTACTAAGGAAGATTTTGATAAAAAAATAAAAAATAATGAATTTATTGAATATGAAAAATTTTTTGATAATTACTATGGAACTTTAAAGTCTTTTGTAGAAGATTCATTTGCTCAAAATAAATCTGTTCTTATGGAAATTGATGTTAATGGAGCTCAAAAAGTAAAACAATTATATCCAGATGCTCTTACAATTTTTATTGAACCACCTTCACGAGATGCCGTTATCGAAAGATTAAAAAACAGAAACACTGAAACAGAAGAAAAAATACAAAAAAGGATAGAAAGATTTGATTATGAAATGTCTTTCAAGGATAAATATAAATATGTAATTAAAAATGTTGACCTTAATAATGCAATCAAGGAATTTGAAGAAATTTTGAAACAAGAAAAAATCATATAAGAGGAGGCTCTATGCAACTCAAAGCTATCGAAATAAAAAAATTAGAAAAGCACGCTTCCAATATTTATGAAGCTATTGTTGTTACAGCAAAAAGAGCAAGAGAAATTAACGATTTATACAAAATCGAATTCAATAACAGAATTAGCAATCTTCCTAAAATTAAAATGGATGAAGAGGTTGACGGATTCAATAATAAGGATCAAGCTAAAATATCTATTGAGTTTGAAAAAAGACTTAAACCACATCAACTTGCATTTGAAGAAATGCTAAATGGTAAAATTAAATTTAGATATCCTAGATTCCATAAACACCATCATCATAAATAATTTATGTTTAAGGGAAGTCAAAAAGTTTTGCAACTAATTGGATTATAATAATTAGTTTGGAAATATCTTATAATTGTTTTGACTTCCCCTTTTTCTACAAGGAGGTTGTTGTGGATATTTTTGACGAAATTAAATCTAATAATAATTTTATTATCTTCAAATACAGTCCTTACTGCCCTATTAGTCAATTTCAGGAATTTGCATTTGATGAATGGATAAAACACCAAGCTGTTAAATACACAAAAATTAATGTTATTACTCAAAGAGATATTTCAAATGCAATAGCAAATATTTTCAATCTTAAACACGAATCACCTCAAATTATATTTTTTATTGATGGAACTCCTGTTTATCACGCCAGTCATAATAATATAAACTTGAATAAAATAGAAAGTATGTTATAATGTTCATACCAATTACCAGGAAAGAAGTAAAACAACTCGGATGGAACTCACTCGATATTATATTAATATCCGGCGATGCTTATATAGATTCAAGTTTTAATGGCACTGCACTAATTGGGAAATGGTTAATCAAACACGGCTATAAAGTTGCCATAATTTCCCAACCAGATATACTTAAACCAGATGATATTACAAAATTCGGCGAACCAAATTTGTTTTGGGGAATTTCTTCTGGCTGTGTAGATTCTATGGTTGCAAACTATACTCCACTTAGAAAATTTCGCAATAATGATGATTTTACCCCAGGTGGTTTAAATAATAGACGACCAGATAGAGCTTTAATCGCTTATGCAAATCTTATTCGTAGATATTTCAAAAAAACAAAACCCATTGTTTTAGGCGGTATAGAAGCAAGTTTAAGAAGATTAACCCACTATGATTATTGGGATAATAAATTACGCAGATCTATCCTACTCGATGCTAAGGCAGATATTTTAATCTACGGTATGGGAGAATTTGCTGTTTTAGAATTAGCAAATGCATTACAAAACTGCATTGATTGGAAAAATATTAGAGGAATTTGTTTCTCTTCAAAAGAGAAAAATCCTGAATTTATTGATTTACCATCATATAACGATACATTGAGTGATAAAGATAAATTTATTGATATGTTCAAAATTTTTTATGACAATACTGACCCAATTACTGCAAAAGGGTTGCAACAACTTTATGATAATGGTACTTATGTAATACAAAATCCGCCACAACCTTTTCCAAATGAAACACAAATGGATGAAATTTACAGTATTGAATATGAACGTGATTTGCATCCAGCATTAAAAAAATATGGCAAAGTAAAAGCTCTTGATACTATCAAATTCTCTGTTACAACACATCGTGGATGTTACGGGGAGTGTAATTTCTGCGCAATCACAGTGCATCAAGGCAAAATAATATCTTCAAGAAGTGAAAAATCTATTCTTAGAGAAATTGATGAAATTATTAAACACAAAGATTTCAAAGGTATCATTAGTGATTTAGGCGGTCCTGCTGCTAACATGTATAAAATTGAATGTAATAAAAAATTATCAAAAGGTAGCTGTAAGGAAAGACGCTGTTTGTTTCCAACAAGTTGCAAGGCATTAAAAATTAATCACAGTCATATAATAAAATTACTTGAAAGAATAAGAGAAAACAAAAAAATAAAAAAAGTATTTGTCGCCTCTGGAATAAGATATGATATGATATTAAATGATAAAAATAACGCTAATAAATATCTGGAAGATATTATCAAATATCATACTTCTGGACAGTTAAAAATCGCACCTGAACATATTGAAGAAAATATTTTAAACTTAATGGGAAAACCTGAACAAAAAAGCTTAAAGTATTTTAAGGAGCTATTCGATAAAATCAATCAGAAATACAATTTAAAGCAATATTTAACTTATTATATAATTGCGGCACATCCTGGTTGTGATCTCAAAAACATGAATAACTTAAAATCATATATGCAAAAAAACTTAAAACATTTGCCCGAACAAGTTCAAATTTTTACTCCAACTCCTTCAACATATTCTACTTTAATGTATTATACAGAAAAGAACCCATGGACTAATGAGCCTATCTATGTTGAAAAGGATAATGCAAAAAAACAAAAACAAAAGGATATTATAACGAAATAATTACTTTTCTGCTATTACACACTGAACAATTCCAAAACTCAATGTAGTTCTTATAACTTTAGAAAATTTAGCATTATTTAATAATTCAACAAGATTTATTTTTTCATCAAATTCTTCAACAGAATCTGGCAAGTATTTATAGGCAGAAAAATTACCGGAAACAATTCCTCCAATCAAGGGTAAGACTTTCTTAAAGTAAAATTTATATAACGAACCAATTAATTTATTTTTGGGAAGAGAAAACTCAAGAATCGTAACCTTTCCTCCACTTTTTAATACTCTCTTAAATTCATCAAAAGCTTTTGGAATATCATAAAAATTTCTAACACCAAAGGCAACAATAATATTATCAAATGTACTATCTACAAAAGGTAAATGTTCTGATTGTGTTTGAACAAGTTTCCCCAGTGTGTAACTTTTTTTCTTATTGTATAGTCTTAACATATTTAGAGAAAAATCGGCACCATAAATGTCAAGTTTATGTTTAAATTTTGCAAGGATAGAAAAATCCCCTGTTCCGCAAGCAACATCTAATACTTTATTACCATCTTTGAAGTTAGTTAATTTTATAGCTTTCTTTCTCCAGTATATATCTATACCAAGACTAAGAACTCTATTTAAAAAATCATATTTGGGAGCAATATCTTCAAATGTATTGCGAACAAATCGTTTTTTTTCCATAATTTTTTTTCGTAATTTTTATAAAATAAATTTTGAAAAACTAATTTAAAAAAAATTGAGGTAAAAATGAAAAAATTCCTAGTTCTGGCATTTCTATCAATTGCCAATTTGTTGTTTTCACAAATTCCTAAAATTAATTTTGTTGAATACGATCTACCAAATGGCTTGCATGTAATATTACATCAAGACAAAACAGCTCCAGTTGTTGCAGTAACAATTACTTATCATGTTGGCGCCAAAAATGAATACAAAGGAAGAACTGGCTTTGCACATTTTTTTGAACACTTGATGTTTGAAGGCTCTCCAAACATAAAAAGAGGCGAATTTTTCAAAATTGTTCAAAATGCTGGAGGCGAATTAAACGCATATACATCTTTCGATCAAACAGTATATTATGAAGTTTTACCATCTAATCAAGCAGAGTTAGCTTTATGGTTAGAATCTGAAAGAATGCTACATTTAAGAATTGATAGCATTGGCGTTGAAACTCAAAGAGGTGTTGTATTAGAAGAAATGAAACAAAGATACGATAACCAACCCTACGGAAGATTATTACCATCTTTGATGAAAGCAGCCTTTAAAGTGCATCCTTACAAAGTTACTCCCATAGGTCTTGCTGAAGATATCCAACAAGCAACCTTAGATGAATTTTACAGATTCCATAAAACTTATTATGTGCCCAATAATGCAGTTTTATCAATATCAGGAGATTTTGAAATCGAAGAAATGAAAAATCTAGTTGAAAAATATTTTGCTGAAATTCCACGCGGCACAGAAACAATGTATAGACCTGGTCCTGAAGTAAGAGAACCAAAACAAGAAAAAGAAGTTATCGATACTGTTTACGATAAAATTCAATTACCTGCAATTGTTATAGGTTATCATATACCAGAACAATCACACCCTGATTATTATGCATTAAATATGCTTACAACTCTACTTTCTCAAGGAAATAGTTCAAGACTTTATAAAGAACTTGTTGATAAACAACAAATTGCAGTTGCAACTGCTGCATTTCCATTCTTTTTAGAAGATCCAGGATTATTTATATTTTACACAATAGCATCTCCAGGCGTTGATTTAGAACAAATTATTAATACTATAAATAATGAAATAGAAAAAGTTAAAAATGAAGAAATAAGCGATAAGGAATTTATAAAACTTAAAAATCAAACCGAAAAAGACTTTGTTAATAGATTAAAAAATCAACAAGGAATTGCAATTCAACTTGCAGACTCATATATTTTTGGTGGTGGAACAGATAATATTAACAATGAATGGGCTAAATATGAAAAAGTTACCAAAAAAGATTTAATGGAAGTTGCAAAAAAATACTTGAACATTGATAACCGTGTATTGATTTACTATTTACCTAATCCTAAAAAATAATTTGATGGAGTTTAGAAATGAAAAAATTTATTCTCATATACCTTGTATTAATTGCTTTTCTTGCATACCCAATTGATAGATCAATAAGACCTTACTCAAATAAAGCACCTAAAATAGAATTTGGTAAATATGAAAAATTCACTACTAAAAATGGAATTGATGTAATTATTGTCAAAAACGATAGATTGCCTCTTTTATCTATCAATTTAGACCTTAAATATGATTTGTATTTCGATCCTGCTAAAGCTGGTCTTAAAAATGTTGTAGGAGAACTTTTATCAACAGGTACCAAAACAAAAAATAATGATGAATTAAATGAAGAAATAGATTACTGGGGCTTAGATTTTAGAACTACGGCAAATTCTATTTCAATATCCGGATTATCTAAAAATGCTGAAAAAATGATGGAATTATTTTCTGATGTAACACTAAATTCCAACTTTACACAAGAAGAAATGGATAAAATAATTAAAAGATTTATATCTAACCTTAAAACAGAAGATGTTAACCCAAATGCAATAATTAGAAGAGTTAGCAGAAAAGTGTTCTACGGCGAAAATCATCCATTTTCAGAAGTTCCAACTGAAGATACCTATAAAAATATAAAATTAGAAGATTGTAAAAATTATTACACAAATTACTTTATCCCAAATAATGTTTATATTACTTTCATTGGAAATATTGATAAAAAAACTGCTGAACAATTAGTGAATAGATATCTTGCAAACTGGAAAAAAGGTAATATTAAAAAAATAAATTTACCTAAAGTTCCCGAACCAAAACAAAATCAAGTGATTTTAGTCAATAGAGATGGCGCTGTACAATCAAATATAGTTGTTGGTTATCCATTATATATAAATCATAAAAATCCAGATGCTCCAATCTTAGATCTTACCAATACAATTCTTGGCGGCGGCGTTTTTAGACTATTTGATAATTTGAGAGAAAAAAGAAGTTATACCTACGGTGCATATTCATCAGTAAATTTATCAAATGAATATGTTGGCGTTTGGAGAGCGAATGCAGATGTAAAAGCTAAATTTACAGATAGCTCTGTTTATCAAATTCTCTATGAAATGGAAAGAATTAACAAAGAACCAGTACCTAAAGAAGAATTACAACTTGCAAAAAATTATTTAATTGGAGATTTTGCTAGATCATTAGAAAATCCTGAAGAAGTTGCAAATTATATTTTAACACAAATTAAATTTAATTTACCAGCAAATTATTATAATAACTACATAACCAAAATAAGTAATGCTACATCAAATGATATAATGAATGCTGCTCAAAAATATATCAAATATAACAAAACTAATATAATTGTTGTAGGAGATGCAAAATCTAATAAAGAAAAATTAACCTATTTTGGCCCAGTATATATGTATGATATTTACGGAAACAAAATAAAAGAAACAAATGATGATCAAAATATAAATGATTTTACTCCAGAACAAATAATTAACAACTACTTGAAAGCTATTGGCGGAAAAGACGAATTATTAAATTTAAACTCTATCAAATCTGAATCAATCGCTGAAACTAATACACCGCAAGGTAATTTAAAGATAGAGCTTAAAACATACAGAAAATCACCAAATAAAATGAGAAACGAAATAACAGTTATGGGAATGAAACAAGTTATTGTCTACAATGGAGAATATGGCTATGTAGAATCTCCTATGGGAAGAATGGATTTACCATCAGATGAGTTAAATAAATTTTCCTATGAAGCAGCAATCAATCCATATTTATCATTAGAAAAAATTGGAGTTACTGTAAAATTAGAAGGCGTTGAAACAAACAATAATCAAAAGTTATACAAACTTTCCTTTACTAATGGTCAAAATACATGGTACGAATTTTTCGATGTAGCAACAGGATTAAAAATAAAAGAAATTAAATATGAAAGTTCACCTGATGGAAATACTTCGGCAGCGATTACAGAATTTTCAAATTACAAAAATGTAGGAAACATTTTATTCCCTATGACAATAAAAACAACTTTAATGGGACAAGTGATAGAATTTAACACCAACTCAATAGAGCTAAACACCGAATTAAGTGATGAACTCTTTAAGTAAATATAAAAAACTCGCCTTTCGGCGAGTTTTTTATAGGTAACCATTTTCTTTTAACCAATTATAAACTTCCTTATCTCCATATTTTGCAGCAAGTTTATAATAATGAATTTGATTAACTTTATCTTCTTTAAGGGCATAAACTCTTCCTAAATTATAGTAAGCTTCTGGATGATATGGATTTAATTCAATCGATTTTTCAAAAGCTTCTATAGCTTTATTATAGCTACCATAATTAGTTGCAGCAATTCCTAATTTGATATAAGCAGCTAAATAATTTTTATCTTTCTCAATAGCTTTTTCATATGATTCAACTGCTTTATCCCATGCTCTTTTCTCTGAATAAGCATCACCAAGAAATACATAAAACTCTGGTCGAGGATCGATTAAAATGGCATTTAAATAAGCATCTATAGCTTTACTATATTCTTTTTTTTCAAAGTGGGAGTGTCCCAAATTTATAAAAGGCATAGGATCTTGGGGCTGCATTACACTTAACTTTTTAAATAAATGAATTGCTTTTTCGTATTCATTATTTTCAATATGTGTAATAGCCAAATTTTTATATGTATCCGGAATATCTGGATTAACAAAAATTGAATTTTTATAAGCATCAATGGCTTCTTTCATCTTGCCAATTTTAGAATATGCATTACCAAGATTATTGTATGCTGTTGCTAAATTACCATCTAATTTTACAGCCTTTTCTAAAAATTCTACAGCCTTATCATATTCCTCAATTTGGTAATAAGCATTACCCAGATTATTACAAGCTTTTGCATTTTTATCGTTTATTTCTAATGCTTTTTTATAATATTCAATAGCTTTATGATAATCTTCTTTATGCATATAAAGATTGGCTAGATTAAAATAAGCATTATGATTTTCTGGACTATATTTTATAGCATTTTCATAAGCTTTTATAGCTTCATCAAAGTTGTTAATTTTATAATATACATTTCCTAAGTTATTGTAAACATCTGCTAAATCTGGCTTGATTTTCAAAACTCTGTTATAAAGTTTAATAGCAGAATCATAAGCTCCGGTAACATAATAACAATAGGCTAACATCTTCAAACAATAAATATCAGTAGGGTCCTGTTCCAAAGCTTTAATAAAATTTTCAATTGCCTTTTGATAGTTTTTGTTTTGTAAATTAGTTATAGCATTATGTTTATAACGATTTTCTTGCTGTGTTTTTTTAGATGATAGTTTCATACAAAGATATTTATTTTTTAATACTTTAAAATAACAAATAAAAAGTTCTAAAAAAAAATTAAAGATTAAATTCTTTAACCAATGCTTCCACAGCCTGTTCTTTAAATTTAGTTTCAATTAAAGCAGAAATTTTAATTTCACTTGTTGTAACTAATCTAATAGGAATATCTTTTAAAGCATTGAAAAATCTTGTTGCAACTCCAGTTGCAGATTTCATTCCAATACCAACTATAGAAACCTTTACAAAATCTTTATGATATTCAACATTATAAGATTCATATTCTTTTAATGTTTCATATAACATTTCCAATATTTCACTTTTAACATCTCTTATAACTGTAAAAGATACTGCTAATGAATTTTCATAATTAATAACAGATATCATATCAACATTGAAACCTGAATTGGAAATTTTTTCGAAAATAGTATGGATTATTGTATAATCCAAAGGTAAATCTTTAATAGATACTTGTACTTGATTTTCCATTACAGAAAGCCCGGAAACAACGGGACTTTCGATTAATAATTCTTCATTTACCACGTAACTTCCCTCCTCATTTGAAAATGTTGCTGCACAATAAATTTTAATGTTATATTTTTTGCAATTTCCACAGATCTACTGTGTAAAACTTTTGCACCTGAACCCGCAAGTTCAAGCATTTCATCATAAGAAATATATTTTAATTTTTTTGCATTTGGATGTAATCTAGGATCGGTTGTATAAATACCATCAACATCAGAATAAATTTCAACATTATAACCTAACTCTGCTGCTAAAGCTACAGCAGAAGTATCACTTCCTCCTCTTCCTAATGTTGTTATTTCATTATCTTCTGTAACACCTTGAAAACCAGTAACAACAATTGCGTCATATTCATTAAGTAAATTATTAAATTTTTCTTTATCAATTGATAAAATTCTTGCAGACATATGATCAGCAGTTGTTAAAATACCAGCTTGATAACCATTTAGTGATATAGCCTTAACACCAATTTCATTTAAAGCAATAGATAATAATGAAGCAGAAACTTGTTCACCAGTTGTTAATAACATATCCATCTCTCTTGCAATAGGCTTTTCTGATATTTCTTTGGCTAAAGAAATAAGCTGATCGGTAGTTTTACCCATTGCAGAAACAACTACAAGATGTTTTTGTTCATTACCTTTTTGTTTTATTTTGTTTGCAATAAATTTAATTTTATCGGTTGTAGCAACAGAACTGCCACCATACTTTTGTACAATTACTTTCATTACAACTCCTATAAACTTCTTAAAGCATCAACTATTTGTATTTTTTCTTGTTTAACCTGGTCTATTTTCTTTATTACTTTAGCTGGAACACCAGCCACCACAGTATTTTCAGGTACATCATTAATAACAACTGCACCAGCAGCAATAACAGAATTATTACCTACCTTTACACCTTCCAAAATAACAGCATTTGCCCCTACCAAAACATTATCACCTATTCTTACGGGCTCTGCACTTGGTGGTTCAATAACACCTGCAACTACAGCACCAGCTCCAATATGGCAGTTATCTCCTATTATAGCTCTTCCTCCAATTACAGCATTCATATCAATCATTGTTTTGCTACCAATTTTTGCACCTATATTAATAACAGCACCAAACATAACAATAGCATTATCTCCAATTTCAACCATATCTCTTATGATAGCACCCGGCTCAATTCTTGCATTAAATTTTGTCAAATCAGATAATGGAACTCCAGAATTTCTTCTATCATTTTCAATTTTATAACTTTTTATTAAATCTTTATTTTTTTCTAATAAATCTTGCCAATCATTTAACTCTATAAAGAGTGTTCCAAATTCATCATTTCCATAATATTCATACTGTTCAAGATTTATTTCTTTCAAATTGCCTTTTAAATATACTTTTAATGGTGTTCTTTTCTTAGATTGTGCAATGTAATTTATTATTTCGTATGAATCCATAAAAATTACCTCATTTATTTAATTAATTTTGAAAAGTTATAGTATCCTGGCTTTTGTTGAATTAAAAATTTAGCAGCAGTTAAAACTCCTTCAGCAAAAGTTCTTCTTGATAATGCTGTATGTGATATTTTTAAAACTTCACCAAGACTTCCAAAAGAAATTGTATGCTCTCCAACTACATTACCTAATCTTAATGAGTGTATTTCTACTTCCCTATCTAATTTTTCTTTAATCATAATTGCTGTACCGCTTGGTTTATCTTTTTTAAATCTATGGTGTGTTTCATCAATTTCAACATCCCAATCATGAGTATAATTTTTTACTAAATCAACACATTTAAGTAATAATTGTATCCCAAGTGAAAAATTATAACTTTGAAAAACAGGAATATCTTTTGATAACCCCTCTAATTGTAACAAATTTTCTTTAGTCAATCCAGTTGTTCCTATTATTAAAGGAACACTAAATTTTTTTGCATATTCAACAGTTTTTGGAAAAACTTCAGCTAAACTAAAATCAATTAACAACTCTGGTTTTTCAATAAAATTTTCACCATTTTCATCAAATGTAAATACTAATTGATGTTCTGCTTCAGAAAAAACTTTATAAATTTCTTGCCCCATTCTTCCCGAATAACCTATAATACCATATTTCATTTCATCTCCTTAAGTTTATTATACTCAGCAACTAATATTTCTTCTGATTTTTTTGATATAGGATAAAGTGGCATTCTTAAAATATTTTTCATTAGACCCATGTAAGAAGCCAAATATTTTGCTGGGGATGGACTTGTCTCAACAAATAATAAATTCATCATATTTAAATATCTGTTGTGGATTTCTCTTGCTTTTTCAAAATTATTATTCAACATAGCATCTACAAGTATTTTCATTTCTTTAGGAAAAATATTTGAAAATACAGATATAACCCCAACACCACCTAAAGCCATTATTGGCAAAGTTTGGTCATCATTTCCGGAAATTACCTGTAAATCTTTAGGTTTGCTTGCAATAAGCTGTGCAATTTGTGAAATATTTCCGCTAGCTTCTTTTACAGCAACAACATTTTTATTTTGGTCAGCAATTGCAATAACTGTTTCTGGTAAAACATTCATTCCAGTTCTACCTGGAACATTATAGAGAATAACTGGCAACTGAGTATTTTCACAAATATATTTATAATATTCCACTAAACCTTTTTGTGAACTTTTATTATAATATGGATTAACTATTAACACTCCATCAACTTTATATTTTTCGGCCAATTTATTATTTTCAATAACATTTTTAGGATTGTTAGAACCAGTTCCAACAACAATCTTAACTTTACCATTAACTTTTTCTTGAGTAAAAGCAATTAATTTTTCTCTTTCGTCAAAGGAAATAACTGGTGCTTCACCTGTTGTTCCAAGAACTACCAAATAATCTATTTCATTTTCAATTTGATATTTGAGTAGTTTCTCATAGCTTGTATAATCAATAGTAAAATCTTCATTAAATGGGGTCAACAATGCTGTGCCTACTCCATTAAACATTTGCTACTCCTTAATTAATTAGTGTAATAATATTATTTATCAAATTTTAATTTTTCCTGTAAATACATATTTTGCTGGACCAGTCAAAGAAATATTCTTTAATAATTTGTCGTTGATTATTTGAAAATCAACAACAAGTTCCTCCTTGCTTCTGGTAATCATTTTGATAGGTGGTTGAAAGTTTTTGAATAGCCCTAAATATAACGCAGATGATATAGAACCTGTTCCACATGCTAAAGTTTCGTCTTCTACTCCTCTTTCATATGTTCTAATTTTAAATGCATCGCTACTTTGCTGTATAAAATTAACATTAACACCTTTAGGTTGAAATTTTTGATGGTATCTCAAACTTCTTCCATATACAAAAACTGGGATATCATCAATTGTTGAATATTTATCTGAAAAATTATCAAAGTCAAGCACTAAATGCTGTGTACCAACATCAAAATATGCACCATTAAGGTTATAGTTTTCAAATTCAAAATTTCTTACTTCTTCAAAATAAATTTCATCATCGATATAGAATTTAACTATATCATTGCTGTTAGGTACTATTCCCCTGTAAATTCTATCGGAAAATTTGAAATTAACTTCATGTTTACCTATTCTTCCTATTAAATTAGCATATCTTAAAGAACATCTTGCACCATTACCACATAGCATACCGGATGAACCATCGGAATTATAAAAGTCAACTGAAAAAGCACACTTTGCATCATCACTATTGTGAATTATTATCAATCCATCTGCACCAATTCCATATTTTCTATCACATAACAACTTTATATCCTCTTTAGTAATATCTACAAAATTTAATTCTCTATCAATAATAATAAAATCATTACCAGCGCCTGTCATTTTAACAAATTTTAATTCTTTCATAATTTTATGTTATTGTTGTTAATTTTTAAAATATACAATATTTTATAATTAAATCAAAGTTAAATTTTCAATTATTTTTATAAGTTAAATGGATTTCCTCTATTTGCATTAAAATTAGGCAAATAATAATCGCTACTTTCTAATTCTTGTATCCATCCATTTGTAAGCCCAAATTTTTCTAATAAACTTACTGCTCTTTCATATTCTGAAATTATTAATTTCCGGGATATTAAAGGATATTCATTTGCTTTAAATATTGGATGGTATTGAGACATTAACGAAATGGTAATATCTTTATCTACATCATAAGCTAAGAACCTTAAAACTTCTTCTGTTTCAGATAATTCATTAGGGAGTACCAAATGCCTGATTATCAAACCTGATTTTATCTTTCCATTTTCAATTATTATTTTACTACCTTTTTGCCTATACATTTCCTTTATTGCTAATTTTGCATTATCGAAATAATTATTAATACCAGAAAGTTCTTTAGCATATGCATTATTACCATATTTCAAATCTGGTAAATAAATATCAATTACTCCATCTAATAATTTTAAAATTTCAACAGAATCATACCCATTACTGTTGTATATTAAAGGAAGATTTAATCCCATAGGTATTGCAATTTCCAATGATTTAAGTATCTGCGGAACAAAGTGCGTTGGAGAAACAAATCCAATTGCATTAACACCCCTATCTTGCAATTCTATCATAATTTCAGCTAATCTTTCCAAAGAGACTTCATTTCTAATTTCATTCTTATAATTTTGACTAATTTCAAAATTCTGGCAATATTTACATTTCAGATTACAATTCCCAAAGAAAATATTACCAACACCACTATCACCAACTAATAATGGTTCTTCACCATAGTGAACTGTATAAGAAGAAACTATTGGCAAAAATTTTGAAAAACATTTTCCAATTTTGCCTTCAATTCTATTGATTTTACAGTTATTTGGGCATATATTACAACTAGCTAGTAATTCCAAAGATAGTTTTGCTCTTTTATTTAATTCGCCACTATAAAACAATTCTTTATAATTCATAAAATATTTTTTTTATTTGCAAAATATAATACTTTTAATTATTTTGAAAAAAAATTATTGAACTATTTAGAAGGAACTATGAAAAAAGTAATACTAAAAAAAATGAAGAACGTAGATTACTTGCCGGTCACCTCTGGGTTTTTAGTAACGAAATTCATTCCGTTGATACAAATATTTCAAACAGTGATATTGTTGCTGTTTATTCCTACAATAGTAAATTTTTAGGTTATGGATTTTATAACGGTAATTCTCTTATCAGTGTAAGATTATTTACACGAAAAAATAATCAAGATTTCACTCAAATACTTACAGAAAATATTCATAATGCATATTGCCTTAGAAAAATTTTGTTTCCAAATCGTAAATCTTATAGATTAGTTTTCTCTGAAAGTGATTATTTACCAGGCTTAATTATAGATAAATACAATTACACTTTTGTACTTCAAATAAACAGTTTAGGGATGGAAAAAAATATTTCGCCCATAATTGAATATTTAGTAAACGAATTAAAAGCCAAAAATATATTTACCAAACACGATAATTATTTCCGTCAATTAGAAGGTTTATCAAATGAAAATGTAATTTTTTATGGTAATGATCATCTAACTGAAGTAATTACAGATGGATCTGTTTATTACAAAATAGATTTTCTAAAATCACAAAAAACAGGCTTTTTCTTTGATCAAGTTGATAATAGAATTTATACAAGTAAATTTTGTAGTGGTGTTGAAGTGCTTGATGTATTTTCCAATAATGGAGGTTTTGGGCTCAATGCTTTAAAAGCTGGAGCTAGATATGTAACATTTGTTGATTACTCAGCAAACGAAATTGAAAATATCAAAGAAAATTTAGTTTTAAATAACTTTCATAAAAATTATGATTTAATAAATGATGATGCTTTTGAATTTTTAGAAAAAATGATAGCCCAGGGTAAAAAATACGATGTAGTAATTGTTGATCCGCCTGCGTTTACAAAAAACAAAAAAAATTTAAAAAATGCTATAAGCGGATATGAAAAATTGAACAATTTAGCCATCAAATGTGTTAAGAATAATGGATTGCTAGTAAGTGCATCTTGCTCGCATCATTTATCAAAGGATGAATTTTTAAGAATTATAAACAAAGCAGCTTTTAAAAATAATAAACTAATTAAACAAATTTATTACAATACAGCAGGACCTGACCATCCTATCAATCCTGCTATGGAAGAAACACAATATTTAAAATTTGGAATTTTCAATATTATATAAATGGAGGCTTAAATGGCCATTTTAGTTGACAAAAATACTAGATTATTAGTTCAAGGAATTACCGGTAAAGAAGGTTCCTTCCATACTCAACAAATGATTGAATACGGAACTAATGTAGTAGCAGGAGTAACACCTGGCAAAAAAGGAGAAAAATTTTTAGAAAAAGTACCTATTTTTAACACTGTAGAAGAAGCAGTAAAAGAAACTCAAGCTAACACAAGTATAATTTTTGTACCTCCACAATTTGCTCCTGATGCTATACTGGAAGCAGCTGATGCTGGAATTGAACTCATTATTTGCATAACTGAAGGTATACCAGTTAAGGATATGTCTAAAGTTTATAATTATCTTAAAACTACTAAATCAAGACTTATTGGACCCAATTGTCCCGACGTTATAACTCCAGGACAAGCAAAAGTAGGTATCATGCCTGGTTTCATTCATAAGCCAGGACGAATTGGAATAATATCAAGAAGTGGCACATTAACTTATGAAGCAGTAAAACAGCTAGTCGATGTAGGATTAGGCCAATCAACAAGTGTAGGAATTGGAGGAGATCCTGTTATTGGTTCACAATTTATTGACATTTTAGAACTTTTTAATAATGATCCTGATACCGATGGTGTTATTCTAATTGGTGAAATAGGCGGTCAAGCTGAGCTGCTCGCTGCAGATTATATAAAGAATAATTTCAAAAAACCTGTTGTTGGATTCATTGCAGGAAGAACAGCACCGGCTGGCAAAAGAATGGGACACGCAGGTGCAATTATATCTGGTGGTAACGATACCGCAGATTACAAATTAGATTATATGAGAAAATGTGGTCTTCATATTGCAGAAAGCCCCGCAGAATTAGGTACAACAATGAAAAAGGCACTAGGTCTATAAAAATAAAAAAGCAGCTTAAGAATAAAGCTGCTTTTTTTGTACCGAAGGCCGGACTCGAACCGGCACCAGGTTTAACCCTGACTAGATTTTGAGTCTAGCGCGTCTACCAATTTCGCCACTTCGGCAAAAATTCAATTACAAATATAAATATTTTCTTGCTTTTTTCCAAATTTATTATCATATTTGTTATATAAATTTTTGGGAGGTTTTATGAAACTGACTTATTTCGGACACTCAGCTTTTCAAATTATTACAAATGATAACAAAAGCATTTTAATTGACCCATTTATCACAGGCAACCCATTAACAAACATTAATGCTGACAATGTTTATGCTGATTATATAATTGTAACTCATGGTCATGGAGACCATCTTGGTGACACCCTTTCTATTGCTTCCAGATGTAATTCTTTAATAATTGCTACTAATGAATTAGCAAATTATTGTGCTAATAAAGGATGTAGAGTTCACAACATGCACATTGGTGGCTCTCATAAATTTGATTTTGGTAAAGTTAAATTCACTTTAGCACTTCACGGTTCAGAAACTCCCGATGGAGTCAATTTAGGGTTAGCTTCTGGTGTAATTTTAACTATTGAAGATAAAACAATTTATCATACTGGTGATACAGGCTTATTTGGTGATATGAAATTAATTGGCGAACTTCATAAAATTGATTATTTATTGCTACCTATTGGCGATAATTTCACAATGGGTATAGAAGACGCTATAGTTGCTGTTGAGTTTATTAAACCTAAAAATGTTATCCCAATGCACTATAATACTTTTCCAGTTATATCCAATGACCCTGAAAGTTTTGCAAATCAAATAAAAGCAAAAGGATATAACCCAATAATTATACCTTTTAATGAAAGTATAGATTTGTAGTAATGAATAATATTGTAGTAGCAATAGTCTCGTCTGAAAAAACTTTTGAAAAACTAGATCAAATTGTATTTAACGATGCATTTCTTACAAATCGTCATAAATTTGATCTAGCTGTTGTTTTTAACTCTAATACAAAAATTGAAAATAATTTTAAGACAAATTTTGATTATATTTTTTACAGAGAAAATATAGGTTTAGATCCAGGTGGTTTTAATTACCTAATACAAAAACTACCAGATTACAATTATTTTTTCTTAATGCATGACGACCATTTTTTTCTTGATAATAATTGGCTTGATTTTTCAATTCAAATTATTAAAGATAACCCAAATGTTGATATTTTAGGAAATATCCTATTTAATCAGTTGCCCTCATCTTTACAAAATCATTTTGATAGTTTTATTAAATCATTAAACTTAAATCATCTGCTTAACTATTCAAAAAATCCAGAATTTATACATGGTATTTCAGGCCTCTTTACATTTAAAGCAATTAAAGCATTGAAATCAAAATACGGTTCAATTCCTTTTGTAAATAGCAACGACAAACTTATGGCAATGTTTTGCGAAAGACTTACAACTTTATTATTTAACGATTGTAGTATAAATTATGCTCAATTTCCCGGTGAAATTTTTACTTTTCTATATCATGGTACTAATAACACTTTAAGCGTCTATTTTTCAGAAGCAAATAAATATCTTGCATTAAATAATATCGAAAAAGCAATAGAGTATTTTAATAAATATATTGAACTAGCAAATAAATTAAATTTTTTTAATGATATACACCTTGTTTATGCCCACTTGGCATATATTTATAAAACACAAAATAATATGGAACAATCTCAATACTATTGCAATCTTTTAGTCAATTGTAATATAACAAAAAGATTACTTGATGAAATAATAGAAGAACTTGAATTAAAAGATGTTATAATTATTTAAATCTTATAACAGGTTCGACTGTTTCTTTAGACTGCACTCTTTTTCCATCTCCCCATTTCAATACATCAATTCTAGCTTCTACTACTCCATCTTTTATGAAATCTAATTTTTGGGCAGTAGCTTTTGAAACATCAAGAATTCTACCCTTATTGTTTATAGGCATTCTATCATTAACTTTAATAACTACTGATTTATTGTTTTTAAGGTTTGTAACTCTTATAATGGTATTAAGTGGAAATTTTATATGTGCTGCCGATAATTTATACATATCAAAAATTTCACCGTTAGCAGTTTGCTTACCATGAAAATCTTCGGCATAATATGTGATAAGTCCATACTCAGTATATAAAACATCCGATGAAGTATAATTTTCTTTTACTTCATCGGATTCAATATTTACAAAACTATCACTTTCACCGCTTGAATATCTGACAATTCCAACTTGACAGGAAGATAAAACAATTGTTAAAAGTAATAAATATAATTTTTTCTTCATCAAGTTAATCTGATTGTTATAACACTTATATCGTCTTCAAAATTATTATTGACAAAACTAGTAAATTGCTCTTTGAATATCTCGATAACATTAGGATTCGAATGAAGAGTCCTAATAACTTGCTGAAATCTACTTTCACCAAAAGGAATACCTTGCGGATCTCTGGAATCTAAAATACCATCTGTAGAAAGTAAAAGTATATCCCCTTCGTTAAAATTGATTGTTACATCATCATAGGCACCATCTTCACTAAAACCTAGTAACAAACCATTTGAATGAATCTGTTTTACACCATCACTTGTTATTAATTGTAATGGTAAATCACCAGCACCGGAATATTGTACTGTCTTTGTATTAGCATCAAGCAATAAAGCAGTTAATGTAGCAAAAACTTCTGCAATTTTTGCATCATTATAAACAGTTTTATTTACTTTTTGAATTATTGTAGAAGGTGAAAAATCCTCAGTATTCTGAATTGTAAATCTAATCGAACTCCTAACATACCCTGCATATGCTACAGCAAAGTACCACGCATTCCATTTTTTACCCATAACATCACCAAGAACAACCACCATTCGATCATTATCAATTTGATAATAGTCTATAAAATCGCCACCCGGAATACCCTTATAAGGTAAATGCCAATGTTTAACCTCAAACTTATTAATTTGAGGTATCACATCAGGTACTACTTTTAATTGAAAATTATCTAAGGCTTTGTTCAGTTCATTAACTACTTTTTGTCTTTCTTTACCTAAACTTTTTAATATGGATGATACCTTCGCAGTAACAATTTTCGGTCCCGAAGTCTTTACAATGTAATCAGTTATACTCAAATCATAAGCACTCAACATATCATCTTCATCACTTTTTGATGTTAAAAATACAAAGGGAATATCCTTTAATTTATCATTGGCTAATAGCATTTTTCTAAATTCAAAGCCATCAACCTCAGGCATCATAACATCAGAAAGAATTAAATCTGGTTGAGACAAAGTAATACTTTCAAATGCTTCTTTAGCATTATTAAATGTTATACATTCATACCCGGCATTTGTTAAATTGTGGCCCAACAGTTTTAATATATATGGGTCATCGTCAATTAATGCAACTTTATACTTTTCATAATATTCAACAGGCTCAGATATACTTTTGGTATCACCAATAAATTTTGTATAAATATCAATTTTCTTTATAATCGAATTAATTCGCTGGGTGATATTTTCCAATGATTCTTCAAAATCTATAAAACTATCTAATGGCAATAAATCCTTATCAATTTGTGATATTAACATTGGATGTAATTTATAAAATAAAAAAGGTACATCAGGTAATTTAGTTTTCTTTTCATTATATATTTCTTTAACCAACTCAACAGGTCTAGCAAAACAATCTAAAATAATAACTATATTATTTTTATCGACTATTTCATTTAATCCACTTACACTATTTATCGTGAAATTATTTTCTTTTAATACATTAGATAATAAATTAGAAAAATGCGTACCATCGGTTATAAGATAGATCTTTGCCATTTTAACCTTAAATAGCTTCTTCTACTGAAGTTTTAATAATAATAATTTTATCCATTCTTGTCATTTCAAATAATTTTTGTACGGATGGTTGTAAACCAGTTAATACAAGCTCACCATTTTTTGCTGACAATCTTTTTAAAACAACAACAAAAGCACCTAAAAAAACTGAATCTACAAAGCTAACTGGTGATAAGTCAATTATCACTTTTGTGTACTTATCTACTATTTCACTGATGCTTGTCTTAAAATTTTCAACGTTTGCCATAGTAGCTCTATCAACATTTAATTTTACAACTACAGCATTACCAGAAGTTTTTACTAATTCAACCATTTAAACCTCCAATATTTATTGTTTTTTATTTTTAAAATAACATTTTTTTTCTTATTTTCAAATATAAACATTTTTTTTTATTTCTAAAGAAAATTTGTTAAAAAAATGAGAAATAATACACAAAAGAATATAATTTTTTATTCTCTTATATTTTTACTATTCTATTTTATAATTTTTTTCCACTTAACACTTTTTAACTATCAAACAAAATACCAATATTATTCCCTCGTTACTCAAAATACTATAAAAAATCTATATTTTGACTTTATTTTAGGAAATAATACTTCAAATGTTTTTACATTTAATCCTAACTTAAATTCTTCTAATTCAAATCTTATATCACAAGAAGAATTTTTTTATTTCACTTTAATTTATGAAAAAAACAATAAATTACCTAATATAATTGCTTATAACAATAATATTTTTTTCACTAAGGAAATATCCTCTGATATCTTTTTAATTCAAAAAATCACGCATTCTTCATTAAAACAACAATTAAAAAAATACAATATTGATATTGTTGATAACTCTAATTACAAAATTTATTTTTTAGCTGATAATAACATTGCATTATCATTTGGAATTACAAATAAAATTAACTTTTTCTCACTAGAAAGTCTTTTCGCATTGATTCTTTCATTAATTATTATAGGATTATTATTTTATGCTTTAAAAATAACAAACAAAATCAATAATACAAACATTTATAAATACTTTAAAAATACTTATAATAATATTCTTAAAGATGAAGAATTTACTTCACTATCATTTAATGATTTCAAAGATATTTTATCATATTTATTCACAAAATTAAGAGAATATCAAAATGTTATAGCAATACAAAGCTCTGTTAAACAATCGGACTATTTTATTGTTACAGATGAAAAATTTATTATTAAACAAATAGATAATATAACATCTCAATTTTTTAAAACTTATTTTAATATTGATTTGCAATCTGGATTTCCAATGATGGAATATTTTTATAGATTTGACACTAATTTAATATCACTAGAAACTAATTTTTTCAAAGACGAAATCGAATTTTATTTAATTAACAACAATAATTATATTAATGTTAAAATAAAAAAATTAGAAAACAAACATCTTACAATCTCTTTAAACAATCATACTGAAAAAGTAATTCATATTATCAAATATAACAAATACAAAGAATTATTAGATAAATTGCACAACACAAATAATAATTTCTATGTTATATTAGATTCCAGATTAAGAATATTCAAGTATAGTAAAAATCTTCCTTCAATTTTGAATTACAATAATGAAAATCTCGAAAACAAATTTTTAATTGAGTTTATAAAGCCGACTAATATAAATTTATTTAACAATTATTTCACAAAATTTCTCTCAATTACTAATCAACAATTCAATGAAAATATTACAATCCAATTTATAACTAAAAACAAAAGTCATATAGATTTTGAAATTTCATTCAAAGATAAAATTACATACCTTGGTAATACATACTACATTTTGAGTGCTAGAAATATAATCGAAAAGAAAAAAATAGAAACTCAATTTTCTTTATTACAAACAGCTATTGATACTTCCTTCATTCCTATTATAATTACAGATGCAAATTCAATTGATAATCCAATAATTTATGTTAATAAAGCCTTTGAAGACTTAACCGGATATTCAGCTAGTGAAGTATTAAACCTAAATCCTAGATTTTTATACAAAGACGATAAATATCAAGAAAATTTAGAAATTATCCGAAGAGCTATCAGAGAAGTTAACTATTGTAAAACAATTGTAAGAAATTACAAAAAAGATGGTTCTCTTTTTTGGAATGAAATACAATTATCTCCTATATTTGACAAAAATGGCAATCTATCCAACTATATCGCTTATATTAAAGATATATCACAAGATATTTTAATGCAACAACAATTACTCGAAGCCAAAGAAAAAGCTGAAGCTGGAATGAAATCAAGAGCTGAATTTTTAACTATTATGAGTCACGAAATTAAAACCCCGCTAAACGGAATAATTGGTATATTAAATATTCTTGAAAACTCTAAACTTACTAACGAACAAATAAATTTAATCAATGTTATCAAAAGAAACAGTAATAATCTTTTAACTGTACTTAACAACATTTTACATTATACAAATTTAATTTCACACAAAACTAATTTGAATATTTCCAAAGTTAGTATTAACAACATCATCGATGAAATATTTCGTATTGTAAGCTCGCAAGTATTATTAAAAAAAATCGATCTTTATATTTTTGTAGACCCAAGAATAGATTATTTTATAAGCGTTGATATTGATAAATTTAAAGAAATGCTTAACCAAATTCTCAACAATGCTCTTAAATTTACCAATAGTGGATTTATTGCCTTTTCAGTAGTTGAACTTAATAGAACCGATAGTTTTACAACACTAAAAATTGCAATTATGGATACTGGTATAGGTATTTCAGAAGAAAATTTACCAAGAATTTTTGATCCATTTTATCAGGTTGATTCTACTAATAAAAGAAAATTTGGTGGAATTGGTATTGGTTTATCTATCGCCAAAGAAATTTCTAATCTCTTTAATGCCTCTTTATGGGTAGAAAGCACTTTAGGCGAAGGAACAACTTTTCATATAACTTTGCAATTACCATTTTTTAGCAGTAACACTATTTCATCAAATGAAGCTATTATTAATGAAATTAAAAACAAGTCCTGTTTGATAATTTACGATCAACCTCAAACTGAAAAATTTTATAATATGTCTTTTTCTGAATTATTCGATAATTTTCAAACATTAGATTATGATACTTTTATTGAAAATCCTGTTCCTGAATTTGATATTCTTATCATTGATTTAGCAGTTTCAAATATATCAAAATTAGTTGAAAAAGATACAAGTTACTTCAAACAAAAAATTCTTATTTTATCGAAAAAATATTCTAACAATTTATCAACTCCAACTTTATCTAAAAATAATTATAAAATTTTATATAAACCATTTACTTGTAAATTATTATTTAACACTATAGTCAATAATCAAAATTATGAAACTACTACAACTTCAACCAAATCAAACCAAAATCTTAAAATTCTTGTAGCTGAAGATAATATACTAAATCAAAAAGTAGCCCAATTTATTTTCACTAAACTTGGTTATAACATTGATTTAGCTAATGATGGTTTTGAAACAGTATTGAAAGCAAAAGAAAATAATTATGATTTTATTTTTATGGACCTTCAAATGCCCGAAATGGATGGTTTTGAAGCCACAAAAACAATTTTATCTAATAAATCAATAAATCCCAAACCTATTATCATTGCTATGACGGCTAACCTATTAGAAGATGATAAAATAAAATGTTTTGAAGTTGGAATGGTAGATTTTATTACCAAACCAATAAATCCTGATAAATTGGAAGAAATAATTATTAAATACTCCGGCAAATCTCAAAATAATATTCCTGATAAAACTAAAACAGAATACCAAAATACTCCTGTAAACAATATCAATAATGCAATACAACCACAAATAATACAAGCTACATCGGATAATTCTCTCGATTATAGCTATATAGATATGAAAGTTTTTAATAATACATTTAATATCGAAACCGATAAAGATTTTGCCATTGAAATGCTCGAAATGTTTATAATACAAGCAGAAGAATCATTAAAAGCTATGAAAAAGGCTTTAGATAATAACAACTATGAAGAAATTAGAAGTTTGGCACATCAATTAAAAGGCTCTTCTGGTAATTTGGGGGCTATGCAATTTCATGATATTTGTGCTAAAATAGATAAAGAAATCAAACAAAACATTCAAGATAACATTCCTGATTATGTTAAATCACTAGATTATATAACGTTAAAGACAATTGAAGCTATCAAAGATTTATTATCAAAATTAAAAAGTTAATCATTTAAATAGCTTACAAATAGTTTTTCAAAATATTCTAATTCCTTTTCATCTACGCTAAATAATACCTGATCAGCTAAAACATCCAAAATGATAATTGCATTAATGCTGGCATCTTTTAAAGACATTTCTCGAATTTTATCGCATAATTTTTTGTTTACTTCCCTAATATTAGAATAAATATCTACAAGGTTTTTCAAATCCCAGTCACTCTGTAGACCATTTTTCTTCCTTAAATATTGAGCAAACAAATACATTCCAATAACTCTAAATTGAGTTTCCTCTATGCTAGAAAAAGGTAAATGAAATCTCGCCATTGGTATTAATTTGGCCAAAAAAGGACATCCACTAAAAGGCATAATTAAACCCAATAAACTCCTTACTCCATCTTGTAAAGAAACTTTTTTTATATATTCTCTTTCTTTTGATATAACTTTAACAGTTACATTCTCATAAGAAAGAAAATCTCCAAAGTATTTTATGTAATAACTTATTTTATTTAACAAGAGACACTTATTACAATCCATATAATTTTTGCAATTATTAATATTTGCATTATCACATTTAACTTCTGGAATATCAGCTAAAATTTCATATGATATTTCTGTTTTATCATCATAAACAAAAGAATAAACAATTTTATTATTATCCATTATTAAACTCCCTGTTCTTTATATCCCAATGACAAAGTGAATAATCATATTTTAACGGATCATCTTTATCAAATTTAGCAATAGCTTTAGTAAATTCTTTGGCAACTTTCCACGTTGGAGTATTAAATTTAAGTATATTAAAATGTTTAGCAATATTAATTAAATGCACATCCATTGGATACACTAATTGACAAGGTTTGATAAAATCAAATATTCCAAAATCAATATCGTCTTTTCTTACCATCCATCTCAAAAACAACATCATTCTTTTATTTGTTGAATTATTTAATGGTGTATTTAACAAAAATTTTAGTCCATGACTTAGCTTTATATTGTTTTCTTCAAGATAATGCAAATAATCTTTATAAATACTATCTACTAAATCTTCTAAATATGCACACTTTTTATATTGATAAAAGTAATAATTCTCTAAATTACTATATTTTTTTATTATATAACTTATCCATGCAAACAAAGTATTGATATCCTCTTGACTTTGGAATCGATATTTTTTATTTAGTAATATATTACCTTTAATAGAAAAGTAAGGTTGATAATTAAAATCTTTTAACAATGATTCTAAAAATTTAATTATATTTTTTATATTGCCATACGAAAAAAGAGCTGCAACAAAGGCAAAAGTTACAATATCTTCCTTGTTTTTTAATTTTCTAACTACCCAAACTGGATCGAGTAACAAATTGTTATGATATTCTTTATATATTTTATCTAAAATGTTTTTATTTAAATTAATCAAATTCATAATTCAATTTCAAAACCTAATTGATTATCTTTTAACTGATAATCTAAAGTTAAATGTAATAATTTAGTAATTTTAATTATAGAACTTATAAAGAAAAATGCTTTATAATCTATTTTTTCAATATCTATTTTAATAGATTGGTTCAATAACATATCAAAAATTTCTGTTAGAGTATGATTTACCTTTTCTGTAAATAATGTATTAATTTTAATTATCATTTTATTTTCATCAATATCTGATTCTAAAAAAATAATTTCTATTGTTTTTGTTACTTGAAGTGATACTATTAAATTATAAAGATAATATAATAATTTCACAATTAGCCATTCATCAAATTTATACAGTTTATTGATATTTAACTTATTAACAAAATTAATTTTAACATCATGCTCCAATGGTTTAATTTGGAAAGTAATTTTTTTTATAAAATCATTTATATTAACACCAGAAATATCAATATTCACATCAGTAAAAAATACGGTACACCAATCAATAATATTATTCAGAAGTAATTTCAATTGATTTGAAGAATTATTGATAATTTCTAATAACTCTGTATTTTCTTTATCATCGACTTTAATAATATCAAGCGTAGAAATCATATCATTTAAATATAATAATATTTCTCTAGAAAGACTTTTTAATAATTCATTTCTATTAACAAATATTTCCTCTTGTTTATTTATATTATCTTTTAATTCTTTTAATTCATATTTCTGTATACTATTATCGATAAAGATTTCAATAATGTAATTATACTTGTTTCCTTTTAAATAAAAACTTTGGAATAAAATCGGAATTAAATTATCATAACAATCTTTAAAGAAAGCGTGTTTTGGGGTTGAAGAAAAATTATGCTCAATCGGAATAAATTCACCATTAACATAATCTACTATAAAAAAATTACGATATGAATTAATAGTAGAAGAATTATCTAATTTACTTAGATTTTCTGTATAATAATTTGAATATAATATTTCATCTGTTTCAGCATTTAAAATTAATAAACCAATAGGAAGATACGATAAAATATTTTTTAATTCACTAATAACTTTATTATTTTCTAAATTGGAATCTACAATTTGTTGTTGTAATAACTTTTCATTTGAAGCAATAATATCATTTTTTTTCAAGTTCAAAATATAAGAAGATAATGTAAAATTAGCTAATGTTATTATGTTTAATAGCTCTGTTGATAAAACATCCAAATTCTCATTAAAACCTATAATAAGATTTCCCAAAGCTTCATCATTGGCAAATAACGGGAAAACATATATATTGAATACAGTATTTTCATAAATATGTTTTCTAAATAAAACTTGTTTGGTATTCAACGAACTTGTAAGAATTCCAGCTATAAATAATTGATAATTAATTTTTTCAACATCATTTTCAAAGTAATTCGGTATGGTTTTAACAGTGTAGTAATTTAGTTTATCATTTCTGATAAATGAAATTGAAGTAAATTGTACATTTTCTATATTTGCAATAACTTCTAAAAATTTATCAAGTAATGTATTTAAGGCAATAAAGTTATTTTTTAGTAGTAAATTATTAATGTTTTTTAATAATTCACAATTTTTATTTATGGTATTATTTTGCATTAATTACCTAATAGCATAGATGTAGACTGTTTGTATTCAGCGATTAAAATATTATATATTTTTTCAAAAAGGTCATTAGGTATTTTAATTGAATTTAAAAATTCCTTATCAGGTCTGGGTACAAAAATATCACCAGAATAACCCAAAGACAAACTTTTAACAATTATATCAGCAAGATGAACAATACCAACCATTGTTTTATCATTTGTTGTTACAATATTTGGGTTATGATGATATCTAATAACATTTTTAATGTAAGTTGGAATTTTCCATTTATCTGCAACTAATCCACCAATTGTTGGATGATTCATACCTAGAATTTTAAGTTCAGCGTCTCTTATTTCAACTCCACTTTCCTGTGAAAAATTAAGGACATCTGTATATTCGTTTGGTATGTATTCAAAGAAAATAAGCTTTCCAATATCATGCAAAACACCAGCTAAAAAATAATTATCAAGATTCATATTACCTAAGGCTTCAGCTAATAATCTTGAAGTTACTCCTACTGCAATAGAATGTGCCCAAAAATCCGCCGGTTTAAATTTTACCAATATTTTATTTTTTGAGAACATATTCATAATAGAAACAGCAAGGACTAAATTTTTTACTTCGTTAAATCCTAAATAAAAAATTGCAGTAGAAATAGTATCAACTTTTTGACTAAATCCATAATAAGCAGAATTTGCAACTTTAATAACCTTAAAAGCTGTTGATTGATCCGAAGAAATAATTTTTGCAATATCATCAGTTGTAACAAGAGGATTTTGCATAGCTTCACTTAAAGCTGTATAAACTGTAGGCAATGTTGGAAGATTATTAATATGTGCTAATATTTTATCTGCTATAACTGACAATTTATTGTTTCCCTAATTTTATTTTGTGTTCTACTGCAAAATTAAAAAGTTTTTTTTCAAACTCAGATGTAGGTTCCCATAAAAACATTTTTCTTACTTGTTCAATTATTTCTTCTTTATCAATATATTCTATACTTTCTTGTTGTTTTTCTTCAGATTCAATACATACCATAGTAACGCCCCAAACTTTAAGGAGCTTTATATTTTTTTCATCAAGAGTAACCCCTTGTTGCAATAATACTTGTTTAAACTTATTGAAAACTGGTTTAGCTAATTTTTGGCCAGGTACTGCGTTATCAATGCCTATATATTCGGCCATATTTTACCCAAATTTAATTAAATTGATCATTTCTTTTACAGCTTTTTCAATACCTACCAAAACAGCTCTGGCGATAATAGCATGTCCTATGCTCACCTCATCAATCATATCCAGTTCTCTAAATATTTTTATATTTTCGTAATTTAGTCCATGCCCTGCATTTACACCAAGACCATACTTTTTAGCATACTTAGCTGCTAAACGGATTCTTTCTAATTCTTCCATCTTTTCATCGTAGCTTTTTAAATTAGCAAACTTACCTGTATGTATTTCTATAAAATCAGCTCCTACATCTAAAGATGCTTCAATTTGAGAGTTGTCTGGTTCAATGAAAAGTGATACCGGTATACCATTATTATGTAATTCTTTAATAGAATTGGTTAGAAGCTCAATGTTGTCAATAATATTTAAACCGCCCTCAGTAGTCAATTCTTCTCTTTTCTCAGGAACTAATGTAACAAGATCCGGTTTAACATCACAAGCAATTTTAATAATTTCTTCAACAGCAGCCATTTCTAAATCTAATTTTGTAGTTATTATTTCTCTTAGCAAAAAAACATCACGTTCATGTATATGTCTTCTATCTTCCCTAAGATGCACAACTATACCATCTGCACCTGCAAGTTCAGATAATACTGCTGCTTGAACAGGATCCGGCTGCATTTCCCGGCGAGCATTTCTTAGTGTTGCAATATGATCAATATTTACTGATAGTTTCATATCTTATTCTTTTATTTTTGTTAGTAAATTTCTTTAATTTTTTCAAAAAACAAAATAAAAAAGTATTATTACTAATTTAATATTTTTTTTTTATATTAAAAAATAAGAATTATTTTTTTTATAATAACCAATTGAAATGCTATGAAAAAAATAACTTTATTATTTGTATACTATCTGCTATTTTCTAAATTAATATTTTCACAAATATTAGGTAATTCTGGAATATCAAATTCGTTAAATTTAGCGCAGGGAAATACCTACAATGCTTCCTCAAGAGGAGTTTACGCATCTGGAATTAATCCTGCAAATTTAGTTTATAACCTAAATAACACATTTGAATTATCAAGCATTGTGTTTCCATTTAACATTTCAGTATCTACAGGTAATAACGTGCTTTCTATTGATAAAGCAATAAAATATTTTACACCAATTGATAGTAACGGCACATTAAAACCGAAAATAATTTCCCAAAGAGATATTTCCGATTTTAAAAATTATTTTTCTAATGATTTGAATATTTATAATTCCATAAATTTTAATTGGTTTAGTATCTATTATAAGTACACTAATATTTTCCCAAGTTTTGCATTCTCAATTGATGAAAACATTTCAAATAACTTAACTATCCCTAAAGATTTACCAACAGCTTTGGTAGATTTATCTTTCAGTAATGAAAATATATATTTAAATTTATCAAACTTAAATGTTCAATCATGGTGGATTAGATCATATACATTGAGTCTTGGGTATTCGCTTAACAATTTGTTTAAGTCTGAAATTAAATCTCTAGGTATTGATGAAATTAATTTTGGTGTTGGCATAAAATATATAAGTGGCTTTGCTTACAGTGGTTTTTCAAATAATCGTATTTTTATTAACAATATTTTTGATACATCTAATTCGAAATATGAATATAATTTTTACGCAAAAAATATTTCTTATGTAGCACTTTCTGATAACTTTGGTCCAGTTTACGATTATAATAAAATAGAAATAAGATCTCACATTCCCAAACAATTTTACCCAAAAGAAGCTGGTAGAGGTTTTGGCTATGATTTTGCTATAACTTCAAGATTAAATTACCATCTATTCAGTTTTGCAATAACAGATATAGGAAATATAAAATGGTTCAAAAACACTGCTAAATATACCTTAGAAGGAAGCTTTAAATTTTCCGGTTTAGGAAATGGTAACTTTAATGAAATCAAAGACTCTTTACAAAGAACTTTAGATACCTTAGATAAATTTCTACCGAATGGATCTTTTAGAACAAAGTTACCTACTGCTATTCGTTTAGGCTACGCTGTTCAAGTAGATAAAATTATTGATGACTTTCCCGGTATTATGAATTTTGCAATGGATTTAAATTTTGGACTAAACAACATGCCCAATAATTCAAAAACACCAAGGTTTTCCGCAGGCATTAATTGGAATATTTCAGAAAATTTACCTTATATACGAACAGGGGTCTCATTCGGTGGTAAATATGGATTCATTTGGTCATTAGGTACTGGTTTAGAGCTCAATTGGTATTCTTTAGATATTAGTACTGTTAATATTCATGAATTTTTAAAGAAAAATCAAGCATCAAAACTTTTATTTGCAATAAGTAGCAGGATAAGGTTTTAACTTTAGAACAAAATAATAATTAGAAATTATTTGTTCTTAAAAGCCAATATTTAAATTTAGGAATGGTTTACTAACATTATATTTTGTAATTTTTTTGATATCTGTAAACATCAAACTTCTTCCATAAGAAAATTCTATTGGTCCAATAGGAGAATCAAGATTTATAGCCACCCCTACCCCATGTTTCATTTCTTTAAAACTGATATCTTTTCGCTGCTCCCAAACATTTCCAATATCATATTTGAACTTTAAATAACTATCAAATATTATTTTATGAGGTAGCTTTGAAATATTAGATAATGAAAATTGAAAAATTTGTCTTCCTTGCAACTGATATTGCTTAAATCCCATAAAGCTTTTGCTACCACCTAAAGAAAAATATTGCGATACTGGCAATGTATTATCAGCAAAACCAATAATAAATTTAGTTGATATTACATTATTCTTGTAATAATTAATAAATGATTGGTGTTCAAAATATACTTTAGAATAGCCTACACTACTACCCAAACTTTTTAGTGCTGTTTCGTAATATAAATTATTATATATTCCTTTAGTAGTAAAATATGATTTGTCCCTTGAATCAAATAACAAAGCAATTTTTTGAGTAACAATATCATTAATTGATTTACTATATGATTGCCCATCAATTCCAATTATTTTAGATTGCTGATACTTAGTTTCATAAATAAAATTCCCAAGCTTTTTAATTTGATAGCCAAAAGCTAATGAAACACCATAATCGCTTTGTTCATATTTACCAACTTGTTTAAATCTATTGATATTATCTATCTGATTATAATTGTTTTTATTTATTAAGTTATAAAAAAACTGCAATTTATAGTTTATATATGAATTAAAAATTCTTGAAGTTTTTTGGTCAATATTTAATTTGAAATTGCCCTTACCTCCTTCGAGATTTAGCCCAAGTTCTAAATTATCACCAAATAAATTTTCATCTCTAATATCCATTATTCCTATAGCCCCATATTCCTCATCAAGATTAAATCCTATCCTTAAAAGACTTGTAAGTTTTTCCTTAACATAAATCAACATAATATTTTCATCATCTTTTTGTTCTATTCTAAAACTAATGTTAGAAAATAATTGAGTAGAATTAATATTTCTTAATGATGTTCTTATATCATTGATTTTTAATAATTTATTTTCTTGTATTGTAAGTTCTCTTTTTACAATATATGCTTTTGTTTTATTATTGCCAATAATCCTAATTTTATTGATATAGCCGTTAGAAATATTAATTATTAATTTATCATCTAACAAATTTACATTTGAAACATTCAACAAAACATAGTTATTTTTTCTAAAATATTTGTTCAACGAAATAATTGAATCAACCACAACTTCTGGATTATTATAAATTCCAAAAAATTTATTAGTTATTTCATTTATTTTTATTTCAGGTATATCAACAGGTAAATTATTAATTTCGATATGGTTTATCTTTTTATAGTAAGTTATATCATATTTAATAAAGATATTGCTATCAACACTATCAATAATAATATTGATGCTATCGATATTCTTATTTGCTTTGTAAAGCTGATCTGCTATAGATATAATAGTTTTATAATCTAATGTATCAGAAAATAATTTATTATCTAAAATAGATAAATAATTTGTATCAATTAAAATTTGAGGTCTTATAAAAATTCTATTTCTTGAGAAATTAGTAAAACTATTTAATAAAGATTTAATTTCCTTTGCAGCTTCTTTGCCTTTCTTATATCCTAAAGTTATAATTGTATCTAAATTTGTAAAATCGGTAAAATTAATATTTTCAATATCATGAGTAACAATATAATTTGCTTTTTTAATTTCTTCTTGACTGATAATATTTATAGGAATACTTATAGTTTGGTCTGCATAATATAATATTTTATCTAATAAATATTCATTATTTAATTTACTTGTTGTATTTGATACTATTATAAAGTCTGTGTTTAATTTTGTTGCAACATCAACAGGAACATTAGAAGTTAAACCTCCATCGACAAGCAAAAAAGAATCAATTGCAATAGGTTCAAATAAAAATGAAATATTGGCGCTTGCTCTCATTACTTGACTTAAATTTCCACTACTAAATACTATTTTTTGCCCATTTTTTAAATTTGTAGCAACAGCTCGATAATTATACAAAAATTTATTAAAATCTTCTACATTATTAAGAGGTGAGTTCAGAACAGCTTCATTTAAAAAATTTGAAAACTTTTGTCCGCTATTTAACGAGGTTGGTAGAATTACATCAAACCCTTTAAGTTTCATAGTAAGAAGTGCACGATCATCATTTAATTTTTGATCAAGGAACAAATCTTCTCTATTGGTTTCTTTGGTTAATGCCAACAAATCTTCCCATGGTGCATCGATAAATATTTTTCTAATTTCATCTGGTGTATAGCCAATGCAATATAACCCTCCAACTATACTCCCAATACTGGTTCCAATAATATTATCAATGTTTATTTTTTCTTCTTCTAAAGCTTTTAAAAAACCAATATGTGCTAACCCCCTAGCACCGCCACCACTCAAAACTAATGAAACATTAGGTATAAAATTGGGGATTTTTTTTGAAAACCCCCAACTATATTCTTTAACACGATAATCAAATTTAATAGTATCTATATTAACAGCAAATACTAAATTCACAATACATATGTATAAAATCACTTTTTTCATTTTATCAATCAATAGCAGTTATAACTAGAAATTATTTTAGTTTTTTCCTAGCTTTTCTCATTTCTTCGGTCATTTTTTGTTTTTTTTCTGCTTCTTCCATCATACGTTGCATCCAGCCTTTCTTTTTATTCTTAACAACTTCTAACTTAATATCGCCTTTATATTTAAAGTACAATTTTTGTTCAGCTATTGAAAATATATTAAATACTAGATAATAAAGGTTTAACCCAGCAGGGAAACTCATGAATAACATTGTCATCATAATAGGCATCATATAAATCATAGCTTTTTGACTTGGATCAACAATCTGCCCTTTTTGCTGTAAAAACATTGATATACCAAGAAGCAAAGCTAATGCACTTATTTGATCAACTCCAAATAAAGGAATTTTGAAAGGTAAAGTATAGATAACATCAGGAATTGAAAGATTTGTTATCCATAAAGCAAAAGGTTGATTTCTTAAATCTATTGCAACATTGAATAAACTCCATAAAGCAACAAGAATAGGCATTTGCAAAAGAAGAGGTAAACATCCACCTGCTGGATTAATTCCATATTTAGAGTATAAATTCATTATCTCTTTTTGTTGCTTTGTTGGATCTTCTATTGTTTTTCTGATATGGTCAATTTCTGGTTGCAATAAAGACATCTTTTTTTGAGAAAGCAAAGTAATTTTTGTAATTGGAAATAATAATAACTTTACAATAAGCGCAAAAATAATTATTACGAAACCATAATTAGGTATTACAATATGAAGTAATTTCAATAGTGGTAAAAATAAATATTCACTAATTGGCCTGATTAAAAACTTCATTCCAAATAAATTACCAAAATCAACAACTTGTTCATAGTTTTTACCATAAGCTTTCAAAATATCATAATCTATAGGACCAAAATATAACGAAAATTTGTCTGTAAAATAATTATTTTCACCTTTAAAGGTAGTAACGTAATCAAAGCTATAAATTTTATATTCTCCATTTCCTTTAACTTTATGCCAACCTTTAATCTTAAATTCATCATCCTGAACAGGCTTTAATGGATTAAATATAATTGTAAAATATTTATTTCTAATATTTGCCCAATCTAATTTTCCATGAATTGAATGCTGTAAATATGGATGGCTGTGATCAATATTGTATGTAATATGTTCTCCTCCTTGATAAATTCCAGCATTAGTATACCTACCTTCATCATGGCTGTATTCTTCAACCATCCTTATACCAGAATTCCATCCAACGATATAACCTTTTTCGATATTTGCTATTTGATTAAAGTTAACAAAATCTATTTCTGTTTTAATATCATATTTTTCGTTATAAACAATATATCTTTTTATAATCGCTGCATTATTTGGAAAATTTAATTTAAATGTTATTACAGTTTTATCATTTAATTTTTCGATATTTTGTAACTGAAAGTTATAGAAAGCAGTATTAATTAAATTATCACTTTTATCATAAAATTTAATATTAAAATCACCACCATCTTTATTATTAATAAGCTGGACTTCCTTAGTATAATATTTTGCATTTTTATCTTTAGAGTTATAGTACCAATTTGTATAATTCTTAAGAAAAACCTTCTTTACTCTTGCACCTTGAGATGTAAATTCAATTCTCAAAAACTTATTTTCAATATTTGCAATTGTTTCCTTTGTAGATTTTGTAATTGGTCCAATAGCTTCCTTTTTTTCGGTAGGAATGATCTGCTTTGTTGATTGAACAGGTGCTTGTATTTTTTGAACAGTATCTTTATTTTCAATTTTATCCTTTTTTACCGGTTGAGGTTCTGGTGTAGTATAATAAACCCAAGCAAAAAGGATAATACCTATAAGAATATACGCTATGAATTCCCTGGTTTTCATAATTCTCCTAATTTAGTTAATCTAATGGATCATATCCCCCTTTAGAAAGAGGATTACATCGCAAGATTCTATAAATTGATTTATATAATGCTTTAAATATATTATATTTTTGAAATGCTTGTAATGAATATTCAGAACATGTAGGATAAAATCTGCAAGAAGGAGGTTTTAAGGGTGATATAAATCTTCTATAAAATTTTATTATATATATGAAAAAATATTTCATAATTTATCAA
The DNA here is from genome assembly GCA_035361425.1 of Ignavibacteriales bacterium. Taxonomy (GTDB): domain Bacteria; phylum Bacteroidota; class Ignavibacteria; order Ignavibacteriales; family DAOSCP01; genus DAOSCP01. The sequence goes on along the minus strand of DAOSCP010000005.1, from coordinate 39,782 downwards.
CCTTCTCTCTAATCAGCTTTATTAAATAATACATATCTTTATCAATTGTTGATAATGTTAGTTTGGGGTGTTTGATTTTATTACATTTAAAAGGTGTAACCATAATTAAAATTTTCAGGGATTTTTCGAGTTTTAGTTCATTTTGTTTTAACCTAAAACTTTCACGTAATAGCCTTTTAAATCTATTTCGCCAAACAGCATTACCAGCTTTTTTGGAAACCCCAACACCAAATTTTATTTCAAATTTCTCTGATTTTTCAATTAACAAATGGGTTTTAAGAATAAAATTCTCAGAGAGAATAATTTCCCCCTGAGAAAATAATTTTTTAATATCTTTTGTAGATTTTAATCGCTGATTATGAGAAAATTTTAATTTTTCCAATTTAAATTAGATGGTATATTCATCACTTACTGTTAATTTCCATCTTCCTTTAGCTCTTCTTGCAGCAAGAACTTTTCTACCATTTTTTGTTTTCATTCTTGCTCTAAAACCATGTGTTCTTCTTCTTTTGGTATTGTGTGGTTGATATGTTCTTTTCATTTTAAATCCTCTAAATTAATCGAATTCAGTTTATAAAAATATATATTTTTTTTAAATTTTCAAAATATTATTGAATATTTTTTGAATATTCTACAAAATATTCGAATTCCTCAAGCTCGTTTATAAGCTGTGGATATTTTAAAATATCATTATCAACATATATAATTTTTTGCTCAAGATTTACATGTATTACATTAATACCATAATTATTTAGAATATTTGTAATTTTTTTAACACAATGATTGCAATTCATATTTTTTATTTTTACTTCATATTTCATGATTCCCTCAATTTAAAATTTTTAATAGTTAATGATAATAATATTACTGATAAAGAACTAAAAATCATCAACAGTGCACCAATCAAAGGAGTAATATTAATTGTTTTTATTATACCAGCTGCAAGTGGTATAAAAAATAAATTGTAACTAATTGCCCAATAAATGTTTATTTTTATTTGTTTTAATATTCTTTTAATTATGTTATGCAAATAAATTAAACTTTTAAGATCACTCTTGAGAATAATTATATCCCCAGCATTTTTTGCAATATCTGAACCATTACCTAAAGCAATCCCAACAGCTGCTTCTGTTAATGCTAAAGCATCATTTATACCATCACCTACATAAGCTACATTATTGTTTTTGTTATAACTTTTAATTATTTCATATTTTCTTTCTGGTAGTGCCTCGAAAAAATAATCTTTAATTCCTAGTAAATTAGATACTCTTTCAACATTATATTTATTATCACCTGATAATAATATGATCTTTATACCTGAATTCTTAAAAAAAGCAATTACATCTTTTGCAGTTAAATTAATTTCATCTCTAATATCAAAAATACCTAAAACTTTTGATTCATCAAACAAAATTATTGGGGAACTTCCTTCCTTAGTTATATTTAAATATAAATCAATTATATTATCTTCTAGATTTAATTTTTCATTTGCAAAATTGTAAGAGCCCAAATAATACTGCTTATCATTTATCTTAGCTTTGATTCCTTTTCCTTTAATTTCTTCAAATTCTGTTACATCTAATGATTTGATTGCTGAATATTTTTCAGCTTGTTTTTTTATAGCATCTAATAATGGATGATTTGAATGTATTGCGATATTATAAGATATATTTAATATTGTATTATGATCATTTTCAAAAACATACAAATTCTTTACAGTTGGCTTACCTAAAGTTAATGTACCTGTTTTATCAAATATTAAAGTATCAACATTTGAATATTTTTCAATTACATCAATATTTTTTATCACGATACCATTTTTAGCGGCAACTCCCATCCCTGTAGCAACGGCTGTTGGAGTAGCTAAAGCTAGTGCACAAGGACATGCAATAACATATATTGTTATTAATTTTTCGATAGAATATTGGAAACTATTTCCTAATACCAGGTTTAAAACAAATATCATTATACCTATTAAAATAATGGCAGGAAAAAAGTATATTGAAATCTTATCAACTATCTTATGATATTTTGTTTTTCCAATTTGTGATGTTTCAAGAATTTCAATTATTTTTCCAAGAATTGTTTGATTACTTATTCTTTCAACTTTAATTTCTAATGTTCCATTTGTGTTATGTGAACCTGCAAATACTAAATCATTGCTTTTCTTTTTTATAGGAATTGGCTCACCGTTGATAGATGCTTCATCTACGAATGATATACCATCAATAACGAAACCATCAACAGGTATTATATCGCCTGGATTTACTTTTATTACATCTCCAATCTGTATATGATTTATTTTTGTTTTAACAAATTCTTTCTCCTTTTTCAATAATATCTCATCTGGAAAAAGTTTTTTTAATGAATTCAACAAACTATTTGTTTTCACTTTTGCATTGTTTTCTATGTATTTTCCTAAACTTAAAAATGATGCAAGCATAATAGCAGTATCATAATATTCAAATTTACCTATACCTAAAATTGTATCTATAAGAGATACTATTATAGAAATTGATATACTAAAAAAATACATCAATTCCATTGTTACTGTTTTATTTTTAATATTTTCTATTGAAGTTATAAATAACTCTTTAAATAAAAATAATTATAGTATCGTTATTATAGGATAAATGTATTTTAATGAGTGATGCAATGAATGATTGTTCATACTTATCATCATTAACAAAGAGAGAAAAATTCCTAAGAATGAGTAATATAATTTTTTTATCTCTTTTTTACTTTTTTCCTTATAATAAATAACTTTATAGCCTAATTTCTCAATTTCAGTAATTATATCATCAATTTTTATTTGTTTATCGTTATATTTAATGAGTGCAGTATTATCAATAATATTAACGCTGTAGCTTTCAATCCCTTCTAATTTCTGAAGTCTTTTTTCAATCGATTTAACACACATTGCACATGTGATACCTTCGATTTTAAGTTTTTTTACTTCTACCATAATTCCATTTCTTCATATTTCATATAAGAAAAACACAATTTTAAATGATTTAGTTTACTAATTTTGTGTATTTAAAAGCTAATAATTTACTTTTATCAAAAATTTGTATAAAATAAACAAAGCGGCTATCAATAGTTAACATTTCAGACAACCGCTTTTATAAATTTTTATTGAATTAATAGCTATTATAAAAATTCAAATTTAAGTAGATAGCAATACATAATTTTAAGATTTTCTCATTTTCTTAAATTCATTAATAAGACCATTAGTAGATGAATCATGCGTTACAACATAGTCATCATTTTCTAATTCTGGTAAAATTTTATTGGCTAATTGTTTGCCTAATTCAACACCCCACTGATCAAAGCTAAAGATATTCCAAATTACACCTTGTGTAAAGATTTTATGTTCGTAAATAGCAATTAAAGCACCTAAGTTAAATGGAGTAATTTTTTTGATAAGAATAGAATTAGTAGGACGATTACCTTCAAATACTTTATAAGGTTTTAAGAACTCAATTTCTTCATCCGATTTTCCTTGTGCTTTTAATTCTTTAACAACTTCTTCTTCTGTTTTACCGTACAAGAGAGCTTCGGTTTGTGCAAAGAAATTGGAAAGCAACATGTTGTGATGATTACCCACAGGATTATGTGAAATAGCTGGTGCAATAAAATCACAAGGAATAAGCTTTGTTCCCTGGTGAATTAATTGATAGAAAGCGTGCTGTCCATTTGTACCGGGCTCACCCCAAATAATTGGACCTGTTTGGTAGTCAACTTTTTTACCATTTCTATCAACTGATTTTCCATTACTTTCCATATCTGCTTGTTGGAAATAAGCCGCAAATCTATGTAAATATTGATCATAAGGAAGAAGTGCGTGGCTAGCAGCACCAAAAAAGTTATTATACCAAATTCCAAGTAAAGCAAGTATAACAGGAATATTTTTTTCAAATGGAGTATTTCTAAAATGTTTATCTATACTATGGGCGCCTTTTAGAAGTTCCATAAAATTATTAAAACCGACATAAGCAGCAATTGAAAGCCCAATAGCTGACCAACTTGAATATCTACCACCTACCCAATCCCAAAATTTAAACATATTTTCTGGATCAATACCAAATTTAACAACTTCTTTTTCGTTAGTAGAAATAGCAACAAAATGCTTTTTGATAAATTCTTCTTTAAAAGCTAATTTCATAAACCATTCACGTGCTGTATGTGCATTAGCCATAGTTTCTTGAGTAGTAAAAGTTTTAGAAGCGATAAAGAATAAAGTAGTTTCTGGATTTAATTTTTTTAATGTTTCGGATATATGAGTACCATCAACATTAGATACAAAGTGAACATTTAAATGTGGTAGTGCATAAGGTTTAAGAGCTTCAGTAATCATCACGGGTCCGAGATCAGAACCACCAATTCCAATGTTTACTATATCAGTTATATCTTTACCAGAGAAACCTTTCCATTCGCGATGTTCTAATTTTAAGCAAAATTCTTTGATTTTTTCAAGTTCATTATTAACAAGTGGCATTACATCTTGTCCATCGACATAAATAGGTGTATTTTCTACATTTCTTAAAGCAACATGTAATACTGCTCTGTTTTCTGTCTTGTTAATTTTTTCTCCAGAAAACATAGCTTCAATAGCGTCTTGTAACTTTACTTCATTAGCTAAATCTATAAGTAACTTTAAAGTTTTTTCAGTTATTATGTTTTTGGAATAATCTACTAAGATATCACCTTCTTTAATTGAAAATTTTTTAAATCTATCTGAATCATTTTTAAATAGCTCTTTCATGTGAACTGTTTTCATTTCAACAAAATGTTCTTCAAGTGCTTTCCAGGATTTTGTCGATGTAGGTTGAATATTATGTAACATAAAAACTCCGTTTTTTAATTGCAAAAATACTAAAAATTTTTATGATAAAAAAATGATTTGTATGAAATATAGTATTTAAACTAAAACTTTGATAATTTGAATAAATGTATTATTTTTGAAAACATCAATAATTTTATGGAGCAACAATGTTAAAGCAATCAAAAAAATTATTTTTCGTCATTTTAATATTATTCACTTTTAATAGTGTTAATGCTCAAAACAAGTATTTAAATATTGATTTAGATACTATTAAATCATCATTGATTGATTTTGGTAAAATGTGGACTTTCGATTATCCCCCTCTAGAATATTGGAAAAACACATACGGTTTTGAAGCATCCAACGAATGGTTAGAAAAAGCAAGATTAAGCGCTGTAAAATTTGCTACATGGTGTTCAGCTTCTTTTGTATCACCTGATGGACTTATTATGACAAACCACCACTGTGCAAGAGAAGTTGCTTTAAAAGTTCAAAAACAAGGTGAAGACTTTCAGAAAAATGGATATTACGCTAAAACATTAGCAGATGAAAGAAAAGTGCCAGATTTATTTGTTGAACAATTAATCTACATGGAAGATGTAACAGATAAAGTTATAGAAGCTATTGAAAAAGAAACAAACCCACAGGCAAAAGCTAAAGCCAAAAGAGAAATAATAGAAAAACTTGAAAAAGAATATAAAGAACAAAAAGGTTTTGATAGAGCTCAAGTTGTTCAATTTTTTAATGGTGGTAAGTTTTCATTATATGGTTATAAAAGATACAATGACATTAGATTAGTTTTTGTTCCAGAAGTACAATTTGGCTTCTATGGAGGAGATTACGATAATTTTACATATCCAAGATATGATGGTGATTTTTCGTTTTTTAGAGCTTATGAAAATGGTAAACCTGCAAAAATAACAAATTACTTCAAATGGAGTAAAAAGGGCGCACAAGAAAATGAATTAGTTTTCACTATTGGTAATCCGGGAAGGACTAACAGATTAAAAACAGTTGAACAATTAGAGTTTTTCAGAGATTATTCCTATCCTGCTACATTAAATTATTTGAGCACTATGATAAAAGCTTATAATAAATACATTGCACTTACAGGTAATTCTGATGGTGAAATTAAAGAAGAGCTTTTTGGTATTAGTAACTCACAGAAAGTATATGATAACTCAATTAAATATCTTCATAATCCAGTTATAATGGCAAGGAAAAAAGATTTTCAAAAGAACTTTATGAGTAAATATTATGAATTAGGTTTAAGTGAAAAAGATGGCAACTTATGGGATAGTATAAAAATTGTTAATGATCAGAAAATTAAAATTTATGATAGATATTATTCATTAGGTCTTGTTTGTGATGGTAGAAGAGCATACTCTGATTATTTTAGAATTGCAAATAGATTATACAATAAAATCAATAAAATATCAGATGATAGTTTAAAACAAATAATTGATGCTATTGTTGATGATATTTTTAATGAAAACCGTAAAAAAGAACATTATAATAAAATACAAGAATTTTTACTCGAAGATGCAATAACAATTCTTAACAAATATTTTAGCGGCGATCCAAACTTCAAAGAATTTACAAATGGCTTAACCGGGCAAGAAGCTGTTAAATATATATTAGGAAACTCACAAATAACATCTCCAAATAAATTGAAATTATTATTACAAAGTGGCAAAAATTCTTTAACAAACGACCCATTCTACAAATTATTTATAGCTTACAATAAAGAATATAATCAACTTAATCAAGAAATGATGAATTTAATTCGAAAAGAGGATATTTATTTGAATAAATTGGGAATTGCATTGTTTAAAGTATATGGCACAAATATTTCTCCTGATGCTACTTTCACACTAAGAATATCCGATGGAATTATTAAAGGATATGAATATAATGGGACACTTGCACCACCCAAAACTACTTACTTTGGATTATATGATAGATACTACTCTCACGCTGGCAAACCAGATTGGGATTTACCTTTAAGCTGGAAGAAAGCTGAAAAAACAGTAAAATTATCTACTCCGTTTAATTTTGCTTCTACAAATGATATTATTGGTGGCAATTCTGGTAGCCCAATCATTAACAAAAATTTAGAAATAATTGGTATAGCTTTTGACGGCAACATTGAAAACAATGCCGGTGATTTCATCTACGAACCATCCGCAAATAGATGTATAGGAGTTGATTCCGAAGGTATGATAGTAGCATTATCCACTGTTTATAAAGCTACTCGTTTAGTAAAAGAATTAAGAGATACAAATAAATAATAATGATAAAGGGATGTTGAAAAAACATCCCTTTTTTTTATAAGTTTTAAATTTTCTCGTTTGTGATTGACCGTTTTTTTATCTTTATTTTTCTTCTCTAATAAACCAAATTTCGCTAAATCCGATACCTATATTAACATTAATTATATTTTCTTCTAAATTTGTTCCCATACCTCTTTTACCATAACTAATAGCAAAATCTAGCCCAGATTCTTTTGTTAATAATAACGTAGAACCTATGTTAAAATAAATGGCATTTACTCTTTTGTTATTTGAGTAATAAGGAGTTTTTTCATAACTTAAACTCAATCTTAAAGGCATAGTTTGCCAGTAATTTCTAGGTTTTAATTTTGAATATTCAAAATAAATTACATATTTTTGATAATCATCTAAAGATTGTTTATTTTCTTGTACATCAGATGTTTTAATAAATCTATAATCAAAACCTAACATATATTCATCAAAAGATGTATTAAAACCTATTCCAAACTCCATTGGTTTAGTTAATGTTGTTTTCCCTTTTGCAATATCAATACTTTGGGAATAATCAGAACCTATTTCTTCTCCTCTAAAAGTTCTTAATGTAACGGATGTATCGGATAATTTATCAAACTTTGGTGAAAACACAAAACTAAAAGTAGCATTATCAACATCTTTTATATTTAATATTCGATTTAAATTTGTAATATTTACTCCAAAGGTATAACCAATTGCATTAAAGTGATAATTTGTTTTAAATTCAGCATTTGTTAAATTATAATCTTCGTTATACACACGTGATATTTTATTTTTATCTAATATATAATAATCAAAAGATGTTCCTAAACTTAAGTTTTGGCTTAAATTTCCTGCAAGTGCAATAAATAATTTTGATAAATTACCGTTATTTTCATATTCAAATTTGATATTATTTGTATACACTTTATCTCTATAAACGTTTTTCATTGTTGTTGTTGGCATCATACCAGCAGCAACCGAAATTCCAATTTCTCTTTCTATTGGTATCCCAACAGCTAAACCATTAATATTTGAATTAGAATAAAATGATGAGTATTTTTCATTAATATTATATCCAGAATAAAGAAATGATGCTTCTAATCTTGGAAGTTTTAAATTTGAATTAGCAGCGGGGTTTAAATAATTTACAGAGAAATAACTATTATAAGCATACCCCAAACCACCAAAGCCATAAATTTTTGTATTAGGATTTAATAAAAAATCACCCAATCCTAAAATTGAGTATGGAGATCCATTACCAGCCGCAAAAATTTCAATTACAAGTAATATATTTAATATTATTATTTTTTTCATTTTCTTTACCAATTATTTTATTTGTGTATAGCCAAGAATTAATTTAAAGGACTCTTTTTTGAAATAAACTTTATCAACAGAATTTAAATCTCGTCCATAAAAAAGACGAAAACCATAATTTCCCACATAATCATTTGCAATTGCCTGAAGTAAAGGAACTATGGAACCTTCATAATACCCTTTTTTACTACCAACTCTATATATTGAATAACTACCTCCATAAACCTCTTCACCAGTTTCATCAGAAAGTAAACTAATATAAATTGTATCGGAGAAATTTTTGGTAGAAAGAATAGTATCTATTTCGAAACTAATTTTAGCTTTATTGACAACAGATTTATTAATATTTGCTGGTAGGTTAAATAATACTTTAGTAGCAATTGTATAACCACCCTGAGCGAGTGAATATTTATTTTTGTCAAATTCTGGTATTGTTCCATTAAAAGTAGATAAATCTATAGTTGGAGTTACAGTAAAAGAAAATTCTTTATTTTTATCCATATCAAAATATGTAACTTTAAGAGTTGTTACTTTTCCAGTTGAATAAAATGAATAACCTCTAAATGCAACCATAGCATTATCTGCAGTTGATGAAATCTTTAATCCGTAATTTTTTGCAGAAGTATCATACATAACAGCTTTAAGCCAGGTTTCTGCAACAGTAGTATCAATAGTAAGAGTAACTAAAGTATCTGTTACACTTGAGGATATCAAAACATTGTTCCCAAGTAAAGGAGCTACTGAAGAAATAATCTCTGAATTATTTTTTGTATAATCCCAGAATTTATTTATCGGTTGTGCTGTAAAATTAAAGTTTTTTGAACCTAAAAAATAAAGTGGATAAATAAATAGTTCTACTTTTTTAACTTGAATTTTTGTAACTCTTGCCGCAATGGAATCAGCAGTTGGCATGTTAAATTTCAAAAGGAGACTGGCCTCACTTATATTATCATATTTACCAATAAATAACACATCCGAAGTATTGGTATTAGTTTCATATGTATAAGTAGAAGTAGCACTTTGTAATAATGTATCGGCAAAATAATCAATGTTTTTATCTAGAAATTGATCTCCAATGCTAGTTGGGTCTTCAGAACACCCCCAAAATACAATAGGAATGATCAGCAAAATGAACTTTTTCAATTTTCCTCCGAAATGTCTTTTAATATATAATTCACAGCTTGAATAAAATTATCAGCTATAAAATCAATTTTTATATTTTCAACAGTTTTTAATTTATCTAACTCATTATACTTAGATGTTTTAACCATTATAGACTTATTAACATTTGCATTATTTGCACATTGCATATCTGTTATTGTATCACCTATGAAATAAGATTTACTTAAATCGATATTAAAATCCTCTACAGCTTGTAGAACCATTAAAGGAGATGGTTTACGACATTTGGATAATTCTGGCAAACTAAAATCAGGATGATAAGGACAATAATAGAACCTATCAATTTCAACACTAGCTTCTTTTTTGATTAAGCTATTGATGTAATCATTAGTTTTTTGAACATCTTGCTCAGTCATATAGCCACGGGCAACACCAGACTGATTTGTAACAACTATAAGCAAGAAGCCTTTATCTTTTAATTTTTTAAGAGATTGAGCTACGCCATCAAAAATAACAACTTCTTCAGGTGATTTAACATATCCGTAATCTATATTTATAGTACCATCTCTATCAAGGAATACAGCTTTACTTTTCATTACAATGAACACCACATAATTTAGAGTATAATTTGAAATAATCGTGCCCTACTTTATCCCAAGAATAATCCTCAGACATACATCTAACTTGAGTTTCTTTGAATTTATTTTTATCAGCATATAATCTTAGAGCATGGTCAAGATTTTTAAGAACCAAATCTTGCTTTCTTTCTTCAAATAAATAACCGTTTGCAATTTGATCATTTTTACCATCAAAAGGTTTAATAACATCGGCATAGAGACCACGATTAATTGCAATTGGAATTGTGCCGTAATAAAGAGATTTAAGAACATTTGAATCTGTTGGCGAAGAGTAATATGGCATAAGTATAAAATCAGAACCAGCAATTACCAGATGTTTCATCACTTGAGTTTCGTCTCTTAATACATGAAATTTTTGTGAATATTTTTCGTGATACTTTTGGAAAAAATCTCTATTATCATAATATGTTGACATAAAGATAATACGGTAATTCATTTTTATCATTTTTTCTATAAAATTGTTGTCTATAAATTGTTGTATATCATTATCATAGCCATCGATAATAGTAATAAATGGTAAATTTTCAGCATATTCTAAATTTAATCTTAAAGATAATGCAAATTTATTTTTTTGTTTATGTTGAAGATTAGAAGCACTATATTTTGCTTCTATCAAAGAATCTTTAGATGGGTCCCACTCTATTGTTGTTAAACCATAATTAATAATTTCAAATTTATCTTTTATTCTTTTAAGAACATCTTTCAATCCATAACTATATTTTTCTTCTTTAATATACTTTTGTAAATCATAATTACTTTGCCCTACTATGTGGTCATGAGTTTCAAGACCACCTTTGAGGAAGTTTAATTGATCCCAAATTTGTAAATATTCTTTTTCTTTAAATTCATCTGGCAAACCGAGCTTTTCAAATTCGGTCAATGGGAAAACACCCTGGAACGAAAAATTATGAACAGTTAGAATAGTCTTAATTTTTTTCAAATGACTATTTTTCTTTTCAAAGACTTTTTTATATAAGGGTATTATAGCACTTGTCCAATCATTTGTATGAATAATATCCGGATACCACTGTAATTTTTCCATTAATTCAAAAGCAGCTCTGGAAAATAAAGAAAATCTTTCTAAATTATCTGGATAATCTTTCCATGTGCCATATTCAAGATATACACCTTTTCTTTTACTAAAAAGATCTGGTGAATCAACAAAATAAACTTGAATTCGACTTTTTTTATTTAATATAAAAGAAGATTTGATAGAATAAGAATAAGTTTTATTTCCTATTTTACATTTTAAATCTTTAAGTCTAATGATATCATGAATTTTATGAGTTGCTTCACTTATAGCACCATATTTGGGAATAAGAATTCTGATATCTGAGCAACAATCAGCTAAAACTTTAGTTACTTGAGTTGAAAAATTAGCTAATTCCCCCACCTGTACAAAGGGTATTAATTCGGATGTTACAAATAAAATATTAAGTTTTTTCGCAGCCATTTTTATTAATCCTAAAAATTCACTATATTAATTTATGAAAAAAAAACTTTTTAACAAAATTTATAACTATTCTTAATGCGCTATGAGAGTTTTAATTGTAGATAATGACAAAATTACACGTCTTATTATATCAAGATTATTAAAAAAGAAATTAACAGATGACATACTTGAAGCAGAAAATGGGCTTGATGCTCTTGAAATTATTGAAAAAAATAAGCCCGAACTTATTTTTTTAGATCTATCAATGCCTTTAATGGATGGCATTGAAACTTTAGAAATCATAAGAAGTATAGATAAATTTAAGAATATACCTGTAATAATTTTATCTTCTAACAAAGATAGAGAAAAAATAGCAAAATTACTGGAACTTGGCATTTCAGATTATATTGTTAAACCAATTGATTTAACTAAAGCTTATCAGAAAATTTCAAACTTATTTGAAAAAATTAGAGATAATAGTAAATCATATCAAATTTTTAATTTTAGTAATCCAAATAAAGAAAAATTATTATTAGTTCACCCTGATAGAGATTTTTTAATTAATTTTAATGAACAGTTTGGTGAAATTTACAATGTAATATTTGCTGAAAATGGTAACGCAGGTTACACTTTCTTTACGCAATACCAACCCAAGATTGTTCTTTTGGGTGAAAAAATTCCAATTATTAGTGAAATTCAACTAGCTCAAAAAATCAAATCAATTGATATAAATAAAGAAATTAAAATTTATTATCTTGGTAGCCAGGATATTTCCAGGTATCATGAACTATTTATTGGAAAAATTCCTTATACAAATGATATTAAAGAATTTACCAGAAATTTCTTTACCGTCTTATTATCAGGCCAAAATTTATCTAAATTTCTATCTAATTTTATAAAACAGAATATTTTAGATTTTACTTTAAAAACTATAATTTCATCTATAAAAACATATACTAAACAAAATATAAATGTCATACCGCTTAAAAATTTATCCACTGTGCCCACAGAAGTTTTATTTCAACTTGATTATACAGATAAAAATGCAAGGGTTAGTATAATTGCTTCTTTAATAACCGGGCTAAATGAAGCTCTTAAAATTGGCGAATATCACTATAATCAAATTATAAAATTGGATAGCAATTTTCTTAAATCTATAGAAACTCTACTCAAAGGTATTCTTGATAATATTTTATCCAAAGTTATTGATCTTTTAGAATTAAACTTTCAAAAATCAGAAATTGTATATAGAACTAAAAATGAATCCAATATTGCTACTAATCAACTTATTACTCTTCCTTTAATAATTAATAATAATGAAAAAATTATTATATCACTTGATGTTTCGGAGTATATAGATAAATAAAGAAAGGTTAAACTTTGGATTACATTGAAATTACTTCAGCAAACGAACATAATTTAAAGAATTTGTCCTTAAAAATACCCAAAAATAAATTAATTGTTGTTACAGGAGTTTCAGGATCTGGTAAATCTTCGCTTGCTCTTGATACTATTTATGCAGAAAGCCAAAGAAGATTTATAGAAACTCTTTCCCCTTACGCACGTCAATTCATGGGAGTATTAGAAAAACCTAATGTTGAAAAAATTGATGGTTTAAGTCCTTCTATTTCTATTGAACAAAAAACTATTTCAAATTCAAAAAGGTCTACCATTGGTACAATCACAGAAATTTATGATTATCTAAGACTTTTATTTTCCAAAGTAGCTACTCCACATTGCTATTCTTGTGGTCAAATTCTTGAAAAGCAAAGAATAGATGAAATAGTAAATAAACTTTTCCAGAATTTGAATAATCAAAAAATTCATATTCTTGCTCCTGTTGTAAGAGGTAAAAAAGGTAATTTTACAGAAATATTGGATAAATTTTTTAAGCGAGGTTTTGTAAAAGCAAGAATAGATAAAGAAATAATTAGACTCGACCACCCTATTAAATTAGATAGATATAAATCCCACGATATAGATATTTTTGTTGACTCTGTAATTGTTGAAGACGAAATACGTCAACGTATTGAAACATCTCTTAATATTGCCTTAAATGAGGGGAAAGGTAGTTTAATTATCATATCCGAGGAAAAGGAATTATACTTTAGCACAGACTATACATGTGTAAAATGTGGTATTAGCTACCCTACTTTTGCACCTAATAATTTTTCTTTTAATACACATTATGGATGGTGCGATTATTGTGAAGGTCTAGGTATTGTTAAAGAATTTTCAACAGAACTTATTTTTTCTAATAAAGAACTATCTTTTTACGATGGTGCAATACTATCTGTTGGAAAATACGAACCATCCAAATTTTTTAATAACCTTTCTATAATTCTTAATGATTTTGGTTATAATTTAAAACAACCAATTAAAAATGTTGATACAAAATTTCTTGATTTCCTTTTCTGGGGTAAAAATTCGATATATTATGATATCTTCAAAGATAAGATTAAAGGTAATTATGAATTCATTCACGATTATTTAACAAATTACGAAAAAATATTTGCTACCGGTAAAGCCAAGGAATACTTTGAAAACTTTAAAATTTCAAAAAAATGCCCTGTTTGTAATGGCGGAAGATTAAGAAAAGAAGCTTTACACTATTATTTTGAAAATAAAACAATTCAGGATTTTGTTAACATACAAATTTCAAATTTGTATCCATTAATAGAAAACTATTATAAAAAATACAAAAATAATTTGATTGCCGAACCTATACTATTTGAAATAAAAAAACGTTTAGGTTTTCTTGTAGATGTAGGATTAGGTTATTTAACACTAGACCGTTCATCCGATACTCTATCAGGAGGAGAATCACAAAGAATCAGATTGGCCACTCAAATTGGAACTCAATTAACCGGCGTTCTTTATATATTAGATGAACCAAGCATTGGGTTACATCCTTCCGATAATCTTAAACTCATTAATTCCCTTAAAAAACTTGTAGAGATGGATAATACCGTTATTGTTGTTGAACATGATGAAGAAACAATGCTAAACTCCGATTTTTTAATTGAATTAGGCCCTGCTGCTGGAGTTTATGGTGGCAAACTTTGTGCAATTGGAGAGACTAAAAAACTTCTGGTTAATAATAAAATTAAAAGTCTAACGCTTGAAGTTTTAAGAGGTAATATTAAAATTGAAAAACCAAATAGAGAAATCAAAAAAGAAAAATTTATCCATTTGTATGGTGCAACAGGTCATAACTTAAAAAATGTAAATTTAAATATACCACTTGGTAATTTTATTTGTATTACAGGTGTCAGTGGTTCTGGGAAATCATCATTAATTAATGAAACTTTGGTTAAGATACTTAAAAGAAAATTTTATAATTCTTACGATTATCCATTGCCTTACAAATCAATTGAAGGTATCGAATACATTGATAAAATTATAGAAATTGATCAATCTCCTATCGGTAGAACGCCAAGGTCTAATCCAGCTACATATATAGGAGTATTTACTTATATCAGAGACCTTTTTGCACAACTACCCGAATCTAAAGCTAAAGGATTTAAACCTGGTAGATTTAGTTTTAATGTTGAAGGCGGAAGATGTCCTAAGTGTGAAGGAGATGGCGTTGTAAAAATTGAAATGAATTACTTACCCCCTGTTTATGTTAAATGTGATTTATGTAATGGTGCTAGATTTAATATGGAGACTTTGCAGGTAGTTTATAATCAAAAAAATATTGCTGATGTTCTTGAGATGACCTTTGAAGATGCATTGGAATTTTTTGGAAATATAACATCAATTAAACGGAAATTACAAGCTGTTTGTGAGGTAGGCTTAGGATACCTAAAATTAGGCCAGCCTGCAACAACACTTTCTGGAGGTGAGGCCCAAAGAGTTAAATTAGCTACTGAACTTTCCAGAGTTTCAACAGGCAAGACTTTATATGTTTTAGATGAACCAACAACTGGCTTACATTATAAAGATGTAATGGTACTATTGGATGTATTAAATAGAATAGTTGAAAAAGGAAATACTGTTATTGTAATTGAACATAATCTCGAAGTTATTAAATACGCTGATTGGATAATTGATATGGGCCCTAAGGGCGGAGAAGAAGGAGGTTATATTATAGCAGAAGGAACTCAAGATGATATTAAAAATTGTCCCATCAGTCTTACTGGTAAATTTCTTTAGACATTTAAATTTATAAAAAAACAGGGGCTCGATTTTGAGCCCCTGTTTTATTTGTTGCTATTTCAATAAATTAACTTTAATTGTCTTTGCAAATCCGTTAGCTTTCATTGTTACAAAATAGATACCGGCTGGTAAATTTTCTGCATTAAAGTCTATAGTATGTATTCCTTCTTCTACAACATTGTTAATTAATGTAGCAACTTCAGAACCTAAGATATTATAAACTTTAATTTGTGCAAACGCTTTTACTGGTAATTCAAATGTAATTTTTGTTGTTGGATTAAATGGATTTGGATAGTTTTGTTTTAAATCATAGCTTAATTTGATGTTTGCATTAACTTCAATAACTTCTGAATAAGAATATTTACCATCATTATCAATTTGTTTTAATCTATATTGCAACTTATTGCTTGTTAAAACATCTTCAAATCTGTAATGTTTTGTTACATTGCTATTACCCGCACCGTTTACAAATCCTACTGATTCCCACTTATTATTGACAAATTTTTCTACTTCAAACCCTTTGTTATTAATTTCTGATGCAGTTGACCAGGTTAAAATAACTTTATTATCAACAACTTGACCTTTAAAGCTATTTTCAACTAACTCAACAGGCAATGAACTTTCATTTTGTGCACTTGAAGGCACCACACCAGATGCTAAGTTAGCAAATTTAACAGCTTTTGTTGCCGTAATATCATTATTTCCATTAGCAGCAGTATTAGCTGGATACATTGTGAATGGTTTGGAATTATTATTACTAATGAACATTACAAATTGAATTGGATTTTGTGGATTGTAAGCTGTTACACCTGTTGCACCTGTTAAATCTGCAATAGGTAGTTTAATTTTTACATTTGAGATATCGCAATAATTTGGTAAATCTTTTACATATACATAACTACCTGCAATGTTTTTAAACAATTTAGCAACAGGAAGACTACTACTACTACTTTTTACAACTTCAATGTGATAATCTATCTTTTGTGTCATACCTGTATAGTTTACACCATTGAAAATTAGATCAGTTCCGTTTGTTCCATCTGGATCTACATCAATAGCTACATTATATTTATCATTATCTATTAAAGAGCCACCAGTAAATGCAAAGTAAATATTATAAGCATCCCAAGTAACATAATAATCTGTTGAGTTAGATGTTCCTAATTTTTCATTTACTCTAAAACCAACATCTACTGGAGTACCTTCAGCTAATGATGGATTATTATAAGTTGTTGAACCATTGTCAATTACTGTAATAGTATAGTTATTTCCTGAATTAGTATTGTAATTTAATGTAAACATATCATAATCAGCAGCTAATTCTTCTTTTGTAGATGTTAATACATAAAATTTAACTGTAGTGTTTTTAGGTAAATATGGAAATTCAAAACTTGCACTTGTACCGCTTACAGAGTTTGTAATATCAACAGCTGTTGATGTAGCCCAGTTATCTGTTGTATATCTTAAATATACTCTTTCCTGAGGTGATTTATTACCACTTAATGTTATATTAACTGTGGCTTTTTGATTGTTTGTAATTGTATCAGATGGGGAAATTTGAACATTGGTAATTGTAATGGGTTGTGCATCTGTTTCCATTACACAAAAATCAACACCACCATTTTGAGAATATTCTGCATTAAATGTATAATATTTTTGGTCTGCAACATCTAATTTCATATTACAAGTGTTGTTTGAGCCTTCTTTATAACAATCTTTAATTTGATTTAGAGGAATTGCATCAGTATACCAAACCTTATACCAATTATTTCCGCCATCATTAAATAAAAATTCTCTTGTTCCTGATCCAGTTGCTTGAATTGTAATACTTTTGACAAAACCTCTTTGAGATAATGCTACGCCAGGTGAGGTTGTCCAGATGCCACTATTTAAATTGTGGTGAATGTTTAAAACGCTCTGTGCATACAACATTAAAGTTGCTGCAAAGAAAAATAAAAACTTTTTCATAACTACTCCTATGATTTGGTTATTAAATAATATTGGTTATAAGAAAATTATAGAAAGTATAATTTTCAAAATTAATATTAAATAATTTTTCATTTAAAGTCAAATTAATTTTTAAATATTTTTTATTTAACAATAGAATTATATTAAATTAATATACAACAACCGTTTACAATAATAAATTTGATATTTGATAATGTTATAAAATTTGTTTAATGAGAGTTAAAAAAAACAGCCGTCTTGATACGCTATTATAAGCTTTAAGACGACT
Organism: Ignavibacteriales bacterium; assembly: GCA_035361425.1. GTDB lineage: Bacteria > Bacteroidota > Ignavibacteria > Ignavibacteriales > DAOSCP01 > DAOSCP01. The sequence goes on along the minus strand of DAOSCP010000005.1, from coordinate 21,766 downwards.
GTTTAAAGAAAAAAGTAAAGCCTAAAAATTACATTCCCATTGTTCCTTGATTTTCATTTTCTTTATTTCTACCATCATCAAGGTTTCTTGTTTTGATAGGCTTAAAATTGTTTATGTTATATGTTAAAGTTAAACTAATTTCTTGCCCCATATTTGGTTTGAAATACATCCTATTTGTGAAATTACTTCCATATTGTTGGTAATCAAATTTCATAGATTTGAATAAATCGTTTATGCTTAGTGTAACATTAAGTTTTTTATCAAAGAAATTTTTCTTTAATGCAAGATAAGTAAAGGTAAATTTCGGAGCTTTAACTTTGTCGCTTTTATAACCGGGATTATAGTATATACTTATATTAGTTTCTATATCATATGGTAATTTAATCATTGCAAAATAATTAAAATTCCAGCTTGTATATTCAGAATTTAAATTTTCGTTATAAAAATTGCCATAATTTTTATTATGAAATACATTAACAAAAAAATTCATCATTAACCATTGAGCAAATGGGCTACCAGCTCCAAAACTAATACCGTAGTTTTCTTGTTTACTTAAATTTGTCCAGGAAGAATATTGAACACTATCGTTTATCATATAGGTAAATCTTTCAAAGTTACCTTTGGAGTTATTATAATACGCTGTTAAATTTGCATATGCAACAAAATAATTAAAGCTATAAGTTAATTCATAATTATGTGTATAAACTTGTTTCAAAGCTGGGTTTCCTTCCTGTATCATTAATCTATTGATAGTTTTGAAAGGATTTATAGCCCATAGGTTTGGCCTTGTAACTCTTTTATTGTAGGATATTTTTATTGTATTGTAATCATTTAATTTTCTGCTCAAATAGATTGATGGATATAGGTCATTAAAATTTTTATCAAATTTTATTTGAGATGTTTTTTGATTTGCGTTGTTTCTAACAATTTCATATCTCAAACCTGTTTGTAATGTAGTTGATGAATCTATTTGATACATATAGTTTAAATAAGTAGCTCCAATATTTTCGATATATTCAAATAAATTACTTACTCTATTTCTATCTGAAAAATCATCGAGTGTCTGATAATTTTCAAAAAATTTATAATCTGATATTTTATCGCGATAGGTATAACTTAAACCCGCTTCTAATTTTCCATTATAAAATTGAGGATTTGTGTAATCTAATTTATAAATCAAATAATAATTATCTGTTTTAGTGGTTGTTTTTTGTATATTTTGTAATGGGTCGTAGGAGTAATTATAAAAAGAATTGTTATTATCATCGCCGTTGTTGTAATTGTAGAAAATATCCGATGTAAGTTCGTGTCCTTCATCATCTAACTTGTATTTATAGAATAATGAAAATTTACTATCTTTGTTATATCTTTTGCCCCTTACATTAAAATCTATTGTATTTAATAACAAATTATTGTTCAAATAATTATTAGAAGATCCTGCTTGATTAAAATTAACATCTCTTTGATTATAAGCTACATATGTGGTTATTGAATGATTGTCATTAATATTATAATCTAAACCTAACTTTAAATCATAGCTATCATAGTTATATTTATTATTCATTTTACCCAAATATTGAGTTTCTCCATTAGTAACTTTATTTGTTCTTGTAATTTCTCCAGTTCCTTTATTTAGACCATTCAATTGAGAAAAATCTGCAAAGATATTATAACTATCGAATCTATAATTTGTATTTATTGTAGCGTTATAATTTTCTTTAGTTGAAGCTTTTCCTAAAACTCTTGCGTTGTAATTATCACCGGTATTTTTTTTAAGAATAATATTAATAATGCCACTATCTCCTTCGGGATCGTATTTAACAGATGGAGCTGTAACCACTTCTATTTTATCAACCATAGTAGCAGGCATTTGCTCTAAGGTTTTAGAATCCGAAAGCATAGGTTTACCATCGATTAAAATAATCACACCGGTTTTTCCTCTTACAGAAATATTGCTTTCGTTATCTACACTAACAGAAGGAGTATTTCTTAAAACATCAATAACAGTACCACTTGAAGCAGGAGATTGCTCTACATTTACAACTTGCTTATCTATATGATTTTCAATAAGCGCTCTTTGCCCTTTTACTTCAATTTCGGATTTGATAAATGTTTTAGGGACAAGTTGGATTTTTCCAAGTGCAATATTTTGCTTTGCTGGTGTTAATAATATATCTTTGATATAATGAGTTTTGTAACCTATAAATGTAATTTTTATGTTATATTTACCAAACATAATTTTATCAAAAGTAAACTTACCCTGGTTATCAGTAACCAATCCATTTTCTGGTTTATTTTCATTTTCTTTATATATTACAATACTCGCATATTCAACAGGTGAATTAGTAATAGAATCTACAACTTGCCCTGTTATTTTAGTATTTAACTGAAAATTTTGAGCATATGTAATTGAAATAAAAACTAAACCAAACATTATGTTTCTTAATTGCATTTTTAACCCTTAATTAGTTTGTCATATATATAGACAAGTTGTTGATTAAATTAGTTACATTTTCGGAGTTAAATAATTGTTAAACAGATTTATATTTGATTTTTATAAGATTTAATAATGTATTAAGGCTAATATTATTTGTTCATATAGATATAATGTTACAACAAAAAAAGGTTGCTGCAAAATAACAACCCGAAGACCGGACTAACCGGACGTAGAGTGATGGCGACCGCAATCGTATCGAGACGGACGGCGTGCCAATTCGTAATTTTTGTGGCTGATTACATAGTATTCTAGGTATATTATGTTACCTACAAAGAATACTTTCATATCTACATGGCTCTTAACGACTTACTACATAAATCTTACACATTGCTACAGAAAATACAATGCTTGCTACAGGGCCCTTATAGGGAACGTGTAAAGTCTTTACAGGCCCCTTACAGGTTCCTTACAGGGAGTCTGTAAGGAACCTATAGTAAAACGCAATTTTTATGTAATAATTAAGGTTTTCGATTTTGGTACGGATACATAATTTTATATAACCTTCGTTTATTATATCAAATTTAAATAAAAAAATCTTTTACTCTTAGAAAAATAAACTAACATTTTCCGCAATAATTTCTTTTTACTTGATTTTAAATAAAATAATTTGTAATTTGAGATTTAGTTTAAATTATATTTAATTATTGCGAGGTAGTATGGAATTTAAAATTTTGGTGCTTGTAAAGCAAGTACCCGATACAGCTAATCTTTCTGGCGATGTAATGCAGGAAGATGGAACAGTTAATCGTTCAAAATTACCTGCTATATTCAACCCGGAAGATAAAGTAGCTTTAGAATTAGCATTACAGGTAAAGGATAAATATCCTAACTCGAAGGTGAGTGTAATCACAATGGGTCCCCCAAGAGCAACAGATATTTTAAGAGAGTGTTTATATATGGGCGCCGATGAAGCTTATCTTATAACAGATAGAAAATTTGCCGGTGCGGATACTTTAGCTACATCGTATGTTTTAAGTGAAGCTATTAAAAAACTTGGCCATTTCGATTTAATATTTGGCGGAAGACAAGCTATCGATGGAGATACTGCTCAAGTTGGTCCTCAAACTGCAGAAAAATTAAACCTCCCTCAAGTTACTTATGCTCAACAAATTTTGGATATTACACAAACTCACATTTCTATAAAAAGAAAAATAGAAGGCGGAACAGAAGTTGTTAAAGCTAAAATGCCCGTTTTAATTACTGTTATCAAAGAAGCTGCTTTCCCAAGGCCTTTTTCTGCTAAAAGAGTTATGGCTTATAAATCTGCAAAATCCTTATTAGAATTAGAAAAATTAGTTGAAGGTAACTCACTTTTATACATCGATACACTTACACAAGAATATAAAGATAAAGGTCTTTTTATCCCTACTTTTACAATGGATGAGTTACAACTAGATCCCGATAAATGCGGTGTAAAAGGATCTCCAACAAAAGTTTATAAAGTTGAATCTGTTGTATTGGCAAGTAAAAGTCACGAACTTTTTGAACCATCTAAAACTGCAATTAGCAATCTTATTGATAGACTAATGGCAGATCATATTTTTGGTTAAAAGGAGAATATAATGGAAAATATATCAAAAGATGTTTTTGTATTTGTTGAACAAAATCACGGCATACCTGCAGATGTAAGTTTTGAATTACTTACAAAAGGTAGAAAATTAGCCGATAAATTAGGCGGCGAATTAAAAGCCATCGTTCTTGGTTACAATGTTGAAGATATTGCAAAAGAAACTTTTACATACGGTTCCGATGAATGCTTTTTAGTTGACCATCCTGAACTTAAATATTTTAGAACTTTACCTTACAGTAATGCTCTTGGCGATTTAATTTTAACTTATCAACCAAGAATTGTATTATTTGGTGCTACAATAATAGGTAGAGATATTGCCCCAAGATTAGCATCCAAAACTAAAAGTGGCTTAACAGCCGATTGTACAGATCTTCAAATTTCTGATGTAGTTTACTTAAAACAAGATTACAAAGATTTATTATTACAAATCAGACCCGCTTTTGGCGGAAATATTATTGCAACAATCATAACTCCTGATACAAAAATACAAATGGCTACAGTTCGGGAAGGTGTGATGCAAAAAATTCCTGTTTCCAATCCTAAAACTCCTAAAATCACTAAAATTGAATATAAGCCCTCTGAAGTAGATAATTTAGTTGAAGTTATAGAACAACATATCGAAGAGAAAAAAGTTAACTTAAAAGCAGCTCCAATTATTGTAGCTGGCGGATACGGAATGGGATCAAAAGAAAATTTCCGTTTGATACACGAATTAGCAAAAACCATAGGCGGCGAAGTTGCAGGTTCTCGTGCTGCTGTTGATGCTGGTTTTATCACTCCCGATAGACAGGTTGGGCAAACAGGCGTTACTGTTAGACCTAAATTATACATAGCTTGTGGAATATCGGGCGCTATCCAGCATCGAGCCGGCATGCAGGAATCAAACAAGATTATTGCTATCAATAACGATCCCGATGCCCCAATTTTTAGCATAGCTCACTATGGCATCGTTGGAGATGTAACTGAAGTCATTCCTATGTTTATTGAAGCTTACAAAAATAAACTTAAGTAAAAGGTATCATTATGGCAAACTTTTTCACAGATAACAAAGACATACTTTTCCATTTTAACAGATTCAAATTACAGGATATTGTAAAAATCCTTGAAAATGATTACAAAGAAAGAGAACAATATAAATACGCACCAGAAAATTACAATGATGCTGTTGAAAATTTTTACAAAGTTCTGGAAATTGTCGGCGACCTTTCAGCTAATTTTATTGCACCACGCGCAGCAGAAGTAGATAATGAAGGCGCCCATTTTCACGATGGAAAAGTAGAATATGCAAAAGGAACTAAAGAAAATCTTGAAGTTCTTTCCAAAGCTGATTTGATGGGAATGACAATCCCACGAAAATATGGCGGGCTAAATCTGCCTCACACAATTTACTTGATGGCAATAGAAATGATATCAAGGGCAGATGCTTCTTTGATGAATATTTACGGATTACAAGATATAGCTGTTACAATTAATAAATTTGGAAGTGAAGCACAAAAAGAAGAATTTATTCCAAAATTCACAACGGGCGAATATACGGGCGCTATGGCTCTTACAGAACCAGATGCCGGCTCAGATCTGCAAGCTGTTAAATGTATGGCATATCAAGATGAACACGGTCAATGGAGATTACGCGGTGTTAAGCGTTTTATCACCAACGGTAATGCTAATGTGTTGCTCGTTCTTGCAAGAAGTGAACAAGGAACAAAAGATGGTCGCGGGCTTAGTATGTTTGTTTGCTACGGTGACGAAACCGTTAAAATTCGCAGAATTGAACATAAACTCGGTATTAATGGCTCCCCTACTTGCGAAATTCAATTTAATGATACTCCTTGCCAGCTTGTTGGACAAAGAAAATTCGGGCTTATTAAATATGTAATGGATTTAATGAATAGTGCAAGAATTGGCGTAGCAGCGCAAGCTCTCGGTATTTCACAAGCCGCTTACGAAGAAGCACTCCAATATGCCAAAGAAAGAGAACAATTTGGAAAACCAATTATTGCACTACCTGTTATTTCCAATATGCTTATCGATATGAGAGTTACATTAGAAACCAATAGGTCACTTTTCTACAGTGCGGTTCAATCCGTTGATAGAAAAGAGGCACTTGAATTGTTAATTGAAAGATTAAAAGAAGAAGGTAAATCCACTGCCGAAGAAAATTTAAAGCTCAAACAAGCCACAAAAGTAGCTGCGCTTTTAACTCCTGTTACTAAATATTTCCTTACAGAAGCAGCTAATCAAATTGCCTATGATGCTCTTCAAATTCACGGCGGAACGGGATATATGAAAGAGTTTAGAGTTGAAAGATTAACAAGAGATGCGCGTATCACAAACATTTACGAAGGAACTTCTCAATTACAAATTGTTGCTGCAATTGGCGGCGTAATTAACGATGTCTTAGCAGATTTCTTCGAAGAACATTCTACTAAAAATTATCCTGGCAATTTAACACAACTTTCTGAATTAGTTAAAGAAATTCGTAATATTTACATCGATGCTAAAAATTATGTTACAGATAAAAAAGACACTGCATTTTTCGATACAGCCGCTAAATACTTAGTTGAAATTTATACTTTTGCTTATGTTGGATACCTCGTTTTAGACGAAGCTATTGAAGAACAAAGAAAAGTATTCATTGCTAATAGATACATCAAAAGATCATTAGCAAAAGCTAAAGAATATTTAGAAATGATTAAAAACGATACATTTGTTGATATTATACACACACAAGAAATATTGGGATAATTTGTTAATATATTGTAGATAAACAATTCTATTAAATAAGTATAAAATTGGTCGTCAAGAATTCTCTTAATCAAAATGAAGAGTTTATTTTGACGACCTTTTTTCAAACTTATTCATTATAAACCCCTTTTACAATATATTGATAATAAATGAATTATGAAACTAGTTTCAACTGTTATGACTATTAATATTTCATAAAAATTACCCAAAAAGACTGCCCATAATTTTACAGACAGTCTTTAAAATAAAGTCTTATACTAATACTAGCAATTCACAAAGACCTTTTTTTAAAAAATATCTCTTATTTTATTTTTAAATTGCTATTTCCTACCCATTGTCCACTCATATTCAATTATTGCAACAATATAGTTATAAAGTTCTTGCAGATAATTTGTTTTAGCTTGATTTAACAATAATTCCGCATCTTGCAAATCTGAAAGTTTTGATAAGCCTTTTTTAAATCTACTTTCAACAAGTTTATAATTCCTTTCTGCATATTGTACCGTCTCATAAGTAACTTTTAAGTTCAAATTTGCCTCATCAACTTTAGATTTTGCCACTTTTATTTCCGTTTTCAAAGCTCTTTTTAAGTTGTCAATATTATTTAGGATAATATCTTTTTCAATTTTAGCTTGCTCAACTTTTGATGAAACCTTAAAACCAGAAAATATTGGAATTGAGATATTTATTCCAACAAATGCAGAATTAGGCCAATAATAGTGAGAAAATTTGAAATTATTTTGTTCCGTCATAACTTTATATTGTCCGAATAAAGCAACTGTTGGAAGATGTCCTGCAAACTCAGCATTTATTAATTCATCTGTTGCTTTGCTTTGTAATTCCAAAATTGAGAGTTCTTTTCTATTCTGCAAAGCAAAATTATATGATGTTTCAAAATCAAATTCACTAAAATTATTTGGAAACTGTAACTTATCCAACAAAACAAAATCACTATCATCAGGATAATTCATTAATAATTTTAAATAAGACTTTGAATTTTTAATAGCGTTATCTAATTTAATAATATTAGGATAAATATTTTGCATAGCAACATAAGCCGTCAAAGTATCCACTTCCAAAGCATAATCTTGCCTATACAATACTTTAACATCATTAAATCTTTGTTTAGCTCTTTCATAACTTTGTTGAACAAGTTTCTTTTGCTCTTCTAAAATCAAAATATTGTAATACGCTTTTTTTACTTCTTTTTTTAGTTCTAAAACTTTATTTTCATAAATCTCATTGCTCATTTCATTAACAACTTTAGCAGCTCTTATGCCAGCATTAATTGCACCACTAAATAAAGGTTGAGAAAGCTCAAAAGTAAGAGAGTAAGAATTATCAGATCCAATTTCAACAGGCACATTAACACCAGGTTTTCCAAAAAATATTCCTGGCATATAAAACACATTTTTTTTAAGACTTCTCATATACATTGCCGATGCCGAAAGATTAGGATAGGCATTAGCGTAAGCTTCTCTGACTTGTTCATCTGTTTTGAATTTATTCATTCTTGCATTTTTAAGTTCGATATTATTCTTAATAGCATAACTTATTACACTATCAAGAGTAAATCCTTTATTTTGAGCAAATGCATTATTAGAAAACAATAACAAGAAAAAAATAATTGTTATTGGTTTAGAATTTAATTTACTTTTAATTTTCATACTGAATTTTTCTCTCCATTCTTCAACTTTTAAATAAACAACTGGAACTAATATTAAAGTTAGAAACAGAGAGCTAATCAACCCACCAACTATAGCGGTTGCCAATCCAGATTTAATTTCAGAACCAGCAGAAATCGAAAGAGCAATTGGCAACATACCAAACACCATCGCAGCTGTTGTCATAATAATCGGCCTGATACGAGTTTTACCTGCATCTATTAAAGCATCATAAGCGGAAAGCCCCTCTGCTCTCATTTGATTTGCTCTATCTACCAATAATATTGCATTTTTAGCAACAAGACCAACAAGCATAATAATACCTAATATTGAAAATATTGTTAAAGTTTTCATCATTAAAGCCAATCCGTATAAAGCACCAATAATTGCAAGCGGCACTGAAAATAATACAACAAATGGATACAACCAGCTATCATATAATGCAACCATAATCAAATAGACAAAAATTATAGCAACAATCAAAGCAATTAATAAATCAGAAAATGAATCTTCTTGAATTTCAAGATCGCCTTCGTAAGTTATTGTAATATCTGATGGAATATTAGCTTTTTCAATAAGTTCTTTAATATCATTGCCAATATCTCCACTTGGTCTTCCATCAGCTTGCGAAAATATTGTAATAGAGCTGTTTCTATTCTTTCTTTCAAGAACACTCGGGCCTATACTTTGCTCGATAGTTGCAAACTGTTGTAATTCAATTAAGTGCCCTTGATTATTAACAAACTTCAATGTCTTTAACTTTTCAGTATTATTTCTATCTACCTTATCCAATATTATTCTAATGTTATATTCTTCATTTCCACCTGGCCTAAATTTAGATTCATCATCTCCCGTATAAGCAGTTCTTAATGCATAAGATATTATATCAGTCGAAAGCCCTAATTGGGACATTTTATCTCTATCTAGCTTTATTTGATATTCCGGTTTCCCATCCTGCGAACTTGTTCTAACATCACGAGTTCCTCGTACACTTGCCACAATAGCTTTCACTTTTTGAGCCGTTTGATAAACTTTATCATAATCCGAACCATTTACAACCACCATAATAGGAGAACCTTCGGACATTCCAAATATACCAACTGGAGTTACTCTTGGTTTTAATCCTGGAATTTGTAATAATTTTTCTTTAATTTCTCTGGATACTTCATTAACGCTTTTTTTCCTCTTTGTTTTATCAACCAGCGAAACTAGCAACTCACTTTTATTATTTGTAACTGTTGTTATAAAATTATCATTTGCATAACCAACATTTGTAAACACTCTTTTAACTTCTGGCATCGCAAGTATAATACTTTCTGCCTGCTGCGTAAGTTCATTATTCTGTTGTAAAGTAAATCTTTCAGGATATTCAATTATAACAGAAAGTTCCCCTCTATCCGAAGGAGTCATGAATTCAGCACCAATAAAACCTAAAGGTAATAACATAAGAGAAGATATCAAAAGCGCTGTTGAGATAGCTATTACTTTTCCTTTACTTTTAAGAGCCCATTTTAATATTCTCAAGTAATGATTCGTTAATCGTTCGAATTGTGTTTCAAAAAAGTTGGCAATATTCCACCAAAAAGAATTTTTATGAATTTCATTAACCTTAGAAAGTCTTGATGCAAACATAGGAGTTAGAGTAAAAGATACAACAAGTGATGATAATGTAGAAACAACTACCACCAAAGCAAATTGTCTTAAAATATTTCCAACAAGGCCAGAAATTAAAGATATTGGCACAAACACCACAACATCAACTAATGTAATAGATAAAGCAGAAAAACCAATTTCATTTCTTCCATCCAATGCCGCCTTCTTTTTATCTTTTCCCATTTCCAAATGTCTGTGGATATTTTCCAGAACAACTATTGAGTCATCCACAAGAATACCAATTACAAGAGAAAGAGCCAAAAGCGTCATTAAATTTAAAGTAAAACCCAATGCCCACATCGCAACAAATGTAGTTGAAAAAGAAGCAGGTATAGCAACCAATACAATAAATGAATTTCTTAAACTATGTAAAAATATTAACATAACAATAGCAACTAAAATTATTGCTAATAGTAAATCCTCGTTAACTGCCCTAGCTGCTTCTAATGTAAACTCCGAATCGTCAGAAGCTATTTCAAATTTCAAATTATACTTTTGATATTCCTGTTCTAATTTTGAAAGTTCATTCCTTACAATTTTTGAAACTTCAACAGCATTAGCGTCCGTTTGCTTATTTATCAAAATACCAACAGATATTTTTTTATTAATTCTTGTGATAGTTTCAATTTCTTTGATGCCATCTTCAACCTCAGCAACATCACTAATTTTTATTGTACCGGAATTAGGAAGAGTAATAATTGGTATATTTTTTATTTCCTCAAGAGATTTAAACTTTGAAGATACCCTCACAATATATTGACCATCTTTATCTTTAATAGTACCAACAGGAAAATCGAGATTACTTGTTTTAATTGCTTGCATTACCTGCAAGATAGATATATTATAATAATTCAATCTATCAAGACTAACATTAATCTTAATTTCCCTTTCTTCTCCACCGACAAAAACAACCTGAGCAACTCCATCAAGCTTGGTAATTGCTGGTTTGATTCTATCTTTCAAAAGTTGATAAAATTCTGTTGCTGGTAATGTTGCAGTAGCACCTAAGCGTAAAATAGGTAACTCGTTAATAGAAAACTTCATTATTGTTGGAGTTTTGATATCTTTAGGTAATGTAGCAACAATTTCATTTACTTTTCTTTGAACATCTTGCAAAGCAATATTTGCATCCGCTGATTGTAAAAACTCAACAAAAACAAAAGATACACCTTCGGAAGATGATGCAAAAACTCTTTTAATTTTATTTACACCTGATACAGCATCTTCAATTGGTTTTGTAACAGATGTTTCAACCTCTTTAGGCGAAGCTCCTGGATATACCGTAATTACAGAAACATAAGGAGGAGTTACCTCGGGGAGCAACTCATAATTTAAATTATTATAGCCATATATTCCTAAAATACCAATTATTATATATATAACTAAAATAAGTCTTGGCCTTTTAATTGCTAATTCAGTTACTGTCATTTTTAATTCCTACTATTTATTAGTTATTTTAACTGTTGCATTATTACTAATATTATTTTGTCCTGCAACAACAACCAAATCACTTTCATTTAAACCTTGAATCACTTCAACTTTGCCGTTAGTTTCTTTACCAACAACAATATCTTTCAAAATTGCAATATTATTTACAACAGTATAAACTTTAGCCTCTTTCAAACTTCCAATTATTGCATTTCTAGGAATTAACAAAGCTTTTCTCGATTGTTCAGATTTGATTTCCACACTTGCAAACATCCCGGCTTTAAGTGGCATTCTCTGAGATGGTTTAAAAACAACCTCTACATTAAAATTATGAGAAAAATCTGCTTTAGGAGTGATAGAAAATATTTTCCCATTTAATGATTTCTGTGGATATAAATCTGATTTAATAACAACAGTTTGACCAGTTCTGCAATTATTAATATAATTTTCGGGCACTTTAAGTAAAACTTTTAAATTCCTATCATCAATAATATTAACAACAGACATACCAGGTGCTAATGTTGAACCAACATTAATAAATTTATCAGTAATAACTCCGCTAATTGGAGATTTTATTGTTGCATCATTTAACTGTCTTTGAGCAACAATAAATTGTGCTTCAGCAGCAGTTACATTTAAATTAGCCATTTCAACATCATTTTGAGTAGCATTATTTTCATTAAAAAGATTTTTAATTCTTTCAAAATCCTTTTTAGCTTTTTCTAGATTAACTTTAGCAGTCATAAAAGCAGCCTTTTTAAGTTCATCATCAACTTTAGCAATCACTTCTCCAGCACTCACTCTTTGTCCAATATTTACTTTCACTGCAAGAACTTTACCAGATGTTTCAGAAATCAAATTAACTTCGCTATTTGGTAAAACATTACCAATTATGGTTATATCATCTTTAATTTCTTCAATAGAAGGATTTACCACAACAACTTCATAACTATATTCCTTAGCAACAATAACTTTTTCTTCCATAGCTTTTTTATTCAATATTAAAATAACTAATATAACGAGCGCAGATAATACTGAAAGTCCAATTACTTTTACTTTAAAACTCATATTTAAACTCCTTATTTTACATTTTCATTTCAGTTGAGTAAATGACTGAATAGTCAATCAAAAATGACCAATCGGTCATCATAAAAATACTATAATGAAAACAATTTTCCAAATAATTACAGTTCAAATTTACCAAATTTAATATTTGTTTAACATATGACTGACTGGTTAGTCATTTTAATTTGGATTTTTTAATAATTTTAATTATTTTTGTTTAGACAAAACAAAACTATTTAAGTTACAATTTTGAAACAAAATATTGTAAGGATAACAAATAATGAGTCAACCACTCACAACAGCTGATAAAATATTAGATAACTCACTAATCCTTTTTGCAGAAAAAGGATATAAGGAAACTACAATAGATGAAATTGCTAAAGCCTGCGGTATTGCTAAAGGTTCTATTTATATTTACTATAAAAGTAAAGAAGAAATTGCACTTGCAGTTTTAAGCAAAAGCATAGAAGAAACCAAAAATGTAATCTTTAGTGTTAAAAATATAGCAGACCCATATAAAAGGATTGCACAACTTATAAAAAAAGGCTTTAAATACATTCTAGATAACGAAAAATATTGGCGTTCACTAAACAATCTTGCTAGTCAATCTGATTTAAAGAAACTTTTCGAAAAAAATTTTTTCGAGTATCAAAATATCATTATTACCCAAATTAGTATTTATTTAAAAGAGCTCGGCATACCCAATTATAAATTTGAAGCTAAAATGCTTCTTTCATTCTTTGATGGTATTCAATTACATTATTATTATAATCGTGATAAAAAATTTTTTACTGATGCTAAAAAATATCTCCTTAAAAGATACTCAAAAGATTTCTTTGATGTTATAACTAAATTATTGTAACAAAGTTCTAACAATTTATTATTAGAAATATTCAAAGAAGTATCCACAAATTAAAACTATCTCCTTTTTTAAAATTTCACAACCCATAGGAAAAAGAAAAATATACAATAAATTTTTGCATTTATAGAAGTGTGTTGACTTTTATTAGCATATTTTAAGACAAGCATTACATTCACACAGACCATCTTCTAACAAACTATAAAATCAATTCACACAAAACTTTTAACAATTATTATCTTTCACTACAAATACTCCAAAGATATCTTTGTTATAAACTGAGTAAAGTTAAAAATTAGTAATAAAAAAATGAGTTTACAATAATATTATTTATGTAACGATATAAAGAACTTTAGGAATGATTTTGGGTAAATATTTTGGAAAGCTGAGTGGGTTCTAGAAGATTCGAACTTCTGACCTCCACGATGTCAACGTGGCGCTCTAACCAACTGAGCTAAGAACCCATAAAAAAACCCCCTAACACAAAGATTAGGAGGTAAAAGGAGGTATTTATGAAAGTACCGAGAGCCGGAGTCGAACCGGCACGGGGATTACTCCCCACAGGATTTTAAGTCCTGTGCGTCTACCAATTCCGCCATCCCGGCAGATAGCGTTACAAATTATATCAAATTTGAAATACTAATATAATATCTTTTTTCCAATAATGCAAATTTTTTTTAAACTTTTTTATCATTTGCCATAATTTTTTTATATTTATTTTTTAATTTTCAATAATTAAGGTAGAATTATGAAATTAAGTAAATCATTTATCCCTACATTAAAAGAAACCCCAAATGATGCAGTTATTCCAAGTCACATATTAATGTTACGTAGCGGTATGGTCCGTATGCTCTCTGCTGGAATTTATTCATTTTTACCATTAGGCTATAGAGTTATAAAAAAAATTACAAATATAATTCGTGATGAAATGGATAAAATTGGCGGACAAGAGTTTCATCTTCCTGCACTTAATCCAATTGAAATTTGGCAAGAAACAGGAAGAGTTGCCGCTTTTGGCGATACTATGTATCATATAAAAAATAGAGATTATGTTTTAGCCCCTACTCACGAAGAAATTATGACTTATCACGCTAAAAATAATTTGCAATCTTATAAAGATTTACCACAAATTTGGTATCAAATTCAAACAAAATTTAGAAACGAACCTCGCCCTAAAAGCGGTGTTATTCGAGGAAGACAATTCTTAATGAAAGATTCTTACTCTTTTGATGCAACTCAAGAAGGTTTGGATGAATCTTACAACAAACACGCACAAGCATATCGAAACATCTTTAAAAGATGTGGTATAGATTTCTTTGTAGTTGGTGCCTCCTCCGGTGCTATGGGAGGAAGTGGTTCCGAAGAATTTATGGTTAAATCTGACGCTGGCGAAGATACAGTAGCATATTGCAAAAATTGTGGATATGCTGCCAATGTTGAAGTTGCCACTTCAATCATAGAACCTATTGCAAGAGATAATCACTCAGACGAATTAAAAGAAATTCATACTCCAAATGTTAAATCCATAGATGAACTTTGTGCTTTCTTGAATATCAAAGAAGAACAAACTGCAAAATCAAGAGTTTATATTCACGAAGGTAAACCCGTTTTAGTTTTAATGTGCGGTAATGATGAAGTAAATGAAACTAAACTCGAAAAAGTTTTACCTGGCAATCTACGCCCTGCCCATCCTGACGAATTGGTTGAAATTGCCGGAGCAAATGCTGGCTCGATTGGTCCTGTTGGTTTCAAATACAGAATAATTGCAGATTTAAGATTAAAAGATAGAAACAACCTCTACAGCGGTGCAAATAAAGACGATTATCACATCTATGGAATTGATTTACAAAGAGATGTTCAAAATATTGAATATTACGATTTACGAATAGTAAAAAAAGGTGAAAAATGTCCTAAATGCCAGAGTGAAATAGATGTATTTAAAGCAATCGAATTAGGTCACATCTTCAAACTCGGCACAAAATATACAGAAGCATTAAACGTTCAATATCTTGATGAAAAAGGTCAATCTCATCCTATTATTATGGGAAGTTACGGAATTGGTGTCGAAAGAGTTGCAGCTTGCTATATCGAAAATAACTATGATAAATATGGCATTATATGGAACAAAGCATTAACTCCTTTCGATTTCCACTTAATCTGCTTAAATGTAAAAAATCCAGATGTTATAAACTTTGCAAACGAAGTTTACGAAAAAATACAATCTAAAGGCTATAGTGTTTTATTTGACGATCGAGATGCACAACCCGGTTTCAAATTCAACGATGCAGATTTAATTGGTATCCCATTACAAATTATCATTGGAGAAAAGAAATTAAAAAATAATGAAATTGAATTAAAAATCCGTCGAACCGGCGAAAAATTCTCCGTTGCAAAAGAAAGTGCAATTGATGAAATTATTAAAACTTATGATACCAAAGTGGATTAATAAAAAAAAAGCTGTCATCAAGACAGCTTTTTTAATATATTTCCAGCTCACTAAAAAAGAATTTAATTTCATTCAAAGCATTTTCAGGGGAATCTGAACCATGTACACAATTCTTTTTGTTATCCTCAGCATAAAGTTTTCTTACAGTTCCTTCTTCTGCTTTAGCAGGATCTGTTGCTCCTATTAACTTTCTATAATCCTCAACTGCATTATCTTTTTCTAAAACTACTGGAATGCATGGACCACTCGTCATAAATTCAATCAATCCATCAAAAAAAGGTTTACCCTTATGTATTGCATAAAATCTTTCGGCCTGGTCCTTAGTTAAATAAACCATTTTCATTGCTATAATTTTAAATCCCGCTTTAATTATCATGTCTAATACTTTTCCAGTATTACCTTTTTCAACACAATCTGGTTTTAAAATTGCTAATGTTAACATTTTTACTCCATTTAATTATAAAAAACTATTGCAAATATAAAAATTATTTTGCATATTATAATTATAAATATTATTTTAATAGAAAAAATTAAATTTTACCGCAATGCATAATAATAACTATCCATTGTTTTTAACTTCAATTCCTCCTAAGGAAATTGAAAAACACAAAAAAACGATAAGTTCGTGGAAGATGTTTACATCTCAAATAATATCCTTAAATCGAGCATCTGAAATAGAAATTTTAGAACCATTTTTTCCGAATGTGCTTTTTTTTAAAATTGATGAAAAATCCTCTATACATAGCAAACTTATTGATATAAATCATTTTATTAATTTTATCAAGAATAACCCAAATAAATATTTTGCGATAATTAATGCAGATATTGAATTTGGTCAATACCCACTTCAAGATTGGAATAAAATTTTGTATTATTTGAATTATTACGATTTAATAATTTCGAATAGAAAAAATTATGAATACTCTTATCATGATAGTGAACTTTATTATTATGGTTTTGATTTTTTTCTATTTAAGAAAGATTTAGTCAACATTATTCCATACAATGAATTTGCCCTTGGAACAGATGTTTGGGATTATTTATTCCCAGTGTTTACGATATTTAATAATCATAAATTACTTTATTTGACCGAACTACCCATATATCATAAAAAACATAAAGATAATTGGGTACTAAATGATTTAATTATATACAATTATTATTTTTATAATTTATTAAAAAAACATTTTAACTTACCAAACCAAATTGAATTATTTCACTATATCATAAATCAAACTATTTTTAAAACAGACTATTTTGTTTTTAAATTGTTTAATGCATTTTATTTAAAGACTATATATGCCAACTGTAATTTTATTTCTCATAATACTAGTAATATTCTTGCTTATATAAATAATAAATTAAACGAAAGTTTATTAATTGGCACTCAAATTGACAATAGACTTTTACAAGATACAATTAATTTTCTAATCAATATAGATATAATTAAATGGTAACAGCAATAATATCACTATACAATGGAACAAAATTTTTAGAAAGTTGTTTACAAGATTTAATTAATCAAACATTATACAAACAAAATCTGCTTGAAATTGTAATTGTAGACTCTGCCTCAACAGATAATCCAGAAAATATAATATTAAAATATCAAAAACAATACAAAAATATACATTTCATTCGAACTCCTGAAAGAGAATCGCTTTATAAATCATGGAACAGAGCTATTAAATATTCAACTGCTGATTTTATCACCAATGCTAATATTGATGATATTCATAGAAATGATGCTCTTGAGATTTTGATGAAAACCTTAATAAATAATCCTCAAATCGATTTAGTGTACCATAACCATTATTTATCAACTATTTTTAATAAACCTTTTGAATATCATGCAGAACAGAAAATTATAACATATCCTAAATTTGATAATAGAACAATTTATTTGCATTATCCATTTTGTCACCAAAATATGTGGCGTAAAAGTTTACACGATAAAATTGGTTTTTTTGATGAAAATTATTATATTGCAGGTGATCTTGATTTTGCATTTAAATTTTCAATTAAAGGTTTAAAAGCATTACTAATAAAAGAAATACTTGGTGTTCAAATTAGCAGAGATGATCAATTGGTAGTAAACCAAAAATTTAATGAAGAATTTACAAATATTTACAATAATTATTTTAAACCTGAATATATTTTCGAGCTATATTCAAATTTAGGATACTCAGTAAATTCTGATGATGATAAATTTAATTGCTTTAGAGACTTATTTTATAGATTCTTGAAGTATAAATTACCAGGAACTGAAAGTTTTGTTTGCAATATTTATGCAGCTGGAAAATTATTAGATACTATATACAAATATTCAAAAAATGAAATATTTGTAAAAGATTATATAGAAAATGCTTTAAATTATGGCTTCGTATCTAATATTGAGAATTTTATCAAATTTTTGGATAATTTAGATATTTCATTAAAAGAAATAATAAAAAAGTATTTATATGAAAAAGAAATATAATATTGCAATTGTTGGCTGCGGAAGAATCTTAAAAAACCATCTCACAGCAATATCAAATAACAATTTTAATTTAATTGCACTTTGTGATACTAATTTAAATAAACTAAATTCATTAGATTATTCTAATGTTCCGAAATATTCTAATTACGATGAAATGCTACAAACTCATAAAGAAATTGATATAGTTTCAATACTAACACCCAGTGGTTTACATTCAAAGCATTGCATTGATATAGTTAGAAAATATCAAAAAAATATAATCGTAGAAAAACCAATGGCACTCAATCTCTATGATGCTGAAGAAATGATTAAAACTTGTGATGAATATGGTGTTAAACTATTAGTTGTTAAACAAAATCGTTTTAATTTACCAATTTTAAAACTTAAAGAATTTATTGATACAAAAAGATTTGGTAAAATTGTTTTAGGTACCATAAGAGTTAGATGGTCAAGAACACAAGAATATTATGATATGGATAGTTGGAGAGGCACATGGAGTTTAGATGGTGGTGTTTTAGCAAATCAAGCATCACATCATATTGATTTACTTCTATGGACCATGGGCGAACCAATATCAGTTTTTGCAAAAAGTGGAACATATTTACATAATATCGAAGTAGATGATACAGCAGTTGCTATAGTTAAATTCAAAAGTGGAGCATTAGGTTTAATAGAAGCAACTACTTGTGCACGACCACATGACTTAGAAGGATCTATATCAATTTAAGGAGAAAAAGGCAATATGGTTATAGGTGGCTTCGCTGTCAATAAAATTATTAGTTGCGATTTTACAGATATGCGTAAAGAGGAAAAAGATGAAATTTTTGAAAAATACAACGAAAATCCACCAAATGTATATGGTTTTGGTCATATCAAATTTTATAAGAATGTGTATGAAAGCTTATTGCATAGAAAAAAAGCTTTAGTTGATGGTTTAGAAGGTTATAAATCACTTGAATTGATAAATGCAATTTATGAATCTGTGGAAACAGGAAAAGAAATTTTTTTAAGATATCAGCCAAAATTTTCTCGAATGGGAAAGTAATATGAAATCGGTTTATTTATTTTTAAATAAAAATATCGGACTTACTACATTTGTCCATCTATTATCATTTAAAGATAAGTATGACATCACTATAAAAGCTATCTTCATAAGTGAAAACAGCAAATTTTTAAAGAAATATATTAGTTTATCGAATACATACAATATTCCGCTTTATACTAATTTAAACTTTCTTTCTGAATTAGAACTAGTTGATTTTATTTTTTCTGTTCAATATGATAAAATTTTAAAAAAAGAGCATTTAGAAAAAGCAAAAATTACTGCTGTTAATCTACATATGGCACCATTACCTAAATATCGCGGTTGTAACCAATTTTCTTTTGCTATAATAAATAAAGAAAAAGAATTTGGTACAACTCTGCACATAATGACAGAACAGGTTGACAGCGGTGATATAATTGCACAAATTAAATTTAATATCCCAGAATCCTGTACTGCCCAAGAATTATTTGAATTAACTGAATTTTATAGTGTTAAACTTTTTGAGGAGAATATCGAAAAAATTTTAAATAATCAGTTTTCTAAAATACCTCAAGATAGATTTGTTAATATAAAACCTACACATTATTATAGAAAACAAATTAATGAAATAAAAAAAATTAATCCTGATTGGGGAAAAGAAAAAATGATAAATCATATACTGGCAACTACATTTAAAGGATTTGAACCCCCTTATATTGAAATTAATAACAAAAAATATTATATAATTCCAGAAGATAATTTAAAGAGTTTTTAATGAAAATACCTCTAATGGATATATCTTGTGAAAAATCCATATTAAATGAAATTCAAGAAAAAATATATTCAATTATTTTACGAAATGACTTTATTAATGGTAAAGAAATTGAATTATTTGAAAACAATTTTGCAAAATTTGTTAACAATAATTACTGTGTAAGCTGTTCAAATGGAACAGATGCACTAATATTAGCATTAAAAACACTTAATATAACAAATAATGATAAAGTTATAGTGCCCGTCAATACCTTTATCGCAACTGCAGAAGCGGTCACTGCAGTAGGTGCCAAAATTGTTTTTGTTGATTCTCAACCAGATAGTCTGGAAATAAACTATCAGCAAATTGCTGATATTCTTGAAAATGATACAAAAAAAGAAATAAAGGCTATAATACCTGTTCATCTTTATGGACATATGAACAATATTTTTTTAATACAGGAAATAGCAAAGAAATTCAATATCAAAGTAATCGAAGATTCTTCTCAAGCACATGGTGCAAAATATAAAAATATTTCACCGGGCGAATTATCCGATATAGCAACTTATTCCTTTTATCCAGGTAAAAATCTCGGTGCCTTTGGTGATGCTGGTGCCTTAACAACAAATAATTATGATTACTACATCAAAGCAAAAATGTTAAGAAATCATGGAAGGTATAATAAAAAATATGAACATGAAATTGAAGGTTATAATATGCGATTAGATACTATTCAAGCTGCGATTTTGGATGTCAAATTAAAATACCTTAGTCAATACAATCAAATGCGTAAACAAAAAGCAGCTTTATATAATTCCTTATTAGAAAATACCGGTGATTTGATATTACCAATTTTTGATAATGATATTTATCAAGATGTTTGGTACATTTACACTATAAGAACTAAGTTTAGAGATAAACTCCAAAATTATCTTTTAGAAAATAATATACAAACTGGAATATATTATCCTATACCATTACATTTACAAAAAGCATATCGATATTTGAATTATGATAAAGGTAAATTTCCAAAAGCAGAAAAAATTGCTAATGAAATACTTGCTCTGCCCTTGTGGCCTTTTATCCAAGATGATACTATTTATTACATCTGCCAGAAAATAAAGGAATTTTATTAAAAAATGTGTGGCATAGCTGGAATTTTTCATTTAAATAAAAAGGTAGAAGAAAAAGAAATTCTTTCAATTACAAATTCTCTAAATCATCGTGGTCCAGATGACTTTGGGATATTTATTGACAATAATATTGCTTTAGGTCACAGAAGATTATCTATACTTGATTTATCATCTAAAGGAAGAAATCCATTTTATAAAAAATTTTCAGATAACACAGAATATTATATAGTCTACAATGGTGAAATTTTTAATTTTATAGAATTAAGAAAAGAAATGATATCTGATGGATATCATTTTGAAACCGAAACAGATACTGAAGTAATTTTAGCAGTTTACCATAAATACGGTATTAATGCTCTTCATAAATTTAACGGTATGTGGGCATTCGCTATATATAATCCACATGACAAAACAATTTTACTTTCAAGAGATAGATTTGGTATCAAACC
>DAOSCP010000004.1:167398-179133 GCA_035361425.1 Ignavibacteriales bacterium | reverse complement strand
AAACCAGATTGTATTTCATCAACAATCAATAAAATATTATTTTCTTTACAAATTACTTCTAATCCCTTCAAAAAACCTTTTGGAGGAATAATTACTCCACCTTCTCCTTGTATTGGTTCCACTAATATTGCTACAGTATTATTATTAACTTTAAATTTGAAGTCTTCCAAATTCCCATATTTTGCAATTTGAAAACCAGGTGTATAAGGGCCATAATTTTCGTAGGATGATGGATCATCCGAAAATGATATAATAGTTGTTGTTCTTCCATGAAAATTTCCGCTTGCTACAATAATTTCTGCTTTATTGGGCTCAATTCCTTTAACTTTATATCCCCATTTACGAGCAGTTTTAATTGCAGTTTCAACAGCTTCAGCTCCAGAATTCATTGGTAGAAATTTATCATAGCCCGTAAGTTTATGTAATTTTTCATAAAGCAAAGGGAGTTTATCATTTCTGAAAGCTCTACTAGTTAAAGTTAGCTTTTTGGCTTGTTTGATAAATGCCTTATAAATTTTAGGATGACAATGTCCTTGGTTAACTGCAGAATAAGCTGCTAAACAATCTAAATATTTATTACCTTCAACATCCCATACCCAACAACCTTTGCCTTTTTTTATTACAACATCTAAGGGATGATAATTATGGGCGCCTAACTTTTCTTCAATTTTAATATATTTTTTTTGTTTCATTTTAGCTCCTATTACTATTTGATTACAAGTTGCCTATTACTAATCAAATATAGAAGCTAATGGTCTGGGGAATGTCTAAATTTAAGAATATTAGGTTTTATTTTAATACTTTTGTATAACATATCTTAAATTCTTTTTTTACAGTAAACAATTTTATCTTTATTAAAGTTCATAGATTATTATACAAAAAATTTGTGGAACTTCCAATTTCAATTCAAGAAATCATTTATTGAATTATTTAATTGATTAATTATCTAATTCATTCTTTCAACCTCATTAAATATGTCTTTAATACCAGATGATGCATTTTCAGTTACATTTGCTAAATCCTTGATATGATTTGAAATATTATTTGTTGCAAAAGATTGTTTAGAACTATCCTCAGAAATATTAGATACCATTTGAGAAATACTTTCTACCTATGTAACTATTATTTTATAATTTTAGCATAACTATATCCATAATAGATTACAAAAAAGGGGGCAGTATTATCTCCTGCCCCTTGAGTTTTGTAAATCACAATTATTTCATTAATATCATTTTTCTAGTAATATTAGCATTACCTGCTTTTAGGTTATAGAAATAAACACCACTTGGTAAATTTGATGCGTTAAACTGTATATTATAATATCCAGCGTTTTGCACTTCATTAACTAAAGTGGCAACTTCCTTTCCAATAATATCATAAACTTTCAAAGTTACCAACCCATTCACAGGGACTTGATACTTAATCATTGTAATAGGATTGAATGGATTTGGATAATTTTGAGATAATTCATAAACTTTTGGTAAATCTGCAATATCATTTTTATCATTTGCTACTACAATAATTTCTGTTGGATCAGGTAACCCATCATTATCTTTATCAACATTAATTATAGCAAAGTTAACCAATGTATGTGGTCCTTGCCCACCGTCAACAGAATTATCAGGGCAAGCATCTCCAGCACCCCAATTATCACCACCAGCAATAACATGAACAAATTTTAATTTTGCCCCGCTTTCAACCTTTCCTTTTCCTAATTGATATATATCATCCCACGCTATAGAAACTTCAAAACCTCTACCAGCTGAATTTCTATATGTTTTAGTTTTTGATGTAATTTCCTTCATAGTCCCCGAGCTATCTCTATATACAGATGGTTTATCAAAATACCATGAAGCAACAAATAAATCATTTGCATCATTTTGATTAAATTTAAAATTCCTTGGATATGGACCTTTATAACCACGGCTTGAGTTGAAATCTGTAATACCACCATTCTTAGCATCTATATATAAAATTGATGTATTTTTATATAAACTTGTTGTCTGTCTTATCCAATAATCAGCAGCAATGTACAAAGAGTCAGAATCCCATGTTGCAAGTATACCTAACGCTTCATTATCAGGAATAGATTTATTTGAATTCCAGTAACTATCTGTATCAGAATCAACCGCAATTTGCCAGATTGGTTTCCAATCGCCTTCAGCTATGTTAATATTACCATCAATATTAGGTTTTGAATATGTTTTAATAGTATCAAACTTTTGATATATCACAGTGATATTGAATTTTAACGAATCCCAACCACCTTTATTATCAGTAACTTTAATATGAACTAATGCGTTCTTAATAGTATCTTTAATTGCTGGAGTACCACTTAAAATACCTGCATTATCGATAGATAACCAGTTTGGTGCTTTAATCAATTGATAATTAACTAAATCTCCTTCTTCGTCTTGTGCCAAATATTGTTTTTCAAATCTTTTTGTAGCTTGAATTGTAGTATCTTGTTGAATAGTTATAAATTTAGGTGCTTTGTTAGCTTTAACTTCAATTTTAAAAGTCCTGCTAGCAGAAGCATTTTGGGAATCTTTTACAGTAACAGTAACATTACTAATTCCAGTATCATTATTCCCAGGTTTTCCGTAAAGTAAACCTTTACTATCAATTTGCAACCAGGATGGATTTCCAGTCATTGTAAAAGTAAGATTTTTATCATTTGCATCAGCATATTGAAGTTGATATTTGAAATCTTTATTTGTATATACTGTAAAGTCAGGAATAGCATTTAATGTAGGCTCAAAATTTATAGATTTTGTATTATCAGCAACGTAAATTGTATATGAATTAGGTGGGCACCATAATTTTACTCTTCCATCGCTTGCAGCTGTTTTATCAACATCTTTACCAGTATAATCGCGATATACTTTGTTTGGAGTTCCATTAACCCAAATATCAATCCATTGTTGTTCATTTCTGTTAATTACTAAAAAAGCTTCAGGATGATTTGCATCGCCATTTCTTTTTGCTATATAAATATTAGATGCAATAGCATTTTGGTCCTGGCTACCATCTTGTCTTATATACCATGGGTTTAATCCATCACGCTTAGTTGTACCACCTGCTAAAAATGTTTTTCTTATCCAAATCAAAGTATCTATTTTACCACTAAATCCATAATCTACATAATCTTTATAAAACACACATGGTCTTCCTTCAGAGAATAAAATATAAGCATAAGCTAATCCTTTATTCCAGATAACTGGGTCATGTCCGCTATCAGACGAACCATCCCATCCTATTCTATCAAAATCATGATTTTCAACAAAAGTTGAGACATTAAAACCACTTACACCACTATTAACAAGACCAGCTCCATCTAAGTTTCTCAAATCATAAAAAGCATTGTGACACATATCTTTTAATGCATATCTCAATGGAAAATCAAACATAGCAACATTGGCTCCATTAGAAAGAACTGTATTCATCCAGCCTTTAATAGCATCCGGACTATCCCAATATTCTGCAACAGCATAGCCATTTGCATTAGTATTTTTTAACCATATTGCCATAAATTGTGGTGCAATTGCCTTCACTGCATCTAATCTAAATCCATCAAAGCCTAAAACATTTTTTAAATATTTACCCCATTCAATTAAACTATCCTGAACAGATTTTTTATCATGATCAAGCCACTCACCAAAACGCCATTGAGCTGGCACCCAGGGCTCAATACAATGTTCAGCATTAGGAATAAATAAAGTAGAATCCTTAGGAAATCTTTTAGAGGCTGGATTAAAATAGATCCAACCTTTATC
This sequence comes from Ignavibacteriales bacterium, assembly GCA_035361425.1. Classification (GTDB taxonomy): domain Bacteria; phylum Bacteroidota; class Ignavibacteria; order Ignavibacteriales; family DAOSCP01; genus DAOSCP01. Next base: position 175,357 of record DAOSCP010000004.1, on the reverse strand, counting down.
CGGATATGATGGATAAGGTTTACATTGGTATTTTTGTTGTTTATCCGCACCTATCATGTGGCGAATTACTGCATCTGCAAAAACCTGTAAACCATAATTTTTATACGTCTGTATTGCATTTATTAATTCTTGTTTACTACCAAATCGTGTTTCTGTAGAACCTTTTTGATAATACTCACCAAAATCATAATGATCATACGGGTCGTACCCCATTGATAAAGGACCACCAGCACCTTTAACTGGGGATGGAAACCATATAGCACCAAATCCTGCTGATGCCAATTTAGGTGCTAATTTTGCAAGTGAATCATACCAGATACCTCCCGGAGGGGAATTCCAGTAAAATCCCTGCAAGAATACATCTGATTTTGTACTTTGTGAAAATAGAACTGATACAATAACTAATACTGAAAAAAATACCTTTTTCATTTCTACTCCTTAAATTTTCAGATAGTAATTATTTTGTAATGTAATAATAATATTTTTATTTAATATTTCAAAATTAATTTTTAATTTATTTTTTTTTAACAATTATTATTTATTCTGCTTTACTTTACTTTTTGACTTCATTTCTTTAATTTTACAAAACACTTTTTTTTGTAATTACATATAACATAATCATTTTCTCAAATTCAATATGTTTCCAACCAAAATAATAATAAATAATTTATAATTGCAATCTAAATAACCATTACTAATTCATTACCCTATGATCCTTTTGATCTTTTCAACTTTGAGCTAGTATAAAGTTATCGAATAAACTGCTCATAATTAGTTATTAATTTCTTATTTATTATACAAAAATCCAGCGCCATAATTATTTTCTTATCGTAATAGAAAGTTTTGTATTAAATTTTAAAACGTTTTACTATTTAAATGTATATTTTTGCAACTAAATTATTTATAATACAATTTATTAGACTATACTATATTAAATTTTTCACAATCTTAAAAATTAATTTTGAATTTTATATTCCAAATATTATATTTGAGAACACTTTTTGAAAGATTCATGAGTTTTTAATGTGTGGTATTGTAGGATATATTGGAAATAAAAATAGTTTAACAATCTTAATAAATGGTTTAAAAAGGCTAGAGTATCGCGGATACGACTCCGCTGGCGTTGGCTATATCAATGGCAATGGATTAACCGTTATTAAATCTGTTGGTAAAGTTAGCAACCTGGAAGATAAAGTTGAAAAAATTAACGAAAAACCTGTAATTGGTATTGCGCACACACGTTGGGCAACACATGGAAAAGTAACAGAAACTAATGCTCATCCTCATATTAATGAAGATGGCACAATTGCAGTAATACATAATGGTATTATTGAAAACTATAAAGAACTAAAACATTTTCTTTCAAGTTTAGGTTATAAATTTCGTTCTGAAACTGATACAGAGGTTCTACCTCATTTGATTGATTATTTTTACAAAAAAAATCTTTCTTTTTTTGATGCAGTTAGACATTCACTGCTCTTAGTTGAAGGAACTTATGGAATTGTTGCTCTAAATTCCAAAGAACATGATAAATTAATAGTTGCAAGGAAAGGTTCTCCTCTTGTAATAGGTATAGGAAAAGATGAAAACTTTATAGCTTCAGATGTAATGGCTCTTGTAAATTATACTGAAAGAGTTGTCTATCTTGGCGATAACGAAATTGCTGAAGTTTCTAAAGATAACATTGTAACTAAGACTATCACAAATCATGAAATTGAAAAAGAAATCAAAGAAATAGATCTAACTTTAGACGATATCAGCAAAGGTGATTTTGATCATTACATGCTCAAAGAAATTTTTGAGCAACCAGCATCACTTGATAATTCCATGAAAGGTAGATTAATTTACGAACAAGGAACTGCTAAACTTGGTGGTTTGGAATCTGTTATTGATAAACTTATTAACGCTAAAAGAATCATACTTTGTGCTTGTGGAACTTCTTGGCACTCTGCCTTAGTTGGTGAGTATATGTTAGAACAAATTGCTGGAATTCCTGTAGAAGTAGAATATGCATCAGAATTTAGATACCGTAACCCAATAATTCATAAAGATGATGTAATATTCTTTATTTCACAAAGTGGAGAAACCGCTGATACACTTGCAGCACTTAAAGAAGCAAAATTACACGGTGCTACTGTATTAGGTATTTGTAATGTTGTAAGTAGTTCTATTGCAAGAGAAAGTGACGCCGGTGTTTACATCCACGCTGGACCAGAAATCGGTGTTGCTTCAACAAAAGCATTTACTTCTCAACTTGTTGTGCTGGCACTTATTACTTTATTATTAGCTAGAAAAAAGAAATTAAGCGTAAGAGAAGGTCAATTATTTGTTAACGAATTACTTTCTTTACCCGAAAAAATAAATAAAATTTTAGAGCAAAATGATAATATTTTAGAAATTGCCAAACAATTTGTAAATGCAACTAATTTCTTATATTTAGGTAGAGGTTACAATTTCCCAGTTGCCTTAGAAGGTGCTCTTAAACTTAAAGAAATATCATATATTCATGCAGAGGGTTACCCTGCTGCTGAAATGAAACACGGCCCTATAGCTCTTATTGATGAAAATATGCCTGTTGTTTTTATTGCTCCTAAAGATGCTATTTATGAAAAAATCATAAGCAATATTGAAGAAGTAAGGGCTAGAAAAGGGAAAATTATAGCTGTTACAACTGATGATGATGACAAAATTGAATCTTTGGCAGATTATGTTATAAAAATTCCTCATACTGTTGACTTTTTGATGCCAATTTTAACTGTTATACCATTACAACTTTTAGCTTATCATATTGCTGTGCTCAAAGGGCTAAATGTTGATCAGCCTAGAAATTTAGCTAAAAGTGTTACCGTAGAATAATAGTATAGGACTTTAATGCAAGTTTGTATATACGAAGATATCCATTATGAAAATCTAGAACCATTGATCTTTGTAAGGCCTGTTTATGATTTAATTTGTGGAATGTCAACATTAAAAGATAAAATTTTGAGGCATTTCCCACAAAATAAATTTTCTTTACATACAAGAACTTATTTAGCAGGTTATTTGAAACTTGTTAATAAAGTTCCTGTTAATGAAATTATAGATAATGATGTTTTGTTTATAAATGGTCGAGTTTTAGCAGATAGCAATTTTTTAAATGAAATTGATATTAACCATAAAGAACCTATTATATACAAAAATAAGGATACTATAGTTGCCGCTAGATTAAATGGCGAATACTTAAATAAATTTTTACCAAAATTGAACGATCTAATTTCGGATCAGGATTTTTTAGGAATTAATAACATTAAAGTTGAAAATGTAGATGTCAAAACAATAAATTATATATGGGATTTAATTCATTATCATCATGATATGATGATAGAAGACTATCAAGTTTTGTTTTCAAAAATTGAAAACAGATTTGATGGCAAAATTTTTGACGGTGTTCATATTGTTGAAAAAGAAAATGTTCTTATAAAATCTGGAACTATAATTAAACCTGGTGTTGTTTTAGATGCATCAAAAGGTCCAATAGTTATCGAAAACAATGTTCAAATTTTCCCTAATGCTGTAATTGAAGGACCTGCTTTTATAGGTGAAAATTCGCAAATAAAAGCACAAGCTTATATATACGATAATGTATATGCAGGCAAAGTTTGTAAATTAGGTGGTGAAGTTGAGTATTCTATCTTTTACCCCTATACAAATAAACAACACGCAGGATTTATTGGTCATGCTTATATCGGTTCATGGGTAAACCTTGGTGCCGATACAAATTGTAGCGACTTAAAAAATAACTATGGTTTTGTAAGAATGTATGTAAACGGCGAGGCTATTGTTACTAATCAACAATTTTTAGGTGTTGTAATTGGTGATCATACTAAAGTTGCTATAAATACAATGTTTAATACAGGAACCGTTGTAGGTTTTTCGAGCAACATTTTTGGTGCTGGCTTCCCTTCTAAAAGTTTACCATCGTTTACCTGGGGAGGCTGCGGAACTAGCACAACTTATGATTTAGAAAGAGCTATTGAAACTGCTAAAAGAGTTATGGCTAGAAGAAATTATATTATGTCTGAAGAAGAAGAAAATATTTTCCGTAAAACTTTTGATATAACCAAAAAAGCTCGAAAAAGAAACGGTTATCCTTACTAAATGTGAGCATAGGTCCCCCGCTTATGCGATAAATCCCCCTATATTATGTTGTTGAGGTTGTCTTACCCCGAGGACAACCTCCCTTGTTCTAAAAAATTTTTTCTTTACATTGAGCATAGGTCCCCCGCTTATGCGATAAATCCCCCTATATTATGTTGTTGAGGTTGTCTTACCCCGAAGACAACCTCCCTTGTTTTTAAATACTTTTCAATAATTAAAGCTTTAAATAAATATTTTTGTTATTTAAAATTATAAAGATTTTTATAATTCCTTATTTCTTTGTAAATTAATTTTTCACAAAAATAATTATTCTATGCAAACATTATCTACATTCTTAATTGTTAAAAACGAAGAAAAATTTATTGCTAGTTGCTTAAATTCTATTAAAGATATCTCTGATGAAATAGTTATTGTAGATACAGGCTCAACAGATAATACACTCGAGTTAATCAAACAATTTAATGTTAAGTTATATCATTACAAATGGAATCATAATTTTTCAGATGCTAGAAACTTCGCACTTAAACATTGCTCCAAAGATTTAATTCTTTACATCGATGCTGATGAAAAATTAACAGAAAACTCTCGAAAGATAATAAAACAAATTAAACTTAATAATACTCCCAATAAAATTGGTTATTTGTGTAAAGTTAAAAGTATCTCTTTAATTACTCATAAAGCAACCAATCAAATGTCTTATCCTAGATTATTTAACAATTCAAATGAAATCGCTTTTCGGGGTGCTATCCACGAACAGATTTTAGAATCATTATTAGATAATAATTATATTATCCTTAATAGTGATATTGAAATTCTTCATTATGGATATGATTATTCAAAAGAAGCTTTATTGAAGAAAGCTAAAAGGAATTTAGAAATTTTGCTCAATAATCCTGAAATTAATTGGTATTATTGCTTCCAACTTGCACAAACATACAGCATATTAGGTAATAACGACGAAGCCTTCATTTATATGAATAAAGCACTTGATTTTGAAGATATACCTAATGATTATAAATCACATATTGCTAGATATATTGCAGATTATTATCTCAACGAAAATAATTTAAAAAAAGCACTTGAGTTTATTAAAATTGGATTACTTGCCAATCCTGCTCAGCCGCTTTTAAACTTAGTTGCTGCTAACTATTATTATAAAATTGGTAATTTTAAAAATTTTATCAAACACATCGACATTGCATATATAAATAATCAACAATATTTGCAAGAATTTTGCACTGCAACTTTTGAAATTTTTGTAGAGCCAGAAAAAATTATCTATTTTGCTCTTAATGGTATCTATACCTATAAAAACTTTGATAATTTAAATTTTTATTTAAATGAATTACAAAAAATAGATTCTAGATTGTCGCTTATTATCAAAAAAATTATATCACAAAATGTTATTGATACGAATGAACAAAATTATTTAATTGAATGTTTAAACGAATATAATATTGACTTTTTAGCAAATATATTACAAAATTATAACCATTTAGATATCGCAGAAACATTATTAAAAATATTTCTTTCTAAGTTCATCGATAACACATTTATTCTAAATGCTTTATCAAATATTTACATTACTAGCAATAATTTACAGGAAGCAAAAATATTTTTAGAAAAATCTTTTAGTATCGATTCAAAACTTTCAACTGCTCTCTACCTTGCTGCTACTTATATTAAATTGAATGATAAAAATAATTATAAAAAAATATATTCTTTTATAAAAAATAATAATAATGAAATAGCTAAAACTTTACCACAAGATATATAGCATATGGAAACAAAAAGCTTTAATCACATTATAACCACAGTAGCCAAGTTATATGAAAAAGGGCTTTACAAGCAAGCAGTTGAATTATTAGTCGAACTTTGCAATAATTATCCAGATAATGATGACCTCTTTTTCAAACTCGGTTTCTTATATTCCAAAATAGGTGACTACCAAAATTCAATTTATGCTTATGATAAAGCTATTCAACTCAACCCAAATAAATTCGAATATTTTTATAATTGTGCTATAGTTCTTACATTAAATAATAATATTGATAAGGCAATTGAATATTTTAATAATGCTTTAAGATTTAAACCTAATGACGTTAATACATTATATAATTTAGGTTGTGCTCTTAAAAAAGGAAATTATTATAATAATGCTCTTGATTATTTCAATAAAGTTTTAAATTTAAATCCTGATTATGTTGATGCCATTTACAATATAGGTGTGATTTATTACGAATTACAAGATTATTCCCAAGCAAAGAATTATTTTCAAAAAACTATTGAAATAAAAAATGATTTTGCCGATGCTTATTGGAATCTAGCTCTTATTTATCTAAGAGAAGGAAATTATTTCAAAGGTTTTGAGTATTACTACTGGCGTTGGAAAACTAATGAATTTATTGATAAAAGAAAATCTTATAAAATACCATTAACAGATTTTACACAAATAGAAAATATTCCAGAACAATCTAGAGTTTTAATCTCTACAGAACAAGGTTACGGTGATACAATTCAATTTATAAGATTTATAACACATTTCAAGCAAAAATATAATGTAAAAATTACTTTTCAAACAAAACAAGAACTTTATAAACTTTTAAAAAGTTTTAAAGATATTGATGAACTTTATACTTTTGGGCAATTTATCGAAAAACCAGATTTTCACTTTACCGTAATGGATATTCCTACTATTCTAAAAATCTCTACCAATGATATTGACTATCATTTCCCTTATTTAGCACCTACTTCTAATATTGAGCTGAGTAAAGATTATCCAATAAATATAGGTTTCTGTATCAAAGGCAGCCCATATCATAAATTAAATCATTTAAGAAATATTGATATCGAAGAATTTAAGTCGCTTTTTGATAATCAAACTATTTGCTTCTGGAATTTAGGAACTGAAAAATTTAATATTAATCTACCCAACTATCGAGAATTAAATTTTAATGATTTTGATGAACTTGCATCTATAATGCAAAAAATGGATTTAATTATTAGCGTCGATACTGCAGTTATTCATCTTGCTGGAGCATTAAATTTGCCTGCAATTCTACTCCTACCAGAATTTACCGATTGGCGTTGGGAATTAGATAAAGATAAAACTCCATTTTATCCATCAATTAAAATCTTTCGTAAAAATACATCCTGGCAAAACCTTTTGTGTAATGATGTTCAATTTTACTTAACCTCTTTATTTGAAAATAAAATCCAAAATGCAATTGTTACAGTTACTACATCCCAAGAAATTACAGATAATACTTCTACAGCATCTGAAAAAGAAATAATTGGAGATAATCATCAAATAAATGAAACATTAGAAAATATTGAGTTTCCCGAAAATAAAATAACTGAAGCAGAAACTGAAACACTAAAAATAACTGAAAACATCTCAGAGAACGAAAAAGCAATACAAAATACAAACAATTCAGATACAACTGTTAACTTTAAATTTGATAATTCATTTGATACTACTCAAGAAAACCCAATAGATGAAATTACACAGGAACAAGCTAATACTATACAAGATTATTCTCAAGAAACTGTATTAGAACAATCTAGTGAAGAATTAAAAGATATTAATCAAATACAAACTGACAATTTATCAAACAATATAAATTCTAATGCTTTACCTTTTGAAGATAACCCACAACAAGGAAACAATTCGTCACTAAATGAAAGCAAAGTTAATGAAATTATTGAACATTTACCAATAGAAGTTAATATTACTTATAAAGAATTCAACCAACAAGATTTTGACCAGAATTTTAACATAAGCGAACCAACAGATGATAAAAGTATTATTGATAATAATCA
>DAOSCP010000004.1:0-167298 GCA_035361425.1 Ignavibacteriales bacterium | reverse complement strand
TTAGAAAAAGCATCAGAAATATCATCTAATAACCCGAATATTATACTTACTCTTGCTAAGGTATATATTAAAAATAACCAAAATAACAAACTTTATAATCTTTTAACAATCATAAGAGAACTTGAAGAAAGTTATGAAAAATATTTCACTCTGGGCGTAATTCATCTACATTTTAAAGATTACTATGTAGCCAAAAATTATTTTGATTTCGCCATAAAGTATCAACCTAACAACGAAGATTTGCTTATTAATACTGGTTATGTTTTATTTAATTTAAAAGATTTTCTCAACGCTACTAATTACTGGACAAAAGTTTTAGAAATAAATCCAAATAACAAATTTGCATATTTTAATCTTGGGAAATTTTTTGAAGAAACAAAATCTTATAAAAATGCATTAGAATGTTACTTAAAAGCTATTGAAATTGACCCTAATTATTATGACGCTCAATTTTCTGCTGCAGAGATGTATTTGATGTTGCAAGATTTTAATACAGGTTGGGCAAAATACGAGTATAGAAAGTATCTAGATAAATATCCTAAATATCAATTCAATGGTAAGGAATGGAAAGGCGAAGATATTGGTTCAAAAATTTTACTTGTTTATGATGAACAAGGCTTGGGAGACTCATTACAATTTGTGCGTTATATCAAAAGATTACACCGCAATAATCTCATTTTTGCAGTAAGAGATAATCTCATTAATTTATACAAACATACTTTTGAAAACATTAAAATAATATCATTAAACAAAGTAGATAATATTAGTTACGATTACTATATAAGTTTACTATCGCTACCCAAAATATTAAACATCATACCAGATAATAATGATGTTCCTTACTTAAAAGTTGATTTTAGTAGAGAAAAGAAATTTTTACCATATTTAGTTGATAACAAATTAAATATATTCTTTGCACCTAAAGCATCTGGCGAGATACCTGATAAAGACCTAGATAATAGCACCATAAACAATATTTTATCAAATATAGATGCTAACATACTTACATATCAACTAAATAATCAAACAGATAAAATCATTGATTTAACAAATCATATTGAAGATATAACCGATACTTTAGCGCTAATAAGTAAAATAGATTTAGTAATAACAGTTGATACTGCTGTTGCACATCTTGCAGGAGCAATTGGTAAAAGCACAATTCTATTATTAAAATACAATGCAGATTGGAGATGGTTTGAAGATTTAAATTATTCCATATTTTACCCAAACTTCAAAATATTAAGACAAAAAGAATATTGCAACTGGTCAACCATTTTAAATGATTTGCTTTCGGAAATTACTAACTATACAAAACTTAAATACTTATCAATTACAAATTACAACAGTTTTGTGCAATCCATAGATGAAAATATCGAAAATTCAAAAATTTTATATAAAAATTACTCCATTTTTTGGTTTAACGATATTAATAAATATCCGGCACTGATAGCTTTTCTCGAAAAAATACACAATCCTAAATTATCGAATAAACTTTTAGAAGAACTAAAAATTCTATTCCCCGATAGCAAAGAAATTAAATTTCTTGAAGCGTTAAAATCTGAAATATCTAATTCTCAAGATAATGCAATAGAAAACTACTATATGCTTTTAGAACAAGAGCCTGACAATATTCTTTACAAACAAAATATTGCAAATTTACTTTTGGAAAATGGGAACGTTGAAAAAGCCAAACAATTATTTGAAGAAATCTTAGCAGTTGAACCATCCAATTTTATGGTATTAAATAACTTAGCTAACATATATCAAAACGAAACTCAATATTCAAAGGCTGAAATTTTATATAAAAATGCACTATCAATTGCTCCAATAAATATAGACATTTTGTATAATTATGCATCACTTTTACAAATTATTGGCAATCAGAGCGACGCAATAAATTACTTCCGTCAAATATTAAGATTAGATTTTAATAATTATCGTGCACACTTTAATTTATCCACAATTTTGCTTTCACAAGGAAATTTTGTTGAAGGTTATAACGAATATGAATATAGAAGAATTTTGCCCGAATTCAAATATAAAAATTATAATGATATCCCATATTGGAACGGAGAAAATTTAACTGACAAAAAACTACTTATACTTGCCGAACAAGGTTATGGAGATGTAATAAATTTTCTAAGATTTATCAAATACATAAAAGAAAAATATAATAATGTAAAAATTTCTTTCCAAACAAAGAAACCTCTTATTCCTTTGCTAGAAAAATTAGAATATATCGATGAAATAATCCCAATTGATATTGAAATAGAATTTACAAAATATGATTACTATATATATTATCTTTCGATACTCAAACACTTTATTGATAAAATATATACATGCAAACGAGATGATACTTTGCAAATAGAACCCAAAGAAATATCTTTGCCAAATGGAAATAGCAAAAAGAAAATTGGTATCTGCTGGCGTGGTTCTCAAAATCACAAACATACAAAAATTAGAGATTTATCTATCAATGAATTTTTATTCCTAACCAGTAAAAGTAATTATCAAATCTATTCATTTCAACTAGATACAGACGAAAATGAAGAAAAAATATTGGCAGATAATGGAATTGTTAGCTTAAAACCATATATTAACGATTTTTATGATTCCTATTCATTTTTGAAAAAAATGGATATAGTAATAACAGTTGATACAGCAATTTTGCATTTAGCGGCTTCAACTAATCACCCTAAAGTTTATGCTTATATTCCATTTTTTAATGATTGGCGTTGGCTTAATGGAAATAATCCAAATTTATGGTATAATAATTTAATATTAATAAAAAATGTGGATTTCAATTCGGCTAAATTCCTAGAAAATAATTTATCACAAATAATTTAAAATCTTATATTATTTAGAAATGGGGAAAATATATTTCAACACGCTATTTTTATTTGCTATTAGTCTAATATTTCATCTTTTAACCTATAATTTTTTTTCTTTTTGGTTTTCACCATTACTTTATTTTTCAATAATATTTCTTATTTTTGTCATTTTACCATTTTATAAAAGCGTAAAATCATTCAACGAAAAAAATCATGAAATAATTAATAAAACAATTTGCTCAACATGCAACTTTTTTGATAAAAATAATGTTTATTGTCTAAAGCATGATAATTTTATTGAAAAGGATAAAATTCCTTGTAATGGCAATGATTATGAGCCATTTTATCAAACTAACACTTTAAAAAAAGGTTAAAGAATATGCAAAAAGATAAAAATAAAATAGAAGATATAATAAAAAAATCTCAAGAAATAGAGCCTATTTTATATTGCAAAGAATGTGCTGAAGTTGGGCTTGAAGATTTTGGTTTAGACCCGTCAGATACAACAGCATTAGAGAGAGCAAAAGAACAACATAAAATATGTAAAGAAATAGGTAGATTCAAAGGCGAATTGTGTGCTAGAATTTTCATCGCATCTGATGAATTACCAGAATTCAATTCAGAAGAAGATTTAGACAAAATTTAATACCACTAAACTTTTATAAAATACTTACCTGGTAATTGTTTAATTAATCCTTCAAATTCCAGATTCAATAAAGATACTAAACAATCTGATACAGAAATATTAACTTTAGTCGCTATTTCGTCAATATGAATTGGCTCATTACTTAAATTTTCATATATACTCAATTCAAACATACCTAAATTAAATTGAGATATATCTTTAACTTTTGGTTTAATTTTCAACCCAAGGTCACTAATAATATCTTCGGCACAAGTAACTAATTTGGCTTTATTATTTTGTATTAGATAATTAGGTCCTTTACTCATCTCAGAATTAATATTTCCAGGAATTGCATAAACTTCTCTATTCTGGTCAAAAGCAAAATTTGCAGAAATCATTGCGCCGCCATTCAAACGTGATTCAACAATTAGTGTTGCAACTGATAAGCCTGTTATAATTCTGTTACGTCTTGGGAAATTTTCCGGATCTGGATAAGTTCCTAAGGGAAATTCAGTTATTATGGCTCCATTTTCAGCTATTTTTTCATATAAATATTTATTTTCCGCAGGATAATGAACATCTATACCAGATCCTATAACAGCAATAGTTCTACCATTATTTTCAACGACTGTTTTGTGAGTTATAGTATCTATACCTCTGGCAAGCCCACTGACTATTGTAATGTTATTATCTATCAAATCTTTAGTAAATTTGGCAGTTTGATTTTTGCCATAAGGTGTAGGCATTCTTGTTCCAACAATTGCAACAGCATAGTCATCTTGAATTTCTAGTTCACCTTTTATATATATTATAACAGGAGGGTCATAAATCTCTTTAAGTAATTTAGGATAATTATCAGCCCAGTATGGAATAATTTTAATATTATTATTTATATAGAATTCGTAATCTTTTGCAAATTTTTGTATAATACTTTCGTATTTTCCAATTGATGAAAATAAATTTTGCGCTATATTTTGGGTTATTAAATCTACACTTAATAATTCTTGATAACTTACATTTTTAAGTTCATAAATTGATGGGAATTTATCAACTATACTTTTAAACCTTTTAGGCCCGATATTTTTTATAGAAAGTAGAAAATTATAGTATTGGAAATCTTCTAATGGAATGGAAAAATTATTCAACTTTTTCCACCTGATAATTATCAACTACACCAATAATCATTTTATTTACAGGGGAATTGCAATGTCCCAATATTTGCTGGACCGCATCTCCTTCATCAACAACTAAAACTGTATCACCTATTCCAGCCCCAACTAAATCAATAACAACTGTATCACATTCTCCGATAAAGTTACCTTCCAGATCGACATATGTAATTAGTAAAAGCTTGTAACCAACAAGAGTAGCATCTTTTTGCGTCGCTACCACATTTCCTGTCACCTTAGCTAATAACATTATCTTCTTTATTTTGTTTAGGCTTATAAAAAATTCCTAAAGGAATAACTACAATAAAACCAAAAAGAACCACCAACGGAGCAACTGTTAAGGATATTGGATCATCCCATTCCCCTTGTGCCATTAAGTAAAACCCTATAACTAAAACTATTATTCCAATAAGCAATATGATATAATTAATAGGTTGCAAATAAGGTGGGAATAAATTTTGGATACTTATTTTTTCATCTTTTTTCTTTATTACTTTCGCCATAAAAAAATCCAAATTGTTTTTGTAAATATATAAATAATCATAAAAAATTACAAAAATTTATTAATTTTTCAAAATTAATTTGCATTTCGGGAAAAATTATATTATATTAGTATTTCAATTTTTGAAAAATTTGCAAGATCGCGTAGCTCAGTGGTAGAGCATCTGCCTTTTAAGCAGAGGGTCGATGGTTCAATCCCATCCGCGATCACATTCAACAAGGCTTGTAAATTGTTTTGCAAGCCTTTTTTTATTTCCAGTGGTAGAGCACTCCGATTTGCAATCGGAGGGGTCGATGGTTCAATCTCATCTGCTTGCATTCCGATTTCTCGGAACGCGATCACATTCAACAAGGCTTGTAAATTGTTTTGCAAGCCTTTTTTTATTTCCAGTGGTAGAGCACTCCGATTTCCTGTAATTTAAAATTTTACCAACATCATTTTCAGCAATTATGTATATTTATACAAAAATATTTTGCAATATTTTTAATAAATAATAATTTCAAAAACTTTTTTCTTTTTTTTGTATCTAATATTTTTATATTACTAAAGTTATTTAAATAAAATTTGGAAAATATATGCAAGAACTTTTTAACTATGCTTTATTAACATTTACTTCCTTTTTTACATTGATAAACCCATTAGGAGTAATGCCAATTTTTATGACTATGACCGCTAACCTTACAGAAAATCAAAAAATTAAAACAGCAAAAAAAGCTATCCTTGTATCATTTCTTACAATATTTCTTTTCGGTTTCACCGGACAATTATTATTCAAATTTTTTAATATTTCTGTGAATAGCTTCAGAGTAGTTGGAGGTATTATTTTTTTCATAATGGGCATGGATATGTTACAAGCAAGATTAACAAATGTTAGAATCAATTCAGAAGAAATTAAGTCTTATATTAATGATATATCAGTAACACCTTTAGGTATACCTATGATATGTGGGCCTGGAGCAATTACAAATTCTATTGTTTTAATGAATGATGCAAAACATATTGAATTTAAAATAATATTTTTAGTAACCGTAATTTTAGTTTTGCTTCTAACTTATATAGTGCTAATAAGTTCGGCAAAACTTTCTAAATTAATTGGCGAAACTGGAAATAATGTTTTAATGCGTCTTATGGGATTAATTATTATGGTTATAGCAGTTGAATTTTTCTTTAGTGGCTTAATTCCTATAATAAAAGATAATCTGATAAATCTTAAATAGTAAGAATATAATAAAACTAAAATTTATAAACAAATTGAAATTTATAATGCATTTTTTTTGTTTAAATTAACAAAAAGTTAAAAATTATCAGAGGTTCACATGATTAAGGATTTAAATTTTCTACAAAATTTTTACAAAAACCTTGACTCATCTTATCAAAAAGTCAAATCAAAAATTAATCGTCCATTAACTTATGCTGAAAAAATATTATTCTTACACTTTTATGAAAAAGAAAATATTCAAGATGTAAAAAGAGGTACTGACTACTGTAATTTCCAACCAGATAGAGTTGCAATGCAAGATGCTACTGCACAAATGGCATTATTGCAATTTATGCACGCTGGAAAAAAAACAACTGCTGTTCCAACAACTGTTCATTGCGACCACTTAATTCAAGCAAAAGTTGGTGCAAAAGATGATTTAACAAGAGCTTTTGATGAAAATAAAGAAGTATACGATTTTCTTGAATCAATATCAAAAAAATATGGCATTGGATTTTGGAAACCCGGAGCTGGAATTATTCATCAAGTTGTATTAGAAAATTATGCCTTTCCAGGTGGTATGATGATTGGAACAGATTCACACACTCCAAATGCAGGCGGACTTGGTATGATAGCCATTGGTGTTGGAGGAGCTGATGCAGTTGATGTTATGGCCGGTATGCCTTGGGAATTGAAATTCCCTAAAATTTTAGGAGTTAAACTAACAGGAAAATTAAACGGTTGGACTTCTCCTAAAGATGTAATATTGAAATTAGCTGGAATATTAACTGTCAAAGGTGGTACTGGATTTATAGTTGAATATTTCGGAGATGGTGCAAATACAATTTCGGCAACCGGAAAAGCTACTATTTGCAATATGGGAGCTGAAATCGGTGCTACTTGTTCTATCTTTCCATATGATAATAAAATGTATGACTATTTAGTCGCAACAAATCGTAAAGAAATTGCCGATATGGCTAATGAATATAAAGATATTCTAAAAGCAGATCAAGAAGTCTATAATACACCTGATAAATATTATGACAAAGTTATTGAAATTGATTTATCATCCTTAGAACCACATTTAAATGGACCATTTACGCCAGATAAAGCTTACACTATCTCCCAAATCAAAGAAGCTGTTGAAAAAGAAGGATATCCTGAAAAAGTATCTGCTGCTCTTATCGGAAGCTGTACTAATTCTAGTTATGAAGATATTGATAGATCCGCAAGTATTGTAAAAG
Source organism: Ignavibacteriales bacterium (assembly GCA_035361425.1). Taxonomy (GTDB): domain Bacteria; phylum Bacteroidota; class Ignavibacteria; order Ignavibacteriales; family DAOSCP01; genus DAOSCP01. The sequence continues at coordinate 159,723 of DAOSCP010000004.1, read as the reverse complement.
ATGCATTATCAAAAGGCGTCAAAGTTAAATCTGAATTTTTAATAACACCAGGATCAGAACAGGTTCGTGCTACTATTGAAAAAGATGGTCAGTTACCTTTATTTGAAAGTATCGGTGGAAAGGTTCTTGCAAATGCTTGTGGCCCTTGTATTGGTATGTGGCAAAGAACGGATGTAAAATCACCGGAGAAGAATACAATTGTTACATCTTTCAATAGAAATTTTGCCAAAAGAAATGATGGAAACCCAAATACATTTGCCTTTGTTGCTAGCCCCGAGTTAACAACTGCTTTTGCACTGGCCGGAAAACTTACATTTAATCCCATTACAGATACTTTAATAAATGAAAATGGACAAGAAGTTAAATTAGATCCACCAAAAGGAAAAGAATTACCTGATAATTTTATAACAGATACAGAAGGATTTATACCACCTTCTGAGGAAAATTATAATACTGAAGTAAAAGTAAATCCTAATAGTGATAGATTACAATTATTAGAACCATTTAAACCATGGGATAGAAAAGATCCTAAAGATTTAGCTCTTTTAATAAAAGTTAAAGGAAAATGTACAACAGACCACATTTCAATGGCTGGACCATGGCTAAAATATCGTGGTCATCTTGATAATATATCAAACAATCTGCTTATTGGAGCAGTTAACTACTTCAATGATAAAACAAACGAAGTTTTAAATGTTATTACCAAGCAATACAATGAAGTGCCAAAAGTAGCTAGATATTATAAAGCAAACAATATTGGATGGGTTGTTGTCGGTGATGAAAATTATGGAGAAGGCTCATCCCGTGAACACGCAGCAATGGAACCAAGGTATTTAGGCGGTGTTGCAATAATTGCTAAAAGTTTTGCTCGTATTCATGAGACTAATTTGAAAAAGCAAGGTATGCTCCCTCTAACTTTTGCCGATCCATCAGATTATGATAAAATTAAAGAAGATGACAGATTTGACTTGGTTGGATTAGAAAATTTTGACGAAACTAAACCATTAATCTTAATAATAAAACATAATGATGGTACGCAAGAAGAAATTAAATTAAACCATACTATTAGTAATACACAATTTGAGTGGTTCAAAGCTGGAAGTGCATTAAATCTTATTGCCCAATCTAATAAGTAATAATTATTATTACTTTCTCAAAATATGTGATACTCAATATAAAAACGGTCACCGTATATTAAAAATATATCGAGTGACCGTTATTTATCTCATAAAATTTGTTTTTATTTCTATAATTAACAATATTTTGCATCTTTCTAAATTTTATCTATAACTTCCTTTATTGATTTTATTGTTCTATCAAGAATTTCATCTACTTCAGATTTTTTTGTAGAAAGAGGTAAAAACCAATAAACAGTGCCGTCCAATGGTCTTATTAGAACTCCATTTTTAAGACATGTTTGATTAACTTTAAAATCAAAATTACTACCAAATTTTTCCTTAGTAGTTTTATCTTTTACAATATCTATTGCACCGATAAATCCAAGGTATCTTACATCACCGACGAAATCATATTTACTCAATTCCTTTACTTGTGAGTGGAAATAAGCTAAAAACTTACTTCTTGATTCTGGTAAATTTTCTTCTCTGAACAATTTTAAGTTAGCAATCGCTGCACTACAAGCAATAGGATTTGCAGTATAACTATGACCATGGAATAAAGTTTTATAAATATCATCATCATAAAAAGCACTGTAAATTCGTGGATTTGTAATTGTTAATGATAACGGTAAATAACCACCTGTAATGCCTTTAGAAATCGTTATAATATCAGGTATTACATTTGTTTGTTCTAAAGCAAACATAGTTCCAGTTCTTCCAAAACCAGTAGCAACTTCGTCAAAAATCACAAGAATATCAAGGTCTTTACATAATCTAAAAAGTCTGTTCAAGTATTCAGGATTATATATATTCATTCCTGTTGAACCTTGTACTAATGGCTCAACTATAACAGCCGCAATTTGTTCGTGCTTTTTAGTCAATAATTTTTCTGTTTCATCTAAACATTCAATATTACAACCAGTTTCTTTTGCATCATAAGTTAAATTAGATTTCCTAAATGGGCATGTTGAACACTTTGGTTGTTTTAAGCGAAATGCATCAAATCTTAAAGGATTATATAATTTATGATATAAATCAACTCCCCCTACACTTATAGAACCTATTGTATCCCCATGGTAACTATTATCTAAATATGCAAATTTAGTTTTTGTTGTTTTACCTATATTTTGCCAGTACTGAAATGCCATTTTAAGAGCTACTTCAACAGCAGTTGAACCATTATCAGAAAAGAAAAATTTATTCAACTTATGTGGTAAATAAAATTTCAATCTATCCACAACTTCCGCAGCGTAAGGATGTGTAATACCCGCAAATAATGTATGATCTAATTCTTTCAATTGATCTTTAATTGCATCATTAATCTCTTTTTTATTGTGACCATGAATATTCGTCCACCAGGATGAAATAGCATCATAATACTCTTTACCATCATAATCATATAATTTTAATCCCTTTGCTTTAACAATTACTTTATGATCGATAAATTCAAATCTTTTCATTTGTGTGAATGGATGCCAAATGTTCTCTCTATCAATTTTTAATGTCTTATGACGGCTTAACATAATTATTTTACCTTTTTTTTATTTTCAAATATAAGTAATTTTTCGATTACATCTATATTAAATTTGCTTTTTTATTTTTTTTTAACTATTTTTTAATAAAAATGTGAGTTTTTTATGCAAATTCAGTTTATCGGAGCAGCAAGAACTGTTACTGGTTCAATGCATCAAATCACTTTAAATGGAACCAAATTTTTGATTGATTGTGGATTATATCAAGGCAAAAGGAAAGAAGCCTTCGAATTAAACAAGCGTCTTGATTATATCGAACCAGAAGAACTTGATTTTGTAATTCTCACCCATGCACATACAGATCACGCTGGAAATTTACCTAGTTTAGTTAAAGCTGGCTTTAGAGGTAACATTTACTGTACTTCAGCAACAAGAGATTTATGCGCTGTTATGTTAAGGGATACACAACGTATTTTAGAAAGAGATGTTGAATACATTAACAAAAGAAGAATTAAAAGAGGCCAAAATCCTTTCGAAGTTTTATATTCTGCACAAGATGTAGAAAATACTATAAAAATGATGGTTGCTATAAATTATGATTGGGAAATGAAAATTTCTCCAAAATTAAAACTAACATTTTACGATGCTGGCCATATATTAGGTTCTGCGATTGTACATTTAAGATACAAAATAAGTGATAATGAAGAAAGAATAATAGTATTCTCGGGCGATTTAGGGAGAAAATATTTACCTATTCTAAAAGATCCAGAACAAATTAAAGAAGCTGATTATTTAATTATGGAAGCTACCTATGGAGGTCGTTTCCACGCTGATTATCAAACTACTGAACAACGATTAAAAGAAATTATCAAAGAAGCAATACAAAAAAAATCCAAAATTATTATCCCTTCTTTTAGTGTTGGAAGATCTCAAGAACTAGTATATGCTCTAAATGAGCTTTTCAAAAAATATCCAAAGATTAAAATACCAGTTTATGTTGATAGTCCCCTTTCTGTCCACGCAACCGAAGTATTTAAATTACATCCTGAATGCTATGATGATGAAACAATGAAATATTTACTGGAAGGCAAAGACCCTTTTGGTTTTCACAATTTGACATATATTACAGAAGTTGAAGAATCAAAAAAATTAAATGATATGCAAGGACCAATGATGATTATATCAAGTTCTGGTATGGCTGAAGCTGGAAGAATTGTACATCATCTTTACAATAATATAGAAAACCCAAATAATATAATTTTAATTGTTGGTTACAACGCAGAACATACCTTAGGAAGAAAAATAGTTGAAGGTGTTAACCCTGTACGTATTTTAGGCGATGAAAAACAACTTAATGCAAAAGTTGTTGTACTTAACTCACTTAGTGCACATGCCGATTCAAATGAAATATTAGATTACGTATCGCATATGAACTTAAATAGACTTAAAAAAGTATTTTTAGTTCACGGTGACTATGAACAACAATTGAAATTAGCTGAAAGATTAAAACAGATTGGAATTAAAGAGATCGAAATACCTGCTAAAGGAGAAGTCTATCAGCTAGACTGAAAAACAAATAAAAAAAGCTGCAAATTGCAGCTTTTTTATTTTTGCGGAGAGTCAGGGATTCGAACCCCGGATACCGGTTCCCCAGTATAGCGGTTTTCAAGACCGCCGCATTCAACCACTCTGCCAACTCTCCAAAATTTGAATTTCAAATATACGAAATTTATTCTTAAAAGTCAAATAAAAAAAAGCTGCTTCTTCAAAAGAAGCAGCTTTTTTATGTTTTAAAAACCTAATTTTACACTAAAAACATGATTAGCATCAAAAGCCTTTTCGTTAACATTTCTATAAGCATAATCAAAGGTAAGATTTAATGATCTTGTAAAATCATATTTTACACCAAATCCCAAAGTATAATCATATATATTTTTATCTGTATTTTGTAAATATGTATCATAACCAGCTCTTAAGAAAAACATATCTACATACGAAAATTCAACACCAAGCTGTAATTGATCTTCCATTACATTGTTATTTCTAAAATTGAAACCTGTAAGCAATTTCATATCATCATTAATTTCAGCATCATAAGCTAAAGATAATTCAAAATAGCTAGGAATTTGAAACTCTTCGGTTGTAATTTCTGCAGATACTGGTCTAGCATCTACTGTATTATTGATAGGATAGTATTTTCTTTGCAGATCTTGGCCAGTAAATTTCATATTAGTACCCACATTTTTAATTGTAGCACCTAACCATAAAGGTAATTCATCAAATTTATATTGAACACCAAAGTCTACACCAAAACCTGTAGCACTTGCATTACCAATCTTTTCATAAATTATTTTCAAGTTGGCTCCGGCAGTTACTCTATCTGTAACAACTTTAGCATATGATAATGTAGTCGTTAAAAATGTTGGACTATAGGTGCTACCATCACCATCTGGTTTAGTTTCAGTTGTTACATTAATTCTTCCAAAATCAAGATTTTTAACACTTAACGCTACAGAACCTAATGATTTATCATTATAAGAAGCTGCAAAATAACTTAAGTTTATATCTGCTATATAAGACATATAGCTAAACATCATTTCTCCATTACCTTGATATGCGGCTAAACCAGCTGGATTGTAATATAATGCTTCCAATCCCTGAGAATTTGCTACAAATGCACCGGCAGTAGCTATACTACGAGCACCTACAGGTATTAGTAATTCATCTGCTCCTGTTGTACCCTTTCTAGATACATCACCTGCCATTATTATAGTACTAAATACAGTTATTATTAGCATTGCAATGTATTTTTTCATATCAATTAACTCCTGATTTGTTTTTAATCTACGGCTCTGCATTCTGCAGAACCGTAGTTATTATTTTAGTATTTAGGTATTTGTTTTTGTGGCATAATTACTGCAAATTTAAGAACTTTATCACCATAATTAGGCGAATGTACCACTGCAATATACATACCTGAAGCTACTCTTAATTCATTACTATTTTTCAAATCCCAGTTAACATATGGATCTGTTGTGTTAGGTATATCTAATTCTCTTAATAACATACCAGATAAGCTATAAATTTTAATTGTTATAGGTTCTCCTACTGGTAAATTACTAAATGTAACATATGGTTCGTCAGCTAAACCTTTGTTGTTTGCATTATAAGCATATAACGGATTTGGGAATACATTAACTTTTTCAAATAATGCTCTCTTTTCTTCAGGTGGTAACTGACCATCAGCGTTCAAATTAATAGCAAATTCTTCACCAGATACGATTGGATAAGTTGTTATAGGTAAAGTTATCATATCTCCATCTATTACATTTGCACTTCCAATATTTTCAGTAACTCCTTTCTTTTGCTCAATACCTAAAACATACAAACCAGAAAGCCATGGTGAATTAACTTTCGATTTTTCAAAATCATTTAACATAACATTATTAGGCATAGCTTTTGGCATATCTTTAGTTTGAGTTCTCTTTAACCATAAACCACCTAAATCAGCCCAAAGTGTATCAGTTTTCCCATCATCAAAAGTAAATTGACCACCAGTTAACAATTTATTATTACCATTATCAGTATAAGGTTCATCAAAAATTACAATATATTCACCTGTTTTTGCAATTGAATCTTGGAAATCCCAAACACCATTCGGATTACCACCGTTTCTTCTAGCTTTTTCTATAAAGCCAACTGCTAACTGTCTTTTTTCTCCAGTTTTGTCATCATTTACCCATGCTGTAAATGGTACTGGGACAAATCCTTCAGCTCTTCCTATTACAGGATTAATTAAAATACCTGTATTCCCTGCAGTATCAGCTGCTGTAATTGCACCAGCGTAAACATTAGTTTTTAATCTACCTGCAGTTGTACCAAATACACCGTTAATATAACGATAAGCTTTACCAATATTGTTTTTAGAGAATCTTAATTCAATTTTTCTTAATTTAGATACTCTTGCATAATTACTCAATTGGTTAATCAATCCGGAGTTAGCTACAAAACCAGTATTACTTGTAGATAAATCTTTTCCTAAATAAGATATACCTGATTTTCTTTCAACATCATATTTATTTAACCACTTACCTAGTCCATCAAATGTTGGAGTTCCTAACACAGGCTCAACTTTTTTAACACGAACTATAAACCCATCAGTTAATTTCGTAACACCATAATCAGCATCAAACTTGTATTCATCTGATCTCCATACCAAAGTATCAATTTTATTACTTCCTTTTAACTCTCTAAACAAACTCCATCTTGGGTCATATTTTGTATCAGTAGAATCTTCAAAGAAACCAAGTGTGTATTTAGCGTTCTTCATTTGACTTTTATCTATAATGTCTACTTTTGCTTCAACAGTAGAAGGACCTTTTGTTTTAATAAATGGGATAAATTGATTTCTCGTATAAGTATAGGCATCTTTACCACATTCAGCAGAAATAATTTCTAATTGGTTTTCTAATTCACTTGTAATAGCTGAATCACCAATAGCATCCATAAAATAATCATCTTTTGGAGCATTAGCTTCAACAGCAATGTATGGCAATCCATTAGCTTTCTTAATATTTCTAGATTTTAAGTTTAAATAATTAAGTACTACCGAAGTAACAGCAAAATAATAATTCTTACCTTTAACCAATGCTTGCCCTGTAAATGGATCTGATGTTAATCTCAATCTTATTGTTGATGTAGCTGGATCAGTTAACAAGTTTTTATCAATTCTAACTGCAACAGCTGTATCATATAAAAGTTTATAGCCTTCTGTTTCTAAATCTTTTTTAAATATTCTTCCTATATTGTTTTTAACATAGAAAGATTTAACTAATTTAATATTTTTATGGTTATTAACTTCTTCATTGGTACTATTAGTTAAAAATGCATAAACATTAAAACCATGGAATCTTGCGTCAGCTATATGAATACCAGCTGCAGAATCTTGAACCATATAACTTGCTTGCTTATCAGCTTTCCAAATAATATCAATATAGTCCTCACCACTTTCAATTCTAACTTCTGGTTTTTCAGGTGGTGTTAAAGCCTTAAAGTTTTTATCATAAATACTTTGAGCGAAATCATCTACCCTTCTTGCTTGTAAAATTGAGGAGATATTATCCTTATCACTACCTACTACATAAGCAACTGTAATATTAACTGGAACGCCTTTAATTAATCTAAAATATCCTGTACTTGTCATTTGTCTTTGGTCAGTTGGTTTAATATTAAGCCAACCGGTTTTTGTAATTGGATCACCAGAATACCATAATTTATTATTAGTTGTAGCACATCCTGGGAAATTTGAATTGCCTAAATACCAGGTACATGGATTTAATTCTTTGCCTTCTTTATCCAACCCTAACATATAATTACGTAATTCATACTCGTAATTTGGATCTCCTAATTGAGGATCTGATTGCTGATAATGTACAAATGAATAAATACCCATATTTTTGGAGCCAGGATAAGTGGTTTTAACATCTATAACTCTTTCTTCAAAATCTTTTGAACCAGGCTCTTTATAAACATATAATTTTTGTTTATATTTATTAGGATATTTTTCGTCAATTGGTCCTAATTTATCATATCCATAAGTTAAAGGCTCATCTATGCCTTCATCATAAACTCCATTATCATTTTTATCAACAAATGTTTCTCCTGGAATATAATTTATTGGTCCCTGGAAAAAGTCCATATAAAAACAAAATGGAACTTCACCTGCATCTAATTTATCATTGTAAGTAAATCCTGCGTTTCTTGGGACATCACAACCTACTAAATCATTATTATAATGTTGACTTCCTCCAAGATCTGGATCTGCCCAGGCACCGAATAAACAAGAGTCAATAACATCAGCTTTCAATCCAGTATTTAACACATTATATCTTACAAATAATATATTACCAAGCAAACCTTTAGAAGCAAAACCAAAAACTGTTTGTCTTACTTCAATTCCTTGAGGTTCTACAGCAGTAAATCTTCTCTTTGCTTGTTCTACACCATCGTTGTAAACACACCATACAGTTTGATCACCCAATATATCAGGTCTATCTTCATCCGGATCCCATTTATTATTACCATTTTTATCTACAGGGTCATATTTACCGTCTCCATCTCCATCATAAAAATATGCACCTAATTCAACAGCTTCTTTCCAATCTTGCCAACTTTGTCCAAAATCTGGATCATTTTTATCTACAATATATAAAGCTACTTTACTATCTGTTTTAGGATATTTTCTTGTACCGGCTAAATAATCTTGAATACGTGAAGCTGAAGCAACACCATTGCCCCATACTTTATCACGACCTGGTGTTTTTCCTGTCATAAAAAAACCACCGGAAAAAACAAATTCATACTTATTATCTGTATTTGAATAAGTACCGCCTTTAACACTCACTCCATTTACTGTCATTTGAACATCTGCCAATACACCTTCATAATTCATTGGCATTTTAATATTATTAATATTCATAAAGTAGGCATCTGAACCTTTTTTAGAAGACTTAAATGTCTTTGTTGTTGGCCCAGTTTTATCTACTTCGGCTCTTAATATACCTACTGTAGTTAATGTAATTACTATCAGCTGCAGTAATATTTTTATCTGCTTTTTCATTTTTCATTCCAATATTTGTTGCTGATTTAATTAAAATTTAATGTTTGTAAAATTTACTTTTACACCTAATTTTATCAATCTAGGAATACTAAACATACCTGGAGTTCTTTCTAAAGATTTATAATCCTCTGCATAATTTTTACCTTCTATAGGACCTTTTCCAGTAATAATTGTCTTAGCCTCTTCAGTTTCTAACCAGCCGGTAGTTTCAGGATCACCAGTTGATTGATAAACAGAATTAACTAATCTTGTATTAAATAAATTTTCAATCCATATATAAGGTGTGATTGTTAAATTAGAGAGCATAAATGCTTTTTCAACTTTCAGATCAAATCTGTAATTACCAGGTCCAGTAGCAGAGTTAACATAACCTTTTGTATCACCAAAGTTTGTTGATCCAGCAATTAGGTTTTGTGATTCAAGTGGTGTATAAGGTCTACCACTTGCGAAAGAGAATAATAAATTAGCATTTACTAATTCAAAAACTCCTAATTGCCCTTTAGGTGCATAGAAATTTAAGTTTACAATACCAGTATGTCTTTGGTCGAAATCTAAAGGTGCAATTACTTTTGGAACTTGTCCATTATCGTTTCTAAATGCTGCAACAAAATTTGAACTAGTGGAAGAACCTGTACCTTCTGCAATTGAATAAGTATAATCAATATTCAATGAGAAATAGCTAATTTTTGGTACATCAACTGTTATAGCAACACCTTTAACTGTTCCAAAGTCTGTATTTGTTGTACCAATATATCTAAATACTTGGCCTGCTTTATTAGGATCTCTGTAGAAGAAATAAGTTACATTATTTAATAAACCACGTGTATTTTTATAATAAGCAGTAAATTTTAAAGCAGCTGTATTATCACCAAATATCTGGCTAAAACCTAATTCATATTGAGTAGTAACTTCACTATTTACATCACCGTTAGTAACACTCCAATTTTGATCTGTTATTAACATATTTAACTCATAAACATTTGTATATACAACACTTAATGGTGGCTGTTGAATAAATTTACCATATTGAGCGTGGAAAACTGTTTTATCTGTTACAGGGAAACCAAGCCCAATTCTTGGAGAAAATTTAATTTCAGGTTTTTTATCTGTGAAATCGCCATCATCATATGCATTTGGATCACTACCACCAGCATATGGCAAAGACATATCCTTCAATACTTTAGCTTTAGTATCAAAATAATCCATACGTAAACCTAAATTCAAAACCAAATCGTTTAACTCATATTTATCTTGTACATAAGCATAAGCAATAATTGGAGTTTTAGGTGCTTGTTTAGTTGTAACAACAGATGTTTCATTTTCATAAGTTATTGTTTTATTTTCATCTGATGAACCAACGCTCGTTTTTGTTGAACCTGTAATATCGTAACCAAAGAAGTATGGTTGCAAGTTATGAAAGATAAGTTCTATAGGCATATCTTTCTTTTTTTCTTTATAATAGGCCAACATAGCAGGTGCTATACCATAGTAACGTAAAATATTATAATTAATACCTGCGCCAAATTCAAAAAGATGTTTATTAATTTGTGATGTAAAATCAAAATCTATATTAAAAGCATCATCATCCCTTTTGACAAAACTATTACTTACTCTTCCCTTCTTATAAAACATTCCATACTTATCAGTTGACATTCTATATCCCCAGCTTAAATATTTTTCATCGGGATCTATAAGCTTAGAATTTAAAAGGGAATCTCCATAATCCCAAAGTCTATCAAAATGTACACCATCACCGGTTTTATAATTTAATTTTTTATAGCCAATATTTAAGTTCCAATATGTTGTGGAGCTAACATTTTGTGATAATTTTAAATTATAGGAACCATTAAATAATACCTGCCTAGGATTATGTTCTGTATTATTTTTGGCATATGTATGTACATATGAATGGTTATCTCTTGTATTAATATTTGCACCTAATCTAACGTTAAAGTCACCAAAGTTATGATTTGTTCTTGCAGTTAATCTCCATATACCTGAGGAAGCATTTGGTCTTACTTTATATTCTTTACCAATAGAACCAAAATAAATTTTTTGAGATGATGGATTTGGTTCTCTAAACCAACCTCTTTCACCTGAGATAAAAAATGTATGATCAGCATTCCCTGGTACAAAAGGACCACTTAAGTTTAATGTATATAGGTTATAACCATAAATATCTGTAAAAGATGAGGTAACAACATCACCAAATACAGCGTATGTAGGAGAACCTCTTTTAGTGGTTACGCTAATAATACCAGATTGTGCCTGACCAAATTTTGCTTCAAAACCACCAACCTGAAATGTCATCTGTTCTATAGCAGAACTACTTACTTGTGAAGCATTTCCACCACCAAAAATATCATTTTGTGGAACACCATCAACTATAAATAGCACTTCTCCACCACGACCGCCACGAACATTAAGTGTAGCATTTCTATCAGCACCTTCACCACTTTTTACAACACCAGCTTGTAATGCCGCCACATTTTCTACACCTCTAACTGGTAATCTAGCAATATCATTAGCATCAACAACTTTTACAGTATTTGTTGCTTTTTCCTCTACCAATTTCTTGGCTTTTACTTCAACAACCTTTAATTGAATATCACCTTTCGAAAGTGTAGCATTTAATTCGTAGGTAATACCACCTACTACACGAACTTCTTCAACTATTTTGGTTTTGTAACCAATAGATTTGATTTCAACTTCATAGGTACCTGGCACAATATTAAGAATAAAATAGCTACCATCTAAATCTGTCTTTGCACCTTTATTGGTACCTTTAAGAATAATTGTTGCTCCCTGTACTGGCTCTCCTGTTTCTTCATCAGTAATTTTTCCAATAATTTTACCAACATTCGCCTGAGCCATCAGTAACGAAGGAAGCATAAAAAATAACATTACTAAAAATAATTTTGTTAGTTTTCTTAGCATGTTTGCTCCTTACACACAATTTTTTTAAATGTTTAAAATGGTTAATTGGGACTAATTAAATTTACTGCTCTCATATATAAACCCTTGGTTTTATCATATTTCCTCCGTAAAAAGTTAGTTGTTAATTATAAATTAATAAAATATTAATAAATTATCAAGAACTTTTTTGTTTTCTTATGTCAAACAAATATATTTATAAGCCGAAATTTGTTTGAATTTTGTGTACAAAATTACTCTTTTGCACAGCACCAACTATAGCATCCACTTTTTGCCCTTTATTGAAAAATAGCACTGTTGGAATACTTCTTATTCCAAAAGAAGCAGCAACAGCAGGATTTTCATCTACATCAATTTTACAAACTTTAATTTTTCCATCATATTCTGCAGCTAATTCTTCAATTATTGGCGCTATCATCCTGCAAGGCCCACACCAGGTAGCCCAAAAATCTACAATTACTGGTAATTCAGACTGCATAACTTCTTTTTCGAAGATATCATCTGTTAAAATTACTGGTTTCATATTTTCTCCACTTATTTATTAAAATTCTTTTAAATGTAATAAAAATATAGCAAATAATCAACTACATAGAAATTACTGTATTGTGATTAACATCAATTATCATTTTATCGCATACAACAAACTATTTATCCTATTAGTTATCAACAAGATACTTACTCAATCAGTATTTATTTACCATTATTAATTCTTTCTAATGCCTTTTTATATACTCTATACATACCTTCTTCTAATGATATTTTAGGTTCCCATCCTAACACGTTTTTGACATAGCTCATATCCGAATACCTTGAATGTACTCCCATTGGTTTATCAACAAGTGGTTTTATGGTCGGTTTATAACTAGCAAATTTTGTAAACACTTCTATTAGTTCTAAAAATGTTGTTAATTTCCCTGAACCTATATTAATTCCTGAACCATCGTGTATTTTATCCATTGCCAAAAGCATACAATCAATAACATCGTCAATGTGGACAAAATCTCTTCCTTGTTGGCCTGTACCCCAAACTACAAATGGGTCTTCTTTTCTTGCTGCTCTATCTGCTATAGCTGGTACAGGATAAGTTAAATCTTGATCTTCACCATAACCCGAAAATGGTCTGATACAAGTTACAGATACTCCATAAAATTTTGCTGCTATGTAAGCAAGATATTCACCAGTTAATTTTGTCCACCCATAGGTCATATCAGGCTTTCCGATGTAATCAGCATTAACATTTATCATTTCTTCTTTTAATGCTATTGCGTTACATTCTGTCTGTAATGCGTTTGGATAGGCTGCACTGGAACTTGGATACAACACTCTTTCAGGTTTATGTTTACATACCCAATTGAAAAATTCTGCATCAATTGCTAAATCTAATGCCACTGCCATAGGATCGCCATCTATTTTTGCTCTACCTCCTACTATAGCTGCAAAATGAAATGCATCTGATATTTTATAACACTCTAAATTATATTCTTGTTTCAAAAATTCAGGATTTTCATAAAATTTATTTAAAAATTTTCTAATATCCATTTGCCAAAAATATAATCTTTCATCCTCGCCTATTATTTCCATATCTTTTTCTTTCCTGGATTTAAAATTATCAAGCCAATGCTTCGGATGAATGCCCACAGATAAGTCATCAATCATTAATATTTTATCATTTGTTCTCTTTAAAAGTTGTTTTACAACATTGCGACCTACGAAGCCGCAAGCTCCACTTACAAGATGGAATTTCATATTTCACCTTTTTTTGTTTATATTGTGTTTCAAAAATAAACATTTTTTTATTTTTTCAAAAAATTTTTACAAAAATGAACGAATTTTATTCAATTCTTAAAAATAAAGCACAAGATATTGTAAAAATATTATCAGAAATTTATAATGAAAATCTTATTCTAATTGAACCAAATACTAAATATTCTTGTGCAATAATATTTTCAAACTATAAGTTACCTCTTTATTATTCACCAAAGAAAAAATCTTTTAAATTGGTAGTCAACTATCAAAATATTTATGATTTTTTAATTAACCAAAAAATGCCCAATGATCTTGTTATAGTATCAACATCTACCAAAATTAAGCATCAAAATAACGAAGAATTACCCGATGGTTTTAACATCTTTGTAGATGGCTCATTTATCAATAACAAAATCTCCTCTGCTTATGTCATTATTAAAAACAACCAAATCATATCACAAGACTGCAAAGTAATAAACAAACAAGATTTTCTTTCTTATAGAAACATTGCCGGTGAAATTTATGCCGTTGCTTTTGCTTTAAATAAAGCTAAAGAATTAAACATTAAAGTGGTAAATATCTTTTTTGATTATATGGGATTGAGAGAATGGGCTACTGGTAAATGGCAAAGAAAAAACGAATTAACTCAAAAATATTACGAATTTATACAAAATTGTGGCATAAATATAAATTGGATTAAAATTAAGGCTCACTCTGCTAATAAATGGAATAATTATGTCGATAAATTAGCCAAAAAGTGTATTACTAATTCTTAGCTTTTATATTCTTGAATAAGATTTGTAAATCAAGCCATAAAGAATAATTTTTTGCATAAAGTATATCATAATTTTTCAAAGCTTCGTTATTCGTTTCTCTTTCATTCAAACTCCACAATCCAAATAAGCCTGATTTTCCTAATTTTAACTCTTTATTTTTTGGATTGAAGCCAATTATATTTACCTTATCACTAAATATATCAAATAAATTTTTGTAAATGTTATCAAAAACTTTATTCTTTAATGGATACAATACAGGAAATAATAAAACCATCATTACAACTATTACCTTTTCAAAGAGATATTTTAAGAAAATATTTGAAACTTTTAAATATGCATAATCAAGTTTTAATAGTTCAATTTCATTAATAATATGTGAATTATTTTTCCCTACCAAATAATCTAATGTATTGGTTGCAAGAAGGAATTCAACTCTATTTTTACAAATTGTTAGTAATTTTAAAATTTGCTCATAAGAAAGTACATTTGGCGTTATGACAATTTTTTCTAATTGATACTCATCTATTACCTTTTCTATATTTTCAATTGTTCCAATTACACTATAGTTTAATATCTTTTTATATAACTCATCTGTATTTAAAGTAATAAAACCCTGTATATCATAAATATGTTTTATATTGCTTTTTAATTTTTCAATCAATTCCAAACTTAAATCATTTGTACCTATAATAGCTATTTTGGTAAAATTTGGTGTTGATTGATAATGTATAAATTTTAATAAAATACCAAATGCATTGATAAAAATCAAAGAGAATAAAAAAGATAAAACTGTAGCAACTCTACTAAAACCATATTCTTTGAAGAAAAAAGTAAAAGCAGAAAGCATTAAAAAATTTAGAATAAGAGCAACATTTTTTTTAAAAAGAAAAATTTTATTGTTCTTATATGATGATAACAAAAATGCTATAAAGTTAAAAAACAATGCTGGTATAATGTATACATATGGCTTATTTTCTGGCGGGAATCCTTCCCACCCCAACTTGTTTACTAAATATAATTTTTCCGCAAGATATATAGAAAAAGATATAAGTAAATTATCTATAATAATCTGCAAAAATGAAAATTTGAATTTGTAAAAAAATGCAAATAAACTTCGTATCTTAATAGCAAAATTCAAAAGCATCATTAAAATAATATTGAATTTATAATGTTTTTTAACAAATATTTGCATTGCTCCATAAAAATGCTTTATTTCATCAATATTACTTCTTTTTGTACTTTCTCCTTTATAATGAATAATTGATGTTTCGTGAACATAATAAATTTTATAACCGGCTTGTTTGATACGATAACAAAAATCCAGATCCTCGCCATACATAAAAAAATCTTCATCCAACCCTCTTACAATATCCATTACCTCTCTACGAACAAACATAAAAGAACCTGAAATAGCCTCAACCTCGTAAGTTTTATTTTCATCAAGATAAGTTAAATTGTATTTACCAAATAATTTAGATTTTGGGAATAAACTACTTAAACCTACTATTTTAGTAAATGCAACCCATAAACTTGGATAGCTCCTTCGGCATGCCAGCTGCAAAGAACCATCTGGATTTAATATTTTACAACCGCACATACCTACATCGGTATTTTCATCCATAAATTTAATTAAAGTTGTAAAAGTATTTTCCTGCACCAAAGTATCAGGATTTAACAATAGTATATAACGCCCTATTGCAATTTCGATACCTTGATTATTCGCTTTTGCAAAACCAGCATTAAATTTATTGGCAATTATTTTAACTTCTGGGAAATTCTTTTGAAGGGCTTCGACACTACCATCTGTAGAATTATTATCAACTACAATAATTTCTATATTTATTGACGAGCTTGCTTTATAAATACTTTCTATTGAATTTATTAAAAATTCTTTTACATTGTAATTTACAATAACTATAGATAAATCAACATGCATTAAATTTTACCAAAAATTTTTTGCAATCTTAATTTCCAAACCATAAATATTGCTTCATGCACAATTTTTTTTGACATTTTAGAAACTCCCTGCACCCGATCTACAAAAATAATTGGTATTTCAACAATTCTAAATCCTTTTACCCAGGCTTTAAATGTCATTTCTATCTGGAATGAGTAACCATTAGATTTTATCTTACTTAAATCAATTGCCTCCAGTACTTCTCGCCTAAAACATTTGAAGCCACCGGTTGCATCCTTAACAGGCATACCTGTAATAATTCTTGTATAAAAATTAGCAAAATAACTTAATAATAACCTTTTCATTGGCCAATTTATAACGTTAACGCCAGTAATGTATCTACTACCCAAAACCAAATCGGCATTTTCGATAGCCTTAAGAAAATTTTTTATTTCAGCCGGATCGTGTGAAAAATCAGCATCCATTTCAAAAATATAGTCATATTTATTTTGAATAGCAAATTTAAAACCTTCAACATATGCTGTTCCAAGTCCTAATTTCCCTGCTCTTTTTATTAATTTAATATTGTTATCGTACTCTGTTAGTTTTTCTACATACTCACCAGTGCCGTCAGGGGAATTATCATCAACAATTAAAATATCAGCGAAAGGATAATTATCTCGCAAATAATCTATCATTTTTTTGATATTTTCAATCTCATTATAAGTTGGTATTATTATTAAAACTTTTTTATCCATAATTCCTCTCTAACTAAAATGCCCTTTACCAAATAACATGGTAATTGCTGTTTTGAACATTATTTTAATATCCATTCGGATTGACATATTTTCAATATAGAATAAATCGTATTTTAGTTTCATTTTAACATCTTCAATAGTTTCATCATATTTATGGTTTACCTGAGCCCATCCTGTAACCCCTGGTCTAACCTTTAATCTCTTCTTGTATAATGGAATTTCTTGTGCAAATTTTTCAACAAAAACTGGTCTTTCAGGTCTTGGACCGACTAAACTCATTTCACCTTTAAGAACATTTATCATTTGTGGTATTTCATCAATTCTTACTTTTCTTATGAATTTGCCAACTTTAGTAACTCTTGGATCATTTTTCTTTGCCCATACAGGACCAGTTTTAGCCTCTGCATCCTGCCTCATAGATCTAAATTTATACATCATAAATGGCTTTCCATTTAAACCGCTTCTTTCTTGTTTAAATAAAATCGGGCCTTTACTTTCAAGCTTTATAGCAATTGCAGTCAAAAAGCAAATAGGTGCAGATAAAACTAATATCGCAATAGCAGAAGCAATATCAATCATCCTCTTTACTTTCTCGGCCCATACAGGCATAATTTGTGGGAAAACATCTATTAATGGAAAACCATAAATATGTGTCATTCTTGCAGAACCACTAATAATATCATATAAATCAGGAACTATTTTTATTCCAACATTTTTATAATCACATTTTGATATTATCATTAGCATTTCATTTTCATCTTTTCGATATTCTAACGCAATTATAACTTCTTTTATGTTGTATGTATTTATAATATTTTCCATTTCATCAATTGTAGCAATTGTCATAACATTATTATAACTTTTACCGATATTGTTTTTATCAAGAGTAATATATCCAATAACATCAATTCCAAGTTCGCGATGTTCTAATATCTTATCGTGCATATCATTTGCTTTTTTATTAAATCCTATAATAACAGCATTACGGCGTCCTATACCTTTGATAAGCAAGCGTCTCTGGAGACTTCTCAAAATCAATCTTCCCAAACCTACAGTTCCCAAAAGAATTATCCAATAAAGGAAGATTAAAAATCTTTGTGCATTGCTCTCTCCTACTAAATAATCATCCCAAAATATCGCAATAAATAAGGCAATAACTCCAATAAAAGTTACTTTAAAGAGCACATTCATTTCATCAAACCGTGAAAATGCAAACCACTCTCTATACATCCCTACAAACATAAACCAAAATAACCAGTAAAAATACATTATTAGCATTGTGCTTAGTAAATCCGGCACAATTATAACGGTAAATAAACCAGAATATACTCTTATGTTATAATAAATAATATATGCTAGATTTATTGTAACAAAATCTAATAAAAACAATACTATTTTCTGAAAATTCTTACTCATAACTCTTAAATAATTAAACTTCAAAATTATTATTTTTTTTTTGTTTTTACAAAAAGAAAGGACGTTTTCTCACAAAAAATATTTATAAAGATACTTAAAACTTGTATAAAAAAACATTACTGCAAAATATATATATACAACTGAAAATACTCTTACAATTCTTAATTGCTTTTTTGTATCGTAAATTAAAGATTTTGTTTTAGAAAATAAATATGTAGCTACCAATGTTGATATGAACCAACTAATTTCCACCAAAAAAAGGAATAGAAAACTACCACCTAAAATATTTTTTTCCAATTGTAACGCTAAAGGGATACACACAGATATCCAATAAACCCATAAAACACCATTTGTTAGTATCAAATAAGATATTTTCTTTAATGTTAATATATTGCTCGTTTCTATTTGTATGTGCTTAACTTTCCATAGTTTAATAGATATGTCAAATAACAAAATTCCGCCAATGATAGAAAGGCAATAAAAAATTACTTCTGGTAGGTTTAATAATCTTAAAACTACTAAACAAAAAATCGCGACAATAGTTTCATTTAACATGCCCCATAAGATTATATTAACACTTTTCTTGAAACCACTTACAATCGATTCCAAAAATGCCGAAGCTAGTATTGGACCCGGTATAATACCACCAACAAGCCCTATAACAATTGCATTCACAACTAATATACTACTTTCCATAACCTTTTAATTATATAAAATGTATAAATAAATGTTACCAAAAATATACAAGGATTTATAATATAGATTTTTCGTTTAAATCATTTAATCTTGAAAAATGTTTTATCGATTGTGTATATTTTTTAATTTTCTTATAACTTACAATAAACCAACAAAGAGTTTAATCAGCTTTTATATTCAAAACTGTCAACTCTTTGTGAAAATCGTGTTCATATATAAAATAATTATATTTGAAAAATTTATAATACAAGAAATTTAATTTTATAATTCCTCAGTTATATCTTCTTCTGGTAAACCGAGCAAATTATTTAATCTTGCTAATTTATTTTTAGCATTTATATTTTGTGGATCGCATTTAACAGCCCATTGATACATAATCTTTGCATTAATAACCTGGTTTGCAAGGATTAAAGCATCTCCTAATCCTTCGCAAGCTCTTGATGAATTATCCTCTAATTTTAATTCTTCTTCAAAAAAGTATAAAGATAATTCTGCTTCTTCCAGATATAAAGATATTTGGCCTGCTAAACTGTATAAATCTTTTAATTCTAATTGCTTTTGTGAAAAATCTGTAAAATAGTTTTCAATAGAATAAATTAAATATCCAAGTGCTTCTTTGAAATTTTTATTTTGAAGCATATTTTTAGCTTTTTCGTAGTTTGATATAACATCTTGCTGCGAATTTACTAAATTTTTGTAATAGTTAAGTTTTTCTTTAATGTCTATTTTATTTTCAATTTCTTTATTTTCTGCAGTTTCTACCAATTCTGTATTTTCTTGAATATCTAATTTGTCATCGTTAGAGCTTTCATCTTCCATTTTCTTTGCTGATAAACTAAGAGATAGCATTATAACATCTTTTGCTAATTTAATTTTATAGTTTTCTTTCTCTATTGTTTTAAATATATCATCCAATGAAATATTTTTATTATCTATTAAAGAAAGCAATTTTCTATCAGTTAGTATTTTTTCGTTAAGAATAAAACATTCTTTATCAACACCATCAACAATAATATTTTCAGATATCCTTTTATATAGTTTTCTATTCTGTTTTGCTTCCTTGATTTTTTCATCCAGATCATCAAGAGGATTTGTATATATTTTAGGAGCTAATATTCCTAAATCATCAATATTTTTAAAGTACCAGGCAATACTTTTTGTAGATTTTTTAGTTATTAAATTAGAATTAGTTGTAAAGAATACTAATGTCCCCTGCATTTCTGAAAATATATCGCTTAAATAATTTTCATTATCATGCATTTCGACAAAATGTATATCGTGATTGGCATTGCATAGTTCCACTATATATTTTCTATGCTTATTTGTAATATTATTTACAAGGAAATATACTTCATAAGGTAAAGTTGAATATTTTTCTAAAAATTTTACAAACTGTTTTGTAGCTTTTGAGTTATCAACTAATTTTACAATATAAGTAACAAAATGCTTCATAATAAATCCCTTAATTGTTTTTTTTAAAGTAAAAAAATTTATTAAAACAATCAAATTTTTTTTTGATTTTTATATAATTCTTTCTTACATTTATAAATTTATGAAACTATTAAGAATGGGAGGAATTGTGAGTAACACTAAAAATGATGTTCTCGATAAAGTAATTTCCTTATCTAAAAGAAAAGGATTTGTTTTTCAATCAAGTGAAATTTATGGCGGGCTTAATGGATGCTATGATTACGGTCCATTAGGTGTAGAATTGCTAAAAAACATAAAAGAAGAATGGTGGAAATTTTTCACATATCGCAATGATGTTGAAGGCTTAGATGCAGCTATTCTCATGCACCCAAGAGTATGGGAAGCATCCGGACACGTTGAAAATTTCACAGACCCAATGGTCGATTGTAAACAATGTAAATCTCGTTTTAGATTAGATCATCTTTCAGAAAATATTGCAGATAAGAAAAAAGATAAATACATCGAAGAATTAAAAACAATTCTTTCCAATGATGAGCTTAATACTTTAAATAATATCACTACTGATGAAGATTTATTTACCAAAATACTTGAAAACGATTCAATTGGACCAAAGCTTTTACAACTTTTAACATGTCCAACTTGTGGCACTAAATCATCTTTTACTCCTGCAAGAAAATTTAACTTGATGTTTAAAACATTTATCGGACCTGTTGAAGATACTAGCGCCGTTGTTTTTCTAAGACCTGAAACCGCTCAAGGTATATTCGTCAATTTTACTAATGTGCTTGATTCTACACGTCAAAAATTACCTTTTGGTATTGCTCAAATTGGTAAAGCTTTTAGAAATGAAATCAATACAAAAAATTTTCTATTTAGAACTCGTGAATTTGAACAGATGGAAATGCAATATTTTGTAAAACCATCCGAAGATATGAAATATTTCGAATACTGGAAAGAACAACGCATAAATTGGTTTAAATCACTTGGAATGACACCAACTAAACTAAGATTTCATGACCACCCACAGGATAAATTGGCTCATTACGCAAAAGCAGCCACAGATATTGAATATGAATTCCCATTCGGCTGGGGAGAAATTGAAGGTATCCACAATAGAACAGATTTCGATTTAAGCAGACACCAACAATACTCCGGTAAATCACAACTTTATTTTGACGACGGAACTAAGGAAAAATTTATTCCTTACATTATTGAAACATCCGCTGGTGCAAGTAGGTCTTTCATGGCTTTCTTAATTGATGCATATAACGAAGAAGAAGTTAACGGCGAAACACGTATTGTAATGAAATTCCATCCAAAACTTGCACCTATTAAAGCTGCTATTTTCCCACTTGTTAATAAAGATGGAATGCCAGAACTTGCACAAAAAATTGAAATTATGTTAAGACCATACTTTAAAGTGTTCTACGATGATAAAGGCGCTGTAGGTAGACGATACAGAAGACAAGATGAAATTGGAACTCCATTTTGTATTACAGTTGATACTCAATCCCTTCAAGACCAAACTGTTACTGTAAGAGAAAGAGATACAATGCAACAAGATAGAGTTGCTATTGACAAACTTTTACATTACTTATTTGATAAACTTGCATAACTAATGCAGAAATTTTTTTTAATTTCAAATTATAAATTGCATAAAACAATTTAAAACAACAAATGCCCCTTGCGGGGCATTTGCTGTTTATATCCTACATCAAATTATTTCATCAATACCATTTTCTTTGATTGAACTTTACCGTTTACATTTAATGTATAAACATATACACCACTATTCAAATTAGAAGCATTGAAATCTACTGTTTTAACGCCAGCTGTTTGGAAACCATTAACCAATGTTGCAACTTCTTTACCTAACATATCATATACTTTTAATGTTACATTTCCAGCTTCTGGAATTGTGTAGCTAATTTTGGTTGTTGGGTTAAATGGATTTGGATAATTTTGTTCAAGTTTAAATGATAATTCTTTTACATTTTTGTTTTCAACACCTGTTGGTGTTGCTTGAATATCAATATAATCATACATTACCTGGCTTTCATCTGAAGCAGCATTGTTGCTAGCAAATAAGCTTGTACCAGGAATAGCATCAATCATATAAACATAGTGAACTCTGTATGTATTGTTGCCTAATTCTTCAATAATATTATTGGCATAAGGATAGCTTTCTTGTACTTGTTTTTCACCTTTTAATATAGCAGGTTCTGCCCAAGTTGCACCACCATCTGTAGAATATGAATAATATAAATCTGTAAAGAATTTTTGATTTGTTCCACCAGTGTAAATTGCGACAGTATCACCATCAAATTCAAAACCTTGCCATGCTGCAAATACTAAACCGTTATCTTTTGTTGTTGCAACTGTTGGATATGCTTGACCTAAACCATTACCAGGTCTTAATGTTGCAGCTACGTTTGATGATACTAAATCGTGTTCTTTTTTAGATATAGCAATCCATTTACGATCTCTATTATTCCAATATATTACTGGAAATACAAAACCATAAGTTGAATCTGTAATTTTAACTAAAGAATAACCATTGGAAACAATATGGAATAATCCATTGTTATCAACAACTCCCTGAACCTGTCCAAAATTTGAGAATAATGGATAAGCAGGTCTTGTTTCGTTATTACCTATTGGAACTTCGTAATTAGATATTGTTGTTACACCTTCAAGGCCTAAAACTTCATGTTGCCATGTTTGCCCCTCATTCTGTGAATAGCACAAAATTATTTTATCTGCAAAAGCTGCTGAGTCTAATGGTAATTCTTCACCAGCAATACCTTTATCATCAGAAGTCCAAGCTGTGAAAACATATTGACCATTAGGAGAAGCTCTCATTATAAATTCTGTAGGTGCATCACTTAAAGTATCACCTGGCAAAAGTAATAAATCCATAACTTCTTCTACATTATCACCTTTATTAGTTGATTTAAATAAAAATCCATTTTCATTTGTAAGAAAAGTGGTTCCATTTGGTAAAAGAACAAATGAAGGGAAATTGCCTGCTAATACAGTTTTTTCTTCACCTACAGTAAAGTTAGGGTCAACAAATTTTCTTTGTGAGTTGCCACCTCTGTGATACATAACCATTGTATTTGTGCCATTGTCTTCAAAAAGGCGTATTACACCCCAACCGGCACCACCACCACTTACTGTAGTTGTAGCAAAACCATCTTTGTCGCCAACTGCTATTTCTACACTTCTAGAAGTTTGTGTTGACGATCTTTTCATAGCAGTAATATAAACTATCGTATTATCGCCATCTTTGCCTAAATCAATCATGTTTTGTACTGATTGATTACAAAAATAGTCATAATTTGTTTTGAGAATTTCTACACCTACATTGGTTTTGCTTAACATAACCTTGTCTTTTGAACCAATTTGTGGCATAAAATTTTCTACAGAATTTGGATTAATTCTTACAGCTTTTTCAGCTTTAACTTTAACTCCTTCAGCTAATACTAAGTTAGCTGATACTGCCATTGCAATGGCAAAGAAAAGAACTTTTTTTAACATAGTAACACCTTTTAATTAGTTTTTAGGGAATTTAGTTCCTTAATTACAGAGTTAAATAACTCTAAAGTCAATATACAATTTTTTTATTATTAAGTCAAGTTTAAAATTAAATAAATTTTTTGACAATTGTAAATACAATATATTACCATATAATTATTACAATTACATATTACTGTTATCATATTGTTTTACAATTAAATAGATTATCTAAACAATCCAAATAATTGTATAACAAATATTTTTAGTGTGTAAATATAATTTTTTCAATTCTTTAAAATTTTTGTAATTTTATTCCAATTTACAGGTTTTGTTAGCATATCATCAAACAATTTTCTTAATTCTTTATCATTTAAGTCATCAGCTAAAGCAGTTAAGGCATAAATTTTAACAGTTTTATCAATTTTTCTAATTTCTTTAGCGGCATCATTTCCATTCATTTCTGGCATTCTAAGATCCATAAAAATAACATCAAATTTTTGTTTTTTTACTAACTCAATTGCTTCAAATCCATTTTTTGCATAAAATATTTTTAAATTATCATTATTACTTAACATTTCATACATATATTGATAATTTAATATATCATCATCTACAATTAAAATATTCAATATTTGATTCTTTATATCATGTTGTATAATTTCATTAAAATTAACAGGAATTTCAACCCTGAAAGTTGTACCTTCACCTACTTTGCTATTTACAGATATTCTCCCTTTACAAATTTCTACATAGGCTTTAACAATAGCAAGACTAATACCCAGCCCTTCATCAAAATTATTAATTATTTTACTATCTTTAGCAAATGGTGTAAAAATATCATCATTTTCAAAACCTTTACCAGTATCTATAACCTCTATTAGCAGCATATTATTTTGTTTAACCAATTTTAATGTAACACTTCCACGTTCTGTATATTTTATCGCATTAGCAAGAAGCTTATTTATAATATCATACAATTTTTCGTAATCTGTTTCAATTATAACATTGCTTAAATCGTCTAAACCATCAACAACAAACCCAATATTTTTATTTGTAGCAACCGGAGAATATTTTATTTTTAACTCCGATACTAAATCAAAAATTTGAAATTTTACTAAATTAACACTCACATTCTGATTTACAATCGTAGCAAGCTTTAACATATCATCAATAATTTCTAATAATCTAAGAGAAGATTTTTCAATAATATTGATATAATGTTCTTTTTTATCCTTTGTTAAATCATCATTTTTTAACAAATTAGAAAATCCTATAATAGCATTCATTGGTGTTCTAATTTCATGTGAAATATTTTGAATAAATTTAGTTTTAATTTTTTCACTCTCTTCGGCTTTTTCTTTAGCAGCCTTAAGTTCTTTATTTAATAATTGTGATTCATTATTTAGTTTCTTAGTATTTTCAAGTTGTTGAGTTATCAAGTTAATATGTTTTTCTCGTTCAGTAACATCTCTTACAATAGCCAAATAATCTTTTTCTCCACATTTTACCAAACGAGATTCATATATTCTTTCTCCATCATTGAAAGATAATTTATATGTATAAATTTGAATTTTACCGTTTTGCTTTACTAAATTGATTTTTTCCATAGTTAAGTCTGCAATATCCTTAGGCATTATTTTATAAACATTTTTACCTAAAAAAACTTCAGGTGGCACATAAAGATCTGATTTTTGATTGGAATGATAATCAATAATTACGCCATTTTCATCAAAGGTGAACATCATATCTGGATTAGCATCCAGAAGAGCCTGGTTTCTTTCTTTTTCATTTTGTAATTTTTTTAATATTTGAATTAAATTTTGTTCATGATTGTATTTTTCTGTTATATCTTCAACAATAGAAACGCCACCAATTATATTAGTATCTTTAATAACCGGCAAGAATAATACTTTAACAGGTATTGTTTTACCAGTAAGATATGATGTGTAAAAATCTTCGTAATATCCAATTTCACCATTTAATGCTTTTTTTAATTCTGCAACGAGCTTTTTGTTAGGGAGAATATTCATATCTAAACCAATGAGTTTAGAAATAGGCGCACCAATAATTTCTGAAAATATTTGATTACAATTGGTAATTATTCCATTTTTGTCATATGTAAAAACACCTAAGTGTGATTTTTCAAAAATTTGTTTGAAACCAGAAATTAATAAAAAAGCATCGTTTTCAGGAGTGATAAAATCGCTAGCAGTTGTTCCAATAAGCAAAATTAAATCTTGGTCTTTACTTTGTATATTAGATATAAATAGATTTAACTTTTTTACTAAACCATCATATAATACAAAATCAATTATTTTATTGCAATTTTCACAATCACATACATCAACATCAATATTTTTTATAAAATTTGATATATTTTTACCTATAACTTCGCTAGCTGTATATCCACTAAATTTTAAAAATGATTTATTAACTTTCCAGATATTTTTTTCTTGTTTATCTAAGATTATAACAAAAAAAGGTAAATATTCAATTATATCACTTATACTATCATAAATATTAGTTCTAAAATGTAACTTTAAAGCAATTTCAATATTATGCAATAGCACAGCAAGAGGTGTACCTTTTATAAAATAACCATAATAATTAATATTTTTCAATCTTGGTGATTGTATCATTTTCTCAGAACCAGAGAAGAAAATTATTGGCAAATTTTTAACTTTTTGAATATTTTCTGCAATATCAATACCATCAAACTTAGTACCTAAAACAATATCCATAATTACCAAATTTATTTCCAAATTAGAGATAGCATGATAGGCTTGCTCTGGAGTTTCTGCTAAAAATATTTCATAACCATTTTCTTCTAAAAAATCTTTTAATATTTTAGCGCTTAAACGGTTATCTTCAACTATTAATATTTTATTCATTCTTTCCATCGATAGAATTGCATTTTTATTTACAAATTACAATTTTTTTTTAAATTTACAAATATTATATTCGAAAAACAATAAAATAATTCAATTCAATATAATATGAAAAGTGGAAAATATTAGAGGAGAAATATTTAACTCATAATTTATGTTTCAAGTAGCATAATTATAATAATTAAAATAGTAAAAAAAAAGCCCCCTTAAAGGAGGCAAAATCTTTAGACAAAATGTTAGGATAACTTTGGTTGGCCTTTTTTCCAGTTACAAGGGATTAAACCACCTTCCTGCAAAGCATCCAATACTCTTAATACTTCTTCGATATTTCTACCAACATTAAGGTCATTAACATTTAACCAGCGAATGATACCTTCTGGATCAACTATAAATGTTGCACGATAAGCAACTTTTTCGTCCTCTGTTAAAATTCCTAATTCTTCTGCTAAAGTTTTAGATGTATCTGCAAGCATAGGGAATTTTAAGTCTTTCAAATCTGGATGGTGTTGTCTCCAGGCAAGATGAACATATTCAGTATCAGTAGAAGCAGCTATTACTTCAGTGTTTCTTTTAACAAATTCATCGTAATTTTGATTGAAACCAACTATTTCTGTAGGACAAACAAAAGTAAAATCTTTTGGATACCAGAACATAACCAACCACTTACCATCTCGAATGTGGTCTTCATTTGTAATTACTTTGAATTCTTTACCTGGTTCTAAAGAAACTAAAGCTTTTTTCTGAAAAACTGGAAATTTTTCTCCAACATTTAGCACTTTTGCCATTTTAATTTCTCCTTAGTTTTGTTATTGGAATGATATAACAAAACAAGAATCTATTAGAAAAAAGTTCCATTATTTTTATGACAAGCACCAAAAATTTCTGGAACTATAACATAATGCAAATAGGCAAATCAACAAAATATTATAAAATTGGTTGTTTAGATACCTTCAGCAAAAAAAATTGGCTACTAATTTTCAAAAAGAAAATTAAACAGCCAATAGTTATAATTTTAAAAATTTTTTTATAAAAATTTGTGTGACTATTCGGGCAATAATTTTTTTGGGGAACTATTATTGTTCTAAATTCTGAATATAATTTTTTAATTCTTCAATTTTAGCTACTTGTTGAAGGAAATTTGCTTCAGCTTCTTCAACTTGCTTTTTAGCAGCTTCATAGAGTGGCAAGTTTTTTTCATCTTGTTTGAGTATTTCAAGATTTTTTTTCACATTAAAAATGTTTTCTTTTGTTGTTTCAATAGTTTTTTCAGCTTCTTTGATTTGCTCTTTTAATTGATTTAAATCTAATTCTTGCATTATTTTCTCGAATTTTAATACAAATGTAAGAAAATTTATTTAAAAGTAAAAAATAAAAAAAAGGAATGTCCATACAATACATTGCCAAAGCTTATATCAATAAATATAAACAATAATAATTTTTATCGCTGGCAGTAGGACATTCCTTACAGTAAATTATTTTTTCAGCAATTCAGTAATTCTATTTATCAATATACTTTTATCTGTAAGCCCAACAAATTTATCAACAACATTTCCTTTTTTATCAACTAAAAAAATTGTTGGGATAGCTTCAACACCACCAAATTTATTTATTACATCTTTATTATAATAACCAACAGGATAATTAATACCATTATTTTTTATAAAAGGTACAACATCTGGTTTAGTTTGCTGGTCCAACGAAATTCCGATAATTTCAAAATCTTTATCTTTCATCTCGTTTTTTAAAGCTATTAAGTCAGGAATACTTTTTCTACAAGGCGGGCACCATGTAGCCCAAAAATCAATTAAAACAACCTTATTTTTGTAATTACTTAATTTAATAACTTTACCATCTGTCCCATAAATTTCAAAATCAACTTGTTTTTGTGAATAAATTTCATATCCTGGCGGATAAGCACCACTAGCATTTTCATTAGCATTGCTATTATTCACAAAGTAAAATATAATAACTACAACAAAAAATATTGTAGTATAGATTGGATTTTTGTACATCATATAAAATTGCCTCCATTTTGGTAATTTTTTTAATTCATCTAATCTTTTTTGATATTCTTTTTCACTGTTTGTTTTCATTATTCACCTTAATTTTTATTTAGTTCGATAGCAAAGATACTAAAAAGTTACAAAATATTTTTATTTTTTAGAAAAAGCTATATTCCCTTTATTATCAATTGATACAAAAACAGTATCGTTTGGCATAAAAGTTCCTTTCAACAATTCTTGCGATAAAGGATTAGTAAGATATCTTTGTATAGTTCTCTTTAATGGTCTAGCACCGAAATGTATATCATAACCTAATTTAGCAAGCCAATCTTTAGCTTCATCATCAACAACAAGTTTAATATTTTTCTCAGCCAATAAGCTTTGTAACTTATTAATTTGTAAATCAACAATTGCTCTTAAATTATTTTTATTAAGAGGTTTGAATAATATTATTTCATCGATACGATTTAAAAATTCTGGTCTAATTGTTTTTCTGAGCAATTCATGCATCTGTAACTTAAGTCTGCCAATGAGTTCTTCTTCGTTATCTTCTTTAAATTGATCTAATTGTTCCTGAATAATATGCGAACCAAGATTAGATGTCATTATAATAATTGTATTTTTGAAATTAACCGTTCTACCTTGACTATCAGTAAGCCTACCATCTTCTAAAACTTGTAAAAGTACATTAAATACATCCGGATGAGCTTTTTCAATTTCATCCAAAAGCACAACAGAATAAGGTTTTCTTCTTACAGCTTCTGTTAACTGCCCGCCTTCTTCATAACCAACATATCCTGGAGGAGCTCCAATCAAACGAGAAACAGAGAATTTTTCCATATATTCGGACATGTCAATTCTTATCATATTATGTTCATCATCAAACAAATACTCAGCTAGAGCTTTAGCTAATTCTGTTTTACCAACACCAGTTGTACCAAGGAAAATAAATGATCCAATTGGCCTGTTTTGATCTTGCAACCCTGCCCTCGACCTTCTAATAGCATCAGATATCGCATTAACTGCATCATCCTGTCCAATAACTCTTTTCTTCAATTCTTTATCAATATTTAATAATTTTGTTCTTTCTGATTCAAGCATTTTTTGGACAGGAATTTTTGTCCATTTTGCAACAACTTCAGCAATATCTTCAGCTGTCACTTCTTCGTTAAGCATTTTTTTATCTTTTTGAACTTCAGCAAGTTCAGCAGATAATTGACTTAATTGTTTTTCTTTTTCAATAATACTACCATAACGAATTTGTGCAACTAGATTAAAATCCTGATTTCTTTCAGCTTCTTCAGCTTTAATTTTTAAGTTTTCGATTTCAGTTTTAATTTCACGAATCTTTGTAATAATTTCTTTTTCTTTTTTCCAATGATTATACAATCCTTCTTTTTGTTGCTTTAAATTATCCAATTCTTTGTTTAATTCCTCTAATCTCTTTAAGGATGCTTCATCAGTTTCTCTACCAAGAGCAACTTTTTCAATCTCAAGTTGCTTGATTTTTCTTTCTAAGATATCAATTTCTTCGGGCATAGAATCAATTTCAATACGAAGTTTAGAAGCAGCTTCATCAATTAAGTCAATTGCTTTATCAGGTAAAAATCTATCAGTAATATATCTATTAGAAAGATAAACAGCAGCTACAATAGCTCCATCTGTAATTCTAACACCGTGATGGACCTCGTATCTTTCCTTAAGACCTCTCAAAATGGAAATAGCGTCTTCCTCATCTGGTTGATCAACAAGCACAGGTTGAAATCTTCTTTCTAAAGCTGGATCTTTTTCAATATATTTACGATATTCATCAAGAGTAGTAGCACCGATACAATGTAATTCGCCCCTTGCAAGCGCTGGTTTTAATATATTTGCAGCATCCATAGCACCCTGAGCATTACCAGCCCCAACAAGATTATGAATTTCATCAATAAACAAGATGATTTCGCCATTAGAATTTTGAACTTCTTTAATAACCGCTTTCAATCTTTCTTCAAATTGACCACGATATTGAGCACCTGCAACTAATGCACCTAAATCTAAAGCAAAAATTTGTTTAGTTTTAAGATTTTCTGGCACATCTCCCGATATAATTCTATGAGCAATTCCCTCAGCAATTGCAGTTTTACCCACACCTGGTTCACCAATTAAAACTGGATTGTTTTTAGTTCTTCTGGAAAGAACTTGCAAAACTCTACGAATTTCTTCATCCCTGCCAATAACAGGATCTAACTTACCATCTTTAGCCAATTGATTTAAATTTCTTGCATATTTTTGTAAAGATTGATAAGAATCCTCCGCTGTCTGACTTGTAATTGTTTGATTACCACGAATTTGCTGTAATACTTTGAGTAATTCGTTTTGATTAAGCCCTTGTTCTTTTAACAACCTTGAAACTTTGTTATCATTTTCGAAAATAGCAATTAATAAATGCTCAGTAGATACAAATTGATCACCAAACTTTTGAGAATGTTTCAAAGCGTCATCAAGTATAGAAATTAAGTTTCTTGAAGGATGAATATCAGAATTCCCTTCAACTCTGGGCAAGGATGACAACAATTCACCAGCTTTAATTTTCAACATCTTAACATTTAAGCCCGCTCTACCCAGCACTTGAATTACAATACCTTCATCATCTTGAACCATAGCAGCAAAAAGATGCTCAGCCTCCAATTGCTGGTTCTTATAACCTCTTGCTATATCAATAGCATTTTGCACAACTTCTTGTGCTTTAATTGTGAGTTTATCAAAACTCAAAGCCATATTAAAACTCCTTTATTAATTTTCACTACTAATTAGATGAAAATATGTGAATAAAGTTACAATATATTAAATTAAAATATAGTAAACAAATAATGTTAAAATCTTTTAGGCTAGCTTTCTTGATGATAACGAATATCTTTGATGATAATTTGAGGGATTATCAGATCTTCTCTTTTTACTGTATCTATTGAATAGACTATATCATATTTCTTTTCAAAATCAATTTCAATTTTATCTGCTAAACCATAACCAATCGCTTCTAAGGATAGTTTAGAATTATCCTGTCTGATAAAAGCAATTATATTATTACCGGGATTTTGCTTAACTTTACAAAATACAATATTTTCAGTCATAAAAACTGGTTTTGTATTTTGCGGACCAAATGGAGTAAGCATGTTTAAATATTTTAAGAATTTTGGAGTAATATCTTTAAAATTGATAGAAGCATCTATATTAATTGATTGAATAAAAATATCATCCTTATAATTTGAAGAAATATAATTTTTTAGTCGCTCTATAAGTGTATCAACATTATATAACTCAAGTGAAATACCAGCAGCAGCAGCATGTCCACCATAATCAATAAGAATATCACTGCAAGATTTGAATAATTCAAATAAATTAATCCCAGGTATAGAACGAGCCGAACCGGTTGCTATTCCATCTACAGTTGTTAACATAATAGCAGGTTTATAATATTTTTCAACAAGTCTCGATGCAATAATACCACTTACACCAGAATGCCATTTTTCCGAATGTAATATTAATATTTTTGATTTTTTTAAGTTATCATTATTTTCAATCGTCTCAATAACCTCAGACATAATTTGCCTATCAAGTTCTCTGCGTTGGATATTCCCTTGATTTAGTGTATCTGCTAATTCCTGTACTTGCATTTCTTCATTTGTTGTAAGAATATCAAGAGATGGCATAGCATTCCCAAGTCTTCCAACTGCATTTATACGAGGGGCAATACCAAATATTATATTATTAACATTAATATCTTCATGACTAATAAAAGCTTTATCTAAAATAGCTTTTATCCCAATTCTAGGTTTATTTTTAATACTTTCCAATCCGTAATGAACAAGAATACGATTTTCATCAACAAGAGGCACAATATCAGCAGCTGTAGCAATAGCAACAAGATCTAAATATTCATAAATATCGTTTTTCATGCCAAGTTTTTTTGCTATCGCCTGAATAATTTTGAAGGCAACACCAGCCCCAGATAACATTTTAAAAGGATAATCTGAACTACTCAATAAAGGATTCAATAAAGCATCAGCTTCAGGAAGTATTTCTTTGGGTTGATGATGGTCTGAAATAATAACCTTAAGCCCCTTTTCTTTTGCATACTTAACTTCATCAACAGCAGTTATACCACAATCAACTGTAATAAGCAATTGGCACTGCTTATCAACAGCAAAATCAATTCCATTTTTAGAAACTCCATATCCTTCTTGCAAACGATTAGGAATATAAATCTCAATATTTGGGGCCAATTTTTCAAGAAATAACTTTAGTATTGCAACAGCACAAACACCATCGACATCGTAATCGCCATAAATTAAAATTTTTTTATTATTTGTAATTGTTTCAATAATTAAATTTACAGCAGTAGACATACCATTTAATTCAAAGGGGTCATAAAGATTATTTAAATCAGGATTAAAAAATTTCTTAACCTGCTGAACATCCTTAAGACCTCTTTGAACTAAAATTTTACTAATAGTATAAGGTAATCTAAATACATCGATAAAAGTATTAACTAAAACTTTATCGTAATTATTATTTATTATCCATTTTTTATTCATAATACAGCAATTTAAATATTAAAAATAAGGATAAGTTGAGCCTGTAAGCCGAATTCTGTACTCTATTGAGTGGCAATCATTTATCTTGGCACCCAGTCACCCGGATGCTCCAGCGATCTACCCGGGGGAATGCAAAGCGAGCAACTTTGAGGGATAACTCCCAACCCCCTGCTTGATCTTGCACCAATTGAGGTTTGCCCTGCCATTATCATTACTGATAATGCGGTAGGCTCTTACCCTGCCTTTTCACCCTTACCCCTTTTCAGAGGCGGTATATTTTCTGTGGCACTTTCTGTAGCATAAAACTTGCGCCTTATACCCCCAGCTGTTAGCTGGCAACCTGCTCTACGGTGTTCGGACTTTCCTCTTAACTTTTATAAAAGTTAAGCGATTGCCCAGCCCAACTTATCCAACTTACAAAAATAATAATTTTTTTTATTTTTTTAATCATTTTTTATCTTTATTCTATGATTGCATCCATGATATTTATTTTATCTTTAAAAATAGCAGCTACTAAACATGAATGCACTGGTAAAATTCCAACAAGGTCTCCTACTTTTATCCCATCGAGCAAATCATCTTTACGTTTTATTACTGAGTGTTCTTGTGATAAAGAAATTATATAATTATTTGTATATTTAATTTCTCCATCATGGATTAAAATAATTTGCCCATAAATATTTTTATCTTCTAATTTTATACTTTCTTTTGAAAGATGCACAGCACCACAATATAGAACAATTTTCCCTTGCTCTTTATCAACTGATACAACAGGCGCTATTACATATGCAGCAATCTCATCTAGCTTACACGAACCTATAAAATATTGCATTAAATCATAATAAATAAAATTACCAGGTCTTATTTCATCAATCGAATCATCAAATTCTTCAACAATCGATACTGTTGGAGTATCACCTATGCTAAAAACAATACTATTCCCAAAACGATTTTTTAACAATTTAATATTATTTATGATTTTATAATAATTTTCCTTTACCTGTTCTTTGTTTAAATTATAAGTTTCCCCGTTATGGGTTATAAATCCTTTAAATTTAAGATGTGTAAAATGAGTTATAGTTTCAATCAGATTTTCAATTATTGTAAAATTATTATAATATATACCAGATCTATTCATCCCCATATCAATTTCAATAAAAACATTAACATTTCTTTTGAGTTTTTCCCCCATAGCCAAAGCTGTATCCTCATCACACACAAGCAAATTTAAATTACAATATTCAAAACAATTATTTATCTCATCAATTTCTAAAATATTAAGAGGGAAAGCAATTGTAATATCACTCCATCCATTTTGATAAAAATACTTAGCCATATCAATAGACGAAACAGTTATTTTATCAATTCCAAATTCTCTGAACCACTCTCCAATCATTGCAGATTGATGAGTTTTAAAATGTGGCCTTAATGAAATATTGTTTTTTTTAGCTTTTTCAAATATTTTTTTAATATTACTAACTGCTTTCTTCCTATCTACTACAAAACTTGGTTTATTAATTTTCATATATAATTTTTTTTGATTTTATATTTTTTTTATGTTATATTAATTTTAGAATTAGGGGGCTTTATGAAACATACAATTAAAATTAAAGAAATAGTCGAACAAATTATCGTTCGAGATCACCAACCTCTTTTTTTCAATTTATCAACTTATAAAATCGTAAGGGGTAAAACACCCGAATTTCATAAACACCCAGAACACTATATTTCATTACCAGACCAAACAGATATTAATTTAAGCGAATTAGTAAATAAGTTTTTAATGTTTATAGATGAAGCCACCGCAAATCAAATTCGTAGTTCACTAAAAAATAAATTTACTATGGATAATTTTTTAAAAACATTAAATACTCTCGATCTAATTGAAGATTGGGAACAATTTAAATTCGAAGAATATTCAAACTATATAATTAAATGGTGCAAAGCAAATAATATTACTTATTCTCAATAATGTTTTGATAATTTTCGGTAAACCATTTATATGTTAATTCTATACCGGATCTTAAATCAGTTTTATATTCCCAACCGAGCTTTTTTAATCTACTAACATCTAAAAGTTTTCGTGGAGTTCCATCTGGTTTGGTGTTATCAAATTCAATATGTCCCGTGTAATCTAAAACTTCAGCAACCATATAAGCTAATTCTCTTATACTTAAATCTTGCCCAGTTCCAACATTTAAATGAGATATATTTTTACTGTAAATATCATCAGCGTTGATGTTTTCCATACAGAAAACAATCGCATCGGCTAAGTCGTCAACATATAAAAACTCTCTTCTCGGATTTCCTGTTCCCCATACTATAACTTTTGAATATTGCCCTTGCTTGGCTGCATGAAATTTTCTAATTAATGCTGGCATAACATGTGATGTTTCAAAATCAAAATTATCATTAGGTCCATATAAATTAGTTGGCATTAAAGAATAAAAATTTACTTTATGTTGCTGATATAAAGCTTCACAATATTTAATACCAGCAATTTTAGCAATTGCATAAGGTTCATTTGTTGGTTCTAGATAACCAGAAAGAAGATATTCCTCTCTTAATGGTTGTGCAGCTAGTTTTGGGTAAATGCATGAACTACCTAGAAATATAAATTTTTCTACTCCTTCTCTAAAAGCAGCATTTATAACATTAGCTTCAATCATTAAATTTTCATAAATAAATTCTGAACGATAGGTGTTGTTAGCAAGAATTCCTCCAACCCTTGCAGCCGCAACAATTACGATCTCTGGTTTGTTGTTCTTAAAAAAATTATTAACATCTTGTTGAACAGTTAAATCCAACTCTTTATGTGTAGCGGTTAAAATATTTTGATAGCCTTTTTCACTTAACTTTCTAACACATGCGGAACCAACCATTCCGCTATGACCAGCTACATAAATTTTTTTGTTTTTCATTTTACACCTATATTTAATAATAAATTATCGATGCTAGCGCTAATCCTAAAATTGCCATAGCCCAGGTATAAGGTAAAGTATTCCAAAGTATTTTTTGCACATCTACTTGCATCTCATTAGCCAGCCAAACATTTTGAGTATTCGTAGGATCACTTATTCCCTGAATTTGCCCAACTGATATCAATAAAGCCATTATTGATATAGCTGGCATTCCACTTGATAAAAACACCGTAGCTACAGGATATCCCATTCCCCAAACATTCAGTGGACCTCTATAGAGAGATAAAGGAGCAAGCAATGAAAAAATTATTAAAAACGAAAGCCCATTTTTGGGTACCAAATTAGCAAACAACGGTTGTAAAATTGTTAATACTTTCCAATTCCTAATTTCAATTTTAAAATTAGCTTCTTGTTTTTTTGCAAGAACAGTAATTGTATCCAAACTAGTGTTATAAGCTAATTTTACATCATAAGATTTAATCCCATCATATTTAATTAATAAATGTTCAATATCATCTTGAGATTTTATAAAATCTTTAGGCAAAATAATTTTTGCAACATTGTTATTAACCTTTACATCTGTTCTAAAAACACTACTATCAGGCCCCATTATTGATACCAGCAACATTCCTATTCCCAACATTAATATTACAGCAGGCATAACAGAAGACCCGCCTTCAAACATACTTTTAATTAACAAATTAAAACTATTTTTGCGATATGTAGATAAATAACCATAAATTATACCAATTGTAAATGCTCCAATTGGATGTATCTTAAAAACTAAAATAAAAAGCAATGGCATCAAAGGAGTAATGTAAGCCAACCAATGTATTTCATCATTTTTGTTTTTTAAAATTCTATAAAAACTATGTAAAAAGGTAAACAAAATAAATAAAATTGTCAAATATTTCAAATATTCTAACACCGTATTGATTGCAATAATTATTTTGTTCTGTAAATTTTCGCTTAAGGAATTAAAAATATAGATTATTCCAAAAATTACAAACACAAAAATTAATATCTTTAATATAACATTTTTGATGTTAATATTCGAACCATCCGATTTCAATTGAATAATAATATAAGCTATAGATACCATAAATGCAATCACAAACATTTTCATCGCAAATGGAGTAATTTGGAATAACTCCAGTTTTAAAGTCCCAGTATATAATGCCCAATTTGTTGGATTTAAAATACCCCCGATACTTAACCCAAATAAAAATATTCCAGTTGTAGCTATAGGACTAATACCTACAGAACTCATAATAGGTAGAACAATAGTTGCAACCATTATTATCGCACCCAAACCACCAATTGTTGTAAATAATAATGAAATAAGCAAAAGCATAAGAATGCCAATTACTAAAGGATTATCTCCTGCTAACTCTGCACCTTTTTTTAATGAAACTTTCAGCAATTCCTGTTTTTTGGAGTAATATACTTAAAATTCCACCAAAAATTGCTATTGTATAAGCTTCGTTTAACTTCAGTGAACCTTGTCCTACAACATATTGAAAAATATCACCACCAGAAATACCAACAACTAAAGGCATTAAAATTACCATTATTGGTAATGCCAACAAAGCAGGTAATTTTCTTAAAAACATCAAAATTGAAGCTACTAAAAAAATTACTAATATTGCCCCCGTTAAAATAACATCTACCATTTTCCCCTACCTTATATTATTAATGTTATACATCAATATAAAAAATACAAAATAATAATATAATAAAATATTGTTTTTTTTAATATTTTTATTTACTATTGGAAGATAAATTTGAGGAAAAAATGAAAAAAATACTCTGGGTAGATGACGAAATTGAAATGCTAAAATCTCACATTATGTTTATTCAAGAAAAAGGATATGAAGTTGAAACTGTAACAAACGGAGAGGATGCTATTGAGCTTGTTAAAGCTAATGATTATGATTTAATTTTTCTAGATGAAATGATGGCAGGATTAACAGGCTTACAAACATTATCAGAAATAATGGATATTAATCCAAACATCCCCGTTGTTATGATTACTAAAAGTGAAGAAGAAAATTTAATGGAAGAAGCTATTGGAAGCAAAATAACTGATTATTTAATAAAACCCGTCAATCCATCTCAAGTGCTACTTGTAATAAAAAAAATTCTTGAAAAAAAGAAAATTTCCAGTGAATATATCGCAAAAGATTACTTACAAGATTTCAGAGAAATATCTCTTTCTTTACAATCAGAATTAACATGGCAAGATTGGCTAGCAATCAACAATAAATTAGTAATGTGGGACCTCGAATTCGATCAACATAATTCAAATGATTTAAGAGCAACATTAAATGACTTAAAAAAAGAATGCAATAAAGAATTTGGGAAATTTATAGAAAATAATTATAAAAAATGGATTACAAATACCAATTCTCCAGATACACCACTTCTTTCAACCGAAGTAGTAAATAGACATGTTTTCCCACTTCTTGATAATATCCAAACACTTTTTTTCATTGTAATTGATTGTCTTAGATTAGATCAATGGTTAGTAATGCAAAACTTACTAAATGATTTTTATCATATTGAAAGAACCGACTACTTTGCAATATTACCAACAGCCACAGAATTCGCTAGAAACTCATTGTTTAGTGGGTTATTCCCATCAGAAATTTATACTTATTATCCAGACATGTGGATAAATGATGATAGTCAAACAGACGAAAAAAGTAAAAATATATATGAAAAGGATTTACTACAACTTTTATTAGATCGTAAAAGAATAAAATTAAGAAATGAACTCAAATATATAAAAATTATTGACCCTGAATATGGTAGAGGATTTGAAAACAATCTTTTATCCTATCAAAATTCTCATTTAGTTGCCGTTGTTTACAATTTTCTTGATATGATTTTACACAGTAGATACGATTCCCAAATAATAAAAGAAATTTCACTTGATGAAGCCGCTTTTAGATCTCTTACACATACCTGGTTTACACATTCTTCTCTTTTCTCTGTTTTAAAAACTATATCAAAGATGAAAAACACAAAAGTCGTTATAACAACTGATCATGGTAGCATTCGTGCTTTACGCGGTGCTAAAATTATGGGAGATAAATCAGCAACTCCTAATCTGAGATTCAAATTCGGCAAAGGACTTAAAATAGATTCTAAACAAGGAATATTTTTAACAAATCCACAAGATTACAAATTGCCCAAACTTGGTCTAATGACTAATTTTATTATTGCCAAAGAAGATTTTTATCTTGTCTATGCAAACGATTACCATAGATATCTCAGCCAATATAAAGATACATTTCTGCACGGGGGTATATCCTTAGAAGAAATGATTATTCCTGTTGTTACTCTTACACCAAAACAGTAAACATAATTTTTTTATTCTGGAAGAGCTGGTCTTACTAAAAGCACTTGCTCTTCCTTTAATACTTTTACTTCTCCTATTTCCATTTTTTTATTTTTGACAACATATTTTTTTTGTGTGCAAATTACAGGGACTATATTACTGCCTTTTAATTTGCTGTTAAATGCAATTATTTGCGCTGCTTTTTCAATAACTTTATTAGGGATATTTTCTTTTAAATTTACCTTTCTTAATATACCGTGTGCACTGGCGGCACCTTTTACATGTAACCACAAATCATTTGGTTTTGCAAATTTAACTGTCAATAAATCATTACTTTCATTATCTTTAC
Organism: Ignavibacteriales bacterium; assembly: GCA_035361425.1. Classification (GTDB taxonomy): domain Bacteria; phylum Bacteroidota; class Ignavibacteria; order Ignavibacteriales; family DAOSCP01; genus DAOSCP01. Next base: position 119,257 of record DAOSCP010000004.1, on the reverse strand, counting down.
CAACAAAAAAATCATACTTACCATCAATTAAAAAGTGACGAAATTTATCTGTTATATTTGGTTTATTATCTTCTACTAAGTTTTTATCTTTTATTCCTAAAAAATCAGCAATTTGTTTTAATGATTGATAACTTGCTTCTTCTAATTTTTTTTGAATTTCTAATAATTGATTATATCTCTCTGAAAGTATTTCATACTTTTTTTGATTCACAATCTTTTCTTTATTGTAATCTTTTTGTTTTTGATAATAGTAATTGACATTTTCATATGCAGATAGCTTTGGATTCAATTTCACTTCTAAATTTTCTTGTGTATAAATATCTACCATACTAATTTTATCCATCCCTGGCCTGATATTGTTGATATTAATCATCAAATTATTAGCTATATTTTCATAATACTTATCATATTTTTCATTTTCAAAGAAGTTTTTCAAATGATTTAGAGTATTAGATATTTTGTTTAATTCTTTAGTTAAATGCGCAGTAATATTTTTATATATTTTGTTTAAGTTCTCTTGTTGACGATATTCAATAATAAATTTATTTAATACATTCTTTACCAAATTACCTTTGTATAATATTACATCATTTAAATTATTATCTGAAAGCAAACCTTCAACAGCAAACAAAATATTATTGCTTCTTTTAAGAACAATCAAATCATTTGTTAATAATTTTTCTAAAATATTTTTAAGATCATCAATAGATTGACAATTATTTTCTTTATATACCAACCAAATTTCTTTAGAAATTATTGGATAATCTCTCTTTAGTTTTTCGATATCTTCAACTGATAAAATCGAATTATTATTGAATTGAAATTCGACATTATTAACAAACACATTTGAATTAAATTCATTATAAATATTTTTTAATTCATTATTATCAACTTTTGTAAAGCTGATAAATTCCGTGTCCATTAGATAAACATTTGTAAACTTTCCACGTATTGCATAAAAAAGGATTGCGCCTCCTAATTCAAATTTTATAATTCTATCACTCTTAGAAATTTTAATATTTAATATTTTTCTACCGATAATTTCATCAAAAATTTTAACATATTTTTTTACTTTAATCTCTTTATGAAAAAATCTAATATATGGAAAACCAGGATTAACTGAAATTTCTAAAGTAACAAACTCATTATCTTTTGTCTTAAGGGTTATATTTAAAACATCTTTTTGATGAGTAAAAATATTAATTATTATTGATTGAGGAAGAATATCATTTAATTCTTTAGTATATCTTGCTAAAATAAAATAATTTCTATACATTTAAATATCTAATTTTTTTTAAAAAACTAATATATCAAATGGAACTATTAAATCAAATAGCAATACTGTTTTTATTGGTAATACCAGTTATATATTTAACTAATAAAATAAAAATTCCAAACATAATTGGGTATATCATCCTTGGTATATTAATAGGGCCACAAGGTATTAAGATAATAACAAATTCTTCAACAATTGATATTTTAGCAGAAATTGGTATCACAATTTTAATGTTTTTTATTGGTCTTGAGCTTTCATTAAATAAATTAAAACAATTAGGTAGGTATGTTACAATTTTAGGTAATGGACAATTTTTAATAACAAGTTCATTAGTTATAATATTACTTTTATTATTCGGAATTAATATCAGGCAAAGTATATTTATAAGTTTAATAATTGTTATGTCCAGCACTGCAATTATAATGAATCACTTAATTTCAACAAAACAATTAAATTCACCTATTGGAGATATTTCATTTAGCATAAGCATTACGCAAGATCTTTATATCTTACCAATTTTATTATTTTTGCCTTTGTTAGGGAGCAATGTTAATAATTATGATTTTCAAACACTTATTAGTAAGTTATTATTATCAATAATTTTAATCACAAGTATTTTTATAGCAGCCAAAATAATAGTACCCAAGCTAATACACTTTATAGCAAAATTTCGCTCATCAGAAATATTTACAATCGGTTCTTTTATCATCATATTGATAACAGCAATAATAACTCATAAATTAGGTTTTTCATTAGCTGTTGGAGCTTTAATAACAGGCTTAATTTTAAGCGATTCAGATTACAATTATCAAATTGTAGCAGACTTATTGCCTTTTAAGAATATTCTAAATATTTTCTTTTTTGTAGCCATCGGACTAATTTTTGACATTATTTTTTTTGCATCGAATATAATTTTGATTTTAGCTATAACTTTATCTATAATCTTAATTAAATTTATTGTTGTATACATGATTCTAAAATTCTACCCATTCCCTAATAGGATTGCAATTATTAGTGGAATATTGTTATCACAGATAGGTGAATTTTCATTTTTATTACTTCAAGCTGGAGAATCTCATAATATTTTATCAAATTTCCAATCAAATTTGATCTTAAGCTCAACAGTAATAACTATGATTTTTTCTCCTTTCCTAATGACTTATTTTAATAATCCCCATTTCTATTTTAAACATATAAATATTGATAATAAAACTTCAAAATATAAAGATCATGTAATTATAGTAGGTTACGGATTGACAGGACAAAATTTAACAAGAGTATTAAAAGAAACCGGTATTAAATATACAATTATTGAATTAAATCCAGATACTGTTCAAAAATTTAAAGATACTGAACCTATAATATTTGGAGATGCAATAAGAGAAGAAGTTTTAATATCGGCAGGTGTTAAGGAAGCTAAAATACTTGTCTTAACATCATCAGATATAACATCTTCACTTCATATACAAAAATTAGCACACAGTATTAATCCTTCAATTTATTCAATAGTAAGAACAAAATTTGTTTCAGAAGTTGAAAAATTCTTACAAAATGGAGCTAACGTTGTTATTCCAGAAGAATATGAAACATCTTTACAAATCTTCAGTAAAGTTCTTGAAAAATATCATATACCTTTAAATATTATCATGAAACAAATTTCTATTTTTAGGAATGAAGGTTATTTATTCTTAAGAGATAAAGATTCCAAAATCAACATCAACTCTATAGTAGAAAGTATATTGGCACAAGGTACAACAGAAACAATATACATTACTGAAGATAACCCAAATATAAATAAAACATTACAGGAATTAAACTTAAGAGCCCTTACAAACACTACAATAATCGCAATAATAAGAGATGGGAAAACAATAAGTAATCCAGGTGGTAAAGAAATATTACAAGCTAAAGATACACTTGTTATTACAGGAACTCATTTGGGAATAGATAAGGCAATGGCCTTATTGAATTCAACTGAATAATTATTTAATAATAACTTCTATAGGTTCTTTTATCTTTTCATTTCTTGCACTAGCCCATATTCTTATAAAGTTTATTTCTAGTTCGGTGATTGTTATATTTTTAGAAACAAGTGTTGTACCTTTTTCTGATACAATATCTTCTAATAATACCATTCCAGATTGTAATTTTGTTAGATTAACTTTTATAGGTTGATTTTTAGGCATTTCAACAGGTGGTTCATGTTGTGGAGATTTTAAATTATTAAGAACATGTTCTATTATTTTCACATCATAAATATTTGGATTTTTCATCATATCTCTTAAAACAACTTCTCCTTTATAATTAGCATTTGCCTGTTTATCATAATCAATTACTATTCTTAATAATCTAGAACCAAAAGGTATTTGTTCACCTGAAATATTATCTGTTTCTGGTTCACCGGTACCGTCATAATTTTTAGTATAGTATTTTATAATATTAGCAACTGGCGAAAATTGAGGTATCGTATCTAAAAGATTGGCAGCTAATATATTATGTGATTTAGCAGCAGGAAAACGAGTTATTGTATTTAACCCACCCTTGGCAATTGCTACCTGTAACCATGCAGGCAACAATGAAATACCTAAATTAAATAATTCAAAACCGCATGTTACATGCCATCTTTCATCAAAAGATAAGTTTTTATAAGTAGATAAAATAGCATTACCAAGTTTTTTAACACGTATAGTTTGTGCAGCTGCTTCTTGATTAGTAAATCCTGAAATGTCACTTAGCAATTTAACTGTTTTAATTAAAGCACCATCTATTAGTTCTGTTAACAACAAATTGTTTTTTCTTAATTCATCGATAAGAAATTTATTTTCATGTAATAAATTGTAATTATGAATAGCTTCTTTAATTGTATTTTTTAAATCAGCATCATTCCATGGTTTTTGAATATATCTAGAAATACCTCCCGTATTTATAGCCCTTAAAGTATCATTGTAATCCGAAAACCCAGTAATTAAAATTTTAATAGTATCAGGATGAGTGGTTGCAAGCTTTTCTAAAATTTCTACTCCTTTGAGCCCCGGCATTCGTTGATCGCAAAGTATAACTGCAAATGGCCCATTTTTCTCTATTTCTTCTTGAAATTTAGTAGAATCTTCTAAAATAAAAACTTCAACATCTTCTTTTCTCATTAAAGCTTTAAAAGCATGTAATAAATGTACTTCATCATCAATATATAAAACTTTTTTATTTGGTATAAAAGTGTTGTTCATAACTTTAATTAAATTTATTTTTAGATTTTAAATATAAATATTTTTCTCTTATTTCCGAAGGGAATTTATCATTTATTTCTATATTCAACGTAATCATATCGGATAAAATAATTAATTGCACCAAATTATTTTGGTAATTATTATTAATCACATCTTTTATATTATGAATAATACTTTCTGGAAAATTCCACATTTCTAGCAACAATGTAGCAAGATAAAAATAATTTTCTCCAAAAATTTCTTTCGCTTTCTCACGAGTATTTAAATATTTATTTGATTGGATTTTTGTTATTTGTTCCGGGAATAAACAAGCCTCAATTAGAAGAGCTAAGTCCCAATACATACAAGATATTAATCCAACATCCTTTTTAGTGTTATCAAACTCAGGAATAATTTTTTCGAAAATTTTTGCACGATTTGAAGCAATATTAAGCCACTCAGAAATAAAATTTTTAACACTTATAGGCAAACTATTGTAATAACTATTCAAAATTTCAAATGTGCTTAATAAAGACAATACATAGCTAAGCCCAAGAAAATGTATAGCTTCTTTAGCAGACGTTATTCTACCAACAACACCAATATAAACAGAATTAGCCAAGTGTAAAATTTTTGAAAGTAAACCAGGAGATTCTTCCACAATTTTTGCTATTTGTTCTATTGATACGTCTTCATTATTAATGATACTTTTTATGTAATCTAGATATTTATTTTCAACAGGTAATGAATTTAATTTACCGAGAAAATCTTTATTATCAACTTTGATAATATTTTTTACAATTCTAGATGATCTTTTTAGTACATCTTTTAAAAAATTATCTTCCCAGGGTTTTAACATATAAGCATGTGCATAGCCGACTGCAATTGCTCCAAAAACAATATTTTTGTCTTCATATCCGCTTAGAATAATTCTAAACGAGTTAGGATTAAATTCAGCAGCTTTTTCTAAAACTGCAATACCATTAATTTCTGGCATTCTCATATCAGAAATAATTATATCATACTTATTTCTAAACAAAAGTCCTATAGCTTCTTTAGGGTTATCAACTATTGTAATATCGTAATCTTCTTTTCTTAATAGGCTTTTAAGGGATGAAAGTATGGGCTGTTCATCATCAACTATTATAATTGAGCTATTTTCAATATTTTCCATAGAACCCTAAACATTAATTGGTAATTTAATCGTAAAAGTAGTGCCAACCCCTCTTTGGCTTTTAACAGATATTTCCCCATTATGCTTTGAAATAATTGTTGCTGAAATCCAAAGTCCTAGCCCCGAACCTTTTCCTATAGGTTTTGTAGTAAAAAATGGATCAAATATTTTATGTAAATTTTCTTCAGGTATACCACAACCATTATCAGCTATTTCTATATATATATATTTACCATCATCATAAGTTTTAATATTTATTATTCCATTTTGTTCTATCGCATGAGAAGCATTAATTAATAAATTTACGAACACTTGTTTAAGTTCACCGATATTACATACAATATCTGGTATCTCACTATAATCTTTTTCTATTATCGCTTTATATTTTATTTCATTCCAAACCATCACAATTGTTTCATCAAGTGCTTGATTAATATTTGCAATAGAAACACTTGCTGAGCCAAGGTATGAAAATCCTCTGAGTGATTCAACTATTGATTTTATTCTCTGAATACCTGTTTTGCTATTTTGCATTAGATGCGAAAAATCGTTATAAATATAATCTACATCAATTATTTTCTCAAACTTTTCTATTTCATCAACTATTTTCTTATAATCTTCAAATTTTACTAATATATCTTTTGTAGATGCCCATTTTTTATAGACATCATATAAATCAAAGAAATATTCTTCAAATCTATTTAAGTTACTAGATACAAATCCAAGCGGATTATTTATTTCATGCGCAACACCAGCTGTTAATTGACCAATTGAAGCTAATTTTTCTGTAACAATAAAATGAGATTGCATTTTCTTTAAATCATCTAGAGCGCGTTCTAGTTCAATATTTCTTTCTTTAAGTTTTTGTTCTAATTGTTTTCTTGTAGTTATATCTTGTAAAATACCAACTGTACCAATAATTTTATCATTTTCTTTCCATAAAAAAGCGTGATCTTCTATCCATTTTTCTTGATTATCTTTTGTCCTTATAAGATAATGTGCAACTGTCCTTGTATTATTTTCATTTAGAAGCTGAATACCTGCATCATCTTCCAATTGTTCAGGATACTCTACGGTTATTGTAATATTTACTAGACCGATTTGATTAATTTCTTCAAATGTATAACCAGTTAAAACTTTAATAGCTGGGCTTAGATAGTCATACTGCAAAACATCGTATCTATATCTATATAATACATCCCCTGTTGTTTCTGCCAGGAATCTAAATCTTTCTTCAGATTCTTTTAACTTTTCTTCAGCTAATTTTTTCTGTTCGATATCACGAATAGTAACTACAATTCTTGCACTTTCATCATCTATAATAACACCCATAGTTACTTCAGCATAGAATTTTTCATTCATTTTACCTGTTCTAATCAATTTATACTCAATAGTGTTATGTTCAAAATTATTTAAGACTTGTTCTATCTGCATTTCAAATAATTTTTTATCTTTATCGTCAACCAGGTCTATAATAGCTTTATTAAGTAAATCATCAGGCGATACACCAAATAGAGTTAAAGACGATTGTGTAATATATAAAACATTATAATTCAAATCTACTATTGCTACAACATCAGGTACATTATCAGAAATTACTCTAAACTTAGCTTCTGATTGGTAAATTTGCTCCTTGGTTTTCTTTTGCTTTTCTAATTCTTTAACTATTCTTTCAGTAACATCACGGATATTTAAAATGTAACCATTTACAGAATTATTTTCTAATAGGTTAGTTATTAGTGCCTCAAAATATTTAGGTTTCTTTTCTGGTAATTGGTAAACAAATTGAATTATTTGTGTTTCTCCTGAAGGAATTTTATTAAACAATGTTAATATGGTGTCATCATAATTAAGGATTTTAGTAATTATTTCATTTATATTGGAGTGACTTATATCGTTAATATCTACTTCAAAATTATTTTTAAATGAAGGACTTATATAATTAATGTTACCATATCCATCACAAACAATTATAACATCAGAAGTATTTTTAATCAATGCTTCATATCTATCTTGATTTTTCTTAATTGTGAGTTCAATCTCTTTTTGCTTAGTAATATCTTCAAAGAATGTAAGTATATAATCATTTTCATTAATATTTGTAATAACAGCACCAAATCTTACAAATTTTGGAACTCCACTTTTACTGTATATTGGCAGTTCAGTAGTTTCAATATATCCCTTTATTTTTATGAATGAAATAACTTCTTCTTTTTGTGAGTTTGATAGATTAAGGATTGTCCAAAAGTTCAAATTAGGTATATCATTTGTATTATATTCAAATATATTAGAAAACTCATTGTTTATATCAACAAATTTGCCATCAAATTCAATAACAGAAACACCAACTGGAATTGTTTCAAAAAGTGTTCTATTATATTTTTCACTTTCTACTAAATCTTTAAGAATTTTACTTTTTTCTTCATCCTTTTTTAAAATTTGTTCCAGCATATTATTAATACCATCATAAAGAAGCCCAAACTCATCTGAAGTAATTTTGGTTACTCTAATATTATAATCATTTGTATCAGAAATACGTTTGAATATATTTGTTAGATCATAAATAGGTTTTAAAAAGAGTTGTTGTGCTTTAAGTGATATTATAACTACTAATATGAGAATAACAAATGTTAGTAAAACAGAAAATATTAAATAATTTCTAATTTCAATATTTAATTTTGATAAGCTCACTTCTGCAACAAGTTTACCAATTACTCTATCTTTAAATTTGATTTCTCTAAATATATATATCTTATCACCACTCACTTTTTGCGTTTTTGATATATTGTCTAATGAAAATTCTGCCCCATATTTTACAAATAAATTATTTAAATCATCATATACTCTAATTCCATTTATATAATCAATATTGGTTGCAATTTTTAATTGTCTTTCTGCTTCGTTAATATCTCTAAAATCTAAAGGTGCAACTAAGTTTTCACACACTAAATCTAAAGTTGTCTCAGCTGATTGTTTTGTAGCTTTCTTTAAAATTTCTATATCTCTATAAAAAATAAAAAAATCAGAAAGGAATAAAGGTATTAAAACTAAACTAAGTATTATAACAATAAATTTTGATTTAATAGATTTTAATTGTAACAATGGCATCAATTTTCTCCATACTTTCGCGCAACTTGAACTAATTTCGAACTTATTAACAAATTAGATTTTTTTGCTGCTTCCATATCTACAGTAAATTTAACTTTATTTTCTACTGTAAATAAACTGATATGAAAATTTAAATTATAATAATTCAATTCATTTGATATAATTAGAATAGGCGCATAAGCATTATTATTTAAAATTTTTTGTGCATTAATTTTACTGATATTAGATAAATAAATTAAATTAGCATCAGATAAATCATCACTTGGATTAGAGACAACGACTTTTACTCTTAAACCATTTATTATTGTATTGTTAAGTTTTTTTGCCAATATTTTTGCCACTTCATCAAATCCAACAACTTTAATTAGGAATTCAGCATTTTTAAATACAGCATTACTAGGCCATTCTACATAAGTTAAAATTTTATGTATAAGAGCTGCTTTAATTTCATTTTCATCATATTCTTGTAATGAATATACTGGGAAATTAAGAAGTAATATCAAAAACAATATTTTTAATATTTTTTCTTTCAAATTACAACCCACTTGTTTGATAATATTCTAAATACAAGTCTAATGGTAATACTGCTTTAGGGTACTGGATATCTTTAAAATAATTTACTATATGATTATTAGTAATATAAGATTTTATTCCCAATAATTCAGATATTTGAAAATTAAATAAACCCGGTTTAGGAAATTCTATTAGAACAATTTCTTCATCATCGCTTATTTTAGATAATTTTTTAGCAAGATTAATTGAAAATTGGAGACTGCCAATTTCATCAACCAGTTTAATATTCTTAGCATCTTCCCCCATCCATATTCTGCCTTGTGCGTTTGGTTCTACTTCATCGAATTTTAAATTTCTACCTTTCGCAACTTTATCGACAAAATCTTTATACATAATTTTGATACCTTCTTCCATTTGTTTTCTTTCTTCCTGGGTTAACTTTCTATCTGGTATACCTATAGGTAATATTGGTAGAATAAACGGATAACCCATATCTGCAAATTTACCAATCTGCACTTTGCTTGTTGTAATACCAAGTTTATCTTTGATGCCATTATCATAAACCCATCCAGAAATAACACCAATTGAACCTGTAATAGTCAAAGGTGATGCAACAATTTTTGTGCCATACATAGAGAGCCAATACCCACCAGATGCTGCTACCATACCTTGAGATATCACAACAGGTTTTTTATCTTTATATTTTCTAATAATTTCAGCAATTAAATCTGAAGCAAGAGGATCGCCCCCCGGAGAATCTACACGTAATATTACAGCAACAATATCATCATCTGTCATAACTTGCTTCATATCATTTACTAATCTTCTTGCTGTTATTCCTTCATCCATAGCACAAGCACCAATAGCATAAACTATTGCTATTTTTTTCTTTTTACTCCATTGGTTATCTTCTTTAGTTAAAAAGAATTTACCAATTGTAGGTTTTTCTTCAAACAATTCTTTATTATCTTGTAACTCACTCCATCTGGCTATAACATCTACCAAATTATTTTCTAACGCAAGTTTGGGGAGATAATAAATATATTTATTAACTAATGTATCCCATTGTTCTGTTTTAATATTTCTAGCCGCACAAATATCTTTTTTATATGTTTCATAAAAAACTTCAATCATTCTAAATCTTTGAATACTATCTGCAGTTGAATGCCTTGTTCTTGAAATAGTTTCTACTGCTGATTTATATTCAAAAAATCTCAATTCATCAAAACCTAACCCAATTTTGTCAAGCATATTTTTATAATAACTTCTACCAGTAACAAATCCTGTAATTGATAACATTCCTTGCGGATCCATAACAATTTTATCTGCAACTGTAGCAAAGTAATAAATATCAATATTTGCATTATCTATATAGATTATAATTTTTTTTCCATTATCTTTCAACTCTTTTAATTTTTCTCTTAGCTCCCATATCATTTCACGATTTACATACATAGCAGATGTATTTATCACAATTCCTTTGATTGATATATCATTTTTTATTGCTTCAAATTCTTTTAACAAACCTAGCAAAGTATAAGAATTATCAAAAAATTGATATCTTTGATAATTTATATTTCTATTTAATTCATACTTATAATATTTATTAACTGTTTCTTTTTCAATATATTGAATAATTTTATTAGAATGATATGTTCCTAATCTAATTGAGTTAGATGTAATATTATCGCCTGAATGACTAGCATAAGATGAAAAGATACCTAAATTATTAAGTTGCAATGAGAGGCCCAAAGAAACATAATGCTTTGAATTATAAGATGCATAAAAAGTCATTCCCTGGATTAAATTACTACTTATACCATAACTCCAACTTTTATCGCTTTTATAAATTTCTCCATCAGCAAACACGCTTAAAATATCATTTCCAAATGGTCTAATCCCAACTTCTCCATATGAACTATTGTTTTTATCTTTAAAAGTAGAATTTATTCCATAACTTACAGAAAGATATTTAAACGGTCTTAAAGTTGTAGATAAAGTATAGAAATTTTCTTTTTGATATAATTGCTTTTCACCTTTCCAGAAAGTATATCCTACTCCAAAACTAAAATCTTTATCTCCAAAACCTGTTGATACATTATACAATTGAAGCTTATTTTGATATAGTTGATAATAAGAAAATGATGAACTTTGTAAATCTAATCTTAAAGAATAATTATACTTTTCGCCTTTATTTTTATAAAAAGAAAAGAAAAAATTATTTTCATTATTAAAACTATTAACTGATGGTAAGAAAATATTATTTGAATTCCATATATCTGAAGAAGGGAAATATGCATTGAATATTTTTAACTCGTTGTAGGTTAGCATCTTAGAAGTTTGCGAGAATATATTCGTAACTAATATAACAGTAATAAATATTTTTTTCATAATATATCCAAAAAATTTGCTTTAAAAATAATGATTTTTTTTTATTTTTAACAATAATTTTTTTAAAAATTGAGGTAACTATGAAAAAATTAATAATATTCTTAACTGCTTTATTTTTCTATGGATGTTCTTCTATAGTTGAATTAAACCAGGGCACAAACATTAAATATGAAACAATCCCGGAATTGGAAGTGTATACAGATAATAAAATATCTGCCACAGCAAGCCGTGGTTATTTATTTCATTTTATACCCATTGCAGGAGATGACAATTTCATGTATTTCAATCAATCTAACGAATACGATAATACAGGTTATGATATCGTAAAAGCAGCAGCAAATTTTAAGGCATTTAGGAAAGCGCCAGAAGCAGATTTATTAGTCACACCATCATATAGCATAGTTGTAGATAGTTATTTTTTGTTTTATAAAAAAGTAACTGTAACTGTTTTTGCATATCCTGCTAAAATTAGAAGTTTTAAAAATAAGCCACTGACTACAAATTAGCAATGAAAGCTTTTACAAATTGGGATAAGCTTTCTGCTTTTATGGAATGTATATTATGAGAAACTCCTTTTATTGAAACATTCTGAACATTAGGCAAGCTGTTGCTCATTCTTTTATGAATTTTTGAATATTTTTCATCTTCAGAACCAGATAATAACAAAACAGGGAAGTCTAAATTTTCTAATTTATTCCAAACAGGCTCAATAAAACCCTGACTTAAAGCAAGCAGGGAATTAATTAAGCCTGTTTTTGCGTTTCTTAATTTTTTTTGTTTTAATTCTTCAATTTCGTTAGAATTAAGTAGCTGTTTATATTTAAAAATATCTTTGTTAATCCATTCATCAACGAAAAGTTTTAATGGTTGTCGGGAAATAAAATCTGCTAGTTTTTTATCTTCTTCATATCGTTGTTTTCTTTCATCAGCATTCTCTATCCCAGGAGATGTGCTCTCTAAAATTAAGAAATCTATTTTTCTTGTCAGTGCGTAGTTTAATGCTATTCTTCCACCCATGGAATAACCATATAATCCAAAATTGTTTAACTGGAAAAATTCTTTTACAAAATCAATTATTTTTAATTGAAAATCTTGTGAATAGTAATCTAAGTTATCATGCGTTGTGGTTTTCCCATGACCTGGTAAATCATAAGTTATGCACAGGATATCATCTTGCAAAAACTTAATTAATTTTTCCCAATCATCAGATGAACAGGTAAAACCATGAACAAATATAATAACATGCTTTGGTTTATTTAAATACGGATAATTAACATTAATTGAGAAATCATCATTATATTTTATAAGCATATTTTAACACCATTTTGTAGCGTAATTACAAACATATTTCTTCTTCCGCATATGTATTTTCTGTTTCTTTCACTTTTACTTTAATTTTTTTAATATTTTTTGGCAAATCTTTATTTTTAATGTAGTTAAGAATATAGATAGCTAAATTTTCAGCAGTAGGATAATTATCCATAATAAATAATTTCATATTCATCTTTTTAAAGAACTCAATAAATTCAGTATCATCTTTATGAAGAGCACAGGAGTGATCCAACTCATTAATTAAAGGTTTAATAATTACATTAAAAAGGTAATAATCAAGGACCATTCCATCTTGCAAAATATCACCTTCCATTTCAACTTCCAAAACATAAGAATGTCCATGTATATTTGCGCATTTATCTTTGTGAAATGATAACCTATGTCCCATTTCCCATTTGAATGATTTTGCAATTTTCATTTAAGATATCCTTTCTTAATAAATTTTTTCAGTTTTTATATTCTTAAAATAATGGTAAAGAATTTCATCAAATTTATATCCCATTTCTGCCATCATAGCAGCACCAATTTGGCATAATCCAACACCGTGCCCCCATCCTGCCCCTTTAATTATAAACTCTGATGGCACATTATTATCAGAATTATATTTTTTAAATACTACGAAAGCCGAACTAAATAAATGAGTTGGAGATAATGCTTTTCTTATTAATAGTTCTTTCCCAATTGTTAATGTTTTTTTAGTCCCTACAATTTTTAATTTAATAAGCCTTCCGGATTTTCCCCTTTCAACTGGAATTAAATCAATAATATTGCCAAAGTCTATATCAATTTTTTTATTAATAAGTTGAGAAATTTCTTCCTGAGTATATTTAACTTCCCATCTATAAAAATCTGGTGTTGTGTTTTTATCATATTCTTGAAGAACTTGTGATAACGCACTTTCGTCATCAGTATTACAAAATGCTGGTGGTGTATCCAGAATCCATTTTGTAGCAGCATCTTCGTTGGTTAAATCTAATTCGAATTCATCTGGTGTATGCTTCCAGTCAACAACAGCTTGCAGATAATCTTTAAACTCCGGTTCCCAAACAAGATCAAAATTTTCAGAAATTCCACCACAACATTTAGAAAATCTTGCATCGCAAACTTTACCTTTATTTGTTATCACTATTCCAGCTGTATCATTTACAGCATTTTTGGCTGCTTCCGTATAAATTTTTGCTATACCTTGATATCTTTGACAGTGGTCATCGGCACATACATCAAAAAGTTTATGATCTTCTCTATCCCACCATTTAATTAATTCTTCATCAGTTTGTAAAGTTGTAACATAATTAACACTTTTTTCTTTTAGTTCTTTATTCTTTTCCAATTGTGCAAGCAACCAACTTCTGGATACTATAGCATGAGCTTTTAATAACTCCATTGAACTAGTTGCTCTCATCTCGGAACAAATAACACTTTCCAAATAATTTTCAACTGGAATAATATTAATAGCATGTAATTTATCATCTTGTTTAATTAATTTTAATTGTCCCTGAAAACTTTGTTTTTCTTTTTCTTCCCAATGAAACCCTATACCAATAATAACATCTCTTAATACAAAAGTAGCTGAATTAAAATCTGTTGGTGTAAAAATTATCTCGTCGGCGCTTGTCAAAATTTGGTTTTCAGTTTCTACAGTTATAACTTTATTTTGTATAGTCGCTTTAAATCTTCCATTGACTATTTGCTTTGTTTGATTTACAAAATAGTCCCCATGAAATTCAAACTTAATTTCATTGTTTGTTAAAATCCCCACTGAAATAACTGGTTGCTCCATTTTTAACCCCGAAAATTAGTTTTTTTTATTTATTTTTGTATCTAAAAATTAACTTTTAAATATACAAAAATTTAATGACTTTTCATTATTTGCGTTACATAGTTTTTTTCATCATCCTATTATATTCAATTACATTATCAAATAATTATAAAATTTTGATTAAAACAAATCAAAAAGATACACTACTAATTACACAAGCAAAATTAAACGATAAAGAAGCACTTATTACTTATCTTCTCCACAATAATATTATAATTGATACATCCTTAAATATCAAATTTTACAATGATACAATTTTGGTTCTTGCATCTAATTACTTTACTTATGAAATAAAAAATCAAGAAAATATTACCCACCTGTTCAATCAAGTATTATTAAATCAAAACAATGGTTACCCACTTGTAAGTTACTCTTTGGATAGTATATCTTATTCATACAATTCCTCTAAAATCATTATTAACCCTGCATACAAACTTAACCAAAACAAGAAATATCAAATCAAAGCAATAGAGTTTTTTGGTCTAAAATCAACTAGAGAAAATACCTTATACAATATAATAGATATATACCCTAATTCGATTTTTATATATAACAACATCTTAAATATTCCGAAGAGATTAAGTAAATACAGTTTTTTACAATTATCAAATAAACCAATTATTGTATTAGATACAAACGGAAATTCTTATTTAAAACTCTATATAGATGAGACAAAATCTACATACTTTGATGGAATTTTAGGTTTTACTCAAACACAAAATAAAAAACAAGAACTATTTGGTAAATTTGATATTTCAATTTTAAATTTATTTGGCACTGCAAGAAAATTTTTCTTTTACTGGAATAAACCCAAACAAAACTTTTTTGATTTCTCAATAGAATATACCGAACCATTTATCTTTAACTATGATTTATCAGCACACATTAAAATTACTCAGAATAAATATGATACGCTCTTCATTAATAATAGTTATAATTTTGGTTTAGAATATTATTTTAATACAGATATTAGTTTTTCTTACACTTTACATTACGAAAACTCAATTCCAAATGTTAATTTGATTAACTCGCAATACCCAAAATACTTTAGCAATTTGCATTCTTTTACTTTTTCTGTGGAGAAATTTAATACTCAATTCCCATTAAAGAATAATTACTTTGCTTCACTAACTTTAACAACAATTCAAAAATCTAACAAAAGTGTTAAAAAGAATTTTAATCAGCAATCATTACTTTTCAATTTTCAATATCTAACACAAATATTCAACAATTTATATTTTTATACAAATATCATTTCACGAAATAAAACAGGGAACAATATAACTTATAATGATTTATTTAGCGTTGGAGGATTTAGTAGTGTTAGAGGTTATCGAGAAATTCAATTTAGAGGAAATTTAATTAATTATGCCAACAACGAAATTAGATTGTATACTACAAATAAATCTTACTTTTATATATTATCTGATATTGGATATGTACAAATATATAGAACCGAATTGCTAAAAGCTAATACTTTTTTATTAAGTTATGGTTTAGGAAGTGTTTTTTCAACAAAAAACGGCATGTTTTCCGTTAATATTTCTTTACCCTATAACGAAAATTTTAACAACTTGAAAATTCATTTTGGTTATATTAATAGATTTTAGTTATATTATAAAACAAAAAAAAATTAATTTATGAGTGCATCAAAAACAATTCAAACTTTCAAAAATTTTGAAGAAAACAAAGTTTTTTCACATGAAGATGAAGGCAAAAAAAAATTAAGGTTAATGATTATATCAGGGTCCTTATCTATAATATCTTTTTTAATAATTTTATTTACCCTTCCTTATACTGTACTTTCGTGGAGTGGTTTATTTGTTTATACAACGGTTATAGCATTAACACTATTTCTTTTTGCTTTACTACTAAGGTATTTTGCTATTTTGATATTATCTTTCTTAAATGTAGTTAGATATACAAATCAAGAAGAATCAAATTTTTATCCGTTTGTATCAATTATTGTTCCAGCTTACAATGAAGGTGTAACGATATTCGACTCAATTAGCTCATTATTACAGCTTGATTATCCTAATTTCGAAATTATAATTGTAAACGATGGTTCAACCGATGATACGGCCCAACAAGCTGAAAAATTAGTAGGCTTACACAAAGGTAAATATGGAAATACAATAAAAGTTACATTAATTAATAAAAAGAACGGCGGAAAATCAAAAGCGTTAAACACAGGTATACAATTTTCAAAAGCAGAATTTGTTTTGTGTATGGATGGTGATTCAATATTATCACCCGAAACATTAAAATTAGGTATAAGGCATTTCCAACACCCAGAAGTTGGAGCAGTTGCAGGAAATGTAAAAGTAATAAACCGTGATAATCTCATCACAAAATTACAAGCATTGGAATATATCGAAGGCTTAAATATGGCCAGAAACGCACAAAGTTTTATGAAAACTGTTAACATTATACCTGGCCCAATAGGAATTTTTAGAAAAAAAGCTATAATTGCTGCAGGTTGGTATAGCCACGATACATTTGCTGAAGATGCAGATTTAACCTTAAATATTAGTGAAGCTGGTTGGAAAATAGTATACGAACCAATGGCAATCTCCTACACCGAAGCACCAGAAAAATTATACAACCTACTTAAACAAAGATATAGATGGACAAGAGGTATTTTACAATCCTTAAGAAAGCATAAACATTTATTGTGGGACCCTACATCGAATTTACCAAATTTTCTTACACTATGGTCAATGTTTTATGAAGCACTTATTTGGCCAACTATGAATTTAATAGCTAATATCTTTTTTATTGTTGTTGCCTTATTCTTTGGCATGTCTAATTTAATTTTTTACTGGTGGATTACTATAGCCATACTTGATGTAACAACTGCCTTGTTCTGCGTTGCTACAGAAGGCGAAGAATATGATCTCGTTCTTTATGCAGTAATATATCGTCTATTTTTCATTTTAATAATAGATTTTACAAAAGTTATGGCAACAATAGAAGAATTCATAGGACTTGGAATGACCTGGGGAAAATTGGATAGAGTTGGTTTTTCAAAAGCACCAACACCAACCACTTAATCATTTGCCAAAGCTAGTTGTCCACAAGCAGCTTTTATTTTATTCCCCTGTGTGTTTCTAACTAAAGCAGTTACGTTTTTATCCCTTAAAATGTTGGCAAATTCTTCTATTTTTTCACGACTTGTAGGCCTAAGTTGTGCCGAAAGGGAATTTGGATCCTTAATCATATGCTCAATACTATTAAAAGGAATTATATTAACCTTCGATGGTAATTGTTTAGTTAATTTTACTAAAGCATTTATATCTTCCAGTCTATCATTTATTCCATCTAGCATAGTATATTCGAATGTTATTCTCTGTCCAGTTTTTTGAGAATAATATTTTAATGCATCAATAACATCATTTAATGGATATTTTTTGTTTATTGGCATAATTTTACTTCTTATTTCATCAAAACAAGAATGTAATGATAATGCAAGTTTTACTCTATATTTAGAATCAGCAAGTTTAATGATTTTATCAGGAATTCCCACAGTTGATACAGTAATATGATGCCTGCTTAATTTTGTAGCTAATTCATTTGTAAAAATATCTAATGATTTTAAGGTTGCATCGAAATTAATAAAGGGCTCACCCATCCCCATGTAGACAATATTAGTAATTTTTTGTTTAAGACTACGTTGAGTAATAAAATATTGATCAACAATCTCTCCAGCTGATAAATTTCTTTTATAACCAAATTGTCCAGTGGCACAAAATTTACAATCAAGTGGGCAGCCTACTTGAGTTGATATGCACAATGTGACACGATCTTTATCAGGAATTATAACAGTTTCTATTTTTTTATCATCTAATGTGTTATAAACAATCTTTTGCGTATATTCTATGTCATCAAATTTAATTTTTTCAGTAGTTAATGTATCAAAATTTGTATTTTCTGTTAAATAATTTCTTAAATCTTTAGGAATGTTATTCATTAAATCATAACTCGATACATTGTGATTATATAGCCAGTTAAAAACTTGCTTAGCTCTATACTTTGGTTGATTTATAATAATAAAATAATTTTCTAATTCTTCTAATGTCATACCTTTCAAAGTCATCATAATACTATTTTTTTTATTTACAAAAATACTATTTTTTTATATTTTAAACTATTAGAACTTTTAAATAGTTCATAATTGTTATAAAAAAAAAAGGTGTATTAATGAAATATTGGATATTCAAAAGCGAACCATCCGTTTTTTCAATCGATAATTTAGTAAAATCGCCCAATCAAACTACAGTTTGGGATGGTGTAAGAAATTATCAGGCAAGAAATTTTCTGCGAGATGAAGTAAAAATTAATGATTTAGTTCTATTTTATCACAGCAATGCTGATGCTGAAACAGGTATTGTTGGTTTAGCCAGAGTAGTCAAAGAAGCTTATCCCGATCCTTCTCAATTTGATACTAAAAGTAAATACTTTGAACCTAAAGCAAGCCTAAACAAACCAATTTGGTATTCTGTTGACATACAATTTATTGAAGAATTTAGAAAAATTTTAACTATATCTGAAATTAAAAATCACCCGATATTATCAAATTTATTAATTGCACGTAGAGGTAATCGTTTATCCATAACACCTGTTGCAGAAGAACATTTTAAGCTTATTATCGAACTTACAAAAAATATTGAAACTTTTTAAAACTAAATACATCCTACTCATGCACGATAAATAATTTATGAAGCTAAAATATTTCGATACAATTTGTAACTTTTATTATCCATATGTATCAAACTAATAAGAAAATAAATATATAAGGAGAAAATAACAATGGCAGCAGTTGAACATTTAACAAAACAAACATTCCTTGAAAAAGTATTTGATTATGAAAAAAATCAAGAATGGAAATATCAAGGAACAAAACCAGCAATAATTGATTTTTGGGCTGAATGGTGTGGACCTTGTAGAATGGTTGGCCCAGTTTTAGATGAACTTCAAAAAGAATATGGCGACAAAATTCAAGTTTACAAAGTAAACACAGAAGAAGAACAAGAATTAGCCGCTGTTTTTGGAATTAGAAGTATTCCTTCATTATTATTTATACCCGTTGACGATCGTCCACAAATGGCAGTTGGTGCATTACCAAAAGAAACTTTCTATGAAATTATAAACGATGTATTAAAAGTCCCCCGTCCCTTAATTGTAACCCCTTAAAAGTAAATAGGCTGGCTTTCGCCAGCCTATTTTATTATAAACCAACGTTATTTGAACTTAATTTGGCTTTTATATATTCTCTATTCAATCTTGCAATATGAGAAACTGGAATTCCTTTTGGACATTCAGCTTCACACGCATAAGTATTAGAACAGTAACCAAATCCTTCTTCATCCATCTGTTTAACCATTTTTTCAACTCTTTCTTTTCGTTCTACCTGACCTTGTGGCAATAAGGCTAACTGTGAAACTTTAGCACTCACAAAAAGCATAGCTGAACCATTAGGACAAGTAGCAACACAAGCACCACATCCAATACATGCAGCAGCTTCAAAAGCTTCAAGAGCTGTTTCTTTATGAATTGGTATATTATTTGCATCACGAGCTGAACCAGTATTTACAGAAATATAACCACCTGCTTGCATGATTCTGTCAAAAGCAGAACGGTCAACAATTAAATCTTTGATAACTGGAAAAGGTTTTGCTCTCCATGGCTCAATAACAATTGTATCCCCATCATTAAAATGTCTCATATGCAACTGGCAAGTTGTAATACCTTGCAATGGTCCATGTGCTCTACCATTAATAAACATACCACAACTACCGCATATACCTTCGCGACAATCATGTTCAAATGCTATTGGATCTTCACCTTGTTTTTGTAATTGTTCGTTGAGAACATCAAGCATTTCAAGAAAAGAAGCATCTGTAGATATATTACTTACTTGATATACATTAAACTCACCTTTTTTACTTCCTTTTGGCTGACGCCAAACTTTCAGTGTTAATGATAATTTCTTGCTAGCCATTATTTGTAACTCCTTTGACTTAATTGAATGTTTTCAAATACAAGAGGTTCTTTGTTCAATTTCCAATTACCTACTTCTTTGAATTCCCATGCTGCAACATAAGCAAAATTTTCATCATCTCTTAAAGCTTCGTTTTCAGGTGTTTGATATTCTTCTCTAAAGTGGCCACCGCAAGATTCATTTCTATGCAATGCATCGATTGCCATAAGTTCGCCTAATTCTAAGAAATCAGCAACTCTTCCAGCTCTTTCTAAAACATTATTTAAATCATCAGCTGAACCAGTAACTTTAACATCTCTCCAATATTCTTCTCTTAATGCTCTTATTTCTTCAATAGCTTCTTTTAATCCTTTTTCGTTTCTTGACATACCTACTTTATCCCACATAATCTTTCCAAGTCTTCTGTGGAATTCTTCAACTGTAGTATTACCTTTGATAGACATTAATTTATTAACAAAATCTTGTATATTATTTTTAGCTTTTTCAAATTCTTCGTGATCTGTTGTCACGTTAGCTGGTTTATGAGTAGCTAAGAAATCAGCAATAGTATAAGGAAGAACAAAATAACCATCAGCAAGACCTTGCATAAGTGCACTTGCACCTAATCTATTAGCACCGTGATCTGAGAAGTTAGCTTCACCAGCAACAAAAAGACCTGGTATAGTTGACATTAAGTTGTAATTAACCCATAAACCGCCCATTGTATAGTGAACAGCAGGATAAATTTTCATTGGCACTTCATAAGGATCATCGCCTGTAATCATTTTATACATATCAAATAAGTTACCATAAGCTTCTTCAATTGCTTTACGTCCTTTTCTTTTAATTGCATCTGCAAAATCAAGATATACAGCTAACCCTGTTTCATTTACACCACGTCCTTCATCACATACAAATTTTGCATTTCTTGATGCAACATCTCTTGGTACTAAGTTACCAAATGATGGATATTTTCTTTCTAAGTAGTAATCTCTTTCTTCTTCAGGAATATCATTAGGATGTCTTTTATCGCCAGGATTTTTTGGCACCCAAACTCTACCATCGTTACGCAAAGATTCACTCATAAGAGTCAATTTAGATTGTTCTTCACCGTGTTGTGGAATGCATGTTGGGTGAATTTGTGTAAAACATGGGTTTGCAAACGCAGCACCTTTTTTATGTGCTCTCCAAATAGCAGTAGCATTACTATGTTTAGCATTAGTAGAAAGATAAAATACATTACCGTAACCACCAGTTGCTAAAATAACTGCATGTGCTGAATATTTTTCTAATTCGCCTGTTACTAAGTTTCTACAAATAATACCTCTAGCATAGCCATCAATAACAACCAAATCAACCATTTCTCTTCTATTAAACATTTGAACAGTGCCTTTAGCAATTTGTCTATTCAGTGCACTATAAGCACCAAGTAATAATTGCTGACCAGTTTGACCTTTTGCATAAAATGTCCTAGCAACCTGGGCACCACCAAATGATCTATTATCTAACATTCCACCGTATTCTCTTGCAAATGGAACACCTTGTGCAACACATTGATCAATAATATTTGCACTAACTTCAGCTAATCTATAAACATTAGCCTCTCTTGCACGATAGTCACCACCTTTGATAGTATCATAGAATAATCTATAAATAGAATCACCATCTCCGATATATGCTTTGGCAGCATTAATACCACCTTGAGCAGCAATAGAGTGGGCTCTTCTTGGGCTATCATGAAATGTAAAACATTTTACATTATAACCTAATTCACCTAATGTAGCAGCAGCTGATGCACCTGCTAAACCAGAACCAACTACTATAATATCATATTTTCTTCTGTTAGCAGGATTAACTAACTTCATATTAAATTTATGATTGCTCCATTTTTGGCGAATATCACCTGCAGGAACTTTTGAATCAAGTTTTAACATTATTTACCTCCTATAATCATAAAATATAATGGCAATGATGCAAATCCACCAGCAATTATTATTGCATATGCTTTACCAATAAATTTTATAGCTGGTGTATATTTTTTATGATTTAATCCTAAAGTTTGGAATGCACTTTGGAAACCATGCCATAAATGGAAACCCAATATTACAGAAGCAATTAAATATAATGTTCCATAAATTGGATCTGATAATACTTGTGTTGTAATTTGAAAAGGTGTAACTTTTCCTAATGCAACTGCACCAAATTTAAACTCAAACCAAAGGTTTCTTAAATGTACAACCAAAAATATAAAAACTATGCTTCCTGAAACCCACATAGTTCTTGAAGCAAATGAACTACCTGGATCTGTTCTTTTAAAGTGATACCCTTCTGGTCTTGCTCCCCAATTATGCAATGTAACTCGAACACCATCATAAATATGGAGGACAAAACCTAAAACTAATACAACTTCCATAATTTTAATAAAAGGAGCTAATGGGCCTTCAAGTGTAGCTACCCAATTATTAAATGCCGCTTCTCCACCGTAAAGCATTAAATTTCCTGTCAAGTGGACTACAAGAAATGTGATTAAGAATAATCCTGTTAGGGCCATTAATATTTTTTTCCCTACAGAATAATTCAGAGCTCTTGTGAACCAACTCATTAAATTATCTCCTTGATTATTTAAGTTAATAAATCGCATTTAACTATATAGTTTAACTTTTTCTTAAATTTCTTTTTTATAAAAAGTTAAATTTAATAACCTAGCTTTAAAAATAAGTTAGTTTGCTTTTTTGTCTTAGTTATCTACTTCGTCTAAACAAGAAAAACAATACTATAAGAATAACACTCCCACTTAAATAGTACAACCATTTTGGTGTTTCTTTCAATTTAAATGGTTTTATCGTTGCAATTAGATTTTTACCTGTTCCAATTTCGCTATGTCGGAATTCCCAGGTCAATCTATTTTTATATAACTCCTGAGCATTGTGAGTGATAACAATACCCGGCAACCATACAACTACTTTAAAGGTTAATAATGAATCTGGCACTGTAAAGAAAGCATTTAATGGAGGTATAAATTCTCTAAATACCTTTTGCCCTTCTGCACCATCTTTATAGCTTATATCAAATGTTCTAAGAGGTGGTAATTCAGATAATTTATTTACATCAGAAAAGCTAAATGATATTTGAGTATGAATTGTATTATCAACTGAATCAGAAAAACTATTAACCACTATATCTTTAACAAAATCTGCACTGTATAATTTTTTTAATGTATCAGGATTAAATTGATAAAATTTAGATATGAAAACACTATCGTTATATTGCCTACTTATTGTAGTATCATAAAAATTATTTTTTCTTTTCATACAGTAATGAATAAAAAACTTGCCTTCACCATCCTTATTAAATTCAAACTCCTGATAATAATCAATACACCCAATTACATTAAATATGATGAGTGTTAAGATTAAATATGTTCTCTTTTTCATAGTTTACTTATTTTTGATTACAAAAATACTAAAAAAAATTAAAAATTAAATCTATTTTTTAAAATAGGATATAATTTATCTTTTGTTACCGGTTTTGGGACAAAATCATCAAACCCCGCTCTTAAAAACATATCTTTATCACCGGACATTAAAAATGCTGTTGCTCCAACAATTAATACATTTTCATAACCCTTAGTATTCCTTATAATCTTCATAGCATCAATACCGTTATACTCGCCTTCTAAATTAATATCCAAAACAACAAAATCATATTTGTAAGACTTAATCATCGGTATTGCATCTTCAAAACTGGTAGAAAAGTCTACTCTTTTCAATTCACTAAATTGAGATTTAAATAATAACTGAGAATCCACCTGATCTTCGATGTAAATGCAACTTAAATCTTCATAATTTTTTTTTTCTATTATAACTGGTTGTTTAGTTATTCCCTCAGTAGAATTATCTTCTTTTGAGACAATTACTTCTGGCTTTATGCTATTTGGTAAAACTTCATCTTTTTCAGAATTTTGAAAAGATAATGGAATAGAAATACCAAATTCACTATTGTTAATAATTAATTTAAGTCCTAAATAATCTATTAATTTTAATACTAATGAGTGCTGTAACTTAGATATACCTAAATCTTTTCTCGTCTTATCATTATTTTCAACAAACAACATCGAAAATATTTTTAGAAAATCATCACTAGCTTTAGTAAAGTTATCTTTAACTGATATGATAAAATATTCTCCTTCTTGATATGCCGAAAAAAATATTATTTTTTGAATTTGTGCAATAGCAACAATATTCAAAAAATTTTTGATTAAAGATAATAATTTATCTTTATCATTTTGAATAAAAGCCGTTGTGGTCATTTTTGCAAAGCTAAATTCAATATTATATTTTGATGAAAGGTTATTAATTTCCTCTTCAATATCAGGATAAATATCAATAAATTTAAATTTACTGAGTTGAATTTGTCCATCATTTTCAATTAAACTAATAAATTCTGCAAACGTATTGAGTATTTTGTATAAATAATTTGAGTTTTGCTCAATAATATTATAATTTATCTCTTGTTCATCTGATGGATTTGTTATGCTATCATAAATTTCCTTTATGAATAACAAAATGACATTAATAGGTGTATTAACATCATGTAAAATATTACGCAGTAAATTAATATCTATAACTTTGTTGGATGTTTCTATTGTTATTGTATTATAATGCAGTGGTATACAAATAATAAGATAATTTTCTTTATCTTCAACTTCTATTTTAAGGAAATAATATTTAACATCTATTTTATTTCCTATTTCTAAATATGTTTCTCTTAATTCTTCTAGTTCAAACTCTTTACCATTTTTAATTGTGTTTTGGAAAAATATTCTTTCATTTTCATTTAAATAATTATAAAAAGAGGTATAAAGAATATCTTCCTTATTTTTTTCAATTAATTTACAAAAACTTTCAGAAACATCTTGTATAAAACCCAAACCATCTACTATAAAAATTAAATCGCTTGAATACTCTATTAAATATTTTAAAAATTGATTTAAAGATAAATTATTATCACCCGAAAATGTTTTTATATCATATAAACTTTTCTTAATTTTTTCAAAAGTGCATAAATAAACTTCCTGATAATCTTTATCATCTATTTTTAATATCCTTAAAACATAAGATTCCTTATTATCCAGTTTTAACTCTATTTCCAACTCTTCATCAGTTTCTCTCACATATTTAATAGCTTCTCGTAAATCTTTTATACTATCTTCATTTAAAAGATCAAAAAGTAAGGTATAATCTTCTTGAATATTAAAAAGATTTTGTGCTGATTTATTATAAAATAAAATTACACCTGATATATCTACAACTATAGTTGGCTTATTACAAGAATTTACCAAAAACTTGTAAAGCTTTTCATTCATTTAGTCACCGTTATTTCTATTATGTTGGAAAATTCCGAATATACTTTTTCAGCTGTGGAATAGGCAGAAAGTCTATAGTACATTTTTTTACCTGAATATATGCTTCTTTCAATGAATTCCGATGAGCTACCATCATAAATTGTTCTGTAGTGGTCGTCTTCAATTTTCCTTTCTAGTTCATAATTAATACCATTTCCAAGATTCTGCCAAATTAATTTAATAAATGTTTTATTGGAATCTATTTCATAGCTTAATACCGGTGTAGCAGGCGTAGAATTCCAGCTAATTGGCTTTGTAGTAACTTCATTACTCCAAAGAGATCTTCCTTTGCTACTAACTGCTCGTATCTTAAAATTATAATCTTCTGTATATTTTAAATTTGTAAGATAATATAACTCACTGTTTTTTTCAATAATAATAGAATCTTTATAAGTAGTTTGGAAGTTTGGTTTATACGCTAATACAAAAAATTCTTCGTCTTCTGTATTATCCCACCACGTTAAACGAATTCTATTAATTCCACTTGCAACTGCTTTTAAGTTGGAAGGTGCTGGTATTTTTGTCCAATATGCTGTTGAAACTTCATTAGAAAATTTAGAAAGTATTGTATCCTTATATGATCTTACTTTATAATAGTGTGTAATTGATGGTTTTTCTGTTGTATCCACATAAAAATTTACATTAGCAGGCAACTTTATGAGTAACAAATAACCTTCATTTTCTTTTTTTCGCCATACTTCATAACCATCAATTTTAGCAGTTGTTGCATCCCAACTTATAACAAATCTATTAATACTAATTTGTTGAATACTAAGGTTTTTAGGGATAAAAGATGATAGTTTTGTATTATCATCTTTAATTGGTTCAGAATCAACAAAAAATTCGGCGCAACCACTAACACTAAAAATAAATAATATGCTAATCAGCTTTATATGGTATTTTAATTGTTTCATTTGGTTGTATATTTTCGATTGTTATTAAATAATCATCTAATAAATTTAAAATTGTAATTCGTTTATCTTTTGTATTGAAACGATATTTTTTTATATTTTTAGGTATTAAAATATTAATATACAATTTTTCTAAATTTTTTTTGCTATTATTTTTAATAAGTAAGATATTGTTTCGTCTTTCAGTTGTTAGTTCAATACCACAGTTTTCTATTTCTTTTACTTTGTCATAATAATCACTGTAAAGCATAAATTCTGATTTTTCTGAAAGCGTTCTAATTGTTTTGTGAAGTTTATCAATATTGAAGTGAAAAGATGGATAATTTATCTGATCATTTAAATAAAAATTATATGGAATTCCTAAATATCTATTAACAGAGATATCGTTTTCAATTATCTTTAACAATGTATCCTTATTTAAATTAGGATTAAAATAATCACTTACGGTATTATTTAGTCTACCTATATAAAAAATATCTTTATAATTCCCAATCATTCTTTTTGATAAATTATAATCACTGATTAAAATCTGAATTTTTAATTTTTCTAAATTTTCAGATTGTAAACTATTTAAATTATTGCCATAAAATCTATAAATAAAATATTTAAAGTTGTTTTGTTTTTTATAATCATCCCAAATTTTATTAAACTTAGGAATTAGTGAATTATTTCCATACCATTTATAATCAGATTCATATAATACAGGGATAAAATCAATATAACTTTTAATATATGGCTTATAATTTCTAAAATTAGATGTTGCTATAAAATTAATTGGATACTTATTTAATGTATCTAGCATTTCTGAAATTGGCTGGTTTACATCTTCCACTACAAGATTTATGAAAATAATTTGCTTATCTGTCTTTATAAAATGCTTACTAATAACGGGAATATTGAGTTGATAATCAATATAATTGGCAATAATTTTTTTATATGAATTTACCAAAAGATCATTCAAAGGTAAGTCACTAAAATCTATTGCAGAATAAAGAATATTATCCTGATATCCCAAAATACATTTTTCTAATTTTTTTTCGGCAATTACTATTGGCATATCAAAACGATATCCCGGGATAGAATCTTTGATAACTATTAAATCGGTAAGCCCTGTTGGAATATTTCTAGAAAATTTTGTATTTGAACTAATATAAACATTTGATGTCTTTAAATAATCAATGAATTCAAAATCACCAAAATCTTCTGTAACGTTTTCAATTTTATCTTTATTTATAGAATATATTTGTCCGAATAAAATAAATGGAACTCTATTTTCTTTCATTTTTTTCAAAATTTTATAATCTTCAGTTTTTATTACCGAATAATTCGGCAAAATAATCAAAGCATAATTTGCCAGTGAATCAATTTTATCAAGATTATCAAGATATTGAAAATCATAATTATATTTATTATTTATCAAAAAAAACTCAATATTTTGAAAACTATTATTGGAAATAACCGAATATTCACTAGGTTGTATTTTATCTAAAGGTTTGAATAATAATATTTTATTATTCGCAAATAGCTGCAAAATAAAAACGATAAATAAAATTATTCTTTTCATATCAATTCACTATATCTATGTAATAAAAGAGAGAACTATTGGATGATAACTTTTTAATTTTTAATAAGATTTTATTCCCAAACAATTTCATTTCTGGTTTTTCTTGTCCTATAATATCGGATGAAATTTCTATCTTTTTTGTATCTTGATTTAAATCCACATAAACATAAAAATTTTCTGCATCAAAATTACTAGAATTTGATATAACTACAAACGATCTTTTTTCGGTAATTTTTTCAACTCTTGAGCCTAAATGTGTTCTTATATACCACCAATTGTAAAGTTGAGAAAGATTAGTTAACCAATAATTATTTCTTTTCATATATTCATATAATTGTGGTATTACAGAATAATACTCATTTTTTAATTGCAAAGAAGTATTATTCTTAAGCAAAAACACTCCACCTTCGAATAAAATTCTGTCAACATCTTCTTCGTAAGTATAAAGCTGGAATTCTGGTTCAGATAAATTATAATTTTTAATTATTTCAATATCATCTCTTGCAGTTTTTGTGAAAACAATAATAGGATTTTTCTTAAAAAAAACAGCATAAGGTAATGATCTATCTGTCAAAGAATCTGTTAGTAAATATTTAAGATCGGCATCATTTAATGCTTTCAAGGTATTCATATCGAATTTACCTTGCTTAACAGAAATACCATAAATTTCAATACCATATTTATTTTTTATAAAATCTTTTATATCTTTTATTGCATTATATTGTGTTTTATAATCATAAGGAGAATATTTTTTTGTGGTATTATCATATTGATATCCTACATCAACAATAGGAACTAAATTACCAATTTTTAGCAAAGGTAATATTTCTTTACTATATTTTATTATTGTTTGCTTTTCTGCTAAAAATGTAGGGGTAAAATTATTTGTTTTACAAAAATTATATATATTATAGAAATTATTGAGACTATCATCCAATTTAATGATAAAAATTCCAGCAGCTTTGTAACTCTGCGGCCAATCTACGACATAAGTTATTGGCTTATAATTTAGCCAATTCAAAGAATTTGTTATTAACTTTTCGAAGTATCCATAATCCTCGTTTTCGCCAACAATATTTGTAATTTCAAAACCATACCATACAAAGCGTCCCTTACCATAAGTTCCATAAATTATACCTGCATTTTTCTTAATTCCTTCTTCTACCAAACCTTCTTCATATCTAAAATTGTACCAGGTACTTGCTTGATTAACTCTTGGTTCCATTACTTCCAGACAAATAGGATTATCAACTGTTGTCAATTTTAAAGGATAACCGGCAGGAATACCAGCCGTAAGAGGTGTATTACCTCTTAAAGTATGATACTTAGAACGTGCTTTTTGTGGCGTTATTTCGTGAGTAAAATTAGAACCAAAAACAGTCATAACAAAATCCCAACCACGCCATTCTTTCTTTTCATTTAAAGTACCGAAAGAACCCGTTGTAAGTATAGACCCACCATCCTCGATATATTTTCTTAATTCTAGCAATTCATTATCGGATAATGCTTTGGCACCTGGCATAATAATTAACTGATATTTTTTAAATTTACCATTTTCTAAATCTTTATCATCAATTCTTTCCGGCTTTATTTTATTATAAGATAAATATTTTTCCCATGAATTAATATTTTCATTAAGCCATCTTGTATAATTTGAATCATTAGCAGAAGAATATTTTGAATAAAAAATAGCAACACCTTGAGGTTTTGATATGAACAAATTAAATATTGATAAATCTTTTACACCAAAGGCACCATAGACAGCATGTAGTGTCTGTATAAAGAAATATATTGATACTAGTGTTAATATACCACCTGTTATCAAAATTAGTGGCAGATTAATTTTTCTTCTTATCAACGCCATCTGAGCATATCACCTTTTCTTTCTTGTTTTTCCTCTGTTTGTTTTGACTGAGTAGATTGTTGTTCTTCTTTTTTAATATTAACCTGTTCAAATGCTTTACTAACTTGTGGTTGCGTTAGTTTAACAACAACAGGTGTAGGTTGAACATCTTTAACTTCAGTAGATGTAACAACTTCTGCTTCATATGTTGCTGGAGCTTGTGCTTTTTGTTGTGTTGCTTTCTTTTCTCTAACTTTATACATAGCATATGAACCTATAGCTAAACCAAATGTGGCTATTGTTGAAACTAAAATAATCATTGAAAGAATAGGTATTAGTTCCATATATACCTCAAAGTAATTAAAAAAGTTTTTTATAAAAAAAAATATAAGTATTTTTTAAATATATTTCATATATTTTTTTTATACAAAGGGTAATAAATATGAAAATAGGGTTAATACAATTTAATCAATCGTTTGAAAATATAGAGCAAAATAAAATTAATATCCAAAATATCCTTAATAATCAATTTGATAATCATAAAATACTAGTTTTCCCAGAACTAACACTTACCGCCTATACTATGAACTTAGAAAATTTTAAAAATCAAACACAAAACCAAATTTCTTTTTTTCAAGAATTATCTTATAGATTAAATACAAACATTTTTGCTGGTATATTAGAATATGATAATTTTAATTTCTATAATTCCCTCTTTCATTTTGATAATTATGGAAATATTATCACAAAATATTCAAAAATACATCCATTCTCTTATGCTAAAGAACATTTGTATTATAAACCAGGGGACACACCTGTAATTACCGAAGTCAATGATTTTACTATAGGACTTTCTATTTGTTACGATTTACGTTTCCCAGAACTTTTCAGATTTTATGCCAAAGAAAGAATTAATTTAATAATTAATATCGCAAATTGGCCAGATAAACGTATTGAACATTATTTAGCCTTAAGCAAAGCAAGAGCAATTGAAAATCTTTCATACTTTATAAGTGTTAACAGAATAGGAACTGACCCTTACAATAATTATAATGGTTTTAGTGGAGTATTTGATCCACTTGGTAACGATCTTGGGCATAAAGAAAACTACGAAGGTATAATTTCTTATAATATTTCTTCTGAAGAAGTCGATAATGTTCGTAACAGATTTAAATTTTTAGAAGATATTAAATTGATTTAACATATTATGTTTAAAATTTCTGATTATTCATTAGGTAAATATAATGGTCTTTCAATTTATAACGAAAAGACAAAATTAAATTTATTATCAAAGGGACTTACATTTATTGATTTATATATTACTCTTAACAATCATCATATCAACATTTTAGATGGCTACAAAAACGAAACCGAATTTGAAACTTATACCGGTGCCCGCAATTGTTTTATGGTGCCTTATAGTAATCGTATTAAAAATTTTAGTTACAAATTACACAATATCATTTACTCATTTACACAGCCTGATTATACAGATACACTTAAAATGCACGGTTTGATAAAATTTAAAGATTTTAATCTTATTGATTATAATTTATGTAGCGATAAAGCTGAATTAAAATTTGAAACGATTTTATATAATGACGAATTTCCTTTTTATCCTTTCAATTTAAAGGTTGTTATCACATTAAAATTATCAAATAATTTTTTAAAAATAACTATATCTGGCATTAATGAAAATAATTTTGAAATTCCCTTTGGTTGTGGATGGCATCCATATTTTAAACTTGGCTCAAAAATTGATAACTTAATTTTAGCAGTTCCATCAAAAACTATTGTTTTAATTGATGAAACTTTTTGCCCTGTACAAAATTATAAAAAACTTCTCAACCCTGACGATGAATTATACTTTTTGGAAAACAAAGTAATTGGTAATAGAAAAATCAATGTATGTTATACAGATTTAATTATTAATAATGATAACCAAATTCATACTTATCTTATTGATGAAGCTTACAAAATTAAATTAGATGTATTTCAGGAAAAAGGTGTTGTTTATATTTTTACTGCCGATGGATTAAAATTTAGAGATAGAGAAAGCATCGCTATAGAACCTGTAGAATTTATTACAGATGTTTATAATCATCAGGAATATTTTAATGAACTCATGATAAAACCAAATTCATTCAAAAATTTTAATTTTGGTGTTTGCTGGAGTTTTTATGAATAAATTTCTTTTCAGGCGACTTATTACGATAAGATCTCTTATTTTATTAAATTTAAATGATGAAGTTATAAATGAAACTAAAAAATTAAAAAAGTTTAATACCAAGGAAGATTTATCGCAAATAATTGAAAATCTTGAAAAACAAAACTTTGAACAAGTAGTAAAACTTATAGATCAAATAACTAACCTAAACGAAAAGATTGATCTCTTTGAAACAAATGATATAAAAACTTTAAATTTTTATCTCAAACAGCTAAATAAAAAATTGAATAAATTAAGAAAAAGAAAAGAAAATATAGAACGAAAAATAATTGACTTCGGAATTTTATACAATCTTGAAGTAGGTACTATCATCGAAAGAATTTTATTCTTACGCAAAGAATTAGTCAAATACGAATTAGAACAAGATCCAAACAACGAAGAACTTAAAGATGAATTTCGCGATGCATTTGATGATTACGAAAAATATCATGCCGAAATCGAAGAAATGAAAAGGAAAAATCTATTAAATGAAGAACAGTTAAAAGATCTTAAATCAAAATTTCGCAAAGCTACCAAACTTTGCCACCCTGATCTTATAGATGAAAGCATGAAAGAAACTGCTGAAAAAATATTTTCTGACCTGAAAGCTGCTTACGAAAATAATGATATTGAAACAGTTGATAAAATTCTGGAAATGTTAGAAACTCAAGATATTTTAATCCCAAAAACTGAGGAAATAACCGATAAAGATAAATTAATAGCTGAAATTAAAAAGACAAATTATAATATTAAACAAGAAGAATTAGCAATCAAAAAATTACAAGAATCTGAAACATACAGATTGATAAAATCTTTTAGAGATATAAGAGATTATATTGAAAGCACAAAAAAACAAATGCAAGTTGAGTTAGATGCATTAGAAGAGATTTACAAAGAAAAAGAATTATTTTATTCAAAGGGTAATTTATGATAATTTTAGGTATAGATCCTGGCACAAATAAAATGGGATACGGAATAATAAAAAAAAAATTTAACAAAATAGATTATATCGATTCCGGAGTAGTAAATTTAAAAAAAATCAAAGAATTACCAATAATATTAAATGAAATTTATCAATTTGTTCAGAAAGTTTGTAAAGAGCATTCAATTGAAGTAATGTCAATTGAAAGTGCCTTTTATCATTTAAATGTTGAAGCTGTAATGAAGATAGGATACGCACGCGGTGCAGCAATTTTATCTGCTCTGCATTCAAAAGTAAATATTGCCGAGTATTCACCAAGAGAAATAAAAAAAGCTATCACAGGTAATGGCGCATCGACAAAGCAACAAGTTCAATATATGGTAAAAAAACTTTTAAATATTAATAAAAATTTAGTTCTTGACGAAAGTGACGCTATTGCTATAGCTCTTGCTCATGCATTTAAATTGACATCACTTACAAATTCTAACGATAATAATAGTTGGGAAAAATTCATTCAAAATAATCCTAATAGAGTAATATTATGATAGCAACATTAGAAGGAAATGTTATTTATAAAACTCCTACTTATTTTATAATAAATGTTAATGGTGTTGGCTATAAAGTATTTGCGCCACTGCAATTTACTGAAAAAATAAATGTTAATGATAAAATCTTTCTTTTTACTCATCTTGTTGTAAAAGAAGATGCTTTAGAGCTTTATGGTTTTGAGACACTTGATGACAAAAATATATTCGAATTACTTTTAACTGTTAATGGAGTTGGTCCTAAACTTGCGATAAATATTTTATCAAGATTGCCTATAGATGAATTGGTAAACGCTATACTCAACAAAAATGTAGTAAGAATAAAATCTGTACCAGGACTTGGGATTAAAACTAGTGAAAAAATCATAATTGATTTGCATGATAAATTAAAATCATTTGGAAATACACAAAACATTTCAAATTATACCACTAAAAACGAAGCAGTTCAAGCTCTTCTTGTTCTTGGTTTTCATGAAAAATCAATCGAAAAAGTAATTAATGAGATTTTGAAAGAAAATTCATCATTAAATACAGAAGAAATTATCAAAGAAGCCCTCAAAAAATTATCTAAATGATTAAAAATATATTTGTAAAATAAATATTTTTGTTTTAATTTATGGTTAACAATTATAAAGGTTTTAATATGCAACCAAAAGCATTTAAAAATGAACCTATCAAAGATTTTACATCTAAAAAAAATTTCCAACTACAAACTGAAGCTTTAAAATTAATATCCAAAAAACTTGGAAAAACATATCCACTTATTATTGGCGGTAAACAAGTAAAAAGCAGTAGTACATTTAATTCAATTAATCCATCCCAAAAAGATGAAATTGTTGCTACATTTTACAAAGCAACTAAAGAACAAGCCATTAAAGCTATAGAAGTAGCTCACAAAACTTTTAAAACCTGGTCATTGACAAAACCAGAAGAAAGGGCTGAATATTTATTCAAAGCTGCTCAGGTTATACGTGAAAGAAGATACGAAATTAACGCATGGATGATTAAAGAAGTTGGTAAAAATTTTACTGAAGCTGATGCAGATACAGCAGAAGCAATTGATTTTCTTGAGTTTTATGGCAGAGAAATGCTAAGATATTCACAAAAGCAGCCTATAACACCTGTTAAAGGTGAAGAAAATGAATTATTTTATATACCTTTAGGCGTTATTGCTGTTATTCCACCTTGGAATTTTCCTTTTGCAATACTTGTTGGTATGACATCAGCAGCAATAGTTACCGGAAACACTGTAGTTTTAAAACCTGCTTCAGATAGCCCTATGATGGGCAAATTATTCTGCGATATTATGCAAGAAGTAGGGTTACCAGATGGTGTTCTTAACTTTATTCCTGGTTCCGGTGAAGAAGTAGGCGATACAATAGTTGAACATCCACTCACAAGAATGATTGCATTTACTGGGTCATTACCAGTAGGAATTTCTATAAATGAAAAAGCTGCAAAATTAAATGAAGGACAAATCTGGATAAAAAGAGTTATCGCTGAATTAGGTGGGAAAGATGCTATCATTATAGATGACGAAGCTGATTTAGATGCAGCAGTAAAAGGTGTAATAACCTCTGCTTATGGTTTCCAGGGTCAAAAGTGCTCTGCTTGTTCTCGTGCAATTATTGTTAATAAAGTGTATGATAAATTTGTTTCAAAATTACTAGAAGAAGTTAAAAAATTGCAAGTAGGACCTGCAGAAGAGAATTTTATTATGGGGCCTGTTGTATCTCAAAAAGCTATGAATACAATCTTAAATTATATTGAAATTGGCAAAAAAGAGAATAAACTTATTTATGGCGGAAATATTATAAATGATAAAGGTTTCTATATTGAACCTACAATATTCGAAAATGTTAAACCTACTGATACTATTGCACAAGAAGAAATTTTTGGACCAGTTTTAGCCTTAATAAAAGCTAAAGACTTTAAACAAGCAATTGAAATAGCTAATAATACAAAATATGGGTTAACTGGGGCTGTATACTCAAATAACCAAGAAAAATTAGAATATGCACGAATTCATTTCCACTGCGGTAATTTATATTTTAATCGTAAATGCACAGGAGCCTTAGTTGGAGGTCATCCATTTGGCGGATTTAATTTAAGCGGTACTGATTCAAAAGCTGGTGGAAGAGATTATCTATTATTATTTATGCAAGCAAAAGTAGTAAGTAAAAAAATATAATGGAGTAAAGATGAACAGCAATACGAATGAAACCCGAGCTGATAGAATTGTTAAAGTATTACCTCAAATTTTTACAGGTGCTTTAACTAAAGGAAAGAAAAATCCAAAATTATCTGTTGATGTTACTAATCAACAATTTAGAGCTTTAAATACAATTATGAATTTCCCTGAAATTACCGTTAATGATTTAGCTAATAGACTAAATATAGCCCAAAGCACTGCTTCTCAATTAATTGATAGACTTTACGAAGCAGGTTTAATCGATACATTACCTGATAAATCTGATAGAAGAAAAGCTCATATTATACTAACTAAAAAAGGTATTAAAGTTACTAATGAAAAAATGGAAGCCATAAAAAAAAGCTATGAAAAATTGCTTTCTTATATGGATGAACATACACAAGAAAATTTTGAAAAAGCAGTAATAAAACTTGTTGAAGAATATATTAGTCAATAAGCTTTGTATATTAAAAAAAGCTACCCACAAGGGTAGCTTTTTTTTGACTTTTACAGTTGAAATTATAAGTAATTGGAAATGACTATTGATTATAAAACTCAATGATTACTGAGCCTTTTTATATATTATAATACTGATGTATTTGCAAAACTTATAGCGTCTTCTCCACCATCAACTTGAATAACACCACCGTTTATCCAGATAGCTTCAGGTTTAGACAATACTGAAATAGCATTTGCAATATCTTCTGGAACTGTTAATCTTCCCATAGGATTTTTTTCCAGTGCTAATTCAATTATTTTGTTGTTACCACGAATTTTTCTTAATGCAGGTGTATCAGTAACACCCGCCATTAAAGCATTTACTGCAATTTTTTTCTTTCCTAACTCAAGCGCTAATTGTCTAACATAAGCTTCAAGAGCAGCTTTAGCAGCGGAAACTGCTCCATAAAACGGAAATGCTACACGAGATCCGAAACTAGTTAAAGCGAATATTCTACTATTTTCTGGCATTAAATCATTGTGTACCAAATCTTGTGTCCAGTAAACTAATGAGTTAGCCATTACATCGAGTGTCATTTCAATTTGTCTATGAGTAATAAATTCACCACCTTTATTTAAAGCAATAAAAGGTTGTAATGAACCAAATGCCAGTGAATGCAATACAACTCTGACTAATGGCTCATTATTTGTAATTTTTTTAATTTCTTCAATTACATGTTCTCTTTTCTTGTGGTCAGCTGCATTGATATTAAAGAAATGTGCTTCGTTACCATCATTCTGAATATCTTGTATAATTTTTTCAACTATTGGCATAGTAGCAGAACGGTCAAGATGTACACCAATGATATTGTAGCCATCTTTGCTAAGTTTTCTTGCTGTTGCGGCACCAAATCCAGAAGAAGCACCAAGAATTAATGCACAGTATTTCATTTTATTCCCTTAATTTTTCAAAGAAACACTACAAATGTAACAAAATTATTATTATTATAAAGTTATTTTTGTATAAAGTATAACGTAAAAACGAACTACTATTCACTTAATTATGTTCTTCTAACCATCTCTCTGCATCTATTGCAGCCATACATCCAGAACCAGCAGCTGTAATAGCCTGTCTATATTTTTTATCTGCAACATCTCCAGCCGCAAATACACCTGGAATATTTGTCTTTGTTGTTCCTGGTTCTACAACTAAATAACCTGTTTCATCCATATCAAGTTGCCCAACAAATATCTCTGTATTAGGCTTATGACCAATAGCAAAAAATAATCCATCTGTTGGGAATTGTGTTTCTTCTCCAGTTACAAGATTTTTTATTTTTACTCCTGTTAACTTTTTAATCCCATTTTCATTAGTACCATAAGCTTCTGTTATTGTTGAATTTAGGATAAATTTAATTTTAGGATTATTTTTTGCCTTATCAACCATTATCTTGCTAGCTCTAAATTGATCTCTTCTATGAACAATATAAACCTCAGAAGCAAATTTAGACAAAAATGTTGCTTCTTCCATAGCACTATCACCACCACCAACAACAACGACTCTTAAATTTCTAAAGAAAAATCCATCGCAAGTTGCGCAAGCTGATATTCCAAAACCCATGTACTCGTTAACTCCTGGTACATCCAATAATTTTGCAGTTGCACCGGTTGCTACAATTACAGAATTTGCATAATATTCTTCTTTGTTAGATTTTAAGTAAAATGGATATTGTTTTAGATCAACCTTTTCAATCGATTCGCTTAAAATTTCAGTTCCGAATCTTTGTGCTTGCTTTTTTGTAATATTCATTAATTCTGGTCCCATAATACCATGTTCAAAGCCTGGAAAATTTTCAACTTCTGTTGTTATAGTTAATTGTCCACCTGGTTGCATACCTTCAAATAAAACTGGTTGTAAATTGGCTCTACTTGTATAGATAGCGGCAGTTAATCCTGCAGGACCTGAACCTATAATTGCTACTTTAACATTTCTAGCCATGTTTTTCTCCTAATTTTCTTATTTATTTCTTAATATGATTAATTTTTCTTCATTTGGTTACTAACTCTTATAAAATTTAAATTTCTAATTAAACCTTTTAATTTAGCTCTAGTAATAGGACTAAATTTAAATCTTTGCTTAAATTGGCTATTTGTATACTTATCGAAATAATCAAATTCAATATTTGGTTCAATTAAATGTTCTAAAAATCTTTTTTCTTGAGTTGGAACACTGAACTTATTATTCCAAGGACAAACATCCTGGCAAATATCACACCCAAAAGCCCAACTCTCAAACTTTCCTATGAATTCTAAAGAAATATCTTCTTTGTTCTCTATTGTTAAATATGATATACATTTATTAGAATCAACAACATATGACTCAACAATTGCCTGAGTTGGGCAAGCATCAATACATCTTGTACAATTTCCACAATGATCTGTTATAATTTGCTCATCAAAATCAATTTCTATATTTAGAAATACTGTTGCTAAAAAAAAGAAACTACCTTTTTTAGGATTAATTAAATTAGAATTTTTTCCTAACCAGCCTAAACCTGCTTTCACAGCCCAAGCTTTATCCAATACTGGCCCGGTATCAACATTATAATAATAACTTAAATTTTTTTCCATAAGTTTCAATTCATCAACAAATATTTGAAGTTTTTTCCACATTACATAATGGTAATCTTTCCCTAAAGCATATTTAGATATCTTAGCTTTATTTTGTTTATATTCAATTTCTTGATAATAATTCATGCCTAATGATACAACAACCTTGCAATCTGGGAGTATCAAATGTGGATCTTCTTTCTTATCCAAATTTTTTTGCATATATTCCATTTTAGCGTGGTAACCATTATTAAGCCATTTTTTTAAATTATCTACTTCATTTAATAATTTTTGATATTTTGTAAATCCAATTAAATCAAAACCTAATTTCTTAGCAATAGATATTATTTCATTTTTAGTAATCTTCATTTACCAATTAAATTTTTTAGGAATTATTTTGGCATAAAGAAAGCCATCTTTAATCATAACTTCATAACTATTAATTCCTTTATTACCATTTTTTCTTTTACCTGTTTTCAAATCAAATTCCCATGAATGAGCAGGACAATATACAAACCCTTCATCAATAAAACCATCACACAATATACTTCTATGTTGATGAGGACAAACATTATCCACAACATAATAATTTCCATTCACATAAAATACCGCTACTTCCATATCAAATTCATCAATATAAATTTTGTTAGGTTTATCTTTTATTTCAGTTATCTGGCATATTTTTATAAATTTTTCCATTAAAATTTCCTTTTTTTATTGCAAATATAATGAATTATCTCAAAATTACCGAATTTGTAATTTATTGGATTTAAATAAGTTCCTAATTTTGGCACACTTATTGATATTTATTTAATAAATTTTATAATCAATTAATTAGGAATAAGTTAATGAAAGGTATAATTCTAGCTGGCGGAGCTGGGACAAGGCTCTATCCCATTACTAAATTATATAGCAAACAATTAACTATTATTTATGATAAGCCATTAATATATTATCCTCTATCGATACTGATGTTAGCGCATATTAAAGATATACTAATTATTTCAAATGAAGAAACTATTCCTTTATATCAAAAATTGTTTGAAGATGGTAGCCAATACGGTTTAAATATACAATACGCAATACAAAATGCACCTAATGGCATAGCAGAAGCATTCATAATTGGCGAAAAATTTATTGGAAATGATTCAGTATCCCTAATACTTGGTGATAATATCTTTTATGGGAAATTAAATTTCATATATAACGCAGTTCAAAATCATAAAGAAGGCGGAATAGTTTTTGGTTATCCTGTATCTGACCCTGAAAGATATGGCGTTGTTGAATTTGATAAAGAAGGTAAAGTAATATCTATCGAAGAAAAACCTAAAGTTCCGAAATCTAACTATGCAGTACCAGGTTTTTATGTTTATGATAACGAAGTTGTAAATATTTCTAAAAATTTAGAACCATCAGCAAGAGGTGAATTAGAAATTACAGATGTTAACAAAAAATACTTAGAAAAAGGAAAACTTAGAGTTGAATTAATTGGAAGAGGAGTTGCTTGGCTCGATACTGGTACACCTGAATCTTTATTAGAAGCTTCAATGTTTTTCCAAACAATTGAAAAAAGACAAGGTATGAAAGTTGCATGTATTGAAGAAATTGCTCTTAAACAAAACTTTATTACTTTAGAACAATTTAAATCTTTACTAGAAAAAATGCCAAAATCATATTATAAAGAGTACTTAGAAAAGATAATAAAAATGGAGTATTAACAATGCATAGTTACACAAATCTCGTTAACCAAGCTTACGATAGCTACTCAAAAAAAGATTTTACAAAAGCTATCGAATTAATTAACGAAGCTGAAAAATATTTGCCCAAAGATAGTTCAATTGCTGAAGGTGCAAGTATTTATAATTTTAGGGGTTTCTGCTTTTTATCACTTGGTGAATATGAAAAAGCAAAAGAACAATTCGAAGAAGCATTAAATCTTAATCCAACTTCCCCACAAGCATGTGTTGGATTGGGCGAACTATTTTATTTGCAAAACAGCGACAAAGAAGCAAAAAAAATGTACGAATATGCTTTAAATTACGATCCACAAAATCCATTGGCAATAGCCGGATTAAAAAAAGTAAACAAGGAATTAGGATTACTACCTGAAGATAATTCATTAACATCTGAAGATAATCAAACTCAAATTAATGCATTAGTCGAAGAAGCATTTCAACTATTCAACAAAAGACATTTTGAACATGCACTTATCAAAGTCGCTGAAGCTGAAAAACTTTATAAAGTAAGAACTACTGAGATAGAAAACTTCAAAGGACTAATATATTTAGCTCTAAATGATTTAATCAAAGCAAAACAATGTTTTGAAGTAGCGTTGCAACTTAATCCTAAATCATCACAAGCTTGTGCAGGTTTAGGTGAAATTTTTTATCTTAATCATCAAGATGAAGAAGCTAAAAAAATGTTTGAGTGGGCTGTACTGCATAACCCACAAAATCCTATGGCCATCAATGGATTAGCAAAAGTTAATAAATCTTTAGGAAAGCCAATTTATGATAATACACTCCAAGGTGATGATGTAAAAAAGAAAATTAATTTTGAAGTTCTTTTTGCAGATGCTTATCAAGCATTTCAAGATAAAAGATTTAAAGAAGCATTAGAAAGAATTGAAGAATTTGAAAAGTCAGTTAAAGTTTCATCTCTGAACTTTAAAGGATTTAATTACTTAGCACTAAATGATATAGAAACTGCAAAAAAATGTTTTGAACAAGCATTAGAAATTGATGAAACTTCTTCACAAGCTTGTGCAGGCTTAGGTGAAATTTTCTTTTTACAAGGTGATGATGCATCTGCAAAAAAAATGTACGAATATGCTGTTGCTTACAACCCAGAAAATACTTTCGCTGTCGAAGGTTTAGCAAAAGTTAACAAAAACTTATCTTTGCCAAGAGAACATAATTCATTAGTATTCGATGAAGTTTTATCCGATGAAAAATTAGCAAAATACATCACTGATGCTTATGAATATTTTGATAAAAAAGAATACGAAAAAGCCCTTGAACTATTAAATGATTTTGAAAACAAAGCTATAGAAATTAGTTTACCATCTCAGGTTAGTTTCAAAAACTTTAAAGGTTATATTTATCTTGGTATGGGAAAAATAAAAGAAGCAAGGGAAAATTTTGAAACTGCATTGGAATTGGATCCTGAATCATCACAAGCTTGTGCAGGTTTAGGTGAATGCTTATACCTCGAAGGTGATGACGAAGGCGCAAAAAAAATGTTTGAATGGAGTATTAAGCATAACCCTGCTAATGAAATTGCTTATGCAGGATTACATAAAGCAAATAAGAATCTTGGTCTACCAATAATGCACAAAAGCTATACTGATTAATTGATGTATACCCTCATATATCCTAAATTATACAATACATTGAAATAATAATAAGGGCAGTCTTTTATAAAGAGTGCCCTTTTTCCTATGACTATAATTATTTTTATGTACAGTAAAAACAATTATTCTCATATGTTTAATT
The DNA here is from genome assembly GCA_035361425.1 of Ignavibacteriales bacterium. Classification (GTDB taxonomy): domain Bacteria; phylum Bacteroidota; class Ignavibacteria; order Ignavibacteriales; family DAOSCP01; genus DAOSCP01. The sequence continues at coordinate 76,333 of DAOSCP010000004.1, read as the reverse complement.
TCCAATTTTCAATTTTTTTTCTTATTAATTGTTTTTTAAAATTATTTTATTGGAGTAACATTGAGCATTTTTAGGAAAAAAACAATACAAGATGCAATATCTGGTACAGAAGGGAAGTATCAGTTAAAAAAAGTTCTTGGGCCATGGGCACTTATCAGTTTTGGGATTGGTTGTATAATTGGAACAGGTATTTTTGTATTAACTGGTATAGCAGCACATGATAAAGCTGGTCCTGCACTTATTCTTTCATTTGTTCTTGCCGGTTTTGTTACCCTTATAGCAGCACTTTGTTACGCTGAATTTGCTTCAATGGTACCTGTTGCAGGGTCAACATACACATATTCATATATAACATTAGGAGAAATTTTTGCATGGATCATCGGTTGGGATTTAATTTTAGAATATACTGTTGCTGCAGCCGCTGTTGCCCACGGATGGTCACATTATCTACAGGATTTTCTCAATATTTTTGGTATCAAATTTCCATATTATTTAAGTCAAGCACCTTTTGATTTGGATATTGACAAGGGTATTTTTGTCAGTACTGGATCTTATATTGATATATTATCTGTTTTTATTATAGTTGTACTTAGTATTGTTCTTTTGCGAGGGATGAAAGAAAGCTCCACGCTAAACAATATAATGGTAATTGTCAAAGTATCAATTATATTGCTAATTATTGCTGTTGGTGCTTTTTATATTGATTTTAATAATTACACACCTTTTGCACCATTTGGTTTTGGTGGAGTATCATTTTTTGGTAAAACTATTTGGGGAATGGTAGACGCTGCCGGTCAACCTATTGGAGTTATTGCTGGGGCTGCAATTGCTTTTTTTGCTTATATTGGTTTTGATGCCGTTTCCACGCAAGCAGAAGAAACTAAAAATCCAGCTCGAGATCTACCAATTGGTATTATTGGATCACTTCTAATAAGCACAATATTATACATTGCGGTCACTGCAGTTCTAACTGGTATGGTTAGATACGACCAAATCGATATAAATGCTCCTATCGCAAAAGCATTTGAAGCACATGATTTACATGGAGTTCAGTTCATAATTGATATAGGAGCTCTTACAGGAATCACATCTGTTATATTAGTTTTATTAATTGGCCAAACAAGAATATTTTTTGCAATGTCCAGAGATGGTTTATTACCCAAAAAGTTTTTCTCAGAAGTTCACCCTAGATACAAAACTCCTTATAAATCTACTATATTAACTGGTATTATAGTTTCTATGTTAGCCGGCTTACTACCATTGAGAATATTAGCAGAACTTGTTAATATTGGTACACTCCTTGCATTTGTGATTATTTCAATTGCTGTTATTGTATTAAGATATACTAATCCCGATGCAAAAAGACCATTTAAAGTTCCTTTTGGTATAACTTTACCAATTTTAGGTATATTTTTCAATTTATTATTAATGTTTTCTCTACCGGTTGATAATTGGATTAGGCTTTTTGTATGGTTGGGAATAGGTTTAATAATTTACTTTGCTTATGGAAGAAAAAATAGCTCATTATCCTTAAAATAAGAATAATAAAAAAAGCGAGCTTTTCGGCTCGCTTTTTTTTATTAACTAATTTTTTTTGGAAACTTTTCTTTTATTCTATCAAAGGTATTATATACAATTGGAACTAGAACTAATGTTAATATTAAAGAACTGGAAAGACCACCTATAAGTACAACACCTAAACCAGATTTAACTTCACTACCGGCTGATGTAGATAAAGCAATTGGTAATAATCCAAAAATCAAAGATAATGTTGTCATTAATATTGGTCTTAATCTTGTTTTTCCTGCTTCTAATAAAGCATCCATTGTTGGTAAATTGTGCTCAAATTTCATAACATTTGTTCTATCGACTAATAATATAGCATTTTTAGCGACTAAACCTACCAAAGTAATAATACCCAGCATTGAAAAAATTCCAATACTTTTCATTGTCAAAGCTAATCCTAAAAAAGCACCAACTATTGCAAGTGGAATAGAAAATAAAACTACAAATGGATACAAATATGAATTATATAAAGCAACCATAATTAAATACACAAACAAAATACCTCCAAATAATGCATACAGCAAACTCTTCATTGAATCACCTAAGTTCTTTTGTTCACCTATTAATTCATAATCAACATCAGAATTAAATTTTACATCTTTAAGTTTTTTCATAATTTCTTGCGCTACCACACCACTTGTTTTACCAAATACTTGAGATTTAACGGTAACTGCTGCCGTTCTATCAAATCTTTCCAATTTAGAAGGTCCAGTGGTTATCCAGATATTCGCAAACTGTTGTAATTCTATAGGTTTACCTAATTGATTGATAAATGTAAATCTTCTTAAATCCTCAGGATTATATCTATCAAAGTTATCTAAAACAATTTTTAAATTGTAATCAGTACCATTCATTGTATATTTTGAATCATCATCACCAGTTAAAGCTATTCTTAAATTTTGAGATACTTCAGCTATTGTTAGATTAAATTTTGAAAGCTTATCTCTATCAATATTAATGTTTAGTTCCGGATTACCTTCCTCTGTAGATAACCTCACATCGCTTGTACCTTCTATTTTACTTGCAATATTAACAATTTGTTTACCTGCTTCCAATACATCTGCATAATTTGTTCCTTTAACCAAAATTTCAATAGGTGATCTACCTGAAGTTCCCATTAAGCTTACTGGAGCAACTCTAACTGTAATACCTGGGTAAGTTGATAACTTTAATTTAATATCTTGAGCTAAATCATCAGTGCTCTTTTTTCTTTGTTTTTTATCTACCAATCCAACCAATATTTCTGAAGAATTTGCCTTAGAAAAGGTTAAAAAAATACCTTCACCCGAAGCACCTACATTAGTCACAATTTTATTTACTTCTGGTATTTTTCTAAGTTCTGCTTCTAAAATTTGAACTTGTCTATTTGTTTCTTCAATTGTCACACCCGGTTTTAATTCGGCTGTTACTATAATTTCTCCTCTATCTACTGGTGGAAAAAATTCAAATCCTATAAAGCCCATTGGAAAAAGTGCAAACGAAAATATTGTAGCAATCATAATACCAAGCACTATCTTTTTGGGGTTATTTAATGACCACCTAAGAACTTTTTGATATAATTCTTCAAGCTTTGTAAATTGTTTTTCAAACCAAATAGAAAATCTACCTAATAGAGAATTTGGATTAAAATGCTCAACTTTTGAAATTCTTGATGCAAGCGTTGGAGTAACTGTAAAAGAAACAAACAAGCTCATAAGAGTTGAACAAACTACAACCAGAGCATATTCCCTCAATAAATTACCAATTATTCCCGTAATTAAAGCTAAAGGAACAAACACTACAACATCAACTAATGTAATAGAAAGTGCAGCAAAACCTATCTCATTTCTTCCTCTTAAAGCAGCTACTCTGGGTTCTTCTCCCATTTCAAGATGTCTGTGAATATTTTCCAATACAACAATCGAGTCATCAACCAAAATACCAATCACCAACGACATTGCAAGCAATGTAATTGTATTCAATGTAAAATTAAATAAATACATCAAGAAAAATACAGAAATTAAAGATGTTGGAATAGAGATTAAAACTATAAACGAATTTCTAATACTATGTAAAAACACAAACATAACTAACGCAACTAATATCACAGCCAAAAATAAATCAAATTTTACTGCATTAGCAGAATCCATTATAAAAGTTGACGAATCTTGCGCAATTGTAAATTTAATTCCTTCTTTTTCATAATCTTTTTCTATTCTCTCAATTTCTTTTTTCACATCATCACTAACCTGAACAGTATTGCCATCACTTTGTTTTACAATTAACATACCGATTGATGTATTATCGTTTAATCTATAAATATTCGATAAATCTTTAGTGCCATCATAAACTTCTGCAATATCTTTCAACTTGATTTGCCCACCTGTCCTACTCAATCCTATAGTTTGATTTTTTATTTCATCTAATGAGTTAAATTTTCCAGCAACACGCACCACTAATTGTTCATCTTCACTCTTTACATTACCTGTTGGGAAATCAAGGTTTTGCCCTTTTAAAGTTTGGGTAACTGCAAATAAGTTCAATTTATATGCTTTAATTTTATTAGCATCTATGTTAACTTTAATTTCTCTTTCTTCCCCACCTAAAAGAGATACTAATCCTACACCCTTAATCTTAGTTAATCTTGGTTGAATTTTATCGATTATAAATTGATTTAACTCTTTAGCATCCATATTGGATGTAACTGTTAACCTTAAAACTGGCAGTTCATCATTAGCTAATTTAGATATTACTGGCTGCTTTGCTGTTGATGGTAATTTATTAACAACTTGATTTATTTTCCTCTGTGCATCCTGCAAAGCTTTATCTATATCTGCATCCATATCAAATTGTATTATTACTAAAGAAAAACCCTCAGAAGATGTAGAACGAATTTCACTTATCTTTTCCAATCCTATAATTGCATCTTCAATAACTTTAGTTACATTATTTTCAACTGAATTAGGAGAACCGCCTGGATAAATTGTTTGAATAGTTAATACTGGTGCTGTTAACTTGGGCACTAAGTCATAATTAAGTTGCAAATAACCATAAATTCCCAATACAGCCAGTACACTAAATACTACAACTACTAAAGTTGGCCTTTTTATTGAAAGTTCTGTTATTGTCATTTTCAAACCTTTAATTTTCTTCTGTTGATTTTAATTTACTACCGTTTGTAATATTAAGTTTTCCTTTTACTACTACCTTTTCTCCTGATTTTAACCCATCAATTACTTGAACAAATTTACCTAATTCTTCTCCAGCTTTAATATATCGTAATTCTGCAACATCATTATTTACAACATAAACATATGGATTTTTTATACTTCCAATGATTGCGTCACGTGGAATAACTAATTTGTTTTGTTTTACTTCGTAATTATAACTAATATTGAAAATCATTCCAGCTTTCAATTCACCATTACTATTATTAACCATCACTTCAATAGGATAGGTGTGTGCATCATCACCCTTTGGGGAGATATAAGAAATATTACCGTAATAAATTTTAGTTGGGTAAACATCAGTTGTCATTTTTAGTTGGTCACCTTTTTTCAATTTAAAGGCATCTTTTTCTGCTATATTGGCTTTGATTTTTAAAGAACTTACGTCAACAATTGTAGCAATTGGATTACCAACATTCAAATAAGCACCAATCTCAACCATTTTTTGAGTAATATACCCACTAAAAGGTGCTATAATTTTTGTATCTTTTAATAGTTTTTGCGCAATTTTCAATTGATTTTTAGCATTATAATAATTTAGTTCTGCGGCTTCCATTTGGGCATCACTAATACTCTTGCTATTGTAAAGTTCTTTATTCCTTTGTAAATCTTTTTCAGCTTTATCAAATAATGCTTTAGCATTTTCATATGCAGATTGTTTTAATTGATCATCAATCTGGACTAATACATCGCCAGCCTTAACAAAAGTGCCTTCTGTAAAATTAACTTTAATAACTTTACCAGCAACTTCTGTAGCAATGTTAACTTCTTTGTTTGGATATGCTGTTGCTATAAAACTTATATCTTCTTTAATATCACCTGTTTTAACTGTAAATACTGAAACTGGTATATAATCTAATTTTGTAAGTTTAGCCGCTTTTTGATTGATAATTCTCTTATTATTTGCTAATATTAAAACAATGATAAGAATTACAATCGCAATAATTGCTATTAGTTTAATTTTTGCTTTATTCATATTATTCCTCAAATAATTATTTCCCTATAGATTTAAGATATTTAGCTTTTGCAAATTCATAATCTGCTATAGCTAATGAATAATTAATATCAGCTTGTAACAAAGATGTCTCAGCATCAATAAGCTCAGAATTTGAAATTAATCCTGCTTTAAACTTTTCACTTGTAATTTTATGATTTAACCTTGCTTGTTCTTTAGCCTCTTGAGTAACTTTGATTTTTTCATACATTTTTATCATATTTTGATAGTTTTGAACAACTTCTAAATTTATTTGATCTTTTAACAACTCATAACTTTGCTTTAATTGTTCGTATTGCATTTCTGCTTGTATTGTTTGATGTTTAGGCAACAACCAGTTCCATAAATCAAATGAAAGTGTAATACCAAAATCCCAGCTACCTTTAAATTCCTTTTTTTGTGGTAAATATCTTTGATTAGGATTAGAATAAATATAATCTGCAAAAAAGAAAATTTGCGGATACCATCCAGATTTGGCTAAATTTATCGCAGAATTTGCAGCTTCCAATCTGTATTTCATAGATACAATCTCTTCTCTTGTGTTAAGAGCATTTAATATATTAGCATTATTATCATATTGTTCAAGAGAAAGAAACTCAGGTTTATCTTTAAGAACAATTTTTGTAGATAAAGGTAACCCAATTAAACTATTAAGTGCTAACATCGACATTTCAATTGCATTTTCAGCATCAATTAATAGTAATTTAGTATTCGAAAGTTGCACTTTTACTTTCAAAACTTCATTATCAGTTGCAAATCCATTTTTCTTAAAATTTTCCACATCTTCAAGATGTGCTTCAATCATTTTAATGTTTTGTTGAATATTTTCCTTGAGCATAATTGCTCTATACAAAGTCCAATAAGAATTTCTAATCTCTAATATTAGCTGTTTTTCATCTTTTTCATATTCTTTTTCAGTGGCAAGTTTATTATACTCACTAATTTCCGATGCAGAACTTAACCTAAATCCTGTGAATATTGGTTGACTTAAAGTAATTTTGGTTGAATAATTATCTAATATCGGAGAAAAAGCCTTAGCAATTGATGCACCAGCTGGGCCGAAATCTGGTTTTCCAACATCACTCAACCTTGTATACCCAGCGGTCAGCTTTAACGATGGATACAAATTAGCATCTGTTTCAGCTAATTTTGCTTCAGATTGTATTACTTTAGATTTACTTATTTTTAACGTTTTACTATTCTCTTTACCAATTCTAATACAATCTTCTACACTAAGCGTTACTGTTTGTTGAGCCAAAACAAGAATACTAAACAATAAAATATTTGTTAATATAAGCCTTATCATTGAAAGCTCCCGTAATTAAAATTTCACTTTTTTTAAAATTTTTAATGTAATTTCCGATATAGTTTTGTAAGCTTCGACAATTCTTTCTCTATCATCCTTTTCTAACATATTTAAATAATAACAATGTTTTTCTACAAATTCTTCTCTTTTAATTTTAATTACCTCTTTAACTTTTGCGGTTATCTCAACAATTGTTTTTCGTCTATCATATGGATCAATTTTTAAATTAACATAACCATCTTTCAACAATTTAGAAAGATGCTGCGAAACAGTACTTTGAGCTAGCTTTAATATTGATTTTAATTCATTAACCGTTAAATTCCCTTCATCATTTAAAATATTAAGAATTTGGAAATGATGCATTGATAGCTTAACTTTTTCGGGCCTTATATTTTTATTCGCCAACAATAAAACTTTCATCATATTTGGGAAACAATCAACAATTTCATGTGCAATTTTTTTAATTTCGATTGGATATTCATTCTTATATTTCATAAAAGTTTCCTTTATAATATTTTATAGATGTTAAATAATATTTATATTAGATTATATTTATATACGATACAAATATATAAAAAAATTTTCCTTTTGTCAATACCTTTTTATTATTAAAATCAAAATAAAAGAAAAAACTAATATAGCTGCTAGAGAAATCCTAAATTTATTATATCTATCTGTAACAATATCTTCTGGAATAGCTGTAACAAAAAACAAACAAATTTTTTCTAAAATAATAGGTTGATAAACATACCTCATTACTCTTTCTCTATTTTTTAACTCACTTATATTTGTAACAAAAAGCTTCCTTTCGAGTAGTTTTTTTTCTACTTCTTCTAATTTAGGATTTAATTTACTCAACTGTACACCATTAAAATCTTTTCTTGGATATATCCAAATTTTGCCATTTTCATCAACAATAAATGAATAACCTACACCCCCTTTAATAATATCATTTATAATATCCTGCAGAAAATCTAATGAATGATCAATACCGACGACCCCATAAAAAGTTGTATCTTTTATAATTGGCATACAATAACTTACAACAGTAATTTTACGACCAGTTATATTGTAAGTAGTTGGTTCTGTTATATAAAAACTTTTTGTCTCTTTAGGTTTTAAATAGTAATAACCTTGTTTTCCTTCAGCATCGTAATCAACACAAGGTTCTAAAGCTAGAGTATTGTTTCCCTTTCCTCTATTCCAGTAAGGTATAAATCTTCCAGTATTATCATGATAAGGCTTTGAATTTTTATACAAATTATCTTTACCATCAAACTTATTCTTTTCCCATACTGTCCAGACGCCGAATAAATCATTATCGCCTATTAATGTAGTTTTTAATAAGTTTGTTATAACATTTCTATCTTCTATTCCATTTGCTTTTAATTCTAACAATTGATTTTTTAACATCAAACTTTTATAATATGCAGTGTAAAATTTAACAATTATTTCGTTTTCAAATTTCTTTGAAATGGAAATACTAATATCATCTATAGGTACTTCAAACTTTCGATAAGTATAGCTTATACCTACAAATAAAATAACATGCACCAAAAGAATAAATAAAATTTTAAAAAAATTCTTCATAATAGTTTTTATATTCTCTAAAATTAAATATATAAAATAAGTTTCTAATAATAAAATTTTTTTTTGAACAAATTATATTTGAATTTTGTTGTTATAAAAAAGAAATTATAAATATATGAATAAGTTACTAAATTCAAGTTCCCCTTATATTAGATCACACGCAAATGATTTAACTAAATGGTACTTATGGGAAGAAGAAACATTTGAAATAGCTAGAGAAGAAGATAAACCAATCTTAGTAAGTATAGGTTATTTTGCCTGTCATTGGTGTCACGTAATGCAATATGAATCTTTTAATAATCCTGAAATTGCTGATTACCTCAATACTCATTTTATCCCAATTAAAGTAGATAGAGAACAACAACCTGATATAGACGCTTTGTATATTGAATTTGTAACTGCTACAACAGGTAATGCTGGCTGGCCTCTTAATGTATTTATTACACCTGAAAAAATTCCGTTTTTCGGGGGTACTTATTTCCCTCCTATACCTAAATATGGCAGAATTTCTTTTTTACAGTTATTACAAAATATAAACGAAATATATCAAAGAGAAAAAAAAACAATAGTTGAAAAAAATATAAACATCTTTAATCTTTTATTTAACTCCGCAAAATCAACTATAAATACTAAAGAAATTAATGAATTCGATTTTGATTATTCCAATTACATACTATTAAACTTACACGATAAAGAATTCGGTGGTTTTGGTAATTCAATTAAATTTCCACATTACACAACTTATGAATATTTGATAAATTATTATAAGAAAACCAATAATAATAAAATTCTTGAGATTGTCCTTAATTCCCTTGAAAAAATGACTAATGGCGGTTTTTACGATTTAATAGATTCTGGTTTCCATAGATATTCAACTGATAGAGAATGGATAATACCTCATTTTGAAAAAATGCTTTATGACAATATTGAAATGATTAATCTCTATACAAAAGCTTTTAATCTAACAAGAAACACAAAATTTCTTGATATAGCAATAGAAACGCATAATTTTATTGAAGATTTTCTTAGTAATGGCGAAAACTTATATTATACAAGTATTGATGCTGATCATAATCATATCGAAGGCGAATATTACTTATTTACTAAAGAAGATTTTAAAAATTGCATACCTGATAATTTAGAACATTATTTCAATGAATTTTTTACTCCGATTGAATTTGAAAATAAATACATATTAACAAAAAATTTTTTCTACCCAGAGAAATCAAATCCTAAATATAAATTTGCTAAAGAATTGTTGTTTTTATTAAAAAATTACCGAATTCAAAACAAGCCTAAACATAATATTGATACTAAATTACTCACAAATAATAATTCAAATTACATTACAGCTCTGATAAACCTTTTTTATGCAACATTAGAGGAAGCATACTTAAAAAGGGCAATTAATTTATTTGATGTTATCACCAAACTTGCCTTTCAAAACAAAAAATTATTACATGAAATAAAATCTAGCCAACAAATATTTGGTTATTTAGATGACTACGCCGCTTATATAGAAGCATGCATATCACTCTTTATTGCAACAGGAAAGTTGAAATTTTATCAAAAAGCAAAATTTTATGCTAATTATGTTATTAATAATTTCTACGACTCAAAGAGCAACAATCTTTACTACTGTGAAACAAAATATAACAATTTTAACCCGATTATTTACCAGGATACACCTATAAAATCTCCCGTTGCAAAATTTTTGGAAAGTATAATATATCTTGCAAATTTTGAAAATAACATCATATACAAAGAAATTTCAGAAATTTTAATCTCTAAATACTTTAAAACAGCTAAAAACAATCCTATACAATATGCAGGTTTATTAAACGCAACATTTAAAAATTTATATTCCACACATCAACTCGTTATATTATTTCCTTTCAAAACAACAGCAGAGAAATATCATAGCACAATAAGACATTTTTTCTCAAAAAATTGCATTCTTATACCAGTCCTACTAGAAAATAAAGAATATTTAGAAATTTTCAAAGATAAAGAAATTTTCAATAACAATATTACTTTTTATCTATGCAAAGATTTTACTTGCTATCAACCAACCAATGATATTAATTTAATTCTTGATATGATTTAACATAATCTTTTTTGGTATAATATTTGATTATAAATAATAATATGAAAAAGATATTACAAATAATTTTTCCGGTTTTAATTATTCTTTTAATTCAATTATCCAATTTTGTAACAAAATTAAACGAACAATCCGGTGATATAAACTTCTCAGTTTTTTTTGGTATCTCACTTGTTATTTTAATTATAGGATACCTTTACTCACAAAATTCTCAATGGGATAAAAATTTTAAAATTTTATCATATCTTATAATACTTTCATTGCTGATTACTGTGCCGATTGGTTATAATTTTATTGTTTTTGAGCCTAAAAGAGAAATCAAAATCTATCTTACTATTAATATGGTATTTAAAAATTTAATTTTGTATGCAATAGCTTTATTAGGGATAAGCCTTTCTGAAGTATGGAAATTAAAAAAAGAAAATTACGAATTAAAAAACGAACTTGATAAATTTAACAGCGAAAAGATGCAAAATTTAAAAACTGCTGAGCTTGAACTTACAGAAGCAAAATTAAAATCAAATGAAATGATTGAAAAAGCAAAATTAGAATTGCAAATTATCAAACAAGAACATAAAAAAATTACAAACGAGATTAAGGATTTTATAAAAACTGAATGGACTTTTATCAGAAAATTTGAGCAAAACAAATGAAATCAATACTTAAGTTCATAATTCTAATTTCATTTTTGCTAACCGGATGTTTTACAAATATTACCTCACAAAGAAAAACAACTATAACCGAAACAGTAAAAAATATTAGCCCTGCAGTAGTTGGTATAACAGTTTACGAAACACAAAAAATAATCGATCCCTTTTTTGATTTTTGGAGCGAAGACCCATTTTTCAGGCATTTCTTTGGTGATCAATCTTTTTCTCGAGAAGTTCAAAGTGTAGGTAGCGGATTTATTATTTCCAGCAACGGATATATATTAACAAACGACCATGTTGCGGGAAAAGGGAGTAAAATCATTGTAACACTTACCAACGGTGAATCTTATAAAGCGAAATTAGTAGGCACAGATTATGAATCCGATATATGTCTTTTAAAAATTGAAACCAATTACAAATTGCCATATTTAAAATTTGGAGAATATGACGATATATTAATAGGCGAATGGGTAATCGCTTTAGGTAATCCTTTTGGTTTATTCAATTTAAATGATCAACCTACTGTTTCAGTTGGTGTAATTAGTGCCAAAGATTTAATACTTGATCCTAATCAAGGTAGATATTACTCAAATATGATACAAACAGATGCTGCTATAAATGGTGGGAATAGTGGTGGCCCTCTTGTAAATGCCAAAGGCGAAGTAATCGGAATGAATACTTTAATATACTCTGCAGGTGGTTCTGGCAATATTGGAATTGGATTTGCTATTCCATCTAATAGATTAGAAAAAATGATTAGTGTGCTGAAATCTGGCAAAAAATTCGATAGAAATTTCTGGACAGGCTTATCAGTTCAAAATATTGACGATAATATTTACGAAACTTTAAAACTTAAATATCGTAAAGGAGTTATAATTAACAATATTCAGCAAAATTCACCAGCACATAAATCTGGACTGCTAGTTGGAGATATCATAATCAAACTTGATAATCACAAAATTGGGAATGACAAACAACTACTAACTCTACTTTATGACTATCAAATAAATGACAAAGTATTATTTACAGTTATAAGAGATAACAAAGAATTAAACATCCAAATGATTTTGGAAAAGAAATAATTAGTTTCTTTCTGGTTTATTATTCTTTGGTAAACGTATTATTACTTTTGTCCCAACGTTAACTTTGCTTTCTATAAAAATTTGTCCATCAATAAAATTTAAAAATTCTTTCACTAAAATTAAGCCAAAGCCTGTTCCTTTTTCTCCTATTGTACCAGGGGTAGACATAATTTTTTTAGGCTCAAAAATATTTTCTAATTGTTCGGGTGGTATCCCAACACCATTATCCTGAAATATTATTTCTGTCGTATCTCGTAAATCTAAAAGTGTTATAAAAATATTACTATTTAATTTGGAAAACTTAATAGCATTATTCAAAATATTCACAAAAATAGTAGTTAAAATTGTTACATCACTATATATTTTTGTTCTGCATAAAGATGAAAAAATAATTGAAATATGTTTTTTTTCTGAATGAACTTTATTAATTTCCACCACATTTGTTAAAACTTCGTATAAATCTACATCCTCAAAATTTACTTGGATATTTTTATTATTAGCTTTTATCCAATTAAGCAGGTTATTCACATAATATACAAATGCATCACAAACTTGATAAACAAGCTCAAATTTATGCGCAGTATAAGCTGTACATTTTTCTTGTATCTCCTGCAACATATCTTCATCAAGTAACTGAAATGTATTTAACTGATTTTTTATATCATGGGAAATTATTGAAATTAATTTGTTTTTTAAATTAATTTCTTCTCTTAATGCTTGTATTTTTTCTAACGTCATAACCTTATCAAATATAAAAGCATCGTGCAAATCTTTCATCCTTTGATTTTGCGTATCAGAAGTTTTTATAAAATTAAATAAATATGTATCATTTTTATAATATGAGCAATATACCAAAACATATTGATTATTTATATTTTGGAAATAAGTACTATCAATACCTTCACCGTTTTTAACTTTTTCAATCCATTCTTGTAATTTTTCTTGATCACTTAAGTAATCAAGCAAATTTTTAACATTAATATTATTATTAAATGAATCGTTAGCTGTTAAAACTTCAAGATGTTTATTGCATAAACAGCTAGGAAAAGCTAAATCATGGATAGAAATTTGCTTTGCTAATACACTAGGCTCTTTTTCCATAAACTATTTAATATTTTTTTATAAATAATTCTATAATATCATACTTTTTTTTCAAAAAATCAATACCTTTATATTAAATTATTGTAATTATATTAATAAGTTACAACATCAGCATTGACTTTATTATCATTATATTAATATTATATATAAATATTATAAAAAATAATAAGATTGATTTTTATTTTTTATTTACAAGAATTATAATACAGCACTTTAATCACATTAAAATATATTTATTTTAATATCATACCCATTATAAATTTTTAGAAAAGATTATTAATTTGCGGGTTTATAGTTATTACTTGATGTGAATACAAATTTATTTTTAGGCTATTATAGATATGTTCAATAAATTTATCACCATACTTGTTTACAAAATATATCCAGTAAAGATTTCTTTCTTGTAGATCATTTTGAGGGTATAAAGAATTATAAACTCTTTTTGCTTGATTTATAAGTTCTTCATTTTTTCTCTGTTGTGAAGCTTTAATTTTTTCTATCAAAATATTTAGTGAATGCTCGATATTATTTATTGTTTTGTTAAAGTTGTCATTTAAATTCTTATCAAATTCAATTGCTTCTTTTTTTACTTTTTCATAATCTAGAATAAAATTATTATAAGCATCATTGAGTGAATTCAAAATATTGTTTTCTGTATTTTTTTCAAGGATCAACTCAATAAATTTTGAGAATGGAACAAACACATCTTCCATTGTTATATGTAATTTTTCCATTCTTTTACTATTTGAACTTTCAAGCAATGTAGCAGAAACTCGCGGATAGATTATAGGTCTTACAATATTAAAATTTTCATAAATTGACAATATTTGTGCAAAATAGGATACTTCTCCGGGCCCCGCAACATAATACACTGTTGGGAAAATATAATCTTGACAAATAGGTCTTAATACTACATTAGGACTAAAATTCTCTGGTTTTTTTTCTATTTCCTCTAATAGTTCTTTCAGTGATATATTATTGTTAAGATTTTTTATCGAATAAATAGTATTATTTTCAGTAGGTTCAATTGGGTATCTTAGATTATTTTTTGAATAAAATAAATTAATTGGCCTAATTTTTATTTGTGAATGATAATTAGCTTCTAATTCAGCACTAATTGAAACCAATTTAACAGAGTGCTCGATATAATTTGAAATTTCTTTATTAAAAACAGGCTTTAATAGTTGTTTAACAGAAGTATCAAGCGAATTAAAAATAATCAAGCCATATTTATCAAAATACTGGAATAAAATTTCTTTAAATGCATCCCCAATAGTTTTTCCTTCGCTATAAATATTTTCACAAGATGAGATTATATCATTAGTAAATTGAGTTGTTAAAATTGATGACTTGATTTCATCAAAAAATAGTTTTATCTTATTGTTAATGATAATATTGCCCGTACTACCACGATTTACAAATTTTTCGATATCATCATATTTAACTTTACAAAAATCATAATTTTTACCAAGGAAATTAAAATATCTAATTTCATCAAAATCATGATCTTCTACTTCCATCCAAAAAACTGGTACGAAATTAAATTCTTCAAATTTTTCGTTTAGTACTTCTGTAAGTTTAATAGCTGTAAAAATTTTATAAATATTATAAAGTGGTCCGCCAAGCATTCCGGCTTGCTGACCTGTAATAATAGCAAATGTATTTTTATTGTTTAAACTTTCAATATTTTTTAATGTTTTTTCAGAAACTGAATAGCCTTTATATTGCTTGATTAAAATGTCAACCAACTTATCTCTTTGATGATAAGTACTATTCATAACTTGCTGCATAGTTTCAAATAAATCTTCAGCTAATCGAAAATTTTTATAATAATATTTTTTAACATTTTCAAAATCATTTAAATAATCTAAATATAATTTGGGGAAGTTTTCTTCAATAATTTTTATAGTATTCATTAAATCTCCAGATTATAACAGCAATATAATAATTTTTTATAATAAAACAAACAATCATTAATAGTTCTTGAGTTCCTTTAAGATAGAAGGGAGATATTTAATGACATAATCTATATCTTCTTTTGTAGTGTAATAACCCAAACTAAAACGTATAATCCCATAATCTTCTGTATTAATTCCGCAAGCTTTAATTACGTGAGATGTTTCAACACTTCCAGCATGACATGCTGAACCACTTGAGACATAAACACCTATTTTATTTAAGCTTAAAAGTATGGACCCACTATCGAAACCCTTAAAGCCAACATTTAAATTATTTGGTAATCGCTTTTCAGGATGTCCATTCAAAATAATTTCAGGATGAATTTCCTTTAATTTTTCAAAAAAATAATTTCTCAATTCAGTTAATCTTTTTATTTCAACATTCATTTCTCTGTATGCAAGCATTGAACCTAAAGCAAAAGCATAAATAAAAGCAGTGTTTTCTGTACCTGCACGTAAATTAAATTCTTGTTCTCCACCATGTATTAAAGGTTCAATAGAAATACCATCTTTGATATACAAAGCACCAATACCTTTAGGCGCATATATTTTATGGGCAAAAAAAGCCATTAAATCTATATCTAAATCCTGTACATCTATTGGGATTTTGCAAAAAGCTTGTGTTGCATCAGTCATAAATGGTATATTATACTTATGGGCAACCTTTGCTAGCTCATTTAAGTCATTTATAGTACCAATTTCATTATTTGCCATCATTACCGAAACAAGTATAGTATTATCTTGTATAGCTTCTTGTAATGTATCAGGATGAATAATTCCATATCTATCTGGCTTGAGATAAGTTGCCTGAAAGCCAAGTTTTTCTAAAAACTTAACTGAATTTAATACTGCAGAATGTTCTATAGCCGTAGTTATGATATATCCTTTTTTTTCAAAATTTGCAAAAGCTATTCCTTTAATAGCCATATTAATAGCTTCACTACCGCCACCTGTAAAAATAATTTTAGATTTTTCTGGAGCATTAATAATATTAGAAATTTTTGTTCTTGCAAATTCAATTAAATCATGAGCTTTAACGCCTAAATTTGTACTACTACTAGGGTTCCCATAATTATTATTTGCATCAAAAAAACTTTTTAATTCTTCTATTATTTCTTTTCTTAATGGTGTGGTAGCATTGTAATCTAAATAAACTTCTCTGGGATTTTCTACTGTTATTTCGGCAGCTGGTTTACACCCATCTTTTGTTGTTTGAATAGGTATACCGATCCAAGTATAAATCGAATTAAGTCCGTGTGGGAAAAGATTATTAATTTCTTCTTTTGTAGCTTTTACAAATTTAAAGAAATTATTATAAAGAGGACCTATTTTATTCTTTTTATAATATTCGTAAGCAAATTCTAATATTTCTAAATGTCTTTGCGTTAACTCTGTTTGAGTTAACTTTGCCATCATATGTATATTAGTTTTTACAAGATTATTCATATGAGTATGGATTAGCTCCTGGATATTTTTCAAAAGGATAACCTGTTTGAGATTTTACCATACCTTCAACCATAATCTCAAATTTTTTCCATGGGAAAGCAATGCCTAATTTATTTGGGTCCAAAACCGCCAACAACCTTGCACCAATACAGTAAGGAGTTATATTTATTTCTTGTGTTAGATATGGTCTAACAATTAAATCAGAATTTACTGCTCTTACCGGCCCAATATTAGCTGTAACTCTTTCACCTGTTAAAAACTGATAAGCCTGTATAATTCTTGTTAATTCAACAGGTCTTACATTGAGAATTACAACATCAGGAATAATATCAATTGCATCAAAATCTGTATTAAAAAAAAATACTCCTTGCGTAGTTGCAGGTTGAATAGCCATCATTTCAGCTACAGCTTTTTTAGCAGTTTCAACTTTTTCAAATCTACCAACATCATTTTTACCAAATAATGCAAAATCTAATCTTCCAGAATCCATACAAGCATAAACAATTCCTTCCGTAAACTCTTTTGGTGTTGGTGGGATAAATTCATCAGGATTTTCGGCATGACTTTTCATTACATCTGTGTAAACTCTGCTACCTTCAAAAGGTCTATCTTGATTTTGATCAACTAGCCCAAAAGATATCGCTGCCGCGATACAACCAATATTTTCTGCAGTAAGCAAAACAGCATCGCCTAAATATCCTTGTTTGTATGCCTGACAGGATGTAAGAGTAATATCATTAACAAAGGTATTTTTTACTTCTTTAGGGATTTCCACATCATTTTTATAAATTTTGACAGCCGTGAGCGGAATTTGGAGTTTTTCAACATTCATTGCCATAATCATTTTTTCATATAAATTTTTTAAGGTACTCATTTTTATACCTATTATTTTGTTAATCTAATCTTAATATACAATAATTAAATTCTTTATCAAAATTATTTCAATTTTTATTTTTAGTGATTATTATCAATTATTTTAATAGTATTGCCTTTATTTTTTTTGAATTTTCTCCAATATGCAAGTTAAACACATAAACTCCAGCTGTATAATTACTTAAGTTTACTTGATAATTATATAACCCTGGCAATAAATTACCTATTTGCAAATTTTCTAATAATCTGCCCCTTATGTCATAAATTTTTAATGTAACATTTGATTTTTTTGACAAACTAAATTCAACATTAGTAGATGGATTAAATGGGTTTGGATAAATTTTTACTATATCATAATTTTTATTGTTTATAATTTCATTTGAAACAGTACTAGATAAATTAATATCATCAATATCCCACGTATCTCCTGCTAAATTAGGGCCTCCACCATCGTCATAAGTATTATCTACTCTAAATGCTATAAAAACCTCTTTATCTTTATAAATAGAAAGATCAATTGCATCACTTTCCCAGTTTACAGGTGTATTATCATTAATATAACTACCCCTTGCATTATCTCTTAAATATGTTTTTACTATTTGATATTTAGAAATATCAGTTTGATTTGAATTTTCGCTCACCATAACATCAAATTTAGAACTATATTTATTACCACAAAATATACGAAAATTAAAATAAAGTATTTTAGAGGTATCAGATACTAACACCCTTTTTGTTATTAAAATTCCACTTTTTGTATAACTTATTCTTGCTGTTTTGGTTGTTGTTGTGCCCCCAGATGGCTTAGATGTTGTAAAGCTTGTCCATGTATTTGAATTGTTACCATTCATATCAGTTATTGCCCAGCCATCCGGTGGGAAATTTTTTTCGAAACCTTCTTTTAAGGATTTATCAATAACTTTTTTTTTGGATATAAAAAAAAATTATAAACAGCGTTAATTACCTGATCTTCGATATTATAAAAATCATTTGCTGCGTAATCAAATACACCTCCATTAGTAATAAAAATAATACCATAAGAGGAATCAGGGGAAAAATACATATCACTTAATAGACCATATGCTTCACCGGGAACGCCACAAAGATTTTGCCCCTGTATTAAATTTTTAGGCCAGTGAAATGCATAACCGTATTTATAAAAGAACGCCGATAAACCATCTCCATTACTTCCATTATAGCTCCACTTTACAGAATGCATTTGTTGAACGGAATTTTCTTGCAAAATTCTTTTCCCTTTGTATACACCTCCATTCATATGTGCTATCATAAATTTTGCTAAATCCATAGCACTTGTCCTTAAACCTCCAGTTGGTGAAATATAAAAGCATCTTTACCTAGAATATAATTAGATAAATTTTGGGGCTGTGACTTTACACCATTATAATTATCTTTTTGTGGCACCCACTGAGAGTTTTGATATCTATAAAGAACAGCAATATTCTCAAAATCAGTTTGCGTAAAATCATCAATATTGTAACTTGCATTCATTTCTAAAGGTTCTAAAATATTTTCTTTTACATAAATATCAAATCTTTTGTTTGTAACTTTTTCTACAATACAGCCGAGTGTACTATAAGCTAAATTACAATATGTAAAATAAGCACCAGGTTTTTTATTTAATTATAATGATGGTGAATAAGAAGAAAAATTTGGATTCAAAACATCTATTGTGCTATATCCTGCATTATCGGAAAGTGAAGAAGTGTGTGTTAATAACATTTCAACAGTTATTGGGTCATTTGGAAAATTTGGATTTCTAACTTGAAAACCTAATATAGATGAAATATCTGTATTTAAGGATAATTGATTTTTTTCAACTGATTGCATTATTGCAGTTGAAACAAATGACTTTGATATTGAAGCAATTCTGTATATTGTATTATCATTAACTGGTAAATTTTTTGCAATATCTCGTTACCCAAAATGATTGCGATAAACAATACTATCCTTTTTAACAATAATTACAGACATCCCTGCAATTGTATAACTATTAAATATTTTAGAAAGCTGATTAGTTAATGAATCAGAAATATTTTGTGGTTTTGCAACAAAAGCAAAAATAAGAATCATTAAAAATAATTTTCGCATATATCCCCCATTAATAAGTATTATAACAATAAAAAAATTGCCACAAAAAGTGGCAATTTTTTAGCTTACTGAACTCTAGAATGATGTATTTAGTGACTTATAAATGACGTCACCATTTTGAGTAAATATTTTTAAATTTGCTAAATTACTTGCATCAAACTCAGCAATTTTAATATCTTTTATTCCATCGTTCAAATACCAGGAACTTTCTATTTCATTATATTTTAATGTAGCTTTTTTCCCTATATTTTCGCCTTCAATTACCATTATTTCAAACTGATTTTTTGTTGCTGTAATCTGATATGTTGATTTCTCACTCTTTACTATCTGGATTTCTTTATCGCTTTCGCTCATTGCTAATGGATTTGAATCAGTCCAAAATTCAATAGTATTTAATACAACAAAATCGATAAAAGTAGTAGCTGAATAAACTGGTAAAATTAACAATACCCACATTAATCCAGATTGGATAAACTTATTACCAACAGTACCATTCCACTTGTACAGTTTTTTAGTTAAAGTAAAACTACCATAACAGCCAACGAACAAATTAATTGTTGCAATCAATGCAACCATTACTGTAATCTTTTTCAACCAACTATTGATTTTCATAAAATACCTCCTAATTATAGTTTTTTAGAATACAGTTTGTAAAACTAAATATATTTAGTTGTAAAATAAATATACATTAAAATTCTTTAAATTCCAATTTTTTTAAAGGGATAAATAATTTTCATAAATACTCAAAATTTCATCATTTGAGAGAGTTACTTCTCGAAGTATATTTATTAAATCATTTTTTGTAATTTTTTCAAAATCTTTTTCAAAAGGTGTAATCATTACTCCGCCAATATCAACAGATGCTGGACTAATAGTTATATTTTCATCACCTTCTTTAAAGTAGCAATCTGGTCTATGTTTTTTTCTTGGGAAAATATGTATTCGCCAGCCTTCCAAATCAAGAATGTTATCCCAGTAAACTATAATATTCATTAAAGGTTCTTCATCTCCGTTAGCCATACTTTTATATAGCTTATTGAATTCATCAATTAAAAGGTCCTTTTTATTAGAAATAAAAATAAAATGAGATCTTAAATAATTTTCTCCAACCAAATAACTACTGATGTTATTAGTAATTTTATTAGCAATAACACAATTATTGATTATAATCTCATATTCATTATCAATTGACATAAAATTTCTCTGTCCAGCTTGGAAATGGAAATGATCAGGTGCAGATGCTCCACATTTAGGTCCATTGTAAAAAACAACAAACTTTTTATTTAAATCTTTTGAAAAATCTAACATATCACTAAATCTGGATAGAATTTCTTGAGGAGTATGTTGCAAATCGGGTATTGTAAAATGTTGATTAAAAATTGGATAAGGATTAACCAAAATCAAGTATTTTTCTTTATAAATAATACCCTTTTGTTGTTCTGGAAGATTATTTACACAAAGGAAACATTTCCTTTCTTTTATTGATTTAGGATCAACTTTAGCAGTAGAAGAAATAACACGGGCAGGATTAAATTGAACATTAATAGTAATACCATTTTCAAAAACAAATTTTTTAATTTTCACATTATCAAGAGCTGAATAATTAGACTTACATAATTCCCATGTTTGTAATTGTTGCTCTAACAAGGTATACATATTTTCATATATTTTAGCATCTTGATTGAATTGAGGATGGTTATTGTTTGTTAGGAGTAAATTTTCACGCATTAGTCCCCCGAATTTTAATTTATTAGAAATAATAAAATAAGTAAAAAGTATTTTATAATTTTATTGTTATTTATTGATTTATTTTATAAATTTGTATATTACCTTTAAAATAAAATTGGAGTAAACAATGTCAGCTATTTATGATGTAATTGCAAGAGAAATATTAGATTCAAGAGGAAATCCTACTGTAGAAGTTGAAGTTATATTAGAAGATGGTACAGTAGGAAGAGCAGCCGTTCCAAGTGGTGCTTCAACTGGCGAAAACGAAGCAGTTGAATTAAGAGATGGCGACAAATCAAGATATTTAGGAAAAGGTGTTCAAAAAGCTGTTGAAAATGTACAAAAAATTGCAGAAGAAATTATAGATGAAGATGCAACAAACCAGGCTGAAATCGATAAATTAATGATTGATTTGGATGGCACACCAAATAAATCTAATTTAGGTGCAAATGCTATTCTTGGTGTATCACTTGCTGTTGCTAAAGCTGCTGCTGCATATCTTGACTTACCTTTATACAAATATATCGGCGGTGTAAACGCAAGAACATTACCTGTTCCTATGATGAATATTATTAATGGTGGTAAACATGCAGACAATAATGTTGATTTCCAGGAATTTATGATTATGCCTGTAGGTGCTGACTCTTTCAAAAATGCATTGAGAATGGGTGCTGAAGTTTTCCATAATTTAAAGAATGTTTTGAAATCAAAAGGTTATAATACTGCTGTTGGTGACGAAGGCGGTTTTGCTCCTAGTTTAAAATCAAACGAAGAAGCAGTTGAAGTTATCCTTGAAGCTATAACAAAAGCTGGATATACTCCTGGTAAAGATGTTGCAATTGCGTTAGATCCTGCAACTAGCGAAATGTACGATAAAGAAACAGGATTATACCAATTCTTTAAATCTAACCCTGATAAAAAAGTTTCATCTGATGAAATGATTGAATTATGGAGCGAATGGGTTAATAAATATCCAATAGTTTCAATTGAAGATGGTTTAGCTGAGTTTGATTGGGAAGGATGGGTTAAATTAACACAAAAACTTGGTTCTAAAGTACAATTAGTTGGCGATGATTTATTTGTTACTAACCCAATATACCTCCAAAAAGGTATTGATATGGGAGCTGCAAACTCTATTCTTATCAAAGTAAATCAAATTGGTACATTAACTGAAACTTTAGATGCTATCGAGTTAGCTCATAAAGCTGGATACACAACAGTTATAAGCCATAGATCTGGTGAAACAGAAGATACAACAATTGCTGATATTGCTGTTGCTACTAACTCAGGACAAATTAAAACTGGTTCTACTTCCAGAACAGATAGAATTGCTAAATATAACCAACTTTTAAGAATCGAAGAAGAATTATATACATCTTCAAGATTTTTAGGGTTAAGTGCTTTAAATCCTAAGAAAAAATAATTTTACATACAAATAACAAAAGGCTACCCCAAAAAGGTAGCCTTACTTTTTATCTCCCATCTGCCAATAATTTTGTTTTTCGTTTTAAATATCTTAACACAATATAGATTATAGCTGTTATTATAGAACCATAGATATAAATTTGATTATAGTCATATCCATGTGTATAAGTTTTTGCTGCTATATCAAAAATTAAAAATACCAGAAATATAGCAAATAGCCCGTTCTTTTCTTGTCTTAAAACTTTTTTCCAGCTAAATGGTAGCGCTGGTTTTACAAATCCTTTAAATTTTGGGAAAAAAGTAGGAACATTATTAGCCCAATTTAAATACTCATCGCCAAATTTTTCAGTTAAGTATTGTTCCTCGGCATACATAATTCTTTCATAAAAAAGCCAGAACAATAATACTGCAGCTAACACAAACCAGAAATTTCTTGTTAGTAAAACTGGTCCCATCCACATAAAGAAATTAGCAAGATACAATGGATGTCTAACAACCGAATACAATCCTGTTTTATTAATTGTATCTGCTACTTGTTCTGCTTCATTCCTCCCAGAAGTATTTTTAGCAGAATGCCCGACAACATAAATTCTAATTATTAATCCCAAAAAACTAATCAGTAAACAAAAATATTCATAATACACACCGTAATAATATTGTTTCCTATATAAAATATATTCTAAATTTCTATCATATACATAAAGTATGATTGCAAAAAGTAAAAATGGAATTGGAAAATAACTACGATACTTAAATAAAAAGTTCCCTTGTTTTTTAAATTGCTCTTTAAGAATCATATAACCTCCCCATTATAAGGTAAAAATATTTTAATTTCCGTTCCTTCATTTAAAGTACTGCTAATTACAAGAATACCACCAATTTTATTTAAATACTGTTTACAAATAAGAAGACCTAATCCAGTTCCTTTTTCGTTACCAGTGCCATCTTCTGACGGAATATTATCCATTTTTAAAAGTTTTTTTAACTTATCTTGAGATATACCGGTACCACTATCAGTAATTGATATCTCTAAATATTCACGATCTTCAACATTTTCTGTTGAGAAAATAGTAATATTATTTTGTTGCAATTTTAGGTCTTTATTGAGTTAAACTTTAACTTTGACTTCAGAATCTGAATAAGAATACTTAATTGCATTAGATAATATATTATTCACTATTGTGTATATCATCATATAGTCATAATTGACAATTATATTTATACATTGTTTAGTAATACGAATTTTTTTCAAGTCGGCTATTATTTGATTATCATTTATGACTTCTTCTATGAGATTGTTAATTTTTATCTTCTCTGAATTTAATGATACTCTATTGGTTTGAATTTTTATTAAAGTCAACAAATTTTCAAAAAATTTGTATGTATTTGATGTAATATTTTTCAGCTTATCAATTGTACTATTTACTTTTTCTGGATTATCCTTAAAAATTGTAAGCATTTCGATATAGTTTAGAATGGCATTAAATGGATTTTTTAAATCATGCGCTAAAATAGAAATTAATGTATTTTTTTCTGTAATTTCACCTGCTAATTTTTCACTTGTAAGCTCTAATAACTTTTGCTGTCTTCTTAAATCTGTAATATCATCAATAAAAAAAGCATAGTATTTATTTTGTTCTTCAGTAGTTAGATTAACTCCTATTATTCTATAATATTTTTCTCTTTCTTCGAAATATTTTTCAATATAATTTTTATTAATGTGTTGATGATTACAAAGCAATTCTTTTAAATAGTCAATTTTTATTTCATTTTCCTCAAATCATGTATTATTATAAACAACATTATTATTTTTGAAAATTATAACTCCCATATTTACATTTTCTATAACCTTATGAGATAATTCAACTTTTGTTAGCAAAATATTCATTTCTTGAGTAAGTTTTACTTTATTATTAATGAATATTTTAATAACAATATAGGCATAAGATGATGTTAAAACCGAAACAGAAAAGGGAATCAAAGAAAAATCATACCCTTGTATAACTGGCGGGAAATAAGTAATAATTAAAGAGTTCAACATAAAACCAACTATAAATATAAAAGAATATAGTTTTTCTTTATACTCTAATAATATGGCACAAAGTATTGATAAAAATATTTTAAATAATGACATTGAATGCCAGCCAAACAAATAAC
Organism: Ignavibacteriales bacterium; assembly: GCA_035361425.1. GTDB lineage: Bacteria > Bacteroidota > Ignavibacteria > Ignavibacteriales > DAOSCP01 > DAOSCP01. Next base: position 51,038 of record DAOSCP010000004.1, on the reverse strand, counting down.
CTTCCAAAAAATAAAATATGAAATTAACTGTTAGCATGGCATTTATTACAAATACTGTTTTTCCCCTTTTAATTAGCAAATAATATAAAAAAAGATTGAAAAAAGAAAGAAAAAATGCATAATAGAAAATAATATTATGGAATGAGAAATAAAAATAAATACTCAACGGGAAATATGCAATAATTACAACCCAAAGCATAAAAGATAACAGAACTTTTCTCTGTTCTTCAATAGTGCTATTGGGTGGATTTAACAATTTTAAAATATATTCCATCATATGTCTTTTTAATTTATCATGATTTAATAATTTAATATATTAAATTTTTTCATTAATACAAAAAAAGGAATGCTCAATTTTTTATTGAACATTCCTAAATTAAAAATTAATCAACAATTTTTATATGTAATTCTTTTAATTGTTGTTCATCAACATAGGATGGAGAATCATCCATTAAAGACATTGCACTAGTTGTTTTGGGAAATGCTATAACATCTCTTATAGAATTTTCCCCAGCGATTAGCATAACAAGCCTATCTAATCCAAAAGCAAGACCTCCGTGAGGTGGTGCGCCGTACTTAAATGCATTCATTAGAAAGCCAAATTTTACCTCTGCTTCATCTCTGGAAATACCTAAAACATCAAACATTTTTTGTTGTAAATCTGCATTATGAATTCTAATACTACCACCGCCAATTTCACTTCCATTAAATACCATATCATAAGCACGAGCTTTAACTTTACCTGGGTCAGTATCCATAAGCGGAATATCTTCCAATTTAGGCGATGTAAATGGGTGGTGCATTGCGTAATATCTATTAGTTTCTTCATCAAATTCAAGTAAAGGAAAATCTACAACCCAAAGTAAAGCTGGTGGAGTTTCAGGTTTTATTAGTTCCATTCTTTTAGCCATTTCAAGACGAAGCGAACCCATAATTTCAAGAGTTTTAATTCTTTTTAACCCGGATAAAATTAAAATTAAATCTCCATCTTGCGCATTTGTTTTTTTCAATAAATCTTGTTTTTCTTGATCGCTTAAAAATTTAACAGAAGGACCTTCAAGCTCGTTATTTTTAACTTTTATCCAAACTAAGCCACCTGCACCAAGATTTTTGACAAATTCTGTTAATTGATCCAATTGCCCTCTGGAGTATGTTGAAGCACCTTTAGCAACAATAGATGTAATTATTCCTTTATTCAATAAAACATCCTGAAATACTTTGAATTGTGAATTAGTAAAGATATCATTTAGTGTTATCATTTGCATATCAAATCTTAAATCAGGCTTATCACTTCCATATTTTTCCAATGCTTCATCATATGGAATTCTTGGTAATGGCAATTTTAAATCATAATTCAATGTTTCTTTTAGAATTTCTTTCATCAGTCCTTCGCAAGTTGTCAACACATCATCGACATCAACAAAAGACATTTCGATATCAATTTGAGTAAATTCTGGTTGTCTATCGGCACGGAGATCTTCATCACGGAAACACTTAACAATCTGGAAATATCTATCCATACCGGAAACCATCAACAACTGTTTATATTGCTGTGGTGATTGTGGTAGTGCATAAAATTTTCCTTTATGTATACGGCTTGGAACAAGATAATCTCTTGCACCTTCTGGAGTACTTTTCATTAACACAGGAGTTTCGATTTCTACAAAATTATTTTTATCAAAATAATTTCTTGTAATTTGTGCTATTTTATGTCTGAGTAACAGATTTCGCTGCATTTTAGGTCTTCTTAAATCAAGATATCTGTATTTTAATCTGAGTTCTTCATTAACATCTAATTCATCTTCGATTGGGAAAGGTGGAGTTTGTGCTGGATTTAGAATTACTAAATTTTCGCATAAAACTTCAATATCGCCAGTAATTAGCTTTTTATTTTCCTGTCCCTCGGGTCTTTTTCTAACAATACCTTCAATAGAAACTACATATTCACTTCTTAATTCCTTAGCATTTTCGATGTTTTCAAAAACAACTTGAGTTATACCATACCTATCTCTTAACCAAATAAATATTAGCCCGCCAAGATCTCTTCTTGTTTGCACCCAACCATTTAAAACAACTTTTTCACCTACATTTTTTAAAGTTAGTTCGCCACAAGTATGTGTTCTTGATTTAAATTTCATTTTTGCACACCATTTTATTTTATAACTTACTAAAATACAATTTTTTGGGGAATAAAAGAAAAATTACTATAATAAAAAATGAAATTAGTTTTTATATATTATTTAATAGTGGAATTAAATAAATATAACTCATTGAGTTTTGCATGTAAATTAGCAATATAATCAAAATTAACGAATTCAACTCTATTCTTTATATCTCTAAAAGTATTATATGATATTTTCTCTTTAAACTCTTTTTTCCTTTTTTTTGAACTCACTATGTAAAAGCTACTATAAAAGTCCTGTAATCCTGATAATTTGATAAAAGAATTCAAAAAATTAGTTAAAAAATCGATTTCAAAAAATGAATCTGGCATATTTCTGGAATTAAACTATAAAACATCAACATATTTTGCTTTTCCAACTAAATTTTTATACGAAAAATTAGGTATTTTATAAAATGAGATATACTCCTTTATTTTTCTATTTAAGAAATTTTTATTTTGATCTTGTGATGGTACATATGTTTTTAACCCTTTCATATTACCTATTTCAATAATTAATCCTTGATAATATGTATGATCAAATTGAATATTATCTTCTAAAGGTCTCTTAAGTTTCAACTTATTTAAAACTTCATCCCCTATTTTTATTTAGTGCCCAAAGACCAGGTCTAATTTTGAAAAAGTATCTTTCATCTTGAACAATTCGTCTAATTGTTGCTTGCGGTGTTTAAGTACCCCAACTGGTAGTATCAACATTTTTATATCAATATCCTAAAGTAGCTAATCCTCCATTTTTTCCATAATTTCAATTATTTGTTCATATTGTTTCATATTAAACAACCATTTTATTATTTTTAATTGTAAAATACAAAAATTTCTTATAATGTATAAATATTCTTTTTAAGCATATTTTTTTTTATTATTTTTGCAGAAGGGGAACATCAAATATATTTTAGGGGGAAAATTTGGAAACAATTTATAAGAATTTTATCCACAAAGTTAAGCAAGTTGTAAAAGATAAAAATATCTACACAAAACCAATCGAAACTCTTGCTTATGGAACCGATGCTAGTTTTTATAGATTAATTCCTAAAATTGTAATTAAATCTTATAATGAAAATGAAGTTCAAAATATAATTAAATTAGCAGAACAATTCAAATTACCTATCACATTTAGAGCAGCCGGGACCAGTCTTTCCGGACAAGCTATAACCGATTCAATTTTATTGAAAACTGCTTTACATTGGGATAAGATAGAAATATCTCAAGATAAAAAAATTGTTACATTAGGCCCATCTGTTATTGGAGCTATTGCTAATGCTCATCTTGCTCAATATGGGAAAAAAATTGGTCCAGATCCTGCATCAATAAATGCAGCTATGATTGGCGGAATTGCAGCAAACAACGCAAGCGGTATGTGTTGTGGTGTTGCTGAAAACACATATAAAACCGTCAAAAGAATGAAAATTATTTTCTCAGATGGTTATATTCTTGATACTGGTAACAAAGAAAATGTTGATGATTTTTTAAAAATTAAAAAAGAATTCGTTCAACATCTTCTTGATATTAGAAATCGTATTCATAGTGATAATTTATTGCTTTCTAAAATATCCGAAAAATTCAAAATAAAAAATACAACCGGTTATAGTTTAAATTCTTTTGTAGATTTTTCAGATCCAATAGAAATAATTCAACATCTACTAGTAGGCTCCGAAGGAACACTTGGTTTTATTTCTGAAATTACTCTCTACACAGTGGACGATAATCCATTTAAAGCATCATCCCTTATGTTATTTTATGATACAAAAACTACCTGTGATGCTGTTATTAAACTCAAATTAAACTGTAAAGTTGACGCTGTAGAATTAATGGATAGAGCCGCTCTCCGTTCTGTTGAAAATGAACACGGTATACCAGAAGTTATAAAAACTTTACCAGCTGATGCTTGTTCTATTTTAGTTCAAGTTAGCGGGGAATCAAAACAAGAGTTAAATTCAAATATTGAACAAATATTAAGTTATCTTAGTGATTTTAAAACAATTGTTCCAATATCATTTACCGATATTCCCGATGAATATAATCAACTCTGGAAAATTAGAAAAGGTATTTTCCCCGCTGTTGGCGGAATGAGAAAAATTGGCACAACAACAATTATTGAAGATGTTGCTTTCCCTATTAAACACCTTGCAGATGGGACATTGGAATTACAGGAATTATTTAAAAAACATGGTTATTATGATGCCGTAATCTTTGGACATGCTTTAGAAGGTAATTTACATTTTGTTTTCAACCAGGATTTTAACGATGCCAAAGAAATAAAACGCTATGCTGATTTTATAGATGATATTACACAGATGGTTGTAAATAAATATAATGGTTCTCTAAAGGCAGAACACGGAACTGGTAGAAATATGGCTCCATTTGTAGAATTAGAATGGGGCGAAAAAGCTTTCAGCATTATGAAAGAAATCAAACAACTATTCGATCCCAATAACATTTTAAATCCTGGTGTTATAATTAATGATGATAATAATATACACTTGAAAAATCTCAAACCAATGCCTACAGCACATGAACTTATTGATAAATGTATTGAGTGCGGTTTTTGTGAATCTAACTGCCCTTCCAAAGATTTAACTCTAACACCTCGACAAAGGATTGTAATTACAAGAGAATTGCAAAGATTGGATAATTTAAATGATAAATCATCATATAAGAACATCTTAAAAGATTATGACTATTATTTTAATCAAACATGTGCAACAGATGGATTATGCCAATTAGCTTGTCCTGTTCATATTGATACAGGAAAATTCGTAAAGTTTTATCGTCATAAAAATATCAAGGAATTTGATATTAAAATAGCAAACTATATTAAAAATAATTTTGACAAAACTACTAAAACTATTGCAACTTTATTATCCATAATTTATCCTCTAAAACCAATGTTTAATAATAAAATTTTCAACAAATTTAATCTGGCATTAAACAAAATTAGCAATCATAAAATACCGGTGTGGAATAAATTCCTGCCCAAAGGGAATAAATTTAACAAACACAAAACAAACGATTTTGAAAATATAGCTATTTATTTTCCAAGTTGTATATCCAGAACATTTGGAACAGCAACAAGAACTGAATTATCACAAACTGAAATAATGCTTAAATTATTAAATAAAGCACATTTTAATGTTCTAATACCAAATAATGTTGAAAAGCTATGCTGTGGTATGCCATTTGCAAGCAAAGGATACTTTGAACAAGGCGACTTAATGGCAAAAGAATTATACAATGAATTACTACAACTTTCCAACAATGGCAAATACCCAATTCTATTTGATACAAGCCCTTGCATTTATAGATTATATGAATTTGCCGAAAAATATAATCTACCTAAAATAAAAATTTATGAACCTTTTGAATTTACAATAAAATATTTGAAAGATAAACTCATATTCAATAAAACCCAAAAATCAATTAGTATTCATATAACTTGCAGTTCTAAAAAATTAAATCTTGATAAATATTTCATAGAATTAGCAAATTTATGTAGCGATAAAGTATTATTTCCTAAAAATGTTGGCTGTTGTGGAACAGCTGGAGATAGAGGATTTACATATCCAGAGTTAAACAACTCCGCCTTAATCGGATTAAAATCACAAATCGAAGAACATCACTGTGAATGCGGTTACAGCAATAGTAGGACCTGCGAAATTGGAATTTCCCAAGAAACCGGGATTGAATATAAATCAATTTTGTATTTAGTAGATGAAGTTACTCAAGAAAAAAATTAAAAATTTACATCCTTGTCATAACCAATGGCAAGGATTTTTTTATATTCTGCATAAGAAAGTTTTTGAATGCCAAACATTGCAAGGTGGTCATTATATAATTGAACATCACACATTTCAAATCCTTTTTCTTTTAAATGTTCCAATAATCTAACCAATGCACATTTTGAAGCTTGTGATACTTTAGAAAACATAGATTCTCCAAAGAAAATTCCCCTTAGGGCAATTCCATAGAGACCTCCTACAAGTTCGCCATTATTCCAAACTTCAACCGTATGCAATATATTAGAAGCAATTAAATCTTTATAGATTTCAATTAATTCTGGTGTTATCCACGTTTCATCTCTATCAGCGCAATTGTAAATTACCTCAAGCTGTTCTGTATCAAATCGATATTCAAAAGGAGCTTTTTCGTAAAATTTTCGTAACGATCTAGGTAAGTTATAATTATATGGATATAATACCCACCTTTCTTTTGGTAAGTACCAATTAATATCACCATTATCTTCGCCCATTGGAAAGGCACCAATAGAATATAATTCAATTACTTTATGTATTGAATAGTTTAAATTGTAGGTTTTATTTTCCATATTTATAATTTACAAAAATAATTTGTATTATCAAATTATTAAATAAAAATTAATTCGTAATTTGCGTATTGCAATAAAACTATTTTTTAATTAACTTTAGTTATTGATTTTTCACAAATGGGGGACTATATGCCAAGAATCACTGCTTTCGTACCATACTCAGGTAATGAGTATACCAAAAGAACTGTTGATCAGTTAAAAAATTCTGAACTTGTAGAAAAAATCTATCTACTACTCTTAGGAGAAAACACAACAAGTATCAACGGTTTCGAAGGTTTCAAAGTTGATAATTTACAATCATCTACTACAATCAAAAGAATTAAAGAAACTGCAAAAAGCGATTATATAGTTTTCTTAAAAGAAGATACCGAAATTGATTTCGGATATTTTGCACTCGAAAGAATTACTAATCTTGCTGATATGTCAGATGCCCCTCTTCTATACTCCGATTATTATGAAATCAAAGAAGGTAAAAGAAATGCCTTACCAGTAATTGATTATCAGTTAGGAAGTATTAGAGACGATTTCAACTTTGGAGCTATTCTATTTATCAACAACAAATATTTACGAAAAATCGATGTAGAAAATGAAGACTACAAATTCGCTGGTCTTTACGATATGAGATTAAAACTTTCGCAATTTGCTCTTCCTTTAAGAATAGCAGAATTTTTATATACCAAATTAGAAAAAGATACAAGAAAAACCGGCGAAAAACAATTTGATTATGTAGATCCAAGAAATCGTGCTGTCCAAATTGAAATGGAAATTGCAGCTACTAAACACTTAAAAGCAATTGGTGCTTATCTTGAACCTAAATTTGATGAAATCGATCTTACAGAAGGTAATTTTGAATATGACGCATCTGTAGTCATTCCTGTTAAAAATAGAGCAAAAACTATTGCAGATGCTATTAAATCAGTTCTTTCACAAAAAACAAATTATAAATTCAACTTAATTATTGTAGATAACCACTCTAATGACGGTACAACTGATATAATTAAAGAATATGTTTCTAAAGATTCAAGAGTTATTCACATTATACCTGAAAGAGACGATTTGGGCATAGGTGGATGCTGGAATGCAGCTGTGCACCACCCCAAATGTGGTAGGTTTGCTATTCAATTAGATAGCGATGACCTTTATATTGAAACTACTGTACAACAAATTGTTGATATTTTCAACAAAGAGAAAACAGGTATGGTTATCGGCTCATATCAGATGGTTAACTTTAAATTAGAAGAAATTCCACCTGGAATTATCGACCACAAAGAATGGACACCAGATAACGGTAGAAACAACGCATTAAGAATTAACGGATTAGGAGCACCAAGAGCCTTCTTTACACCACTTATCAGTAAAATAAAAATTCCAAATGTTAGCTATGGTGAAGATTACGCTGTTGGATTAGCAATTTCCAGAAATTACCAGATTGGAAGAATATACGAGCCAATATATTATTGCCGCAGATGGGAAGGAAACTCAGATGCTGATCTTGATATTACAAAAGCTAATACATATAACTTTTACAAAGATAAAATTAGAACATTTGAAATTATGGCAAGAATAAATAAAAATAAAGCTGGCAAATAATTATAAATGCTTAATAATAACAAAAAAATATATAACTTAAATAAAAATCCCGAGTTTTAGCTCGGGATTTTTTCTTAATTAGTTTTAAATTTCTGTATTATATTCATCAGATTATCGCTTAACCTATTTAAATCATCTGCGGCCCTTGAAATTTGATTTATACCTAGTGCTGCTTCATTACTAATTTTATTAATTTCATCAATATTGTTATAAATAACTTGCGCTTTGCCTGCTTCTTGTTCAGCTGCTAATGCAATAGCAGAAATCATTTGTGTTAAATTCTTGTTGGCATCAATTATTACATTTAGAATTTCTTCAGCTATATGTACCAAATTTTTACCGTTATCAACTTCAGTTATACCTTGTTTCATAGAAACAACAGCATCTTGTGTATCAATTTGAATTTGCTTAATCATTTCAGCAATTTCTTTTGTAGCTTTACCTGTTCTTTCTGCTAACTTTCTTACCTCATCAGCAACAACCGCAAAACCACGCCCCTGTTCACCTGCTCGGGCAGCTTCTATTGCAGCATTTAATGCAAGCAAATTAGTTTGGTCTGCAATCTCGTCTATCACCTGAATTATTTCTCCAATCTTTTCACTGCTTTCACCAAGTTTAAAAATTTTATTAGCAGAATTATCAACAACAATGGATATATTATTCATTCCATTAATTACTTGCTGTACCACTTTACCACCTTCAATTGCTTGTTCAACAGCAACTTGTGAAGATTTCATTGCCTTCTCTGCATCTTCTGAACTCTTTGTTATAGAGTTGTATATTTCTTCAATTGAGATAGCGATATTTTTTATTTGATTTGCTTGTGAATTCAATCCTGCAGACATTTCTTCTATACTTGATGAAATTTCAGCACTTGAACTTGCATTAGTACTTACAGCTAACTTTATCTCATTTACAATTTGATTAACTGAATTTATTAAATGGTTTATACTATTAGCTAACTTTTCGAATTCACCATTAAACTTCTTATCAATCATTACTCTAAAATCACCACTTGCCATAACTTCCAATACTTTTGAACTTTCTTTCAATGGATTGTTAATTAAATCTAATGCTTGATTAAAGCCTTGTATAATTTCTTTGAAACTTCCTTCGAATATCTGAATATTACCCCTTTCATTTAAATTACCTTGTTGTGCTGCCAATATTAACTTGTTTATTTCATCCACTAAAGCTTTAATGCTATTCCTTAATTGAATAAAATTAGGAGTAATTGCATCTTTATGACTTTTTTGCCTAAAATCTATTTCAATATTTCCTTTTGCAAGTTGCTGTATATTATAATTTATTTCATTTTCTAGATATTCAGCAAATTGATTTAATTTTGTTATCATAACACCGAATTCATCTTCAGTTTCGTAATTCAAACGATATTTTACATTTCCATCTTTTAAATTTTCAATGTATTCCTCTACATCTTTTATAGGTTTTAACATTGTAATAATCATTGCATTAATAATATAATAACCTAAACCAATTATTATTATTGATAATATAGCTATCAGCAAAATACTATTATTTCTTTCAGAATAAATTTCAGCTTTATTTATTTTGGTAACAACTATATACTGATCTTCGATTTCTCCAATTTTAAGCTTATTTATTGAATATATAAAGTCATTATCTTCTACAACATTTTTATCTGATTTTAAAATTGTGGTAGCCAACTTATTATCTAAAACTTCAGCTATATTTTTATTAATAGTTGCTTTATTACCTCTATTACCTACTATTATACCAGAAGGGCTAATAATAAGAATTCCTGTTGTTTCATATTCTGTTTGAATTTTATCGATAAGATTTTGTATAAAATCTATTTCGGTATCAGCAGTAATTACACCAACAAATTGATTATCGACAATAATAGGGATTGTTATTGTAACCATATAAATATTTCTCTTTCCACCATCTACTGGATAAAAATAAGGTTCAGAAAGGATTGCTCTTTTTAATTTTTTGGGTTTATAATACCATTCGTTATTGCTATTATCAACCTCATAATTAACAATTGGTTCTATTGAAACACCACCACCTGTATTCTTATAAGCATATGGTAAAAATCTACCGGAATAATCATGATACATGGAATTTACAAATTTCTGATCATTATTGTCATACGCATTAGGCTCCCACATAGTACAACTACCAAAAGTATTTTTATTAACGGCTACATTTTGGACTAACATATCTATTACAGCATCTCGACTTAAAATTACACCATTTTCTTTTAACCCCTTTAAATAAATTGCCAAATTATAAGCAGCATAATAAGAATTATATAATTCTACTATTACAGAATGTGTTATCTGCTTATTAATATTAATAGCATCTTTCGTAGCTTTATCTTTTGAGAAAGTAGATAACTTAATAATATTAATTGTAGCTATAACAATTACTGTAATTAAAAGTAATACACTTGTTATTAGTTTTACTTTACCCACAATTGATTTTTGCATAGAAGCCTCCCTTTATATAATAAAATTAAATAAATTATTGGTATTAAAATATATCAATAATTTTTACAGTATACAATACTTCAGCAATACTTATCTTTCTTTATTTCAATTTATTTGTATTTACGATACTATAACTCATTAGATACCATAATATTATAGCAACTCGATATTATGTATTAATTATCATATATTATTATATTTTATCGGTTATTTTTTTAACAATATCAATTTTATAACCTTTTCTTAGTAAAAAAAGAATTAGTTTTTCTTTTTGCAGATTTACAGGTAGGTTTTTAAGTAGTTTTAGTTTTTTTTTGGCAAGTTTTAGTACATTTTCTAACTCAACCTCTTGATTATAATATTTATCAAACAGATTTTCTATTAATTCATCATTTATTCCCTTTTGTTTCAACTTCCCTATGATTTCATACTTACTTTTATTTTTATTAATTAAAGTTTTAAAATAACTTTCTGCAAATTTTTTATCATCAAGATATTTTTTTTCTTCGAGATAATTTAATACATCATTTATAACATTATTCTGATAACCTAATTTCTGTAGTTTAATTCTAAGTTCATCTTTGCTGTGCAATCTACGAGAAACTAAATCAAAAATTTTATCTTTAATATCATATGTATCAGAATCGTATTTGAGTTTTGCCAAATCTTCTTCGGAAATATTTAAATTATTAGTAAGTTTGAAGGCTAAAAAAGTTTCGTATCGTATATTTATACAAGTTTCATCATCGAATTTGATATTAATATATTTTCCTTTTTGTTGATAGCTTTTAATAACCATAGTAATAATTATTTAATTAAAGAAAAAGCAAGTAGCATTTTTCTACTTGCTCAAAGATTTAGATTTATTCTGCTTTTATCATCCCAAGTTTTTCTTTAACTTCATTTGTTAACTTTTCTAAAAGCTCTGGATTTTCTTTAAGTTTTTTACGGAATTGTTCCTGTCCTTGATATCGTTCATTATCATACGTAAACCATGCACCACTTTTCTTTACAATATCATTATCAACAGCAAGCCTTAGGACATCATTTATAACACTAATTCCTTCTTCATATAAGAAATCAATTTCAACTTCTTTAAAGGGTGGGGCAACTTTACTTTTAACTATTTTCACTTTAGCTGTAGAGCCGACAACATCACTACCATCTTTAATCGTTTGTGTTTTTCTAACATCAATTCTAAGAGATGCGTAAAATTTTAATGCATTACCACCAGTAGTAGTTTCAGGATTCCCAAACATTACACCAATTTTACTTCTTAATTGATTAGTAAAAATAACACAGGTTTTTGATTTTGATATTGCAGAAGTAATTTTTCTCAAAGCTTGAGACATAAGTCTAGCTTGTACTGCCATCGTTGGATCGCCCATTTCTCCTTCAATCTCAGATCTTGGGACAAGTGCTGCAACCGAGTCAATTACAATAACATCAACAGCATTACTTCTAACTAAAGCATCAACAATTTCAAGAGCTTGTTCGCCAAAATCTGGCTGGGAAAGTAAAAGATTTGCAGTATCAACCCCAAGTTTTTTTGCATAATTAACATCTAAGGCATGTTCAGCATCTATAAATGCAGCAATTCCACCATTTTTTTGTGCTTGAGCAATTACTTTAAGACAAATTGAAGTTTTACCGGATGCTTCGGGTCCAAAAATTTCTGTTATTCTTCCTCTTGGGAAACCACCAATACCTAAAATATAATCAAGCGATAAAATACCAGTTGGGATAGCCTCAATTGTTTCAACAGCACCTTCGCCCAATTTCATTATTGCTTCTTTGCCGTGTGCTTTTCTGATTGCATTTAGGGTTTCTTCAAGGACTTTTAATTTACCTTGTTGTTCAATCGGTGTAGTTTGTTCTTTAGCCATAAATTTATCCTTTAAATAAGTTTTTTGCTATACAATGGTGTATAAATAGATCCTTTAGGTGTAAGTGTACTTTTAAAAAGTACAATATTATTTAAAGTTATTTCTTCAGGTTCAAATTTATAATTAAGGAATGGTGAAAAATCATATCCTTTAAGTTTATTTTTGATACGAAGAATTGTAATATGTGGATTAAATCTTTTTTCATTAACGACAAAACCACCATTCTTAAGTAATTGATTTAACTGTCTAACTGAGTTTTCAAAATATTTATTCAAATTTAGTTTAATATTCAAAATTGAATATTTATTTTTAATATCAAATATCTGAAATTTTTCAAAATAAGTTTTTATTGGTTTGTTATTATTAGCCAATTTGTTAATAATTATATTTAAATTATCAACTTTTGAAACATCTGTATCACCAAGGAAACTAAGCGTAACATGGAACTTATCTTCTGTTTCCCAATTTATATACTTATTAAGGCCGGATAATTCATCAATTAAATCAGAAATATAGGACTTAGTTTGTTCATCAAGGTCAAAGGCAATAAAAAGTCTTTCTGTCATAATTCAATATCCTTAATACCTAAAAGATGTTTTCTTAGCATATCAAGTGCGTAAAGAGCAGTTCTATTCCTATTAAACTCTCTTTCATCACCAAAAATAAATTTGTTACTTATAATACTTTTCTCATCACAAATTGCAATATGAACGGTACCGACAGGTTTTTCAGTAGTTCCGCCACCAGGTCCCATTATACCAGTAACAGCAAGACCAATATCAGCACCAGATATGGATTTTATCTTTTTAGCCATTTCAATAGCTACTTCATTACTTACAGCACCATATTTAACAATTGTTTCCTCATTTACACCTAACAATTCGATTTTTGCAGAGTTACTATAAACAACCACACCTCTATCATAAACTTCGCTCGCACCAGGTATATCTGTAAGTAATTTAGAAATTAATCCTCCAGTACAAGATTCAGCAACTGCAATTTTCAAATCTCTTTGAGAAAGTAGTCGATAAACAATTTTCTCAATAGTATCATCGTTGACACCATAAATATATTGTCCAACAAGAGCCCTAATTTTTTGTTCTATTTCAGAAATTTTATTATCTGCTTCATCTTGAGAATTTTCAAAAACAGTAATTCTCATTTTAACTCCAAAGTCACCAGGCAGGAATGCAAGTTTCGAATTTCCTAATAATTCATTAATATCGCCAAGCTGTTCATATAAAAATGATTCTGGAATACCCGCGGTTAACAAAGTTTTCATTTTTATCACTTTGCTTGGTTTAAAATGCTTTTCAATCTCATCAAGAATAAACTCATCTAACATAACTCTCATTTCAAAAGGAACACCGGGCACAGAAAAAAATAATTTCCCATCGATTTTGTAATAAATTCCTGGAGCAGTACCTTTTTTATTTTTGATAGGTATAGCCTTATTAGGGAAATAAGCTTGTTCTTCATTAGTTTTTGTTAAAGGTCTGTTTCTTTTTTCAAAAAAACTTACTAAATCTTTATATAAATCATCATTAAGAGTAAGTTCATCGTTAAAATATTTAGCAATACATTTTTTTGTAATATCATCGTGTGTTGGACCTAATCCACCGGTTACAATAATTACATCGCTAATAGGAATAAATTTTTCAAATGTACCAAGAATAGAAGTTTCATCGTCAGGAATGATGATATTAACATTTGGGATAAATCCAATACCAGCCAACTTTTTACCGATATATGCAGCATTGGTATTAATAGTTTGTCCAATAAGTAATTCATCTCCGATATTAACAATGGTTACAAACATGTTTATCACATTTTTTAATTTGTATCATTATAAAATATAAAAAAAACTTGATTAATACAAATAAAAAAAGCCGCCCCGAAATGGGACGGCGAGTACTTAGAAAAGAATCTATTTGAACAATTGGAGCACATTTTGAGGTGCAGCATTCAACTGAGATAACATTGCAGTTGCAGATTGGCTCATAATTTGACCTTTCATAGCATTGAGTGATTCCATTGCAAAATCTGCATCAAAAATACGACTTGTAGAAGACATTGCATTTGTCATAGCTGTATTTAAGAATGTTTCTTTAACATCAAGTCTTTGCATCATATTACCAATTTGACCTAATGAGAATGATAATGCTGCCTTTAATGTTGATAAGTTAGCTTGTAATGTTGTTGAAAAATCTGATGATATGCTATAAGCACCCGCTTGTGTGAAATTACTTAAAGATACTGAGAAATCAGCAGCATAACCGCCAGGAGCAGCAATACCTGTTGCGAAATTCACTAAAATTGTTTCTTCAGTATTTTCGCCAATCTGGAATATAAAGTTTGTAGCACTCTTTCCACCAGGAATAGCAACACCTGATGCGCCAGAACCTGAAAGAAGGTTCACATCGTTAAAACGTGTTACTTTCAAAATATTGTCAATCTCAACAGCAAGAGCTCGTATATCACTAGCAATAGCAGATCTATCTTTTGCAGGGTCTGTTGCATCTGCCATTTTACCTTCAATACGAGTAATTAATTCATTAATACCTATTAAAGCACCCTCTGCAGTAGCAAGCATGTCCTTTGCAGAACCAATATTCCCTAAGGCCGCCTGCATTGTAGAGATTTTACGGTTTAAGGCATTACCGATATTGAATCCGGAAGTATCATCACTAACATGCAATATTCTCTTACCGGATGCTAATTTTAATTGCGCTTTTTCTGTTTGCGCATTAACTCTTGCGAGTTCATAGTACCCTTTTAAGGCACTAACATTTGTGTTTACACGGAAACTACTACTCATAGTTTAACACTCCTTGTTTTTTAATTATTTGTTGCTTCCTTGCAACTTATTAATTATTAACAAGAAGTGTGCCAAAAAAATAAAACACGTTTTATCTAGTTTATAAAAAAAAAGCAATTATATTTACTATTATTGCTGTATAGACTCCGGAAATAATATCATCAAGCATAATTGATAAACCCCCAGTCTTTTTATCATAATAATTTGCAGGTGGTAATTTTATTATATCCAATAACCTCCATAATAGAAAAGCTATTGCTATAATAATTAAACTTTTAGGAAGGAATAAATAGGAAATCCATGTACCAACTACCTCATCAATAGTACATTCTTTTGGATCTTTACCATATTCTTTTTCAAATTTTGAGGAAATTAGAATACCTATAATAGTAAACAAAATAATAAAGGGAATAATAATATAAAGTTTTTCAAAATTTGGTATGAAATAAATAATAGTTGCTACTAAACTTGCAAAAGTTCCAGATGCACTATTTTTTTTATTTTTAGAAAGATATAAAAATCCCGTTCCAAATCCTGAGCCAATAATTTTTTCAAATTTATTCATAAAATTTTTTCGCCACTTTAATCAAAATTTTATAATTTGTGACAAAGTAATGTATACCAGTATAAAAAGTTAAAATTGTTATAACCAACATAGTATAATAAACAAAATCTTTATTTAAAAGAGTTTGAATAATATCATTATAAGGTTGTAATTGCTTTTCAAATTGTGCAATATAGATAATTAACAAATAATATAAAAATACCATTTGCAAAGCAGTTTTCCATTTAGCAATTTTGGTCGTAACAAAAGCCTCGCCTAAAAATTCACCAACAGATCTTAAAATAGTAACAAGAAGGTCTCTTAAAACAATAATTAAAACCATCCACAATTCTAAAATACCGTCATAAACAAGACACAAAAAAGCAGTAGAGACAAGAATTTTATCAGCAAGTGGATCCATATATCTACCAAATGTAGTAAAATAATTCAATTTTCTTGCCAACCAACCATCATACCAATCGGTTAAAGCGGCTATTAAAAAAATAATCAAAGATATTTTTTTAAATAATGGATCACTTGAAACAAAAAAATAAGCAAAAAAAGGTGTTAGAATTATTCTTAATGTTGTTAATTGATTAGGTAGTAACATTAATCAATCTTCTCTTTATTATTATGACAATGATGATATTCGGGCATTATAGTTCTTAACCATTGAAAATCATAAATACCATCTTTATGACCATCTTCCCAAACAATATTAATTGCATATTTTCCAACTAAGGATATAGATTTTACTTTAGTTGCATCAGCATTATATATAGGGATTTGAATAATATTTACTTGTTCTCTTCTTTTGTTACAAAAAGCACACGGACAAAATTCACGCAATTTTTTCAATTCAATAAGATTTTCTACATTATCATCCCAATGAATATATAATTTTTTGCCATCAACAACTTTAATTCTTTGAGGAAACATTTATTTGCCCTTTCAATTATTTTCGTAAACTTTTTTAAATTTTACAATTGCATCATAAATCTGTCTTGCAAATTTATTTTGTCCACTTTCTGATGATAATATTTTCTCATCAATTGGATTTGATAAAAAACCAAGCTCTATCAAAACACTTGGCATTGCAGCCCCTACAAGCACATAAAAACCAGCTTGTTTAACTCCTTTGCTAGAAATAATTCTGGAATTTGTTATTTGCTCGTGTAACTTTTCAGCAAATAATTCTGAATATTTCATAAATGAAGATTGAGCCATAGCAGCTAGAATAAAATTCTCTTCGTTTAATTTTTTATATCTTTCAGGATTTTTTTCGTATTTTATTACACTATTTTCTTTCTCTGCAACAGCAATAGCGTCTTTACTTCTTCCTGGTCTTAGAATATAAACTTCAAAACCACTTAAATTAGTAGGTTTTTCATCAGTTGAATTACAATGAATTGAGATAAAAATTTTACCATTAGCTTTATTGGCAATTTCTCCTCTTTTATCCAATTCAACAAAATAATCATCGTTTCTTGTATAAACAACTTTTACATCTTTTAAGTTTGATTTAATTAAATCACCTAACTTTTTTGCAACCGCTAAATTTATATCTTTTTCTTGAACACCACTAATACCTATTGCACCTGGGTCTTTTCCACCGTGTCCTGGGTCAATCACAATCACATCAAGTTTTTGTTTTTGTATCACAATATTTTTGCCATAAATATATATTATAAGATTATCTTTATTGGTTTCAACTTCGTAACTAGAAAAATTTTTGTCTACTATAATTTTCAAAACTTTTTCTTTTTTATCAACAGATTTTATAAATAAACTCTCAGGGAATTTTTCTTTAAGTTCATCAACCAAAAGTCGATTGCCAAAATTTAAATTAATAGTATCTTTATTTTTGCTGTGATTGACAAATTGTGAATTAGAAGTAAAATTAATCTTAATAATGCAACCATTAGCCCTATCTTTAACTTCAATATTTTTTACAAAATCAATTTTAGGTGGTTCTATATATTTAATTTGTATGATATTCTCATTTAATGTCATTTTATAAGGTAAATACTCGTTCCAGAACTCTATAAAATATGGTATTGGAACAAAAAAATCACTTTGTACCATAATAGGGCTTACAGGTATCTGTACAACCTTTTTTGTATGATTTGCAATTTTAATAAACGGATTATTTCTTGCTACCCCAAAATCAACCTGATTTACATTAAATTTAACACTTGAAAAAGTTGTATTTTTATAATATTTTATGTTTAATGCATCTAAAATATCATTAAGCGATATATAAGTAATGTTTTTTTTCTGTTCTGATTTAATTTCATAATTTTTTTGATTATAACTTAATATATAATTTTGGCTATATATATCTGCAATAAAAAAAATAAAAAGAAAATATTTAGTCATCTTTACCAATATACTCATTCTCCAAAATACTCATTAGATAAGCAGAGTAGAATTTATTATTAAAAAAACGAATATCCCTTAAAATTCCTTCGGATTTAAAACCTAATTTTAAATAACAATTATAGGCTGGGATATTTTCTTCTAATACTAACAGTTCTATCCTATGTAATTTTAAATCGTAAAATGCAAAATTAAGCAAATTTTTTAGCATTTTATAACAAAATCCACGTTTTCTGAAATTTTTATCAATAACTACTCTTGAAACTGTAGCTAATTTATTTTGGTAATCAATATTATTTAACTCACAATAGCCTATAATTTTATTGTCGATGATATATTTATAACAATATCTTCTGGCATTATTGTAGTTAGCGAATTTCAAATGTTCAGTTAAAGTTTTTGCATCTAATAGAAATGGAAATACATTTGCTGTCCAATAAAATTGTTCTTGATTTGTTTTGAATTGTTCTATGAGCCATTCAATATCTTCTAATTGGAAATATTTCATTTTTTCTTTCATAATTCACAAGTTGCTAATATATTACAAATTTCATCTTGATAAGCCCTTGCTTTAGCCTGGCTTAAATGATTTTGTATAAAGATACTAAACGCTAACATATCACCATTTTTAGCCTTAACATAACCAGAGAGCGAACTAACACCATTAATTGTACCAGTTTTAGCTCTCACATTATTAAACGCAGGTGTATCTTTCATTCTCCTTCTTAAAGTTCCATCCACTCCGGCAATTGGCAAACTCTCATAAAAAATTGGAAATTTCAATTTATCATTATATAAATTAATAAGAACAGCAATTATTAATTCATTGTTTATATAATTAGTTGGGGCTAAACCCGAACCATCAATAATTTGATAATTATCAGAATCTAACCCTATTTTTTTTATAAAGCCTTTAACAACTTCAATACCTTTAAGAGACGAACCTTTTTCATTATAAATTTTATTAGCAAAACATCTTAACAACATCTCCCCTGTCAGATTATCAGAAACTTTATTGAAATTTTTAATGATATCTTTTATATCAGTAGAATCTGCTGCTAAAATTGTATACTGATTAGCTTTATTATTATCAAATATGACATTTAATTGCCCTTTTACCTCTATTCCATTATCAACCAAAAGTTGATAAAAAAACATCAATATTTGTTTATGTGGTTTTTCGAAATTTACTGTTTCGGTAATTTGAGCATCTTTTAAAGAAATTTTTCCATTTATAATAATTGTATTATTGCGATAGTACCAATCTCTGGTAATTGTTAAATTTGTTTGCTGATTAGTATCGACCGTAATAGCATTATTTATAATATTTAAATTTGTGTAATTGGGATATAAGAAAACATCCGGATTTTTACCAATTTTTGATGGTTTTACACTTATATCAATACAGTTTCCATTTAGCGAAATTGACGAAATATGAGCAGCATAATAATTAGGCTCATCATCCCACGCCCAATCTCTATTCCATTCGAGTGTATCTATGTTGGATACATCTATCAACAGATCGCCTTCTATTTTTTTTAATCCTTTATTTTTTAATTGGTTAACTAAGTTTTCAAAATTCTTAACTTTAAGAGATGGATCAAACTCAGATTTTAAACACAAGTTACCACCCAAAGTACCATTATGTATTTTACCATCTGTATATAGAATAGTTTGAAATTTATAATCAATTCCAAATAGATCTAAAGCTACAGCAGTAGTTAAAATTTTCATATTTGAAGCAGGTCTAAAAAGCATTTTGTTGTTTTTTTGATATAAAATTTGATTATTGCGAGAAAGGTTTACAACTTTGATACCAATATTAGTATATTCGAAATACTTATTTTTAATCAATTCATCAATTTTAAATGATATTGATTGAGAAAAGATGATCGAAACTAAAAAAAATAAAAAATATAATTTTTTCATATCCCCCGCTCCCTTGAATATTACTCTGAGAAATATTCTACAGTAAAAAGGTAGAGATTAATAAATTTTTTACGCCAGAGATTGGAATCCAACCCCGCTTTTCTGCATACAGCTGAAAGAAATTCATCGTGCGTCATATTCCATTCTGTAGCAACCTGTGGTAATAATAAACCTTTGCGACCAAATTCGTCAACTATTAAGCCGTGTTTTCCAATTTCAATCTCATCATAAGACTTGGCTTTAAACGGTTTAGAAAGAACAGAAATTTCAATTTTAATTTTATCAAATTCATCTAAGGATAATGGTTCAAATCTATAATCATTAAATGCAGCCAGCTGAGCCGCTTTCGAAACTGTTATTGGCAAAGGCTCATTGGTTTCTATAAAGCCAATACATCCCCTTAATTCCCCATTTAAATGCAATGTAACAAAAGCACCAGTTTTAATATCATTTAGACCTAATTCATCAAGCTCTTTAT
Organism: Ignavibacteriales bacterium; assembly: GCA_035361425.1. Taxonomy (GTDB): domain Bacteria; phylum Bacteroidota; class Ignavibacteria; order Ignavibacteriales; family DAOSCP01; genus DAOSCP01. The sequence goes on along the minus strand of DAOSCP010000004.1, from coordinate 30,434 downwards.
TATCTAACTTAATTTTTTTATTTTCAAAAACAGATTTTATTGAATTTCTGGCTATCGATAACAATACATCCATTTGTTTTTTCCCAAGCATAACCTTACCTTTGTATTTGATAATATTATTTATTATATTTAAAATTAAAAATAAAACTTGAAAAAACAAAAAAGTAATGAGGATTACCTTATGAAAAGTATTAAATTATTTTTAATATTATTATTTTTTACGCATCTTATACACTCACAAGTTTTTTATAAGCCACATATTTTATCATCAAAATTTGGTTTATCGGCAGAAGGAGGAATTTCTGCACCAAGATTTGATTATTATAGCAACAGAAATGATTACATAGGGAGGTTTTCATTTGAATATTATATTCCCACAACAAGCGTAGGTATTTTCGGCTTCAAAGTTCTTGGTGGAGGTGGATATTTAAATGTTAAATTCCCTAAAACACAAGTTTCAAATATCAATCCATTAGAATTACGCAATTCTTATTATTATGGAGAGACACAAATTAATTATACATTTTCAATCTCTGATGTATTTTTGCCATACTTTGGAACTGGTATTGCTGTTTTAGAATATACATTATATGATATTGATGGAAATCAAGTTCCTAAATATACAAAATTTGACTCTCGTGAATTACAGGTAGTAGGAGAAGTAGGACTTAGAATAATGTTAGCAAGTAATTTAAGCCTTAACTTATCTGCACATACGAATATCAGTCCAAATGATAGAATGGACAACTTAGTAACAGGAAAAAATGACTTTTTCAACTCTGCTTTTGCAGGAGTAACTTTCTATTTTGGCGGTAAAAAGGATACAGATGGTGATGGTATATATGATGATGTTGATCAATGCCCGGACCAACCTGAAGATTTTGATGGTTTCCAGGATGATAACGGTTGCCCAGATCCAGATAATGACGGTGATGGAATATTCGATCTTGTTGATAAATGTCCTAACCAACCCGAAGATTTTGATGGTTTCCAGGATGATGACGGTTGCCCAGACCTTGATAATGATGGCGATGGTATCTTAGATGTAAACGACAAATGCCCAAATCAACCCGAAGATTTTGATGGTTTTCAGGATGATGACGGCTGCCCAGATCCTGATAATGATGGCGACGGAATTTTAGATATTTACGATAAATGTCCCGATCTTCCTGAAACTTATAACGGAATAGATGACACAGACGGATGTCCTGATGGTTTTACACCTGAAGTAAAAGTTGATACAATATTCATTACAAAATTTGTACAACAAAATATTCCTAGTTTATTCGAATTTGATGCAAATGAACTATTCGCTGCGAATACAAATACATTTGGCCCAAAAGCTGGATTATTTTTGGATACATTGGTTACATTCTTTAAAGAAAATAACAATACTAATTGGCGAATTGAATGTTACACTGACGCAAAAGTAAAAAATGCAAAAAAACTTGCAACAGATAGAGCTTTAGCTATCCGAGACTATTTCTCAGCTAGAAATATTGAAAAAACAAGATTTACTGTTTATGGAATGGGCTCTGTCTTCCCTAAAGTTGTTTCTAAAGATCCTCAACAATTATTAAAGAACAATAGAATTATAATTATTAGAACTAAATGATAAATGTAGCCGAAGAATACAATTATATCGAGAGAGCAGTACTTGTAACTATCAAATTTCCTGCTCTCTCATTTGATGAAATCAATGAACATCTAGATGAACTTGAATTATTAGCTGAAACTGCAGGCGCCAATACAATTGCAAAATTTATCCAATCTTTAGATAAACCTAACCCTGCTACTTATATTGGCAAAGGTAAATTATATGAAATACAACAATTTGTAGAAGAAAACGATATCGATTTAATTATATTTGACGAAGAACTCACCCCAACACAAACACGAAACTTACAAAATATATTAAATCGCAAAGTTATTGATAGAACATCACTTATTCTTTCTATTTTTGCAAAACACGCAAAAACAAAAGAAGCTAAACTACAGGTTGAATTAGCACAAAGCACTTATATGCTTTCCAGATTAACAAGACTATGGACTCACCTTTCCAAACAATATGGTGGTATAGGCACCAAAGGGCCTGGTGAAACTCAGCTTGAAACCGATAGAAGAATTCTCAAAGATAGAATCGCACTTCTTAAAGAAAAAATACAAAAAATAGAAACTGAACATAAAACAAAATCTTCGAACAGAAGCGAAATATTTAAATGTTCATTAGTCGGTTATACTAATGCTGGTAAATCTACGATTATGAATTTGCTTACTAATGCAAATGTTTTGGCAGAAGATAAATTGTTTGCAACATTAGATTCAACTACAAGATATTGTAAATTCGAAAATAAGGAGTTTTTATTATCTGATACTGTAGGATTTATACGCAAATTACCTCATAATCTTATTGCATCTTTCCGTTCAACATTAAAAGAAGTAGAGCTTGCTGATTTAATTTTAATCGTAATTGATATCAGTCATCCTTTTTTTGAAGACCATATAAAAGTTGTCCTTGATACTCTTAAAGAACTTAATTGTGATAAAAAGGATAACTTATTTGTACTCAATAAATTCGATGTTCTTAAAGATAAAAATAAAATAGAAGAAATTATTGTTAAATATCCCCAATCAGTGATAATTTCAGCAAAAGAAAAACTTAACATCAATCAATTATTAAACAAAATCAAGGAAAGTATAGAAAAGCAAAGTAAATTTTATCAACTCAGAATAAATGCTGGAAATGGTAAATTACTTTCTAAAATATATAATCTTTGTGATGTAAAAAGTGTAAATTATGATGGTGATACAGTTATAATTGATTTTGTTTGCTCTGAAGAAGTTTTTAATACTTTATCAAAATAATGTAACATAGTGTCACTATTCTGTTGTTAAGTTAAATTTACAACAAACGGAAAAACTAAAAGCCTACATAAAATTTATGCAGGCTTTTGATTTTTTTAATTTAGTTTATAATTAGTAATAATTTTTATAATATCTAGCCATATCAATATAATTGTCTGGTGCTGGTTCTGTTAATATTTCAAACTCTAATGTTTTATAACCTTCATCCCAAATAATTCTTTTATAATTAGCGGTTCTAATCACCTGACCGTTTGTAGATAAAACCGAATCTTCTAATTGCAAAGTTATAAAATAATATCCATTGTCATATACCAAATTTTCAACAGAATTCAAAGATTTAAATTTATAAGTTCCTTCAGCAATTAATTTACCGTTTTCATCAAGATAAAGTTTTCTATCAATTATCTCACGACCTTCTTTTTTCATATCTGCAACAAATTGTTTACTTTTGGCCATATACTCATACAAAAGATATTTATCCTCTTCAAGTCTATCTTTTGTATCAGCATCAGACCTAATGTAATAATATTTAATAATAGCAGTTCCAGAATTTTGGCTTTCAAGTACAATTTTATAACTTAATTTATTTCCTACAAGACAACCTGTAAGATAAGAACTACTAATAATAAAAACCACTAGTAGTAAATACCTTTTTAATTTCATTTTCCACCTCTTAATTTTATTGAATAATTTCTTCTCCTAATAAAAGATTATCTAAGATATCCCTCCTTTTTATTACAAAATATTTATCACTATTTACTAAAATTTCAGCAGGTCTTAATCTTCCATTATAATTAGATGATAAAACAGAACCATAGGCGCCACTTGTCATTATTGCTAACAAATCATCTTCATCACATCTATTAATAATTCTATCTTTGGCAAAAGCATCTGTAGATTCACAAACAGGTCCTACAACATCAACCTTAACCGTTTCTTTATTTTTTATATGAACAGGTTGAATATGATGATAAGATTCATATAAAGCAGGTCTTATCATATCATTCATACCAGCATCCACAATATAGAATAATTTATTTCTATTTTGTTTGCAATATAATAATTTTGTAATTAAAATACCAGCATTAGCAACAAGATATCTACCAGGTTCAATACTAATATCGATATCAATGTTTCCAAATTTTTCTGCAATTAATTTTGCATAAGTTTCGACAGGAAATTGACGACCATCTGGTTGATAAGAAACCCCAAGCCCGCCGCCTAAATCTATCTCTTCAATTATTATACCATATGATTTTAGTTTATCGATAAGTTGTAGTAATTTATCAAAAGTTGCAGCAAAAGGTTCAATATCAAAAATTTGTGAGCCTAAATGTACAGCTAAATATTTCAACTCTACATTTTTTAATGATTTTATAAAATCAATATTATTAATTAAATCTTCAATTAAGATACCAAACTTATTTAAATAAGTGCCTGTAGTTATATGGGATGTAGTGTGAGCATCAACATCAGGATTAATTCTTATAGCATATTTAATGAATTTATTCTTTTTTTCTGCAATATCATTAATATGCATTATTTCCGAGAAGCTTTCGCATTTGAAAAAATGAATGTTATTATCGATACCAAATTCAATTTCGTTATAGGTTTTACCAACACCGCTAAAAATCATATTTTTGGGTTGTACACCAGCTTTAATAGCCTTATACATTTCACCCATTGAGTTAACATCAACACTTACACCAAAGCTATGTAAAGCTTTAATAATTGATATATTTGTATTTGCTTTTGAAGCATAATATATTTTTACCCTAGGTATGTATTTATCAAGTTGTGTTCTCAATTTTTGGTAATTTTCTAAAAGTTGATTATAAGAATATATATGTAAAGGAGTACCAAATTCTAATGCTAAATCTTTTACCTTAATTTTTTCCACAAAAATTGTATTATCAATGTATTTAATATTATTAGTATTTAAATATTGCATCGATCCACCTTGTAAATTTAGTAATCATTTTATAAGAAAAAATATTTAGCTTCTGGATGATGAACAATAAAAGCACTTGTACTTTGTTCAGGAACTATTTGATAACCTTCTGTCAATTGTAAACCTATTCTTTCTGGTTTCAAAATATCAAATATTTTTTCTTCGTCCTTTAATTCCGGGCACGCAGGATATCCTAGAGAATATCTAGAACCTCTATAACCTTGCTGGAATAATTTATAAATATCATCACTATCATTCCGATGAATATTTAATTCTGTTCTTATAACCTTATGCCAGTATTCAGCTAATGCTTCAGTAGCTTCAACAGAAAAACCGTGATAGAACAAATATTCTTGATATTGATTAGTTTCAAATAACATTTTTGAATGCTCAGATGCGATATTACCCATTGTTACAATTTGAATAGCAATTACATCTAGTTTATTGGTAGATTTAGGTAAAAAGTAATCAGCGATACACAAATTTTTCTTAGCCTGCTGTCTTGGGAAAGTAAATCTCACATATTCAACAAGATCATCATAATCGAAATTGCTATTTCCCCACTCATTGTATAAATTTTCATTATTAATATATTGGGGTTTGTAAATTATTAAATCATTTCCCTCTGAATTACAAGGGAAATAACCATAAACAACTTTAGGCTCAAGCAATTTATTTGTAATAATTTTTTTCTTTAAATTTTCAAAAATTGGTAAAACAGTTTCTTCTAAAAGTTTATTATATTCATCATCTGTTTTACCTTTTTTCTTAAACTGCCATTGTGCTCTAAATAAAGCTGTAGTATTTACATACTTAAATATTTCTTCAAGATTGATATTCTCAACAATTTTTATTCCCCAAAATGGTGGATTTGGCACTTCATCCAGAATTTTAACATTAGATTTTATTTGCTCATCTGGATTATTCATCGCAAACTTAGATTCAATACCGGTTAATTCATCAAGATCATTATCTCGGTTGGCTTCAGTAACTAGTTTTTTTTCAACTACTTGAGTTGAAAAACTTAATTCACCAGCTGTTAACTTATTCATAAAATGAAGGCCATCAATTGCATCTTGTGCATAAAATACATAACCACCATAAATTTCTCTTAAATCTTGTTCAACAAACCTACGAGTAAGCGCTGCACCACCTAAAACAACCGGAATTTGAAGTCTTTGTTCTTTCATTATTTCAAGATTTTCTTTCATAATCAAAGTAGATTTAACAAGTAGGCCACTCATCCCAATCGCATCGGCATTATGTTTTTTATAAGCATCAAGCATTTCTTCAATAGGAACTTTAATACCAAGATTTATTACTTTATAACCATTATTTGTCAATATTATATCGACCAAATTCTTTCCTATATCGTGAACATCGCCTTTTACGGTTGCCAAAACCAATGTTCCCTTGACTTGTTGGTCTTCCTTTGGCATAAATTGCTCAAGGTAACTAACTGCTTTTTTCATTGTTTCGGCACTTTGAAGAACAAATGGAAGTTGCATCTGTCCACTTCCAAAAAGTTCTCCAACGGTTTTCATACCATCTAATAAAATATTATTAATAATTTGAAATGGCTCATATTTTTTAAGTGCTTCGTCTAAATCCTTTTCAATATCAATTTTTTTACCGTTTATAATTCGATTCTTTAATTTATCCTCAATTGATAAATCTTCATTGGAAATTGAAGAATCATTATTAATTCTATTACTTTGGAAGTAAGCTATGAGCTCACTTAACGGATCGTATATTAATTTTTTCATCTCCCTCAAAAAAAAATTGAATTTAAATTTTAATATAATTAAATTATTAGAAATTGAAAATAATTTTTTAGGAGTAATAAAATGATAGTAATTACAGGTGGAGCAGGATTTATAGGAAGTGCAATAATTTGGCACCTAAATCAGCAAGGCATTGAAGATATTATTGTTGTTGATGATTTGAAATCCGATGATAAATGGAAAAATTTATTAGGATTGAAATTTGAAGATATGTACACTACCGAAGAATTTTTAAATAGAGTTATTGATGACAATTTCCCTTTTTTTACAGAAGCAATTATCCATATGGGAGCAATTTCATCTACAACTGAAAGGGATATGGATAAATTACTTAAATACAATTATCTTTATACAAAGGAGTTAGCAAAATATTGTTTGCCCAAAAATGCAAGATTTATTTATGCTTCCTCAGCTGCTACATATGGTAAAGGTGAAAAAGGCTACAATGATGATCATTCCCAACTTGAATCCCTAAGACCACTAAATGCTTATGGATATTCTAAGTATCTTTTTGATATATGGGCAAAAAAAGAAGAAGTAATTGATAAAATTGTAGGCTTAAAATTCTTTAATGTTTATGGCCCAAATGAATATCACAAAGGCGATATGAGAAGCGTAGTTATCAAAGCTTATGAGCAAGTTCTGGATACAGCAAAAATTAAATTATTTAAATCTTACCACGCAGACTTTAAAGATGGTGAACAAAAACGAGATTTTATCTACATCAAAGATGTTGTAAAAATTATTTCTTTCTTTTTAGAAAATAGAACCAATGGAATTTTTAATGTTGGCACTGGAAAAGCAAGAACCTGGAACGATTTAGCAAATGCCGTCTTTAAAGCTATGGATTATCCTACTAGAATAGAATATATCGATATGCCTGAGAGCGTTAGGAATCAATACCAATATTTTACTGAAGCAAATATTACCAAATTACGAAATGCAGGTTATACAGATGAATTTACTTCTTTAGAAGATGGTATTAAAGATTATATTCAAAATTACTTAATGAAAAACAATAAACATTTAGCTGACTAAATATAATAGGTGAATAAATGAAACTCGCAACACTTTGCTATGTCAATAATGGTTCACATACTTTAATGCTTAATAGAATTAAAAGAAAAGACGATTTACACTACGGCAAATGGAATGGTTTAGGTGGGAAATTTGAACCTGGAGAAACCCCAGAAGAATGCGTAATAAGAGAAGTTTACGAAGAATCAGGCTTAAAAATTAAATATCCTAAATTAAGAGGAATTATTACTTTTCCATCATTTGATTTTGAAGAAGATTGGTATGTTTTTGTTTTCACTGCTAAACATTATGAAGGTGAATTAAAAAAAGAATGTAACGAAGGCGTTTTAAAATGGATACCTAATTCTGTTCTAGATAAACTCGAACTATGGGACGGCGATAAAATTTTTATGGAATGGCTCAACGGAGATAAATTTTTCTCTGCTAAATTCATTTACGAAGATGGCAAATTCAAAACTTATAATGTAATATTTTATTGATAGATAAATTTTGTTCAAGAATTCAAAATCTTCTTAAGAAGCTCTAACCTAACAGGCTTTATTAAAATTACTTATAAATTGGTCGTCGAGTAATTCTGGTATTTTAATTAATGAATTATGAAGACGACCTTTTTATTTTCATTATTTTAATCATTAAATTGTACACAATTTGTTATTATTAATTCATAATTAACCTTCCTTGATTATTAAAATATTTTATTCTTTACTTTCATATCAATTTTATAAATAGAGATATAACTCGTTGCAACTTTAAATTTTAATTTTGTAGACTGCAAAAATTTTCAAAAAAAATTTTTTTTTACACTTTTTTTGTATTATATTTTGACAAAATCATTTTAACATTTATGTTAAGAAATCGCGAAAATAAATTCTATATTCAAAAAACAAACCTTCTTTTATTAAGACACTGTCCAGATTTATAACCATATCCTGCTTCAATTCATTTTAAATTTTCATTTTTTCTAACAATACATAAATTAGTTCTTTTAATTAGTTATTTATTATTTCATTATAAAAATTTTTGGGGAGATACTCAAATGGAAAACATCAAAGTAGTAATTTGGGGATTTGGTGCCATGGGAAGTGGCATGGCAAAAATGTTACTTAAGAAAAAAGGCGTTGAAATTGTTGGTGTTTGTGATTTACACACTGAACGTGTTGGTAAAAGTATTTTTGAATTACTTGGAGTTGAAAGAGGTAATCATCCAGATGTAGTTGTAAAAGATAAAATTGAAGAAGTTCTCACTGAAAAATGCTGTGATGTATGTCTTTGTGCAACGGATTCTTTCGTAAAAAAAGCATTTGATAAATTAAAATTTGCTCTTGAAAGAAAAGTTAATGTCATTTCTACAGCTGAAGAAATGGCATATCCCAAAGCACAAAACCCTGAATTAGCAGCAGAATTGGATAGAATTGCCAAAGAAAACGGTGTTACAATTTTAGGAACAGGTATCAATCCTGGCTTAATAATGGACTTATTAGTTGTTTGTTTAACTGGATGTATGATTGATGTTGAACACATTGAAGCCAAAAGAGTTAATTCTCTTTCTCCATTTGGCCCTGCAGTTATGGAAGAACAAGGCGTTGGTTTAACTTTATCTGAATTTAATGAAGGCGTAGCAAACAAAAAAATTGCCGGACATGTTGGATTTGCTGAATCTATAACAATGATTGCCGATGCATTAGGTCTAAAATTAGATAAAATTGAAACTCAAATGGCTCCAATAGTTACAAGTGTTGAAAGAAGATCAAAATATGGTTATGCTGCACCCGGTAATGTTGCCGGAGTTAATATGACTGGTCAAGGTTATGTTGATGGTAAAGTAATGATTGATATGATACATCCCCAACAAATTGAACCTGAATTAGTTGGCGTACAAACTGGTGATTATATTACTATCAAAGGAACACCAGAAGTTAATATGTCTATTAAACCCGAAGTTGAAGGTGGATTAGGTACTATAGCTATGTGTGTTAACATGATACCACATGTTATCAATGCTGAACCTGGTTTAAAAACTATGATAGATTTACCAGTTCCAAGAGCAATTCTTGGTGATATGCGAGATCTTATTAAAAAATAAGCGAGTTTAAAATGAAAAAAGCAAATATTGGTGATTGGGTACAAATTCACCAAGTTGTTTTGCAACCTGAACAAAGAGCACAAAATTTACCAGATGATACTAAAAAAGTACCTTTAGAATTATGGGTTAAAGGTTTTGTTATAAAAAATGCAGCTATTGGCGAGGAAATTACAATAAAAACAATGAGCGGTAGATTTGTATCTGGTAAATTAGTCGAAATAAATCCTAGATATATTCACGATTTTGGCGATTGCGTTCCTGAACTTAATAAAATTGATGCCCAACTTAGAGAAATTATGGAGGGCGAATTATGATTGACAAAAGTTATAACGCTATAATGAGCAGAAAAAATGAAATTATGAAAAAATCTATTGGAATAGACTACTCAACTTTTGAGTTGGGCGGTATCGCATTCGATTATGAAAAAATGATGAAAGAGGCTGGATATACATTACAAGAAATTCAGGAAATTCAAAACCGTGTAAGTGTTGGAAACACACCGCTAATTGAATTAAGAAATCTTACAAAATTAGCACGTAAATATGCACCAAGAGGATACGGCGCAAGAATATTTATAAAGGATGAAGCATGCAATCCTTCTGGAAGTTTTAAGGCAAGAAGAGCAGCAACAGCATGTTATCATGCTAAAAAATTGGGTTACAAAGGAGTAATTGCAGCAACTAGTGGAAATTATGGTGCTGCTGTTGCTTCTCAAGCTGCTATTAATGGATTGAAATGTATCATTGTACAGGAATGCTATGATAGCAGAAAAATTGGACAACCCGAAATTCTTGAAAAACAAAGAGCATGTGAAGCTTACGGAGCGGAAGTTGTTCAATTAACTGTTGGACCAGAATTATTTTATACATTTTTATTGTTGCTTGAAGAAACAGGCTTTTTTAATGCTTCTTTATACACACCGTTTGGTATAGCCGGTGTTGAAACTTTGGGATATGAATTAGCTTTACAATGCAAGGAAAAAACAGGCAAATTCCCGGAAACTGTTCTGGTAACTCATGCTGGTGGAGGCAATGTTACAGGCACAGCAAGAGGACTTATCAAAGCAGGTGCTAAAGATACAAAAGTTGTTGGTGCTAGTGTTGATTTAAGTGGTCTTCATATGGCATCAGATACTGATTTTAATAGAAAATCATTTACAACCGGGCACACTGGTTTTGGAATTCCTTTTGCCACCTGGCCAGATAGATCAGATGTTCCAAGAAATGCTGCACGTCCACTTAGATATCTTAACGATTATTTGCTTGTAAAACAAGGCGAAGTTTTTTATATCACAGAAGCACTTGCAAACCTTGAAGGATTAGAAAGGGGACCAGCCGGTAATACATCATTAACAGCTGCGTTTGCTCTTTCTCAACAGATGAAAGAGGATGAAATTATTGTTGTTCAAGAAACTGAATATACTGGAGCTGGCAAACATCCACTTGCACAGTTAAGTTTTGCAAAATCTAATGGTATAGATATAATTTTTGGCAATCCTGACGATGAATTGCCTGGTAAAAATATTATTTTACCAAATGATCCTTCTTATATCAAATTGAGAAATTATGATTTAAAAAAAGCAAAATTATCATACTTAAAGAACTGTGTTAGTAGTTATAATTTAACAGAAATAACTAAAGCTGAAATTGAATTTTTAGCTGCTGAAGTTAAAGAGGATGTTGATTTTGTAAAATCGTTCGTTATAGAACGAAATATTAAAATGGTTGACTGAAAAATAGTTCGTTAAATAACGAAATGTTAACATTATAAACTTTATAGGGAGATGAAAGATGAAAAGAGCAGATGATTTCGAACAAAGAAGAAAACATCTTGCTAATTTAACAGATGAAGAACTTAAACAAAGATTCTGGGAATTAGCAGAAAAAATTGTAGATCCATTAGTTCAGTTAGGATACAAACATACAACCCCTGCAATTGAAAGAAGTGTATTATTAAGAATGGGTTTTTCAAGCATCGAAGCTAAGGCTATTGTTGAAGGTGTTATGCAAAAAGGATTAATGGGTAAAGGTGCAGGACATGTTGTTTGGAAGCTTTCCCTAAAACTAAATATTCCCGTAAGAGATGCTGGAGTTGCGCTTGCAAACGGTAAATACTGGGAAGAAGTAGAAACATTATTTACTAAATAATTACTTTATGGGGAGATGAACTATGGAACTAAAACCAAATGAAAAAATAAACATCAAAGAGATATTAAAAGATTTGGATAAATATCAACCACGCCGTCGTGGATGGCACTGGCGAGAAGGACGCAATCAGAAAAGAATTATAGGAGATTTCGAATATCACGAAACATCCGAAGGTTTAAAGAATTATATTCCCCTACCAGGCTCAAGGGGTTTTGGATATATCGATCCACAACCAGATTGCGTTATAACAACTGAAATTGCATCCGGTCGCTTTGAAGATGATATCAGAAGAATGCGAATGGCAGCTTGGCACGGTGCAGATCATATTATGGTAATTAGAACCGCTGGGCAATCTCACATAGATTCTCTTTTAGAAGGAACACCACAAGGTATTGGTGGTATCGCTGTTACAAGGAAACAAGTTAGAGCTACAAGAAAAGCATTGGATTTAATTGAAGATGAAGTAGGCAGACCTATTAATTTCCACTCTTATGTTTCCGGCGTTGCTGGTCCAGATATTGCAGTTATGTTCGCAGAAGAAGGAATTAATGGGGCGCATCAAGATCCACAATATAACGTTCTTTACCGAAATGTTAATATGATAAGAAGTTTTGTTGATGCATGCGAGGCAAAAAAAGTAATGGCATGGGCGGATATGTTACAAATTGATGGTGCACATAATGCCAATGCAACTGCTATGAAAGCATGGAAAGTGCGTCCTGAATTAATGGTACAACACGCTATCAATTGTATGTTTTCACGTAAAGTTGGAATGAAACCTGAAAATATAGCGTTATCTACCGTACCACCAACAGCACCACCTGCTCCATGTATGCGTTTGGATCTTCCTTATGCTGTTGCTCTCAGACAATTGTTCAGTGATTACAAAATGCGAGCTCAGCAAAATACCAAGTACATGGAATCCGATATGCGTGAAGCAACGGTTACTCATACTTTAAATTTAGTTATTTCCCGACTTACTAGCGCCGATATTCAGTCTACCATTACACCAGATGAAGGTAGAAATGTCCCATGGCATTATAATAATATTGCAGCTATCAATACTGCTAAACAAGCATTAAATGGTATGGATGGCTTACGTGAAATGGTAAAATTAGATTTTGATGGTCCACTTGGCAAAGAAGTAAGAGAATTAAAAGAAAGAGCAGTACTTTTTATGGAAGAAATTTTGGAAGTCGGCGGATATTTCAAAGCTGTTGAAGAAGGCTTCTTTGTTGATAGCGGTTACTATCCTGAAAGAAATGGAGATGGTATCAAAAGAGAAATTAACGGCGGTATTGGCGCTGGTATGGTATTCGAAAGAGACGAAGATTATTTTGCACCTGTATCTGTTCATTTTGGTTATAATAAAATACCAGAAGGTTATAACTTTACAAAACCAAGTGATGCTATCGGTGGCGATACTTTTGAAGATAGAAGCAAAATCCAATTTATTGATGAGCTTGATGAAAATGATAATGTTTATGTGAGAATGAAAGAACTCGAAAAATATGATGATCCGAAAATTATCAAACCAGAAGTTGAGTGGAAAGCCGACGGTATCGTATCTTTAACAATTTTCTTACCTACCGATGAAAGAACAGCAGAGTTTGCTGCAATCAAATGTGGTGAAAAAATGGGATTGGAAGATGTTACCGTTATGCATAAACAATGTTTACATCCTGCAGAAGGTACAGTTGTTGAAATTAAAGGTAAAGTAAAATTTGATATTAATAGAGATGAACTAGTAATACCTGAAAAAATTCCAACACTAAGCGAAGAAGAAATTCGCAAAGATATCGAAGAAAGACCAATGTTCGTTGTTGCTGCAACTGTTGGACAAGATGAACACTCAGTTGGATTAAAAGAAACACTAGATATCAAACACGGCGGAATTGAAAAATTTGGTATCAAATATTTGTATTTAGGTACATCTTGCCCAGTTGAAAAATTAGTTGACGCTGCTATTGAAACTAATGCTGATGCAATTTTAGCAAGCACAATCATTACTCACGATGATGTGCATATCAAAAATATGAGAAAATTAAACGAAGTTTGTATAGAAAAAGGTATTAGAGATAAAATAATTATTGCTGTAGGTGGTACACAAGTAACCAATGAAATTGCAGTAGAAAATGGTTGCGATGCAGGATTTGGCCGTGGTTCCAAAGGTATAGATGTTGCTAGCTTCCTTGTAAAAAAAAGAAGGGAAAAACTAAATGCTAATTGATACCTTAGTTGCAGAAATTGGTAGCACTACAACGGTTATTAATGCTTTTAGTAATATAACCGGAAGCGAAAATGATGCTTCCGGTTCTTTACCTAAATTTCTTGGCCAAGGACAGGCACCTACTACCGTTTTAGATGGCGATGTTAATATTGGTCTTACTAATGCAATCAAAGATTTGAAAAAAAATTTAGGCCTTGATGATATTAAATATAATCGAATACTCGCTACAAGTAGTGCCGCTGGCGGATTGCGAATGACTGTCCACGGACTTGTTCACGATATGACTGTTAGAGCTGCCAAAGAAGCTGCTTTAGGTGCAGGTGCTATTATTAAAATGGTTACTTCCGGCAAACTAAGACCTTCTGAATTGCAAAAAATTATTAGTATCAAACCTAATCTTATTCTAGTTGCTGGCGGTGTCGATTACGGCGAAAGGGATACAGCATTATATAATTTTGAAAAAATTGCAAAATTAAATTTAAAAGTTCCCGTAATTTACGCTGGTAACATCGATAACCACGATGATATTAAATTTCTTGCTGAACAATATAATGTTAAAGTCTACATAACCGAAAATGTTTACCCAAAAGTCGATTTTTTAAACGTCGAACCTACGAGAAAAATTATTCAGGATGCTTTTGAAGACCACATCATTCACGCCCCCGGAATGACAAGAGTGCGTGAGTTAGTCGATGGGCACATTATTCCAACACCCGGCGCAGTTATGGAAGCTGCAAAATTATTATATCAACACATTGGGGACTTAATTGTTTTTGATGTCGGCGGTGCTACAACAGACTTACACTCCGTAACTGCTGGTAGCGAAGATATAAATTTAATTCTTACCAATCCAGAACCAATTGCTAAAAGAACTGTTGAAGGCGATTTAGGTGTATTTGTAAATTTAATTCACATTGTTGAAAAAATTGGATTAGATAATTTAAAAAAAGAATTCCCTGACGCAGAAGAATTAATAAAAAATGCTAAACCTATCCCAGAAACAACAAGAGAAATTGAATTTATCGAAAGATTAACGCTCGAAGCAGTATTAACAGCTTTAGAACGTCACGCTGGTGCTTTTAGAAGTTTTTATACTCCTTCCGGTAGACGCACAGTTGCAGAAGGAAAAGATTTGACCGTAATAAAATATATTATCGGAACCGGCGGGGCACTTACACGTCTCCCCAATAGAATAAAAATATTGGAACAGGTTAAAACAGCTTATAAAAATACAGATAAATTGTATCCTAAAAATAATCCTTCAATACTTATTGATAATCAATATATTATGGCTTCGCTTGGAGTACTATCAAAAGAATATCCTGGTAAAGCATTACATCTTTTATATCAGAGTTTAAATTTCAAAGAATCTCAAGAGAGCTATTTATGAAATATCCTGCTTTAGTAATTAGTAAAGATAAATTGTATCATAACGCAAACTCTATTATCTCAAAATGCCATCAAAATAATATCAAAGTAGCGGCTGTAACAAAAGTTTTCTGCGCAGAAAACTCAATTACAGAAATAATTCTTGATGCAAAACCAGATTTCCTTGCCGATTCTAGAGTTGAAAACCTAAAAAAATTACAAAAGTATGATATTCCCAAAATGCTTCTCCGTATTCCGATGATTTCTCAAGTAAATGAAGTTGTAAAATATGCAGACATTAGTTTTAACTCCGAAATTGAAACTATATTTAAATTGAATGATGCAGCTTTAGAACGACATAATATTCATAATATATTATTAATGATAGACTTAGGCGATTTACGAGAAGGTATCTGGTATAAGAATTTCATCGAGTATATTGAACCTGTCTTTAAGTTGAAAAATATTAATGTCATAGGAATTGGCGTCAATTTAACTTGTTATGGTGGAGTTATTCCTAAACCAGAAAATTTATCACAATTACTCGATTTTGCTAATACTATTGAACAAAAATATGGTAAAAAAATCGAAATAATTTCCGGCGGCAATTCAAGTTCACTTTATTTGGTATATGAAAATAAATTTCCTGAAGGAATAAATCAACTTCGCCTTGGAGAAAGCATAGTTCTTGGGAGAGAAACCGCATTTGGAAATCCTGTTCCAGATACTTATGATGATGCTTTCAAATTGGTTGTGGAAATAGTCGAATTAAAGGAAAAACCATCAGTTCCCATTGGCGAAATTGGAATGGATGCTTTTGGGAACAAACCAACTTTTGTTGATAAAGGAATTATTAAAAGAGCAATTTGCGGCATCGGTAAACAAGATATAACTTTGGACGGCATTATACCATATGATGATAAAATTGAAATTTTAGGCGGAAGCAGTGATCATTTAATCCTAAATGTTAGTAATTCGCAACAAAATTATAAAGTTGGCGATAAAATAGAATTTAAATTAACCTACGGTGGCCTTTTAGCAGCATCAACATCAAATTATGTTAATAAAATTGTTGTGTAAGATTATTATCTCTGCAATAAGAATATTGTAATCCCGGTTAAGATTAAAACAGTAGCCGGGATTCTGTATTTTAAATGCTCTTCTTTAAAATATTTTCCTCCAATTACAACAGCTATCAGTACAGATACCCTTTTTAACGAAATTGCTATTGCAACTGGAATATTTTTCACTGAAAGAAACTCAAAAATTCTGTATCCTATTGTAAAAATTGATATCAAAACAATTATCCAGAATACTGGGTTAATTGCTTGTTGCAATGTTTTGGCTTCTTTATGCAATAAAAGAAGAAAAAAGAAAAATAAAGCGCCTATAAGGTGTTGATAAAGAATTATTTGTAAAACAGGAAAATTTTGCTTACCAAGGAGATATCTATCAATTATTGATGTAGTAATAAAAATACCCAATGCAATTAAAACTGTGTGATATTTCTTTTGAATAAGCAACTTAAATGGATGAAATAAATCTTTTGAATTTGGCAATTCAATTAAATAAACACCTAACAAAATAGATAATAACGCTAAGCCTTGTAAAAAAGTAAGATACTCATTTAATATCAAAGCAGCAAATAATGATAATGGAATAGGAGATAAAGCCAACAAAGGTAACGCTTCGGATAAATTGAGTTGCTGAATCGATCTCATCACAAAAAAGAAAGCAACATTTACAAATAAAGATTTTATGATTAGCAGAATGTTATTCCATAACGATATATCCAAAGAAATATATGGCAACAAAAACAAAGTATAAATAAGTATTAATAAATTTATCAAAAATGAAAAACTAATTACACTTATATTTTTTAAAACCTTTTTTTGAAAAACTGCACTTAAAGTTGAAAGTATGGCTGAAAGTAAAGCAAATATTATACCTACTGTCAAATAAGCTCCTATTTATTTGAATACTGGGCTACCTTCACAAAATATACAGGTAGCCCGAATATTTTTTCAATTTTTAAATTAAATTTCTACCCTTAACTTTGCGTAGATATTTCTTCCCATTTCGTATTGGAAATAACCACGATAAGTTGATAAATGATTTTTGTATAATTTATCAAATATGTTATTGCATCCAGCAACAAGATTTAGTTTAGTTGAAAATAGATCAAAACTATAATTTATTAAAATATTTGAAATACCATAACCTGCTGTTAACGGTTCTGATGATGGTGAATTAACTGCTTTTGCGGCAAAATCTATACTATACAAAATTGAAAGACTGCTTATTGGTAATATTTCAAGTGCAAATCTTCCATACAATGGCGGCATTTTTGGTAAATATTTTTTAGTATTTTTATCTTTGCCAATGATGTAGGTTACATTTGTATATATATTGAATAAATCTAACACTTTACTAATTGTAAAATCGTATTCACTACCCATCAAATAAGCCTCACCAATATTAACTTTTACAAAAGCATCGAGTGTATCTCCTTGAGATCTTACAAAATATTTTTTTCTAAATTCATCACTCACAAGATTTTTAAAGTCGTATCGATACAAAGATAAATTTGATGAGATATTATCATTTGCAAATTTTTGGACTAATTCAAAATAAGTCCCTTCTTCTGGTTTTAGTTCTGTATTGCCAAGTTTTACGATAGTTCCTTGTTCGATGTATTGATATCTTTCTTCAATTGTTGGAATGCGATATGTTCTTGATATATTTAATGCAATTTTGTAATCATCAAAAACTTTATAGTCATTATTAAGAGATAAGCTCCAGGATGTATTATCAGATTTTTTCTCGTCCCATTTAATCTGGCGTGTTGGATTTAATATGCTTTTACCGTCTAAAATATCTACAGAAGGTGTTTCAGCGTAATCGTTATTGATTTTAACATAATCAACTCTACCAGCAATTTCATTAGAAAGGTTTTCTATTAAACCACTGGAGTTTTTGTAGGAAAACCACAACCCATAACTTGTGTAATAGCTTTTTGGAATCGGAGTTTCAAATTGATATCTATAAACAGTTTTAAAAATTGATTTATCAGGATTTAATGAATCTATTCGTATATTTCTTTCTCTTCTAGTTTCAAGATTTCTTTGCCAGATATCAACTCCATAAACAATATTGTTTTGATTATCAATTTTAAAAATACTCTCCAAATTTAAGTATTTTGTTGAATGCAATCCAACTGGCAAAATATTTTCTGTAGTAATTTTTGCTTTAGCTGTTGTTTGCGAAACATTTGGTATATTAACAACATATCTTTCAATATCTTGCATAGATAATTTAAGTTTAATGTATGGAATATAGTCACTTAAACTATTATAAGTAACTGTAAAATTGGCCATTTTTCTTATCACTTTATCATAGTAAACTGTAGCAGCTGTTGGAAAAACATTTCCTGCTCCTGGTATTCCAACATCATCGCCAAAATAATATTGCAAGTTAGTAGAAAGTAATAAATTATCGTATTTATAATTTAACTGTGTAGCTGCATATTTATCTTTAAATGCACTATTAGCAATTGTTTGTTTGGAGTTTTTAGCATTTTCAGCTATTCTTTGACCGTAACTAATTTTACCTGCAAAATTATTATTTGAAAGGAAGAAAGATAAATCATTTCCTACTAAATTATTATTACTTTGATAATATGAATTAAAATTTGATTTTATTGCAAAGTTTTCTGTAAACTTAGGTTGCGATGATATAATATAAATTATTCCTCCAATTGCACCACTTCCATAATACGAATTTACTGCCCCTTTTAATATTTCAATTTTTTCAATGTCATTTAAATTTATAAGAGATGCTGCCGCTGCGTGTTCTGTTGCAGTTTCAATTTTTATTCCATCTATGTAAATATGTGAATTGTTTGGTGAAAGGCCTCTAATAAGTGGGCTAACTCCCCAAACTCCATCACTTGCAAAGGTTACTCCTGATATGTTTTTGGTAACATCATAAATATTGTTGCTGGAATTAAATAAAAAATCTTTTTGTTGAATAATTTCAATACTTTGTGGAAGATTAAATTTACTTTCAATTCGTTTACTTGATGTTATCGTAACTGTTTTTAAATTAATAGTTGTTGTATCATTTGATGCAAAAAGTAAAGATAATGAAACCACCAAGCAAATTAAAACTCTAAACATTTCTTTTACCCCCAATTATTAAATTATATATAAAAAATTCATTGGAATTTAAAAAATAAAAAGTTAAAAATCAACCTATATATAAATTTTTTTTTTAATATTTCTGATTAAATAATTAAAAATAAATGGAGAAATTATATGCAGATATCCGGAATGCGTTACGGCGTAGAGTTGTTAAAACTTGTAGATTATCCTGTGCCCGATATATTACTGGCTACAGCAACTCCAGAAGATTTACAAGCACTACTCAACAAGTATAAAAAAATTGTAGTGAAACCTGTTTTTACTGGTGGAGTAGGCAAAAAAGGCAAGGCCGGACTTATTAAAATTGTTGATAATGTTCCGGATGCATTAAAAGCCAAAAAAGAATTATATTTTGCTGAACACACTTACAATAGCAAAACAATCACGGCAAATGGAGTAACTTTTGAAGGTTACATCCCCGCTGAAATGGAAGTTTATTTTAGTATCACAGAATCTACAATTTTTAGACGCCCTATTTTTACAATTAGCACTTTTGGTGGCGTTGATATCGAAAGCACAGATGAAAATCAAAAAAGAGTTATTGATATCCATCCATTAACTGGATTAAAATCTTTTGATATTACTAATGCCCTAACAGAACTTAATTGCCCCGAAGAGTTTATCTCTCCACTTGTTCAACATCTACCTAAACTTTGGGAACTTTACAATAATTATGGTTTAACAACCGTCGAATTAAATCCAATTCGTATGGCAAGAGAAAAAGGGAAAATTATTCCCTACGCTTGCGATTTTAAAGCCGCTTTTGATATAGATAATCCATCCTGGAAAAGGCTCGGTTTACCAGAAACTGTATCTAGAACTCAAATGACACCATTTGAAACAGAAATAAATCAACTAAGAACATATCAAGGGCAAAGTGATGTTTTGGAATTAAATCCTGAAGGTAAGATTATCCCATTTATGTTTGGCGGTGGTGCAAGCTCTGCCGCAACTGAAATTTTAGGATCTTATGCAATATTTTCATCAGATTTTGGCGGAAATCCTCCCTACGAAAAAATGTATGAAATAGCAAAAATTGTATTCAAACATTGGTATGATAAAGCAGATGTCCTTTTGATTATTGGTGGTAAAGCAAACAACACAGATATCTATTTAACATTCAAAGGTATTTTTGATGCATTAAGAGATCATATTGCAAAACACGGTAAAAAACCAATTTATACTGTTATTGGTAGGGGCGGCCCTAATTTAATTAAAGGCATGTTCTATGCAAAAGATATACTCGACACACTAAAATTACCTTACAAAATTTTTGGATATGATACATCTATGATTTTAACTCTTGAATATGCAAAAAAAATATGTGATTGGTGGATGAATGAAGGCAAAAAAGAATATGCACAAAAATTTGAACTAACTAACAATTAATGGTGGTGAATTATGCGAGTATTAAAAACTTATCCGTTCAATTACTTTGTTGGTATTAAATCTCTTGAAGAACTTGTTACAAAAGACGATAAAGTTTGTGTCATAAATATATTAGGCAATGAAAGTAAAAAAGTAACTCCGGTATCACACGAATACAGTGGCGGTAACATAGTAGCTGGTGTTCAATATGGTAAAAGTGGAAAATTAGAAACAAAAATTGGCGATATACCCGTTTACCCAAGTGTAAAAAAAGTTATCGAAGCTGGACATAAATTTACCATTGGAGTAATTTATCTCCCGCCAGCTGCAGTTTTTCAGGCTGTATCAGAGTTGCTTATTTATAATGATGAATTGAAAAAAATTGTAATTCTAACAGAAAAAATTTCTGTTAAAGATTCACGTGAAATTAGAGCAATTTGCCAGGAAGCAGGAGTAGATGTAATAGGCGGAAATTGTCTTGGCGTTGCAAATGTTTGGGATCACGTTAGAGTTGGTGGCGCCTTAGCCGGTGATAAACCAGAAGAAACATTAATCAAAGGTTCAATTGCTATTCATTCTAATTCAGGAAATTTTACCACTACGATTGCTGAATACTTAAAAACAGCAGGTTTTGGAACGTCCACTGTTGTAAGCTCTGGTAAGGATGTCTATATCCATTTTGCTGTTCCAGAATTTCTATATGCCGCGGAAAATGACCCACGCACAAAAGCAGTTGTGCTTTATGTAGAACCCGGTGGATATTACGAAAAAATGGCTCTGGATATGATTCAAGAAGGAAAACTTAAATTTACAAAACCTATTGTAGTATGCGTTACAGGAAGATGGAAAAAAAATGTTCAACGCGCTTGTGGGCACGCTGGTGCACTTGCAGGAAGCGGTGATGATGCCGAAAGCAAAGAAAAATGGTTTGATGATTACTTCGGCGTTGGTGTTTTCGATCCTCACAACCCTGTAGTTTCTGAAAAAGGCGTTAGAGTAAGTTCTATTCAGATTATTCCAGAAGCAATGAAGTATATTTTTGAAAAACTAAAAATCAAACCAGATTTTAATCCTATTGGCGATCTTTCTTTAAAACTATGGCTTTCGGATAAATTTATTACTCCTCCTGCTGATTTAAATATTCCTGTAGTAAGGGCTATTCCTCCTTATGACCAGCAAATCAAAGAAATGAATAAACTTGTTGGTGCTCAATATCTTAGACAAAATATGCGTAATAAATCTGGCGCCTCAAGAATGAATCCTGAAAATGATGTTTCTGAATTACACGGCAAATCTATCTTAGAGTTATCTAAACATACTATCGAAGAAAATATCTATTTCGCACTTGCTAAAGTAATGCCAGAAAAAAATGATATTCCGACAATTAATTTACTATTGAATCTTTTCCTCAAAATGGATAAATCCAGAATGGATATTGTTAAAATCGGAAAAGACAATGCGGCTTCTCCTAATGCTTATATCGGTTCACTACTATGCCTTATTGGAAATAAAAAATTACTTGAAAAAGCACGCCAGCACGCAAGATTTATTATTGATTTAATCCGTGAACACGAAATAGACGAAGACACAAAATTCTATCCTCCCGAAATTCGTCAAATTATTTTAGAACAATTACTTACAAACGAAAACCAACAAGAAAGCGAAGTATCCAAAATCCTTTATAAAGAAATTACAAAAAGCACAAAAAAATGCACTGCACTTCAAATGTGCCAATACATTATCAAATTAGCCGAAGATAATAATCTTTACATCAAAGATACCTATGAATTTTTATTAGCTTCTGTTTGCGTTTGCATCCTCTGGAAACCTATGATGGAAAAAAGAATTACTAAACAATTGGTTGAAGATTCTTTATCTTATTTTTATGTTTTGGCACGCATTTATGCATATTCCTGCATACATCCAGAAAATAATAAATTTTGGCAAAAGCTTACTGATACTGAATTAATTAGCAATTTAAACGCCTCATTTACTGAAAATGCATTTAAAATACTTTTCAACCGTGAACCAACTGAACAAGAACTTTTTGAATTTAAAACCTTAATTGGTTTAACCATTACCAATGGTCCAGGAACACTTTCAGTTAAAGGTGCTAAAGAATCTGTAAGTGCTAGAAATCATATATCTATGGCTTTTGTTGGCTTCTTAACTAATACCGGTTTTGCACACGGCGGTAACGGTTTTGAAGCTGTTGAATTCTTATATAACAAATTCAAAGAGTTTAATTTAAATGACCCAGGTAATCAAAATCACAGTATTAACCTTAAAGAAATAGCAAACAAAGCTACTCTTGAATACGCTGAATACAAAAAGAAAGAAAAAGAACTTGGTTTACTTAACTATAAAAAAATTCCTTGTATTAATCACCCTGTTTTCAAAGGTAATGATGTGAATATCGACCCTCGTGAACAATTTGTTTCACTAGAATTAAAAAATAGAAATATTTATAACATATTTTTAGATTTCTATCATACTCTTGTTTGGGAATTATACAACGAAGGCGTTACAAAAAATGTCTTTTGCGTTAATGTCGATGCAGTTCTCGCAGTAATAACATTAAAATTAGTCTGGAAAGATTTACAAGAAGGAAAAATTAGCTTAAAAGATGTGCAAGATATTGTTTTTACATTATTCTTATACGGTAGATGCATCGGTGTAGCTGCTGAGATAGCAGACCATAGAGATCGTGGTCAAGATATGGATTGCAGAACACCTCAGTCTGAAATTCAATTTGTTCTATAATAAAAAACGGCTACCATACTATTTGGTAGCCGTTTTTTTTTTGATAAACACAATATTAGTTATAATCAAATATCTTATTTCAATACTATAATTACATTAAACAATAACTTTATATTCCTGTTTTGCTAAATTTACATACCCCTGTCAAAAATACAAAACGAATGTATTCATCTAAATTTTTTATAACCGAATAAAGTGATTTTAAGGTTTCTATTGTTTCTTTCGCTCTTTCAATATTAGTTATATTATCCAAAATCGGCTTATCGTATTCATCTATCAATATTACTACTTTTTGTTGATATCTTGCATATGTTCCTTCAATTAAATTTCTAAAATATTCTAAATATAATTTATTCTCAACACCTTCTAATCCTAATCTTCTTTGATTGCTTGCAAGTATATTAGTGATTGTAATTATTAATTTTTCTTCATTTTTCATATCACCAGAAAGACTTATTTTAATAACTGGAAATTTTTCCTCCCAATTCCACTTATCGTATATATAAATCCTTTAAATAATTCTTTCTTCCCTTCAAATATACATTGTAATGTATCTAAAAATAATGATTTACCAAACCTGCATAGACGGGATAAAAAAACATATTCATATTGTGTAATCAATTCATATGCTTCTTTGGTTTTATCTACATAAAAATGATTACCTGTTGTTATTTTTTCAAGTGTTTGAATGCTATTGGTAAGTTACGCATTGGCTTTCTCTTTAATTTAAATATTTTATTTTTTGTACTAATAAAAATTACAAATTATAAATACAATTTCCAAAGGCTTTATATTGATGTTCAAGGTATAAGTTATTACTTACTGGCAAGGGTTAAAATCTTAGACATTAAATAATTTCTAAAACTATCCACAATTCTAAAATTAAAATGGCCACTTTTTATAAAGCAGCCTTTTTTTCAAAATTTACCAATCAAATTTTATATATTTATTAGACTTGATTATTTCTCTTGACTTTGTAAATTATAATTCAATTATACTGGCTTTTTAGTAACATCTACCTCAAGTTTTAATTCATCTGAAAAATATTTTCTTTGAATCCATAGTGCAACATTTACTAAACTTATTAGAACTGGCACTTCGACTAAAGGTCCAATTACTGCGGCAAAAGCCTCACCACTATTTATTCCAAATACTGCTATTGCTACAGCTATAGCTAACTCAAAATTATTACTTGCAGCTGTAAAAGATAATGTGGCACTTTTTGAATAATTCGCCCCTACTTTTTTGCTTATATAAAAAGATACCAAAAACATTATCACAAAGTATAATACCAATGGTATAGCAATTCTTACAACATCAAAAGGAATTTTTACAATATATTCACCTTTAAGCGAGAACATCACTATTATAGTAAACAATAAAGCTACCAATGTTATAGGACTTATTTTCGGGATAAATTTCTTATGATACCATTCTTTATTTTTTATTCTTATTAATATAAACCTTGTTAGAAATCCCGCAAGAAATGGTATTCCAAGGTAGATAAAAACACTTTCTGCTATTTGCCTAATTGTAATATTTACTGTAAATGTTTTTAAGCCAAAAATTTTAGGTAAAACTGTCAGGAAAATATAAGAATAAACAGAAAAAAATAATACCTGGAATATCGAATTAAAAGCTACAAGACCGGCGGCATATTCTGTATCTCCTTTTGCAAGCTCGTTCCAGACTATTACCATAGCTATACATCTTGCTAAACCAATTAATATTAACCCTGCCATATATTCCGGATAATCTTGCAAAAAAACTATTGCAAGCAAAAACATCAACAAAGGACCTATAACCCAATTTTGAATTAACGATAGTAAGAGTAATTTGATATTTTTAAAAACATCGGGCAGCTCCTCATACTTAACTTTTGCAAGTGGCGGATACATCATTAAAATTAGTCCTATCGCTATAGGAATATTTGTTGTTCCTCTTTGATATGAATTCCAGAAATTTACAATCTCAGGGAAAAGATAGCCAGAAAAAACTCCAATTATCATTGCAATAAAAATCCACAATGTATGATATCTATCCAGAAAAGCTAATTTTTTTGTAAGCATAACCTTGTAACCTTCCCATTATTTTAAATTTTCAAGATAAAACTTATAGAAATCTTCTTTTATCTGGTCGCGTATTCTTCTAAATTCGCTTAAAATCTCTTCTTCTGTTCCTGTTGCTTCAGCAGGGTCTTCAAAACCTATGTGTAATCTTTTTCCCACTTTGCCAGTGAAAACTGGACAGGTTTCTTTTGCATTATCACAAACTGTTATAACATAATCAAACTCATCTTGTAAAAATTGCTCTACATTCTTGGGGAAATTATTAGATAAATCTATACCAAGCTCGTTCATAACCACTACTGCTTTAGGATGAACTCTAGTTGAAGGATTTGTTCCAGCAGAATATACTTCAAGTTCTCCATCAAATGATTTTAAGAATCCTTCTGCCATCTGGCTTCTACAGGAATTACCTGTGCACAAGATTAAAATTCTTTTACGCATCTTTTCTCCTTTTTGTTATTAATTTTTGTTTTGTTAGATATTTATCGTGCATTAGTATTTTAAGTTAAATACTAGTTATACTTGCTATTTAAATTTTTCATTTCGATAAAAAACTAATTATTGATAGAATAAAAATTATATTTCGCATTTGCTCGATGTATCCAACTTTTTTAATTTGTTAAAATCAGATTTTATTATAGCATTATTACCTATCCAGAAATTCAAATTATCGAGTATTGATTTAATTCTTTTATCTTTTGGTTTTGGATTGATATAATAAAAAACCCATTTACCCTTTTTTACCACTATTAAAAAATCAAATTTTTTCAAAATGCTTAAATGTTGAGATACTGTAGATGTAGCCATTTCAAGTATTTCCTTTATCTCACAAACGCACAAAGCTCTTTCTTGTAGCATTTTTAATATTCTTATGCGGTTTAAATCTGCTAACACTTTAAATAATTCATCCACACTTAATTTTTCTTCTTTCATAATACATTTCGTTATTTACCGAAATATACATATTACGATAACATAATCAAATTAATTTTGTTCCAATTTGATTATTATTAAATATTAATACTTCAATACCTGTTGCCTTGCTTTAATTAATTGATTATATTTAACTTACAATCTTAATTATTTGAGTAACTTATGAAAAACATATTTTTTATCTTAATTATATTGATAAAAATTTCAGCACAACAATTACCAGATTGGATTGAAAATAATGGGAAATCTTCTAAATACGATGAAAATAAATTTATCACCGGCTACGGAATAGCACTTATCAAAAATAATGATAAATCCTCTGCACTACAAGAAGCTCAAGATATTGCTAAAGCTAATCTTATCCAGAAAATTATTGTTAAAATTGAAGCTAAATCTCAATCAGCAACTACTGATTTTCAAGATAATATTATTTCTACTTATCAATCTTATGTAGAATCAAAATCATCTATTGAAATAGAAGGAACTAATTTCGAAATTTACAACGATAAGTTTTATTACTATGCACTTGCATATATTAACAAATCTAAAATTACTTCATTTTATACCCAAAAATTAAATGATTTAAGCAATGAAATCAACGAAAATATCAATAAAGCAGTAGAGTTATCTAAATCTAATATAACTGAAGCTGTAAAAATATTTTCTAATCAATTTAAGATTGTTACTGAATTGGAAAAAATTTCACAAATTTTATTTGCGTTAGATGCTAAGATTACCACCAAACTTATAACCCGAAAAGATATCGAAAACTATATCAGTCAAATTACCACACAGGAAATTAAAGATATTTCTGATATCGCTACCCAATTAACTGTTCTAATCTCAAACCAGGCTAACTATAACGCGAATTTATCTATTGCAAATTTTAGTTATCAAAACACAAAAATGGGAAGTAAGTTTTCTGCTATATTAAAAGATGAGCTCGAGAATAAATTTCCACAAATTACTAAATGGAATATTATCAAATCAAATTCTATTAATTATAATTATGTCTTAACTGGCACTTATTTGGAAAGAAATGAAAATATCATTATAAATGTCAATTTAATCAATGTAAAAACTGCCTCAACAGAAGCAGCGGCACAAATTAAATTTAATAAATCTATACTCACAAAAGAAAAAATCGATTTTAAACCGCAAAATTTTGTGCAAGCTATGAATGAAGCCAAAGAATTTGGAAAAGATGAACTCATAGACGGAGGTATTTTACTCGATGTTTGGACCGATAAAGGTAAAAATGGACTTGTATTGAAGAATGGAGAACTTCTAAATGTTTACTTACGTGTTAACATTCCCTGCTTTATAAGATTTATTTATCATCAAGCAGATGGCACTCGTGTTTTGCTTCTGGATAATTATTATATTGATGAAAGCAAAGTCAACTTTGCCTTTAAAATACCCGAAGAATTTGTAGTAACTGAGCCATTTGGAGTTGAAAATTTACAAATATTTGCCGCAACCGAAAAATTTCCTCACCTCAATACCAATGCAGATGGGATTATTATCGATAATTTACAGACTACTATAATAAAAACCAGGGGATTGAAAAAAGCTAACAAGAAAAGTTTACAAACAGAAGCCCGTATTACTATTACTACTTTGCCTTAGTTTACTTTTGATAAATAATTTTCTTTATTGTTTCTGGCTGCAAATCTGGGAATTCTTTTACCAACAACTCAATTGTACCAGAAGATCCGTGAATTTTTTTCAATTCATTAAATTTTTTTCGTAAGTAATAATCTCGTACTCGTTTGTAATCTAAAAGTTCAAGCTCATTTAGTTTATTGAAAATTTTATCTGGAATTATATCATTTATGTAATTCATAGGTAATTTCATAAACACTCCATTTTTTATATAGTAACAAATAAAATTATAAAGCCTGTTCCATATTTTTTGTTATAAGAAAAAAAATTAAAATAAAACCCCCTCGTATTTCTGCAAGGGGGAAGTAAGTAAATACGGAAACATTAAAATTTTATTACATTTTAATTTTTACAATATTAGCGTCTTCTGTTATTTGCTTTATAAAATCTGTATGAGTTTTTTTGTCACCTTTTACTAAAAGATTAATTTTTAAGATATTATTATCATAATCGACATTTGCTAATTTTATTACTCCTTTAATATCTGTATACTTTTTTATAAGTTCAGCTACATTTTTATTATTTTCTATATTGATATTAATTTCATAATTTTTCATAAAACTAATATTTTCGATAAAATGTTCAACATAATTAAAACCAGTAAGAATAATTAATGATAGTAGTGTTACAATCAAAGCCAGCTTAAAATATCCAACTCCCACACAAATTCCAATTGCCGCAATTACCCAAATAGATGACGCCGTTGTTAACCCTTGCAATTGTTTGGATTCTCTAAAAATAGCCCCAGCACCTAAAAAACCAATTCCTGTTATTATGTTAGCTGCTAATCTTAAAGGATCATATCCTTTACTAAAATTTATAGATATAATTGTAAGTAAAGTGCTACCTACACATATCAAAGCTAACGTTCTAAGACCAGCCGAACGATTTCTTATTTCTCTTTCTATCCCTAATAAACTACCTAATAATAGGGATACTAATATTTTAGTTATATCCTCATACATATTATTGCACAAAATTTTTAAATAATGGGATATTTGCTGCCAGTAAATACATAATTACACTACCAACGATCCAGTAAATAAATATGTGTATAAGAGATTTTTTACTATCAACAACACAAATTGTAGAAATACCCTTAGCAACCCAAATATAACCTAAAATTGTAAATATTGAAATTTTATTAAGCCAAAACAATATATGAAAATTTTCTATTCCTAAAATATTACCCAAAGAAAGTGATGAAATAAGATTACCGCTTACAATCGATAATATAAAAGCTAAAACTATATCAATTATAGCAAACCATAAAGTTACAACACACAAATAAAAAATAACATCAAATGTTACCATAACTTTACCAACATACTGAAATGCTAATTTATAATATAATGCTATTATTAGGGAAAATATTATCATTACTATAAAAGAAGAAACAAACTGAAAAACAATAACTATAGGATTTGATGATTTTTCTATCCATTCATCCATACCTTTGATTGTTTGTTCAAGTATTTCATCAGCTTTTTGTTTAGTTATTTGTTTTTTTTCTACTTGCTCTTTTAATTGCTCCTGGACTTTTGCAGTTTGCTTTTGGATTACTATTGTTCTAAAATAATCGTTGTTGTAATAGTAAGTATTAATAAGAATTGCAATAAATGAAGTAAGTAAAACAGGAATTATCCAATCACTTACTTTTGAGCCATTTTCTTTAATATAAAGAAAAAGTGTTTTTGGCTCGGTAAAAAAAGCAATAATTCGATCGATCAAAGAAAGTTCTACAATATTTTCTTGATTATTAGAGTTATTTAAATTTTCCATAAAACTAACCTTATTATATTGAAATTTTTTCCCTTTCAATTTTACTAATATTTTTTGTTCCTGTATCGAAAACAATTCCTGTTAAAAAGATATCCTTGCCCTGATTTAAGTATTTCTCATAATACTTTTTCTCTTTTATCTGCTCTAATGGATTTTCGCCTTTCACCTTAAACTCAAATATATAAA
>DAOSCP010000003.1:89253-180144 GCA_035361425.1 Ignavibacteriales bacterium | reverse complement strand
GTTTCCGTAATTCCAATATTTTAACCGTGTTGTTTCTATTCGATATTTATTTTTATATTTATCGTTCATATCTATTATTCCTTTTTATCGTATTATCATAGAGACGGAATGCATTGCGTCTTTTTTTAGAGACGCAAAGCATTGCGTCTTTACATTATATCCATCTTCGCCCTCACCTCTCCGCTCATTAGTTTTGGTAATAGTGTATCCCTGAGTTTTTCAAGGGTTTGGATTGATTTTTTATTATGCAACATCTTTTTATAGATTGGGTCAAAAAATTTATCGTACTCTTCTATTTTTTCTTTTAGTGGGAACGCAAAAGATAAATAATCAATACTGCTGCTTGCATGTAAAATTGTTGTTCCTTCTGCGTACATGTTTATTTCATCTTGAATATCTTCACTAACAAATATCTGATGTTTTAACCAAAGTTTATTATAAATTTCATCTTTTGAATATATTTTTCTAATTCCTGATGAATAGCAACCTTGTATGCCAAATGAAACTCTGCCAACTGTCCCATCAAAAGAAACTAAAAGATCATCAAATTTGCAAATGCTATTTCCAACTAAATCTTTTTGAATATAAACATTAGCTTTATTATCCAACATGTCCCCAACCCTTATAAATCTAATGGAATCAATACTTGGAGTTTCTAAATAATTTTTACTTCCTGGTTCTATACCTTTCTCCAAAAAGTAAATATCTTTTAATTTTTTTTCTCCCCATCCCTCGGGCAATCCATCTTTGGTTGGCTCAATAAACCATTGCCTGAATAAAGTCATCGCCATTTCTTCCAGTGTTTTATTTTGACGATGGAGGAGATCGATTTTGTCATCAATGCTTGAAAGAACTTCGGCTATGGCCTTTTGTTCGGGGAGAGGGGGGAGGGGAATAGAAAAATTATTTAAAGTATCCTTATTTATTGAACCAAAAACAGTTCCTGTTTCAGACGCCAATAAATCATTTTTAGAATATTTTAGACAATAAAATAAAAATTCATTTTGATTAAACAAAGAATTTATTGATGCAAGACCTCTTCCGATACATATATCTTGATTTGCAATATTAATATCACCAACAGGAGCTCTTACACTAATTAAAACTTCGCCTTTTTTTGCTATCTTAATAGGATTAGAACAGAATATGTCAATCTCTGGATATTTATATCCAAATGTTTTATTCCCTTGTAAAAAAGGAAGCCCAATACCTTTGTCATTATAATATTTTGATTCTGGTGATTGTCCCATTTTAATTTCCGCCACCTCCCCCAACTTCACCCACTTCCAGCCATTTTGTATTTTTTCACTCATAGTTTGCCTCTTTGTCTGACAAATCTACTTTTGCCAAATTTTCAAGAATTAGTTTATTTAGCCTTTCCTCTTCTTTCAATTGCTCCATAAACTCAGCTTTTAGCTGGGTAAATCGCTCTACAAAATCAAAATCATCTTCATCATCAGGTAGTCCCACAAAGCGGCCGGGTGTTAAGACATAATCTAAATTCCTGACTTCTTCCAAACTTGCCGACTTACAAAAACCCGCAATATCTTGATAATTTCCATTGTTGCCTTTCTGCCATTCGTGGTAAGTGTCTGCAATTTTTCGTATGTCTTCAGGTTTTAAAATCCTTGTTCTTCGGTTTATAAGTTCTCCCATATCGCGGGCATCTATAAAAAGAATTTGCCCTTTTCTTTTCTTATTTTTATTGATAAACCACAAACAAGCAGGAATTCCAGTATTCAAAAATAATTTTGCAGGCATATTTACAATGCAATCTATAAAATCATCTTCAATAATGTTTTTTCGTATTTCATATTCAGCAGTTTGTTTTGTTGTTAAAGCACCTTTTGCCAGCACAAAGCCGGCTTTCCCAGTTGGTGAAAGGTGATAGATAAAGTGTTGAATCCAAGCATAGTTGGCATTTCCCTCCGGCGGTATACCATATTTCCAGCGGACATCGTTTCGAAGTAAAGCTCCGCTCCAATCGCTATCGTTAAAAGGTGGATTGGCAATAACAAAATCGGCTTTTAAGTCCTTGTGTGCATCATTCAAAAATGAACCTTCTGGGTTCCACTTCACCTGCGATGCATCAATCCCTCTAATGGCAAGGTTCATTTTGCAAAGCCGCCAAGTTGTTTGGTTACTTTCTTGCCCGTAAATGGAAATATCATTAATTCTTCCTTGGTGTTCCTGCACAAATTTTTCAGATTGAACAAACATTCCACCGGAACCGCAGCAAGGGTCAAAAACTCTGCCGCTATAAGGTTCTAACATCTCAACCAAAAGTTCAACAACGCTGCGTGGTGTGTAGAATTGCCCGCCCTTTTTACCTTCTGCTAAAGCAAACTCGCCTAAAAAGTACTCAAAAACATGCCCTAAAATATCGGCACTTCTTTCCTTTGCTTGGTCAAATCCAATATTGCTAAAAAGATCAACCAACCCGCCAAGGCTTATAGGATCAATATTCCCTCTGGAGTAAACCTTTGGTAGCACCCCTTTAAGCGAGGGATTATCTTTTTCAATAGCTTCCATTGCTTCATCGAGTATTTTTCCTATTTCAGGCTTTTTGGCATTTTCCTTTAAATGTTGCCATCGTGCTTTGGTTGGAACAAAAAATACATTTTCGGCTCTGTACTCATCTATATCTTCAGGATCGGCACCGGCATATTCTCCTTCACCTTGTTTCAGTTTTTCATACAAATCTTCAAACGAATCGGATATATAGCGTAGAAATATTAGCCCTAATACAACATGTTTATATTCGGCTGCATCGATATTTTTTCTTAGTTTATCAGCCGCTTTCCAAAGTTGTTGTTCAAAATTCTCTGCATTATTATTTTTTCCCATAAGTATTGCCCCATAAATAATTCTTTTTTATACTCATTTTGATAACATTAAAAAATAAAAATATAAATTTAATAGTTTTTTCCCAAATTATTTCTCCTTAGCTCAGACGGTGTAAGCATTAAGCCCGTGCGCCACAAGGCGCACGGGCAGGCTAACGCCAAAAATTTTTTTTAAATCCGCATAGTACCGATAACCACTACAACCTATTCTATTCAATCACGCATTTACATATTACTTTTAATATGAAATATTTTTCATTTCAATTCAAAATTAAATATGCTTCTTTTCATTTTATATGAAATATATTCCATTTCAACAATATATAAAAATATTCTGATATAATCGCAAAATATTTACCATATACAAAAAATTAAAACAAACAACTCTTTCAACTATCTTTTTCCTTGAATGTAAGCAACTTATTGCGGTAATACTCGTATTGTTTTTTTCGCGCTTGTATTTCTGCGGGTAAGCCAATCGATAAATCGTTTATCAGTTTATTAAATTTATCCAATATGCCAACTATGCGCTCCTGCTCTTCCATCGGTGGAATAGGGATATTTATACTTCTGATAGTTTCTAGATTTATCATTCCATAACTTGACATTTTTTTTCTAAATTCGTCGTATTTATTTGTCAAATAATAAAATATGAATTTATTTGATAATTTATTTTTAATCTTTGAATTTATACTTGCAATGTTCTGATTTGTATAAGCTTCAAATTCCCAAAAAGCAGTTTTAAATCTTGTTGCTCCTACCATTGCCATCAATGTTATGTTTTTCTCAAGTAATTTAGTACTAGAATTCTTTAAACCTAATTCTGTAATAAAATCCGATGCTGAATAAATACTTGTATTGTTACAAACTTCCGATTTTAGCCAAGGTATAATACCATTTTCCCAATATTCTTTTTTTGATTTGGATGGTGTTCCACCGGATGTAACATAGCACACCTCCCCCAACGTTTTCCATTCCACACCGTTGGGGCAGAGCTCATCAATAAGTTGTTTTATGTTGGTAGACATTGGTAATTTCCTATAAGTGGAAGATAAAATTAAATTTTATGTAAACTTTTAATTTAACAACTTTGCAGGAGAAATAGAAATTATTTTTTGTTGAATTTCAAAAGTAATTTTTATATACAATTATTATGACTTATAAATTATATTGTTAAATGATTTGTATTGTTTCTTCATTTATTTTGTTTTTATTATTTTTTTTGTAATTATAATTATATTGTTTTCTATATTATATTGTATTTATAATATTATTTGTATTTACGAATATATTTTAATAGATTTTCTAATATATCGCATTATTAAAATTATTGCATATACGAATATTATTAAGGATAACTCGTTCTGCTGCTGTATTTTAGGAGTTGTTGAATTGTGAAACGGTTAAGTTAGAATTGGTAAGGTGATAATAAAAAGATAGTTTTGCGGGCCTTCGGCCCGCTGCCCACGTGCGGCGCAGCCGCACGTGGGCTTAAGCTTACACTGTCTGAGCCCATAATATAAAAAAGTTAATTTAAAAGCTTCTTTTATTCGTTTCCTTTATTATATATTTTATTTGCTTTTTCAGCTGAGGTTGTAATACCTTTTATTAGAGCAGAGCTAAAACCATTATGTTCCATTTCATTAAGGCCAGCTATGGTTATACCTTTCGGAGTCGTAACTTTATCAATATGATTTTCTGGATGACCGCCTTTTTTAAGTAATAATTCTGCTGCTCCTTTTGCTGTTTGTGCTGCCATTTTGATGGCATCCTCGGAGTGAAAACCAATTTCAATTCCTCCTTGTGAGGCAGCTCGTATAGCACGCAAGAAAAATGCTGTTCCACAAGCACACAATGCAGTTGCTGGAGCCATTAAATCTTCGGTGATAAACATTACTTCGCCCAATTGTTGAAAAATTAGTTTAACAAGATCAATTCCATTTTTATTTTCGGAACAGATACAAGTCATTGATTCTTGTATAGCAATAGCTGTATTTGGCATAGCTCTTATTATATTATTAACTTTAACATTGCCTAAAATTTGTTTAATATTTTCAATAGTAACTCCAGAAGCAACTGAAATAATGATATGGTTTTCGATTAATTCACCTTTGATTTCATTTAATACTTTTGGTATATGATTAGGTTGCAAAGCAAGTAAAACAATATTTGAAAATTTTACAGCCTCAATATTATCAGAAGAATAGTTTATTTTGTATTTTTTATATTTTTCCAATAATTCAGTTTTTCTTCGAGTAATAAAAATATTTTCAGGTTTGATTAGTTTAGATTTTAAAATTCCTTCTAATATTGATGTTCCTAAGTTTCCAGCACCAATAATTGAAATATTTTTAATTTCCATAAATAACTCCTAGTAAATTATTTCTTTAACTTTATTAGCATCTGCTACTACTTTGATACTTTGTTTTTCTTTTTCTAAAACATCTTTTAACTTAACCGGTATATCAACTTTATAATTGGTATATTTTTCAATAATATCAATAAATTTAGCAGGATGTGCTGTCCCTAAAAAGATATTGTGATATGGGTTATTATCATTTTCAATACCAAGAAAACCGCAACTACTGTGTGGCTCAATTAAATATTTATATTTATTATAAAAAATATTTATTCCTTCAATTATATTTTCGTTTGAGAACGAATAGGAATGTATTTCTTGTTTTAAAGTATCGTAATTTTTGTTATAAATATCCCAAATTCGCCAGAAATTACTTGGGTTACCAACATCCATAGCATTTGCAAAGGTTATTTTGGTTGGTTGTGGTTCAAATTTACCAGTTTTGAGAAATTTATAAAATACATCATTACTGTTAAGAGAAGCTATAAAGTGTTTTACAGGCAATCCCATTTTATTTGCTAAGATTCCTGCTGTTAAATTTCCAAAATTACCACTTGGCACAGAAAACACAATTTCTTTATCTGTGTTTATTTGTGCATAAGCTCTAAAATAGTAAACAATCTGGGGTAATAACCTTCCTATGTTAATAGAATTTGCAGAAGTAAGATGATATTTATTTTTTAAGTCGTTATCTACAAGAAGTGTTTTAACTATTTTTTGACAGTCATCAAAATCACCTAATATTTCTAATGCAGTTATATTATTTCCAAATGTGGTTAATTGCTGTTCTTGTATTTTGCTTACTTTATTCGAAGGATATAGTAAGTAAACTTTAGAATTTGGTAACCCATAAAATGCGCTTGCTACTGCACTTCCTGTGTCACCAGATGTAGCTACAATAACTGTAATTTGTTTATCACTATCTTTTAAAAGATAACTTGATGTATTTGCAAGAAATCTTGCGCCAAAATCTTTAAAGGCAAAAGTAGGACCGTGAAATAATTCTAAAATTGATATATTTTCATCGAATTGTTTAATGGGAGAATCGAATAAAAATGTTTTTTCTATTATTTCAATTAGATCTTTTTCTGGTATTTCATCTTTTGTATAAAGTGATAATATTTCGTAAGCAATATCTTTAATAGACATATTTTTGATATTTGTTATTTGCTCTGCAGATAAAGTAGGAATACTTTCTGGCATAAACAAACCATTATCTTTTGCTAATCCTTCAAGGATTGCATCTTTAAAGTTTACTATAAAATTTTTGTTGTTTGTTGAATAGAATTGCATAATACCTCTTACTTTGTTAACATCTATAATTTAAAAAAAATATTGAAAATTCAAAATAAATTTAATCTTGTGCAATAATATAAATCACATGAATTAGCAAAAATTCATTTTTCTGGAATAAATTTATTATTCCCATATAGAAAAAAATTTTTGTTATTATAAATAAAATTTTTTTTATTCCAATAATTTATATATATTTGTAAGTATTTAAAAACTGCCCCTTTAGGCACATCAAAAATACTTCAGTTTTAACAAATTAAGGTCAACATGAATAGTAAACAATTCAAAGATTTCAATCTTTCTAAAGAAGTCTTAAAAGCAATTTCCGATTTAGGTTTTGAAGAACCTACACCAATTCAAGCAGAAGCAATTCCATATATAATAGAAGGTTATGATGTAGTGGGATTGGCAAAAACGGGTACGGGTAAAACAGCAGCGTTTGGGTTACCGCTTATCGATAAAATTGATCCTAAAATTAAACAGCCCCAAGCTTTAATTTTAGCACCAACAAGAGAGTTAGCAATTCAAATTTCAGAACAATTAAAAATTTTTTCTACTCACAAAAAAGGAATATATCTTTTACCAGTTTATGGCGGTCAATCTATTGAACGTCAATTTTATTTTTTGGAAAAAGGAGTAAATATTATAGTTGGTACTCCTGGTAGAATATTAGATCATATTGAAAGAGGTACTTTGAAACTTGATAAAGTAAAATATGTTGTATTAGATGAGGCCGATGAAATGCTTAATATGGGATTTATTGATGATATTGAAAATATTTTGCAATATACATCAAAAGAAAAACAAACTGTAATGTTTTCTGCTACAATGTCCCAGGATATAATGAAGTTAGCAAAAAATTATTTATCCGAACCTAAGATTATAAAAGTTATCCATGATGAATTAACAGTTGAAAATATAGAGCAATATTATTTTGAAGTAAGAGCAAATGATAGAATAGAAGCACTCTACCGAGTAATAGATGTCGAGAATTTCAAGTTAGTTTTAATCTTTTGTAATACTAAAAAAACAGTAGATGAAGTGGTAATTCAATTGCAAGCACGTGGTTATGGAGCAGATGCTTTACATGGCGATATGAGCCAGGCACAACGAGATAAAGTAATGAATAAGTTTAGAAAAGGAATTATTGACATTCTGGTTGCTACAGATGTTGCAGCAAGGGGATTAGATATTAATAATGTTGATGCTGTTTTTAATTATGATATTCCTCAAGATGAAGAATATTATGTGCATAGAATTGGGCGAACTGGTAGAGCTGGTAAACCTGGTAAAGCATATTCATTTGTTACCGGTAGAGATTTTTATAAATTAAAGGATATTGAAAGATACACAAAAAGTAAAATCTCATTTAAATTAATTCCTTCTTATGAAGATGTAGAAAATGCTAAAATTCAAGCTTTATTTGATAAAGTTATTGAAAAATTGAATGATAGTGATTTACAAAGATATATTAAAATTCTTGAAAAGTATTTGGTAAATGATATCACATCCATAGAATTAGCAGCGGCTTTGCTTAAAAATTTAGTTTCTTTAAATGATGAAAATATAAATCAAGATGATTTAAATTATTCATTAAAAAAAGCACGCGAAGATAGAGCAAAAGAAAAAGCAAAATTTAATAATGATAACAATAGAAAATCTTTTTCTAAAGATGGTAATAAACCCCAGAGAAGAAAAGCAAGTAAATTGAAAAATCCTGTTAAAGTAATTATTAATTTAGGTTATGATGCCAATATTCAAGCTAAAGATATAAAGGGAATGCTAGCAAATGAAGCAAAAATTCCAATCGAGGCTATTGGTGATATTATAATTGATAATACTAATTCAACAATTACCATTGAAAAAGATTATGTTGATAATTTAAAATTTAAAAATCCTCCCAGATTTAAAGGGAAACGATATAAATTTGATATTTTGGAAAAATAATTATTTACAATAATAAAGCTACTCTTTCCAAGGGTAGCTTTTTTATTTTTTGCAAAATTATAGTATATTTATAAAACTTAAAATAAAAAGTATTATTAAAAATGAGTAATAACCAAAAAGAAATTTGGAAAGAACACACAAAAAACATTACAGAAGAAACTATTCTTAAAACTTTAGAAAAACCTTCAATTTTTCAGGTTGAATTAAATGAAGTTTTAAAATCTTATCTTAAGCCAAATGATTATGTTATAGAAATTGGTTGCGAAAGTGGAATTTCTAGTTTTTTATTGCCTTCTGATGTAAAAAAATTTTTTTTAGATTTTAATTTCGATATTCTAAAAAAGGCAAAAAATGTATCAAAAATAATTAATCAAGAGAATTATTTTATTAATGCGGATATGTTTCATCTTCCGTTTGCAAATAATACTTTTGATATAATTTTTAACGCAGGTGTTGTTGAACATTTTACAGTTAAAGAAAGAAAAAAGTTTCTAAAAGAATATACAAGAGTTTTAAAAAATGACGGTACAATCATTATAGCTTTTCCTAACCATTTTTCTATACCATATAAATTAGCCTATATAATTTATAATTTAACTCGTAAATGGATGTTTCCCAAAGAATTTACTATTTATAATATGAAAAGAGAATTAAAGGAAAATGGACTTTATATTGAAAAAATGTTTATTCTATCAAAAGGTAGTATTTATAATTGGTTGAATTTTAGTCCGTTATTAAAAAAAATTATGATGTCAATTGGTAAAGTTATTCCATTTCAGGGATATCTTAGAGTTCTTGTCGTAAAAAAATCAATCAGAACTTAAAAGTTACAATGAAATTAGAAGATATAGCTCTCTTTAAAGATGAACAAATAAAAAAATTATATCTTGAGAATTTAAATACAAATCCAGAAGATTTTATTCTTAAAAATTCTAAAAAATATTCTCATATCAATTTAAAACCTATTGCCGAGCAAATAAAAAATTATCGAAAAGCTAAAGAAAAATTTCCTGTATTAGCAAAAAATCCTTTAATATTGTATGATAAAATAGCAATCCAGCAAGCAAGTAGTCAGTTAGCAGGAGAATTTAAAGCTACTCTTTTTAGTGGCGATAAATTTATAGATTTAACGGGTGGAATGGGCTTAGATACAATTTTTATCAGCAAAAATTTTAAAGAAAATTATTATTGTGAAATTGATTTTGATAAGGTTACACTCTTTAAATATAACCTGGACGAGCTTAAAATAAATAATATTAATATTTATTGTGGCGACTCCATTGAATATCTTAAACAATTTCCCGATAATTATTTTGATTTAATATATATCGACCCTGCAAGAAGGGATGATGTTAAAAGATTTATAAAATTGGAATTGAGTCAGCCAAATTTGTTGGAAATACAAGATTTATTGCTTCAAAAATCTAAATATGTGTTAGTAAAATTAGCTCCTGCTTTTGATGTCGATGAAATTGTTAAAAATGTTAAAAATATAACTCATATTTATGCAATAGAATATAATTATGAGATGAAGGAAATACTGGTAGTTTTAAAAAATCAAATTAATAATAGTATAAAATTAGTCGCAAAAGATTTAAAGTCCGATTTTATCTTTGAAGGTAATTATGATGAAATTAAAAAAAATATTATATTTGAAAAGGATATTATTAATGCAAATTATACTGTTCAATTGCATCCATCGGTTATCAAACTCCATCTTACAAAAACCTTTTCAGATTTAAATAATTTGTTGTGTTTTAACTTGAATTCTAATATTTCTTTGGGTAATGATAAACTCTTAAATCACAGAAATTATAAGGTTATTGATATTTTTGATTTTGATGAGGATATTTTAAAGAGTAAAATTAAAAAAT
Organism: Ignavibacteriales bacterium; assembly: GCA_035361425.1. Classification (GTDB taxonomy): domain Bacteria; phylum Bacteroidota; class Ignavibacteria; order Ignavibacteriales; family DAOSCP01; genus DAOSCP01. The sequence continues at coordinate 169,825 of DAOSCP010000003.1, read as the reverse complement.
TAAAAATTGAAAAGTCCGCTATAATCACATCCAATATTGATATTGATGTTGAAAAACTCAGGAAAAAACTAAAAATTAAAGATTCCAATAAAACCGCCATAATACTTACCACAAGCATTTCCAGTAAAGCAATCTGCATAATTGGAACAAAAATTGATTAATTTTAATTATTAATAAAGTGAATTTTAAAAATGAAAAATTTAATAATGATATTTTTGGTAACATCCTGTTTAGTTTTTGCCCAAAATAAGTATGACCCTAAAGTTATTTTAAAAAAACAGATAATTGATGCTAAAGAAAATCCTGTTTTGGATAGCGATACCATTAATAAAGATTCAACCAATAACTGGCAAGCAATTGATACTCTTGTTAAACTTCCAAAAGCAAAGCCAAATAATATTACTATCAGCAAAGAAGTTATTCTTGCATCAAGCTTGATAATTTTAGGTATTATTATAATTGTTAGTTTAATTATTTATTTCAAAGGGAGAAAAACTAGAAAAACTATAAATACAATTGAATATATACGTGATGGAAGAATAGTCCCAGAATATAATAAACAACTCATTAAATTTAGAAAAAAACTTTCCGATAGTAAATTAGTTGAAAGTGATAAAAGGGAAGAATTACAACAAACTGCAAAAGATATTGGTATAACGCTGGGAGAATTAGAGCTTGCAAGTAAAATAAAAAAACTCAAAGAAAAGAAAAATAAAATAAATGATAGAAAACATAAAAAATAGATTAAGTCAAATAAAATTAACTGAAATATTTGATACTTTTACAAAGTCAAAAGGTATTCCTACCAAGCCTTTAATAGATAATTCCAAAGTTTTAATAGAAATTTTAGATAAAATAAGCGATAAAGAATATAAAATTTTGGTTAATGGCAAATTGTTTATTTCCGATTTGCCAGATAATTTTAAAAAAGGTGACATTCTGCTTTCAAAGATTCTTAAATCAAATCCTTTAACTCTTTCGCTTGTTAACCTTCTGGAATTTAGTGAAATTAATGATAAACAAAAAATTTCCATACTCCTGCAATATTTAAAAATACCAATAACAGAAACATCATTAAGTTTATTGAAATCGTTTATAAAAAATAAAACTCCTATTTTGAAAGAAAAATTTGAAAGATTATTGAAAATGATATTAGACTCTGGCTTGATTTTTGATGAAGAACAATTGGATATTATAGTAAAGCTGTTTGTTTTAGGAGCTGGTAATAAGTTTAAATTTAATTATGATACTTTAAAACTTTTCAGTGAAAAAGAAGATCAACTTTATGCTAATTTGCTCAATGATATAATTAAATTAAATAGCATTAGTAAAAATGATGTAATTAAAAGATTTATAAATGAATTTTTAATTATCAATCTTGATGAAAAAAATAATTCACTGGCTTTATTCGATAAAATTAAGTTAGTTCTTATAATTGATGAATTAATGAAAGAAAAAAGTTTAAGTGAATATTACGATTACTTAAATGCTTTGAAATTTACTTTGTTAAAAATTGTTTTGCGAAACAGATATCTAAAGTATATAAGCCGCAAACAAGATTTTATGATAGTTAGAAGTGGTAAAAATTTGAATTTGATAAAGTATCATTATGAGGCGGTAAATCCTGAAAAATTGCAAGGTGTAGATAGAGTTATTATATACTTTAAAACAAAGCTCCTTGGAAGAATAGATGCTGATTTGTTGTTAAACTTTGATAGACTATTTATTAAGTTTATATCTAACGAACAAACGCTTGAAAAAATTGATAAAAACAGAGTTGTTTTTGAGCAAAAATTGAATAAAAAATATCGTCTGGATACTAAAATTACTTTATATAATCCGGTTTTATTCAATGAATAGAACATTAGAAAATATAATAGAAGAGATAAATAATTTAAGTATTCAGGAATTTAATGATAGAATTAATGATATCATTTATGAATTTAATAAACAAAAAATAGATATCGAATTTATGAATATAGATGAGATAAGCAGAAAATTAAAAGATATTATGTTTGATACAATTAAATTTATTGATGAAGTGCAAAAAGCGGGAGAATAAGAAATGGTTAAGGGATTATATCAATCAGCAAATGCTTTATATTTTAAGCAAAAGAACCTTGAAATAGTTTCTGGTAATCTGGCAAATGTTAATACAAAAGGTTATAAAAGAGAATCTCCATTTGCAGAATTAATGAGCAGGTTTGATAACGATGAAGTAAGGCAAACTAGTTATACAGATTTTTCATCAGGTGTAATTTCTAAAACAGATAATCCAATGGATTTTGCAATTGATGGTAATGCTTATTTTGTAATTGAAACAGATCGCGGGCTTGAATTAACAAAAAATGGGAAATTTAAAATAGATCAAGAAGGATATGTTGTTACAGATGACGGGCATAAATTAATTGGTCAAGGCGGTTATGTTAATTTAGGTTTAGATTGGCAAAAAAATATTCAAGAATTTGTTGTAGATGTAAATGGTGAGGTAAGAATTAATAAAAATAATGTTGGAAGGTTATTGATTGCAACAATTGATGATCCTAAGATGGTGGAAAGAAGAGAAGGGCTTAATTTTGCAATGAAAGATAACAACATAAAGCAAGCAGATGAAAAATATTATAAAGTTTTGCAGGGGCATCTGGAAGATTCTAATGTAAATCCTATTACAGAAATGCAACAATTAATAGAAATTGATAAAGGTTTTCAATCTATACAAAAAGTTATAAACACCTTAGATGATAGTTTAGACAAAGCTAATCAAGCTGGAAAATTATAGGAGTAATATAAAATGGCAGTAAGAGCTCTAAGAACAGCTGCATCTGGAATGTATGCACAACAAATTAACATTGAGACTATTGCTAACAATATTGCCAATGTTAATACTACAGGATTCAAAAAAAATAGAGCAGAGTTTAAGGATTTGATGTATCAAGAAGTATATATCAATCCACAAGCAACAATTCAGCCGGGAATAATAGGTACAACAGATACAAAAATTGTTGTCGGAAATGGCGTTCAACCGGCATCAACATCTAAAATATTCAAGCAAGGTGATCTTGTAGCATCTAATGGCCCATTTGATTTTGCAATTTTAGGAGATGGATTTTTCCAGGTAAGAAGGCCAGATGGTAATTTTGCCTATACAAGAGATGGTTCATTTAAACTATCAGCAGAAGGATACATCACAACGGCAGATGGATTTATAATTGAACCTGGAATTGTTTTACCAGATAATGTAAATGAGCTTTCGGTTTCTGCGGATGGAACTATTTTGGGAATTGATACTGCTGGAAATTCAATCGAATTAGGTAAATTCGAATTAGCAAAGTTTATTAATCCTGCAGGTCTAAAGGCTATTGGTGACAATTTATACATCGAAACAGAAGCTTCTGGCAGACCAATTGTGGGTATACCAGGTGATGAAGGTTTTGGAATTATTAAACAAAATTATCTTGAACACTCCAATGTTGATATTGTAGAAGAAATGATTAATATGATTACAGCTCAAAGAGCTTATGAGGTTAATTCAAAATCAATACAAACAGCAGAAGATATGATGCAAATGACAAATAATTTAAAGAGGTAGCTACTGTTATGTAGCTTCCTCTTCTTCATCATACCAGATAAATTTAGTAAGTTCTTTGAATTTCTTAATAGAGTTGTTAACTTTTTCGTATTGGTCGCTTATTTTGTTAAAGTTTCTAGTTGGTAATGCTTCATCTAAGAGGATTTTTGCTTCTTTTACTACTTCAATCAAATTTGAGTTAATTGCAAGTTGAATAATATCTTGAGTAACCTTTGAGGCGGCGTCATAATCATTCATAAAGAAGTTTTCAGCAAAGTCTAACATTAAATCTGTAAATTTTGCAAATAAATCTTTTAATTCTTTTTTCAAATTTGGCAAATCATTAACTGTTATAGCATCTAGACTTTCTTTCTTCCAAATTTCTTTAATCTCATTAGAGATAATTGATGATGTAGTGCTATCGTTAATAACTTCAGTTTTTCTTATATTCCATAAAATACCAATAAGTTGGCTACCGTTTAAAACTTTATTAGTTCTGATAAAAATTTTGTGATTATCAATTGTATCTAATTCAACTTCAGAAATTAAATTTTCAGATTGTGTAATGTTGTTATAAAAGCTATCAAATTCTGATGGATTATTGAATAATTCTCTAATGTGATTAATGAATAAATTAAATGGTTTTTTAATAAGCACTTTAGATGGTAAAGGGAAATCAAAAATATCGCATACTTTTTGGTTAATTTGAATTATTAAATTATTGTTATCAGTAAGTATGATGCCATCAAAATAAGTTTTTACAAATGCTTCGATTATAAGTTCTTTACTATTTGTAAGAGTTTCATTTTTATTCCAGGTTTCGCTTTGTTGTTTTAAATATAAAAGATTAGAAATATTATTTGCAATAGTATTCATAATATCCCTTAGAATGGCAGAAAAATCTGGATTGAAAGAATTTGATTTATTTATTAAGCTTAAAGTTCCCCAAAGTTTAGTATCCACTATAATTGGTAATCCTGCATAACTTTTAGGTTGGAAAGTTAGATATACAGGATGATTTTGTAATTCCGCATAATTATCAATATCGGAGTATAATGTAAAGTCATTATTTTTTAATGTAATTTCGCAGAGAGTTTCTGTTAGTTCAAAAGATGTAGTATTATCAAAGTTATATTCATTACTTACTATTGAATAAATATTGTAATTATTATTAGCAATTCTGGCTAAAATTGCAGTATTAAAATCAAAATATTTAGTTAAGATTTCAAGATAAGCAGTTATTTTTTGGAAAATTGAAAAAGTAGAATTATTATTGATTTTATTTATATCGTTTAATGCATTATTGTAAATGTTTAAAATTGTATTATAGTTTTCAAGAGATAACTCATATTCTTTCAATTTAGAAATATTTTGGATTACACCATCTAATTGTAGACTACCATCGAGGTTTGTTGTAAGAATGAAATCATGTGAAACATATTCAAAAGTAAAATAAGAAGTTTGTATTCTATAAGAGATTGAAAAATGTGAATTATTATTTTTTAAATTTTCTTGTAAGTTTTCAGTGAAATAATCTCTATCTTCAAAAAATATAAAATCAAGCCATGAGTGATTGATAACATCAAATTTGAAATAACCATAAGAATATATATTATCAGAAATATCAAGAACATTATAATTATCAATATTTAAGGTTATAAGTATAGAATTAGTTTTAGAAAGAACATTATTCGTATTCTTGAAGGTATTAATTAGTAATTTATTTTCGATAATTTGAGAAATAATATTTATGAGGTCAGAAAATACTTTTTCTAAAGTATCAGATAGTTTAACTTTATGATAAGTTTCAAGTAAAAGAAAACCCAATAATTTATTATCACTAGTAAAAAAAGGAAATAGCGAGAAATTTTTTATTTTTCTTTCTTTGATAATCGAATTATAAATATCCGGATTTGCATTGATGGAATTAAAATTATCAAGAATATATTTATGGTATGTTGAGATTAAAGAGATAGTAGTTTCAGTATCAGGTGTAGAACTTAAATTAGATATAACTAAAGGTTCTTTTAAGAAATTATTAGGTAAAAAGATAAAAAATACATCAAAATAATTTTTAAGAATATCATTTATGGAGATACAAAATTCGTTAAAGTTATATATTAAATCATCATTTTTAAGGAATAGATCATAAATTTTAGATTTAAATCCTGTAAGATTTACAGGGATAAAATCTTTTTCAATTTCTTTATTAGAAGTTTTAATAACTTTACTTTCCAAACTGATAGTTTGTTCCTTAAGGAATTCAAAAGCTTCTTTTTGTAACGAATGTAATTCGTTTAATAAATCTTGATGTGTTAAATTATTTTCCATAGCTAGAAAAATTTATTATTAAATTCTAAAATATATAAAAAAAGTAAATTTTTTTTTGAAATATAAAAAAAAAAAATTATATTTTGTATAAAAATATAGAGAATTAATAAAAAGTGAAGAGCCTATGAATCAAGAATACTTTTTAAGGTTACAGAATCCAAATCCGGATGAAAGAAGAAGAGCAGCAGAAGAATTATTAAATGCTGATCTAACAGAAGATTTAATTAGGCAACTAGCAAAACTATTAGAAGATGAAGACAAGGGAGTAATTGATGCGGTTTCATTTACCCTAGCTTATAATGGACATCCCAAAATACCTTATGAAGTTGTACCTTATGTATCTTCGCCAAATATAATAGTTAGAAATTTAGCAGGGGATATTTTATTAAAGATTGGCTCACCAGCAATACCAGCTATGGTTGATTATATAGATGTTGGTAATGATGACGATAAAAAATTTGTTATTGACTTATTAGGTTTGATGAATGATACTACTCCAATTCCTAAGATTTTGCAAGTTATGGCCGAAAATAAAAATGATAATGTGATTTTAGCTTGCATCGAAGCAATAGGGCATTTAAAATATCCTGGTGCTTTAAATGAGATAATAGCACTATATCACGCAAATGAATTGTTTAAACCAACTTGCATTGAGGCTTTAGGAAATATTGGAACTGATGAAACTTTAGGTTTTATGTTGCAGCAATATCCTAATGAAGACGAGTTAACTAAATTTTCTATAATTGAAAGTTTAGGATTAGTAGGTAATGAAGAAACATTTTTCTTTTTAATTGCTGAGCTTAGAAAAACAGAAGGTCCATTAAAATGGCCAATTATAGAATCAATTTATAAATTAAAGGAAAGATATCATCTTGATATTCCATTTGATGAAAATATTAAAAATTCTATACTTTCTACTTTACTTGAAGCTGAGCTAAAATACAAAATTCCTGCTGCAAATTTGATAGTTGTATTTGATGATAAAGATATTCTTGATGCTCTTATTAAAGTTTTTGGTTTTGATTTTGAACTAGATGGAATTATAAAACCTAAGTTAATTGAAAACGCAAGAATTGTATTTCCGAAAATAGCAGACTTATTGAAAGAAAAACCAAAAAATACAAAGAGTTTGCTTGAGTTTCTTAAAGAAGTAACTGATATGGCCGGAGTAGAAAATATCAGAACTTTATCACCAATTGAATATAGAAATTTAGTTGATTCTATTACTACTTGTGTTGATAATCCGAATGAAGAAGCAAGAAGATTAACATTAGAATTATTATTTACCTTAGAACCAGATACCGCACTGCTATTTTCTGATAATTTTATCGCAGATGATGATATTTGGAATCGTATGAAATTGTTAGAAATTATTGAATTGATGGAAGGTGAAAAAGTAATTGAAATTTTAAAAGCATTATCGAATGATTCAGATGAAATGATTAGAGATAAAGCCCAGTGGCTATTAACTCAAAGAACAAATTAAAGAAGTGAAGTTATGCAAGATAATAGTTTTTTCAACAGTAAACCAACTGAAACACAAAAAAGTTTTACAAATACATCTACGACTAATTCGAATAGTTTTAGTTTTAATAAACCTACTAATAATACATCATCTTCATTTGGAACTGGATTTGGTACTAGTAATACAAATACACAAAGCAGTGGTTTTGGGGCAGGTAGCGGTTTTGGAACAAATAAATCTTTTGGTTTTGGAACTAGTTCTGCTTCAACAAATACTGGTTTTGGAACTGGTGTCACACAAACAAGTGGGCAATCATCCGATGCTTGGAAAAGTAGCGAAGCAGGATTTGGTGCTATAACTGCACCAGTGATGTCTCAACAAGTATTTGAACAGTGGCGAAGTTATATTTATGATTTGTGTGGTATTTATTTCCAGGATAATAAAAAGTATTTGTTGGAAAGTAGGTTACACAAAAGAGTAACTTTCTTAAAATTAAATGGCTATGAAGATTATTTGAATTATGTAAAAACTAATTCTCAACGTACTGATGAGTTAAAATATCTATATGAAGCTATTACTATTAATGAAACTTTCTTTTTTAGAAATCAGCCACAGTTGGATGCTTTAGTTCAATCAATTATACCAGAAATAGTTAATACTCGAGCAAAAGGACAAAGATATAAATTAAGAATTTGGAGTGCAGCGTCATCAACAGGAGAAGAAGCTTATTCAATTGCTATGATGTTTGAAGAGTTAGTTAAACCTAAGTATCCTTTTTTAGATTTGGAAGTTATAGGAACCGATATTAATTTCCAGGTAGTTGAAACTGCAAAGAAAGGTGTTTATAGAGAATATTCTATAAGAAACACACCACCATTTTACTTAAAAAAATATTTCAAAACAATTGGACCAAACACATACGAAGTTGACCCAAAAATTAGAAATTATTGTACATTTAAAATGATGAATTTGCTTGATGATGCTTCTATGCGACAAATGACTAATTTCGATGTTGTATATTGCTGTAATGTGCTTATATATTTTGATACAAAAGCTAAGATTAAAGTTGTATCTCATTTATATAATAGTTTGCAAAAGCCTGGCTATTTATTTATCGGATATTCAGAAACATTACACGGAATATCCAAAGCTTTTAAGTTAATAAGTTATCCTAAAACAATTGGTTATAAGAAGGAGTGATAATGAAAAAGGTAATATTGGTAGCAGATGATTCACCTTCAATAAGAAAATTTGTGTCATTTTCGCTTACAATGCAGGGTTATGAAGTGATCTCTGCTTGTGATGGAATGGAAGCTCTTGAAAAATTACCTAATGCTAAAGTTGATTTGGTAGTTACAGATTTAAATATGCCCAATATGGATGGATTTGAATTAATAAAAGCTATTAGAGCTAATCCTGAATACGAAGAATTGCCAATAATTATATTATCATCATTATCTTCTAGTGAAGATATTGAAAAGGGTATGAGTTGTGGGGCAAACTCTTATTTGGTTAAGCCTTTTGATCCCAAAAGAATACAGTATGAAGTTTCAAAATATTTAAGTTAATAAAAATTGGAGATAGAAATGAGTGCACCTCTTAAATTCTTAATTGTTGACGATTCGGTTACTATGAGAAGAATTGTAGCAAATACATTAAAAAATTTACAATACAATGATTTTGTAGAAGCAGGTGATGGAAAAGAAGCATTAGCTAAATTACAAGCAGATCCTTCTTTAAATTTTGTTATTACAGATTGGAATATGCCAGTTATGACAGGTCTTGAGTTAACAAAAGCTATTAGAGAAGATCCTAAATTAGCAAAATTACCCATACTTATGGTTACAACAAGAGGTGTAAAAGAGGATATAGTTGAGGCCTTACAAGCTAAAGTAAACAACTATATAATTAAACCATTTACACCGCAAATATTAAAAGAAAAAATTGATCAAATTCTTGCAAATTTACAATAAAAACCATAGGTGAAGCAGATGAAACAATTAACGATGAATGACTTGTTTAATAAATTGAATGATCTTAAGACGCTTTTTCAATTTGGGCAAAAGATCATTCCTATTTTGCAGAATTTGATTGATTTTATGCAAGATACAATACCATTATTAGAGAATATAAATAGATCTATTGCAGAATCGACAAGTAAAATACCTAAGGCTTCCAATCAAATTAGTAATGTTACAAGTGCAACAGAGTTAGCAACAACTGAAATACTTGATTTAGTTGATAGTATTTCAGGTAAGATGTATGATATGGAAGCTAAATTAAATTCTTATATCGAAAAAGTTAAGCAAGATATACAAAATGTTGAAAAGTTGAAGGAGTTAGCAAAAGATAATCCTGAACTATTGAAATTCATAGAAGAAAATTTTGTTGTTGATACATCTGTTTTAGAAGAAATTGCAGCTAATTTCCCTTTAATTCAAAATGATGCATACAGTATAACATTATCATTGCAAGTGCAAGATATTACTTCTCAGCAATTAGCAGCAGTAAATCATTTGATCGAATCAGTACAAGAAAATCTTGCTAAATTAATAGATGATTTTGAAACGACACAAATGGATGAATTAGAACATTTAGCAAAAATTGATGTTCCTGAAGGTGCAACATTTGATCCAAATGCTAGATATGATAAATCGGGTGAAAGACAAGAAATGGCAGATGAAATTATTAATCAGGTACAAGATAATTTAAATACTCAAGTTGACCAAAGTGAAATAGATAAATTATTCTCTAAATAGGGGTGGCTATGTCAAATTATGCATTACTAAATGACCCTGAAATGAAAGAAATTTTCGAGAGCTTCGTTGTTGAAACAAGAGAAATTCTCGAAAAATTAGATCTTGAATTAGTTGAGCTTGAAAAAAGAACTGATGATACTAATTTGTTAAATCAGATTTTCAGATCATTCCATACAGTTAAAGGAACAGCTGGCTTTTTAGGTCTTGTGAAAATGCAAGCTGTTACACATAGATTGGAAGATATATTAAATAAATTACGAAAAGGCGAGGTTAAATTAAACTCTGAGATTATGGATGGTATCTTGCAAGGTTTTGATACGATGAAAATTCTTATGGATACAATTGAGAATAATAAAAATGAGGATGTTGAAACAGAAGGCGTTATACAAACTTTAGAAAGCCTTCTTAAGGCTATGGAAAGCGGAGATTTTTCAGCTGTTAGTAGCCAAGCGGCTCCAGAAGTAGCCCAAGTTGAACAAGCTCAAGAACAAGCTCCAGTTGAGGAAAAAGTTGAAACTGTAGCTGAAGAAACTATTAAAGATGAAGAACAGGCTGATGAAGTACAAGAAGAGGAGACTGAAGAAGTAAATGATGAAGCAGAAGAAATAAAAGAAGAGGAAGTAAAAGCAGAAGCTGTAAAAACGGAAGAACCAAAAGAAGAAAAGAAAGAACAAAAGCAACCAGAACAAGCAGTTGCGAAAGTTCAACAACCTGTTGCTCAGCCAAAAGTCGAGCAACCAAAAGCAACTCAACCAGCAGCTCAACCTGCAAAACAAATTGATAATAGCATACGTGTTGATGTAGAAAGATTAGACCAGTTACTTAATATAGTTTCTGAGTTAGTACTAGGTAGAAATAGACTTGCTCAAGTTAATACTGAAATGCAAGTTGAACACGAGGGAACAAAACTTGCAAAAGATTTATTTGAAGCTTATAGACAAATCGATTTAATGACTACAGAGTTACAGCTTGCTGTAATGAAAACAAGAATGATTAAGATTGGTAAAGTATTTAATAAATATCCTAGAGTTGTAAGAGATCTATGTAGAGAAACAAAAAAAGATATTCAATTATTAATTTATGGTGAAGATACAGAATTAGATAAAACCTTAATTGAAGAAATTAATGATCCATTGGTACACTTGATTAGAAATGCTGTAGATCATGGAATCGAAACACCTCAAGAAAGAGTTGCCAAAGGAAAAAATCCTCAAGGTACAGTTATTTTAGCTGCAGAGCACGAAGGTAATAATATTAATATTACAATTCAGGATGATGGTAAGGGAATGGACCCTGAAGTTATTAAAAGAAAAGCAATTGAAAAAGGTTTAATTACAAAAGAAAAAGCGAATGATTTAAATAAAAATGAAATATTTAATTTAATATTTTTGCCCGGTTTTTCTACTGCTGAAAAAATAACTAGTATATCTGGCCGTGGCGTTGGAATGGATGTTGTTAAAACAAATGTTACTAAATTACGTGGAACGATTCAGATTGATTCAGAAGTTGGTAAAGGTACAAAAATAGTAATTAAATTGCCTTTAACATTAGCAATTATTCAGGGATTATTGGTAAGAGTAAAAACAGAAACTGTTGTTATACCTTTAAGCTCTGTCATTGAAGTTGTGAGAGTAGCACCTGAAGAAATATATACAATAAATCAAAATGAAGTTATTAGGATAAGAAATTCTGTACTTTCTTTATTGAGAGTTGAAGATATTTTATATGATGATTTACCAGAAGATGATAATGATAAAAAATGGCAATATGTTGTAATAATTAGTGCTGGTGATAGAAAATATGGAATAAGGGTAGATGAATTAATTGGACAAAAGGAAATAGTGATAAAATCTTTGGGTAGTTACTTAGGTAACATTGAAGGGCTTGCAGGTGCGACAATTATGGGTGATGGTAAAGTAGTTATGATTTTGGATATTGGTGATTTAGTTAATAAAATAGTTACAAAATAAGGTGAAAAATGGATATAAACAATAAAATAAAAGTATTAGTTGTTGATGACTCTGCTTTTATGAGAAAATCAATTTCTATAATGTTGGAATCTGATCCTGAAATACAAGTTATTGGTACTGCAAGAGATGGTGTTGAAGCTATTGAACAAACAAAAAAATTAAAACCTGATATTATTACATTAGATGTTGAAATGCCAAGGATGGATGGGCTCACTGCTTTAGAAAAAATAATGAAGGAGTGCCCAACACCTGTATTAATGCTTAGCTCACTAACTACAGAAGGAGCAGAAACTACTGTCAAAGCCCTTGAATTAGGTGCAGTAGATTTTATAGCCAAAGAATTATCATTTGTTAGCGTAAATATAGTCAATATTAAAGATAATCTACTAAAAAAAGTAAAAGGAATAGTTAAACATAGGAAACATAAAGAAAGACTTCTTAAATTACAGGGCTTAAGTTTAGAACAAGAAAAGAAATATACACCACCTACACCTCTAAAAGCAGGTCAATTAGTTAAAGGTCAATATAAGGCTGTAGCGCTTGGTATTTCTACAGGTGGTCCTATGTCTTTACAACAAGTGATTCCAAAATTAAAAGCTGATTTAAATGCTCCAGTATTTATTGTTCAACATATGCCACCTAAATTTACAAAGTCATTAGCTGATAGATTAAATTCATTAAGTCAGCTTGAAGTTAAAGAAGCTGAAAATGGTGAAGTCGTAAAAAATAATGTGGTTTATATTGCTCCTGGTGGCTATCACATGATATTTAGAAAAAACGGACCAAATGTGACTATTGAAATAAGTAACGAACCGGCTAATACACTTCATAAGCCCTCTGTTGATGTAATGGTTAGTTCTGCAGTAAAAGTTTACGGAAAAAATTTGCTTGGTGTTATTATGACAGGTATGGGTAAAGATGGTTTTGAAGGTATTAAAGAACTTAAAGAAGTAGGCGGTCATGCTATTGCTCAAGATGAAATGAGTTGTGTTGTTTATGGGATGCCAAAAGCAATTGTTGACGCAGATTTGGCTGATATAGTAGCACCGCTTGATAAAATCGCAGAACATATTAACAGGGTATTTTAATGGATAAAGAAGATAAAAGTGCTCAATTTGAAGATTATATTTATCGCGAAATAGATTTCAAAGTTCCTAAATCGGGTAATATTATTAAAGCTGAAAATGTTACATTAACGGGAATGCATAAACTAACGCTTGATGACGATCCTGCAGAAAATGTTAAGGTGTTAATTAAAAAAGACCGAAATGATAACATCAAAGAAATAAAATTCGTTTGTAGTTGTGGGCAAACAAAAACTGTGATATTAGATTATGATGATGATGAAAACCAATCTTAAAGATTGGTTTTTTTATTATAATAAAAATGTAAAATGGCATAATATTTGTTATTATACAAATAAAAAAAGCCATGAAAAAATTAGTTACACATACTGCAGCACACCTTGAAAAAATGCTTGATTATTATGCATTAAAGAATAAAATTATTAGTAGAAATATTGCAAATGTTGCAACTGATGGATATAAAAGGCAAGATGTAAACTTTAAAGATGAGCTCGATGGGGAACTTTCTAGAAATATGAAAACTAATGATCCAAAACATATTCAAGATCCTAAATCTCAATTTCCTGTTGATCATAAATATGCAGATTTTGAAATAACAGAAGATGAAAATCCTGAAAAAATTTCTGGTATAAATAATGTTGATATTGACAAAGAAATGACAGAACTTGCATCTAATAATATTAAATTTAAATTTGCAGCTAAAAGATTAAATAGTTATTATAAAAATTTACAAGGTGTAATTAAAGGTGAAAGAGGTGGATAATGAGAATAAGTAATAATTTTTTAGGTTTTGATATTAGTGCTGCTGGAATGTCTATCCAGAGAAAGAAAATGAATTTAATTGCTGAAAATATTGCAAATGCTAATACTACGAGAACTGAAAATGGAACACCTTATAAGAAAAAATATTTAGCTGTTCAACAAAGAGCTTTAGAAGAAGCTAAATTAACTGATGATGAGAAACTATTACTTAAAATTAAAGATCCTTTTCATATTGATAGAGGTAAAGAATTTGATGAAAATAAAGAGATCAATTTAAGGGCTCAAGTAATGGAAGATCAAAAAGAGGGGGATTTAGTATATCAACCTGATCATCCCGATGCTGATGAAAATGGTTATGTAAGAATGCCAAATGTTAATATTATTACTGAAATGGTTGATATGATTGCGGCATCAAGAGCTTATGAAGCTAATCTAACAGCTCTCAATACTAGTAAACAATTAGCAAAAGATTCATTAGAGATATAATATGAAAATTAATGGTTTAAATTCAGTATCTTACCAGTATCAGACAAATAATAATAAGAAGGTTAGTAATCAAAATAAGTTTAATGAATACTTAAAGGCAAATTTTGAAAAAAAAGTTAATTTAGATTTGAACAATGAAGAGATACAATACTTTAAAAAAACTTATCCTGTTAATGCTTATGAAGTTGCTAATTATAAATCTCCTTTTGCTGAAATTAAATTGGGTCAAATTATAGATAGGAAAGTATAATGAAATTACAAGGATTAAATAGATTATCCCCTGAATTTAGAAATATTCAACCTTTTGAGCCTGAAAAAATACAAAAGGGTGGAGTAACAGCTTTTGAAAATGTCTTTAATAAAATGGTTAAAGATGTTAATAAAGATCAATTGGATGCTAACAAGGCTACTGAAGATTTTTTAAATGGTGAAGATATTGAAATCCATGAAGTTATGATAGCTGCTGAAAAAGCTAAAACCAGTTTAGATCTTTTAGTTGAAATTAGGAATAAAACTTTGGATATGTATAAAGAATTAACAAGAATTCAAATTTAGGTATTGAAAAATGGCTGCTGAAGAAGAAAAAAGTCAATTTACGGCATTATTGGGAATTTTTAATAAATTTACTCTTCAACAAAAAATTATACTTGGTTCTGTTCTTGCGGTAATAGTTATTATTATAGGTGTATTATTATTTGCAATGAATGAACCAACATACACTACATTATTTTCTAATTTAAGCCCTCAGGATGCACAAAAAACAGTTGAGTATTTGAATGCTCAGAAAGTACCATTTAAATTAGAAGATAATGGCCAAACTGTTAAAATACCTAAAGAAAAATTATATGAAATAAGAATCGCACTGGCCTCACAGGGAATTCCATCATCTGGTATTATTGGATATGAGTTATTTGATCAGAATAATTTAGGAATGTCCGAGTTTCAGCAAAAATTAAACTTTAAAAGAGCTCTTGAAGGAGAATTAACTAAAACAATTTTGGGAATTCAAGCAATTGAACAAGCTAAAGTTAATATTGTATTACCTGAAAAAAATGTTTTTAAAGATGAAGAAAAACCTACTACAGCCTCTGTAGTTGTAAAGTTAAAACCTGGGGCAATGCTAAATAAAGGTAATATTTTGGCAATAATAAATTTAGTTTCTCATAGTGTTGAAGGATTAACTCCTGAAAATGTTGCTGTTTTAGATAATAGAGGTAGATTGCTTTCACGTGATTTTAATGAATCAGATCCTTTGGTTTCTGTTAGTACAAAGCAATATGAGGTTAAGACACAAGTAGAAGATTATCTATCCAAGAAGGCACAAACTTTATTAGATAATGTATTAGGAATTGGTAATTCATATGTAACTGTTAATGTCGAACTCAATTTTGATCAGGTAGAAAGGGAGTTAAAATCATATGATCCTAATTCGCAAGTAGCTATAAGTGAACAAAAAGTTAATCAAGAAAAATCTGAAGGTCAGCAAAATCAAAATACACAATCTTCAACCACTGTTAATTATAATGTGAGTGAATCTTTTGAAAAAATTATACAAGGTACTGGAGTAATCAAAAGATTAACAGTTGCTGCTGTGATAAATCAAAATCTTGAGAAAAAAGCTGAACAAGCTGCAACACCAACAGAAGAAGGTGCGCCAAAACCACCAGTTCAACAAGTTGATTTGAATCAATTAAAAGACGAATTACAAAATTTAGTTAAACAGTCAGTTGGAGTTGATGAGACAAGGCAAGATCAAATTACTTTGAGTGTTTTACCGTTTTTTGGTGAAGATTTATCGCCAAGAGAAGTTCCTTCTTCAATTGTACAAAATATCGATAAATTTAGTAATATTATTTTGATGTTAGTTGGTATTATTGGTGCTTTAATTGTTCTAAAAATGTTACTAAATAAATTGAAAAATGAAAAAGTTATTATTGGAAAAGTTGAAGCAAAAGATGGTAGTGAAGTTTTTGTACCTTTACAACAAACACAAGAAGGACAAATTCTTTTACCTACTGGTAAGACACCAGAACAATTAGAAAGAGAGAAAAAGCAATTACAAACACGTAAGAAAAGAGAGTTAGCAGCATTACAAGATGAAGATATTGAAGAAGAAATTACAGAAGATGCATTTATCAGAGAAGCAAATTTAAATAAAATTAGAACTTACGTAGCCAAAAATCCAAGTGAAGCAGCAAAATTAATTCATGCATGGTTGAGCGAAGATGAAGGATATTAATCAACAACAAGGGCAAAATAAAAATTTAGGGGCTTTATTAGAATCACCTAAAGTACCGGTTAAAACCGCTAATGTTACAGGTGCACAAAAAGCTGCACTATTGATGATTGCTCTGGATGTAGATGTTGCATCAGAAGTATTTAAATATCTGGATCCAGCGGAGGTGGAATTAATTTCTACTGAAATTACAAAGGTAAAAAATATTCCACAAAATACTATCGATAGTGTGATGCAAGAATTCCGCGATATGATTGTTGCTCGTGAATACTTGCTCGAAGGGGGTATTGAATATGCACAAGCGGTTTTGGAAAAATCATTCGGTTTAGCTAAAGCATTGGAAATTATCGAAAAAGTGCGAAACTTAACCACGCTACGCGGTTTTGATGTGCTTAAAAAGGCTGATTCTGCGCAATTAGTTAACTTTTTAAATAAGGAGCATCCGCAAACTATTGCTTTAATATTATCACACTTAAACCCTGATCAAACAGCAGCAGCCTTAAAGGAATTACCTGAAAGTATAAGGGCCGATGTAGCGTATAGGATTGCAACACTTGGAAAAATTTCACCTCAAACATTAAAGCAAATAGAGAGAGTAGTGGATGAAATGGCTGGATTAACATTAGGACAATCATTAAGTAAAATTGGCGGTCCTAAAAGTTTGGCTAATATATTAAATAGAACCAGTGTTAGTTTAAGCAAAGAAATTATGGAAAGTATCGAGCAAAAAGATCCAGAAGTTGCTTTGGAAATTAAAAGACTTATGTTCTTGTTCGACGATATTATTTACATACAAGATAAAGATATACAAAGAATTTTAAGAGAAGTTGATAGAAGAGATTTAGCACTTTCATTAAAAATTGCAGATGATAGAGTTAAAGAAAAAATATTTAAGAATATGTCTGAAAGAGCTAGTGAATTGCTTAAAGAAGAATTACAATATATGGGGCCTGTTAAACTTAAAGAAGTTGAAGCAGCTCAAGCTAGAATTATAGATATTATCAAACAATTAGAAGAAAACGAAGAAATATCATTGAACATTAGAGGCGGTAGTCAGGAAGTTTATGTCTGATGCTATTAAAATAAAATTAAGAACTAAAAAAGTTAACATTAAAACAACTGATGAAATACCTTCTATTACTTTTGATTATGAAGATGATGTTAATAAAAAAAATCCAGAAGAGTTATTTTTAGAGCAACAGTTAGCTAAAAAATATCAAGAAGGTTTTGAAGATGGTTATAACAAAGCAAAAGCTGAATTAGAGGAAAGTTTTAATCAAGACTTGCAAACGACTATCGATGAATTTAATAATATTTTACAGGAAATACAAAACCAATTAAGTGTGTATGATAAAATATTTGAACCGCTTGTTATAGAAACTGCATTATTTATTGCTAAAAAAATTATTAAAAGAGAATTGGATGAAAATTCAATAATTGAAGAAAATTTAAGAGCTGCATTAAAGAAAGTTTTCGGTGCTAATAGCATTCTTATAAAATTAAATTCTGAAGATTATGAGTTGATTATAAACAGAACTAATTTGAAAAATGAAATTGAAAATTTCAATAAAATTAAATTTGAAATAGATGATAATTTACTTAGGGGGGATTGTGTCATTGAAACAGATATAGGTAATGTTGATGCTAAAATTACTACTCAAATGGAAGAGTTGGTTACTAACTTAAGATTAAAAATTTATAATATTTTAATAGATGAGCAATATCTTGAATGAAAATGAGATAGAACTTTTTAATAGTTATTTTAATAAATTTACTAATGTAATTGAACTTACTGAACCTATTAAAGTTTATGGCAAAGTAACCGATGTTATTGGACTGGTTATAGTTTCTAACGGTCCTAATGCACCATTAGGGGAATTATGTACAGTTGTTGATAAATATGGTAGAGAAATTTGTAAAAGTGAAATAGTTGGTTTTAAAGAAGGAAAAATATTATCTATTGCTTTAGGGGAAGTTGATAATATCTCTCCATCATGCTATGTTTACAGTACAGGAAGGCCATTTTATGTACCATGTGGTAATGAGTTACTGGGTAGAGTGCTTGATGGTTTAGCACAGCCGTTAGACGGCTTACCTGAACCTATTACTAATGAATATCGGCCAATCTACAATAATCCTCCTGATCCACTTTCAAGAAAGAGAATTACAGATAAAATACAAACAGGTATAAGATCAATAGATGCATTGCTTACTATAGGAAAAGGGCAACGTATGGGTATTTTTGCCGGTTCTGGTGTTGGTAAAAGTACTACTTTGGGTATGATAGCACGAAATACATCTGCTGATGTTAATGTTATTGCTCTTGTGGGCGAGCGAGGTAGAGAGGTTAGAGAGTTTATTGAAAGAGATTTAGGAGAAGAAGGACTTAAAAGATCTGTTTTAGTTATTGCTACATCAGATAAATCTCCTTTAATTCGTATAAAAGCTGCATATGTTGCAACAACAATAGCTGAGTATTTTAGAGACCAAGGTGCCGATGTTATGTTTATGATGGATTCTGTTACTCGTTTTGCAATGGCACAAAGGGAGATTGGGTTAACTATCGGTGAACCTCCTACTACAAAAGGATATACTCCATCTGTGTTTGCATTATTACCAAAATTGTTAGAACGTGCAGGAACGTCCGATAAAGGTTCTATTACAGGGTTATATACTGTATTGGTTGATGGTGATGATATGACTGAGCCTATTGCTGATGCTGTACGTTCAATATTAGATGGACACATTGTTCTTTCAAGAAAATTGGCTCACAAAGGTCAGTATCCAGCTATAGATCCTCTTCAAAGTGTTAGTCGTTGTATGACTGATATTGTTGATAAGCCTCATAAAATGGCGGCACAGAAATTTAATGAAATTTTAGCTACTTATCGTGATGCTGAAGATTTAATCAATATTGGAGCTTATGTTAAAGGTAGTAATCCAAACATTGACTATGCAATATCTAAAATTCAAAATATTCAAAATTTCTTAAAGCAAGATATTTTTGAAAAAATTTCTATTGATGATGCCATTAATCAGCTTAAAAGTTTGGTAGGTTAGATATATGGCTAAGTTTAATTTTAAATTTAACGCATTAAAAAAATATAAAGAGAATCTTGAAAAAATTGCTCAAAAAGAATTAGCAGAAATAAATCTTGAAATAAATTCGATAAAAGAAAAAATCAAAAAAGTTAATGATGATAAAATCAAAGCTAGAGATTTATTATTAAAAAAAGAAAAAATTTCTGGTTTTGACTTGAATTATTATCAAGATTTTTGTAACTTTTCAGATACAACTTTAAAAATGTTAGAAGAAGAATTAAAAAAAGCTGAAAAGAGAAAAGAACAAAAAATTCTTGAATTACAGCAAAAAACTAAAGAAAAAAAAATTGTCTATCGAATTGAAGAAATTCATAAAGAAAACTTTGAATTCGAACAAAATAAACTTGAACAAATTTTTATTGATGAGTTAGCAACAGTAAGATTTACGAGAGAAACAGGTGAAAAATAGCATTCTTTACATACTTATTTTTATAGTAACTTTTATTTTAACTACGGCGGGAATAGTTTATTTTAATGAAAAATATGAAAATATTTTTGCTTTTAACTTCAAACCTGTTGTTGATAGTGTAAAACTTAGGGAAGAATTATTACTTCAAGAAAAAAAATTAGCTGAAAAGAAAAAACAAGATTCTTTAGCGCAAATTCGTAAGAATGATTCAATTCTTGCTGAAATACAAAAACAAGAAGAATTACTTAAATTGGCTAAATTAGAAAAGAAAAAACAAGATTCTCTTAAAATAGTTGAAAAAAAATTAAAAGAACAAGAAGCTTATAAAGAGTGGATAAAAAGCACCCTGAAAATTTTTGCTAAAATGGATGCTAAAAATGTTGTTAAAATTTTGGAAAATTATTCCGATAATGTAGTAAGAGATCTCATCTATGAGATGAAAGATGCTCAAGCAGCTGAGGTCTTATCTGTTTTAGCAAAAACAAATCCAGAAAGAGCAGCAAAAATTACAGGGGCTAAATATGCAAATCAATCCACTAATAGCGGTACAAAATGAAAATTTGTTAGGTTTTAATAGTATATTAGCAGATCCTTCCAATAATGATTTTGCAAAAGTTTTTAATACTTTTCTAGCTGTTAATCAACTTGAAACATCTTCTACTAATACTGTTTTATTAAGTTCTGAGTTTTCTAATGTTACTCCTAGTTATATAGAACCAAATACAGTTTTTAATTTAAGTAATTTTTCTCAAAAAATATCGAATATTAATTCTTTTAATCTTAATAAGATTGATAATATTGATAACTTATCTGTTATATCTGATAAAATTATCACAAAAAATGAAATCGAAAATATTATACTATTTATCAAAAATAATTTAGAAGATATTAAAGAAATATCCTTAAATGGGAAATTATTACCTATTGAAAAAATTGATAACTTATTTGATCTAGAAAATTTAGAAGAAGGTGATACCTTAAATATTGTTTTCCCAAATTTATTTATTAATCTTACTGTTATAAACGATTATGTTAAAATTGGTTATATTTCTAATACTCAAAATGGTGATAAATTAGGTGATAGTTTTAATAAGATAATAAGTAAATTCGATTTACAAGAAAATACTAATTCAACAATAACATCACAATTAGTTGATACTAATTATGATATGAATGAACTTAATAATTTTAACAATTTTGCTAATGACGCAATAAAAGAAAACAATTTAAAAGATTTGGATAATAATTCAAAAATAGGGCAAGATACTAAGACAAAATTAAGCTCTGAGGAGTTAAAGGATTTAGTTAAAAATTTTGCCGGAGAAAAACCAAATAATAATGCAAAAGTAGTAGATTATAACCCGATACAAAATGCAGAAGTTGAAACAAAATTAACATCAGAAGAGTTAAAAGAATTAGCAAAGAACGTAAAAAGTGAAATACAAAATAAAAATCAAATAATAACTGATTATGAAATTATTCAGGGTGAGACTTTAAAAGATAAAATATCATCTGATAAAATAAATGAGTTAACAAATATCAAAAATAATGCTGCTGAAAATGGTCAATTATTGAATTCTAACAATAAAAATGGCGATATCAAAGTTAGTTTGAATAATACTACAGAAAATTCAAACGATATCAAAAATAAAATCAATAATATTAATATTGCAAAAGAAAGCCAAAGTGCCGAATTGGTTGATAACAAAGATAATGACTTGAATATTGAAAAAATAACAAAAGTTGAAGTTAACAAACAAAACGAAATAGCAGATGATAAAGAGTTTATAGAAATTAAATCATCAGGTGAAATTAAGATAGCTGCTAATAAAACACATTTTTCTACAAGCTCATCAAAAGTTGATAATGAAAAGATTGAAAGCCAAAAATTAACTGAAATTAATAATGATATGTTTGATACAAAGAAAGCAGGTGAAAATTTAAGTAAAGATTTGAAAGAGACAATTGAAAACAAATTGACTTCAAATAAACCAATTGAAAATCCTAATCTTAAAGAAACAAGAAGGACCTTTGAAAATAATATACATAATCAGGACGCAAAAAGTCCTGTTAATAATGAAAGTAAACTTGCTAATGAAAGTTTTGCAAATAATAATAATTTGTTTGATAAGAAATTTGATGATAAAAAAGCAGAATTTTTTGAAAATTCAATAAAAACTCAAATTAATTTTGACTTTAAAAATTATTTTGACGAAATTAAAGAAACTAAAACAAATAATTTAAGCAATAATAATAGTTTTATTTACAAAAATGTTAAAGCATATGAAATAATCAGGGAAATCAATCATTTTGTAACAAGTAGACAAGCTAAACAATTAGTATTACAAATTGAACCTGAAAGACTTGGTAAAATGAAGGTTGGGATAGAAGTTTATAATAACACTGTCAGAGCTAATGTTGAAGTTGAGAATGAAACAGTCAAAAGAATGATTGAAAATAACCAAAATTTATTAAAAGAATCACTTGCTCAACAAGGATTACAATTAGTTGGTTTCTCTATAAGTCTAAGTTCTAATAATGAAAAGAGTGGAAGTGGTCTGTTGCAAAATAATAAAAAGAATCATAAAAAATTTAATTTAAAAGATGAGTTGAATTCAAAAGATGAAGTAGCTGAAGTAGATTTAACTGCTACTAAAAAGAAAATGGGTTATAATAGTTATGAATATATAGTTTAGGAGAAAGAATGAATATTAATAGTGTAAATAGTGCAGGGTCTTATCAAAGTAATTCTTCTAATAAAAGTAAAGATGTTTTAGGGAAAGACGATTTTTTAAAAATGTTGTTGGCACAATTAAAGAATCAAGATCCACTAAATCCAATGGATAGTGCACAATATTCTGCACAGTTAGCACAGTTTAGTACATTGGAGCAGATTACAAACTTAAACCAAAATATGAAAGATTTTCTTAATACTAATCTTTTGACATCGCAAGCAATTAATAATGCTCTTTCTGCAAATTTGATTGGAAAGGATGTTAAAATAGATAATAAAATTTTTGAATATAATGGACAGGAAAAGATAACTTTTGGCTATAATTTGGCGCAATCAACTAATAATGTAAATATCAAAATATATGATGCTAATGGAAATTTAGTGAAACAGTTTGAAAATGTTAATTCTAATGCTGGAGATAATACACTTGAATGGAATTTTGAAAATGAAAATGGTATAAAAGTTTCCAGGGGTTCATATAGAATTGAAATTGAAGCTAAAAGTATGGCGGGCGATAAATTATCTCCTATTCTTTATCAGTTTGGAAAAGTTACATCAATAAAATTTACATCTGAAGGGCCAAAACTGGTTATTAATGGTATTGAATACAACTTATCCGATGTTATGGAAATTTCTATGGGCTAAGTTATTAATGGGAGGTTGCTATGAATGAAATTAACGGTGTAAGTGTTCCCTTTGTCCCGATCCAAAAAGAGCCAATTTCTACAATTGATAGAAAAATCAAAGGGACAGGTAATAGATTTGATAGTATTTTCCAAGAGGAAATTGATAAACTTAAAATTTCTGCTCATGCCTCAAAAAGGTTGGATGCGAGAAACATTGAGTTAACACCTGAAAAGATGGAAAAACTTATGGAAGCAGTAAAAAAGGCAGAAATGAAAGGGGGGCGTGATACTTTAATTATGATGGAAAATACGGCTTATGTTATTAATATTCCCAATAAAACAGTTGTAACGGCTATTCCAATTGAAATGACAGCTGAAAATGTTTTTACAAATATAGATAGTGTAGTTTTCGCATTTTAAAATCTTACTAACATTCCAATTCCCTGTTTGTGGTAATCTGGGTAAATTATAAAAGATTTATCCAGATTATTTTTTTTATCGGTAATTACATCTGCAATATTATATGAAATAATTCCTGCCATAATCACATCAGAAAACCAGTGATTATTTGAGTATATGCGTTCTAATGATGTTCCAGCAGCTAATGAGTATAAAAAAATTGTAGCGTATGTATTATTTAAATGTTTTGAAAAAACTGTTGCTAAAGTGAAAGCTATTGCAGTATGGCCTGATGGTAAAGATGTATAATCAAATTTTGTTTGGAAAAATCTGTATTTGGAAGGACCTTCATTAACATAGGGTCTACTTCGTCCAGTGATTGTTTTTAGAGTAGTAATGGTGATACCAGTGAAAAATAAACTATTAGTTAAATCTCTTCCTATTTCATATAGTTGATTATTTTGAAAGTAATAACCAAATGCATATATGCTAAGAGATATTGGTGCAATTAATTTGATTTCACCACAATTTTTAATAACGTTGAGTGGTTTTTCAATTTCTGGGTAATTATTTTTTAAATTTCTTTTGTATATACTTTTATCAAATATAAATGATGAAGTTATTAGAGAAGTGTAAAATAATTTATTCGCTAAATTATCTTTAGAGATTAATTTGCTTGTTAATTTTGAACCGGAGTATATAGTATAATTAATTTCATTTAATAATGATATTTGTGAAGTATCATTATTGTAAAAAGCGAAAAGGATGTTTGCCAAAAATATTAGTAATAAAATATTTTTTTTCATATCTTAAAATTTGAAATTTGAATTTTTAATATAAGAATTTTAAGTCGGGGGAAAAAATGAAATTCTTTGTGATGATTATTTTAATTTGCTTTTCTTTATTTGCACAACCAATTCAAGCAATTAGGGGGGTATGGCTTACTAATGTTGATAGTGAAGTTTTAAATTCTAAAGAAGGTATCGTTGAAGCTGTTAATTTATGTAAAGAATTAAAAATCAATACAATCTGTGTTGTTACATGGAATAAAGCAATGACTACATATCCCAGTAAGATTGCAAAATCTGTGACTGGAATTGAAATAAATCCAATCTGGCAAGGTAGAGATCCTTTGAAAGAACTTATTGAAGAGGCTCATAAAGAAAATATTAAAGTTATTGCCTGGTTTGAATTTGGTTTTTCGTCATCCTACAACGAAGATGGCGTAATAATACTTAAAAACAGACCACAATGGAAGGCAATAGATAACCATGGTAAACTTGTTAAAAAAAATGGATTTGAGTGGATGAATGGCTTTCATCCAGATGTGCAGCAATTTATGTTAGATTTGATTTTGGAAGTCGTTAGAAATTATGATATTGATGGAATACAAGGTGATGATAGATTACCTGCCTTGCCTTCATCTGCTGGATATGATGACTATACTGTTAAATTGTATAAAAAAGAGCATAAAGGTAAAATACCACCCCAAAATAATAAAGATGAAAAATGGATTCAATGGCGTGCGAATTTATTAAATCAATATATGGAAAGGATTTACAAAGAAGTTAAAAGCATCAAACCTAATGTGCTTGTAACTATGGCTCCAAGTATATATCCATGGTCAAAAGAGGAATATTTACAAGATTGGCCCACATGGGTTGAAAATGGCTGGGTCGACTTTATTTTTCCACAACTTTATAGATATAAAATAGAAGATTATCAAAAAGTTTTGAAAGAAGTTGTGCAAGAACAAATTTCTGAGGAAAACTTAAATAAATTTTATCCAGGATTATTAATAAAAGTTGGTAACAAATATCCAGACGAAGTTTTTTTAAGGGAAATGATACAAAGCAATAGAAATCTTGGTGTAAATGGTGAAGTATTTTTCTTTTATGAAGACTTAAAAAAATTCAAGAATGTATTATTAGAAATATATAAAGATGATAATGTAATTTTTCCATTAAAATAATGGTGTAAAAAATGAAAAAGATTTTATCCGTTTTGTTATTTCTTAGTGTTTTAATTGCACAAAAATTACCAGAGTTTATTAACAGCGAAATAAAAAAGGGAAATTTTACTCGTGCTTCTTATTTAATTGATAGCTTAATAATTTTCGGAAAAGTAACAGATTTGGAGAAGTGGTATTTTAATTTTGAAAAAGATAAATTACAAAGAATTAGATTGGATTTTACCAAGAATTTAAATGATTTAATGCCATATATTAAAAAATATTATCCAAATATTAGCGTTGATGAAATTCGAAAATATGAAGAAGATAACTCCTTAGAGTGTATGATTATAGATGGTGAAAAAAAATATTTTTATAATGCAGATAAAAATCTCTTTAGGATAAATTCTAAATTGCGTGAGATTAAAAATAATATTGAACAACCAAAACTAACTGGTTATCAAGAAACTACTTATAAAGAAATTCCAGAACTTATAACTAAATTTAAGGATAAAAGGGAAAGGTTCTTCAATCCTGTTAATATTACATATAAATATCGTGTAACTTTAAAGCCAAATGTTATACCAGATGGAGAAATTGTAAGAGCGTGGTTACCATTCCCAAAAGAAAATTCAAGGCAAAGAAATATCAAATTACTTTCAGCAAATGATAGTGTTTATATTATTTCTGATAATACAAAAATGCATAGAACAATATATTTTGAAAAAAGAACTAAAAAAGATGAGCCAACAATTTTTGAGTATTTTGTAAGTTATGAATCATACGCAGAAGTAAATTTGATTGATGAAAATAATATTGTCGATAAAGATTATGCTAAAATTGAAGAATTAAAGCCATATTTAACAGAATTTCCGCCGCATATAGTGTTTACAGATAAAATTAAAGAACTTTCAAATAAAATTGTTGGCAATGAGAAGAATAAATTTAGGATTATGAAAAAGATATATGACTGGATTGATGATAATATTCCCTGGGCATCGGCAAAGGAGTATTCGACAATAGAAAATATTCCTGAATATGTTGTTGATAATAAGCATGGAGATTGTGGTCAGGTTAGCTTGTTGTTTATTACATTGTGTAGATTGAATGGAATTCCAGCAAAATGGCAAAGCGGTTGGATGTTCCATCCAAGTGAAATAAATTTGCATGATTGGGCAGAAGTATATTTTGAACCTTATGGTTGGATACCTATTGACCAATCTTTTGGCAAACACAATTTTGAAAATTACGATGAAAAATATTTCTTTTTGGGAAGCACAGATAACTATCATTTTATTGTAAATGATAATATTTCACAGGATTTTTTTCCATTTAAGATATATCCAAGAAGCGAAACGGTTGATTTCCAGAGGGGTGAATTAGAGTGGAGAGGAGGAAATATTTATTTCAATAATTGGCAATACGAAATGGAGGTATCATATAACAAATAAATTTGTTTATTTAGAATATTATTCTTAATTTTGCAAAGATGAAATTTAGTAATTTTGAACATATATGGTCTATAGTTAAAAAACAACCTGTGAGCACTCTTTGGGGAGATGAAAGAATTATTTTAAAGAGAGGACAATCTTTTGATTGTTCTCTTTTTTATATATCAAGTTTTTAAAAGCACAGTATTTGCTACTGTGCTTTTTTTATATGTTTACTAATAATGAAATATATTGCAATATAATGGATAATATTACAAATATAATACATATTATACATAAATAGTGTATAAAATTACAAAACATTAAAATTTAAAATCGTAAGTTTGTAAAAAAATTGAAAGGTTTAATATGAAAAAAGGAAAATTGATATTACAAGATGGTAGCAGTTTTGAAGGTTTTTCTTTTGGTTATGAAAAAAGTGTTGCTGGCGAAGTTGTTTTTAATACTGCAATGGTTGGATATCCTGAAAGTTTGACAGATCCATCTTACAACAGCCAGATTTTAGTATTTACTTATCCTTTAATAGGTAATTATGGAGTTCCAGATAGCAAAATTGAAAATGATATTGAAATGAATTTTGAATCTTCCCAAATACATGTAAGTGGTTTGATAGTTAGCAATTACTCTGAAAATTATAGTCATTGGAAAGCAAGTAAAAGTTTATCAGATTGGTTAATTGAGAATAAAGTTCCTGCACTTTGTGGTATAGATACAAGAGCATTAACTAAAAAGTTAAGAGAATATGGTACTATGGCAGGTAAAATTATATTTGATGAGGATATTTACTTCAAGGATATTACGCAGGAAAATTTAGTTAAAGAAGTATCTTGCAAAGAAGTGAAAACTTATGGAAAAGGGAAGAAAAAAATTGTTTTAGTTGATTGTGGCGCCAAATACAATATTATTAGGTGTTTAATGGAGTTTGATACAGAAATAACTGTTGTCCCCTGGGATTATGATTTTAATACATTAAGTTATGATGGATTATTTATTTCAAATGGGCCAGGAAATCCTAAAATGTGTGATATTACCATAGAAAATATAAAAAAATCATTTGAAAAGAATAAACCAACAATGGGAATATGTTTAGGTAATCAATTATTAGCACTGGCTTCTGGAGCTGATACTTTTAAGTTGAAATATGGGCATAGAAGTCATAACCAACCTGTTAAACTTTACGGGACTAACAGAGTGTATATTTCATCCCAAAATCATGGCTATGCAGTAGATGACAAAACTCTGCCTGATGACTGGGATATCTTTTTTACTAATTTAAATGACAATACGAATGAAGGAATTAAACACAAAACAAAACCAATTTTTTCAGTCCAATTTCATCCAGAGGCTTTTAGTGGACCTAATGATACCAAATTTTTATTTGAAGAATTTATAAAATTATTATAGGAGTAAAAATGAAATTATTAGATATAAAAAAAGTAATAGTTTTAGGCTCGGGAGCATTAAAAATTGGAGAAGCAGGAGAATTTGATTATTCCGGTTCACAAGCACTCAAAGCTTTAAAAGAAGAAGGTATTCAAACAATTCTGATAAATCCAAATATAGCAACTATTCAAACATCAGAAAATATTGCTGATAAAATATACTTTCTACCTATTTTGTGGAATTTTGTAGAAGAAGTTATTCAAAAGGAAAAACCTGATGGAATATTACTTGCCTTTGGTGGGCAAACTGCTTTAAATTGTGGTATTGAGCTTTACAAGAGGGGAATTTTAGAAAAATATAATGTAAAAGTGCTTGGTACTCCTGTGCAAGCGATAATTGATACAGAAGATAGAGAAAATTTTGTTAATAAATTAAATGAGATATCTATAAAAACACCTAGAAGTGTTGCAGTAGAAAATGTAAATGACGCAATTGAAGCAGCAGCAAAATTAGGTTATCCAGTTATAATAAGAGCAGCTTATACACTGGGAGGACAAGGTAGTGGTTTTTGTTCTAATGAACAGGAATTAATAAAGTTGGCATCAAATGCGTTATCATATTCTAATCAAATTCTTGTAGAAGAATCATTGAAGGGTTGGAAGGAAATAGAATACGAAGTAGTTAGAGATAAATATGATAACTGTATAACTGTTTGTAATATGGAAAATTTTGATCCGCTTGGTATTCACACTGGCGAAAGTATTGTTGTTGCGCCATCACAAACATTATCAAACGAAGAGTATCAACTTTTAAGAGATATTGCTCTTAAGGTTATTCGTCACATTGGTATTGTTGGGGAATGTAATATTCAATTTGCATTAGATCCTAAATCCTTAGATTATAGAGTAATTGAAGTAAATGCAAGACTTTCGCGTTCCAGTGCTCTGGCATCAAAGGCAACAGGTTATCCATTAGCTTTTGTTGCTGCAAAGTTAACTTTGGGATATGGGTTATTTGAAATAAAAAATTCAATAACAAAAGTTACATATGCATGTTTTGAGCCAGCATTGGATTATATTGTTGTTAAAATTCCAAGGTGGGATTTAAATAAATTCAAAGGTGTATCTCGCCAAATTGGAAGTAGTATGAAATCTGTAGGGGAGGTTATGGCTATTGGTAGAACTTTTGAAGAAGCTATTCAAAAGGGATTAAGGATGATTGGCCAGGGTATGCATGGGTTTGTTGGTAATAATCATTTAAATTTTAATTCTTTAAGTGATATTGAAAATGAGTTATTAAATCCAACTGATATGCGAATTTTTGCTATTGCTGAAGCTCTTGAAAAAGGTATTACTGTTGAAAAAATTCATGATATTACTAAAATTGATAAATGGTTTTTGTATAAATTGGAAAATATAGTTAATGTGAAAAATGAGTTTGTAAAATATAATTCATTAAATGATTTGCCTTTTGGATTGTTAAACAAAGCTAAGCAATATGGATTTTCTGATTTTCAAATAGCAAGGTTAGTGTTCAAGGATGCAATGAATATTTACGAAGCAATGGAGAAAGTAAGAAATTTCAGAAAGATGAATAATATAGTTCCCTATGTTAAACAAATTGATACTTTAGCTGCTGAATATCCTGCTCAAACAAATTATTTATATTTAACATATAATGCAAGTTCTCATGATATAGAATTTTTTAATGATGAAAAATCTATAATTACTTTAGGAAGCGGTGCTTATAGAATAGGTAGTTCTGTGGAATTTGATTGGTGTTGTGTTAATGCAGCACAAACTACAAAAGAGGTTGGTTATAGGTCTATAATGATAAACTTCAATCCGGAAACAGTAAGTACTGATTATGATATATGCGATAGATTATATTTTGATGAGCTTTCTTATGAAAGAGTAATGGATATAATAGATCTGGAAAGACCTAGAGGGGTAATAATTTCGATGGGAGGTCAAATACCAAATAATCTTGCTATGAGGTTAAACAAAGCTTGCGTCAATATTCTTGGAACATCTGCTCATAATATAGATAGAGCAGAAAATAGACACAAATTTTCATCAATGCTTGATGAATTAGGAGTTGATCAGCCTAGATGGAAAGAATTATCATCTCTTGAAGATGTTTTTGAATTTGTAAAAGAAGTAGGATATCCGGTAATTGTAAGACCTTCATATGTGTTATCTGGAGCTGCAATGAATGTAGTTTCAAATGATGATGAGTTAAAGTATTTCTTGCAATTAGCAACAAATGTTTCGAAAGAATTTCCGGTTGTAGTTTCTGAATTTATCGAAGATGCAAAAGAAATTGAGATAGACGCTGTTGCAAAAAATGGAGATATCTATGCATATGCAATAAGTGAGCACGTTGAGTTTGCTGGAGTACATTCTGGTGATGCTACAATTGTTTTTCCTCCACAAAAGACATATGTAGAAACAATTCGTAGAATTAAGAAAATATCGAGAAAAATAGCAAAAGAATTGGATATAACAGGTCCTTTTAATATCCAGTTTTTAGCAAAAGATAATAATATTAAAGTAATTGAATGTAATTTAAGGGCATCGAGGAGCTTTCCATTTGTATCTAAAATATTAAAACTTAATTTAATAGATTTAGCTACAAGATTAATATTAGATATTAATGTTAAAAAGCCAAATAAATCGTTGTTCGAGTTAGATTATGTGGGAGTTAAAGCACCACAATTTTCATTTTCAAGGTTACAAAAAGCAGATCCTGTTTTAGGTGTTGATATGGTATCAACTGGGGAAGTTGGATGTATAGGAGAAGATTTTTATGAAGCAATATTAAAATCTATGCTATCTGTTGGTTACAGAATACCGCAAAAGGGAGTATTACTTTCCACAGGTCCAGCTAGATCAAAAGTGGAGTTGTTAAATTCAGCTAAAGTTTTACAGAAAAGAGGACTAAAATTATATGCTACTCCTGGGACTTATAATTATCTGAAAAGCAACGATATAGATGTAGAAGTAGTTGGCTGGCCCGATAGTAAAGATTATGAAAGTAATGCGTTAGATTTGATAAAGGAAAGAAAAGTTGATTTTGTTATTAATATTCCTAAAAATTTGAAACAAGGTGAGTTAAATAATGATTATTTAATAAGAAGGAGTGCAATTGATTACAATATTCCACTAATTACAAATGCAAGATTAGCATCAGCTTTTATAATTGCATTAGATAGAGTAAAAAAATTTTATATAAAGAGTTGGGATGAATATAAATAGCAGAAACTTTAAATAGCAGTATTCTGTAATAAGTAGTAAACGGACGC
Source organism: Ignavibacteriales bacterium (assembly GCA_035361425.1). Classification (GTDB taxonomy): domain Bacteria; phylum Bacteroidota; class Ignavibacteria; order Ignavibacteriales; family DAOSCP01; genus DAOSCP01. Next base: position 137,804 of record DAOSCP010000003.1, on the reverse strand, counting down.
CAGTAATTCCCTTGAGATAACTTAAGGGGGAAACACTGTGACGTCCGATTTTTTAAATTACATCTTTCACTAATATATTACTATTTATAATATTATTAGCAAGAATAAAGTTTATTCATTTTTAAGCGTTCCAAATAATTGGCCGCCAGTGAAAAACCAAACTCCTACTATATCACGTGGTCTTATTTCTTTGTCAAATGCTACATATTGGATGTGAGTATCACCTCGATAAACTGTATAATTGCAAGCATATTCGCCATCTTTTGCTGCAGTTGTATAATTGCAGACCATAGAACCATCTTTTAATAATAAAAACCACTTGTTGTCATTACATACTAATGGGTCAGCATCTTTTCCATTAATGATAGCTGTTTTGAATGTAGTATAGGATCCATTACTGTTAGAATTAATAGAACCTGTTTCATGATAGAATCCTATTACATAGTCAATCGTTTTACTTGAGTTTGATATTGCATTGTAATAAAACGATTGTGGATAAACTGAAACATAAACGAATAGGAACAATACAGCTAATTTTTTCATAGAACCTCCAAAAATTAAAACTTAAGTGGATAAAATAAAAATACAAAGATTTTTTAAATATGAAATAATTTTTTAGTTTTTTAAAATATTTTGTTACTAAAAATTAAACAAAAAAAAATATATAAGAAGTTTCATTATTTAAAGCCTTTTTTTTCAGCGTATTTATTAAGTTTTGAATAAAGCATTTTTCTAGCACGATGTAAACGGGACCTAATAGTTCCGACAGGGCAATTAATTATATCGGCTATTTCTTCGTATGTAAATTCTTCGATATCACTAAGTATGATAACCGTGCGAAATTCTTCAGGAAGAGAATTTAATGCATTAGTAATTTCATCATCAAAAGTATTTTCAAATAAATCTGCGGTAATATGTTGAGTTTGAACATCGGAGGGACTGATGGACTCGTAGAAATTTTGAACATCTTCATAATCTACTCTATCAGGGCTTCTGGAAATTTTTCTATAATCGTTTATAAAAGTGTTTTTTAAAATTCTGTATAACCATCCTTTAATATTTGTGCCTTTTTCAAATTTATCAAAAATCTATATGCTTTAATTAAAGTTTCTTGAACTAAATCTTCAGCCGCATCTGGGTCATTTGTTAACTTTATAGCATAATTTAATAATAATTCTCGGTGAGGATAAACTAATGCTATAAATTCTTGTTCATTGATATTATTTGTTTGTGTGTTTTCATATTCAATTATATTTAAATTGTTTGGACTTATGTCTGTAGAAGTTTCTTGTATGTTACTAATAAATTCCATTCCATTATTCTTTCGTAATTATTTTACCATTTTCAAATAAAATTTTAATTTCATTATCTAGCATTATAGCAAAGTTTGCGGGATTATTTCTCGGCAAAAAATTTAATTTTATTATGTTATCATCTAATATCAAATTTAAATTATTTTTATCAACTTCCAAAATTAATTTATGGTTTTCAAGGTTAAATAATTGTAAAGCTGAGTAATTTGATAAATCTCCATAATCTATTACATAATAATTGTCATCGATAATGTTAAGTGCTATATCTATAGTTATATTATTGTAACTTACATTTTTAAAGATAATATCAAAGCTATTTGAGTTATTTTCTGGTATAGTTTTGTAAATAGTAGGAGTAATTTTCATATGATGATTTCTTAAAGTAGAATATATTGCATTGAGAGTTGCAATGAAATATATTTTGTTTACAAATTTATAAGTTGTTTTCCAGAAACCTGCTTCTAAAAGAATTGTAGTAGAACCAAGAGCCTGGAAATTATCTCCAAATGCAGTTGGTTCAAATGAGTCATTATATTTTGCTATGTGTCCAGGTGCAAGGTTGGAAATAACTTTGTAAATATAGCCACAAAATCTAATAGCTTCATCATAATTTTCAGTATACGTTTTAATGTTATCAACAGGAGGTGCCATAATAGAAAGTACAGATGGTTTATATTTTGTATTTATTGTTGAATAATTTCTTGACTGATTGTGTAAATTAAAACAATATTCTGGTTCGATGCTAAAATAACATATTTTTAAAAATCTTCCTTCTAATGTTTGTTCTGCTAAGAAGTCTCGATTAATATCCAAGCCCAAAGCATTATATCTAATATTTTTTTCGGCGCCATCTGGATTGAGCATTGGAATAAAATAAATTGATAAGTTATTAAATATATCTTGTCGAAAATCATTGAGAAAATCATCATTGCTAAAAAAATTCACTAAATCAAAAAAGAATTTTGTGCCGGTAGGCTCGTTACCGTGCATTTGGGACCAAAGAAGAATATTCTTGGGTCCTCTACCTATTCTAAAAAGATGAATATCTTTTCCTTCTACTGAGTGAGAGGTATCTTCTTTTACAACAAAACCGGGTAGATTTTTAATTAACTTTTCGTATTGAGAATAAGTAATATGTTCGCTAATTATATTCTTGCAATCATAAAAATTATAATTTTCATATAGTCTGTATGGAAAATATAAATCTATCATTTTACAATTTTTGAAATGTTTTTGAATTCATCAGTTCCAGATTTTTCAGTCATTTCAAATAAAACCATTTCAGTTGTAACTATCTGAATATTAGAGTGTGTAAGTCGTCTTAATGCAATTTCGTAATCAAATTGATTTCTTGAGCTTACAGCATTTGCAATTACATATACATGGAAACCTATAGCATCAAAATCAAAGGCTGTTTGTAAAACACAAACGTGGCTTTCAATACCGCATAAAATGATATTGTGAATATTATTTGATTTTAAATTTTGTATTAGTTCATTGATAGAAGCACAACTAAAAGTATCTTTTTCATAACATGGATAATCAGAAATTAAATTTAAAATTTCATTATGAGTAGGACCTAAACCTTTTGGATATTGTTCTGTGTAATATATAGGAACATTTAAAGTTTTGCATCCGTTTATTAATTTAATAGTATTGTTAATCACGGCATCTTTATTGTGCATAACATTAAGAAGTTTTTCCTGTATATCTACAATTAAAAAAGCAGTGTTTTCACGTTTTAATAATTTGGGGCTTTTCATAAAAATTTCCTTTAACTTTTATTAAACTATTGTATTATTTATTATGTGAAATATATGAATAAAATCAAAAATTTGCAAAAATAATTTAACGAAAGTTAGAAATTTTTCCCAAAGCCTGATCAAATTCTTTTTCAAATCTATTAAAGAGTTCAGCAACAGTAGGAATATCTTTAATCATACCAACACCTTGACCAACTTCCATTAAACCATTTTCAAGATCTCCGTTAAAGATTCCAGCCATTTCTTTTTTCTTTCCAAGCATTTCTTTTAATTGTTCGGGAGTTGCTCCATTTCTTTCAGCTTCTGCAAGTTTAAGTGTAAGTTGGTTTTTAAGGGCTCTAATAAGTCCAAAACCTCTGAAAATTAAAATAGTATCAGTATCAGATGCTTCAACAAGTTTTTGTTTGTAAATATCAGATGCAGAAGATTCAACAGTTGCAGCAAATCTGGAACCAATTTGAACTCCACTGGCGCCCAAAGATAAAGCTGCTAAAATAGAACGCCCGTCCATAATTCCGCCTGCAGCAATAACTGGAATTGATACTGCATCACATACCTGGGGTAACAATACCATTGTTGTAAGTTCATCTAATCCGTTATGCCCGCCAGCTTCAACACCTTCACAAACTACTGCGTCACATCCAACAGATTGGCACTTAACAGCTTGTTTTACTGTTGCAGTTACATGAACTACTGTCATATCGTTTTTTTTGAATAAATCTATATATTTTGCAGGATTTCCAGCTGATGAAAACACAATTTTAATTTTTTCTTCTATGCAAACATTTATTAAATCTTGTATATCTTCGCGGAGTAAAGTAAGATTTACGCCGAAAGGTTTATCAGTTGCAGCTTTGCATTTTTGGATATGTTCTCTTAATAAATCTGGCTTCATCGAGCCTGCGCCAATTAATCCAAGTCCTCCGCAATTACTAACAGCACTTGCCAATTTCCATCCGCTTACCCAAACCATACCAGCTTGAATTATTGGATATTTAATTCCCAAGAGTTTTGTTAAATCATTTTGAATATTCATTATTCCCTCTATGTTTTATTTGTTAATCTTTCCAAAATTTTATAATTTTGATACTAAAATAATGAATTTTATGCTTAATTTAAAACGAGCAAGAAAATTAAATAATATATCTTTTACTTCCGGAAATATTTTATACTGGATGCAAAGAGACCAAAGAGTTGATCATAATTGGGCTTTAATTTATGCCTATCACTTAGCAAAAAAGTATAACAAAAGGCTTTTTGTCCTTTTTAATATTGTCGATAATTTTATAAACGCACCTTTGCGACACTATGATTTTATGGTAAAAGGCTTAGTGCAGATTGATGGAAAATTAAAGGAATTGAACATCAATTTTATAGTTACTTATGGCAATCCGGTTTTTAATATAACTAATTTTATTGAAAAAGAAAAAATATCTCTCCTGATAAGCGATTTTAATCCTGTAAAAACGGTAATTCATTGGAAATCTGAAATATTAAAATCTATTAAAATTCCGTTTTGCGAAGTTGATACACATAACATAATTCCGGCGTGTGAAGTTTCTGATAAACAAGAATTTGCGGCTTATACAATACGTCCAAAGATTCATAAATTATTAAATGAATTTCTTGATGATTATCCAGCATTAAAGCCAATGGATAAAGAAAATTTAATTTATAGAGAAAATATTATAAAAGTTCCCGATGTTGTTGATAAATCTGTACAACCGATCGAATATTTGTTACCTGGCTATGATGAAGCTTTTAAAAAATTACAAGATTTTATCAATTTTAAATTAACTGGATACAACGAATATCGCAACGACCCCAACTTAAATTATACAAGTAGATTATCTGCCTATTTGCATTTTGGACACATTTCATCCCAAACTGTCGTTAAAGAAATTATCAAAAATTCAAATATCCATAATATCTCACAAGAAGATTTGTTGAACTCGTTTTTTGATGAAATTATTGTAAGAAAAGAGCTTTCGGATAATTATTGCTTTTATAATAAAAATTATGATAATTTTGATGGAATTCCATCCTGGGCAAAGGATACTCTAAACCAGCACAGAAATGATAAAAGGGAATATACTTATTCGTTGGAAGAGTTTGAAAATGCTGAAACTCACGATGATTTATGGAATGCCGCACAAATACAAATGATGTTTGAAGGTTATATGCATGGTTTTATGAGGATGTATTGGGCAAAAAAAATTCTGGAATGGACCGAAACACCAGAAGTTGCTATTGAATATGCTATTTACTTAAATGATAAATATGAACTGGATGGAAGAGACCCTAATGGTTATGTTGGCATTATATGGGCTATTGGAGGTCTGCACGATAGAGCATGGAACGAAAGAGCTGTTTTTGGTAAAATCAGATATATGAATTACAATGGATGTAAACGCAAATTCGATACATTAAAATACATTAACAAGTATCTAGGTTATACATATGGAAAATCAAAATAAAAACAATTATTTGCCTTTTTCGATTATTTTATCACTAAATTTCATTGCTACCATCATAATGATAATGGTATTGAAAGAGTTGCAAAACATTTTTATTCCTTTAGTTTTAGCTACTTTTATGTATTTTATTTTTAGTCCACTGAATAAGTATTTGAAAGATAAAAAGTTTCCTAATGCTTTGATTGTTATTACAAATATTTTGATTTTAATTTTTATAGGATATATTTTTACTCAAATAGTTTACACATCATTTGACCATTTGTTTAGTAACATTGATACTTATGCAAAAAAATTTAATAGAATTTTATTAGGCATTTTGAATGATTTAGGTATTAAAAAGAAATCGTTTTATTCAACTATTGAAAATTTTGATTGGAAAGGAATAATAATTTCAGGGATATCAACAACTTTAAATGTTTTTAATCTTTTATTTTTTACAATCTTTTTTTATATATTTATATACTTTGGTGCCGAGGATATAGTAGTTACTTTGAGAAAATATCTCCTACCTAACAGAAGTAGTGAAAATTTTAACGATGTTAAGGAAAAATTTGCTAAAACTTTCAATAATATTATTGAACAGGTTCAGAAATATCTTTATGTCAAATTTACTAATAATTTATTCGCTGGGATTACAGCTACAATAGTTTTATATGCATTGGGATTAGATTATCCAATAATTTGGGGACTTTTACTTTTTGTGTTTGAATTTATTCCAACAATTGGCTCAATTATTTCGATATCCTTTCCAATACTGATGAGTATTATTCAAAGAGAATCTTTAGGTTATACAATTTTAGTTGCATTATCCTTAATTGGTGTATTAACACTCTTTTATAGCGTTATTGAACCAAAAAGAATGGGCGATAGACTTGGAATAAATCCCTTATTTATTTTGATATCATTATTATTGTGGAATTATATCTGGGGAATTCCCGGTATGATTTTAAGTATTCCAATTATGGCAACTATTAAAATTATACTTGAAAATACTAATAGCAAAACATTAAATTTTATTTCTGAAATTATTGGTAATAAATAAAACAAATTTAATTTTTATTCAATTTCATATGAGCAATTTAAGTTGTTTAATTAAAAAAATTGCTATTGATTTTTAAATACATATAAATAGTTTTAATGTTATTTAGGAAAATCCAGTTAACAGCATTGTAACTGGATATTTGAAATTTAGTAATACTTTTCAATCAAAATTCAAACATATTCAAATCAATAAATAAACATAAAACCAATCAAAAACAAAAAGAAAAAGAAAATATTTTAACGGTGTTTTAATTCCAACCTAAAAGCAAAGCAAAATAAAACAACTTATGCTGAACGGAAAAAATTCATACCTTAAATATATTTGAACGAGAAAGTATTATTAGTGAATGTAATAATTCGTTAAGAGTATTTTTCCTTAATGGAGAAATAACTCATATTTAGCAGGAATTACGCTTATAAATTAAATTTTGAACGTATATGCTGCTAAATTGAGCGTAAATTACACTCAGAAATAATTCTGGAACGGAAAATGCGTTAAAAATAATTAGTATTACGCTTAAATATATTATAATAAACGCTATTTGCGTTCAATTATTCTAAGTTTTCGATCAAATATTTTAATTCTAAGGAATATCTCGTTCAATATATGTTTATTTGTTTTTGATTCATGTTAGCTTAATAGTATTTGTTCGTTTAAGAGTTTTAGTTTTGTGTTGCTTTTCAAGTGAATTTATTTGAAATATTCGTTAAGGCTTGATAATAGCTTTTATGTTAAAGATTGGTAAGTGATAATTTTCACATTATTACATTTAATTTTATTCTTGTCACTGAATTTAATGTTATTTTCATAATAATTAATTTTAACTTAAAGCTAAGGTATTTGAAGAATAGTATTTTTTTTGTATTTTACTTATGTAATTTAAATTATAGGGGAGTGGGGATGTTTAAAAAAATTATTTTAACTGGCTTTTTGATTTATAACATTATTTTAGCACAGCAAAATTACCCAAAATACGAAATGCGAGGAGTTTGGGTAGCAACTGTTGAAAATATTGATTGGCCATCAACAGTTGGAACATTCTATTCTGCAATAGAAAGCCAAAAGCAACAATTAGAAAATATTTTTGCCTACCATAAAAGTATTGGGATGAATACAATATTTTTTCAGGTAAGAACAACAGGAGATGCTTTATATAAAAGTCAATATGAGCCGTGGTCAAGATATCTTACAGGTAACCAGGGCGTTTCGCCAGCTGATCCAAACTACGACCCACTTGAATATGCTATAGAATTGGGTAAGAAATATGGTATTCAGGTGCATGCGTGGATAAATCCATACAGATTGCTACTTAAAACAGGTTCAACATCTACTTTATCGCCAAATCATTTGATAAATACAAAACCTGAATGGGTTATTAAATGTGATGGTAGTGAATATAGATTTTTAAACCCTGGAATTCCAGCAGTAAGGGAATATGTAACCAAAATAATTATGGATATTGTTCGCCGCTATGATGTAGATGGTATTCATTTTGATGACTATTTTTATCCATATAGTGATTACGGCACTTTTAATGATGATGTTACTTTTAATCAATATCCAATTCCGGGTTTAAGCAAAGATCAGTGGCGTAAGAATAATGTTAATCTTTTGCTTAAGATGATTTATGATAGTATTAAAGCCGTTAAACCATATATAAGTTGGGGAATAAGTCCGGCGGGGAATCCATCTGTAAATAATAGTATTTACTGTGACCCTGCAGCGTGGCTTTCTGGAAAATATTATAATCAGCAAGGGCAATTGGTAACAACAGAACCATATATCGATTATATTTTACCACAATTATATTGGGCCAATTATAAAATAAGTGGAGTAGATGTTCTTCCGTATTGGGCAGGCACAAGTTCAATAATACTTTATGGAAAAATGTGGGACCCACTTCCTTTAGACAATAGACATTTATATGTAGGGCACGGAACTTATAGTGTACCAACTAATATTGGCTCACAAATAAGAATAAATCGTGCTAATAATAAAGTAAGAGGTGGGGTGCATTTTAGCTCAAAGACTTTAACAGGTAATTTGAGTAATTGTTCTGATACAGTTAAAAAATATCAACCTTATTTAAGTATTATACCAGTGTTCACTTGGAAAGATAATACTCTTCCAAATAAACCAACTAATGTTAGATGGGATAAATTACCTAACTCCAATGTTTATGGTTTCATATGGGATAAGCCAACAGGAGAAGATACAAAATATTATGTTATATATGCATTTGATAAAGCTAGCCCAACTCAGCAAGATATTGAAAATCCAGCAAATATTCTTGATATTGTAGGTTATAATTATTACAGGTTAAATAAGCAATTGGGAGATAAAAAATATTTAGCGGTTTCAGCTCTGGATAGATATAATAATGAAAGTGAAATAAGCTCCACAATTGTCCCAGCGGCGCCATCTGTGCCAGTTTTATCGCAACCAATTAATAACTTTGCTTATGGGCGAGATACAGTTGAGTTAAAATGGAATAAACCCACCAATGCTACAGCATATTATTTAAAAGTTGCAACGTCCAGCGATTTAAATAGCGGAATTGTTGTTAATAATATCAGATTAACTGATACTGTTTATAAATTAACTAACATTTTAGGAAAGACAAAATATTACTGGGCTGTTAAAGCAGAAGGTGCAGTAACAAATAGCGATTACTCATCAATATTTAATTTTACAACAGCATTCCCAGGAACATCTGTTGCAATGTTTCCGAAGCATGCTACGATAAGTTTACCTTATATAAATGTTAACTTTCAATGGAAAAAAATTGATGAAGCTACAACATACAGATTTCAATTAGCTACATCTAATCCACCGCAAACATCAACAATGGTAAAAGATACAATTTTAACGGATACAAGTTTAGTAATAGCATCTTTGCAAGCAAACAAAGCTTATTATTTTAGAATCAAGGCAATAAATCAATATGGAGAAAGTGGGTGGTCCAATATAAATGGCTTCCAAACTGCTCCGCTTGATATTGAAGATAACTTTGCAGAACTTAAATTTGAATTGTATCAAAACCATCCAAACCCATTTAATCCTGTAACATTTATAAAATATCAAATTCCAGCAAACGAAAAAGTGCAGCTGGTAGTATATAATAACATTGGGCAGGAAATAGATATACTTGTTGATGAGTATCAAAATGCAGGAATATATAATATCAAATTTGATGCGGAAAATTTGCCATCTGGTGTTTATTTTTATAGATTAAAATATGGAAATAAAATTAAAACGAATAAGATGATATTATTGAAGTAGGGAAGAGATAAATTAAGTGTTAAAAAAATATCGGTCGTCTAAAGTTGGCGACCGATTATTTTATTAATTCGAGTAATATTTAATTTAAAGAAGTTATGTATTACGCTAATAAATCCTTCATCAGTTGTTCATACATATCGAAAGTAAGGGCTTGTGGTCCATCACTAAGTGCTTTTTCTGGTTCAGGATGTATTTCAACAATAATTCCATCAGCTCCAACTGCTTTGGCAGCTTTTGCAAGTGGTACAACTAAATTTCTATGTTTTGCACTATGAGAAGGGTCAACAATTACAGGGAGATGAGAAAGTTCTTTTAATATTGGAACTGCTGCAATATCCAGTGTATTGCGAGTAGCTGTTTCAAAAGTTCTGATGCCTCTTTCGCAAAGTATAACTTGTTGATTTCCTTGTGCGAGTATATATTCAGCGGCCTGGAGTAGTTCTTCGATTGAGGACATCATACCTCTTTTAAGTAATACTGGAACATTAACTTTACCAACTTCTTTAAGTAAGGCAAAGTTTGCCATATTTCTGGCGCCAATTTGTAGTATATCGCAACCCCCTTTGACTATTGGTTCAACATCTTCAGGTGCTAAAACTTCAGTTACAATTGGCAAATCGTATTGCATGCCAGCCTGTTTCATCATTTTCAATCCTTCAAATCCTAAGCCTTGAAAACTGTAAGGAGATGTTCTTGGTTTAAAACATCCGCCTCTTAAAATTAGACCTCCGTATTCTTTTACTTCTTTGGCAGTTGTCATAATTTGTTCAAAAGATTCAACAGCGCAAGGGCCAGCCATAACAACAAAACTTCCATCGCCTATTTTTATGTTTTTAACTGTAACAACAGTATTTTCTTTTTTATAAGCACGGCTTGCTAATTTATAACCAGATGGTAATTTTTTATTTTCTTCTTTAGTTTCTTTTTCTTTAACTTCTATTTTATGCCCATTTTTTTCGTCTTTAACTTCTGTTTGAATTGGTAAAACAATATTTTTATCAATATCGTATGATGGATATGAACCTAAAATTTTAAGGAATCTAGTATGCTTGCGTAATTCATCGATAGAATTTTTAACATTTTCGTCATCAATATTGCCTTCAAAGTCAATATAAAATAGTTCTTCCCAGGGGTTACCTATGATTGGTCGAGATTGAATTTTGGTCATATTCAAATTATGGTTTTTAAATACATTTAAGGCATCAACCAAGGCACCAGGTTTTTGTTCTGTGGCCATAATTATGCTTGTTTTACATGGTATTCTCAAATCAACAGTTTGTGCGTTTCGGGAAATAACTAAAAATCGGGTATAATTTTCAGTTTGGTTTGCAATATTTTTTCGTAAAATAGCCATATTATAGATTTTTGCAGCTTCTTCGGAAGCTATTGCTGCATAAGTTGAATTCCCTTCTGATTTAATTTTATGGACCGCAAGTGCTGTATCTTCGTAATATTCAATTTTTACATCGGGTAGTGATTGTAAAAAGTTGCTACATTGCATAATTGCTTGAGGATGTGAGTAAATTTTTTCAATTTTATTTAAAGGTATATCTTCAAGAGCAATTAAACAATGTTCAACTTTAACTTTTACTTCTCCTACGATAGAAATCTGAGCGTGTGAAAGAACATCATAAACCTCATTTATACTTCCGGATGTAGTATTTTCAATTGGCAAAATTCCATAATCAACCTGTCCATCTTCAACTGCAGTAACAACTTCTTTGAAGGTAGATTTTGAAAGAAAAGCAAGCCTGCTTTCGTTATGCATAAAGAATTTTTTTGAAGCAATATGGCTATAAGAGCCTTCAACTCCTTGGATTGCAATTCGTATTACTTCCAATTCATCTAATTCAGGGTTTGCCAATTGTTGAAGATAAAACTGCTGAACTCTAAGAGAATCTTCAATAATTTCATTAAAAATCGATGTTATAAAATATGAGTCTACTCCTAATTCTTTACCTTTTTTTAATAATCTAACAAGGAGCTCTTCTTCTCTTTTTTTATCTCTTACTGCTGCTCCTTCAAGATTTTTAATTTTAACAATTTCCTGGCTTAATGCTCTTCTTTTTGCTAATAATTCGAGTAATTGATCATCTATTTGGTTAATAGCATCTCTTACTTGTTGTTTATCCATTTTTCCTCCAAAATTATATAAAAGGTAATAATATAATAATTTTTGCAAAAAAAGCAAGAGTAAAAGATATTTATAGTATTAAATTAATGTTAATTTTGAAAAGATATTCATAAGTTGGTTATGTCATAAAATATTCTAAAATGTCATAAAATTTCTGTAAATTTATTATCTTCAAAAAAATTAGTATTTTAGAATTCATTTTTATAAAAATTATGATACTATTAGATAATATATCATTAAAGTATAAAGATTCTTCAAACTTTGCGATATCAAATATTACTTTGAATATTCAAGAAGGTAATTTTATTGGAATAATTGGCCCAAATGGTTCAGGAAAGACAACATTAATTAAGGTTATTGCAAATTTATTACATCCAAATAAAGGAATAAGAAAGCTTTATGGCAAAAATTACGATAAGTATTCTATAAGTGAATTTTATAAAAAAGTTTCTTATGTGCCGCAAACAATATCTGTTACATATGGTTTTTCTGTTTATGAAATTGTAATGATGGGAAGAACTCCTAACTTAAATTATTTTGGAATACCAAAAAAAGAAGATTACGAAATAGTAGAAGATAAATTAAATTTATTAGATATCTGGCATTTAAGGAAAAAATCAATTACAAATCTTTCTGGTGGTGAATTACAGAGAGTTTTAATTGCAAAAGCATTGGCTCAAGATTCCGATATATTACTTTTAGATGAACCGAATTCTTTTTTAGATTATAAACATCAAATTAGCATTTTTAAGATACTTTATGATATTTATTTACAAGGGAAAACAATAATTTTGATATCTCACGATTTAAATCTTCTTTCAAATTTTACAAATAAACTTATAGTTATGAAAGAAGGGCAAATACAAGTTTTTGATGATAGGGACAATGTATTAAATAATGAGTTATTATCATCAATTTTTGATGTGAATTTCGATATATATCAAATAAATAATAAAAAAATTATATCATTTTCTGTATGATAAAAAAAAGTAACAACGATAGCTTATTGGTTTGGTTTGAGTTATCTTCTTTGTGGATATTAAATTTATTATTGCTTTTATCATTGAAATATAAAAATCAAAATTTATCAATTACAGAGTTTAAATTTACTATTGGCAATAGTCTTAATGTTCTTTTTGTTGTAATAAATATAGGTTTATTATCAATTTGTTTGAAAATAAAAGATGTATCAAAAATTTACAAAACTGTTTTTAATATTACAATAGCAATTTTTATTACTCTTTTTGTTGTTTTTGTATTAATTGATTTTGATATTAAATTACCAAACATATATTTAGGTTACTATCATATAAGAAAAGTTTTAATTTTATTATTTTTTTTTACATCACTAATATTGCAATTTTATATAACTACAAAATTATTGGGCCTTTTTCCCAAAAGGAAATTTAAGTTTTATGAACATTTAATGTTAATTTTAATTTTTCTTTCAATGTTATATACATTATCTTTTTTTCATCTTTTCAAAAAAATTGAAAAAAATAATCAAAATTATGATTTTGGAATAGTTTTGGGCGCAGCTGTTTGGTCTAATAATAAACCGAGCCCTGCTTTAATTGAAAGAATTGCCAAAGCAGTTGAATTATACAAGGATGGAAAAATTAAAAAAATATATTTAACCGGCGGAAATGCACCTGGTGAATTAAGTGAAGCAGAAGTTGCTTTTAGGTATATTCAAAAAAAATATATTGACAAAGATTTATTGAGTAATATTGTCTTAGAAAATCAAACTAAATCAACATCAGAGCAAGTTGGATATATTAAACCTTTATCGGTTCACAGTAATAAGATTTTGATTATTTCTGATTATTTGCATATACAAAGGACAAGGGAAATTTGTAATTTTTATAATGTTAATGCTGATGTTGAACCGACTACAGAGTTGTATAATAGTCAGTTTTCAATTTTTAAACTTTTTCGTGAAGCTACTGCTTTGATTATATTCTGGCTATTTGCTTATTAAAATTTATTAAACTATGAAATATTATAAGGTAAAATAAATATGAAGAAAAATAAAAATTCAGTATATCCAGAAAAGCTACCTGTGATGCCACTTATCGATAAAGTCCTTTTTCCTAATATGGTTCTACCTATATTAGTTGGAAGAGAACAATCTCTGCAGGCAGTTATGACTGCTATGAATGATAAAAAAATGTTATTTGTTGTTTCTCAAAAAGAAAATAAAATGGACGATTTAAAAGTTGATGATATTAATAAACACGGGACAATTGCTATTATTAATAATGTAATTCGTTTACCTAATGGATTATTGAAAGTAGTTTTAGAAGGTTTGCAAGTTGCTATCATTGAAAATTTACAATTAACTAAAACTAATTATTTTGAGTGTAGTTATAAATTAGTAGAATTCGATGTTCCTAAGAGTGATAAAAATATTGATATTTTATTCAAACAATTTGACCGATTATATAGAATACTTCTCGAAGGAGAAAAAACACAATTAGAAGATTTAGAAACATATAATAATTTTGATACCATCCAGCAAAAAATTTATTATGTTATTGGAAATTTGAACGAAAAAACTCAGGTAAAACAAAAAGTTCTTGAAGTAGATAATATAAAAGAACAATTAGAAATTGCTATTCAGATTTTGCAAACAGAAATAGAAATATTAAAAGTCAAAAATGAAATTAATGCTAAAATACACGAAAAAATGCTATCTAATCAAAAGAAAGCTATTATTCAAGAACAAATTAGAATATTAAAACAAGAATTGGGTGATGATGAAGATTTTGAAGATGATGAAATAAAAAAATTAAAAGAAAAGGCAATAAAAGCTAAAATGCCAAAGCATACTTATGATAAATTTCTTGAAGAAATCAAAAAATTTTCAAAAATTCATCCATATTCTCCAGAAGCTGCAGTTAATAGAGCCTATATAGAATGGTTGTTGAATGTTCCTTGGAGCAAAAAATCTAAAGATAATATTGATATTACAAAAGTTAAGGAAATATTAGATAAGGACCATTTTGGTTTAGAAAAACCGAAGGATAGAATACTTGAATTTATTTCCGTATTAAATTTAGTTAAATCTCTTAAAGGGCAAATTTTATGTTTTGTGGGACCGCCGGGGGTTGGTAAAACATCTTTAGCTATGTCGATTGCAAGAGCTTTAAATAGAAAGTTTGTTAGAATTTCACTAGGTGGCGTAAGGGATGAAGCTGAAATACGGGGGCATCGTAGGACTTATGTTGGTGCTTTACCAGGGAAAATTATTCAGGCAATGAAAAAAGCAGGTACTGTAAATCCACTTATTTTATTAGATGAAATTGACAAAATGTCGAGTGATTTTCGTGGAGATCCAGCATCTGCAATGTTGGAAGTTCTTGATCCTGAACAAAATAAAGCTTTTAATGATCATTATCTTGAAGTAGATTATGATCTTTCTAAGGTACTTTTTATTACTACGGCTAATGTGATGTATAACATTCCTGCGCCATTGCTGGATAGAATGGAAGTTATTGAGCTTCCTGGATATTTGGAACACGAAAAAATAGAAATTGCTAAAAATTACATTATTCCCAAAGAAACTGAAGCTAATGGATTAAAGAAAGCTGAAATTATCTGGACTGATGAAGCATTAAAAGTAATTATTAATAATTACACAAGAGAAGCCGGCGTTAGAAACCTTCAAAGAGTTATTGCTAATATTTTAAGAAAAATTGCTAAAAAAATAGTTGAGGGTAATAAAAAGTATAATAAAATTAAAATAACTGAAAAAGTTGTGCATGAATTATTACGAACGCCAAAATATTTAAAAGATTTTGCTAATCTTGAACATAAAATTGGCGTGGTCAATGGACTTGCGTGGACATCCACTGGAGGAGATGTTTTAATTGTAGAAGGAACTTTAATGAAAGGAAGCCAAAAACTTATTCTAACTGGTAAACTTGGCGAAGTGATGAAAGAATCCGCTACCTGTGCTTTAAGTTTTGTAAAAGCTAATGCATTAAAATTGGGTATTTCAGAAGATGCATTCGAAAACAAAGATATTCATATACATTTTCCAGAAGGTGCTATCCCTAAGGATGGTCCATCGGCTGGTATTAGTATTGCTACTGTTATTACCTCGCTATTTTCTAGTAGAAAAATCAGGTCCGATTATGCTATGACAGGAGAAATTACTCTGCAAGGTAATATTTTGCCAATTGGTGGATTGAACGAAAAACTTCTTGCTGCTAAAAGAGTTGGTATCAAAAACATTATTATTCCTAAGGATAATGAGAAAGATTTAGAAGATGTTAAACAAGAGATTAAAAAAGATTTAAATTTCATATTTGCAGAAAATTTTTTTGATATCGTTGATAAAGTATTTGTATCTGATCAAGTTAATTGAGAATAAAAAATGAAAGAGTTAAATAAATCTAATGATAAAATAAAAAACTACGAATATTTGCTTAATAATCTTTCTATAATTTTTGATAAAAATGATCATATTTTATCCAATCTTTCAAATTTTACTGCAGTATATTTTGATTTATTTGAAAAATTAAATTGGTGCGGTTTTTATTTTGATGATGGTAAAATGTTAAGGTTAGGGCCCTTTCAAGGTAAAATTGCTTGTACTAATATAGATTATAATAGAGGCGTTTGCGGAAAAGCTTTTAGCAAAAAAGAAACCCTAATTGTAGGTAATGTCCATGAATTTGAAGACCATATTGCATGTGATTCGGCATCAAATTCTGAAATAGTTGTTCCTATTATTGTTGAAAATAAGGCAATTGGTGTTTTTGATATTGATAGTTTTGAATTTAATAATTTCGATGAAACTGACAAAAAATATTTGAATCTAATAATATTAAAGTTATTCACTGATATAATAAATATAGATCAATTAGAAAGAATTATAAAATTAAATTAGGAGGAGCGTATGTCAACAGTTGATGCTAATGCTGCAAAATTTGAGTTCAAAGCAGAAACACAAAAAGTTTTAGATATTCTTATTCATTCACTTTATACAAATAAAGATATTTTCTTAAGAGAGTTAATATCTAATGCATCAGATGCTATTGAAAAAGTAAGATTTAAATCTATTAAAGGCGAAGAAGTTGTTGATAATGACTTAAGTTATGAAATTCACTTAAAAGTCAACAAAGATAAAAACATTTTGACAATAGCTGATACCGGAATTGGAATGACTAAAGATGAAATAATAACAAATTTAGGAACTATAGCAAAATCCGGTACAGAAGAATTTATTAAAAATTTGCCTAAAGATAAAAATGAAGTTGAAAACTTAATTGGTCGTTTTGGTGTTGGTTTTTACTCTGTATTTATGGTAGCAGAAAAAGTTGAAATAACATCTAAGTCAGCTACTCCAAATAACAAACCTGTTAAATGGATTTCCGAAGGAAAAGATACTTATGAAGTTTTTGAACTTGATGACAGCACTATTACAAGAGGTACCCGTATTGATATCTTTTTAAAAGAAGATGCTAAAGAATATCTTGAAACCTGGAAATTAAAAGATGTTATTCAAAAACATTCGTCATTTATACCATTTCCAATTTTTGTTGAAGGAGAAAGAGTTAATACCTTAGCTGCAATATGGCGAGAACCAAAAAATACAATTAGAAAAGAACAATACGAAGATTTTTACAAATTTTTAACTCATGATACAGATGAACCATTAGATTATTTACATATTTCTGTTGATGCACCTATTCAATATCAAGCATTATTATATATTTCTAAAAAAGCATATGACTTTTATGGTATTCTAAAAGAAAATTATGGTTTAGATTTATACTCAAATAGAGTTCTTATCAAACATAAATATAAAGAACTTTTACCAGAGTATTTTGGCTTTTTGCAGGGCGTTGTTGATTCGGAAGATTTACCTTTAAATGTATCAAGAGAATCTATACAAGAAAATGCTATTTTAAGAAAAATATCCAATAACCTTATCAATCAAATTTATAATCATCTACAAAAGTTGGCGAAAGAAAATCCAGAAAAATATATTGAATTCTGGAAAGAGCACGCTAAAGTTTTTAAACACGGCTATAGCGATTATTCCAATAGAGAAAAATTTGTAGAATTGGTGAGATTTAATTCATCCAAATGTAAAGATGAAAAAGAGTTAATATCTCTTGATGACTATTTGAGCAGAATGAAAGAAAATCAAGATGAGATATATTTCAGTTTGGGTAGTTCTTATAATAATATCAAAAATAATCCACATTATGAAATATTTGAAAGAAAAGATATTGAAGTACTATTCCTATATGATCCTTTTGATGAATTTATGTTATCTGCTTTGATGCAATATAAAGATAAGAAATTTGTTTTGATTGAAAATGCTGATATTCAAAAAATTTCCAAATTTGCAGATGTAAATACATCTCAAAAAGATGTTGAACAATTAGATGATGAAAAAGCTGTTAAGTTTGGCGAGTTTTTAGTATTCATAAAAAATTATCTTGGCGATAAAGTTAAAGATGTTAAGGAATCTACAAGATTGTTGAACAGTCCTGCTTGTCTTGTTGATCAGGATGGTATGTTTTCATCATCTTTCCAAAAAATTATCAAAATGATGAATAAAGATACATCAATTACACCTAAAATATTTGAGATTAATAAAGATCACAAGATAATCAGGAATTTATTAGAAGTATTCATTAAAAATAAAGATGATGAATTTTTAAAATCTTGTATAGATGAGCTATTTAATACATCATTACTACTGGATGGATATTTAAATGATCCAACAGAGTTTGCAAAAAATATAAATTATATACTGGAAAAATCGAGCGAATTGTATAAAAAAGAAATTTAAAATAAAAAGGGTGTTCTTAAGGCGCCCTTTTTTTATTTAATAACTATAAGTTCCCAAAAAAGTAATGTTATAAAAAATATAAAAAAATTCTTATATTTAAATACTAAAATAATTTTTTGGAGAGGAAGAAATGTTCGAAGCAAAACTTAAAGAAATGGGGATTGTAATTCCTGAAGCACCAAAACCATTAGCTGCTTATGTACCAGCTGTTCAAGTTGATAAATTTGTTTATACATCTGGTCAATTACCAATTGTAGATGGTCAGTTAAAATTTAAAGGTAAATTAGGTAAAGATATTACAGAAGATGAAGCTAAACAAGCAGCAAAAATTTGTGCAATCAATTGTTTAAGTGTTGTTAAAAGTTTAATTGGAAGTTTAGATAATATAGAAAGAATTGTTAAAGTTGTTGTTTTTGTTAACAGTAGTGAAGAATTTACTGCACAGCCTGCAATAGCAAATGGGGCTTCTGAGTTTTTTGTTGAAGTTTTTGGAGATGCTGGAAAACACGCAAGAAGTGCAGTAGGTGTTAGCCAGTTGCCTTTAGGTGCACCTGTTGAAATTGAAATAATAGTTAAATTAAAATAAGGTAATAAAATGTTTGTAGAAATGTTTAAATCAAAAATTCATAGAGCTAAAGTTACCCAAGCTGAATTATATTACGAGGGTAGCATTACAATTGATCCAGATTTAATGGAAGCAGCTAATATTTTAACATATGAAAAAGTTCAAGTTGTCAATGTTAATAATGGTGCAAGATTTGAAACCTATACAATTTTAGGTGAAAGGGGATCAGGAACAATATGTTTAAATGGTCCAGCTGCAAGATTAGGTGCTGTAGGTGATGAAGTTATTATTATTGCTTATTGTACAATGGATGAAGCCGAAGCAAAACAACATAAACCTACAGTGGTTCTTGTTGATGAGAATAATAAAATAAAAGAAATTATCAAATAGCTATTTACTTTTTGAAAAAAAATTATTATATTATAGGAAAGCTATTTGGAAAAACTATGAAAAAAGTTATATTATTGGTTATGTTATTTTTTCTAACACTTAATGCCCAGTTTAGAAGTGATTTAAATATGCCAAATATAAATTCTGGGATCATTAGAAATACAACATCAAGTTTTGTGCAAGATTTAATAGATTTTTCTAAATTAAAGATGCAACATTCTTTTTCTATGTCTTATTCTGCTATTGGTAATCAAGGAATTGCGTTAGGAGTATATACAAATACATTAAGATATGATTTTACTGATAATTTAAACTTTCAGGCAGCTGTATCTTTTGTTAATTCGCCATATTCAACTTTTGGTAAGAATTTTTCAAATAAAATAAATGGAATTTATCTAGAAAAAGCACAATTGAACTATCGCCCAACAGAAAATACTTTTATGTCTTTAACTTTTAGTCAGATGCCATACTCATATTACAATGGCTTCGGTTATTATCCTTATGGATCATATCCTTATGGTTATTATTCAAGATTTGATGATCCTTATTATTTCCCATGGCGATAAACTATTATTAGTTAAATTTTAATAATTCAATAAAATTTAGTATATTTGAAACCGAGTTTTACTCGGTTTCATTGTTTTAAATGAATGAGTTAAAATAGGTTGAGAAAAATAATTATAATTTTAGTGTAGAATATGCAAATGTCTAACAATACAAATAACATAAATAACAATGTCCCTCAAAAAGCTGTATTAACAAATTTTTTCTACAATTTTCTTTTAGTCATATTATTTTTTATAATTATTTTTTTAGTATATAGCATAATTGTAAAATTTACCAAAGATGATAATATAAGCGAAATAACAATAAATAATCAAGGTTTACCATCTGAAATTATACAGGTAGAAGTGTTAAACGCTTCGGATATTGCAGGTGTTGCTGAAAGAGTAACAGATTTTTTAAGGAACTCTAAGGTTGATGTTGTAAATATATCTAATTATCATATCAAAGATATACCATATACACTTGTTATCGATAGACGGGGTAATATGGCAAATGCATATCAAATTGCAAAAATTTTAAATGTTAGTGAAAAAAATGTTATTTCTCAAATAAATAATGATTACCTGGTGGATGTTACCATTATAATTGGTAGAGATTATAATAAACTGAAACCTTTCATAACAAAATAATAAAGGTGGATTATGATGAATACAAAAGAATTATGTTACAAAGCTGCAGAGTATATATTTAGCAAAAAAGGTTTTGATGTTAAATTAATTGATCTTAGAGAACAAACATCTATAACAGATTATTTTTTAATCTGTTCTGCTGATTCGGATACACAAATGATTGCTATAAGAAATGAAATAGAAAAAAAATTCAAAGAAGAGGAAGGTATTAGGCCCTGGCATATTGAAGGGTCAAATAGTTCAACCTGGATTTTAATGGATTATGTAGATTTTGTTATTCATATTTTTAATAAAGAAACAAGAGAATATTATTCACTTGAAAAATATTGGGGCGATGCTCCAATTGAAGAAATTTTTGATAAAGTAGAAGAGGGTATAAAGTGAAAGAGTATTTATTAAATGAATTTGCCAAACTAGGTGATAAATTATCTTATTACGATCATTCTAAATTATTATTTACTATACCAGATTACAATGAGCATGGTGATTTTTCAACAAACATTGCGTTTTTGCTTGCAAAAAGTGCGAAAAAAAATCCAAAACTCATAGCAGAAGAAATTATTAATAGTCTTTCGTTGGATAGTAAGATTATTGAAAAAATTGAGGTTGCAGGTAACGGATTTATAAATATTTTTATTAATAAAAGTGCCTTCGGTTTGATAGTAAAAGGAATTATCGAAAATGATTTAAATTTTGGTAAGAATAATAAATACGATGGCAAAACAGCTCAAGTTGAGTTCGTTTCTGCTAATCCAACAGGGCCTTTAACAGTTGGTCACGGTCGAAATTCTGTTGTAGGTGATACTATAGCCAATATGTTAGAGTTTTTAGGATACAAAGTTACAAGAGAATATTATTTTAATAATGCTGGTCGCCAGATGAGAGTTTTGGGTGATTCTGTAAAACTAAGATATAAGGAACTTTGCGGTGAGGTTATAGATTTTCCGGAAGATTATTATCAGGGAGAATATATTAAAGATATTGCAAAATCATTATATGATAAGTATGGTAACAGCTTACTCAACGATGATAATGATAATTTATTCAAAGATACAGCTGAAAAAGTAATTTTTGAAGATATTAAAAAAACTCTTAAAAGAATAAATATTGTTCACGATACATTTTTTAATGAAAATTCTCTTTATGAAGATGGCTCAATTGATAATTTATTAAAAACTTTCAAAGAAGAAAATATTTCATACGAAAAAGATGGAGCAGTTTGGCTCAAATTAACAGAATTAGGTAACGAACAAGATAAAGTTATTGTAAAATCTACAGGTGAGCCAACTTATAGATTGCCTGATATTGCATATCATATAACTAAATTTCAACGAGGATATGATTTAATAGTTGATATTTTTGGTTCAGATCATAAAGATACAGTTCCAGATGTTTTAGCTGCTTTAAAGTTTCTTGGATACGATATTAAAAAAATTGCTGTATTATTACATCAATTTGTCACAATTACTAAAGATGGTGAAATTGTAAAAATGTCAACAAGAAAAGCTAATTATATTACACTTGATGAACTAATTGATGAAGTAGGTCCTGATGTTGTTAGGTATTTCTTTATAATGCGTTCTATAACTTCTCATTTGAACTTTGATATTGAACTTGCAAAAAAACAATCGGATGAAAATCCTGTATTTTATCTCCAATATGCACACGCAAGAATAAGTTCCATTTTTAGGATGGCAACAGAACAGGGGCTACAAATTTCACTTGATAATTTAAATTTATTAACAACTAAAGTTGAAATTAATTTATTAAAAGTTATTCATAAATTTAAAGATGAAATTAATTATGCTTGTGAACATTTAGAACCACATCGCATTGCAAATTATTTAATCGAATTAGCAGGTGCTTTTCATAGCTTCTATGCTGAGTGCAGAATTATTGGGGTTGAAAAATCACTTGGAGAGGCTAGATTGGCTCTTGCAAAAGCAACACAAATACTTTTGAAAATAGGTTTAACTTTAATTGGAGTTAATGCTCCTGATAAAATGTAGAGGATTTATGATAGCATTACCAAAATCAATATTTTCGAATATTTTAATAAATTCACTTGATAAATCATTAAAAAATGAGTTTTTAATAACAGATGTAAATAAAATTGCGGAAATGGTTGATAGTGAATTTATGGATGTTGGCTTAATTCCGCTTTATGGATTAATAAAATATCCAGATTTATTTGTATCAAAAAATGTTGGGCTAACATTTGACGCTGGTCTTTCCTACTCATATCTATATTATAAAATGGGAGAAAATTGCTTATCAAATATATATTTATATGGTGATGTTACTGTAAATGAAGTAATTTTAAGCAAAATACTTTTTAGTGAAAAATTCGATGTAGAGATAGAAGTATCACTATCTCAAGAACAACCACAAATAGGTACACAAAACTATATAATTGCTGGAGATGCAAATTTTAAAACAGAATACCTTTCTAAAGCCTTTTCTTTTGCAGAAGAAATCTGTGACCTCATAAAATTACCCTACACAAACTTTGTTTTTGTTGCCAAAGAGAAAGAAAAAATACAATATGTAAATAAAATTTTAGAAAAAATTGATTATTTAGTGGATGATTATTTAGACAATTTCTCATCTGAACTAACTCAGGAGAAATACGTTCAAAATTTCATACGTGAAAACCAAACTGGACTTTTTTTTACGATGACTGAAGCCGAAGAAGCTGGAATAAATGAATTGTTAAAACTGCCATATTATCATGGTATAGTCGATGATATTGTTGAAGCGAAGTTTGTTGACTAATGGAATATAAGAAATTTATTAAAAAAAAATATTATTTTTTTGTTATTTTTTATTTTTAAGTTTTAATATAATCATATTAAAAATATAATTTTATGAGGGATTTATGGCAACAAAAATTATTCCAGCAATTCGTACTAATGAAATTAAATATGCTATCAGAGATATTGTTGTTTTAGCAAACGAAGTAGCAAAAAGTGGAAAGGAAATGTTGTATTTGAATATTGGGGACCCTAATCTTTATGATTTTTCAACTCCAAGACATATTATCGAAAATACTTACAAAGCAATGTTAAAAAATAAGTGTGGTTATGCTCCATCTTCAGGAATTCCAGAAGCTATAAATGCTATCAGAATAGAGGCTGAAAGAAAAGGAATTAAAAATATACAGGATATATTTATTACAACTGGTGCGAGTGAAGCTATTGAATTATGTCTGACGGCTTTGCTCAATGAAGGAGATAATATTTTAACGCCAACTCCTGGATACTCTCTATATACAGCTGTACAAAGCAAGTTAATGGCTTACGAAAATCCATATTATCTTGATGAAGAAAATGGATGGCAACCTGATGTAAATGATATCAAAAGTAAAATAAATAAAAAAACAAAAGGTATTATTCTCATAAATCCAAATAATCCAACAGGATCAGTTTGTGAAGAAAATACGCTTAGAGAAATCATAAAATTAGCAAAAGAACATAATTTAGTAATCTTTGCTGATGAAATTTATGATAAATTAATAATTGATGAAGATAAACAATTTGTTTCTATTGCTTCTATTGATCCAGAAGTACCTTGTATAACTTTTGGCGGTCTTTCCAAAAATTATCTTGCACCAGGATTTAGAATTGGATGGGGAATTGTTAGTGGTCCGAAGGATATTTTAGAAGATTACATCGAAGGTATTAATAAAATGTTAAGAGCAAGACTTTCGGCTAATCATCCAGAGCAATATGCCATTAAGGAAGCACTTTTAGGTGATAATAGTCATCTTGATGATGTAATAAAAAAATTAAAAAGAAGAAGAAATTTGACAGTTGAGATGCTTAATTCAATTGATGGTATAACTTGTGTTAAACCTGAAGGCGCCTTTTATGCCTTTGCAAAAATTGAACTTAATGGCTCTGATGAAGATTTTGTTAAAGCACTACTAAAAGAAACTGGTGTTGTTGTTGTGCCTGGTAGTGGCTTTGGACAAAAACCTGGGACAAAACATTTTAGAGTTGTATTTTTACCAGATGAAAAAACTCTTGAAGCAGCTTACAAAAAAATAGCTGATTTTTATGTAAAATATCGTAATGAAGTAGATAAATAAAATTAACGGGGGCTATCATTAATTAAACATAAGCGATATTGGCTGCAATGCTAATAAAGCAAATAATAATTAATAAAATTTATGATAGCTCCTTATTTATATTTTAAAAAAAGGTGTAATAATGTATCCTTTTGAAGTAATTAAAGGAGATATTACCTGCTTGAATGTTGATGCAATAGTTAATGCTGCTAATAATTCATTGTTAGGTGGTGGTGGAGTTGATGGAGCTATTCACAGAAAAGCTGGTCCACAACTACTTGAAGAATGTAAAACATTAGGTGGTTGCAAAACTGGTGATGCTAAAATTACTAAGGGGTATAATTTACTAGCAAAATTTGTAATTCACACGGTTGGCCCTGTGTGGCGAGGTGGAAATAATAACGAACCTTTTTTATTAAGTGAATGCTACCGCAACTCGTTGAAGCTTGCTGAACAATATAGTATTAAAACAATTGCTTTTCCTTGTATAAGTACCGGAGTTTATGGATATCCAAAAAAAGATGCTGCAAAAATAGCAGTTGATACTGTTATAACATACTTAAATTCAAGTAGTTATAAATTTGATAAAATTTTATTTGTTTGTTTTTCAGAAGATGATTATATTATATATCAAAATATTTTAAGAAATATTATATCAGGCGGTAAATGATATCAAATTCTGTACCAACAGATGCATATAGATCGCAAAAGAAGACTTTTAATAGAGGAACTATTATTGCTCGTGAAGGTGATGAAAGCAAGGAAATCTTTATTCTTATTTCAGGAAGAATTGCAGTTTATAAAAAATTATTAAAAGTTGCTGAAATTGTAGAACAAGGTGCTGTCTTTGGTGAAATATCGCTCTTGCTAGGTGGAAAAAGAAATAATTCATTAATTGCAGCTGAAGATAATACAGAAGTTTTTATTTTAAGTACATCACTTGATAATATTGTAAAAGATCAGCAATTGTGTAAAAAATTAATTTATGATTTAGCAAGTAGGCTTGTGCGTACTACAGAAACATTAGCTATGCTAGATTTGGAGTTATAATGCGTGATTTATATGCAAATAAGGTAACTTATAAAAAAGGTGATATTATTGCTGTAGAAGGTGAAAAAAGTACAGAATGTTTTGTGCTAATTTCCGGTTGGGTAGGTATTTTTAAAAACAATGTAAAGCTTGATGATTATAATATCCCTGGTAGTGTTTTTGGTGAAATTAGTATGATGCTTCATAAAAATAGAACTGCACATATTATTGCTCTTAGTGATTGTGAAATTCTTAAATTGAAGGGCGATTTAGAAGATATTATTAGAGGATATCCTAACGTTGCAAAAAAAATTCTCATAAGTTTGGCTGAAAAACTAAGAAAAACAACTGAGAATTTTACAATTATTCTTGATGAAGAAATACAAAAAGAATTTGAGGGATTAAATGAAAATTTATAAAAAAGGAGAAATAATTGCACGTGAAGGTGAATTTGATGAAACTTGCTTTATTTTAATGAATGGCCGTGTTGGTGTATACAAAGATAATAAATTGATATCTGAAATATACGAAAGAGGCGCTATATTTGGTGAATTATCCTCAATTCTAGATCAGCCCCGAACTTCTACTATTATTGCACATCAAGATTCTCAAGTAATTGTTATAGAAAAAGGTATAGATGAACTTATAAAAAAACATCCTGATGTTACTAAAAAACTAATGATAAGTCTTGCACAACGTTTAGTTAATACTACTAATCAGCTTATTGAAAAAATTGAAGGTAAATCATAGTTAGCTTTGCTTGAGCTTATCAAATATATAATAATATTTTCCCTTACGTCTAGTCTGTTTGCACAATTTATTTCAACAGCTGATACTTTTTATTTTCATAAAAGTTATATTTATCAAATTAAACACCCTATTGTGGATACATCATCTTTTGAATTTTGGGTAAATGGTATAATAATTCCAAAACAAAATTTCCGTTTTAACTTACATAAATTTCAATTTACTCTTGCGAATATTAATTTGAATTTATATGATACATTAGTAATAAAATATAATTATTTCCCAATAAATATTCCGCTTGTTGTTGATAATAAAGATAATTTTATTATTGTTGACCAATATGATACCACAAAAGATTACACAAAAATTCAAAGAAATATAAATTATTTTAATCCAAAAGAATATTTGGGCGATAAAATAAACACATCTGGTTATCTTTATCGTGGTTTTTCATTTGCAACTAATCAAGATTTTCAGCTAAATAGTGGTTTAAGGTTGGAAATGAATGGATATTTGACAGATGATATTTATCTTTCTGCAGTATTAAATGATGAAAATACTCCAATTATGCCCGAGGGTAATACTGAAAGATTGCAGGAATTTGACAAAGTTTATGTGAATATCAAGCATAAAAAATTTAATCTCACATTAGGAGATTTTGATTATAATAAAAATTACAATACATTTTTTGTATTAAACCGAAAATTACAAGGTTTTACTGGAAATTATTTTGATAAAGATAATAATATTGAGATTTCTTACGCTAATCAAAGAGGTAAATTCTATAACTATACTTTTAATACAAGTGCACAATTTCAGGGACCTTATCAGATTTATGGTGAAAATGGGCAAAAGGATATTCTTATTGTTGCAGGTAGTGAAAAAGTATTTTTAGATGGTAAAGAATTAAAAAGAGGCGAAAATAACGATTATATTATTGACTATTCTAATGCTAAAATAATTTTTACTCCTAAAATCATACTAACCAATTATAGTAGGATATCAATTGATTTTGAATATACATCTTTAAAATACCAGAGAAATTTTTTTACAACTAATTATGATTATAAGAGTGAAAAAAATAATTTACTTTTCAATTTCGCTTTTGTAAGAGAGGCTGATAACTATAATAATTCGATAAATTTTGATCTTTCGGAAAGCGATAAACAAATTATTAAAAATGCTGGTAATGATATATTTAAGGCTATTAAAACAGGAATTATTTTAGTTAATGATAGCTCGCGAGGATATTATAAAAAAATCGATACTACATTGAATGGTGATGTAATTTCTTTCTACCGTTTTTCTCCCAATGATTCAACAGCTAAATATATTGTTAATTTTTCTTTTGTGGGAGATGGTAACGGAGATTATATTAAAAAATCTTATCTCGAATATGTTTATGTTGGTAAAAATAAGGGTAATTATTTGCCGATAGTTTTTCTCCCTATACCTGAAAGAAAATATTTAGCATCAGCTGGAATTAAATATAATTTTACAGATAATTTTGATGTTGGAGGAAATTTTGCTTTTTCATCTTACGATGCAAATACAATTGCCGAAAATAATTCTATCAAGAACGGTTTAGCATTTGAAATTGTATCAAACTTAAAAGATTATAAAGTTTATGAAAATTTTTTTTTTTCAAGTTCCACAAAGCACAGATTTATTAGTAAAGAATTTAGTTCTGTTACAAGATATAATAGTGTTAATTTTAATGATAATTATAATTTAAATGGCTTAAATACAAAGTTTAATGATGAAAATCTTACAGAACTTCAACTTTCAACAACATTACAAAGTCTTATAAAAATACAGGCTGAGCTTGGAAATTATAATAAAGGCAACTTAAAATCATTTCGTCAAAATTACAATTATTGGCAAAACTTTTGGGAGTATTTAGAATTAAATTTTAACAGTAATTTTGTTAAAAGTAACGATGGAATTAGAAACTCAAATTTAAAGGATATTTTTGTTGATTTTTCTACAAATAAAAAAAATAATTTGGTAATTGGATTAAGTTATAAAAATTTATACCGTAATGTTATTGATAAAAATAAAATTTATCAGTTGCCATTTGAAAAATATCAAAAATATTCTATTTACAATTATTTTACTGGCTCATTTTATAAGTTGCAGTATAATTTTGAAATTACGCAAGAACAAGGATTACTTGCGAATAAAATACTTCAACAATCTAATAATATTATTCATAATTTTAATGCATCTGTTTATGGGCAAAATTATACAATAAGTAATCTTTTAATTTTTAGAAATACAAAGTACTCTAAGGAATTTAGGGCAAATGGATACAGTGATTATAATTCTTTAACAGCCAAAAATAATAGCTTTATTAAATTATTCAACTTTGCAAAAAATGATATTTATTATGAAATAACTACTCAAAAAATGCAAACATATCAAAAGATTTTTATTAAAGTTAAAAAAGGAACTGGAAATTATTCTTATCTTGGTGATATCAATAACAATGGAGTTTTTGATGAAAATGAGTTCGTACTTAATAATTTTGATGGCGATTATATTTTAGAGATAATTCCTATAACAAATTTACAACCAGTTACAGATTTGAAAAGTAGCTACAGACTTAAATTAGATTTTCGTGAGTTAGAAAATAATGACTATTTGAAATATATTTCAACAGAGACATATTTTAGAATTGAAGAAAATAGTAAAGATCCTAAAAAGGAAAATTTATATTTAATTCGAGTTAATAATTTGCTCAATGAAAATTTTACAGTTATGGGAAACCAGATATTTATTCAAGATATTAATCTTTTGGAATATTCAGATGAGATTAGTTTTAAATATCGTTATACATCAAAAAAAGGGTTAAATAATTTTGTTATGGGGAAAGAAAATTCAAGATATATTGAAAACTCTTACAGGGTGTTTTTTAAATTGGTTGATGAAATTACAATAGAGAACGAAATAAAGTTTTTTAAAGATAATTTCTTAGGTCCAAAAAATTTAAACCGTTCTAGATATGTGAATGGTAAAGGCAATACTACAATTTTCTCATACAGGCCAATAAAAGAATTTTTATTAGACCTTACAAACGAATTTGAAGAGATGAGTGATAAATATCCTTTAAAACCTTATACAATTAAAAAAAATATGCAAAAGATGGGAATATCATACTCATTCATAAAAAATGCAAGTTTAAGATTGGAATTTGAAAGAACTGAATATAATATAAACAATAAACAAGCAATTATACCAATTGACTTGCTTAGTAGTTATCAAATTGGTAAAAATTATATTGTAAGATTTAACTCCAACTATAATTTATTAGATGCTGGAATTATCACTGTAAATTATCAAGGTCGAAAAGTTGAAAATAATGTTTTCATTCATTATTTTTCGGCTGAAGTAAGAGTTGTATTATAATTAAAATGAGTATCTCGATGAAAATAAAAATAGTATATTTTTTAATAATTTTTAAAATATTGGCACAAGGAAAATTTTTTACTGGGGTTGATATATCATCATATCAAAAAGTTATGGATAATGGTGGGAAATTTTTAGAACAAGGCATTGAAAAAGATTTGATAGATATTATTGTTAACAATAAAATAGATTTTATTAGATTAAAATTATGGCATAGCCCGTCTGAAAACTATAATAATTTAAAAAAGGTTGTAGAAATTGCGAAAACAGCAAAACAAAAAAAAATAAAATTTCTACTGGATATACATTATTCTGATACCTGGGCTGATCCAGCCAACCAAACAAAACCTGCAGTATGGAAAAATTTAGAATATCACGTGCTTTTAGATAGTGTTTATAATTATACTAAAACTGTTATTGAAATATTCAAAGAAAATAATTGTATGCCAGATATAGTTCAAATTGGTAATGAAATAACAAGCGGTTTTTTGTGGAATGACGGAAAAGTTGGTGGCGAATATGATAATTTTACACAGTGGCAAAAGTTTACGAATTTACTAAAAATGGCAATAAAGGCAGTTAATGAGGCAAACAATCTAGAAGATACGATTAAAATTATGTTGCATATTGATAAAGGTGGTGATAAAAATGCATCTGAATGGTTTTTTGATAATATTAAATATTGGAATGTAAATTATGATTTGATAGGGCTTTCCTATTATCCTTGGTGGCATGGTGATATGCAAGCATTAAAGGAAAATATTATTTATTTAAGAAATAATTATGGAAAACCTGTTTATGTAATCGAAACTGCATATCCTTTTACTTTGGAGTGGAATGATAATGTTAATAATATTGTGGGCAATGAAAGCCAATTATTAACGGGGTATTCAGCAACTAAAGAAGGACAAAAAAATTACATAAATGATTTATTAAATTTACTCAAAAATTCTACTAATTATTCTTGTGAAGGATTATTTTATTGGGAACCGGCTTGGATAAGTACACAAATATGGGGTAGCCCCTGGGAGAATTTATGCTTGTTTGATTTCAATGGCGAAAGTTTACCTGCATTGAAAGTATTAAATACAAAAGTAACAAGTTGTGAGAATACAAGTTTAACTAAAACAAAAGATTGTAAAATTATTTTTGTTTATCCAAACCCCTTTAATAATACTGCAAATATAAAAATTATATTGGAAAAAGAAAGTAAATTACAAATTTCACTTTTTAGTATTTTAGGTAAAGAAATAAAAACAATTATTGATGAAAATCCGAAAAATGGAGAGATATATTATCAAATTGATTCGGAGAATTTAACAACTGGAGTTTATTTATTAAAAATAAAGATTAACGATGAAATACAATTTCAAAAAATTATAATTACAAAATAAAAAGTGATGCCGCATCACATATTCTAAATTTAAAGTGATACGGCATCAAGCATCAGAGAAATTTATTTGAGCATTGGGATTTTTATGCCGAACTTTTTAGCATTATCAATAGCTTTCTGATACCCTGCATCTGCATGTCTTACAATTCCCATACCGGGGTCATAGGTAAGAACCCGCAGCAATCTTTCTTCTGCTTCTTTAGTTCCATCAGCAACAACGACCATACCAGCGTGAATTGAGTAACCCATACCAACTCCGCCGCCGTGGTGAACAGATACCCAGCTTGCACCTCCGATAGCATTTAATAGTGCATTAAGAATAGGCCAATCAGCAATAGCATCACTACCATCTAACATTGCTTCAGTTTCACGGTTAGGCGATGCAACAGAGCCACAATCTAAATGATCTCTACCAATAACAATAGGTGCTTTTACTTTTCCAGATGCGACTAAATCATTAAAAATCTTGCCCATTTTTGCTCTTTCTCCATAACCAAGCCAACAAATACGAGCAGGTAAGCCTTGAAAATGCACTTTTTTTTGTGCCATTGTTATCCAATTAATCAAGTGTTTATTATCAGGGAAAGCGTCCATTACAGCCTGGTCTGTAACATAAATGTCTTGCGGATCTCCGGAAAGAGCAACCCATCTAAATGGTCCTTTACCATCGCAGAAAAGAGGTCTTATATATTCAGGAACAAAACCTGGAATATCGAAAGCATTTTCAACGCCCATATTTTTAGCTTCGGCACGGATATTATTACCATAATCGAAAGTAATAGCACCCTTTTTTTGCATCTCTAACATTGCACGAACATGAACCGCTATAGTTTCTTTAGCAAGTTGAATATATTTTTGAGGATCATTTTTTCTTAAACTTAAAGCTGCTTCTAAACTCATACCCATTGGAACATAGCCGTTTAATGTATCATGTGCAGATGTTTGATCAGTTAAAATATCGGGAATAATATTTCTTTTAAGTAATTCGGGCAAAACTTCTCCCGCATTGCCAACTAATCCTACAGAAAGAGCTTTTTTGTTTTCTTTAGCATCTAATACTAATTTGATTGCTTCATCAAGATTGTAGGAAATAATATCAACATAGCCAGTATCTAATCTTTTTTTGATTCTTTCAGCATCAACATCAATACCAAGGAAAGCAGCGCCATTCATAGTCGCTGCAAGTGGTTGTGCTCCTCCCATTCCACCTAATCCAGCAGTTAAGATAAATTTACCAGTAAGATCACCGTTGAAATGTTTTCGGCCACATTCGGCAAATGTTTCATAAGTTCCTTGTAAAATTCCTTGAGTTCCTATGTAAATCCAGCTACCAGCAGTCATTTGTCCATACATGATAAGACCTTTAGCATCGAGCTCGCGAAAGTAATCCCATGTTGCCCATTTAGGAACAAGCATAGAGTTTGATAAAATAACTCTTGGAGCATTAGCATGAGTTTTAAAAATTGCTACAGGTTTACCGGATTGAACTAATAAAGTTTCATCATTTTCTAAATTTTTGAGTGAATCGACAATTGCATTAAAACAATCCCAGTTACGTGCGGCTTTACCAATGCCACCATATACAACAAGTTCGGAAGGTTTTTCTGCTACTTCAGGATCAAGGTTATTCATTAACATTCTTAATGCAGCTTCTTGAATCCAGCTTTTAGTATTAAGTTGATTACCTCTAGGGGCTTTAATAATTTGAGGAGTAGCCATAATATCTCCATTTTTTATATGTAATTTATAAAGAAAAACGAAAAAAAAATTGTAAAATTTTAAAAAAAAATTCGTAATTTATAAACAAATCAAATCAATTATCTATCGAATTACCTGTATTTAATTTTATCACTCAAAATTAAAAAAAAAAATGTGAAAATTTTGAAAATTTAATTTGTGAAAAAAATATTTTTATAATATATTTACAGTACCGAAAAAAACAAATTTTAACAATAACAAATCAATGAGGGGCAAAGTGAGTACAAAAACAAAAGTAAAAGGTAATGCAGGTTTGGCTGTTATCTTAATTCCTATTTTATTAATAACAGCAATTTTAATTTTCAAATACGTTTTAGGAAATCCTGCAAACTTTGTTGGTGGCAATCCAAATAATGATCCAAAACAAGGTAATTATTTAGGTGTTGTTTACAAAGGTGGATTCGTTGTTCCTATTCTTATGACAATGTTAATGACCGTAATTTCATTTTCTATTGAAAGAGCTATAATATTAGCTAAAGCAAAAGGAAAAGGGAATATTAATTCATTTATAGCAAACATTCATGTATTATTATCACAAGATAAAATTGATGAAGCTATTGCATTATGTGATAAACAAAGAGGATCTGTAGCAAATGTTGTAAAAAGTGGCTTACTTAAGTATAAAGAAGTTATTAACGATACAGAAAAAGATAAAGATCAAAAAATTGCTGCTATAAAAGGTGAAATTGAAGAAGCTATAGGTTTGGAATTACCAATCTTAGAACAAAATTTAGTAATTATAGCTACCTTGTCATCAGCTTCAACATTAACAGGGTTGTTTGGTACAGTATTAGGTATGATTAGAGCTTTTGCTGCGTTAGCAAATGCTGGTGCACCTGATGCTGCTGCTCTTGCAGTTGGTATTTCTGAAGCGCTTATTAATACAGCTTTTGGTATTGGTACTTCTGTTTTAGCTATCTTTTCTTATGCTTTCTTTACTAATAAAATTGATAAAATGACTTACGCTATTGATGAAGCTGGCGTTGCTATGGTTCAAAACTTCTTAGCTAAACACAAATAATTTAGAAATAATCAAAAAGAGATAACGATGCCAAAAGTAAAAGTAGCTCGTAAAAGTACTTTTGTTGACATGACTGCAATGTGTGATGTGGCTACATTATTGTTAACATTCTTTATCCTTACAACTCAATTTAAAGGAGAAGAGGCTATTGTAGTAAAAACGCCATCATCCATTGCAGAATTCAAAGTGCCAGAAAGAAATATAATAACAATATCAATTGATAAAACAGGCAAAGTTTATTTTTCTTTGGACGGTAAATTTAAAAGAAAGCTTATGATCGAAAAAGTAAATGAAGCTTATAATTTAGGACTAACGGCTGAAGAAATTGATAAATTCTCAAATTTGCCTGGATTTGCTGTACCTCTTGAACAATTACCAAATTATGTAAAATTATCATCGCAAGAAATGCAAAAACCGGAAGCTAATCCCGGAATACCTATTGATTCTACTTTAGATGAAAAGAAAAACCAACTATTGATTTGGTTGGGTTATGCAAGAGTTG
Organism: Ignavibacteriales bacterium; assembly: GCA_035361425.1. Taxonomy (GTDB): domain Bacteria; phylum Bacteroidota; class Ignavibacteria; order Ignavibacteriales; family DAOSCP01; genus DAOSCP01. The sequence continues at coordinate 102,901 of DAOSCP010000003.1, read as the reverse complement.
CAACTGCAGAAAGAAATATGCAGGATCCAAAAGTAGGAAGACCTATAACTGCAGATATTGCAATTAAGGCTGATCAATATGTGCCTTACAAATTAGTAAAAAACATTATTAATACTTTGCAAAACAAGAAGATTAATAAGTATATTTTGATTACAGATTTAGATAAATCTGATAAACCAGTAGAAGATTAAATAACTAATTAAGAGAAAAAAAATGGCTGATATAGATACATCGCAACAAGGAGGTCATAAAAAAGGTGGTAAAAAGAGGGGTAAAAAGCTTTCTACCAGAATAGATATGGCCCCAATGGTTGATGTTATCTTTCTCTTGCTAACATTTTTTATGCTTACAACAACTTTCTCAAAACCTCAGGCTATGCAATTAAATATGCCTGTTAAGGCTGATGAAACAACAGAAAAGAAAGAACAGGATGTTAAAGCATCGAATGCTTTAACGGTTATTTTAGGACCCGAAAATAAAATTTATTATTATGAAGGATTAGCTACTAAACCTGAAGATATTAAAACGACAGATTATTCAGCTGAGGGTATTAGAAAAATTCTACTTAAGAAAAAAAGAGAAATAGGCGAAGATTTGGCTGCTAGAGATAGATTAATTGAAGAAGCTAAAAAAGCAGGGAAAGATCCATCAACAATCAAAAAAATTTGGAAGTTGGTTGTTTTAATAAAACCAATGGATGACTCAAATTATAAAAATATGGTTGATATACTTGATGAAATGAATATTTGTGCTGTAAGTCGTTATGCTATTGTTGATGTTACACCTCAAGAACTTGATCTAATTAAAAAGTTATAGGCTGGAGGTATTGAATGACAAATTTAAACATTATTGACATAAATGACATAATCTTTCGTAATAAGAATAGAGAATATGGTGCCTACGAACTAAGAAAAAAATATCCTAAAATAGCTAAAATATCTATTATATTAGGCATAATATTATTTAGTTTTGGCACTATAGGTCCATTCGCTTATGATAGATATGTAGAATGGAGAGATGCTCATAAACCAAAAGCTCCAGCTAGAAAAGTAGTAAAATCAGTTGAGTTGATTGAAGCAGATAATTTAAAAGATAAGAATAAGCAAGAAGAAAAGCAGGCTGCACCTATTGAAGAAAACAAACCTGCAGTTTCAACTGTACAGTTCTTGCCACCTGTTGTAAAACCAGATGCATTAGTTACAGAAGAGTTTATACCAACTCAAGAAGAAATGCAATTTAAAGACCCTGGTAAAATTACACAAGAAGGTACAGGACAATATAGTTTAGATGTTGGTGATATGCTTTCTGTAGAACAAAGTAACGTCGTAGGTGCTGCTGAAGAAAAAACTGAAAAAGAAGAAGTATTTACATTTGCTGAAGAAATGCCTTCTTTCCCAGGTGGTGATGAAGAATTATATGCATATATAGCACAAAATATACAATATCCAGAAATTGCGAAAAAAGCAGGTACTGAAGGTAAAGTTATTGTTGAATTTACAGTTGGTAAGGATGGTAGAGTATCAAATGTAAGAGTTCTAAAAGGTATCGGTGCAGGTTGTGATGAAGAAGCTGTAAGAGTTATTCGTTCAATGCCAAGATGGAACCCTGGTAAACAAAATGGTGTTGCAGTTCCTGTAAGAATTACGGTACCAATTCAATTCAAATTAACGAATTAGTATTTCTAATATAATTAAATTAAGACACAGTAAGTATTACTGTGTCTTATTATTTTAAAAAGAAAGCAAATAAATTATGGAGGTATTTATGAAAATTATTTTTTTATATGCTTTTTTTGTTACTATAGTACATTGCCAAACTATTATTGATACTACAATCAAAAAAATATTGTAGGAGAAGAAAATATAAATAATTCCGAAGAAGTCGTTGAATTTGCTGAAGAAATGCCTTCTTTCCCAGGTGGTGACGACGAGTTAGTGAATTTTTTATCAAAAAATTTGAAATATCCAGAATTGGCAAAAAGAGCTGGTATTACTGGTAAAGTTATTGTTGATTTTGTTATAGACATTGATGGTAAAATTTCAGATATTAAAGTTGTCAAGGGAATTGGTTATGGTTGTGATGAGGAAGCCATAAGAGTAATCAAATTAATGCCTAAATGGATACCAGCTAAAATAGATGGTAAACCTATTAGATTTAAATTGTCTCTACCAATATTATTCAATTGATAAGGTTTTATAATGCAAACTTTCTTTAAATATTTAGCTTATTTTGTTACGGTAATTTATTTTGTATTAGGATTATATTTAATATTTCAAGAAAAATTTACTATTATAATGGACCAAAGTTATTCAACAATTTTTGGTTTATGCTTAATATTTTACTCTATATATCGTGCTTATACTATTTATCAAAAATATTATTTTGAAAAGGATAGTGATGAAGAATAACTTTTTATTTTATATGGTATTATCATTAAATTTGATTTTATTGTCTTGTTCTAATAGTGAAGTAGGAGAGATTGATACTCCTACTCAAGGTAATATTACCGTAATTACCGATAATACATTTGAGCAAGTCATTAAATCGGAAGTTGAAACATTTACGTCTTTATATAAAGATGCACATATAAAATTAATATCATTACCTGAGCAAAAAGCACTTGAACAATTTTTAAATGATTCATCAAGAGTTTTATTTATTTCAAGAGAATTAAAAAAAGATGAAATCGAATTTGTTGAAAAAAGGGGTTTTGGTTATAAAACATATAAAGTAGCAGTTGATGCTATAGCTATAATTGTAAATAAGAATAATAAAGATACCTTATTTATGTTTGATGATATTAAAGATATTATAACCGGTAAAAAGAGAAAATGGAACGAAGTATTTAAAAATGGAATGAGTTCTGAAATTATACCTATATTTGACAACGCAAATTCTAGTACTGTTAGATATTTTATGGATTTATTTGGAATTGATAAAATACCCAATGCATATGCAGCAAAAGATACTAGAGATTTAATAGAAAAAGTTAAAGAAAACAAAAATAGTATTGGCTTTTTAGGGGTAAATTGGATAAGTGATAAAGATGACCCCCAGGGATTAAAATTTTTATCAAGTGTTAGAGTAGCTGAAATTATGCCTGCAGATACAACTCAAAATGTAGAGTTTGATTATTATAAACCTTATCAGGCGTACTTAGCTTTAAAATATTATCCATTTAGGCGTTATGTTTATGCTATTCAAAAAGAACCTTATAGAGGATTAGGGTATGGCTTGATATCTTTTATTTTAAGTCAGCCTGGGCAAAATATAATTAAAAAAGAAGGTTTATTACCAACGAAAGCTTATATTAGGCTTGTTAAAGTTGAGCATGAAAATTTTAATATAGTAAAGTAAAAATTTTTTTTATATTGAAGAAAATTATTATATTTAAAATAATTCAATATCAAATTATGGAGAAAAAATGAAAATATTAAGAATGCTCATAGTTTTATTGCTTTCTAATTTATTATTTGCACAAGCTGATTTAAATGAAGCTAAAAAATTAATTAATCAAGAAAAATTTGAAAAGGCTAAACAAGTATTACTATCATACATTAATTCAAAACCTAAAGATGGGTTAGGATATTTTTATTTAGGTGAGATTGAATATAAACACTATATGCAAGATTCAGTTGGTAATAGAAATGAACAATTATTGCAAAATGCAAAAAATTGGTATTTAATTGGTATTAAACGTGATAAAAGAACAGATTTGAATTATTTTGGTGCTGCAAAAGTTTATGCTTTGACAAATCATAAAGATTCGCTTGATATAATGATTAAAAGAGGACTTGATTATAATAATGATATAGAAAATGTGAATGATTTGTTAAATTCATATAATGTTTTTCTTGAAATAGAAAATGTTAATTTAGACAAAGCTAAAGAAATACTTGATAGAGCAAATGAGCTTGATAGAACTGAAGTTAACAAATCAAAAGGCCAAAAGAAAAGAAATGCTGCTATCTTTGTAGCATATGGAGATTTATACACTAAATTAGGTAATCAAGCAAAGGCGCTTGAAAATTATAAATCTGCAATTAATTTTGATGAAACTTTTGCATTAGGTTATTATTATTATGCTGAATATTATATGAGAGCTAAAGCATATGATGCAGCAAAAGAACAATTTGAATTATGTATACAATATGATCCAACATTTGCAAAAGCATTTAGAGGTTTAGCAGAAATCTACAACATAAAAGGATTAGAAGCTAAGGCTCAAAATAAAGATGATTTAGCAAAAGAAATGTATAATAAATTTGTTGAATATTATGATCAGTATTTATTGTGGTCTGAACCTACATTTGAAAATCAATTATATTATGCAACAAGAGCGGTTATTTTTGATGATCACGCTAAAGCTTTAGAAATAGGTAATAACCTAGATGCACAATTTCCAAATAATTATCGAGTTTTAAGACTCCTTGCTTATGCTTATAATAAAAAAGGTGAAATGGCTTTAGCAGTTTCTAATTATAAGAAATTTTTTGAAGTTGCACCTAAAGATAAAATTAATGCAGTTGATTATGAAACATTCGCAAGATATTTAATGAATGCTAAGGATGAAGACATTGATAATAGATTAGAACAAGCAGAAATTAATGTTGATAAAGCTATTGAATTAGATAATTCTAAAGTTTATTTATACAGAGAATTGGCTATAGCATACCAAAAAGTTAATAATGTTGATAAAGCAATTGCTTATTTTGAAAAAGTTAAATCAACTGGTAAGGTTATATTTAATGATTATTTCTTACTTGGTAACTTATATCTTGCTGCCAATAGGGCTGATTTAGCAAGTGAACAATTTGATAAGATGATTGAGTTAAGACCAGATGAAGCCTTATCATATTATTATAAAGCAAATGCAGTATCAAGAAAAGATACTGTTAATGGTTTTAAAAATGCTATGCCATTATATGAAAAATTCTTAAGTATGGCAAGTCCAGAAAAACATGCTAGACAAATTACAGAAGTTTATTTTTCTTTCGGTGGTTATTATTACTCTGAATTTTATAATGCAGTTAGGGCTAAAAAAGTTGATGTTGCTTACTTAAATGATGTAACAAAAAAAGCTGAAGATTTCTTATCAAAAGTAGTACAAAATGATTCTTCTAATGATACTGCTAAGAAGTGGCTATTGGATATTCAAAAAACCAAAACTGACAAGAGGTTTTCTAAGTATTTCAAATAAAAGTTAATAAGAGAAGTATTAATTACTTCTCTTTATTTTTTAATTTAATTAAAAGGATATAAATATGAATAATTTATTCAAAAAAGAACATTACACATTGCTTATAAAAGCATTAAATGTTTATAGAACAGTTTCACATGTTGTCGAAGATAACAATGAAGAGATGGATAAAATCGATGAATTATTAGATGATTTGTTTGAATTACATGATAAATATGATGTTTCAGATGAAAAATTAGGTGAAATTTTGGAAGAATTTGAAGTAATGTTGGAAAATTATAATGAAGTTAATATATCTTTATTTATAGCTAGTGAAATAGCTGCCAAAAAGTTGGAAAAACAATATTCCAAACCTTTTGAAGAATTAGACGATAAAATAATTGAAGAGCAATATATTCAATTAGTTACAAATATAATGAATGATATTCACAACAATGGTGTTAACAATTATTTAAAGTATGAGTAATATTAGTAATAGCATAGATGAGTATATTACAGCCGTATTTGGACCTAAAGAATTAAAACATTATTATGATTACATTGGTAGAAAACCTATAGATTATATCAGGATATCAAAAAATATAAATTATGATATTGTATCAAAATTAAAAAATTATAATATATCAATAGAAAAAAGTTATGAAAATATCTATAAAGTAGTTGATGATCCTGAAAATCTTATAGGTAAAACACTTGAATTTGTCATAGGTGATTATTATATACAAAGTTTATCATCTACTTTACCACCAATTGTTTTAAACCCAAAAGAAAATGAAAATGTTATAGATTTATGCGCTGCTCCTGGCTCCAAAACTACTCAACTTTCTCAGATGATGAATTATACAGGATTTTTGGTTGCTAATGAGCCAGATATTAAAAGAGTTAAAACTCTAGCACATAATATTGATAAATATTCTTCCTTTAATACATCTATTATGATAAATAAAGGAGAATTACTTAGTAAATATTTTAATGATGAGTTTGATAAAGTATTAGCTGATGTTCCATGTACTGGGTTGGGTATTTTAAATAAAAAAAATGAAATTAAAAATTGGTGGTCAAAAAAAATTGTTGATGCAATACTTGATATTCAATATAAAATATTATTATCCGGTATTCGTCTTGTAAAAGTTGGTGGAACAGTTGTATATTCAACTTGTACTTTAACAGTTGAAGAAAACGAATTTATTATAAATAAAATCTTAAAAAATTATCCTGTAGAAGTTGAGGAATTTAACTTGAATATAAAGTATCGAGATCCTATTCTTAGTTATAATGGGAATAATTTTGATAATAGTATAAGTAAGGCTAAAAGGGTTTTTCCATGGGAAGTTGACTCAGAGGGTTTTTTTATTTGTAAACTTAGAAAAATAGACAAGATAGAGAATAAAGAAAAATTCAATTTTAAAAATGAAATTAAAGATTATTTCAATATACAATCTGCAAAATACTCAGATTATATTAAAATATTAGCAAATAATTATGGTATTGAGTTAAGTGAATTTGAAAATAAACTATTTCTTTTGAAAGGTAATGATATCTATATGACTACTAATGAAACACCTTTTAAATATTTAAGTATTTTTAATAGATCTGGTATTAAGATTGCAACAATAAATAAAAATAATCAAGTTGTTCCTCATACATATTTTAGCTTAATATTTACTAATAAAATAACAAATAATATTCTTGATGTATCAGCAGAACAACTTAAAAATTATTTGGCTGGAAGCAATTTTAGCACTGATTCGCCAGATGGATATAAAGTTATTAGGTATAATGGTTCCATAATTGGTAATGTACTAGTTAAAACCGGTATAGCAAAAAGTCAGTTTCCAAAATCAAAAAGATCACAACAGATTGTTATAAGATAAAATAAGGAGATTTTATGTTAGATATTAAATTTATTAGGCAAAATCCTGATATTGTTAAAAATGCTGTTAGAAGTAAAAATCAAGAAGACAAAATTGATGAATTATTAGAACTTGATAAAAAAAGAAGGGAAATTCTTACAAAATCTGAAGAATTAAAGTCGCTACAAAATAAAGTATCTAAAGAAATAGCACAATATAAAAAAGAAAATAAAGATGCTACAGAAGTTCTTAATAAAATGAAATCTGTTGCAGAAGAAATAAAAACATTAGATAGTAAATTGAGTGAGATTGAAAGCAAGATCGATGAAATTTTAAGATTTACTCCAAATATGCCCCATTCAAGTGTGCCAATTGGTAAAGATGCTTCTGAAAATGTTGAAATTAGAAGATGGGTACCAGAAGGATTGAATATTGATATAAAAAAAGATAATATATTGGACCATATTGAAATAGGGAAAAAACACAATATATTAGATTTTGAAAGAGGTGCAAAATTATCTGGTTCAGGTTTTCCTTTATATAAAGGTAAAGGAGCTACTTTAGAAAGAGCTTTAATAAACTTTATGTTAGACTATCATTTAGAAAAACATAATTATACAGAAATTTTCCCTCCATTTCTTGTTAATAAAGACTCTATGTATGGTACTGGCCAGCTTCCAAAATTTGCAGAAGATATGTATTGCATAGAAAAAGATGAACTCTATCCTGTACCAACTGCTGAAGTACCAATAACAAATATTTTTAGAAATGAAATATTAAACGAAGAAGATCTTCCTATTTATTATGTTGGATATTCTGCATGCTTTAGAAGAGAAGCAGGCTCTTATGGAAAAGAAAGTAAAGGATTTTTGAGAGTTCATCAATTTAATAAAGTTGAAATGGTAAAATTTGCTCATCCTGATAATTCTTATGATGAATTAGAAAAATTAGTAAATGATGCCGAAGATATATTGAAGGCTCTTAAAATTCCTTATCGTGTGATTTTATTATGTAGTGGAGATTTGAGTTTTTCAGCAGCTAAATGTTATGATATTGAGACATGGTCACCAGCAGAAAATAAGTGGTTAGAGGCTTCATCTTGTAGTAATTTTGAAGCATTTCAAGCAAGAAGAGCTAATATAAGATTTAGAAAAAAAGATGATAAAAAATTAGACTTCGTGCATACACTAAATGGTTCAGGTTTAGCTACAAGTAGATTAATGGTATCTATATTAGAAAATTATCAGCAAGAAGATGGTTCTATTATAGTGCCAGAAGTATTAAGGCCTTATACAAAATTTGATGTAATTAAATAATAATTTTAATTATATTAGAGAACTTAAATTTTACTAGAATATTAAATTATTAAATTGATAAAAAAAGCCCTTGAAGAAACACAAGGGCCTTTTTATTTTAGTATAAACGTTAATCGTTAGAAATAAATTTCAGGATATTTATTTTTAAAAGTAGGGATTAAATTAACATTATTAGATTTTTTTAATATTATGCTTCCCGGTATAGTGCTTACATTGATTAGTGGAATGTTTGCACCAAATTTGTTATTTATGACCTTAATAATTTCATTTGCAATTATAGCTTGTCCCTGGCTAGTAGGATGAACACCATCTAAACTGAATAAATTACCTGTGATATATTTTGTTGAAAATCTCACACCGTCAAATAACAATCCATTAGGTGATGATGCAACATTTGTTAAAACTGAATTAATATCAACGAGAGCAAATCCTTTTGAAGAAGCTAATGTTGATATAATATTGTTATATTGTGTTAAAATATTTCTTGCAGTTGCAACTTCAGCTGAATCTAAAACAACATTATCTGGCAAAGGATTTGTAGGAGTTAATCCTTGACCGTTAGAAATTAAATCTTTAGCTTTTAAAGTGAGAAAGTCTTTTCCAAGTATTAACTGTTTTGAAGTACCATTGACAGTACCATAAAGAGAAATCAATGAGCCATCTGCAGGATTTTGAAGAACTGGTGGTACAGTTGTTAGGAATGGAATAGATAACACATCAGGAATATTTAATACAACAACTTTAGCGTCTAATGAAGCTATGCTATCAACTAATTGTGAGTATAATGCCTGAAAGTTAACTACTGGAGTGTAAGGAGTTTGTCCTCCAGAGGTAGCGTAACCTAAAATATCATTATTTCCAATCCATAATATTACGAAAGTAGGGTTTAAGGATTTTGCTTGTTGAAATTGTGTACCTTTGCCTCTTAATATAAGATCAAACATTGGATTAGGAGAGTTTGCCATAACGGCGCTAAAACAAGTAGTTGAGCTTGTAGCGTTTAATATATCATATAAAGTTGCTCCAGGAATACCTAAATTATTAAAAGCTTTTGGATAATTTGGATTTTTTAATGTTCCTGTTGATGTATTATAACTTATTGTAACGGAACCAGTTGATAAGTTTAGCGATGAAATTTCCATCCTATTTCCTGTTCCGGGATCAGAAACCAATGGAATTTCAAAATTAGTTCCAACTTGTCTAGCTATTAAAGCCCCATATGAATATAATTGAGCACTTTCATATAAAGCACCAGATTGATATCCTGCTGTTAAGCTATTTCCAATTGTTACAAATCTTGAAAAATCTACTGAACCAGTATTTATAGTTGGTTCTGTTAAATTAGATTTATCTACACATGAGCTAAGAAGTAATGTGATTGAAAGCAAGTATGTAAAAATTTTTATTCTATTCATGTTTCATTACCTCATGTTTTATAATGAATATTTAAGTGTTAAACTAAAAAGATTAGCATAACTATTGTAAACACCATTAAAAGGTGATACGGCTCCTGTTAATCCTGAGTAATTAACTTCGGAATTTGTAATTTTTCTTTCAATCATCCTCAAGAATAAATAGGAAAAGTCAATAAAAATATTATTGTTAAATTTATAACCAAAACCTAAGCTATAACCTACTCTATTTGCATCAGGCAAAGTTGGATCTAATAGTTCATCTTTAACGGGAGATTTATCATAATAAATGCCTCCATATATATTCATAATATCAGTTAATGTATAATCAACTCCAAATCTTACGATATAGGAATTTTTAAACCCTCTATATGATTTTGAAACTATGTTACTTTCAGTAAAATTAATATTTAAGCTATCATAAGAAGACCATCCAACATATTGATAGTCAATACTTAATAATAAATTATCATATTTATATGCTATTCCTAATGATAGATTTTCTGGTGTTGTTAATTTAGCTTCTGTTTTTCCTTTAGGTAATCTTGATAATAATTGAGAATTTGCTTCTGCTTTTGTTGTACCTGTAAAATTATATTTAACTTTGCTTCTATAACCAAGGCCTAAGTTTAAATTATCAATAGGTTTGTATAGAATGCCAAATGTATAACCGAGTGAAAAATCATCGCCTTCAATATGAATATTACCATCAGTTGTAGCAAAAGGAGCAAAGTTAACTTTTTTAGCAATAATAACATCAGCATAGTTAAAGTTAATTCCACCTCCGATGGAAAGATTATCCATAATTTTATAAGATGCTATTAAGGGTGAACTGAAAACTCTAATTTCTATTTCTGTAGTTAAGTATCTACCAACCCAATTTTCATCCCATTTTGTACCTAAACCGAATGGGTTACCTAATGCAAGTCCAAGTGTTAATTTATCATCAATTTGATATGTAGTTTGCATTATAATAGGTGTGAAAATTTGATCTTTTAGCTTATGTTCGGTTATTGCAGGAGATGGTCCTCTAAATGTAGTACCTAATGTAATAATATTTGAACCAAAAGCTAAGTTAAATCCATTTAGCTGTGATATACCAGCAGGATTAAAAAAAATAGCAGATGGGTCATTTGCAACGGCTGTAAATGCACCGCCCATACCCATTGCTTTAGCGCCAAATTCATTTAATTGAAAACCACTAGCAAATGAAAATTTAATGAATGCTGTAATAATTAGAAAAACTTTAATAGATTTCAAAACATCCTCCAATAATTATGAAAATACATCAAGAAAGGTAAACAATATAGTGAATAAATAGTAATTATTTATTTATTAAGAAAAAAGAAAAAATGAACATATATTCATTTATTGCAAAAGATATTGGAAGATTTGAAAAAATATGAATATAAATTTCGAAAAAGATGATAAAATTATAATTGTGGTAAAGGAAAGTAATTAGATGAATCTGATATAGTTAATTCAATTTTATTTGTTGAATTTTTTTAGTTTATCACGAATTACAGCTGCTCTTTCATAATCTTCTTTTTCGATAGCTTCACGTAGTTGATTCTCTAACATTGTTTTTTCATTTTCAGTGTTATAATTGGATATATTTTGATTAGATTTCATTTCATTTATTTTATTCATAAATTGTTCAATATCGTTTGAAGTTTCATCATTTTCTTCAAATTGATTTTGAAAATCTTGCGATGGATTTTGAGAGTATTCATCGCTAGATCTTGGTAAATTATTTGTTAAATCGTTATTATCTACTTCAGGGGGTTCAAAAGCAACTTTGGAAAGTACTTCATCATAAATATAAATAGGTGAATTAGTCCTGAGTGCAAGAGCTATAGCATCACTGGGTCTTGCATCAATTTCAATAGTAAGGCCAGATTGTTCAATGATTATATTTGCAAAAAATGTATTATCTCTTAAATCAACAATATTTACTTCAATAATCTCTCCACCTAAAGATGTAATGACATTTTTTAATAAATCATGAGTTAAGGGTCTTGGTACAGAATATCCTTCTAATTCTAATGCTATAGAATGAGCTTCTGCACCTCCAATAATAATTGGAACTCTTTTATTGGAATTGATAGCTTTAAGAATTAATGCATAACCGCCACTACTTGTGGAAGTTGTTGATAAACCAAATACAACTACTTCTGTTTTTTTCATACTGCATTATATTTTATTAGTAATAATAAGAAAAAATATTTTTTTTAGCAAATTATAATTTTTTTTTATTAAAAAAATATACTATATTATATAAAAATTTAAAATTATAATGTTATAGTACTAATGTTAGTAAGTTCCATAAATATTATTTTACAAAAGATTAAACAATTAAAAATTTATATATAAAGTTAAGCTTTAGAGATTTAACAAAGAAAATGTATTTATTAAAATTTTATGATAACAATAAATAATTGAGGATTTAATATTGAATATTATTAAATTTTTTCTAATAATATTCGATTATAAAAAAAGTGTTTTTTAGAAAAATAATTAACTCTAATATGGAGGTACAATGAAGCAATTGTTTTTATCAATGATTGTAAGTATCATTTTAACGGTTTCGCTGTTTGCTCAAGGTGTTTATCAGATTACAGGAAGCGAAACATGGTCAACAAACAAGCAGTTTAATGTGCCTGTTGTTGTAAAGAGTGGTGGTAAGTTAACAATTGAAGCTGGTGTATTGGTTGAAATTTATTATGCTGATGCTAATGCAGATGGAATTGGTGACTTTAAACTTGAAGTTGAAAATGGGGGTACATTAATTATCAATGGAACACTGGCTAATCCAGTAGTTTTCCAGCCAAAGGAAGTTATACCTGTTAATAACCATTGGCAGGGTATAGTTTTTAATAGTACTTCTACAAATTACCGTGATACTATTAAATATGTAACGATTAAAAATGCTTATATAGGAGTTGATGTAAGCAGAGATATCTATGCTGTCGGTCTCAAAATACAAAATTCCTATAACACTGCATTAAATATCAATAATTATACTTCACTTTCTTCTCCGTATTTTTTTGGTATTAAAGTAGATACAGTTTATAATTATGGTACCGGTATTGTTGTATCCAAAGAAGGAGTTACACTCAATAACCTTTATGTTCAAAGAGCAACTGGAGTTGGAGTTGAATTAAAAGCTGGTTCTGTTACTATAAACAATTCTAAAATATTAACCAGTGGCACCGGTATTTTCAACAATATTAATAATACATTTGCAGATCAAAATATTGTTCAAGAATCCTACATTTATGCAAATAACAAGTCTGGAGTTTTTAACAAAGGTGGATATTTGAAATTATCTAAAGATTCTATTGCAAGTAACACTTACCAGGGTATTATTACATCTGGTGGTACATTGTATGCAGATTTTCTTTCAGTACGAAAAAATAATTTAAGAGGTGTTTTGGTTGGTGCGTCATCACAAGTTTATTTTAATGCTTCGACAGTTGATAGTAATACATCATATGCTTTTGATATTTGTGAAATTGATTTAACAAATGATGGTGCTTATACGACATTAACGGGTACCAAAACGGGAACTCCTAAAATTATCGCAAACTTGAATAATATTAGAGATAATAACGGAAGTTCAAATGCTGTTCAAATTAAAAGCAGTAGAACAACTGCTGTTAGCAGTGAATATCCACAAGATGATTTTACGCAAAACTATTGGTATCTTACGGAAAATATAGATGGATTATTCTCAATGAATTTAAATGGTACGATCAATTACTGGAATTGGAAAGTATCAAATCAAGCTAATTCAAAATTCCCTACGAATACTGTTACAAATCCCACTACAATGTTAGCTATATTAAATACATCTGGTAATGGTTC
>DAOSCP010000003.1:0-89153 GCA_035361425.1 Ignavibacteriales bacterium | reverse complement strand
CTGCTTCGATTACCCTTGAACCAGCACCATATGCTGATTGGGTATTTACAGATTCTACAAGTGTATCTCATACAATTATTATAAAAGATATAGTTTTCAATTTAAATGCTGCACCGGGTGATGGTTCTATTAGGTATAAAGGTGGTTTATTAGGAGCTGGTCCTTTTTACTATCGTGCACAAGTTGGAGATTATATTGGTGCATTTTATAACGGAGGGACAAAATGTGCTGGATTTGCAAAAGTAACACAAGTTCCCGATGGTACTATTTCTAATGCATTAAATTTGAAAGTTTGGGGAGATGATCCTAATACTACACAAATAGATGGTGCTTCTGCTGGTGAGCAGTTAACCTTCAAAGTATGGAGAGGAAAATGGTTCGAAAATACTGGTGCAGGTTATAATGCTGAATATAAAGTTAACGGTAAAGTAATACCGGTTGATAGTACTGTTTATCCATACAAATCAAATTCAATATATTCAGTAGTATTCCAAAATAATGGTACTGTAATTTTAGATTCACTCAGATTTATACGTGGTTCAACAAGTTCTTCAACTGAAGGAACAGGTACACAAACAGTTGCTTTAAATGCAGGATGGAATCTTGTTTCTACATATATTGATATCGAAAATTTATCAACAAACTATGATAAACAATTTAGAATTGGTTCAAATAAAGCTGCGGGTGTTTTAGATACATTAGGTGAAGTTTGTGAATTAGTTAAAGATCCTGCAGGCGATATTTTATGGCCTTCACAAAACATAAATCAAATTAATACAGGTAACAGTAACAAGTGGGTAAATTACCAAGCATATTATATTAAATTATCTGAAGCAGCAAGTGTTATTTTCCCAAGAACTGGTGTTGGTAATATTCTTTCGCCTCAAAATACAGCTGTCCCATTAAATCCTGATGTTTGGAACCAAAGAGCATATTTAAGAAAGAGCAGTATGAATATCGCCGATGCTTTAATTAATGTTCTCGATAAAATCGAATTAGTTAAAGATGGGCAAGGAAATGTTTATTGGCCACAATATGGTATTAACAATATCGGTCAAATGCATCCAGGACAAGGATATTTGATTAAAACTAAAGCCGGTATTTCTAATTTCAACTTATATTATCCAGCAAATACATTGTTACCAAAGAAAAATGATAACGTTAAACCTACTCCTAAAGCGGAGAAATATGTTGTCGAATTTAATTCAGATAATAACGCTGTAATAGCTTTACCAAACGAAATAGTTAGTAAGTATGCAAAAGAAGGTGACGAAATAGGCGTATTTAATACTAAAGGCGAATTGGTAGGTAGTGCAGTTTATAATAATGAAAATGTTGCTATCACAGTTTGGGGTAAAGAAACTGGTAATGAAAAATCACTAGGTATTGAAGTTGGCGAAAAGATGACACTTAGAATCTATAAGAAAGAAAACAATAAAGAATTTGCTTTGAAAGGTGTAGGTATTAATGATAAAGGACAGTATCAACCTAATGGCGTTTATGTGATTGAAGGAGTAATGGGTATTGAAGAGTTCAAAGCTATACCTGAAAATTATGATTTAAGCCAGAACTATCCAAACCCATTTAATCCAACAACAACTATTAAATTTGCTTTACCTGTTGATTCTAAAGTTAATATTAGCATCTATAACATTGTTGGTCAAAAAGTGGCTGATTTAGTTAATGGTGAATTCGAAGCAGGTTATCATACTGTTACTTTCAATGCTTCAAATTTATCAAGTGGTATTTACTTCTATAGAATTGATGCAGGTAAGTTCAACGCAGTAAGGAAAATGATGTTGATTAAATAGTAAATGTAATAAAAAAGGGGGTTCGAAAGAGCCCCTTTTTTTTTTGGTATAATATTTGTTGTTTATTAAAAAAAAACTTTATTATTATGAATAAGTATTACAAATTATTATTAGTTTTGATATTCTTTTGGGGTTGTAAAAATCCATCATCATCAGAAAATGGTAGTATTGCTGGTAAAGTTACCGAAAATGGTATAGGTGTTAGCAATATATTTGTTAAAACTGTGCCATCTACACAATCCGTAAGAACAGATGCAGAAGGTTATTATTCTATTAATAATGTTCCCCCAGGAGAATATCGTGTTGTAGCTTTTAGGAGCTATTATGATTCATCATCAGTTAAAGTTTATGTAAAATCAAATCAAAAAGTTTTAGCAGATATTGAAATTAATCAATATGGTTCAATTTCTGGTACAATTAAAGATGCTAAAACCCAATTAGTGATTACAGATGCAATGGTAGTTACTAATCCCAATATTGGCTCTGCATTTACTGATAAAGATGGAAGATTTACTATAAGTAATATACCTGCTGGTATATATGAAGTAAGTGTCATGAAATTTGGATATGAAACAAAAAAAGATAATATTATTGTTACCAGTAAAAAAATAACTTCAGTCAACTGGTCTTTAACTCCTGCATATGGTTTTATTAAAGGTATTGTAACAGATTCAATTAAGCCATTAGTTAATGTTAACATTACAACAAATCCATCTTCAAGTTCTGTAACATCTGATAATTCTGGTATATTTTATTTACGCAATTTATCTCCTGGAGAATATACTATTACAGCATCAAAAATTGGATATACTAATTCAACATTAAAAGTTAAAGTATCGGCAGGTGATACTACATTTGCAAATATTATAATGAAAAAATAATATGGATTTAAAAAAGATAATAAAACTAATTTTGTTAATTCCTCTATTTTTATTTGCTCAAAAACCCTACGTTAAAAATTATCAAAAAGGGCTAGAGCTATTTAATAAAGGCGATTATGATAAAGCTATATCCTGGTTTGAAAAATCCATTAAAGCTAAAAATGATTGGGACACTGTTTATGTTGCACTTGGTGATTGTTATATGCAAAAAAATGATGTTAAATCTGCATTAGATAATTATAACAAGGCTATAAATTTAAATAAGAATAATACAACGGCTTTATTAAAGCTCGCAAATTATTATCAAACATTTAATAATTTAAACGAAGCGTTAAAGTATTTTGAGTGGGCTTATCAAGTCGATAGCACAAATTTAGAAACATTGAATCAGATAGCTTCTATCAACTATCAATTAAAAAATTATCCAAAGGCTTTATCCGCTTATTTAAAACTTGCAAAAAAAGTTAAAACAGACGCTTCAGTATTTTACAATTTGGGTAATACTTATTTTATGATTGAAGATTATGACAATGCTATAGTTGCATATAATATTGCTATAAAAAGAAATAAAAGAAATGCAGACTATTATTATGCACTGGGGATGGCTTACTTAAGAAATGCTGATTATCCAAATGCTAAAAGAAATTTCTTAATTGCAGTTAGATTAAATCCTCAAAAATATGGAAATATTTTTGATGTAGTGGATTATAGTGGTATTAAGTTTGAATTTCTCAGAACAAACTTTTTTGGTGATGAACTTTTATCCAAAATTTCTGATGGAGTTAGGATATCATTTAATGCTAATTATCTAAATTATGAAAAAATTAAATTAGAGGAACTCACAGGTATTTATTTGTGGAAAAATGACCTTAAAACTTTAACTTATGGTTTGCAATTATCTTTTTATTATAATCCATTTTCGATAGATTTAAGTTATAGTTATATGAAATATAATATTAGTAAGATATCAACTTATTTACCATTACCACCGTATAATCCACAGAGTAATTTAGTTGATAATATACAATATCAATCTTTAAAAACAAGTTTTAATTATATTCCATGGGTTTTCTGGGGGAAGCTTTATAATGAATATGGTGTAGGTTTTTCTAATATCAAGTATACTTACGATAATAAAAATTTGAAGTATAATACTTTATATGTTAAAACATCATTGAATGCAAAATTTAACAAATTTTGGTTAGGTAGCACATATAACATGTATTTTAATAAAAATGTACCTTCCAACTTAGAATTTAATATCGGTGTATGGTTATGGTAAAAATAATATTAAATATAATTTTAATTCCCATTGTAATAATTTTGGCACAGGATACTCCAGGTTGGAAAGTTTATCCAAGTTTAGCGGGTTCAAATCATACTATAGCTATACCACTAGATGTTAATCCTAAAATAAATGGGATACCGTTAGTTAATGGTGATTACATTGGTGTATTTTATGATTCATTGGGTAAGTTAGTATGTGGTGGTTTTAAGAAGTGGGATGGTAACCAAAATATAGCAATTACTGCATTTGGAGATGATAATTTTACAGAGAATAGAAAAGAAGGATTTGCAAATGGTGAAAATTTTATCTGGAAAGTTTGGAAAAAAAATGAAAATAAAATTTATGATGCAGCAGTTCAATTTCGTTCTGGTCCAACAGCATATGCACCAAATGGAACTTCTATTTTAAAATCATTATCGGATAAAGTTTTACCACCATGGAAATTTACAGAAACTAACATATTTCACACAATTGTATTACCTTCAAATTTGGTTATATCGATAAATAACATCAAACAAGTACCTCCTGTATATGTTGGAGGATTTTATGATTCACTTGGAAGTGTTGCATGTGCTGGATATGGAGAATGGGATGGTGCTTCAAATGTTGAATTCAAGTTATACGGGGATATAGCACAAACATCTAATAAAGAAGGTTTTTCGGTTGGTGAAAAAATAATTTTCAGAATATTTATTGTATCTGAAAAAAAAGTAGTTGAAGTTAAAGCAAAAGTGAGGGTTAATTCTCCTAATGATACTTTTTTTGTTCAAAACGGAAGAACTATATTGGATTCTTTAATATCAGTAAAAGTAATTTCTGCTGATGATCCCGGATGGACATATACTCAAACTACTAATTATCATAAAGTAATTTTTCCTTCAAGAAATTGTGTAAAAATTGATGATGATAATATTGCGGATGGAGATTATATAGGAGCCTTTTACAAAAAAGCTGAAGATACTTTAGCCTGTGCAGGATTTTTTCAATGGGTAGGTGATATACCTCAAG
This sequence comes from Ignavibacteriales bacterium, assembly GCA_035361425.1. Classification (GTDB taxonomy): domain Bacteria; phylum Bacteroidota; class Ignavibacteria; order Ignavibacteriales; family DAOSCP01; genus DAOSCP01. The sequence continues at coordinate 84,165 of DAOSCP010000003.1, read as the reverse complement.
AACTAACTATTTGGGCTGATTATCCAGATACAAAAATTAAAGAAGGCTATTCTGTCGGAGATAGAATTATTTTATTAATATGGCGAAAATCTTCCCAAGCAACATTTACAACAAATATTAGCTGGATAAATGATAAATATAATTATCCTAATGATAGTATTTTTGCAATATCTTCTGTATACAAAGATACAATAAAATTAGATTATGGTTTGAGTGGTGTAGAATTAATGAAAAATGATATTCCCGAAAAATATTATATACAAAAACAAATTTTCTTTAATGATTTTCACAAAAAAACAAGTTATAAACTTATCGGTTTCCCGGGTATACCTTCGAGACGAAATGCTTATTTATTAGATAGTTTATTTCAGGGAAAAGCTAATCAGGAGTGGTCTGCTTACCAATATTTATCAAATAATAAATTATTATCCTATAATTCTAATAATCGTTTTAACTTTAAATTTATCCCCGGTAAAGCATTTTGGATTTTATCAAAATATCCTTTAATAATTGATGTATCTAATTTTTTCCAGGTTTATAATGTTCCTACAAATGTTATACTTAAAGATAATAAAATTACTGCTTATTATGAAATTAGTTTAGATACAACGGGAAATCTCTGGAATCTTATTGCTAATCCTTTTGATCAACCAATACTATGGAAAGATATCATAGATTTTAATAATTCAGATTTTTTAAGTAAACCTATTTTTGAAACTGATAAAATATATGATTATTTAGGAACTCAAGGATTTAAAAATCAATCAATATTAGAACCTTATAGAGGATATTTCTATTATAACAGAACAAAAATTAAAAAATTAAAAATTCCGTATACATATACAAAAATATATCCTAAAATTAACAAAGAACAAATTTCAGAAAATTTAATTTTAGAATGGAATAATAATATCGATACAGCAACAATTAAAATTATTAATAACGGTAATTCTACCATTGGGTTAGATAAATATGATGAACTTATGCCTCCTATTTCATTTTCTAGTATTAATGCTTTTTTAGTTGATAAAAACGTTGATGTTAATGAAGGTAAACTATTAGCAAAAGCTACCAGTATTTCAAATGGCAAAAAATTTGATATAAAAGTTATTTCTAAAAATGGCAAATTCAATTTACTACTTAATAATAATTTGAGCAGCAAGTATAAAGTTATTCTTATTAATAAATCTAATTTGCAAAAAATTGATTTGACTAATTCAAACCAATATTCTTATGAAAATATATTAATTGATACATTATATCTTGAGTTTATAATTGGAACTGATGAATATATTGAAGGAATAGATTTAAAAATTGAAAAGTTGGAATTATATCAAAATTACCCCAATCCGTTTAACCCTGTAACAAAAATTTCTTACTCTATCCCCTCATATCTTGAAAATCAAAAAGTTAATTTAAAAATTTATGATATTTTAGGAAAAGAAGTTGTAACTTTAGTTAATACTAAACAATCTCAAGGATATTATACTGTTGATTTTGATGCTAATAATTTGGCATCGGGAATTTATATAGCGCAGTTAAGAGTAGGCAATTTTGTTAAAAATATTAAAATGCAATTATTGAAATAAAATGGAACTTTTAAAGAGATACTATTTGTTATGTTACTTAGTATAAAAATAGGGTAAAGTATGTCATCTATATTCAAACTTCCGACTCTTGGCGAAAACATACAAAATGCAACAGTAGTAAAACTTAATGTTAAAGTTGGTGATTTTGTTAAAGTCGAACAACTTCTTGCAGAAGTAGAAGCAGGTAAAGCTAATCTTGAGATAACCTCTGATTTCGAAGGGCAAATAGTAAAAATTTATGCAAACGAAGGAGATACTATTAATCCGGGTGATGATTTTATAGAATATGATAATGCCAATGCAAGTAATAAACAAGAACAATCTCAATCTGAAAAAAATGTTGAAGTTAAGGTCACACAAAATAAAATTGAAAATAATGCAGAAAATACAACTAAAATTCATAAAGTTACCGAAAATGAAATTATCGTAACAGTTCCAAATTTAGGTGAAAATGTCAAAGATGCAACCATCATTAAAATTGCTATAGAAATAGGTGCTCAAGTAAAGAAAAATGATTTACTTTTTGAAGTTGAAACTGGCAAAGCAACACTTGAAATAGTATCTGAGTATGATGGTTTAGTAAAGAATATATTTGTTAAAGAAGGTGATAAAGTAAATAATAATGATAAATTATTATCTTTGGTTTCTGAGGAAGTTCCTGTAAATCAAGCAATAAAAAGTGATAGTAAAGTTAATGATAATACTATTCCAACAAGTATTCAAAATGAAAATTTGAATAAAGAAATATCAACACAATCTGAAAATAAAACTCAAGATACACCAAAAGAAAAAGTAGATACATACAATATTAATAAAAATTTATTGGTATTGGCATCCCCTAGTGTTAGAAAATTTGCTAGAGAAATTGGTGTAGATATCTCTGAAGTAAAACCGCAACAGGGCAAAAGAATTACAATTGAAGATGTAAAGTATCATGCAAAGAAACTTTTAAGTGGTGGAAAATCAATAAGTCAAGAAATAAAGTATAATGCCGGTAATACTTATTTTGAACCATTACCTGATTTTACAAAATGGGGAGAAATTAATGTCGATGAACTTTCAAATATAAGAAAGGTAACAGCTCAGCATTTACATTTCGCATGGTCCCAAATACCACATGTAACACAATTTGATAAAGCAGATATTACAGAACTAGAAAATTTTAGAAAAAATATCCTGAAAAAGTATCCAGAAGCTAAAATAACTGTAACAGCAATTTTAGTAAAAATAGTAACGCTAGCACTAAAAAAATATAAACAATTTAATTCCAGTTTAGATCTAGATAATAATAAAATTATTTATAAACAATATTATAATATTGGTATTGCAGTAGATACAACAAAAGGTTTAGTAGTTCCAGTTTTAAGAAATACAGATAAAAAAACATTAATTGAAATATCTCAGGAAATTAATGTTTTAGCACAGAAAGCGAGAGAAAATAAGCTATCATTAGATGAAATGCAGGGAGCTACTTTTACAATTTCTAATTTAGGCGGTATTGGTGGTACATATTTTACACCTATTGTCAACTATCCAGAAGTTGCAATATTAGGAGTATCAAAAAGTTCATATGAGCCAAGATATAATGGTGAAACATTTGAGCCAAAATTAATGCTACCATTATCATTATCCTATGACCATAGAGTTATAGATGGTGCTGATGGAATAAGATTTTTAAGATATATCATTGATATTGTCGAAAAGCCATATGAATTACTGATGACAATTTGAATGTCGAAATGTTAATGATTAAAAAAAGGGCAAACTATCTATTTGCCCTTTTTTAATTTATTATCCGAAGAATGTAGCAGCTACATCCATTAAATCCATATCTAAGGTTTTTAACTGACCAACAGCTTCAGAAAGTGGTGCTGCAACAATCTTAGTTCCTCTCAATGCAGCCATCATACCCCATTCGCCTTTATTAACAAGTTCTGCTGCAAATACACCTAATCTTGTACCTAAAACTCTATCGAATGCAGTTGGTGTACCACCTCTTTGAATGTGACCTAAAATAGTAGCTCTTGTTTCAAAACCAGTTTCTTTTTCAATTGCATCGGCAAGAATGTTGGCAATACCACCTAATCTTACATGGCCAAATGAATCTAATTTATTTGTTTGTAAAACTTCTTTTTCTTTATCGCCTTCGAGCATTTTAGCTCCTTCTGCAACAACAACGATAGAGAATGTTTTTCCTCTTTGGTGTCTTTTTCTTACGATATCACAAACTTCTTGAAGTGTGAATGGTTTTTCAGGTACTAAAATACAGTCTGCACCGCCAGCAACACCAGCATACCATGCAATCCAACCAGCGTGTCTACCCATAACTTCAACAACCATAACACGGTTATGTGATTCAGCTGTAGTATGTAATCTATCAATTGCTTCTGTAGCAATATTAACAGCTGTATCAAAACCAAATGTAAAATCAGTAGCATTTAAATCGTTATCGATAGTCTTAGGTAATCCAACAACTTTAATTCCTGAAGCATGTAATTTGTTAGCAACACCTAAAGTATCTTCGCCGCCTATAGCAACTAAAGCATCAACTCCTAATTCTTTTAAATTGTTCTTGATAGTTTCTTCGCCATTAGGAATTTTATAAACATTAGTTCTGGATGTTCCTAAGATTGTACCACCTCTGTGAAGAATACCAGAAACAGAATCAATATCCATTTGAACAAATTTCTTTTCAAGTAATCCTCTCCAGCCTTCTTTGAAACCTATAATTTCATGACCATATTGTAATGATCTTCTTACAACTGCACGAATTACAGGATTAAGACCTGGTGCGTCACCGCCACCTGTTAAAATACCAATTTTCATGTTAACCCTCACTTATTTGTTTATTAAACGGCTTTAATTTTAGCCATACTTACCAATATCTGTTTTGTTGAGCCATCTTCAAAATTAACAACAATTTTTTGCTTTTCGCCTCCACCAATAACTTCGCTTATTTTACCGTAGCCAAATACTTTATGAACAATTCTTGTTCCTGCTTTTATCTTTTTAGAACCTGGTTTTAATAACCCATCATCGGTACTAAATATTTCCTCGATATTGAATTTTTTATCTACAGTTCTTCTTGCAACACTTCCTAGCTCTTCTTTCCATAATGATGAGTTTATTTTATCTATTATTTTAGATCTTCCCTGGTAAGCAACTTCTCCAAATCTATATCTCGAACGGGCGTATGTTAAAAATACTCTATGAGTAGCTCTTGTCATTCCCATATATAACAAACGAGTTTCTTCTTCATAAGATGCATTTTCTTCAAATTTAGGATTAATTGGGAATAAATCTTCTTCCAATCCAGTTATAAATACTACAGGATACTCTATATTTTTGGCTGAATGGATATCAAGAACTGTTACTGCATTAGTTTCGTTATTAATAAAGTCGAAACCATTTTTTAACATTATAGAATTGAGAAATCCTACAAGTGTTAAATCATTTTTTGATTTTTTATATTCCTGGATAAATTCTAAAAACTGGATAATATTTTCTTTTTTTATTGTAATATCACTTTCATTTTTTTCATCATTATCAAGGATTTTTAATTCATCGATAAGGGTACTTGTTAATTCGTAGATAGATAATTTATCTTTTAGATTTATATATTTATCGAGTAATTGCCTAAATAATTTAATATTTTTTTGAATTCTTTCTCTAATATCAATTACCTCATAAACGCGACCCATTGTTTCAAAAAGTGAAATATTAAACTTTCTTGAAAATGCCAACATTTTTTCAATTGATGTAGCCCCTATTCCTCTTTGTGGGAAGTTTAGAATTCTTAATAATGCTTCTTCATCATTTGGGTTAGATAATACCTTCAGGTAACCGATGATATCTTTAACTTCTTTTGTTTTAAATAAATCTAATTTTCGTACTATTTGCACTGGCACATTTTCATATTTAAAATATTCATCATAAATTCTTGCTTGTGAATGTATTCGATATAATACAGCGAAATCTTTGTAAGTTAGCTTTTCTTCTGAAATTATTTCTTTAATTCTTTTACAAATTTGGTATGCTTCGTCTTTTTCATCAAAACATTTTATTACAATTACTTTATTTTTATCATCATTAGATGTAAATTCTTGATTTTGATCTTGTGGTAAAATAGATATTGCAGCATTAAATATTAGATCAGTATTTCTAACATTTTTGTTGAAATCATAAGATTTAATTTTGGGGAAATAATTAGGAATCTCTTGTTTTATGTTAGAAATAAAACCTTTCCATTCATTAATAATCTGATTTTCATCGTAAGCAATAAAAAGATTTTTATTATATAATAATTTTGTAATTTCTAATTGTGCTGGTGATATATCCTGGAAATCATCAATAAAAATAAATTTGTATTTTTTCTTATAAGATTGTAAAACTGTTTTATTTTGGAATAATTCTAGTACTTTTAAGGCTATATCTTCATAATCAACAGAATTATTAAATTGCAATCTTTTGTTATATTCATAAAATATTTTTATTATATTATCATTGAATTTTGATTTATCAGAAAATTTATAGTCTTCTGGTTTAATAAATTGATTCTTTATGTATCTAAATTGTTTATAAATTATTTCAATATCATAATCTTTATCAGATAATTTAAATTGTCCTAAAATATTTTCAATTGCTTTTTGGGAATCTTCTGCATCGTATATGGTAAAAATTGGTTTTAATCCCACTTTTTCTGAATTATCTCTTAATATTTGGGATAGGACATAATTAAAAGTTCCAACTGGTAAATGATTTTGTTTCCAATTCAGTATTTTTTTTATTTGTTTTCTTATTGCAAGTGCAGCGTTATTTTTGAGTGTAATATAAATAATTTCATCTGGTGATATATTATTTTGTTTGATAACCTGGAAATATTTCTGTTGAAGTGCAAATGATTTACCTGTTCCTGAATAGCCAAAAATAACAGAAGGAGCTTTTGCATCGTTGATAAATTCATTTTGGATTTCATAGATAGGTGCTTGATTTGGCATAATTTTCCTAAATATTTTAATTTTTTAAAATACAAATTTAGGAAAAATTTATGAAATTTCAAAGTTAAGTAATTAGTATAAAAATATTTATTTGTAAAAATTCATTTTATAGTCAATAATTGGCCATCTTTTATTTACTATTAATGTGTCATTTGTAGGGACAAAATATCTAGATAAAACAACTGGTTTGATTGAACCGAAATCATAAGAATTTTTACCAACATATTCAGATACTAATAAAGTATATTTGCCTTGAGGAAGGTTGTTGATATTAATACGGTTATTTACAATTTTTCTGGTAAGGATTTTCCCGTCGTTAATATTCTTAAAAATTAGTAATTTATCTTGCTTATCTTTTGATATAATTTGTCCTTGTAGTCTGCAAATATTTTCTTTGTTTACCGGTATTTTATAGGTTACAATTGTATCTTTAAATAGTCCTTTATAATTTGGTAATAGTTTGAAATTTACTTTTATTTGAATGAGATCACTTAAAATATCTTTAAATGTGATATTGTAATTTAAGTCATCAATTTTATTTACTTGCCAATTACTTTGTTCATCAAATGATAATGAACTAAGTATATGATTATTTTTAGTAAAAAATGGTAATTTAATAGAAATAATTTTATCATCAATATCAATATCTTTTGAAATTATTAAATTTGATGGTGTTATTAAATTATAGTTCGTAGTTTTATTTTTAAAGTTTAAAGTATCGGTAGTAAATTTTTGTGTATTATTAATTACAATTTTTAATTTATGGGAAATTAGTTTGTTTTCTGATAAAATTAAAATATTTTTACTATCCAGTAAACCTTTATGAGAGATAATATTTTCTTGTGATGAATCAATAATAACAAAATTTAAATAATTAAATACATTACTAATATTATTGCTAAAACTTATTTTTACAGTATTGCTATCTAAAAGTGAAATATCTGTTATTTTATAATTATAGATTGGTGTAGTGGTTAACAAATTAACATTTTTATTGTTTGTGGTTGTATCAAAATTTATATAATTATAATGAATACCGTAATCTTCATCAAAATCATATAGGTTATTGTTATTTTTGTCATTAACGGCAATTACTAAATAAGTGGAATTTTTTAATCCTGTAAGCGTGAATTTCCCTGATTTATCTGGTTGAGTTAAATAATCAGGGTAAGTTAATGTTGGGTCATAATATTTTTTTATATCATAAGCCCAAATATTAAATATTTCTGGTTGTTGAGCAAAAATTTGTCCCTCTATTGTATTATTTAATATTTCTTTACCTGTTGAAAATTTTAGTTGAAAGGGAGCATCCATAGGATTTTTGTTGTTATAATCTCTTATATCTTTGTTAAATGTAATAACATATGTTGTATTTGGTTGTAGTGTATCCCAAAAATATAAAGTTGCAGTAGTTCCTGTCCAATCAATATCAAAATCATATTTTAATTTGGGAGAAATTAAGATATTTTTCTTAAATGTTGTTTTATCGATATATTCAGAGAAAGTAATTTTAATAGATTTTTCATTAAATTCAGTTGTATTTTGTACAGGATATGTACTGATAATATGGGGAGGTTCGGTATCTATTGGACCGCCATCTGGTGCAACTCTATATGCACATGAATTAAATAATAATACTAATAATAAAAGAAATTTATAAGTTATTTTCATTATTGCTTAAGTTCTGATTTATAAGTTAAATGTTGATTATATCTTTCTGAAAACTTGTGACCACCTTTACCATCAGCAACAAAAAATAAATAATTATGATAAGCAGGATAAACTACAGCAAATATCGCTTCCTTAGATGGATTACCTATTGGTCCTGGTGGTAAACCTTTATATTTATATGTATTATATGGAGATTCAACAGAAAGATTTTTATAAGTAATTTTATCCCATTTATCTCTTCCAAGTGCATATTGAACAGTAGGGCATGCTTGTAATGGCATCCCTATTTTTAATCTGTTTAAATAAACACCGGCTATTATTGGATATTCTTCTATTTTGTTTGTTTCTCCTTCAACAATTGATGCCAGAGTTAAAATTTCATGAATTTTTTCTGGATTATTTATCTTTAAAGTATCATAGAAAAAAGATTTTGTATTCTTTAACAAAGTTTGGATTATAAAGTTTAGACCATCGCTTTTATAAAAAGTATATCTCTTTGGAATTATATAACCTTCTGCATTGGTTGATACAAAACCAAATTTTTGCATTAAAACTTTGTTATTAAGTAGTTTTGAAATATCGCTACTATTATATCCAAAGCTTAAACTTAAGTTTTCAATTGTTTTTTTGAGTGTTGAACCTTTTAATATTCTAAATGTTATAGGGCTTTCTGGTTCTGTATTCAAGAATAACAAAACAAGACCTACGTAGCTATGATTTTCAGTAACATGATATCTTCCAGGTTTAATTTTGGTTTCTAAACCAAATAATCTAGAGGCAATTTTAAAGTTGATTTTACTTTTGATAATCTTTTTTTTGTATAAGATATTTGATAAATCATTAAGATTAGATTTTTCTGAAACATCTACAATAACAGGGTATTTAACATTTGTAATTATTGGAGTAGTTAATAATATGACTTCAATAATGATTAAAATTGAAAAAATAATTAGTGTAAAATATAATGGCTTTTTCTGAGCAAAATTTATAATATTTAATATCATAGATTAGTATCTGTTAAGTTAACTCCACTTTCTTGTAGTGCTTGATGAAAATTATTGGATTTTAGAATTTCTTGATATTTTTCTTCATCAAATTCATAAAGAAGACAGCATTTTAATTTACCACATACACCACTAATTTTGGATATGTTAAAGGTAATATTTTGATCAAATGCAATTTGTGTAGGGATTCTTTTAAGTGTATCAAGAAATGTACTACAACATAATTCTCTTCCACAAGTACCAATTCCACCTTTAATTCTTGTTTCTTCTCTGTAGCTTATTTGTCTTAATTCTATTCTAGTTTTGAATTCTGCTGCTAAATCTTTTGCTAATGCACGGAAGTCGACTCTTGTTTCTGCTGTATAGTAAAAAAATAATCTATGTTTATCAAATTGCATATGAGTTGCAATAAATTTCATTTCTAAATTGTGAAATTTTACTTTTGTTCTGAAGATAGTTTCGTAATTATTATAGTTTTTTTCAAGAGCTTCAATTGTTTTAAGATCTTCCTCGGTTGCTTTTCTTAATACAATGGGCAATTTGTCAATATTGTTAAGAAGATTTCTTTCGCAAGATTTTAATTTTTTCCTTTCAATTTTACAGTAATCTAATGTATTTTCATCGATTTTTATAATTACATAATCGTTATCAGTGATTTCATTAAATATGTTTGTATCTTCGAATTTAATATATTCATAATTTAAACCATTATGAGCATAAGATTTTGATACAAAAACACCATTAAGTGGAAGTGTATCCCCACAATTATTACAAACAGTTGTTTTTTGCTCAACTTTTAAATTTATATCTAACATACCTTAACCTTTAGTTTTAATTTGAGATAATTCTAAAATAAGATTAATTGAAAGAATATTCAAATTAATATTACTATTGATATTTTGAAAAAATTTTTCTAAATTCAACACAATTTTTACAAATTCTTTATCATCATACTTATTAGTAAAATTTCCAATCGTATTTAAATAATCTTTATATAGTTTTATTTCTTTTTTATTTGCATAATTATATGCTTCATAAAACCAAAATACTAAAAATTTTAAAAATGTTAAAAAATCTTTTGAATTTTTTTCATAAAAGGACTTACATATTGAATGTGCTGAAAAGAATTTTTTAGTTACAGTTGCTCTAAGAAATTCAATAATTTTATTTTTTATATAAGATGTATCTTCGTTTTTATAGAACAAATAATTTGTATATTGACCTTCACTGATAGTAAGAATATCGTCATTTAATTGATTTATATCGTAATAATGACTTAATATATTTTTTAAATTATCATTAGAAAGTTTAGCAAAATTTATTATTTGACACCTTGATTTAATAGTATCCAATAATAAATTCGGCTGAGATGATAATAAGATAAAAATAATTCCTTCGGGTGGTTCTTCAAGAATTTTTAGCAAAGATTGCTGTGCGTTACTTGAAAGTAAATGTGCATCTTCAATTATAATAACTCTGTATTTAACTTCTGAGACAAGTAAATAGGCAAAATTATTTAATTCACGTATTGTATCAATTGTTATAACTTTGCCAGGGTTAGTTAAATTTTTGTAAAATGGATTGATTGCTTTGTGTGAAAAATAATCTTGAATGTATTCTGCATTTGTACTGTTATCATCAATATCTTCTTTGGCAGAAGGAACAGGAAAAATAAATTTTATATAAGGTTCAGATAAATTTTTAATTAAATTATATATATTATTATCAACATTAGCATTGATAGATAATGCAAAATTTAGTGCATAATAAAATTTCCCTGTTCCTTCTGGACCAATAAAAAGCATAGCATGAGGGATACGTGTCCCATTTATAATTTCATTTAATTTGTTAATGGCATTTGGATTGCCATATGTTTGATAATTTAATAATTGCATCTAGAAATTAAAATTTTTCAACATCTTCATCGAAATAAAACTCATCATCAGCAGGAAAATCGGGCCAAATATCTTCAATGCTTTCATAAACTTCGTCGCCATCTTCAAGTTCTTGCAGATTTTCGATAACTTCAAGTGGCGCTCCAATTCGTTCTGCGTAGTCAATTAATTCATCTTTTGTTGCTGGCCATGGAGCGTCTACAAGATATTGGGCTAATTCATATGTCCAGATCACAATGAACTCCTTATTTGTTAGTTAATATTTGATGCTTGAAAAACATTAAAATTATCAAAGAAAAAGTTTGTCGGAGGTAAGGGAGTATTTTTATACCATACTTCATAATGTAAATGTGGTCCTGTAGAAAGACCTGTATTACCAGATTTAGCTATTATATCGCCTCTTTTTACTACTTGTTTTTCTTTTACTAAAATTTGAGATAAATGAGCATAAACAGTTTTATATCCATATCCATGGTTAATTATTAAAACGTTTCCATAACCAACTTTTTGTCCCGCAAACTCAACTTTACCATTACCTGTGGCTTTTACTGGTGTGCCTACATCAACAACTATATCTTGGCCATTATGAAAAATTTGTCTTTTGAGTATTGGATGTATTCTAAGGCCGTATGAATCTCCTAAATAACCGTTTGCAGGTAAAATAGCTGGTACTATATCGTAGAAATTTTTTTTATTATTTATTGTATGTACTAACTTTTGATAATTTTGCTTTTCATATCGAATTTGTGTTTCTATTCTATTAATATAATCATAAAGTTTTTCAACATCAACATCTGATATACCTAAGGTTACATTAAAATATTTACTTGAATAAGAACCACCAACACCAAGTTTAATTTCATCTTGAGAAATGGGAGGTAAATTATTAGCAGCCCTAAGCTCATTATTTTTTTCTATAAGATATTCCATCTCTTTATTTAATTGTTTATAAGCTTTACTGATCCTGATTACTTCAGCTGCCATTTTTTTCTTTTCTTTTACCAAATCATCAATTTTTTGGGAGTCATCAAAAAAATATGTAATTATAAAATATAGTGAAAATAATGTGATTGAGATAAGAGAAGAAACAATTGCAATTGTTGTGTAAAATTTTTTCTTAAAATTTTCTATTTCAATATATTTAAGTTTTTCTTTCGAATATGTATAGATTTTATCCATTACCTAAAAAAAATTTTATTTTAATATGCGAATATAATCATTTTTTGTAAATTACTCAAAATCTCTTTCAAAATATTCAATACTTCTATTATTTTGATCTTGTCGATTCGTTAAGAAATAATCCAATCTTTGTTGAAAAATCTTAGCAGCATCGTATCCATAATGTTTAAGTAATTGGTTAAGAGCAAGAGTTTCAGCCAATACAGCTAAATTTCTTCCCGGTACAATTGGCAATTTAATGTACGGAATATTTACGCCTAAAAAATCAAAACTATGTTCATCTGTGCTAATTCTTGCATAACCTATTTTTTCATCTAATAATTCTAATTCAATGATTGCTTCCAGTTTTTTATGAAAACGTATCGCACGTACTCCAAAAATACTTCTTATATCAATAAGTCCTATGCCTCTTATTTCCATAAAATGCTTAACAAGATCTGTGCCAGTTCCAATAATTACGCCTTCTCTTTTTTTGGTAAGAACTACAACATCATCTGCAACAAGTTTATGGCCTTTTTCGATTAAAGCTAAAGCAACTTCGCTTTTACCTATACCAGATTTACCAGTAAATAACATACCAACACCATATACATCAACAAATGTGCCGTGTAATGTTACTCTTGGAGCAAATTGATCATCAAAAAAGTCTGAAAAGATCGAAACTGCTTTCGTTGTAGGCATTTCGGTCCCTAAAATAGGGGTGTTATGCTCAAGAGCTAATTGTAACATATCTGGTGTTGGTTTATTATTATCTGTAATAATAAGGCATGGTATTTTAAAACTAAAAAATTTTTTTAAATTATTATATCTAACATCATCAGGCAAAGAATATAAATAAGCAATTTCCGTATTTCCAATTAATTGAACACGAGATGCAATAAATAAGTCAAAAAACCCGGCCAGTGCAAGACCGGGTCTATTGATATTTTCTTCAACAATAAAATTTTCTAATCCAACTTCTTCTGTAAATGTTACGATGTGATGTTTATTTTTTAATGTATTATAAAAAAAATCAACTGTAATTTTTTCTTTTTTGCTGATATTTTTATTACTAATCTTCAACATCTTCTTCTATATACTCAATTTTAAATTCAGGTTTTTCTTTTCTTTTACTATCTAATTTTTTCCCTTTAATTTTCTTCAATTGTGATTCTGCTTTTTCGATACATTCAGAAATTGATTTTTTAAAGTCATCTGTAGTTGCTGAAACGCTTATTGTGTTACCAGGAATCTTTAGTATTATTTCAGCAGTTTTTTGGCTATCATCCATCATTTTGTAGCTTAGCACAACTTTAACATCCATGATGTCATCGTAGAATTTATCCAACCATTCAATTTGATCCTGGATAAATTCTTTTAACGAATCTTTTGCCTTGAATTTACGGGATGTGATTTGGATGTTCATAACAACTCCTATAATTTAAGATTTTGGATGAGCTCTTTTATGAGCTTCTTTTAACCTTTCTATACTAACATGAGTATATATCTGTGTAGTAGAAAGTTTACTATGTCCTAAAATTTCTTTTACAGCCATCAAATCTGCTCCGTTATCTAACATATGCGTTGCAGATGAATGTCTTAAAATATGCGGACTTTTTTTCTTTAAATTTGTATTTAAAGATAAATATTTTCTAACAATATTGTAAATAAATTTAGGATATAATTTTTTCCCTTTTTGATTTATCAAAAATGATTCATTTAAATTGCTATTACTTCTAAAATTATTAAAATACTCCAATAGTATAGATAATGATTTATTTCCAATTGGCACTATTCTAGTTTTATTTCCTTTACCTGTAATTTTAATAAATTTTTTATTAAAATCAAAATTTGATATTTTTAAATTACATACTTCTGAAACACGTAACGAACAACCATATAATAATTCAAAAATTGTTTTTGTTAAAAGTGGATTATCGTCATGAATGATACTATTTTCTATATTTTCATAATCTAGTTGCGATATTATATCTGGTAAAGTTCTTTTTGTCTTTGGATTTTTAATCCCTTTTAATGGATTAATAGTGATATAATCATTTTTTATCGCATAATTAAAAAGTCCACGAAGTGCGGAAATTTTTCTGGATATAGATGTCTTTTCGTAATTATTTTGACTTAAGTGCATAATAAATGATTTTACAAATCTGATATTAATTTGATCGATATTAGTAATATTGTAAGATACGCAATAATCCCAGAATTGATTTAAATCTTCGTTGTATGATTTAATAGTCATATCAGAGAAATTTTTAACAGTTTTGATATAATATAAGAAATTATTTATAATATTAAAAATATTTTTATCCATTTTCTGTTGTTTCGTTGTTTTCAATTACGATTTTTGTACGGCAAACCGGGCATTCTTTTAGTTCAGATGTTTTTGTTTTTTTGTATATAAGATAGTTTGAATCTCCTTTAGGACAATTTTCATTTATCGGCTTATACCATGATACAAAATCGCAATTAGGATAATTAGAGCAACTATAGAATAATTTTTTGTTCTTACTATATTTTTCGATAACTTCGCCATTACCACATTTAGGGCACTTGATACCTAATGTTAATTGTTTTGTATATTTGCATTTCGGATAATTTTCACAGCCTATAAATTTCCCAAATTTGCTTTTTCGGATAATTAGTCTTCCGGAACATTCAGGACATGTTTCCCCTGTATATTCAGGTTCTTCAGGTACAGCGCTTTTTTGAAATTCTTTTAAGGATTTTATATTTTGGCAATTTGGATAATTGCTACAAGCTAGAAATTGTCCAAACCTACCTTTTTTAAGTATCATTTCTGAACCACATTTTTCACAATAAATTTTATCTTTATTATCATTCATCGATTCAAGAGTTTTGATAAATGGTTGATAAAAATTTGTGAGAACCTGATTATAAGAAAGTTTTCCTTCGGCTACTTCGTCGAGTTCTTTTTCCATTTCAGCAGTAAATTTTACATTGAATATACTATCAAGATTTTTTATTAATTCTTTATTAACTTTGATACCAAGTTCTGTAGGAAAGAGTTTACCATCTTTAAGCTCGACGTAATTTCTTTTTTGTATTGTTGAAATAATAGTAGCATAAGTACTAGGTCTACCAATACCGTTAGCTTCAAGTTCTTTAATAAGAGTACTTTCGGAAAATCTAGCAGGTGGTTTTGTTTGGCTTGCTTTGTAATTAGATTCCAACAAATTTAGAGTTTTATCTTTTTCAAGTCCGGTTGGTAAAATATTGTTATTTTCATTTTCATCATCGGTGTTTGTATCTTCTTTCATTTCATCGTATAATCTTAAAAATCCGTTGAATTTTATTACTGTACCAGATGCAGTAAAAATGAACTTTTGATTACCAACTTTAACAGTGGTAATTTCAAGTTTAGCATCACTCATTTGAGATGCAATAAATCTATTCCAGATAAGCTCATAAAGTTTGTAAAGTTTCTTATCTAGATATGGTTTGACAAATTCTGGTGTATATTTTAAATTAGTAGGTCTGATAGCTTCGTGAGCATCTTGAACTTTAGCAGCTGACTTTTTCTTTTTACCTTCGCTTTTTTCAGCGTATTCTTTACCATAATTTTCAATGATGTATTCTTTAGCTTTTTCCTGGAATTCTTCACTTATTCTTGTGGAATCTGTTCTCATATATGTAATTAAACCAACCGCACCTTCGTTACCTAATTCTACGCCTTCGTAAAGTTGTTGAGCATATTTCATTGTATCAGCTGGCCTAAATTTAAGAACTTTGGATGCTTCCGATTGTAATGTACTGGTGATAAACGCAGGATTAGGGGCGCGATTTTGCTGTCTTTTCTTTACATCTAAAATTTTATAGTCATTGAAAGATTTGATTTCATTAATGACTTTATCAGCAATTTCTTGATTGTAAATAGGGAAATATTTTTCGGTAAATTTATTAATATCTTTAAATTCATCTATTGGTTGTGGAAGAATTTTAATTTCTTTGCCATCAACGCTATAAAGTTTAGTTGTTAATGATTTAGAAATATCTCCGTTAAATGTAGCAAAAATATTAAAATAGTCAACTGGTTTGAAATTATTAATTTCTTCTTCTCGTTCACAAATTATTCTGAGTGCAACAGATTGAACTCTACCAGCAGAAAGTGATTGATTATCTTTTATATTTAAGAATTTTTCCCATAAAAAGGGGCTTACTTTATAACCAATAATTCTATCCAGAACTCTTCTTGCTCTTTGAGATTCAACAAGATTTTTATCTATATCAAGAGGGTTTTGGATTGCATTGTTAACAGCATCTTTAGTAATTTCTTTGAATAAAACTCGTTTTATAGGTGCGGTTGTATTATTCTTTTCAGTTATAACTTCGGCTATATCTTCAGCGATGGCTTCACCTTCGCGGTCCGGGTCAGTTGCAATATAGATTTCTTTAGCTTTTTGTGTTAATTTTTTTATTTTTTCTACTACTTCCTTTTTATTTGGTAGTGTTTTTATTATTGGTTTAAAACCATTTTCAATATCAACACCTAAAGTTGATTTTGGTAAATCTCTAATGTGTCCAATAGTAGCAGTTACTTCAAAGTCTGTACCTAAGTATTTATTGATTGTTTTAGCTTTGGAAGGAGACTCAACAATTACAAGTTTCATAAATTAACTCTCAATTAGTTTATAGTTTGTTCAGGACTTGTGTAGAAATCTAGTATATCTCTAAATGATAATTCTTTATCTTCAAAAAGATTAAAGAATACAAAGTTGTTTATGATTGAAGTAGTAATTTGTGGTAGTTTTTCTGTCTGAAGCTTTTCTAAAATAAATTCAATATCTTCATCTGCAATTAAATTATAGCTCCTTAGTTGTAAGAGATATTTTATATTTTCATTACCTAAAAGGGCAATTTCATCATCTGAAAAGACACGGAAATTTTTTGGTTTTTTATTCTTTGAATTCGCTTTGACCTTTTCTTGAAAAAGCAAATATGCAGATGTTAGCTCATATGAACTATATAAACTTTCTTTAGAAAGTTTTTTTTCTAAATTAGAAAACGATATATTATTTTTTTCAGCTTGTATTAACTTTACAATAAGTGGTACAATTTTATCTGGTATCAAAGTATAATTCCTTTATATTTTTCATACAATAGGTTAACTAATTCATCTTCTTTAGGTTTCATTATAGAATAATCTTCTTCGTTTATATCATCGTATCCAACAAGATGTAAGAAACCATGAATTATTAACCTTAATAATTCATTATCGAGTGTACAGTTATATTCTTTAGCATTATTCAGTGCATCATCAATAGATATAAAAATTTCGCCATTTAATACTTTTGTATCTCCATCATAGTTAAAGGTAATAATATCAGTTGAATAGTTATGATTTAAATAATCAACATTAACTTTTAGAATTGTAGAAGAATCTACAAAATTAATATCTATATTTTTTAATGAAAAGTCAAGTATTTTTTTTAATTCTGAAACAATTTTATGGATAATTTTTTTATCTATACTATATTTTGTGTGGTTATAAATATGAAGATTTTTCATTAATACTTTCTCATAAGTTAATAATTTCCCCTTCTACAGCCGGAAGAATATTTAAACTATTATCTACTTTATTTTTCATTCTTTCGATCATGCTAGTAATAGTTTCATCATCATAATCGGGGGAATAGTGAAAAGTAATAAGATTTTTTACTTTTGAGAGTTTAGCAAGTGCTAAGACACTATCCTCATATGAATGCCCCCAATTAAGGTATTTGGGATAATCTTCGGTTGTATAGGTACAATCATGAATTAAATAATCTGCATTTTTACAGAATTCGATAAATTTAGAGTTATCTTTTTCAAAATTTTCATTAATAATTAAATCTTTAACAATAAGCTCATTATCTGTTAAATAAACAATCGATTTATTATTGAATTCAAATTTAAATCCCAATGTATTACCATGATGGAAATTTGATATTGTAGTGATTTTGATATCACCTATGTAATATCTAAAATCAGGTTGTAAGTTTTTGTAACGTATAATTGCTTTAAATATATCATCTTTTTGAACAGGGAAAAAATAGTGAACAAGTTGTGCATCTATAAGTTCTTCAAGTGAAAGACCATCATATACAGGACCGTAAAAATCTATAATTACATTTTGTGTATAGAATGGTAGAAAATATGGAATTCCTTGAATATGATCCCAATGTGAATGTGAAATGAGTATATTAATTCTATCTGAAATTTTGTTTCTAATTATAAAATCTCCTAAAGCTTTGCTACCAGTTCCTAAATCAAGAATTATCATTGTACCATCACTACATTGCAACAAAGTACAGGGAGTATTTCCTCCATACTTCAAAGTAGTTTTACCCGGGACGGCTATTGTGCCTCTTACACCCCAAAATTGTAATTTCATTTTTTACTCAATGATAATTTATTATTTTGTGCTATTTCAATATAGTGTAATGCTGATTTTTTAATGTTTTCTTTTTCTTGTTCTGTTAAATCCCTTATTATTTTTGCGGGAACTCCTGCAACTAATTTACCTTCAGGTACAACAAAATTAGGTGGTACTAAAGCCCCAGCAGCAACAAAACCAAAAGATTTAACTACTGCTCCGTCAAGTATAATTGCTCCCATGCCAACAAATCCATAATCTTCAATTGTGCAGCCATGAATTACAGCATTGTGCCCTATTGTAACATTATCTCCAATAACAGCAGGGTATTTATCTGTTGTTACATGAACAATAGTTCCATCTTGTATATTAGTATTTTTTCCAATCTTGATAAAATTTACATCTCCACGAACAACGCAATTATACCAAACTGATGAATTTTTATCTATTTCAACATTTCCAATAATTTTAGCGCCTGGTGCAATAAAAGTTTCTAAATTAATTTTAGGCTCATATTCTAAATACGAAAAAAATTTCTCATTGTCAAGCATTATTTTGGACTCCAAAACTTTTCATCCCAATTATTTAATTTTACTTTAACTGAACCTATTAGTACTTTTAAAGATGCTTCAATTGGAATGCCATATTCATCATCTGAAAACCAGCCATTGAATTCGCCTGTTAATCCAAAAATTCCTATAAAATTTGCATTCCCATATAAATAGTTACATTGCACAGATTTATTATTACTTTCTAATACAACATGTTGTTTTTTTTGTGTAAAGTTTATTGTTGCAGTGCCAAATTTTTCTATTATAAAACAGTCAACATTTTTTGTTGATTTAGTTCCAGAATTTGCACGTGCGAAATAATATAGCGAAAGTCCATCTTGTATCTTACCTTTAATTTTATAGGTTGTATCTACTAAAAGCTCACCTTTTACATAGCCTTTTTTAACATTAATTGTATTATCTTCATAATTAATATGGTATTCTGTATATTTGGTATTTTTACCTTCCTTTTCATAATACTTAAAATGATTTGCATACAAATTTTTATTAACATAGGTTTCCATTATTTGGTGAAGATCGACAAAAGGTACCCAATCGTATGAATCAATATATGCTTTAGCTATAAATTGTTGACCGTTTTTATCTTCAAAAATTTTGGTAACTTTCATTCGTATCTGACCAATTTTCATAAAGCCATAACTTACTTCGTATAAAAACTCTTCGCC
This sequence comes from Ignavibacteriales bacterium, assembly GCA_035361425.1. GTDB lineage: Bacteria > Bacteroidota > Ignavibacteria > Ignavibacteriales > DAOSCP01 > DAOSCP01. The sequence goes on along the minus strand of DAOSCP010000003.1, from coordinate 64,223 downwards.
ACTATAAAATTTTTTATTAACACATTGTAAGAAATTAGTATCATTAAAAAAGAGTAAAAAACTGAGTAAAAGTAAAACTATTTTATTCATTTCTTTTTATTAGTTTTAGCTAACAAGTCTTTTGCTTTACCAAAAAGGTCAAGTGATTTAACAAATTGTTTATCATTTTCAAGGATTATATAATACCATCCTTCATTTTTCCAGATATCGCGTGCTATTTGTGCTTTGATTCTTGTTAAAATATACTCTCTATCAATTTTATATTTATTATCATCAAATTTAATATTTTTATTTTTAGCGTAACTAATAAACTCTTTTTCAATTTCTCGATTTATATTGAAATTATTTTTAAAACGTTGTATAGTTGTAAATTCATTTCTAATATTATTGCCATTAGCATCAAGATAAGATCTTACAAAAGAGTAAAAAATATTATTTCTAATAAGATCAACAGTTAAAGATGTTAAAGTATCATTTGGTATAATGTAATCGGGCGTAATTCCGCCACCGCCGTAAACAGTTCTTTTAAGAATTTTGGTTTGATATTTAGGTAAATCTTTCTTAGCCTCTTTATCTTTATGGTGGTCGAAATTATCAACTTCTTCTTCATCTATGTCATCTTTGTTAACTTTATAATAAGATTTTTTATCTGAGTAATCTTTTTGAATAGATCTACCAGTTGGAGTATAATATCTTGATATTGTGATTCTTACAGCAGAATTATCATTTAAAGTAAATTGTCTTTGAACTAATCCTTTACCAAATGTTTTTTCCCCAACTATAATACCTCTATCCCAATCTTGTATAGCACCAGAGACAATTTCGCTAGCTGAAGCACTACCGTTGTTAACTAATATTAATAAAGGAATGTTTTCAAATTCTGATGGCATAGAGCAATTATATTCCTCATTAAATTCACTTCTTCTACCTTTAGTGAATACTACAAGTTTATCGTCACTTAGGAATAAATCAGCTATGTTGATTGCCTGGTTCATATATCCACCAGGGTTATTTCTTAAGTCGAAAATTAATTTTTTCATTCCTTTAGCTTTAAGCTCTTGTAAAGCTTTTATAACTTCGTTATATGTAGTTTCGGAAAATCTAGAAACGGAAATATATCCAGTTTCATTATCGTACATAAAATAAGTATCAACAGAATATAAAGGAATTTTATCTCTGGTAATAGTAAAATCAATTAAATTTTTTAATGGTGGTCTGTAAACGGATACATTAACAGTAGTTCCCTTTGGTCCTCTTAATTTTTTTCTAACATCATCTGTTTTGATTCCAATGGCGCTTTCATTATTAATTTTTACAATTCTATCCCCAGGCATAATACCAACGGTTTCGCTTGGACCTCCAGTAATAGGAGTAACAACAGTAAGTGTATCATTTAGTATCTGGAATTCAATCCCAACACCTTCAAATTCGCCTTTGAATTCTTCTTCAACTCGTTCTAGTTGTTTTGGGGGAATGTATGTTGTGTGCGGATCTAATTTTTCAAACATTCCTTTTATAGCCGCTTCTGTTAATTCTGATAAATTTACATCATCAACATAAAATTTATAAGTTAATTCCATTACATAAGAAAGTTTTCTAAATGCATCAGAAATATTATCTTGTGAAGATAATGTATTGAATTTGAATCCTAAAAATGCGCCACCAAAGAATATAGCAGCTATCCACCAGACTTTAATTTTGTTGTTTGCCATGATACTAGTTCTTTTTGTTAAAAATTATTGTAATTATCAAACTATAAAAATTTGTTTAAAAATGCAAGAGAAAAAATATTACCTAACTTGTGTCCATTCATTATCAAAAGATTTACCGGTAAACATAACCGAAATTGCGTTTCTTGACCACATCCACCAAACTTTTAAATATCCCATTTTTCGATATCTTCTAGGTGATTCAAAAACTTTCAAATTTCGTTTCCACAGAATTTTGCCTAATTTACAAGCTCTTCTAAAAAGATCAAAGTCTTCGCCAGCGGCTAATTTTTCATCATATCCATTAAGTTTGTAAAATATTTCTTTTCTTATGATATGGCACTCTCCTCGTCCCATTCCAATATTGATATAATTAAGCATTTCAAGGTATCTATTGTATATAGTATGGAATAATATATCAATTAATTTTTCTTCATTTGGCAATACTCTAACATCGCAAGTCATAGCAACATAATTAGATTGTTCAAACTCGTCTTTTATAGTTTGGAACAATTGTAAAGGATTTTCAAGTATAACATCTGCGTTGAAAAAGATTAAAATATCTCCTTTGGCGGCAAATCCACCTACATTTCTTCCCATTGCAATGTTTTGTTTTTTACCTGGTGGATTTTCTATTACTTTAATATTACCATATTTTCTAACAATTTCCAGTGTTTTATCGGTACTTCCTCCATCGGATATTATTATTTCCAGATTAAAATTTTTTTGTAATTGTTCATTTGTTAGTTGATCTAATAATTTATGAATGATTTTTTCTTCATTCAATGTTGGTATTATAACACTGTAAAGCAATATAAAATTCCTTATTTATTTAACTTCTGGTTTCATATGTGGGAATAAAATTACATCTCTAATAGATGGTTGATTAGTTAGCAACATAACTAATCTATCAATTCCCATTCCCCAACCTGCAGTAGGTGGCATAGCGTATTCAAGTGCACGTACATAATCTTCATCAATTCTGTGAGCTTCCTCATCGCCTTCTTCTCTTAATCTATCCTGTTGCAAGAAACGATTTTTTTGATCAATTGGATCATTTAATTCACTAAATGCATTACAGATTTCTCTACCTAAAACAAAGCCTTCAAATCTTTCCACAACGCCTTCTTTGCTTCTGTGTTTTTTTGCAAGTGGTGACATTTCAATTAAATAATCAGTAACAAAAGTAGGTTGAATTAGATTTTTCTGTACAACTACCTCAAAAAGTTCATCAATGAGCTTTCCACGATTTTCTTTAGGATCGTATTTCACGTCTAATTTATCAAGATATGCAGCAATTTCTTCTTTAGATGCTGTTCTGATATCTATACCAGTTTTGGCTAATAACTCGTCAACCATAGAGACTCTTTGCCAGGGTGCTTTGAAATTAACTAATTTACCTTCAATTTCAAATTCTGTTTTGCCAAATACTTTAAGACAAATGTGTTCAATCATATTTTCAACAAATTGCATCATCCATTCATAATCTTTATAAGCAACGTATAACTCAATCATTGTAAATTCGGGATTGTGATTTTTATCCATTCCTTCATTACGGAAATTTTTAGCAAACTCAAATACTCCTTCGAAACCGCCAACAATTAGTCTTTTTAAGTATAATTCAGGTGCAATTCTAAGATAAAATGTGGAATCTAATGCATTGTAATGGGTTTTAAATGGTCTTGCAGCAGCTCCACCATATAATGGTTGTAAGATAGGTGTTTCAACTTCAAGATATCCTCTTTGGGTAAGAAAATTTCTTAATTCATTTATGATAAGTGATCTTTTTATGAAAACATCTTTAACTTCAGGATTAACGATTAAGTCAACATATCTTTGACGATATCTTAATTCTTTATCTGCAAAAGCATCATAAACTATTTTATTTCCGTTTTCGTCTATTACTTCTTTTACAATTGGTGGAACTCTTAAAGATTTTGATAAAATTTCATAAGATTTTGCGTGAACAGATATTTCGCCTGTTTTAGTTTTGAAAACAAAACCTTTAACACCTATGAAATCTCCAATATCTAATAATTTAAAATTATCGTAGCTTTCCCCAATATCATCTTTTTTAAGATATATTTGTATTTTCCCTTTACTATCTTGAATTGTTGTAAAAGATGCTTTGCCCATTCTTCTTATAGCCATAATTCTACCAGCAACTGATACATCTTTTCCTTCAAATTCTTCATAATTAGATTTAATTTCTGTTGAGAAGTTTGATACATCATAACTATAAGCGTATGGTTCGATACCTTTTGAACGAAGTAATTCCAATTCTTCAATTCTTCTTTTTCTTACTTCATTCATATTTTCAAATTGATTAGCTACAATATTTTCCAATTTATACCTCTGATTTATTATTGTTTTCTTGTAAAGTTGATCAGTTTAAAACAAATTTCATCTTGCAGTTTTGTTGCAATAGCTGGATAACCAAGATAATTGTTAATGAAAATAGCAAAAACAAGTCTTTCGCCTTCGTTAGTGAAAATATATCCTGCAAGGGTACTTGTGCCGTATGAAAAGCCAGGTTTTGCAATAATTTTACCTTTATAGTTATAGCCTTTTAACCTTTGGGATAAAGTACCATCAACTCCCATAATTGGCAAGGTTGATAAGAAATCATTAAAATATTCTTTTCTGTAAACATAACTTAGAAAATCCACTGTTGACGATGGGGTAGCCATACTTAAAGGGCTTAATCCTGAGCCATCTTTTAATGTAATTGATAAAGGAGTAATATTAGCTTTCAAAAGCATTTCATCAATTGCTTTTATTCCATTTTTAGTGGTGCCTGCAAGATAAAGTTCGGCTCCTATAGTTTTAAGAATTTGTTCTGCTATAAAATTATCACTATTTTTATTCATCTCTTTTAATATATCCAGAAGAGCATGGGATTGAAATTCAAATAAACTTTCTTTATTTTCGTAATCAGGTGCTGTTAAATCTTCTCCTATAACAAGTGCATTACCTCTTACTTTGATACCTAATTTTACTATTTGGTCTTTCAAATTTGCTATGAATGACTGAGATGGATTATTTGTTGTAACTAATTGAGATACTTCTTTAATTTCTTTTCCAATTGTTCCCGATATAACAATTATGTTTGTATTACTGATACGTGTAATTTCAATATTGTTTTCGTTACCTGCTACAGTTTTGGCATTATTGAGAATACTAAAGTAATTATTAAATGGATTTATACTATATTTAGGTTTATCGCCAACTTTTGTTGGATAAACAAAAACTTCGTAAGTATTTTTATCTATACTTAATGCACTTGTTGGTGGGGCAAACCATTTTGTTTGATAATCAAATAGCCAGCTATCTGGATATTTTATGTTATCAAAATAACTGTCGTCAGCGATAATATTTCCATTTATTTCTGTTATATCATTAAAAATTAATGAATCTTTAAATAATTCGTAAAAAGTTTTATCCTGAGAATAAAAAGTTTTAAGCGTTGGGTCTCCGCTACCAATAATATACAAATTGCCTTTTAAGGCTGTGTTTGTTAATTTTCCATCATAATAAACTTCGGTTGAATATCTATAGTCTTTACCTAAAATTTCCAATGCAGCTGCACTGGTGAATATTTTTGTACAAGATGCTAATTGGAATAGTTTGTCTTTATTATATGAAAAGAGTATATCGCCGTTATCTAATGATTTAATATATATACCAATATTAGCATTTGCAAAATTAACATCGTTAAGTAATTCATTAATTTGTTCTTGTAAAACTAAAATAGGTGAATAATATTTAATATTTGGTTGTTTAAATGTTTGAGCAAATAAAAAATTAAAACATATCAAAAACAATATTATTTTATTTAAATTTTGGAACATTGTTTGTATTCTTTTTCTTTTTAATTTTTTTTAGAAAATTCCAGATATCTTGTACCTCTTTTTCGCTAATTTCAATATATTCGCCGGGTTTAAGGAAATCTGCAGTAAAGCCGGCAAAGGATTTTCTGTGTAATTGTTCAACAAAAATTCCAAAGCTTTGAAACATTCTTTTTACAAAATGATTTCTTCCTTCTGTGCAGGTTATTTCAACTAATTTTCTATTATTTCTTTTTATAAATTTTATTTCTTCGAATTTGCTTTTGCGTTTATCTAATGTAATTCCTTTTTCGAGTTTTTCTTTTACCTCATCTGTTAAATCTCTGCTAAGTTTTGCAATATAAACTCTTTCAATATTATTTTTAGGGTGAGTAAGAAAATTAGCAAAATCGCCATCATTAGTTAAAAGCAAAACTCCTGTTGTGTTAATATCTAATCTACCAATAGGATATATTTTTTTATTAGTTTTAATAAGCTGTGTTACCGGTATTTTATCATCTTGTTTAACTGTTGAACAAATATAACCTTTGGGTTTGTGTAAAAGAAAATAAACAGGTTTTTCTAAGGTTACTTTTTCGCCATCAAAAGTTACAATATCTTTTTCTGTATCTACTTTATAAGCTAATTCAGTAACTACTTCGCCATTTACTTCAATTCTACCTTGAAGTATATACTCTTCTGATTTTCTTCTCGATGGAAATCTACCACTTTCGGAAAGAAATTTATTTAATCTAATTATTGCCATCTACATCTCCTTGTTGCTGATCTTTAATAACTGCTTCTTCATCAAGCTCTACTGCTAAGATTTTTCTTTTTTGTTCTTCAAAATCTGGGTCACGGATAATTTCGTCAACTTCACGTGGTTTTGGTAAATCGCTCAAACTGGAAAGACCAAAATAAATAAGGAATTCGTCTGTTGTGCCATATAATAAAGGTCTACCGGGGCTTTCGGCTCTACCAACAATGGTAATTAATTTTTTTTCTAATAATGTACTTATAATATAATCCGAGTTTACGCCACGAATTTTTTCCAATTCTGCTTTAGTAATTGGTTGTTTATATGCAATTATAGATAAAGTTTCCAATGCACTCTGGCTTAATCTTTTTTTACTTCTTTCTTTATCCATAAAAGAAAGGTAATTGGAATAATCTTCTTTAGTAGCAAATATAAAACCGTTAGATAACTTTTTTATATGGAAAGAAAGATTATAGTCATCATACTTTTTATTTAAAAGTTGTATTGCAGTTTCTATATCATTTTCATTAAGTTTTATGTTTTTACCATCACTTTCATATATGATGTTAATAATTTCTTTTGGTTTAACTGGTTCATCCGATGAAAAGATAATAGCTTCGATAACATTAATATAATTTTTATTAAAAATATCTCCAGCAAGTTTTTCTAATTTTGCTGTGTTATCTTTTTTATTATCCTGTGAATTATTTTGAGAATTATTTTCTGATGTGTTATCATCAGTATTATTTTTTGTTTCTAAATCATCAAAATGAAGATTTTTTTCGATATCTAAAGCTTCTTTTTCGAGACTTTCCTCAAGAATATGTTTTTTTTCTTCTATTTCAGAAATATTATTTTCTGATATATCTGAATCAGGATTATTATTATCTTCTTTATCACTTACAATTCGTTCAGATGCAATTTCATTAATGTTTTGATTTTCAAATTTATCAGAGATATTTAATTGCTTATTTAGTTTTCTTATATCTTCTGTAATACTTTCGATATTATCTAATAAATCCTTTGTATCAGAATCGGTTACTTTTTGAATATCAATTCTAATATTTTCAAAATTATTTATAGTTTTATCATTCATTATTATCCTCGTTTATTTGGTCCAGTCTGTAAAGATAAAACATATTATGCTCTTCTGATACTTCTAGTCCTATTTTTTCAGCTTTTACTAATTCTAAAGATGCAAGGAAAGTTACGATAATTTTAATTTTATCATAAAATTCTATTACCAAATTCAAAAAACTTATTTTTTCAACTTCATTTAATTTATTTATTATATATTCTTGCATTTCTTCGAGAGTAACAGAGAATTTTTGTACCTGGTGAATAACGGGTTTCGGTGGAATTTTATCCACAATATTTTTAAACATTTTAGCTAAATCAAAAACAGATACATTTTTAAGTAAAGTATGATAATCAGAAGAAATAAGTTTTGGGTCTTCATCAAAATTGCCACGAAAATGGAATTTTTTTGCTTTTTCTTCAAATTTAGCTAAATCGTAAGATACTTCTTTAAATCTTTTATATTCAATGAGTGCTTTAATAAGTTCTTCACGTGGGTCGATTTCTTCGCCTTTTTCATTTTTTTCTCGTGGCAGAAGCATCTTAACCTTAATATGCATAAGATTAGCAGCCATCAAGATAAATTCGCTGGCAACTTCCAGGTCAAGCATTTGCATCAAACGGATATACTCAATAAATTCATTTGTAATATGATGTATTGGTATATCCAAAATATTCAGTTCGTCTCGTTTGACAAAAAAATAAAGTAAATCTAAAGGTCCTTCAAATTCTTGTAACTTTACAGTGTACATTTTAACCTAAATTCATTACTTTTCTTACTTCTTCCATTGTATTTTGGGCGATTTTTCTGGCTCGTTTTTCGCCATCAGCAAGAATATCTTTAACAACGGAAATATTATTTTCGTAGTAAGCTCTTTTTTCTAGTATAGGATCAAGCATATCGGAAATTTTATTAGCACATTTCATTTTACAATCAACGCATCCTAAGGCGCCGCTTCTACAACCAGCTTCAATTTCTTGAATTTCATTTTCATTAAATCTTTGATGATAACTAAATACAACACAAACTTCAGGGTGCCCTGGGTCATTTCGTCTTACTTTTTGTGGATCCGTAACCGCTTTTCTTAGTTTTTGCTTTACTTCTTCACGATTATCTGAAAGAAATATTGTATTACCAAGTGATTTACTCATTTTTGCATTACCATCGAGCCCAATAATTCTTTTAAATTTAGTAAGCAAAGGTTCGCATTCAGGAAATATATTGCCATATTGATTATTAAATCTTCTTGCAATTTCACGAGTAATTTCAACGTGTGGAACTTGATCTTCGCCAACAGGAACATAATCGCCTTTGTAAAGCAAGATATCTGCAGCTTGTAAAACAGGATATCCTAAGTGGCCATAAATAACACTTTCAATGTTTAAATCTCTTATTTGGTCTTTTAGTGTTGGATTTCTTTCTAATCTTGCAGTTGTAATCAGCATACTAAAAATTAGAAAAAGTTCTGTATGTTCTTTAACTTGTGATTGCCTGAACATAGGGGCTTTTTGTGGATCTAATCCAACAGAAAGCCAATCAATAATCATATCTATAGAGTTTTGATAAATTTCTGTTGTATCTAAATTAGTAGTTAATACGTGGTAATCTGCGACAAGGAAATGACAATTATATTTGTTTTGTAAATCTAACCAATTTTCTAATGCTCCAAGATAGTGACCTATATGCAATTTACCTGTAGGCCTCATTCCACTAAGCACATTTTTAGACAAGATAACCTCCTAAGAATTAAAAACTTTAACCTACAAAGATAAAGATTTTTTTTATAATTAGGTAAATTAATTTCATTAAATAAATATAAAAACCATATAAGAATAATATATTTAAGCAATAGGTGTTATATTAAAACTTACAAAAGTGTAACTAATGTAAATTTTATTATAAAAAAAGAGACGTAATTTTAAGTTTACGCCTCTTTGTAAATTATGCTTTATTTGTAAAGTTTTATCAACATTTTGGAATAAAAATTTTTATTAACAATGATATTATATTTCAAGCTCCTTATTACTAATTTTTTGCTGTAACATTTTGATAAATTCATCAAGTGATGTACTACCTAAATCGCCTTTCTTTCTTGCACGAACGGAAATATTGTTATTGGTTTGTTCTTTTTCGCCAATAACAAGCATATATGGAACTTTTTGAGTTTCCCATTCGCGGATTTTATAACCAACTTTTTCGGATCTTGTATCAAACTCGACAGAAATACCAGCATCAAATAATTTTTGATAAACTGAATTTGCATATTCTGTAAACTTTTCGGATACAGGAATTATTACAACTTGAACCGGTGAAAGCCATAATGGGAAAGCACCGCCAAAGTGTTCAATTAATATTCCAATAAATCTTTCGAGTGAGCCGAGTATAGCACGGTGCAGCATAACAGGGTGATGTTTTTGTCCATCTTCACCAACATAAGTGGCGCCCAGTCTTACAGGGAGGTTGAAATCTACTTGAATTGTTCCAAGTTGCCACAAACGGCCGAGAGAATCACGTAAAGTAAACTCTAATTTAGGTCCATAAAATGCACCTTCACCAGGATTTAATTTATACTCAAGATTTGCTGCATTGCAAGCTGATTCCAGTGCTGCTTCTGCTTTATCCCATACTTCATCAGATCCAACGCGTTTTTCTGGTCTTGTTGCAAATTTTACAATGATGTCATTAAATCCAAAATCGCTATACATTTTTTTGAGTAAATCTGTAAACTTTTTAACTTCATCTTCAATTTGATTTTCGGTACAGAAAATATGTGCGTCATCCTGAACAAAGCCCCTTACTCTCATAATTCCGTGTAAACTGCCTGATGGTTCATTTCTTACACAAGATCCAAATTCGGCTAATCTTAGTGGTAAATCTTTATAGGATTTTAAACCTTGATTGAAAATTTGAATATGTCCAGGGCAATTCATTGGTTTAATTGCAAATTCTCTTTTTTCGGATTCTGTGATAAACATATTTTCTTTATATTTTTCCCAGTGGCCAGATTTTTCCCATAAAACTTTTGACATAACAGATGGAGTATTAACCTCCTGGTAGCCATTTTTATCTAGATAGCTACGAACAAAATTTTGTAATGTTCTGTAAATTTTCCATCCTCTTGGGTGCCAAAAAACCATTCCTGGCATATCATCTTGAGTGTGGAATAGATCAAGTTGTTTACCTAACAATCTGTGATCTCGTTTTTTAGCTTCTTCTAAAAATGTAATATAATCATCCAGCATTTTTTTCTTTGGGAAAGTAATACCATAAATTCTTTGCAACTGTTTATTTCTATGGTCGCCACGCCAGTATGAGCCAGAAACACTCAGTAATTTAACAAATTTTATTTTCCCAGTATGAGGTAAATGTGGGCCGGTGCAAAGATCAACAAAATCTCCTTCGTAATATATTGATATAGGTTTATCGGTTTCGTCGAGTTCAGAAATAATTTCTACTTTATAATTATCACCAATTTTTTCAAAAAATTCTAACGCTTCTTTTTTAGATAATTCTTTGCGTACAAATGGAGATTCCTTTGCGGCTAATTCCATCATCTTAGCTTCAATTTTGGGTAAATCTTCTTCTGTTAATTTAGTATCAATATCTATATCATAATAAAATCCATTTTCGATAGCTGGGCCAACACCAAACTTTGCTTCGGGAAATAGTGATTTAATAGCGTGTGCCATCAAGTGAGAACTAGAGTGCCAATAGGTATGTTTACCTCTTTCGTCATCAAATTTTAAAAATTTAATTGTACAATCATTTTCTAATTTTGCTGATAAATCTTTTTCTTCATCATTTACTACTGCTAAAAGTACATCTTCTGCAAGTTTAGGGGAGATAGATTGAGCTACTTCGTATGCTGTTACTCCCTGTGGATATTCTTTTATACTACTATCTGGAAAAGTTATTTTTATATTTCCCATTTTATCACCATAAAAATTTTAAAACTAAATTGCAACTTACAAAAAATATTAGTAATAAAAAAGATAAATAATTTGAACATTTTCAGGTTGAGATTGTAACGGTTGTGTTAATACGAGTAATATTAACTAAATTGTTTTCTTATAAGATTTTTGTTCTAACACTTAATTATATACAACCTTCATCACTTAACTAAATAAATCTAGCTGAATTTCATCTTTTGTGAATATATCCGGACTGTTATAATTTGAATTATTCACTTTTGAAGAGACTTCCTCCAGGTGCAAATCTACATATTGTTTATTGTGGGATATAATTCCATTATATGAATTTATTATATTATTTTCGTTTAGCCAATAATTAATATCTTCAAATGAAAGAATTAGTGGAATGCGGTTGTGTATTTCTAAAAAAAAATCTGGTGGATTTTGGGTAATAATACTAAAGTGAAAGTTATTTTTAACTTTCTTATAAATACCTGCAAAAATGGTAAATTTTTCATTTTTATTTTTGATAAAATAAGGTTGTTTATAATTATTGACTTTTTTCCATTCATAGAAACCTGTGGCGGCTACTATACACTTTTTGTATTCTAATTTTTTTTCAAGCAAAGTTTCTATTCTTGAATTAAAAATTAAATGTTTATCTGTGGTAATTCCCCAGTTAGCCAGATAAAAATTATTCGAATTTTCAAATATAATAATGGGTACTTTTTGGGTAGGTGATATATTATAATTGGGCAGGGAATAATTGTCAAAAAACTGCTTTTTGAAATAAAGTTCTAGTTCTTCCTGTGTAGTAAGTATGCAAATACGGCAGCACATATATTTTTAAATGTTTAAGATAAAATAATTTTGTGAAAATTTTTTTTTAAAAGAGTAATATTTGTATATTGAAATATAAATAAAATTTTAATCTTATAAAAGGGGGAGATTGAATGAAAAAATCAATTTATGTTTTCTTTTTTTTTCTCACTTATTTAACTGTTCAATGTCAAATTATATCTGATTTTGAACCTTGTATCGGAAGTGGAGGTACATCAGGGTTAAACAATCTAAGATTATTGATTGCAAAATCATCTGATGGTATGAATTGGACACGGACAAATATGGTTCTTGCAGATCGTTCAAGCGTTGCTGATGGAATTATTCTTCCATCTAATCGTATTTTAGTCTATTATGTTGCAGGATGTATAAAGGTAAATGGTGTTGAACAACCATCAAATCATATAAAGGTAGCAATATCTGATGATATGGGAAAATCCTGGAATTACAAAAATGTTCAATTTAACAACTTACCAGTAGGGGGGACGTTACCTGTTGATCCTAATGTAGTTTTACTTGAAAATGGTGATATTAATATGTTAGTTACAATAGATCCAGACCAAAATGGTTCACAAAAACCTTGTACTTACTCTGCAATATCAACTGATGGGGGCTTAACATTCACTTTAAGTGACAATCCAGTTTATCAAATATCTGGTCAAGATATATTGGACCCGGAAAATTTTAGATTTGGCCCTAGTAATTGGAAACTTTGGGCTGGTGGAACCCCTGGAAAAAATATTCTTGGGCTTTCTACAAATGATGGAGTTAGTTTTACTCATCAAGGTGATTTTTGTTCTTCATCTAATTCAAACAATCCTTCGGAGTGTTATATCGTAGCAGATGTTATAAAGTATGATGATAACTCATTTAAAATGTATGCTTTTGGTACAAGCCCCTCGGGACAGATTATACGCTCTCTTAGTTCATCAAATGGCGAAGATTGGACGCTTGATCCTACAATTAATCTTGTTGTGAACACTTCTAATGGCGTAGAAGATTTGGATGTTTGGGCCCCTACAGTAATTAAATTATGTCATAATTCATTTTTAATGATATATGAGACTAAAATACCTTCTAACGCTAGCACTGGCTTTAGTTCCTTAGCTATTTTACAGAATGATACAACTATAAATATTGGAAATACATTAGAGTTAAATGCAAGAATTTATTCTGCGGATAATTCAATTCGAGATATAACAAATTTTGGTACCTGGACATCAACTAATCCCTCTGTTGCTACTGTTAATGCAAATGGTAAAGTAATAGCCATATCAGATGGAACTACAAATATATACAAAACTTATGATGGAATTAATAGTAATAATATTCTTATAAATGTTGTTCAAGCTGTGCCGGTTGAACTTGTATTTTTTACAGCAGTTTTCAAAAATAAAAAAGTTAACCTAAACTGGCAAACGGCAACAGAAATAAATAATAAAGGATTTGAAATAGAAAGAAATGTTGGCAATGGATGGGAATTTGTAGATTTTGTATTAGGTAAAGGTAATAGTAATTTAAATACTGAATATTCATATGAAGATAAAACATTATTAAGTGGAGTTGTATCATACAGAATAAAACAAATAGACTATGATGGAAAAATTTCATATAGCAGTGTAGTTGAAATTGATTTAGGTTTACCTAAAAAGGTTGAGATTTATCCGAGTTATCCTAATCCGTTTAATCCGAAAACAATATTACAATTTTCAATACCAAGAGCGACAAAAGCAAAAGTTAAAGTATATAATAATTTAGGTCAAGAAGTAGCCACATTATTAGAATCGTATCTGGAGGCAGGAATTAAAAGAGTAGAGTTTGATGCTAGCAGGTTAGAATCAGGAGTATATTACTACAAAGTAATAACAGAATACGGGGAAAAAACCTCGAAAATTATGCTTGTGAAATAATTTAATAATAATTCCTTTATTATATCATAATATTCATTATTCTTTTTTTAAGCTAATGTTTCTTGAGAATAGGCTAATTATTGTTTCATTAAATTTAAGATAGTGAAAATAAGTTTCCAAAAAATATTTATAAAAAAATAAAAAAATTGAAAAAAAAATTTGACAAGTCGAGAAAAATTTATTATATTAGTATTTCAAATTTCAAAAAATATGTAACACTCCGGCTTAGCTCAGTTGGTTAGAGCATCTGACTGTTAATCAGAGGGTCGCAGGTTCAAGTCCTGCAGCCGGAGCTTTAAGAAGCCTGCTCAAAAAGCAGGTTTTTTTATTTTATAGCCTATTTATAAACATTCCAATAAATTTTCAATATTGCGATAATTAAAACAGCAAAATGAGTAATAAAAAAGTTGTTATATATTCTTCTGAATAATCTACTTTTATAATATGTAAATTAGTAGTATTTTAACTAAACTTACCGCATTATAACAATAAAAACTCATTTTTTTTCAAACTATTAAATTGTTTACCAGTTAGATATATCCTATTTTTTACTACTGTTTAATTTATAATCATAGTAAAGTTTCTTTATTATACCATCTACCAAACCTATTTGTGGTGCAATGATTTTATTAATGTTGCCCCATTTCATTATTTTGTTAAAAATTTTCAAAGCAGGAACAATGACGTCTGCTCTATCTTCTTTAAGCAAATAAGTTCTTAATCTTTCTTCATAGTTCATTGACTTGAGTTGTTTGTAGTAGTATTTTAACTCTTTATGAGATAATTTATAATTTGTTTCTGCTTGTGCAATTTGTGCAATTCTCATTAATGTATTAATATTACCACCTGAACCAATTGCTGTAATATTATCAAACTGAAAAGTGTTGTTTCTAACCCATTGTTTAAGTTCGTCCCATTCATATTCTTCAACCATATTTTTTAAAATTCTTACTGTACCAATACGAAAAGATTTTGCACAGATTTTATTTCCTTTGCTAAACAAAGTAAGTTCAGTGCTACCGCCACCTACGTCAATGTAAAGATAGTTTTTATCTTTTTCAATAAAATCATTAATGCTATTATATGATACTAATTCTGCTTCAAGATTGCCATCGATAATTTGCAAACCTATTTGAGTAGAATCATTTATCCAATTAATAACATCTTTACCATTTTGGGCTTCTCTCATGGCAGAAGTTGCACAAGCCATGTAATCAACTACTTCGTGAATATCAATAATATTTTTAAATGCGTGCATTGCTTTAACTAATTTAGTGATTTTGTTATCGGATATTTTACCCATTGTAAAAACATCTTCACCTAAACGAATGGGCAAACGAACAAGTGAAACTTTTTTAAATATTGTTTCATTTTCAAATTCATAAACTGAACTGATTAATAATCTGATAGCGTTAGTACCGATATCAACGGCCGCAAATTTCATAAAAAATTCCTTAATTTTATTGCTAATTTACAAAAAAAACTTAAAACTTTTATAGTTTGTTTTTTTTTATAGATTTTCTTATCTTTACAAGTTAATATTTTGGGGTATAATGACCATAAACGATATTAAATATGCTTTTACTTATATAGCTGCAATTTCAGTAATTATAAAAATATTAGATTATTTTGCAAAAAAATACAAAGTGAGCACAATAATTACTCGTAAAATTTTGCACATAATTGCTTGTGTGATGATTGCATATTCACCTTACCTAATTCAAAATTACTATTTAAATTTATCATTATTTTTTATTGTGTTTGTAATTGTTACAGTGTTAAATTTTAAGAATTTTTTTAGTTCTTTTACTCTTAACGATAAAAATTATGGTATAGTTTTTCTACCTATTGCTTATGTTATTTCATATCTTATTGTGGGAGAAGAGAACAAATTAATCATAACAACAGCATTTTTAATTTTAGGTTTTTCGGATGGTTTATCGGGTTTGATAGGAACTTTATATGCAAATAAATTTTATAAAATAACCAAAGATACTAAAAGTTATCTAGGTTCAACTATATTTTTGTTGAGTACAATACTTATTTTATATTTACAATTAAAAGATATTATAATTGATAATCAATATCTTAGAATTTCAGTTTTATTATTAGCATATCTTTTAACAGCTATTGAAGCTGGTTCATCATATGGGGTAGACAATTTATTTATACCCTTTGTTTCAATTTTTATGTTAGATAAAATATTAAATCAGCCAAATTTAGAAGATATTTATTTTTTACAAATATCGTTTTTTATTGCAACATTAGCAGGATACTTATCATATAAAGTAAAGTTTTTGAAAAAAGATGGTGCATTTGGTGCTTTTATTTTAGCTTTTTTCCTTTTGGGCTTTGGTGGAATTAAGTGGGTAGTGCCAATACTAACTTTTTTTATTTTGTCGTCCTTATTTTCAAAAATCAGAAAAAAAATCAATTCAAGTGTAGATACAAAATTTGAAAAATCTGATGTTAGAGATATTTTTCAGGTATTTGCAAATGGTGGATTATCGCTACCACTATTGTTACTATATTTAATAACAGGAAGTGAAATATTGTATTATTCTTATATCATTTTTCTTGCTGCTGCTACAGCAGATACCTGGGGAACTGAAATTGGAACAATGTTTAAAACAAATACATACTCAATTATTGGATTTAAAAAAATTCATCAAGGAGTATCAGGTGGTGTATCGATAATTGGAACATTCGGTGCGTTTATTGGAGCAAGCGTAACAACAATTTCTGCAATATTTTGGATAGAAAATTTCAATGCCATAGTGTTAATTATTTTACTCGGATTTTTAGGTTCGATAATTGATAGTATTTTAGGATACACCTTGCAAAGACAAAATCAATGTACAAGTTGTGGAAAAATAACAGAAAGTTTGCTACACTGTGGAATACCTACGAATTATCACAAAGGAATTAAGTGGCTTAATAATGATTCTGTAAACTTTATTTCAAATTTTGTTGTCTCAATGATAATTTTCTTAATAATTTAGTGGAGATATGAAAAAGATTTTTATTATAACTTGTGTTCTTATACTTTCAGTAAATATATTTGCTGATGATTACTCAAATGCATTAAAACTTTACAGTAATGGATATTATGCTGAAGCTTATGAGCTTTTCAGTAAACTTGATAAGCAGAAACAAGATAATAAAATAAAATTAGCTTCAGTATCATATTATAAAGCAGATTGTTTATTAAAATTAGGTATTATTGATGGTGCTATAAATGAGTTTGAAAGATTAGTTACTTATGAGCCTTATTCTTATTATTATACAGAAGCGCTTTATTCACTTCTAACAATTTATTATGATAAGAAATCATTCGAAAAACTTTATTCAACAGCTAACAAACTTTTTACATACGGCAGAAACTATAAATATTTAGGAACAGCTTATTATTTAGTTGGACAAGCATATTTTCAACAAAAAAAATACGATGAAGCAATTGAAAATTTTAATTATGCATTAGAAAATTATTTAACTAATAAATATATACCTAATACTTATTTCGCGCTAGCATATTCTAATGAAATGAAAAATAATTATGAAGAAGCAGTTAAAAATTACGAATTATTACTTTCTAATTTTTCAAACTCACAATTAGCTCCCTCTGCAACTGTAAGAATAGGTATATGTTACTATAAATTAAAACAATTTGATAATTGTATTGTTGAGTTAAAAGATACAATTGTAACAACACTACCCAAAAATAATAGAATTGAAAGCAATTATGTATTAGCTAATGCATACTATCAAAATGGTGATTTTGATAATGCTATTAAAACATTAGAAACTACTCTCAAGCAATTTCCAAGTAATTATCTAGCAAAAGAAATTAGATATACACTAGCTTTTGCATATTTTCAGAAAAAAGAATATAACGAAGCATTTAAAATTTTTAATCTACTTTCAAAGTATCGAGATACAATTTCCCCATATGCCTTATATTGGAGTGCAGAATGTAAAAGATATGAAAATAAACTCTCAGAAGCACTTGTATATTTTGAAGAATATTTAAATGTTTATCCATATGGCCCGCAAATTAACGAAGTAAAATTAAATATTGCAAATATCTATATTTTAAGAAATGAATTCAATAAAGCACTCCAAATACTAACTGATTTGCTAAATAAATCCAACGATTTAATGCAGCCCCGCGTGTTGATATCGCTTGGAGAAGTTTATTTGAAACAAAATAAGTTAGGAATAGCTAATAATTATTTCAATTCAGCTGAAATAAAATCACAACAAGAAGATATTCAATTTAGAGCAAAATTAGCAAAAGCAATTATAGCTTATCAACAAAACAAATATCAAGAAGCAAGATTTTACCTAAATCAAATAAGAAATTCAAATATAGATAGAGATTTGGTTACTTATTACCTTGCTGAGATTGAAGCAGCTACAAAAAATTATTCCCAAGCTATCAGATTGTATGATAATATAAAAGATGAAAATTTACAAAAGCATGCACTTTATGGTAAAGCTTATGCATATTTTAACGGTAAAGATTATGAAACAGCAAGATTTTTATTTGAAGATTATACAAAAAAATATAGTAATGAAGCAAACATAAATGATGCACTTGTTAGATTAGCAGATTGCTACTATGCTCTAAGAAGATATAAAGAAGCAAATAATATATATTCAGAATTATCAAAAAAATCAAAAGCTGGTAGTGATGATTATGCTGCATACCAATATGCACAATCTCTTTATAGATTAGGTAATTTACAAGCTGCACTCGACGAATTAAATAGTTTTCAAAAAAGATTTCCAAAATCCAAATATTTACCCGAAGTTGTTTATTTAATTGGTTGGATAAGTTCTCAAAAAGAAGATTATAGCAGTGCAATATCCAATTATAAAAGAATTATCAAAAGTTATTCAGATTCTCCTTTATTGCCAATTGTGTTACTTTCCACAGGAGATGCTTATTATAATATGGAAAACTATGACTCAAGCTTAGTATATTACAAAAGAGTTCTGTATTCATATAAAGATACTAATTATGTAAATAGTGCAGTAAGTGGTATAATTTATATTGCAACTAATAAAGATAATTTAAATTTTGCGTATGACGTTCTTAATGAATTTATAAATACATCTAATGATTTGGGATTGAATAACTTGATAAAATATAAAATAGTAGAAATGTATTATAACGCAGGTGATCATGATAATGTAATTAAAGTTGGTAAAATATTTGCTGATTCAACTCAAAATAATGGTTATTTACCAGATATTTATTATTGGCTTGGCAGTTCATATAGTAAGAAAAAACAGTATGATGAGGCTAAATTTTATTTACATAAGCTAATTGATGATTATCCTACAAATGATTTAACTATTGATGCAGCTATTGCATTAGGTAGAGTATACTCAATATTGAAAGATTATGAAAATGAGATTAAAGTATATGATAAAGTAATTTCTTATTTCCCGGATGATGAAAAAGTTGCTGAATTACATTATAGAAAAGGTTTAGCTTGTATCCAAAAAGGCGATATAACCGAAGCCGTAGGCTCTTTTAATGATGTTATTATTTATTTTGATCAAAGTCCTTTTGCACCAAGAGCTAAATATGAACTTGCTATATTGGAATTATCAAAGAAAAATTATGCTACATCTGAAACAATATTAAAAGAATTATCTGTAATACAAAACGATGATTTAGGTGTAAAAGCTCAGTTTAATATCGGTATTTCTCAGATGGAGCAAAAAAATTATAATGATGCTATAACAAATTTTATAAGAATTATAAATTTTTACCCAGACTTTCCTGAGTGGCATGTGAAAGCATATTTCAAAATTGCTGAATGCTATGAAATAATGAAAGATAATGAAAATGCTAAAAAAATATATCAAACTATAATACAACTTAATTTTAATCAAGATTACACTAAAGAAGCACAAAAAAAATTGAAGTTATTAAAATGAAAAGAATAATAGCATTACTAATATTTGTTAATTTATTTTTAATTGCACAGGATAACAATCAGGTTGAATTACCTGATTTCGTAATAATTGGAAAAAGAAAAGCCCAATTACCTACAAAAGAAAAAATTAAACCACAAGGTTCAATTTTTACTGATGATTATTTAAAACCAGCTATCCCACTTTCTGAACATAAAATTACAGATTTTAAAAATCTTTCTCTTGAATTTCAAAAAGAAAGCAAAGGCAACATTTTCAATAATCGATTTGAGTTTGGTTTAGGTTTTTATACATGGCCAGAGGTTGATTTGATTATGAGTAAAGTATTTAAAAATTCATATATAATGGCAAGAATTTTTGGAAATAATGAAAGGGAATATATAAGTAAATCTGGCGTTAATCAACTGAATGCATCTTTTAAATACAATTATTTAATCCCAAATGATTATGATTTTTTACCTGGTTCACAAATTTTTCTAAAGACAGAATATGATCGTAAAATTTCTAACTTTTTTGCTTCTAAATATGATGATGTAAAAAAAGAGTCAAGAACAATTCATAATTTTTATATTGATGCTGGTTGGGAGCATAAGTATTATGATAATTTCCAGTTTTTATTTAATATCAAACAAAATCTTATGTTTTTGAATAATATCAAAAATAAGTCTTACGAGAATAATTTATATTTTGATTTTAATCCATCCTACAAAATTTCTGATGTTACATTAAATAACGATTTATCTTATTCTGCTACCAGTTTCAATCAAGAAGATTCCTTAGTTTCAGATAATACGATAATGAATAACACATTTTATGCAAATTATGAATTTAATCAGAATGTTGCAATATTTGCTGGAGTATTTTTGTCTAAAGCCAAAGAACCTAAATTATTTGCCAGACCACACCTTGGCTTTATTTGGCGCACCATGGATAGAACCTGGATAAAGTTAAATTATACACCAGTACAAAAAATGTACACAACATCAAACATATTGGAAAATAATTTGTATTATTCCTTAAATGAAAAATCAATTTTAGAAACACAAAATTCAGCATATAATTTTACAATTGATTATCAGTATTATAATTTTCTTCAAAATTTGTTTAGTGTATCTTATATTGATTATAAAAATTACTCAATTTTTAAATACAATGACAGTTTAGCAACTTTTGAATTAAACAATGCTAAAGTCAAACAACTTACAATTGAAAATACAACTATATATAATACTGGATATTATGGCATATTTACCTCTAATTTGAAATTTAATTTCATTAAAACAAAAGATGGTGATAAGGTACCTTTCATTCCATTTTTTACCTTAAACTTATTTTATAATTATGAACTATTTAAAAATTTCTATATTGAACCTAAGGCATCATTGCAACTAAAAATTTTATCAGATACATCACAAAAACAAAGCTTAAATAATTTTGATTTAGGTATAAAATTCTACTATAAATTAGGTAATAAGTTAGATGTATTCGTGAAATTTAACAATATTATTGATAATGAAAATTATTATTACTATTATTACAGACAAAGAAAATTCGAAATCTTAGGTGGTATAACTTATAGTTGGTAATATGAAATTTAAAGCTAACATATTAAACAAAATACAACAAACTTTATTACTAAAAGAACTAGATCCTGCTATATTTAGAAATCTTTTTATTATTGCTTTATTAGATTTGTTAAAAAATAACATAAAGCCACAAATAAGTCCTTTTAATAAACTTGAAATCAAAGAACAAGATTTAAGTGAAATAATATCACTTATTGATAAAATTAAGAATACTAATATTGACGAAGATGAATTATTACTCGGCTATGAAAGTGATATCTCTGATGAAGATTTAGCATATAATTTTGCAAATAAAATTATAGAAGTAATTGAGAAGTTCCTCACAAAACAGAAATTAAAACATTCTATTAAAAAGAGTGAATTAAATAAATTAAAACTAATTAAATTTCCTATACTTGATGAAAATTCTTTATTTATAATACCCGGTTTAGTAAAAAAGAAGGAAGTTGAACAGAAAGTTAATGAACAGGAAGATATTCAGATAACTGAAGATGCACCTAAATTAGAAATTGAAGAAAATCAAAGTAAAGAGGAAATAGATTATAATTTAACTGATTTACCTGATATTAAATTAGATGAATTGGAAGGACTTAAGGGTTTAGGCAGCAATGAAGATGATTTGGCAATTAATTTAACTACATCCGAAAATATTGATAATCAAGATAAAAATGTAAATAGTGAGGACGAGATTATTGCTCCTGTTGAAGATGTTGAAGATTTGAGCAAAATTAATATTAGCTATGGAGACAAAACTGGATTATTAGAAGATTTTGTGGATGAAATATCTTTTACTGAAACAGAAATAGAGCTTGACGAAGAGGTTAAAGAAGAAATTAAATCGATTGATGAGGATGAAGAATTAAAAAGCATTATTCAAATAGCAAGTGAGCAAAGTGATGTTAATTCGGAAGTAGAGGATAGTCAGCCCATTAAAAGTCTAAAAATTTTTAATAGAATTAAATTATGGTTAGTTAAAAGAAGAATCAACAAAAAGTTCAGTGTTAAAGTTAAGCCTCCAAAAGAAAAGAAAATAAAGAAAGTTAAAGATATACCAAAAGAATTAACTGAAAAAATTATAGTAGAACCCAAAAAAGAAACAACACAAGCTATACCAGATGATGGTAATACTAAAAGAAAAATTAATTTATCTGGTATTGGAGAAAAATTAACTAGCGGATTTTCAATTTTTAAAATGTTAACTTTTCAGGATGTTAAAGCTGGTATTATATTTTATTTTTCTGTTTCGGTGATATTTGCGTTATTTGGTGTAGCTTATTGGTACTATTTTGTCTATAAAAAGCCCGAACAAAATAAAGTAATAAATATGGTTGAAGCTATTGAACCTTTAAAATTAGTAATTATAGAAAAAGATGATAATGTTCCAGCTGACGAATATGTAATCGAAGAAATTAATCAGATTTTATTAGATGATAATAAAGATACTACTAGAATTAAAGAACAACCAGAACAAAATTTAAAAGTAGAGAAAAAAGCTAAAGAAAGTAACAAGCAGCTTGAGCAGAAAATTGTTATAAAACAAATGTCTGCATGGAGTTCTTATGAAAAGGCTAACGCGGAAGTTTTGA
Organism: Ignavibacteriales bacterium; assembly: GCA_035361425.1. Lineage (GTDB taxonomy): Bacteria > Bacteroidota > Ignavibacteria > Ignavibacteriales > DAOSCP01 > DAOSCP01. The sequence continues at coordinate 41,070 of DAOSCP010000003.1, read as the reverse complement.
AATATAAAAGGCAAGGTTATGATGCTTTTATTGAAAAAGCAATTATTAATGGTATGGATATTTTTAGAGTTAAAGTAAAAATAAAATAAAGGGTAATAAAATGGCAGTTGTAGAGTGGTTTTTAAAGGGTGGCTTAATTATGTGGCCAATCTTACTTTTGTCAATTGTTGGAGTTGCTATAATTATTGAAAAATATATTTTATTGAGTAATGTACAAAAATATATGAATACTTTTTGGGATAAAGTGAATATTTTGATTAAGCAAAATGATATTAAAGGTGCGATAAATTTATGCCTAAATGATAAGTCACCAGCATCTCAAATTTTTTATCAAGGATTAAGAAAAGTAAAATTTGGACACGATAGAGTAAAAGAAGCTATGGAAGCAGCCGGTCGTGAAGAAGTTTACAAGATGCAAAGAGGAATGACTTTGCTTGCAACAATTGCTGGTGTTGCGCCAATGATAGGGTTTTTAGGTACTGTAACGGGGTTATCTTCTGCTTTTATGGTAATAGAATCTTTACAAGGTGCTGTATCTCCTGGTGATTTAGCTGGTGGTATTTATCAAGCACTTATTACAACTATTTTTGGGCTTTTTGTTGGAATTCCTTGTTTAATATTTTATAACTTATTGAATATGAAAATGAAAAGAATTATTCTCAAAATGGAATATGATGCTTCTGAGATATTAGACTTATTACAAGAACAACAAATAACTAATCAATGAGTTGAAAAATGAATTTCGATTTAGATGATAAATCAACATTAGTAGAATTTAGTCACTCATCACTTACAGATATTGTGATGAGCCTTTTGATATTTTTCTTATTGACATCACAATTTGTGGTTCTAACAGGGGTTAAGGTTACTTTGCCAGGTAGTAAAGCTAATTCTTCAACTGATGCGGCACAAATTGTAGTTGTAATATCTGAAGATAAAAGCCTTTATGTCAATACAGAATATGTTGTTTTGAGTGAACTTGAGAATAAATTAAAACAATTAAAAACAAAAATTAATACTGATAACCTTATTATTAAAGCTGATAAAAGTGTACCTGTTGAATTAATAATAAAAGTTATTGATGCAGGTAAATTATCCGGGCTTGGTAAATTTACTTTACAAACAGAGAAAAAATTAGAATGAAAGATAGATTAGTTGAAAAAAGATCTTTAGTTATTTCTATTATTGTGCATTTAATTTTATTTTTGTTACTTATATTTATCTTACCATCAAAATCTATAAAAAAAGTTGAAGTAATAGAAATAGCTTTAGGTGATAGATTTGGTGAAGAACAGGGGCTTGGCAAGATTGGTAAACCTATTGAAGAAACACAACCACAACCTAAAACACAAATTGAAAAAGAAACTACAATACATGATAAAACAAAGAAGGACGTGAACTTAACCAAAACTAAAGCACAGTTTGATGAGCCAAATATTTCTAAACAGCAAAAAAAAGAAGAATCAAGATCCACTAATCAAGAAAAAGCACAAGCTCCACAGCAAGACGTTGGTACAAGTGGAACAGGATATGATATTCAATGGGGTGGTAAGGGAAAAAGAAAAATTTATAAGTATTATATACCACCTTATCCTGATGGGGTACAAGTTGAAGCAAATGTAAAATTAAGATTTACAATTTTACCGGATGGAAGTGTAACAAAAATTACACCTTTAGTTAAATCTCATCCTGTTTTAGAAAGTGTTTCAATAAATGCATTATCTAGATGGAAATTTGAACCATTAGAAAATGATGATTATGAGCAAACAGTTACTATTATTTTCCCATTTCGTTTGAAATAAAATCTTTTTTATAATACGATTTATAAAAAAAGTATTCTGCTATTGATAAACTTAATAAAGCAAATGTTGCTCTATCAAAAATAATATTATATTTCTCATGAACATATAATATTTTAATTCCTTCTTTTGGGATAATAACATTTGCAATCATGTTGGTAACAGCTCCACCGACGGAAAAAAGAACAATTATTAATAAAATGTTTAATAAACCATCTTGAATACTTTCATTTTGCCATTTTTTTGTGAAAATGACTAATAAAAAAATTATGTGTGCAGTATAAATTAATGCAAATAACATTACTCACCTTTATTGTTTAAATTTGGGATAATAATATTATTAGTATAATAACTAGTAAAAAAACTTCCTAAAACACTAAAAAATAAATTTATTAATATAAAATTTGCTAATGATAAAAAAACAAAATCTATTGAAAAACCAATAATACTAATATCATTGCTTATTTTGTAAAGATAAGAAATTGTCTCTTTTAAATAACTTTGTTGAACACTTGGTAATTGATTAATAATACTTTCAACTTCAGGAAGAGATGTTATGATATCATTAGTTTTTGTAATGAAAGTGATAATAATATCAAAAAGAGCAGCCAATATTGCGGCTATTATACCTGTTAATAACGAGAAAGTCAAAATTTTATTATATTTAATTTTTTCGGATATTGTATTAGCTTTTACTAATAAGTAAGTTGCTATAATTGGTGCATTTGGAATAATTAAAAATATAGAAAAATTTTTAATAAGTGGAATGTTTTGTAAAACTGCAGATATCCAGGCAGCAATAAATATTGGTTGAATAAGATATTTCATTTTCATAATTAAATTTTATTATTTTTGAATTTTAAAAATAAAAAAAAATTTGAAAAAAATAAAAATATTACTATATTTATAAGTCTAAAAAAAAATTCTTAGAGGATTAAAATGGCAAGAGTTTGTGAAATTTGTGGTAAAAAACCAATTACAGGTCATAATATAAGCCATGCTCACAATAAAACTAAAAGGAGATGGTTACCTAATCTTCACAATATTAAAGTGATGGTTAACGGAGAAAAAAAGACAATTAAAGTTTGTGCTAAATGTATTAAAGCTAACAAAGTTGTAAAAGCTGTTTGATTATAAGGGCTGTTTATACAGCCCCTTCTTTTCGCTAACAAATTTCAACTATTATGTACAAAGCCCTTGTTTTATTATATAGTTTTCCTCCGTTTCATTTAAATAGCTCATTAAGAACCTTTAATTATCTTAGAAATTTTAAAAACTCAAATTGGGAAATTAGTTTAATTACATCTACACCTTTTGATGTTGAACTTGATAGTACCGAGTTTTTAAAACATGGTATAAGGATAAGTGAGCTTACAGTTATTCCAAATAAACATAAAAACTTAAATAATTTTACAACTTTCAAAGCAAATTTTCAGCATTTCGTAAATACTTTATTTTATATACCTGATACTGTTAGCTCTTGGGCTAAAAAAGCTGCTAAAAAAGTTGATGATATGTTTAAATATAATAATTATGATGTGCTTTACATTTCAGTTCCACCTTTTTCTTTGTTTAATGAATTTGCATATTTGAAAAAAAAGTATGATATTCCTCTAATTGTTGATTATTTTGAAAATTGGAGTGATAATTATAATAATTTAACTCCTACAATATTCCATAAGAGCTTGCACAAAAAATATGAATATAATTCACTAAAAATTGTTGATAAGATAATAGTTCCTAATAGAAAAATGAAGGAACATTTATTAAATAAGTATCCTTTTTTAACATTTGATGATATACTAATTCTTTCTAATAGCTATTTTGATAAAGATTTTATTCACTTAGCTCCAATTGAAAGTTCAAAATTAAAGATTTTGCATCCGGGATCAGTTTTTTCTAAGTTTGACTATTTCCCTTTTTTACAGGCAGTTTCTGAAATAGCTAGCAATAATTTATCGTTTGCTAATCATTTAGAAATTCACTTTGCTACTCCTTTAAGAAGCAATATAAAGAAAAAGATTCAAAATTTAAATATTACAAGTCTTATTTATGAACATAATTTAAATTCGTTGGAAGAATTCAATCAATTAGTGGTGAATAGTGATATTATTTTTATTAGTATGCCAGATATAAAAGGTATTGATTTGTTAACACCACCTCTTGTATACCATTTATTCGGTTCTAAAAAACCTTTCCTGGCTGCCATTCCGGATGGAGTATTAAAAAATGATCTCGAAAAATATAATGCTTGTTATTTTGCTGAAATTGATAATATCCCTAGTATCAAAAAAGAATTGTTGCAAATTTATGAAGATTATAAAAACAAAAAATTAGCAAAAGTTAATTACGAATTTTTACATCAATTTGATGCAAGTATCATTACCGAAGAACTTATTAAGCTATTCCATTTTTATTTGCCTTATCTATAAGATTTAATTTAAAACCACGTAATATTTCTAACCAAATCATCAAGTGAAAAATTGGGTATTTGTATTTATTTGATAATGATTTAAATGATATTATAGGTTTAAATACAACACTTTTCAACAAATTATAAATTGTAACTGAAAGAGTAAGTATTAACGAATGTTTCAACATAAAATTAGTCTTGAAAATATTATATTCTGGGTATGTTTTGATAAGTAAATTTAAATTTGTGTAGCCGAAATTATGCATTTGAATAAGTAATTTTTCAGGGGTCTTATCCATTATAGAATAAACAATAGCTTTATTGTTATTTATTATTTTGTATCCAAAGTTTTTAGTTATTCTTATTGCGTATTCTGTATCTTCACCTCCGTATGATTGATCATAAATTTCATCAAATCCTTGTGTATAATTAAAATCATCAACACTTAAAGCAAAATTTTGTGTAGTAAAGTATTGTGGAATTAACTCATCTAAATGTTTATTGTTGTTTTTACCTCTTTGATTTAAATAATAAGCAACAAGATTTGTTTTTTCGTTTGTATAAAAAATAGAGCCTAATGATATTATTTTAGTTTGATTTTGCAGTAAATTATAATGTTCTTCAATTAAATTGTGTATTGCTGTAGTATCGGAATCAATAAATAATACAAATTTTGAATTTAGTTTGTTTAATACTAAATTACGAGTTGTTGCTCTCCCATGATTCTTTTTATCTTTATGCTCAAATATCCTTATTCTAAAGGAAAATATAGAACTGGTTAAATATTCTATTGTTCCATCTGTAGAACCATCAACGCATACTATAATTTCAAAATCTTTAATAGTTTGATTTTCAAAACTTGCTAAACAATTTTTTAATTCTTCTAAATTATTGTATGTTGGTATAACAACGCTAAATAAAAACATAACAGGATATCCGGTATTAGTATTATTTTAAATTTCAACTGGAATAATAAATAAAAAAAAGAAAAAATAATAATGTTAAAAAGACTAAAATGGTAACGATAATTGATGTATATAAAAATAAAATTACGCTACAGCTTACAAAAATTGTAATTATAAGAATTATTTTATTAAAATCAATAAAGTTATGAAATTTATTGGATACAACATTGATAAGATATATGCATGCTAATAAAAAACTAATGAATGTTGAAAGTGCAGCTCCTTCAATACCATAAATTGGAATAAGAATTAAATTGAAAATTATGTTTGTTGTAAAACCAATTATATCGCTATAAAGAATTATTTTGGGGTTTTCTATTGAATATGGGTAGAAATAAAGGAAATTTATAATTCCATAGAGTGCATAACTTAAATTTAGGGTTAAATAAACTATATCATTTGTCTGATAGGATTTATTAAAAACTCCAAAATGGAAAAATATTTTTGTAAGTATATAAAAAATAAATGCTAATATCAAAAATATAAATGTTACTTTGTAAAAGTTTTTACTTACTAAATGTTTATAATTTTTATTATTCTTTTCTTTTATGATTATTGATATCCAGGCTGGCAAAAAGGAATAAGCGATAATTTTAATTATATTGGCAAATTTATATGCAAAACTATAAATCCCAATTTCGGAAATAGTAACATAAAAATTTAAAATATATCTATCTATTAAATCTATTCCTATTGTAAGCAGATTTGTCAATAATATTGGAAAAACAAAAATTATGAAATTTTTATATTCTTTATAATCAATTCTGAAGTTAAAATTAAAATGTATGGTTTTTTGTAAGTAAACTAAAAGAATAACATTTACAATTATTTGTGTAAGAAAAATTGAAATATAACCGAGCTTTAAAAAAACTAAAAAAAAAGGTAATAAAACTATTTGTAAAATAAAGCTCAGTATGCTTGTAATGTATAATTGTTTTAATTGTTGAGTTGTTTTTAATATTAATGCGGCGTAATTTGCTGTGCTTTCAAATAACATACCAAGAAGAGATATGATTATTATAACAGAAATATTAGTAGATGAAAATATTAATTTTGAAAATATTGGTGTAAGTAATACAAAAATTATGAAACTTGCAAATGCATTAATTGAAATAAAATTTATTGATTTATCGATTATAACGTTCAAGTCATTGTTAATAGATTTACTTTGTAAATAGAATTGAGTTCCACTATCTACAAAAATTGTAATTAAAATTGTAAAAACAGTGATTAAACTATAAATTCCATAATCTTCAGCAGGTAAGAAATAAGTAAAAAGAGGTAAAAATAAGAAATTAGTTAATTTTGCAAGAATGTTTGTTATTGAATAATTAAAAGTGAATTTAAATAAATCCTTCAGCAATTATATTATACCTTTTTGTTTGTAGAGTTCTTTTAATCTATCATTGACATTTTTAAAACCATGATATTTTTCTACCCATGCCATGCCTTTCATTCCAAGTTCATAGCGTAAATCTTTGGAATCGATAAGTTTTAATAAAACATCATAAAGTTCTTGTGCATTATTTGCAACAACAAATGGGTTTTCTGGTAACCAGTTTTTGTATTCATCAATCATATTGGTAATAGTAGGTATTCCCATTGCAAGAGTTTCGAGTCCTGCTTTGCCATAACCTGTTCCGGCACCATATGATCCACCAACTTGGTCTATGCTTATATCGGCGTTTCTTTTAATCAACAAAAGTTCATTTCTTGGCATATTTTCGAGTAAAAGAAATTCGATGTTGCGGATTTCTTTAATTTTTTCTATTACTGATATAATTATATCGGTACCTTTAAATTTTCTGTTTGTAGGTGAGTGAACAATAACAACTTTTTTGTTATCTTTGTTTTGAAAATTTGGGAGGTCAGACGTATCAAATGGGTAAAATAAATAAATTAAATCATCTTTTAATTTTAAATGGTCGTATTCGGAAGTTATATTTAAATCACTAATCTTATCTAATTCTTTGAAAACACCACGTATTCTTAAATCTACTCCATCGTAACAACAGACAATTTTTTTGCCTTCTTTTTTCCATTTCTTTGCCTGTGAGCAATCTCTGTAAAAATCTAATCCAGTATCATAATGGATTATATCAAAGTCATCTAGATTATATTCTTTTATAGCTTTTTCGAAAATAGGTTTTCTTCTCCAATCACGGTATTTAAAGTAAAGGTTTTCAAAAATATTTTTGGGTTTAAAATATCTTAATTCTTTTTGTGGTGAATTTTCAATTTCTAATACTTTTTTTAATCTCCAATAATTAGCAAATTTATTGCGTGGTAAGGGTAAATCGAGGCATATATCTTCAGGATAATTAAATAAAGTTCTATGGAATGTTAAAAGTCTTGAATAATCTCCACACTGGTTGTGCATTTTAAAGTAATCATAATAAACACCAGCATGATTTTGTGGTGCGATATGTAGTATTTTTAGCATCTTATTACCTTGAAAATTTTTGAAGAAAATCAACAATTTTATTTATATCATAACCTGCGCCATCTTCGAGTAAAGATGTATCTTGTGAATGTATTAATTTAGCTTTTTTATTTAAAACAAATATATGCGGATAACCTTTTATTTTGGGATATTGATTTAGGAATTTTTCGTTTTTAACATTTTTGCTGTAATGGATTCTGATAATGATATATTTTTTTAGTTCTTTTTTTAACTCTTCATTTTCATCAAAAAGTTTAGCTAATCTTCGGCACCATAGACACCAATCTCCACCAACTACCATTAATATATTTTTATTTTCTTTTTGGGCAATTTTAGTAGCTTTTTTTAATTGATCAAAAGGATTGAAAGTTTCATCATAATATTTTACATCTTGTGCAAAAATATATGTGAAAAGAAATAATATTAAGGCAAATTTTTTCACTTCAACCTCTAAAAAAATTATTATTATATTCAAAAATAATTATTAGTCTTATAATTTCAAAGTTTTATTTATCGATTATACTATTTTTTATTGATTGATAGTTTTTTTATAATTATATTGTAGTAAAAATTTGGGATTATTATGAAAAAGGTGTTAATTGCATTCGTTTCATTTATTCTACTAAATATTAGTTATGCACAAAATATTGAAATCAAGTTTTACCATGAAAATTGGGAACAGGTTTTAGAAGAAGCTAAAAAGGAAAACAAATTAATCTTTCTTGATGCTTTTGCTGTATGGTGTGGGCCTTGTAAATTTATGGCCAATGTTGTATTTAAAAATGATACTGTTGCACAATTTTACAATGCGAATTTTGTCAATGCAAAATTTGATATGGAAAAGGGCGAAGGATTAGAATTAGCAAAAAAATATCAAGTTAGAGTTTATCCTACACTGTTGTATTTAAATTCTGATGGTGAAGTTATTCATCGAGTTGCTGGTTCAATGGAGCCTAAAGATTTTATTAAAGAAGGAGAATTAGTTTTAAATGGAAAACATTTGAAGTATTATCAAACTGAATTTGAAAAGGGAAATTTGGATGAAAAGTTTTTCAAAGAATATATTGAAGTTTTGCAAAGAGCATATCTTGATGCTAGCGAAGTGGTAAAAAAATATTTTTCAACATTAAGTGATGAGAAAAAGAAAGATAAAGAAAATTTGATGATTATACTCGAAAATTGTGATGATATTACATCAGAACTTTATCAATGGCTTATAGATAACCGAAATTATTTAGGTATAAGTGAAGATGTGTTTTATTTGAAGTTAAAATATAAATTTAATATGGATCTATTATTTACTTTACGACAGAATAATAATAGTCCGGATGCTTTTAATATCTGGCTTTCAAGGATTAAAAATATCAAATATGATAATAAAGAAAAACTAATAGCAGCTGCTAAATACTATTTTTATCAAAGATTAAAAGATTGGAATAATTACTTAAATGCTGCAGATGAATATGTAAATAAATTTAATGTAAATAATCCAGAAGAGTTGAATGAGCTTTCCTGGAATACATTTAGAATGTTATCTAAAGATAAAAATGCCCTTAATAAAGCTGAAAAATGGATAAAAATTGCCTTAGAACAGAACGAGAAATCTCCTGAACTTCTAGATACATACGCAAATATTCTATTTGCTCAAGGTGATACAAAGAAAGCAATTGAAATAGAAGAAAGGGCACTAAATATTGCAAAAGAAAAGAATCTTGATATTAAAGGTTATGAGGAAACTTTGCAGAAGTTTAAATCAAAGAAATAATTTGAAAAAGTTATTTTTATTTGCTAAGTTTGTAATTCGTGTTTAATAAATTATGAGTGGAGTTATGGAATTAAATCCTAAAAAGCAACCGAAAGAAATAATTTTGCAAGAATCGGATATTTTAAAAGAGTTTGCAATTGAGATTATTGATAAAGAAATGTTGGATCTTAAAGGTGCAAGAGTAAAGTATTTGATGGCGTATCCATATATTTCCAAAAAATGTGCTGGTAAATGTGTTAAATCTACTCGAGAGTTAAAATATTTTTCTGAAGCTGATTATATTATTGAAATATCAAATGATTTGTGGAATGTATTAAATGAAGAGATGCGTTACATAGTGATGTTAAATCAATTATTAAAAATTTGTCCAGTTACAAATGATAAAACTGGTGAAGTTAATTACAAGGTTATTGATCACGATTTTAAAGGTTTTGCCAAAATTATAAAAAAATATGGCGGTATGGATTGGTATTACAGAATCAGAGAAATTAACTCATCTTTATATGATTTATCACCGTCAGAAGCAGAAGGATTTATTTTATAAAAAAAAGGCTGACATTTGGGTCAGCCTTTTTTAGGTTATTTTATACAATTAGGATCTCTTCCGATTGTGCCCACAAGAGATTTTAAATATTCTGGTGTTTTGTAGTAAGTTAGTTTTTCTTTGGCTTTTTCAATTTTTTCAGCGAGTTTTAATTCGTCTGTTTGATTATCGTATAAATTAGATTTGAAGAAGTTTTGCATATATGTAACTTGTTTTTTAGTAAACTCGATATCGTAAAGTTGTTTAGCTAACAATCTTTCTTTATACCATTCACTATTTATCATATATTCATATGTAAACATATTTCTAATTTCTTCATCATCTAGTGTTTTTCCTTCATAATTTCCATAGGCCATAATATGGAGCAAAGCTTTAAGTGGAGGTACTGCGTAGTTGATGCTACCATCTTCGAAATAATTGAGAGCAACGCGTTGCATTGACTCAACGATATTATTAACACCATCAACAAATACGTCCATATCTTGCAATTCTGGTTTAAGCATTTCTTCGGAGAATACAACTTCAGGATTTTCAAAGACACGGCCAAAGAAATTACGTACAAATATAGAAGTCATTCTATAGCCTAAAACGCTAGCTTTAACTAATTTTCCATTATGTTCAAAATCATTTACTTTTTCAAAGTGACCTTCGGAAATTAAGAATTTAGGATCTCTTTCTTCAGGAGTTAAGCGGCTCCAAATTTCGGGGATAAATAAACTAATATCGTGTTCAACCTTAAATTTAGGTCCAATATATCCAGTTGATGATGTAAATACATTATAACCAGTTAAAATATAAGATACGAGTGCATTATTCAAATCATAAATAGGAAGTAAAGCATTGAAAGGACCTTTTGTGAGCGCCCCTTCGGAACCAGCGCCAGTTGTAGAAGGTGATTTACCTGTCAAACTGCATACAAAATCCATGAATAATTCAGGTAATTCAAAGTAATGTACTGGATTATATACAGCAAGTGGCCTATGATTATTTTTAGGATCAGGTGGATTGTTTAATTTACCTGGAAGTACTGCATTTACAGGGAATATAACAGGTTGCTTATCGCCAATTTTACGATGCAGTCGGACTCCAACTTCAGCAATATATTTATCAATTGGGTTAATAATATCTTGTCTATTTTGTAAATAACGCAAGTTTTTAGATGGTTTGCCATTTACTATTCTTGGATGGTCAGATGATACAAAGTAAGTTGTATCTGGTTCTTCAACAAATTTTTTGATAAACTGTTTCATTGGCTCGGAAAAATTTTCAAAACCAATTATATCATCGAGCATACGTTTAGCGTCTTCGATAGTTAAAGGCTCAAAGTTGGAAATAAAAGTATTTGGTGATGAAATATCTTTTTCTGCTTGTTTATCGTAACCACGATATATAACTTCATCTGGTCTTTGGAAAAATCTGTATTCGCAGTTTTGAGCTATTTTAATACTATTGTGTTTGTAAGCTGTATTTAAATTTTCGAAATAATTAGCAGGTAATACGATAGAAGCGGTAATATCATCTTCCATTTGAATTTTATCAGATGGAATGAAATCTTGTCGAAGTTTAAAAGTTCGCCAGGTTCTATCTTTCAATAAACCAACTCTTAAGTAAGACGCTATAATTTTTCTTTGATTATATTTTAATTCGTGACCAAATTCACCATTGACGATATCTACACTGAAATAATCTTTCCAGTTTTGTTCCCATTCAGGTTTGTAAAGCCTTTTTATAATGAATACAATTCCTTTTATATAGTTAGGAATACTATTTAACCATTCATTATATTCATCAGTAAAATCTGGTGAAGGTGTAAGCATTTTTATTACAGAACCAAGAGAACGATCAGGAGAAAGTAATTTTCTGCTAATATGACCAACTTTATTAGGTAGTGGAATTTTGTATCTTTTGCTATAGTCATAGTTAATGATTTCATCAACTTTTTTCATATCATTTTCGAAGTCTGCAATGAAAAATGGACCGTATAGAATGGAGTTACCAATACATTTAGAAATTTCTGATTTACCGCCACCAGATACAGTTGAAGGTTTATGGCAGAAAGTACCTTCGGCAACTGTGCCAACGAGTCTCCAACTTGGTATATAAGGATTTTTTTCGCATCTAATTTTATATCCAGAGGGTAAAATATATACATGATCGGGTCTTAATTTTATCGTAACATCCTTACCTTTCCAATTCCAGGTTATGGATTGAGTGATTATACTGAATTTGGCATTTTCTGGTACATACCAAATTTTAGGATAATTTTTATCAATGGCATATCCATCATCATGATTTATATCCATAAAGCTAGAGTGTAATTTGATATTTTCTTCAAAAGTTGTATTATTTTTTATAAATTGGTTGTCATCATAGAATTCGTCACCTAATTGGTAACTTGGAAATACAAGTGCTCCGCCTGCGTGTTCTTCTTCCACATTTCCAATGAGATTTGCGGAAAAACTAATTTGAGTTTTTACTTCTTTTTTGCAGTAACCAAAATAATTATCTGCTATAACAGTAACAATTATTCCATCATCAGTTCTTAGTGTAATTTTGAAAGCTTGGCCATCATTATATAATTCATTTTCATCTTTATAACACATTCCATCTTTTCTTTGTCTTTCGGTAGCATTATCCCAATGTGGAAGACCTAAAGATTTTTTTGTTAATTTTGTTAAATGAGGTGCAAGAATAACACAGCCTGTTGTACCTGTCCAGTGGTCAAAATCTAAGGCTGCATCGTTTTCTGGTAGGAATGGGTCTCCAGCATTACCAAATATAGATTCAACAAAGTCTAAGTTTGAAACAAAATTACCTGGAACAAAAAATCTAACTTCCATACTTTTAGCTTCTGTAACTCCAGGCACTTCAGGAACTACGATAGGTCTTAGTAGTAACGAAACAAATAATTCTGCTTGTTCTTTTTGAGTCGATGTAAAAGGTAATTTCATTAAATCTTTGGGTGGATTAAAGGCATTTAATAATAATAAATAAGATGTTAATTTAGGAACAGCTTTTTTGTCATTAGGTATAGATAAACCACCTTCGGCAACATGGAATACGCCGGCAGTTGTTCTTCTATCAGAAGCTGGATTATGTAAAACACCTTGTTTAATTCTATAACTATTGATGTATTCAGATTTAAAGTCATCTTTATCAGGTGGTAAAGATAAAACTCTTGCTAAACCATATCTATCTAATATAAAAGTTTTTGTAGGAAGAGATAGTTTAGGCAATCCTGTAATATCACTAAAATAATTATCAAGAAAAGCTTGAATTCTTTGATCAACAGGGGGATAATAATTGGATAATAATTTGTTTTTTTCACGAAGATTTTTAATTACACCTTGCGCAAGTTCAATAAATTGAGATTGTTGAGCACCTGAGTATATAGGTTGACCTAATGATGCTAGTTTTATGTTGATATAGTGTATTATTTGTTCGTTATACACTGAATCTTTAACATCAAAACCTATTTTTTCTTTAATTTCGTTTAAATTCATTTCTACTCCTTTTGTTATTCTTGTGTTATATTATTAACTAATAAATATAAAAAAAAATAGCGAAAAAAACAAGAAAAAAAGGTTATTGATTGCGTATTTCTTGAAATTTAAAGAGTTAATGAATGTTAAAAAATTGTAAACAGTAGTAGGTAAATTTTATACTAATTAAGAAAAATCTTATTTTTGTATTTTACGTTTTTTAATAATTTTTGAACAAAAAATATATTTTTAGTTGTTATATAGAAAAAACAAGAGGAATATACAATGGCTGATGAAAAAATTACAATAGAAGAATTAGGGTTAGATGAATATAAATACGGTTTTACATCAAAAATCGATATGGAAATTGCCCCTAAAGGTTTAAATGAAGAAATCATTGAAATGATTTCAGCAAAAAAAAATGAGCCCAAATTTATGTTAGACTTTAGAATTAAAGCTTTTAGGGCCTGGCAAAAGATGGAAGAACCGAAGTGGGCAAATATTTTCTATCCACCAATAGATTATCAAGATATTTCATATTATGCTGCACCTAAAAAACCGAAACTAAATTCATTAGATGAATTAGATCCAGAAATAAAAAGAACTTTTGATAAATTAGGTATACCATTAGAAGAGCAAATGAGACTTGCTGGCGTTGCAGTGGATGCTGTGCTTGATAGTGTTTCTGTTGCAACAACTTATAAAGAAAAATTAAAAGAATTAGGAATTATTTTCTGTTCTATTTCTGAGGCTATACAAGAGCATCCAGAATTAGTACAAAAATATCTTGCTTCTGTTGTTCCTGTAACAGATAATTATTTTGCAGCATTAAATTCTGCAGTTTTTACAGATGGCTCTTTTGTTTACATTCCTAAAGGCGTAAGATGTCCAATGGAACTTTCTACATATTTTAGAATAAATGCTAGTGAGACAGGACAATTTGAAAGAACTCTTATCATTGCCGACGATAATAGTTATGTTAGTTACCTTGAAGGTTGCACTGCACCTATTCGAGATACAAACCAATTACACGCAGCAGTTGTTGAGCTTATTGCTCTTGATAATGCTACAATTAAATATTCTACTGTTCAAAACTGGTATCCTGGTGACAAATATGGTCGAGGCGGTATTTATAATTTTGTTACTAAAAGAGGTATTTGCAAAGGAGTAAATTCTAAAATTTCGTGGACGCAAGTTGAAACTGGTTCTGCTATTACCTGGAAATATCCGTCATGTATTTTACAAGGGGACAATTCTGTTGGCGAATTTTATTCTGTTGCTGTAACTAATAATTATCAGCAGGCTGATACTGGAACTAAAATGATTCATATCGGTAAAAATACAAAAAGTACAATTGTATCAAAAGGTATTTCCGCCGGATATAGTAATAATTCATATCGTGGGCTTGTTAAGGTATTGAACAAAGCTGATAATGCAAGAAACTTTTCTCAATGCGATAGTTTGTTGATTGGTGATAAATGTGGGGCACATACATTTCCTTATTTGGAAGTTAATAACAATACGGCTCAAATTGAACACGAAGCAACAACTTCAAAAATCGGCGAAGATCAAATATTTTACTTAAACCAAAGAGGTATTTCCAAAGAAGATGCTATTTCCATGATTGTGAACGGTTATTGCAAAGAAGTATTTCAACAATTACCTATGGAATTTGCTGTTGAGGCGCAAAAATTATTAAGCGTAAGTCTGGAAGGTAGTGTTGGTTAAAAAATACGAAAATTTTATAAAAACAAATTTAAGAGGAACTAAAAATGCTTTCAATAAAAAATTTACATGCAGCTATTGGTGATAAACAAATATTAAAAGGGATAAATTTAGAAATTAAACCAGGTGAAATACACGCTATTATGGGTCCTAATGGTTCAGGAAAAAGCACAATGGCGGCGGTTCTTTCTGGTAAAGAGGGTTATGAAGTAACACATGGTGAAATAAAATTTATGGGCAAAGATCTTTTAGAAATGCCCCCAGAAGATAGAGCACGTGAAGGATTATTTTTAGCTTTCCAATATCCAATAGAAATTCCTGGTATTAATAATCTAACATTGCTCAAAACGGCAATTAATGAAATTAGAAAATATCGAGGGCTAGATGAACTTGATGCTATGGATTTTTCAGCTTTGATAAAAGAAAAAATGAAATATGTTAATATAAATGAGAATTTATTGTATCGTTCTGTGAACCACGGATTTTCAGGTGGTGAGAAAAAGAAAAATGAAATTTTTCAGTTACTTTTCCTTGAGCCTAAACTTGCTATTTTAGATGAAACTGATTCGGGGCTTGATATCGATGCGCTTAAAGAAGTAGCTAATGGAGTTAATATCTTCAAAGAAAAAAATCCAGAAAGCTCTGTATTATTAATTACGCATTATCAAAGACTTTTAAATTATATTCAACCAGATTATGTGCATGTTCTTGTAAATGGTAGAATTGCTAAATCTGGTGGTAAAGAGCTTGCCCTTGAACTCGAAGAAAAGGGCTATGATTGGATTAAAGAAGAATTAGTAAAGGCATAATAACATGAATACAGTAAATTATAAACATATAGATTATGTTAATTACTTGAATCAAAATTTCAATAATTTTTTGCTTAAATTAAAAGATTATAATAATGATTTTATTGTGAATGTTAAAAAAGATGCTATAAGAAATTTCAACAATTATTATTTCCCAAATAACAAGGTTGAAGATTGGAAATATATTCCAGTCGATTCTATTTTACAAAATAAGTATGTACCTTTAAGAACACTTTCCGAAAGACCTATAAAAACCAAAATTGATTTTTACACAAAAGAAAATACACTTGTTCTTTCAAACGGTAAAATAATCGAAAATACAATTAATAATAAAAAAATTACATTGAAATCACTTGATACCGCTATTATAAGCGATTTTGCAGAACTGGAAGCAAATTATTCTAAATATTCTACTATTGATAATGGTTTTTCTGCCTTAAATGTTGCTTTTTCACTCGATGGAATTTTTCTTAAAGTACCCAATAAAACAGTTGTTGAAGATGTTTTGAATTTCGTGTTTATAACTGGTTCAGATAGTGAAAATATTTATTCTCCTATTAGAAATTTCATAACTATTGGTGACAATTGTGAAGTTAGTTTATTTTTCTATTACTCAGGTGATACAACTAAAGCATATTTGAATTCAGTTTACAATAATATTATTATTGGAAAGAATTCATTTGTTAAAATTTACGAAATAGATGATGAAGATGTACAATCGTATCATATTAATAAAACTCAAATAAGAGCAAATAAAGGCTCAGAGATAACTCATTATAGGTTTTCACTTGGCGGGAAATTATTACGTAATGATACTAATGTTATAATGGATGGACAGGAGGTAACCGCAAATCTATATGGAGTTGTTGTTGCAAAAGATAAAGAACTATATGATAATCATACACTTATTGATCATGCTTTACCTAATTGTTATAGTAATGAAGTTTATAAAAGTGTTTTAAATGGACAAGCTAAAAATGTTTTTAATGGTAAAATAATTGTAAGGAAAGATGCACAAAAAACAAATGCATATCAACAAAATAAAAATCTTTTAATTTCCAACGATGCTGTTGTTAATGCTAAACCGCAATTGGAAATTTTTGCCGATGATGTGAAATGTACTCACGGGGCAACTGTTGGACAACTTGATAAAGATGGATTATTCTACCTACTTTCAAGAGGAATTGACAGAAATTTGGCAACTCAAATTATGATACATGCTTTTATTAGTGAAATTTTTGAAGAAATAAAACACGATAATATTATAGAGTACTTATCAAAAAAAGTCAATAACAAACTCAATTTATAATATGAATAATTACATAAAAAATAATATAGAAAAAATAAGAGCAGACTTTCCTGTTTTAACTCAAACAATAAATGGAAAACCTTTAGTTTATTTAGACAATGCTGCTACAACGCAAAAACCCAAAGTAGTTATTGATACGCTTAGTGATTATTATTATCGCTACAATGCAAATATTCACAGAGGCGTTTACTATATAAGTCAAAAATCTACAGATGAATATGAAAAAGTGCGTACGATTATAAAGAATTTTATCAACGCTAAATATGATGAGGAAATAATTTTTACAAAAGGTGCAACTGAATCACTTAATCTTCTTGCTTATTCTTTGGGCAAAACATATTTGAAAGAAGGAGATGAAGTAATAATCTCACATATGGAGCATCATGCTAATATTGTGCCCTGGCAGGAATTAGAAAAATATAATAAAATTAAGCTTAAAGTAATTCCTGTTGACGATAATGGTGATTTAATTTCCGAAGAGTTTGAAAAATTAATCACAGAAAAAACTAAAATTTTATCATTGGTGCACATTTCAAATTCTTTAGGAACAATTAATCCAATTGAAAAATATATTGAAATAGCACATAAAAATGGTATAAAAGTCATTATCGATGCATCTCAATCTATACAACATTACAAAATAGATGTTCAATTGTTAGATTGTGATTTTTTAGTATTTTCCGGTCACAAAATATACGGGCCTACTGGAACAGGTGTTGTTTATGGTAAAAAACAATATTTAACAGAGATGGTGCCTTATCAAACTGGCGGTGATATGATTTTATCTGTTAGTTTTGATGGCACAATATTTAATGATCTCCCAAATAAATTTGAAGCTGGTACTCCTAATATAGAAGGAATTATTGGATTAGGAAAAGCTATTGAGTATTTTTCTCAATTTAATATCAATGATATTCAAGAATATGAAAAAGAGTTATTAGATTATGCAACTGCTGAGATTAGCAAACTGCCAGATATAAGAATAATTGGAACAAGTAAAAATAAAGCATCAGTACTTTCTTTTTATTCAGAGTTAGCTCATCCACACGATTTGGGAACTTTGTTAGATGAACAAAATGTATGTGTAAGAGCAGGGCATCATTGCACACAACCAGTTATGAGAAGGTTTGGAATTCCTGCAACAGCAAGAGCATCTTTTGCTTTTTATAATACTTTTGAAGAAATAGATATTTTTATAAACGCAGTTAAAAATGCTATCAAATTATTTTCTTAGGGGGTAAGATGTCTGATATTAATGATTTATATCAACAAATGATACTTGATCACAACAAAAGTCCACGAAATTTTAAAGTTTTGGAAAAATATACTCATTTTGCAAAGGGGCACAATCCACTATGTGGCGATGAAATAGATATTTATGTTTTAATTGAAAACGGTGTTATTGTAGATATAGCATTTCAGGGGCAGGGATGTGCTGTTTCTAAATCAAGTGCATCAATTATGACAACCATCTTAAAAGGTAAAACTTTAGAGGAAGCACAAAAAATTTACGATGATTTTCATAAAATTGTAACATCAAAAATTGATGACCCGATAGATTTGGAACAAATGGGGAAATTAGCAGTTTTTGCTGGAGTTAGAAAATATCCAACAAGGGTAAAATGTGCTACTTTGCCGTGGCATACTTACGAAAACGCAGCTAATAATAAATCCGATGTTGCTAAAACTGAATAATGGAGGTTTTTTATGTTAGTCCCTGATGAAAATAAACAATTAACACAAAAAGAAAAAGAGCAACTTAAACAAGAAGTAATTAAAATGCTTAAAACTTGTTACGATCCAGAAATTCCGGTTGATATATACGAATTAGGAATGATTTATGAAATTGAGATTTATGATGATGCTAATGTTTATATAAAAATGACTTTAACAACTCCAATGTGTCCGGTTGCCGATACACTTCCTGCAGAAGTTAGATATAAAGTAAAATCTGTTGAAGGAGTTAAAGATTGTTATGTGGATTTAGTGTGGGAGCCAGCCTGGGATAAAAGCATGATGAGTGAAACAGCCAAAATGCAATTAAGCTGGCTATTTTAAAAAAAATTCGGTTTTCATTTTGAATATTTTTTAGAATGCTAAAATTATAATTAGTTAGATAGATACCGAGGTTTTTCTCGTTTATATCTATAGTTATTTTCTTTTTTATTCCGCTCTATTTTATTAAATTTACAGTTCTAAATTTTATTAGATTGAGAATAATGCAAAAAAATATTAATAAAACAGTTCTTCCCAATGGAATTACCATAATTACAGAAAATTTAAAATATTCTCCCATCGTTTCGCTTGGAATTTTTATAAAAACAGGTACTATAAATGAAAGTGAAGAAAACAATGGTATTACTCATTTAATTGAGCATATGGTATTTAAAGGAACAGATAAAAGAACTTATTTTGATATTACTTATGAAATTGAAAGCAAAGGCGGATATATTAATGCTTACACATCAAAAGAACTTACTTGTTATTATGCCAAAGTATTAAAAGAAAATGTTGAAAACACTTTTGATATTCTATATGATATATCGCAAAATCCCAGTTTTGATAAAAAAGAACTCAATAAAGAAAAAAAAGTTATTATTGATGAAATATACGATGTAAAAGATACAGCTGAGGAATATATTCTTGATCTTTTCGAAGAAAAATTATATCATAAAAGCAACTTAAAGTTTCCTGTTTTAGGTAAAAGAAAAAATATAATGAGTTTTACACAGACGGATCTATTTGATTATTTTAACAAATATTATGTTTCACAAAATTTAGTTATTGCTTTAGCTGGCAATTATGAACATGATAAATTGGTCGATTTAGTATCCAGATACACCTTTAAAGAAGGGAAGAAATGCGATAATAATCATTTATCCTTACCAACAAAAAAATTTAATATTAAGAAAGAAATTGGTTATCAACAAACACATGTTCAATTAGGAACATCTTTGCCTGGTATGTTATACGAAAAAAGAATGGCATTAAATATTATTTCGGCTATACTGGGAGAGGGTTCTACATCACTTCTATTCCAAAAATTACGAGAGCAAAAAGGTATGACTTATCAAATATCGTCATTTATTAATAGTTATCGCGATATATCAACATTTGGGATATATTTTTCTACTAACAAAAAAAATTATCAAAAAGCTATACATTTGGTAACTCAGGAATTAGATAAATTATTAAAAAATGGAATTGATAGCAAAAATTTTTTTAGAGCCAAAGATTATTTAAAAGGTATATATATTATGCAACAAGAGAATTTTAATGAAAAACTGTTTCGTCTTGGCAATAATGAATATTATTTTAATAAAATAATTGAGTTAAGTGAAACAATAAAACAAATTGATAATGTTTCTATTGATGAAGTAAATAAATTACTAAGCTTGTTTAATCCCGATTGCTTTTCGACTTTAATTTTGCAATAATTTAATTTTAAAAAATATAGAAATATTCTTAAATTTACATTTAAAAAAAATTCTTGAAAGGTAAAACATGCCAAAGATTACAATTGATGGTAAAGTATGTGAATTTAAACAAGGCCAAACAGTAATTGAAGTTGCAAGGGAAAATGGAATATCCATTCCACATTTTTGTTGGCATCCCGAGTTGTCAGTATCTGGGAACTGTAGAATTTGTTTAGTAGAAATTGAAAAAATGCCAAAATTAGCTATATCCTGTGCTACACTTGCGACTGATGGTATGGTAGTCCATACTAAAAGTGAAAATGTTGTAAAAGCTAGAAATTCTGTTATGGAGATGATATTAATCAATCATCCACTTGATTGCCCTATTTGTGATGAAGCTGGAGAATGTAAATTACAGGATTATGCTTATAAATATAGTGTTGGTGAAAGTAGATTTACTGAAGAAAAAAATCATAAAAGAAAAAGAGTTCAACTTGGACCTCATATTATCTTTGATGGAGAAAGATGCATAAGTTGTTCAAGGTGTATTCGTTTCTCTGCTGAAATAGCAAAAAGTCCTCAACTTACCTTTGTGCAAAGAGGTGATAGGGTAACTATCGAAACAGCTCCAGGACAAAGTTTTGATAATCCATATACGCTCAATACTGTAGATATATGTCCTGTTGGTGCTTTAACTAATGCTGATTTCCGCTTTAAAGCTCGTGTATGGGATATGAGCAAAACCAATTCCATTTGTCAAGGATGCTCAAGGGGTTGCAATATAGAAATCTGGACAAGAAATAATGAAATTTTAAGGCTTACTCCTAGAAAAAATAAAGAAGTCAATTCTTCTTGGATGTGCGATTTTGGAAGACTTAATACTTTTAAATTTGTTAATGAAAATAGAGTTGAAAAAGTAAATATCTCTGGTAAAGCTACAGAATGGGATGAAGGGCTTTCGGAAGTTATTAAAACGTTAAAGTCAGTGTCTGCTGATAGAATTGGTTTTATTGTTTCTCCTTATGCTACACTGGAAGATAATTTTATGCTTTCCAGACTTGTAGCAACCAATTTTGCTGCATCAAAGCTATATTTAATAAATCACTTACAACCAGAACTTGAAGATGAAATTTTAATAAAAGCCGATAGAACTCCTAATTATAATGGTGTGAAGATTATATTCAAAAATAAATTAAAAGAACTTAACTCTTCAAGAAACTTATTTGATAAATTAATCGAGGATAATATTAAAGTTCTAGTAGTTGCAGATGAAAATATTGATTTTAGCAAATGGGAGAAAGTTAAAAATTTATCTGCAATTATTGCATTAAGCACTAATAATAATGATACTACAAAGTCAGCTAATATTTCTATAGGCATCTCTACTTATGCAGAAAAATTTGGTACTATTGTTAATTTCCAAAAACGTGTTCAAAAAATCAAACCTGCTATAAGAACAAAATATAATAAAAGAACTTTAAACGACGAAGGTTTGGGCAGATTGGAAAAATTTGGTACACAGTGGGATCGATGGGGCGGTTACGATAAACTAAGAGATGTCTTACCAGCATGGTTAATTTATCAAAAATTACTTAATTTGCTTGACGAAAAATATAAATTTACTATGGCGGATGATGTTTTTGAAGAAATGAAAAAATATTATCCAGAATTTAAAAATATTGATTACGATATAATTGGCGATTTAGGTTATCAATTATAAAATTATTTAAGGTATTAAAATGGATATAATAACTGTAATAGTTGAAGCTTTAATAAAAATTGGTTTTGTCTTAACTGTAACATTGACAACTGTAGCCTATTTAGTTTACTTTGAAAGAAGAATAGCTGCCTGGGTTCAGGATAGATTAGGACCTAACAGAGTTGGATGGCAAGGTATATTACAACCTTTTGCAGATGTATTAAAATTGTTATTAAAAGAAGATATTGTTCCTGCTAAAGCAAATAAAACATTACATTTTTTAGCTCCTGTTATAGCACTTATTGTAGCAACTTCTACTTATGCTGTCATTCCTTGGGGACCTGTTACCGAAATTTTCGGCCGTCAAGTAAAAATGGTAGTAGCAGATGTAAATATTGGAATTCTTTATGTGTTGGCTTTAACATCACTTGGCGTTTATGGTATTACACTTGCGGGCTGGTCTTCTGGTAGTAAATATTCATTATTGGGTGGTATAAGATCATCCGCACAGATGATATCTTACGAAGTTTCTATGGGCTTTTCAATTGCTGGAGTATTTATTGTTGCAGGTTCTTTAAGACCTTATGATATTGTTAACACTCAAATTAATACATTGTGGAATGCAATATTGCAACCTATTGGATTTATTACTTTTGTTGTTTCTGCTTTTGCTGAAACTAATCGTTTACCTTTCGATTTACCGGAAGCAGAACCTGAGCTTGTGGGAGGGTATCATACAGAATATAGTAGTATGAGATTTGCTGGATTTTTCTTAGCAGAATATGCAAATATGATAATTGCTTCAGCTATGATTGTTACCTTATATCTTGGTGGTTGGGCTATTCCTTTTATAGATAAGTTTAATCTATCAGCTAATGCTGTATTTTGGTTAAGTGTACTTTCATTTTTTATTAAAGTTGGTGTTGTTTTATTTTTCTTTATTCTTGTAAGATGGACAATCCCACGTTTTAGATATGATCAATTAATGAAATTGGGTTGGTATGTGATGTTTCCACTATCAATATTGAATTTGGTTTGGGTTGCATTAGTTGTTATGATATTTAAAATTTAATGAAAGGTAATAATATGGAAAAGAAAATACGTGTAAGACATAAAGATTTAACTCTATTACAAAAAACATATCTACCGCAAACTGTAAAAGGCTTATTGCAAACATTTAAACAAATGTTTAAGCCAAAATTCACGATGGAATATCCAGAAGTAAAATTTGAGCCCCCAAGTTCTTATAGAGGACGTCCCGTTCTCGTTCAAGAAGATGACGGAAGGGAAAGATGTGTTGCTTGTGGTCTTTGTTCTCGCGTATGTCCAGCTTTGGCAATTGAAGTTAGAGCTAACGAAACAGATTTAGAAAAAGAAAGATATCCAGAAGTTTTTGAAATTAATATGCTAAGATGTATATTCTGTGGCCTTTGTGAAGAAGTTTGCCCTGAAGAAGCTATTGTTATGAGTAAAGATTATGAACTTGCTTTCCACCATAGAGAAGATGCAATTTATGGAAAAGATAAACTTTTAGTCCCAGTTGATAAATTACAGGATAGAATTGATTTTATTAGAAAATATAAATAACTCAAAGGGGCTTGCTAAAAGCTCCTTTTTTTGTTAATAAAAGAGGTGTTATGAATTTAGCTATTATTTTAAGAGTTTACAATAGAATTAATGATTTGAAAATTAATATTGACATTATCAGAAAATTCTGGAAATCAAACAATTATTTTATTATCTGTTCACACAATGGTAAAGATGATGGTTATTTAATACCAGATGATATAAAACCTTTTTTTGATGTTATCGTTGAAACGAAAAATGATGGGCATTTGACAGGAAATTCTAAATTAATTTTTGCAGCATTGGAATACATCCCGCAAAATACTGATTATGTTGTTTTACTTGAAGCTGATACATGGATATTTGACGATGCTCTAATATATAAATATACTAATTTAATGATGAAAACTGGTTCTGTTTGGGCAAGTGCAGAATGGATAGAAAAATATTATACACTTGGGCTGGACTTTGCTATCATAGATTATAATTTTATAAAATCAAATTCAAAAATCTTCGGGTTTTCAAAACATGCAGAGTCGTTTGTTGCCAACTATTTAATCAATAATAATTTCAAATATTTATATATCAAAGAGTTAATGCCTGTGCATATTCCATCACTTTTAAGAAAAATATATAACCCAACGTTTGGAAGATTTAGAGTTTTTCTTAAAGCAAATATGATTACTCATCATATTGAAGAACTGAAAGAAGGTATGGAAGAAAAAAAATTTTATGCAAATTTAGTTTTAGGGTATAGATACTTTGATACATCTTGTACAAAAAATTACTTAAAAGAAAAAATCAAGTTGTGTTTAATTGATTTCTTTTTGCCTATTATCCCTAAATCCAAATGGTTCAAACGTAAAAAAATTAGAAAAGTTTAATAATAAACACGATATAATATAAGTCCTTTTGCAGGTACAATAAATTGTTTATAAGGATTATCTGCCTTTAATTCCAAGATATTATTAATGAACTCTATTGGTTGATTAGCTTGTTGTGCTTTTAACAATGTCCCTATGATAGTTCGTATCATACCAAAAATAAATCTATTAGCAATAAGTTTGCAAACAATTAAATCATTAAATTCAATAAATTTCATATCATACATGAAACAATTGTAATGTTTTACATCTGGAGTTTCTTTACATAAGTTGAAAAAATTGTGTTCGCCTTTTAATATTTCGGCGTAATTATTGAGTAGATAGATATTAATAGATTTATGATATCTGTAGCTGAATCTTTCCCAAAAGGGAGATTTATTTTTACTGATAAGATAGATGTATTTACGTTTTTTTGCATCAAACCGAGAGTGAAAATTATCATCTACTAGCTGTATTTCTTTGATAGAAATATCAGGTGGCAAAATTGAATTTAGTGAATAAAGAAATTTATCTAATAAAAAACTTTTAGAGGTTTTGAAGTTAGCAACTTGTCCTAAAGCATGAGCTCCTGCATCTGTTCTACCAGCTCCAATTAAATTTACTTCTTCTTTTAAAATAATTTTAATGGCATCTTGAATTTTTTGTTGTATTGATACATCATTATTTTGGATTTGCCAACCGCAATATTGAGTGCCATCGTATTGAATAACAATTTTGTAATTACTCATAATTTACTTATTTTTGTAAAAAATTAAAATACAAAGATATGAATTTTTTGGTATATATAGTTTTCATTTTTTCATTTTCTTTAATTTATTGCCAGGAATATACTGTTGAGTGTCCTAAGGGAATGGTTAATTGCACACAAATGTGTGGGAGATACGTTGATGCAAATGGTGATACGATTTGTGATTTATCTGTGCCTAAATATTTAAATGTTGGAAAAGCGGGAAATCTCATTGAGGATAAAATAGATAAAATTAAAAACAATATTACATCTAATACGAGCAAAGTAAAAATAAAAGAGAAAAAGATTTTTCAAAATGTTCGATCTGTGGATACATTAAAACAATCTTCAAATCTTCCTAAAATTGAGCAAGCCAGTGTAATGCCAAAGAATACTCCTAAAATAAATAAAAATGATCCGAAGTATCATTTTATATCTTTGACGCTAGCAACTTTTTTACTTTATTTTCTTTCTAAAATTATGTATAAAAAAAATGTAATTACCATTATGCAACATAGACAATTTTGGAATACAATATTATTATTATCTTTTTTATTTTCTGGATTATTAGGTTTATATCTTGTTATCCAAATAAATTATGATATAAAATATAGATTACCATTTGATATATATCTTTTTCATGTAGATTTTGGTATAGTTATGGGATGGTTAAGTATAATACATGCATGGTGGCATTTAAAGTATTATAAAAATTATTTATTTGGTGATGGAAAAAATAAAAAAAATTAAAGATTTCATTACTCCTATTCTTGATTTTTTTCTTCCAAGAACTTGTCCTGGTTGCCAGGAAAAATTATCATATGATGAAATTATCATATGTAGTAAATGTAATGCAAAGATTGAAAAATTAAATCAACAAGAATTACAAGCATACTTTCAAGAAAAATTTGAAAACGAAAAATTAATCGAAGGATTTGTTTCATTGTTTTTGTTCGAAAAGAAAAAAAGTTTGCAGCATGCAGTTCATTTGTTAAAATATAAAGATAGAACAGATATTGGTATATATTTTGGTGAGAAACTTGCACGGTTTTATGAAACAGAAATAAAATATTTATGGCAGATTGATTTGATAATTCCGGTACCACTTCATAAAGTTAAGTATAGAGAAAGAGGCTATAACCAATCATATTATATAGCAAAAGGTATAGGTGATAATTTAAATATTCAAGTAGATACAACATCATTTCAAAGAGTAACATACACATCAACTCAAACAAAATTAGATAAAACTCAAAGAAAGAAAAATGTAAATGGGGTTTTTGATGTGATTGTTAAAAACAATATTGAAAATAAAAACATACTTTTGGTTGATGATATAGTAACAACAGGTGCTACAACATTGGAATGTGCAAAAATTTTAAAGGATAATGCCGCTAAAAGTATTTATCTTGCAACAATTGCTATTGCAAATAAATAAGTTGGCACAAATATTGAAATATTTTATTAAGTAATTATATATAAATATTTGATAATTTGGATTTTATAAAAAAATATCTTATATTTAGATTTGTATTTAAATTAGGAGGAATAATGATATTAAAAAAGCTAAGTAGTAAAGTAAATGTTTTAATACTTACTACAATATTCAGCTTATCATTACTTTCTTGTTCTTCTATAAAGATAGAAAAACAAGAAAATAATGATATAAAATTACCTAAAAAACAAGTATCTTCAAATGCAGAAGTTAATCGTCTTTTGGAAGAAGCTAGACAAAATTATATTTTAGCTTTAGAAAAACAAAGACAAAATTCAGTTAACGAAGCTATTAAATATTATGAAAACGCATTAAGGCTTATTAATAATCTTAGTTACTATCCAAATATCGATGATAATAATTATTATGTAGAATTAGAAAAATCTATTACAGAAGATTATCAAAAATTAATCGAAAAACTACCTGAGCTTCCACCGGATGTATCAATCACAGCTCTTCAAGAATGGATACAAAGAAGCGTACCTACAAAAGAATTAGTTGAAAATCCAGAAAAAAATAAACCAAAAAATGTAATAATTCTTAAAGATTTTCCACTTGATATTACTCCAGAAGTAGACGCTTATGTAGAGTTTTTTACTGGCCGAGGTCGAAAAATTATGCAAACCTGGTTGGAAAGATCAGGTAAATACTTTCCTATGATATCTAAAATATTTGAAGAAGAAGGCGTTCCAACTCAACTTATGTTTTTATGCATGATAGAAAGCGGTGTGAATCCAAATGCTGTTTCTCCTGCAAAAGCCGTTGGCTTATGGCAATTTATGAAAGGTACCGCTGTTTTATATGGCTTAGATGTTAATTTTTATATTGACGAAAGAAGAGATCCTGAAAAAGCAACTCGTGCTGCTGCTAGATTTTTAAAAGATCTTTACAGACAATTTAATGATTGGAACTTGGCCTTAGCTGGTTACAATGCTGGTCCAGGACGACCTGCTAGAGCTATTGCTAAAGGTGGTTCAAATAATTTCTGGGAAATACAACAACATTTACCAAGAGAAACTAGAAATTATGTACCGCAATTTATCGCTGTTACTCTTATTGCATCTAATCCAGAAAAATATGGTTTTACTGAAATAAATTATCAAAAACCGATTGAATATACTACTTATACAGTGAATGGTTCTTATGATTTATCAACTTTGGCTAAACTTGCAGATGTTTCCGAAGATTTATTACAATCTTTAAATCCTGAATTGGTGCAAAATGTAACTCCGCCTAATTTATCATCTGGCTATAAATTAAAAATTCCATCATATGCTTATAATACTTTTGCTGCTAATTTTGAAAATAATAATGTTAAAGAAGTTAAACCATCTTTTATTAATTATTTTGTAAAAAAAGGTGAAACTGTAACTTCTATTGCAAGTAAATTTGGTATTAATGCAGAAGATTTAGCTAAAGCTAATAATATATCTGTTAGAACTAAATTAACTCGTGGTATTCAACTAAAAATCCCTACCAAAAATGGCAATGTTGAGATTGATGAAAATAATTTAGTAAAAAATGAAAATACTAATGTTAAATATCTTGAAGGCGGCTATCAAATAGTTACGAATTCTGAAACTGTTGATAATAATCAAGAAGAAATTAATGATTTTGAAGTTCCTGAAGGTAAAGCAGTTGTAATTTATCATGTTAAACAAAATGATAATCTTGTTGATATAGCAAAATTATTTGAAGTTAGAGCTCTTGATATAAGAAACTGGAATGATATTCCATACACTACTACAATAAAAGAAGGACAGGCACTTAAAATTCTTGTACCTGAAGACAAAAAGGAATATTTTGCTTCTTTTGATAATATTTCAGCTTCTGAAAGAAGAACTTTACAAGTTGAAAAGAGAACAGGTATTCAAGAAAAAGAAAATAGTAATAGTGTTGTAAGTTATAAAGTTAAAAAAGGTGATAGCATAAAAAGAATTGCTGCAAAATTTGGAGTTACAGCTAAACAGATCAAATCATGGAATAACTTACGTACGAATAATCTTCATAAAGGGCAAATAATAAAGATTTATAATTCACAAACTGACATAGCACAAAGAAGTAATACTAAAATAAAAAATGAAAGATTTGAATATTATACTACTACTAAAAAAGAAAATATTAAGTCAATTGCCAAAAAATATGGTATTAGCGTCAAGGAGTTAAAAGAAACTAATAATTTATCTTCTAATATCGTTCCTAAAAATTACAAATTAAAAATACCTGTAGATAATAGTAATATTTCTTATGGTGATAATTCTTCTAAAAAAACTAAAAACTCAGAAGCAAAAGCTAAAAACAGTAAAGCGAAAACAAAGACTTATGTTGTAAAAAAAGGTGATACTATTGGAACTATTGCAGAGAAATTTGATGTTTCAGTAGCAGAACTTAAAAAAGTAAATAAAATTAAAGGAAATACTATACAAAAAGGTCAAAAGTTAGTAATTCCTGGATAGTTGTTCTTTCAAATATAGTTAAAGGGGTGCTTTTAGAGTAATTTCTAAAGGCTGAGATTATACCCTTTGAACCTGATCTGGGTAATGCCAGCGTAGGGAGTATGTAATAAAAAAAATATTTTAAAAAGAGCCGTATTACTCCCTACGGCTCTTTTTAGTTTTAAATTATGGAGGTCTAAAATGCTCAAAATGTTCCTAACATTGCTTTTTTGCTCTTATCTTTATGCTACAAATTATGTTTTTACTGTTTATAATTCTATTTCTAAAAACCCTATTCCCAATGTTGTTATTATGGATTTAAATGAAAAAGTACTGGCAAAATCTGATGAAAATGGTAAAGTTGTTATTAATCATGATGTAAGTGAAATTATACTTTCACATATTGGTTATGAAAAGAAACAGATAAAAATTCAAGATAAACTTGAAGAAGTATATTTAGAACCAAAAAATTATTTGCTGAAATCTGTTGTAGTTTTAGGTAATAATTATAACACAATCTCTCCAATCAATCAAAATATCCTGAACGAAAAATTTATCTCAAAAAATTATTCGTTACAGGATATTCCACAGTATCTTTCTCTTTTGCCTTCTGTTTCATCTTATTCAGAAAATGGAAATGGAATCGGTTATAATTACATAAGTATTAGAGGTTTTGACCAGCGTAGAATAGCGGTTGCAGTTAATGGTGTGCCACAAAATGATCCAGAAGACCACAATGTTTATTGGCTTGATATGCCCGATCTAGTAGGCAATGCTGAATTATTACAAATTCAAAAAGGTGCTGGTAAATCTGCTTTTGGTTACCCTGCTATTGGAGGCACTATTAATATTATTACAAAAAATTACACAGATAAACCTTATTTAAGACTTGGTTATTATAATGGTTCATTCAACACACAAAAAAAACAATTTGAATATTCGAGTGGTATTGTTGATAATCAATATAGCCTATTGGCTAAATTTTCAAATATTTCAAGTAATGGCTATAGAGATAACAGTTGGACAAATTTATATTCTTATTATGTTTCTTCTACAATCTTTACAAATAATCTCCAAAATACTATTAATGTTTACGGTGGAATTGTAAATGATGGATTAGCATATAATGGAATTGGTAAATTTGCTATTAAAAATAAAGACCTTAGAAAAGATAATCTTTCTTATTGGGAGGATAATAATTCAAACTATACTTACAAACAATTGAGAAGATCTGATGAGGTAGAGCATTTTATACAACCACACTATGAACTTATAACTAACTGGAAAATTAATGAAAATTTGAAATTTACCAATGTCTTATTTATGGTTGTAGGTGAAGGCTATTTTGATTATGATGGTAGTTGGGGTGATACAACTTACTTCAGACTTACTAGTAATAATGGATTTTACCCATCTACTAATCCAACAAATACTTTAATTAGGGCCTGGGTGAAAAATAGACAATATGGAATTATTCCAAAAATAGAATGGAAACATGCAAATGGAGAATTATTTGCCGGATTAGAAATTAGAAAACACAATTCTATACATTTTGGAAATATAAATTTTGCAGAAAATTTACCTTTAAATGTGACAAAAGATTATAGATATTATGAATATAAAGGAAAGAAAGATATTATTAATGCTTTTGTATCCGAAAATTATTCTATTACTGATAAATTTTCAATTCTTGCTGAATTGCAACTTGCATATAATAAATATAGATTATATGATGAAAAGTATATTGGGACTGATTTTTCTGTTGAGCATACTTTCATAAATCCAAAATTTGGATTAAATTATCAATACTCTAAAAATGGGAATATTTATTTTTCATTTGCTCAGGTTTCAAGAGAGCCAAGGCTGAAAGAATATTATGATGCAGCTGAATCAAGCGGAGGAGAAGTTCCTAAATTTGAGTTTGATGGTCAAAAATATAATTTTAATAATCCTTTAGTTAAACCTGAAAAAATGAATGATTTTGAATTAGGTATAAATTATAGTACAAATGATTTAAGTATTTCATTTAATAGCTATTATATGATATTCAAAGATGAGATAGTTAAAAATGGAACACTCGATAGATTTGGCCAGCCTAATACTGGAAATATGCCAAAGACACTACATCAAGGAATTGAATTTATTATAAATTATAAATTCTATAATAATTTTAACGCAATTCTTAACGGAAATATAAGTGAAAATAAAATATTGGAAGGTAAATATTTTTATTACAACAAGGTTACAAAATCAACAGAAAGTGTAGAATTAAAAAATAATCCAATTGCGGGTTTCCCAAACTATCTATTTAATTTAATATTAAATTATGATGATAACAATCTTTTTGTCCAATTGCTTGCAAAATATTCAGGGAAATTTTATACTGATAATTTTGGTAATAATTTAAAAAATTATCAACAAATTCCTGGTTTCAAAATAAAATATAAAGATAATGTAAATGATGAATTTTGGGTGGTTGATATGGTATTGAAATATAACTATCAATTGAATAATTTAGAAATTTTTCCAATGTTGCAAATAAATAATATTTTTAATAAATTATATTCAACAAATGGAATTGGTAAAGAATTTTATCCTGCGGCTGAGAGAAATTATCTTATAGGATTAACTATTAAAATATAAATATTGAACTTAATAAATAAAAAGCTGTTTGTATTTTCTTACAAACAGCTTTTTTTTTATTTAATAAAATTATTATATTTAAATTGAAAACATTTATAAATAGGAGTATTTTATGCAGAACAAAAAAATTTTATTGAATTCGCTGCTCATTGTAGCAATTCTTACTTCAATTTCATTATTCTTTACAAATGATAATTGGGTAGTTCTTATTATATCGATTATTTTGGCTTTCCTTGTTTATAATTTTACTGCTAATAAATTTATTATAGAAGATAAAAAGGATGATGAAAATATCAAACAAGAGTTAGATAAAGCTAATATTTTAATTAGTGACTTAAAAAAAACAATTATGCACAAGGAAGATGAAATATCAGATTTAAAAAATGAATTAAAGTTCTTAAAAAATGAAATGAAGATAGAAACAAATATTAATACAGGTAACGAAGAAGTGCTTGATCTTGTAACAACAACAATTGATAATGTAAAATCGGCATCTGATAATGTAATTACTGCTTCTAAAGATAATTATAGTAATATTGATCAAATTATTACACAAATTCATAATTTACATACTGGTTTTGAGCAATTAGCAGCTGAAATTGAAGAAGTTACACAAACGGCATCCTTAAATTCTATGAAAATACAAGAAACAAGCAATCAAACACAAACTATCAAAGAAATGATTGCTGGGAATGCTAAACATTTAAATAATCTAACCGATGCTATGCAACAAGTAGCAAATGTTAGTGAGGCAGCACAGAGTAAGGTAAACGATTTACTTAAAAAAATGGATGAAATTGCCAATATTGCAATAATTATTGATGAAATTGCTGATCAAACAAACTTACTTGCATTAAATGCTGCAATTGAAGCTGCTCGTGCAGGTGAGCAAGGACGCGGTTTTGCTGTTGTTGCTGATGAAGTTAGAAAATTAGCTGAAAGAACTACTAAAGCAACTAAAGAAATTTCTACTACAATTTCTGCTCTTCAGAAAGATGTTGCCGGCGTTACACAGGAAATGGGTACTGTAAAACAGAAAATAGATAATGAATTAATGATAATCAATACAATTAATGAGTCATTAAATAGTGTAAATTCTGCAATGAATGAACTTTTCAATATGACGAATTACCTAGCTGGTGCTGCAGTAGAAACCGGACATTCTCACCGTGATATGACAAACAAATTAATTGAACAAATACAACTAAGTGATAGTATCAATAAATCAACTAATGAAATTAAATACGGAAGTGAACAACTTGAAAAAACTACTCTTAAAGTTTTCTTAAATTTAGCTAAATATGACCATATTAGATGGGTTGATACAGTTTGTAAAATGACTATCAAAGGAAATCCTGAAAATAAAAGAATGACTGACCACTTGAATTGTAAGTTCGGAAAATGGTTCTATTCATATGGTGTTAACTTGTTTGCTAACAATCAAATATTTAAAGAGTTAGAAAAAGTACATATACAGGTGCATACACATGGTAATCAAAATATGCTAGCAAAAGCTGCAAATTTAACAATTGAAGAAAGAGAAGAAGTTTGTAAAGAACTTAAAAGATTAAGAAATACAATTTTACAAATGCTTGAGCAACTAATGAATTCATTCTAACATAAAATTGGTTCTCATTAAAAATTATTTAGGGGCGTTTAATTGGACGCCCTTTTTCTGTAAATTTATATTTGCTTAATGGTAATAGTAATTTTATTAAATTGTTGAAAGATTTAATTTCTATTGGTTTGATTAGTTTAATGCTTTATCTTAACTGTTTTGTTAAAATTATTAAATCATCTTCGTCTTTGTAGAAATTTTTTATTCTCGAATTGATTGTGTAATTATTTTTTAAATAAAATTTAACTGTAGGATGATATATAGGTTGGCTTGAAGTTTCTATTAATAATAGTTTCCCATTATTTTTTATTATAAAATCTTCTGCATCTTTTAGTAAAATTGAGCCAAAACCTTTGTTTTGTTCATTTTTATCTACTACTATCCAATATAAATCCCAGGTATGTTTTGTAAGTGATCTTTGACCGCAACAATAGTAACCTATGGTTTTTTCGTTTTCATTCAAAACATTAATATAATAATCTGTTTGTTGAGGGTTATTTAAAGTTATATCTATTAATTCTTTGGCACAATCTTTTTCTTCAGAATTGAATAAATTAATATTATCAATTATATTAAATAAAGCTTCACGTTGTTTGAATTGTAGTTTTTCTATTTTCATAAATTATAGATAAGTAGTTATTAATTCATAGAAAAAATCGGAATAAGATTTGCCTGTAATTTTATAACTTCCAAAAAAACCGGCCGATTTTGTTAAATCTGGATTGGGATTAACTTCTAAAATATAAGGTATATTATTTATATCTAATCTTATATCAACACGTACTCCATCGCAACAGTTAAAGGAATTATATGCAGCTAAAGCTGTTTCTGTTAATAATTTAGCAATTTCATTGGTTATATTAGCAGGTCGTTGTGGTAAAGTTTTGTTATAATAGAGCGAATTTTCATCCCATTTTGCTTCGTAAGTAACAATTTTGGGTAAATTATCTGGTAATTCAAAAATAATTTCCGAGATAGGTAAAACTTTTTTATTGAAAATGGCTACATTAAATTCTCTACCATCAATATATTCTTCAATAATATATGATTGATTTGGATATGTTTTGCTCAAAAAATCAAATTGAGATAATAATTGAGTTAAATCATAGCAAACAGAAAATTCAGATATGCCAATACTTGCATCTTCCGCATTAAGTTTAATTATTACGGGGTAATTTATTCCTATATTCATTAACTCTTCTTTTGTGGAGACAATGGCAAAATTTGGTGTATTTAAATTATTTGCCTTTAATATTAATTTTGCAATATTTTTATCCAAACAATTAGTTAAAGTATCTGGTTTATTACCTGTATATTTGATGTTTAATAACTCCAATAAAGAGGCAAAATATATTTCTCCTTTTGAGTTACCACGGTATGATTCTACAAGGTTAACTATTAAATCTGGTGAGTATTCAAGTATGAATTTAATTTCTTTAGAAAGATTATCTCCTACAACTAATACATCAAGTAAAGGAAAATTTGTTTTAATTGCTTCGTAAATTTCATATATTTCATTTTCAAGTTCTGTTTCAGAATTAGCAGGATATTTATTATGATTTTTACCTGCGTAATTTTCATAGATTAAATATGGTTTAGGATAACATATTAATATTTTTTTATTCCTTAAATTATCTTCCATCTCGATGCTGCACTCAAAATTACTTTTTTGATAATTTCACTATACTTATAGCCTGCTGTAAAAGCTGCTTTTGTAAAACAGGAATTTTCTTCTATTTTGGGTAGAATTCCAGGTATTGGATTTATTTCAATAATATTTGGGATATTATTTTTATCTAATCTAATATCTATTCTTCCCCAATCGAGTAATCTCATAGTTGAAATAGTTCTTTTTATGATATTTATTATATTATCCATTAAATTCTCATCTATTATTGCCGGACATTTGAAAATATCAAGAGGGTTTTCAGGAGTATCAAGTTCCCATTTAAGCTCATAGGAATAAATTTTATTTTTGATATTTTCAGGAAAGCTAATTTCGATTATAGGTAAAATTTCAAGATTTTCATCATTTCCTAAAAAGCCAATAGTGAATTCTCTTCCTTCTAAAAATTCTTCTATAAGAACATCTTCTTTATAAGTTTCAAAAATAAATTCTATATAATTTTTAAGTTCGTAATGATTATAACAAACAGAAGTTTGGAAAATACCTTTGGATGAACCTTCGTATGCTGGTTTGACAATAACAGGAAAATTTAAATTAAAATTACTGAAATCAATTTTTTCATTAAATTTGAAAAATGAAAATTTTGCTGTTGGAATATTATTGTAAATTAAAATCTCTTTAGTACGTATTTTATCCAGACAATTTATTAATGTTTCTGGATTTGAGCCAGTGTAAGGTATATTTAAAAAATCTAAAACAGCAGGGACCTGTGCTTCTCGGCTTGAGTAATTGAATCCTTCTGTAAAATTAAAAGCAATGTCAGGTCTGTTATTAAGTAATTTATTATAGAAGTGTATATCAGCTTCTATATCAATTACTTCAAAATTTTCAGCTATTGCGTTATTAATAGCTTTTATTGTTCTTTCTGAATCCCATTCGGCAAAAGTATCTTTTGTTAAATGGGCATTGATAAAATATCTTTTAGCTATATCAGAAAGATCATTTGGTTTCTTATTATAAAGAAATGCTACTTTTAATTTTTTCATTAAATAAAATAAATTTGTATGCAAATATAAAAAAATTATCAATTAAAAAAAAGATAATTTAAAATGGCAAATCATCATCATTTGCAATATTATCTTCATTTTTAAGTAGTGAAATATTATTTTCTTGTGCAATATTTTCTGGATAATTATTATTTTTTGTTACTATATTGACAGAATATGCAACTAAAGAGTTGAAATAATTTGTTACTCCATTTTTTTGATATTCTCTTCCTTTGATATTAAAGTCAACAATTATTTCTGTATTAGGCTCAATATTATCGATGATTGCCATTTTATCATTAAATAACTCAAATTTTATATATTGCGGGTATGACGGATTACTATCATCTAACAATATAAATTCTCTTTTACTAAATGTTTCTGTGATATTTTGAATATCAAATTTTTTATAAAGTTTTCCTTGTAGTTGCATTGTTTTATTCCTTTTTTATTTGTTAGAAAAATATTAAATTTAAAAAATTAAATTACAAAAATAAAAAATATCGGAGTAAATATGAAATTTGATATTAATGGAATGATGCGTCAAGTTCAAAAAATGCAAAAAGAGATGGAAAAAGTTCAAGAAGAATTGGGTAATAAAGTCGTTACCGAAGAAAGCGGCGGCGGTATGGTAAAAGTTACTGTTACCGGAAAGCAAAATATTGTTAAAATTGAAATTGATCCTGAAGTTATTAATAAAGATGATAAAGAAATGCTTGAAGACCTAATTATTGCTGCTGTCAATAAAGGAATTGAAGCATCTAAAAAGATGGCAGAAGAAGAAATGAATAAAATAACAAAAGGTATGTTACCACCAGGAATGGGATTCCCAGGGTTTTAATTATGTTAATTGTTAAACCATTAGAAAAATTGATAGATGAATTTAGTAAGTTGCCAGGAATTGGGAAAAAAACAGCCCAAAGACTGGCACTTTATATCATAAATAATGATATAAGTTATACACAGGAACTTGCGCAAGCTTTAATTGATATTAAAACGCAAACTAAATTATGTAAAAAATGTTTTAATTTATCTGAAGATGATTTGTGCCCTGTTTGCAGTAATGTTAAAAGAGTTCAATCAATTATTTGTGTTGTCGAAAATATTTCTGATTTAATTGCTATTGAAAAATCAGAATATTTTAACGGAGTTTATCATGTTTTAGGAGGAGTTTTATCTCCTATTAAAGGAATTGGTGCAAATGATTTAAAAATTAAAGAGTTGATTCATAGAATTGAAAACGATAATATTGAAGAAGTTATTTTAGCCCTTAATCCAACTACAGAAGGCGAGACAACTATACTTTATCTTGCAGATTTATTAAAAAAATACAATTTGAAAATTACCAGAATAGCTAAAGGGCTTTCTGTGGGGATGAGTCTTGAATTTGCTGATAGTGCAACAATTTCGAGTGCGGTTAATCTTCGAACTGAATTAAAATAATTTATGTGGTATAAAGAGTGGTTTGCTAATCATTATTATGATGTAATTTATAAGCATCGTGATGATAAAGAAGCTGAATTGTTTTGCAACAATATAATAAAATTTATCAAGCTTAATAATAAGCTTATTCTCGATTTATGTTGTGGAAATGGTAGATTATTGAAATATCTGCAAAACTTTACAAGTAATTTAGTTGGCTTAGATATTACGGAAAGATTTCTTAAAAATATTATTGCAAATACAAATAATTTTGATCTTGACAAAATTCAGCTTGTTAGGGCTGATATTGCTTATTTACCTTTTTTACCAGATTCATTTGATATAATTTTTAATTTTTTTACATCATTTGGTTATTTTTCTAAGAAAGAAGAAAATAATTTAGTAATAAGTAAAATCTATGATATTTTAAAACAAAATGGGTATTTTGTTTTTGATTATTTTAATTTTTCCGTTGAAAAAGAAAATATCTTTAATACTCCCAAGCAGCAGTTTGACGATATTCTTATTAATAAGTATATCGATGGTGAACATATTGTAAAACAAATATTAATTAAAAAACAAAAATACGAAGAAAGAGTTTGTATCTATAAAGCTGATGAATTAGTGAGATTATTCGAAAATAATAAATTTAAAATTGACTATATGTTTGGTGACTATTCTTTAGAACCATTTGATGAAAAATTATCCAAAAGAATTATCATAGTAGCAAAAAAATGAAAAAAAGCATTTTTGTTATATTAATACTAGTATTAAGTGGATGCGATATTTTTAGTGTTAGACCTTCCGAAGAGCCCGATGATAAATCAAAATCTACATATAAAGCATTTACTCCTGAAGAGCTTTTGGCGAACTTTTCAGATGCAATTAATAAAAAAAACTATGATATTTATATAAATTGTTTTGATAAAAATCTTGGGTTTTACTATTATCCTTTATCTCAGTCTATAATATCTTTTCCAGTTTTAAGTAATTGGAATTATGATAAAGAAATAAATTATTTCCGCAATATGTATAATGGTAAGTCTGATGTAAGTGTTACCGAATCTAAAGTGGAATTACAATCAAAATTCGTTTCAAGAAATATAGATTCTTCTATAGTAAATTGTGATTACGAACTTTATTTAATAAAAAATAATAAAGATACAATTCATGCTTCAGGGAGTTTTAGTTTAACCGTAAGATTAAATTCTTATAATAATTGGATTATCCAGAGTTGGAAGGAAATAAACAGAAGTACTACTTATTCTTGGAGCGATATTAGAGGAATATATTCATTTGAATAGCATATTAAAATACTTGATAGTAATTTTTTTATTCTTATTATTTATAGGATGTGATAATCCATTTGCCCCTAAGTATGGTACTCAAACTGACAATTTTGATAAAATATTACCACAGACAAAAGTTGAAAATATTTTTTATAATATAAGATATGCGTATTTACTAAAAGATACAACTGTTTATTCATCATTACTTGATGATGATTTTGTTTTCACTTATCGAGATTATGAGAAAAATATAGAAATTAATTGGAACAAACAAGAAGAATTAAGAATTACCAATAATCTGTTTCAAAATACTAAAGAACTAAATTTAATATGGAATGACATAGTTGCTATTAGTGAAGATAGTTCATCAGTGATAAGAAATTTTCAACTAAGTATA
This sequence comes from Ignavibacteriales bacterium, assembly GCA_035361425.1. GTDB lineage: Bacteria > Bacteroidota > Ignavibacteria > Ignavibacteriales > DAOSCP01 > DAOSCP01. The sequence goes on along the minus strand of DAOSCP010000003.1, from coordinate 1,552 downwards.
AGATTTAATACAGAGGATTTTGTTAGAATTGATGGAAAAGTAAAATTTGTTTTGCGTAAAAAAAATAATTTATGGTATATTTATCAATGGTATGATGATACAAATTTTTGAGGGCTTATGTTTAAATATTACTTAAAAGAAATTTATTACAATTTGAAAAACAAATTTGGTATATTTACTATTAATTTAGGTTCGATTTATATTTCCACAATCTTACTTGCAGCATCTATTATAATTTATTATATTACATATGAAATAGAAAAAGATGTTAAAAATAAATTTGTAATAAATGTCTTTTTGCAAGATAGCGTTGGTATTGATATAATTAACAAAAATTTAGAAATTTTAAAAAACGATAACAGAATAAAGAAAATAAAATATATTAGCAAAGAAGATGCCTTAAAAAAATTTCGTGAAGAAACAGGCGAAGATTTTACAAGAGTTCTTTTAGATATAAATCCTTTACCAGCCTCTTTTGAGATTATTTTAAAAGATGAATTTATTTATAATGATGCTATTAGTTCGATAAGAGAAAAACTATATAATCTTAAGGGAGTTGAGGATATAAAATATGAATCTGAATTAGTTAGTCAAACAGTTCAAAAATTAAAATCATTAAATTTGTATTTATTTTATGTTTCCATTTCTTTTATATTGATAGCTTTTTTTATATTATTTTCGAATGCAAAAATGTTAATTATGCATAAAACCGAAGAATTGGAAATTTTGAAATTATTGGGTGCAAAGTTATCTACAATAAGAAGACAATTTATTTATTATTATATTTTTATTGGATTTTGTGCGTCGATTTTTATACTCATAACTGTAATAGGTATTTATTTCCTTTTACAAAAAATATTGGGAAATATTGAATTTTATTTTTTTGCTTACTGGGATAAATTAGTATTAGTTATATCCTTGCCAATATTATTAAGCTGGTTTATTAGTTTTATTGTAACAAGAAGTATAGATTTGAAAATAAAAAAATTTACCTAAAAAAATTTGCAAAATTTTTATAAAAACATTATATTTATATTTCTAAATTTGAAAAATTTGGCGAGGTAGCTCAGCAGGTTAGAGCAACGGAATCATAATCCGTGTGTCGGGGGTTCGAGTCCCTCCCTCGCTACTTAACAAGAGGATGACTATGTTCTGGTTTATTATAACTTTAATTTTTATACTTTCTGTTATTTTGATTGTTGCAATTTTAATGCAATCTAGTAAAGGTGGTGGTTTAGCTGGAACTTTCGGTGGGCAACAAATGGGAGCTGTTTTTGGAACAAGAAGAACGGCAGACTTTTTGCAAAAAGCTACCTGGTGGTTAGGTGGTATTATAGTTGTTTTGATACTTTTAGCTAACTTATTGTTTTTACCAGGAAAAGCAACTAAACAAGTAGAAAGAGTAAATCCACAACAAGAAAATACAAAATAAAACTTGACTTTAAAAGAAAAAATTTGTATATTTGAAATTCAATTTTGAAATACATCGCGGGATGGAGCAATTGGTAGCTCGTCGGGCTCATAACCCGAAGGTTCTAGGTTCAAGTCCTAG
>DAOSCP010000002.1:137376-224334 GCA_035361425.1 Ignavibacteriales bacterium | reverse complement strand
GATATTTTCAAACTATTTATTTCATTTTTTGCAATTTGAAGAGATTTTTCTAAGTCTTCATTATTATCAAAAAAAATGTTAGTAAGCCAAAGAGTAACACAATCAACAACAACGGTGATATCAGTATAATCAAAAGATGAAAGATGAACATCAATTTCAACAGTTTGCCACCTTTCATCTCTATCTTGCTTATGTTTTACAACTCTTTTTTGGATATCTTTATCTAAAATTCTGGCAGTAGCTAAATAATACGGATTATTAGAAAGTTGCAAGGCTAATTTTTGTGCAAATGTGCTTTTGCCAGATCTTTCTCCGCCGGAAACATAGTAAATCATATTAACTCCGAATAATTAAAAAAGAGTGGCAGCGTTAAGCATACCACCCTTAGGGAGATGAAACTTATTTTTATCTTAAAACTACAATTGTTCCTGGATTTATACCACAGTCAAATGCACCTAATTTATTCCCTTGAGCATCAAATTTTATAATCTCTCCATTTTGTTTGAAATCTTTTGGATTAGCTGCATAAATAACATCCTTTTCATTATCATAAGCAATTGAGTAAACCATTGGATATGAAGCAGTGCTAACTAAGTTCATTGGTATTAATGTTGATGTTTGCTTGTTTGAAATATCAACTTTTATAACGCCATCACCATTTGTTACTAAAAATTGATTTGTTTTGTAATTACAAATTTTTACAGGATAATTTTGTATAATTATAGAATCTACAACTGTGTTATTAGTTGTATTAATTTTCCATAATCCACTATTTTTTGTAGGATCAGAATAAGAACCAGTACAAACAACATATACATTATTATCTGAACCTACTGCTAGATACTGTGGATCTTGTGCTATTGTCAATGTCTTTACTACTGCGTCTGTTTTTGTATCTATAATAGATAATGTATTACCCATACCATAACCAGAATTAGCAACATAAAGGAAATCACCAACTTTTACTATACCTTCTGGCTTACTACCAACAGCAATTTCTTTTTCGATAGCATAAGATTTCAAATTAACCTTAACAACTTTATCTTTATCCAATGAAGTTACATATCCATAATCGCCAACAATAACCATATGTCTTGGATTATATTCTGATAAATCAATTTTAGCAACACTGGCAAATGTATTTAAGTTAACAACTTCTATTTTGTGTGAATTTGAAACTACAATGTAACCTTTATCATCTTTTCTAACAAAGCTGTTTGCAACATCTCCTAATGGTCTATTGTTAACTCTTTCGAAAAGGTTATCATATAAACTATCATTTGTATAACTTAAGAAAGTAACTGTAGCGTTGTTTTGCCCCCAGCGCCCATCATTAATTACTAATACACCATTACCAAATTTTAATTTTAATGGTTCAGGGGATGAAGAATCATCTTTTTCGCAACCCCAAAATGTAAAAGCTAAAATTGCAATGAATAGAACTAGTTTGGTTTTGTTGAACATTTCAAACCTCCATATTTATGAATAAAAGATAATTTCTCAATGGCATTGGATAAGATTGTATTACAAAATATTTTTCATTTGTTAAATTCAAAATTGAAAAACCTATGCTATATTTAACAATATCTATATTATTTTGATAAAGCAAAGTAAAATCTATTAGTTGATATTTTGGCAACTTATTACGTGGAGTATTATCTGCAGTGTAATATCTTTTACCTATAAAACTATAAGTAGTAGTTGCTTTTATGTTTTTTACTTCTAAAGTATGATTTAATGACAATTTATTTACTGGTGCATAGATAAGAATTTTATTATAACTGTTATCGTTATTTGAAAATCTATTTTTGTTTATTGCTTTGTTGTAAATGTAGTTAAAACTAAAACTTGAATACAATTCTTTAATATCAAGATTAGAAAATATTTCATAACCTGTAGATTTTACTTTTCCTTCGTTTACTGGAATTTGTAAACCTGGCATTCTTGCTATTGGAACCCAGACTATTTTGTTATTTGCATTTATGTTGAAATAAGTCACCCTTAAATTAAATGGTATAAAATAGTCATTTGAATAGCTTGCACTAATATCATAAAAGTAATAATCTTCGTTTTTTAAATTTTTATTAGAAAATCTATCTATTGTAGAATAAAATCTTTCGGAGTAAGATGGTTCTCTTACATCATGTGCATAGTTAGATGTAATATTTAAATTTTTAACTAATATTGGTAAAGTAAGCCCAAATTTATAAGATGATATTTTTTCACTACTAAATTTTTCTAAATCTTCGTTTAAATATGTAATATAGTAAGCCGCATTAAATGATGGTGAATAGAATAACAATAGATTGTAATCGTATTTATAATCAAAAGAAATAGATGTTTTTGTTGAAATTCTCTTGTATTTAGGTGCTTTAGCGAGTAATAAATTAATATTTGATAAATCATTCAAATGTGATAATATTGTAAAGTTTGATAAATTAAAATTTAAGTTATCGAACTTTTTATTAATTCTATTAGTAGATTGAAATTCAATAAGTTCTGATACTCTTTTATCAAATGGGAAATAAAGCTTTTTATTCGGATCAAGTATTGTAAATTTGTTATAATTAAAGGCAAATGTATTGAAAAAGTTAAAGTTATTTTCAAACTGTATATTGTTATTGTTGATAACTACAACCGAATTTGTAACATTTTTGATATTAGTTCCACCATCATAATTAGAAACTACAGCACCGGGAATACCAGTTTTAAAGTATGAATAGTGAGCATACAATTTTGATGAAAATGAATTTTGTGTATACATTAAATCAAAATTGAAAAAGGATTTATTAAATTGTGCATTAGCTCTTTTATAAATCTTATTTTCAAATTCGTAAGTATATTTATTAGGAGAGAAAGCTCGTTCTAAATTAAATGAGTATTTTATAGCATTTTTATTGTTAGAATGCCCAAAAATAAAAGAGTGCATATTATCATTAGTAAACTTATAGTTTGTATAGGTTTTGTTTTGTTTAAAATTACCTGTAGTAATTTTTACAACACCACCGACAGAAGAAAATAAATTATCATCATCAGAGCCCATAAAAACATCGATATTTTCAATTGTATTAATATTGATTGAATTAAAATCAAAGCAACCAGTTCTTAAATCATTAATACGCGCTTCGTTAAATAAAACAAGAGTATTTTCCGAGCTCATACCGCGTGCAGATATAGTTTTAACAGCCATTCCCTGTCCATAATCTTTGATAAAAAATGAAGTATGATTTTTAAATATATCTGCAACATTTGTATTAGTAATTTTATTGAATTCATCTATTTTAATGTTTAAATGTGGTGTACTATGAGAAATTCTTTTATCGGTAACAACAATATCATTTGTAATAATTGTTTTAGGTGTAAGATAAATGATTGATATTTTTTGATTTTTTAAATACACTTTTTGGGGAATATAAGAGATATGAGAAAATTCTAAAGTATCATTTGTGAATTTTTTATTTAAAAAATATTCGCCATTATTCGATGAAATTCCAATAATTTCATTGTTATTTTTAATAATAACAGATGAAATATATTGATTATTAAGAGTATCAAGAAAAATTAATTTAGTTTGGGCACATAATAAGCCCACTAATCCCAAAAAAATAAGAAATAATTGTTTCAAAAAAACCTCTGAGAATTTAAGGTACCAGTTTTCAGTTTTCTCTTAGCCCGAGAGTACACTGAATAAGCTTGCTTTTAGTAGGTCTTCTGACTTTAGCCAAATCTTTATCGGTCTTCACATCCCCAAAGGACATTGACCAAAAGGCTGATAAAGATTTACCGGCTATTACAGCTGCGGGCACAGTCCCGGACTTTCACCGGAGTTCCCTTAACACTCTAGCAGGACGCTAGAATATTCACTAAAAGCAATACAAAGTTATAAAAAAAAAATAAAAAAAGCAAGTATTTTAGAAAATTTTTTTGGGATGTTTTATAAAAGTTAAAAATTTCAGTTATATTTTAAAAACTCCATATGAGAAAAAGAAAAAAAATACTTAGAAGAGTTAAGGAATGTGAAAAGAAAGAAAAAAAAGAGACGCTGCTTGCAATACAGATTGCCTACAACGTCTCTTTTATTATATTAGAAATTGAAAAGCCTGAAACTAACGGTTAAACCAGCCATTACAATAGAAACCATACTCATAAGTTTAATTAAGATATTCAAAGAAGGTCCTGCAGTATCTTTAAATGGATCGCCAACAGTATCGCCTACAACTGCGGCTTTATGTGCAGGAGAGCCTTTACCTCCGTGATGTCCTTCTTCAATGTGCTTTTTAGCATTATCCCATGAACCGCCAGCATTAGCCATAAATACTGCTAAAACAAACCCTGTTGCAAGTGCACCGGCTAATAATCCCATAACTCCAGCAACGCCAAGAACAACACCAACAATAACAGGTATAATAATAGCCATTAATGATGGGAACATCATAGCTCTTTGTGCACCTTTTGTAGAAATTTCAACACATTTTGCATAATCTGGTTCGCCTTTTCCTTCCAAAATGCCTGGGATTTCTCTAAATTGTCTTCTTACTTCATCAACCATTTTTTGAGCAGCACGGCCAACTGCTTGCATTGCTAAACCGCTGAATACAAAGGCCATCATAGCACCGATAAAAATACCAACAACAACTAATGGATTCATTAGTGTAATATTAAAATGGCTCATAAAATCATGTAATGTTGCATCGTGAACTCTAATAGTATCGATAACTTTACCAGTATGATCTTTAATTTGCCAAACATTTTCACCAATTCTTACTAATGCCATCTTAACTTCATCAACATAAGAAGCAAGTAAAGCTAAAGCAGTTAAAGCAGCTGAACCAATAGCAAAACCTTTACCTGTTGCAGCTGTTGTATTTCCTAAAGCATCAAGAGCATCTGTTTTCTTTCTTACACTTGGATCTAATTTACTCATTTCGGCATTACCGCCAGCATTATCAGCGATTGGGCCATAAGCATCTGTAGCTAAGGTAATACCTAAGGTTGAAAGCATACCAACAGCAGCAATACCGATACCATATAATCCCATTAAGAAATTAGGAGCTTGATAAAATGCACCACTTGAAAATAAAAATGCTAAAACTGTTGCTGTTACAACAGATAAAACTGGTACATAAGTAGATAACATACCAACACCTAAACCGGAAATAATAACAGTTGCTGGTCCAGTAGTTGCACTTTCAGATACATGTTGAGTTGGTTTATAAGATTGTGATGTATAATATTCTGTTGCTTTTCCAATTACTATACCACTTATTAAACCTGCAACAATGGAAGCCCATATTCCCCAGTAGTTATCTAAATTCAATCCCCAAATAATAATCCATGAAAAAATTATAATTAAAATAGAGCTTGCGTTAATACCTCTTGAAAGAGCTTTTAACAAAGCTTTTTGAGAAGTATCTTCGCCAGATTTAACAACAAAAATACCAATAATTGAAAGTACAATTCCAACAGCAGCTATTAACATAGGAGCTAAAACATAACTTAATTGTTTAGAAAAATCAGCATTTAAATATGCAGCAGCACCTAATAAAGCAGTAGAAAGAATAGAACCGCAATAAGATTCATATAGGTCGGCACCCATACCAGCAACATCACCAACATTATCGCCAACATTATCGGCAATTGTAGCAGGATTTCTTGGATCATCTTCTGGAATGCCAGCTTCAACTTTACCAACTAAGTCTGCACCAACATCAGCAGCTTTTGTATAGATACCTCCACCAACTCTAGCAAATAAAGCTTGTGTTGATGCTCCCATTCCAAATGTTAACATTGTTGTTGTAATTGTTAATAATTTGTGATTGTTATCCATACCAGTTTCAAAATAAGATAAAATTAAATACCACAAGGAAATATCTAATAATCCTAGTCCAACAACTACTAAACCCATTACAGCACCACTTCTGAAAGCAACTGTAAGACCATCATTCAAACTTCTTTGTGCAGCATTAGCAGTTCTAGCAGATGCATGGGTGGCAGTTTTCATTCCCAAAAAACCAGCTAAACCAGAAAAGAAACCACCAGTTAAAAATGCAAATGGAACCCATGGATTTTGAATATGAAATCCATAAGCCATAATCGAAAATATAAGTGCTATTACTGCAAAAACAATTGCTACAATTTTATACTGTTGTTTTAAATAAGCCATTGCACCAACACGAACATGTTGTGCAATTTTTTTCATAGTGTCTGTACCTTCACTTTCCTTCATCATACTTTTAAAAAAGTAAAAAGCAAAAAACAATGCTAACAATGAACCTAAAGGAGCTAGCCAAAACAGCGGATGCAAGAATTCGCCCATATGAACCTCCTAAAAAAATTATTTAAAGAATGATGTAAGAACTTTATCTATTTGTTCTTTTGTATATGGCTTAGATATATAATTATCCATTCCAACTTCGTTAGCATTTTTTATATCAGCCAAGTTTGCATATGCAGAAACACCAATAATAGGAATTGTTTTATTAAATTTTCTTATTTCTTTTGTTGCAGTAAGCCCATCCATCACTGGCATTTTTACATCCATAAATACGGCTAAGATATTAAAATTATTCTTTAAAATATCAATTGCTTGTTGTCCATTATAAGCTTTATAAATTCGTGCATTATACATAGATATTAATAGATCGGATAAAAGTTCATTATTGAAATAATCATCATCAACTACAAGAATTGGAATATTTTCTGGTATTTTATAATTAAATTTTTTACCTTTGAATTTAATAACATTATCATTGTTTTCAACTTGTATATCCATGGGAACTATTATTGTGAAATTACTACCTTTACCATATTCCGAAGTTACTTTAATATTTCCATTTAACAATCGGATATATTCATTAGCAAGTGATAATCCAAGTCCACTTCCCTCGTAACCACGATTAAACTCTACACTACCTTGATAAAATCTTTCAAATACTCTGTTTAGTTCTTCAGGTTTTAATCCTGTTCCAGTATCTTCAACAGATATACATAAATTACTATTATTATCTTTGTAAAAATATAATTTAATATAGCCATTCGTTGTAAATTTTAATGCATTATCTAATAGGTTAGATACAGCAGTAGAAAGCTTAACTTCATCACTATGTATTATTTGTCCTTTTAATTCATCGTCATATTCAAATTTAAATTCTAACCCTTTATTTACTATTTTTTGTTTATATTTCGAAACAATTTCAATAGCAAAATGATAAAGTGAAATATCAGAATAAAGAATTTCAATTTGTTTAGTATCAATTTTAGAAAGTTCTATCATTTGATTGACTAAACTTAACAATCTATATGCACTTTGATTTATAACTGTTGCATAATAAATTCTATCGTTGGTATCAATATCTGTTTTTTGTAAGAGTTCTGAAAAACCAATAATGCCATTCATTGGAGTTCTTATTTCGTGGTTTAGGTTATTAAGAAATGCTGTTTTAAGTCTATCACTCTCTTCGGCTTTTTCTTTAGCAAAAAGTAATTCTTTGTTAATTTTAAATAATTCATTATTCAAATTAGTAAGGCTAATATTTTGTTCATTTATTTTTCTTTCTAATTCATATTTTTCGGTAACATCTTCAATATAGCCTTCTAGAAAAATAACATTGCCATTTTCGTCTCTTATTGGTATTGATCTTTCATAGAGCCATTTATAAGAACCATCAGCAGTTATTATTTTATAAACCTCTTCGTAAAAATTTTTATTTTCAAATATAGTTTTTAAATCCTCAAATGTTGTGTTTGTTTCTACAATAATTTTATCAAAAGAATTCCTATTAGTAATAAAATCGTCTATTGAGTAACCTGTTATTTCGTTAAATTTTTCTGAAAGATAAATCATATCATAAGTTGGATTAAAGTGACAACGAAATACAAAACCTGGTAGATTATTAAGCAATCCAAGGTATTTAATCTGACTTTCATTAAGTTTATCAATAAGTTCTTGTTTTTCTGTAATATCTATAAACAATATTGTATAACCAATTAATTTACCATCCTGGAAAATAGGATTGTAATATGTATCATAATATTTTACCTTATTATCACTTATATCCTTATCTATATATTTAGTTGATTTATCTTTACTATTTTCTAATCTTTCTAAAACTTGTTTAAGTCGATCATTATCGATGAAATCTTTTAAATTATCATATGGTTTTAATTCAAAAGTATATTTTTTGTAAACAAAATCTTTATAAGAATTTGAAAAGTTTACAATATTTAAATCTAAATCTATAGCATATATCATAACACTATTCGTAGAATTTATAATACTTGTTATAACATTATTGATTTTTTCTAATTCTTTGTTTTGTTCTAATACTTTATTCTGCAATAGAGTTTGCTCGGTTAAATCTACTGTAGATGAAAAAATACATTTTACACCATCTAATTCTAATAAATTTGCTGAAATTAATCCGTAAAACTTTTCACTATTAGGTAAAATGAAAGTTGTATGATAATCTTTTACAAAACCATTATTAATAATTTCCTTTATGAATTTATCCCTATCTGCTTCATTTTCCCATAACTTTAAATCACTTAAAACATTTTTCCCAACTAATTCATCTTTTGTAGTATGGAACATTTTTGCTAAATTATCGTTTGCTTCTATGATAGTTCCATCATCTATTCTTGTAATTAAAATATTATTAGGATTTAAATAAAATAGTGTTTTATATTTTTTTTCGCTTTTTTCTAATTGTATTTGAAGATTTTCTAGTTCTGTAATATCTTTAGCCAAAGTAAATACATACTTTTTATTATTATAATTTATAAACTTAGAAAATAAATTAACTGTAATTTTTCTATTGTCTTTTGTTCTAAAATTTGTTTTATAATTATTAACAGTTCCGTTTTGTTTTAATATCTCGAAATATTTATATCTATCTTCAATATTCCACCAAATATTTAGTTCTAAAACTGTATGTTTTTTCACTTCATCGATTTCATAATTCAATATATTTTTAATAGATTGGTTTACATCAAGTATTTCACCAGTTTCAATATCAGTAATTGCAATTAAATCTGGAACGGTATCTATCATTATTCTTGTATTTTCGTAATTTTCCTTGAGAGAGTTTTCTAAATTAACAATCTCTGTAATATCTTTAGTTACAGTTAAAAAGTAAAATTGGCCTCTAATATTAATGAGAGTTGCAAATTGCATACCCCAATAAATATCACCATTAGCTTTTTTAAATTTACAAATTTGATTTACCTTTTCTCGTTTAAATTTTACCTGTTGAATCATATATTGAACATCTGTAATATCTAAATATAATTGTTTTTCAATTGCAGAATATCCAATAAGTTCTTCTCTTTTATAACCATTAAGGTTTAAAAAACTATTATTAACTTCTAATATTATACCATTTATATCGGTAATTAAAATAGCATCACTTATGTTATCAAAAATAGCAGTATATTTATCTAAATTTTCTTTTAATAAATTATGTAGTTCATATTGCTCAGAATAATCTGAAAATATAATTACAATTCCAACAATTTTATCATTATCAATTAAAGGAGAAGCTGTTTCTTTAATATGAAATAGTTTTTTGTCAGTAACTAGAATAGTGTTATTTGAAAGTGGTAAAGGTTCTCGTTTTTTTAATACTAGTTTATACAAATCAACTGGTTCGTTTGTTGAATTTGATATGAAATTTAGACAATCTTTATAATCTTTGTTTATTAATTCTTCAAATGATTTTTCTAATAACTGGCAAGCGGCTTTATTAGCAAAAGTTATTTTACCGTTTAAATCCAATGTTATTACAGCTTCACCAATTGAATTTAAAGTTGTTGAATACTCATTTGTTATTTTTTTTATTTTGAAAATATTGCTTTCATATTCCAAAGCTGTATCTATAATTGTGGCAAGGAATAAACCAGCTATAGGATAAATAAGAATAGTTATTGGTGCTATAATTGAAAGAGTGTTTTTTCGTAATTCTGAAGGTAGACCTAACATACAAATTACCATAACAATATGAACTATCAATTGTAATAAATAAAAGTAAATATTATGGTTAATTTTTTCCTTATATTTATAAAAATGATAATGTCCCACTAAACCAATAATAAAAGAAGATAGAATTACTAACAATCCCATTATTGCACCGGGTCCGCCAATTAAAAATCTATAAATTGCGGCCGTAATAAAAACACAAAAACCTGTAATAGGACCAAAAAATAATGTTGAAATACTTATTACTATTGATCTACCATCGAATATCAGACCTTTTGATAAAACTAAAGGATTAGATATTATGAATATAACAGCAAAGGAATATATTATACCTTGTATAATTTTATTTTTTAATGAAGTTATTTCAATGTGTCTTATTATAAATGTTGATATGACAGATAGGGCTATTAAAACTGAAAGATTATTTACTATTTGAATAAAAGGAGAATTTGTCATAAGATTTTTTAATATTTGTAAATTATTGAATGAATAATATAACAAAATAATAGTTATTTTACAAGTAAGGATAACAATAATTTTTATTTTGTTAATTATTTTATACAACAAGTTTATTCTTAACTATTTAATATGCATACCGTTGCCTAAGTGGAAATATCGTGTAGTCTTTAAAAATTTTGAAAAGAGAGTTAAAAAGCTATGTAAAAACTTAGCCACTCTATAAATATTATTAAAAAAATCGGTTGTTTGGATACTGAAACACTCGATTACCAAGTGTTGTATCCTTACAACCGATTTATAAAAAAACTTTATAAATATTTAATTATTTGATTTGCTGAAACAAAGAACTTTACAGAATTAATTTACTTTTTATTTAACTTCTTTAAGTAACTGTAAAAATTTCTCCGGCGGCATATAACCGGTTATTCGTTTTACTTCTTTTCCGTTACTATTATAAAATATTATTGTTGGAACTCCCACTATGTTGTAACTTTCTTTGAATTTTTTTACAAATTCTGAATTGGTATTAGTAAAATCTACTTTTAAGTTTACAAAATTTTTCATTTCTGCAATTACACTTGGATCTTTAAAAGTAATATTTTCAAATTCTTTACAAGGTATACACCAATCTGCCCAAACATCAATAATAATTTTCTTATTTTCTTTTTTAGCTTGCGTAAAAACTATTTCGTCATATTTTACCCAATTGATTTTTTCTGTTTGCTTTTCTGGAATTAAAAAGTATCCTGCAATAATTATCATTAGTACTAAAATAGATGATCTAATTATATAAAATGTTTTTAAGTTTTTGCCAAGTTTATCAAAAATCAAAAGAAGCAAAGCGCCTAAAATAATTGTTATAGGTACAATAACATCTCTAACTGATACTGGAAGTAGTGGTCTGATAAAATAAATTGCCATAATTAAAAGTATTAAACCAAAAATATGTTTAACAGATTCCATCCACTCGCCAGATTTTGGCAACTTTGTGATTTTACCAGAAAATAACGCTAAAACTAGATATGGCAAGCCCAAACCGATTGACATTGTAAAGAACATTATAAAACCTAAAAACGGATCTCTCATTGCGGCTACATATGTAACTAAACCTAAAACAAAAGGACCAATACATGGAGCGGCAACAATTCCCATTGTCAATCCCATAAAAAATGTACCCCAATATCCTTGCTGTGCCCCACCCGCTTTGTTAACCAAAAATTGCGGCAACTGGAATTCATAAACACCAAACATCGATAATGATAATGTTACAAATATAGATGCAATTATAACAATTACAATAGGATTTTGCATCAAATTACCAAATAATGCACCTGTTAAAGCTGTTACTACTCCAACAACTGAATACATCAAAGCCATACCTAATACATAAAGTACTCCCAAAGTAAACAACTTGGAAGTTTTTCCTTCGCTTTGTGAACCAAAGTAACTAATTGTTATTGGGATTAACGGATAGACACAGGGCGTTAAATTTAATGCTAATCCTCCCAAAAAGATAAAAACTAACGAAAGTATTATACCATACTTATTTACTAATCCTTCAATATCCCCTTCTTTTTCTTCACTAACTAAATTTTTATCTTTAATATCACTTTTTGCATTTATAACACTATCATTTTGTTTTCTAGTATTTTCAGTAACATTGTTTGATGAAATAACTTCACTTTCTTCTAAAACTTTGAATTTAATTTTGCTTGATACGCTATTAGGAGCCAAACAGGTTTGATTATTACAAGCCTGATAATTTAATATTACATCTAACTCTTTATCATTCTTAGATATATTATCTGTTACTAAAGCAATTACTTTAATATTTATTCTCCCTTCAAAAACGGATACTGGAACATCACTAAAAGAAAATTTTAAATTATGAGCCCTGGGAAATATTGTTTTAACTATTTTTAGTTTGTTTTCTGGATTAATAGCAATAGTTGTTGGGATTAAGTAATCTTCGTTAGGTTTGTTAGAGTTAATGTGCCACTCTTGTTCGATATCTGCTATGATATCAAACTCAAATTGTTGATTTTTTTTAAGTTCTTTAGGAAAGTTTTTAACCTGAATACTAACGACTTGTTCTTGCGAAAGTAATAAATTTGCTAATAGCAGGATTGTAGTTAATAAAAACCTAACCATTATAACTCCTTATTATTTATGTAATTTCTCCAATTTTGTATAATCGGATATCTTCTGCCGATGCCAAATGCTTTTGATGTTACTCTTAAAATAGGCGCCGCTTGCTTTCTTTTGAACTCATTTTTATCAACCAGTGACAATACATATTTTACAACTTTTCTATTTCCAATAATTTTACTTATTTCGTTGCATTCTAAATTATCTTCAAGATACATTTTTAATATTTTATCAAGCAAGTCATAAGGTGGCAATGTATCCTGGTCTTTTTGATTATATCTCAACTCTGCCGATGGAGCTTTTGTTATTATCTCATTTGGAATAATTTCTTTATTTCTGTTAATATAATTACAAACTTTATACACATCTGTTTTGTAAAGATCCCCTATCACTGCAAGAGCTCCACACATATCGCCATAAAGAGTAGCATAACCTGTTGCAATTTCGGATTTATTTCCTGTTGTTAATAATAGATGTCCAAATTTATTAGATATAGCCATTAGTAAAAGCCCGCGTATTCTAGATTGTAGATTTTCCTCTGCAACATTTGGTTGTGTACCTTCAAAAACATCTTTTAATTGCAATAAAGCTGTATCAAAAATATCCTGTATTGAAATAATATGATTTAATGTGATGTTTAAGTTTTCAATAAGTTTCAAAGAATCTTTTATGCTACCTTCGGATGAGTATTTTGATGGCATCATTACAACGGTAACATTATCACTACCAAAAACTTCTACGGCAAGATATGTAACCAAAGCAGAATCTATTCCACCACTTAGCCCTATCAAAGCTTTCTTAAAACCTAATTTTTGTGCATAATCTTTGATACCAAGTTTAAGAGCTTGTAAAATTTCATCTTCGTAATTACTTTCCACACCAACTATTTCGTTATAATTAGTATCTGTATCAAAAACAAAACTATCTTCATCGTATATATTACCGAGTTTTACTAATTTACCACTTTTATCAAAACACATACTAGCGCCATCAAAAATTAACTCAGTTTGTGCACCAACATAACAACAATAAACGATTGGCATATTGTATCTCTGGGATATTGCTTGCAACATATCTTTTCTCAATGCTCTTTTCCCATAAGAATATGGGCTAGCAGAAATATTTAAAATTATATCCGCATTTTGTTTGATAAGACTTTCTACAGGTTCTGTATGATATCTCCTTTTACTCCAATATTGTGGATCGTTCCAAATATCTTCGCAGATTGTGATACCTAAGTTTACTCCTTTGAAATTAGTTACATAATTTTTTGCAGAAGGCTCAAAATATCGAATTTCATCAAAAACATCATAATAAGGTATAAGTGACTTATATTGTGTAAATTGAATTTTCCCATCATAACATAAAACAGCAGAATTATAGGCAATTGCCCCAATATCGTTTGAATTAGTTGTGATTGTTCCAAAAAGTAAAGCTGTTTCTTTGTTTGTTTTTGATGCAATTTCATTAGACGCAAGTTCTAATGCTTTGATAAATTCACTTTTCTCAACAAGGTCCAATGGCGGATAACCACATAATGTAAGCTCAGGAAAAATTACCAGATCAATATTTTCTTTTGTGGCTTTGAGATAATGCTGTAATATTTTATTTTTATTGTTTTCGATATCACCTATTATGCTGTTAAATTGGCACACTTTAATTTTCATAAATTATCCTTTTCTATTTTACAAAAAATTTTTAAATTCAAATATATGATTTTTTTTAATAAAAAAAAGGAATAAAAAATGTCCGTTTTAATGGTAAGCGTATCTGGAATTAGGGGAATTATCGGAAATGGCCTTGAACCAGAAACAATTGTAAAACATACCTCCGCTTTTGCAGAATTTATTAAAGGTAAAAAAATTGTTATTGGTCGAGATGGTAGAATATCCGGCGAGATGGTAAGAAATATTATCGTAGGCACTTTGCAAGCAAAAGGAATTGATATTGTTGATTTAGGTATCTGCCCTACACCAACTGTTCTTTTGATGGTAAGAGAACTTAAAGCCGATGGCGGAATTGTTATTACAGCCTCTCATAACCCAAATGAATGGAATGCACTTAAATTAGTCAATAACAAGGGTTTATTCCTCTCTCCTGAAGAAAATACTTTACTTAGAGATATCGAAAAAAAAAGCAATTTTAACTATACTACCTGGGATAAATTAGGCAAAATTACATTTCAAGATGGAATTAAAACTCATATTGAAAAGATTTTAAGTATCAAACATTTGAATATTGAAAAATTAAAAGAAAAAAAATTTAAAGTATTGGTAGATTGCGTAAACGGTGCGGGCTCCTATTGTGTTACTGATTTATTAAAAGCTCTTGGTTGTGAAGTTATTGAAATTAATTGCGAAAAAAATGGAATATTTCCTCGCCTACCTGAACCAATTCCACAAAATTTAATTGAAACTATGAGTGAAGTTAAAAATAATAATGTTGATATTGGTATTGTTGTAGACCCTGACGTTGATAGACTTGTTTTATTAACAGAAACTGGCGAGCCATTTGTAGAAGAAAATACTATAACCCAAATTACTAAATTTATTTTATCAAAAGAAAAAGGTAATGTTGTTGTTAATCTTTCCACTACAAGGGCTGTTAAAGATGTTGTAGAACAAACCGGCTGCAATCTTTATTTAGCACCTGTTGGAGAAGCTAATGTAGTTAAAAAGATGTTAGAAGTAAATGCTATTATTGGCGGCGAAGGTAGTGGCGGAGTAATTTATCCCGCAGCTAATTTTTGTAGAGACGCACTCGTTGGTATCGCTTTAACTTTACAACATCTACTGGAATTTGGCGGTAAAGCTTCAGAACTTAAAAAATCATTACCTGAGTATTTTATTGTTAAAAGAAAATTTGAAATTCACGGTAAAAATGGTGATGAAATTCTCAATAACTTAAAAAATGAATTTAAAAATTACCAGCTTAATGATGAAGATGGATTAAGAATTGATACCGAAGAATATTGGATTAATTTTAGAAAATCCAACACTGAACCAATTATTAGAATTACCTGTGAAGCTAAATCGGAACAAAAAGCTAATGAAATAATTGATAATTACTTAAAGATAGTGGAAAAATATTTATAATTTTTATCAGCTTTCTCTTTGTTGTTATTTTCAAAAACATCCATTTTAGCCACGAATTGTGAAAATCAACAAAAGTTGAGTTACACAATATTTTGCAATTCGTGGCTTTTTACTTTTTGTATTGTGGTAAAAATGTAATTCTACGCTATTCTGGCCGATAAATTCCCGAAAAATCATAGGAAAAATGCGGTTCTACGCTATTCTGGCAGAGAAATTCTCGGGAAAACATAGGGAAAAACGCGGTTCTACGCTATTCCGGTTGAGAAATCCCCGCAATTTCTCGGCTAGAACACGCTAGGAAGGTATTTTTTTTCGAGAAAATCTCGAAAAATTATCGGTAAAAACACGAGTGGCGGTCGTCTCGATACGCTCTCCACTGCGTTTCGAACATTCGACGACCGGGGAACACTCCTCACTGTCATCGAGTGATGACGTAATCATCATATCGAGATGACCGTGAGTTGAAGGAGACAGCCATCGTATCGAGACGGAAGGTGTGCAAATTCGTGTTGTTCGTGGCTGGTTAAATAGTATTCTATGTGTCCTTTGTTTCTTTGTGGTAATTTATTATCTAAAGTTCGTGGCTGATAACTATTCACCAACATTTCTTTTTTTATTTTAACTTCTTTTATGTAATTTTACATTTTAATTAAATTAAAGTATGGTAAATAATAAATTAAAAAAATCTGAAATAGTATCGTCCTTAATTAATTATTTTAATATTTCCGAAGCTACTGCTAACAATTGGATTAAACTCGGTTTTGTTCCTAAAAATATTACATCTGAACAGCTTAGCGATATTTTTAATAACATCAAAAAAATTAAACTTAACTCACGAGCTAACAAAACTCTTTCAAACGAAAAAATTATCCCTTTTGAATACATCCAGAATAAAAACGCATTTAAATTAGCCAAACACATTGTTTCCCATTTGAAAAATTTCGGTATCGATGACCACAATATTATTCTTAATGCTATTATCTTCCTTTTACAGCAAAAAGGAATGGTTAAAATCAATAATAATAACTTAATCTACATTAATAAATCTGTTGAAAATATTCTAAAGGACTATTCTTTTAATATGATATTAAACAACAACGAGTTAAAAGATATCTTTGCAGAACTTGCATTGTTTTTTAATTTTGAACAATTCGACCCGCTTGGCTCACTGTATCAATACATACTTTATGAAGGTAAAAAAATCAAACTTGGCAGTTACTACACACCACCAAATATCGTAAAAAGAATTATCGATAAATTTCCAGATAAAATAGAGTGTTTTCTCGACCCCTGCTGTGGCACTGGTTCATTTCTTTTAAATTTCGCATTAGAGAAAAATATTGAACCACAAAGTCTTATAGGTTTTGATATTGACCCTTACGCGGTTTTAATTGCTAAAATCAACTTAGCACTAACTTTTCCAGAGTATAATGTAAATTTTAACATCTTCCATTGCGATTTTTTCGAGTTTGATAAAATCCAATATATATTGCAAGAACATAAAATTAACAATATAACACTAATTGCAACTAATCCCCCGTGGCGAGCTATAATTAAAAATTTAAGAAAAAATTTGCACGGTATAGAAATTAACGAATATTTTACAGGTTTTATTATCAACTCTTTAGAATTGTTAAAAGCAAAAAGAGATGCAATTTTTTTACTTCCCTTTGCATTTCTTAACATTGGTAAACACAAAGCAATTAGAAAGTATCTTTTTGAAAATACTAAAATTTTATCAATTGAAAATTGCGGTCGTATATTCAACTCGGTTTATACCCCGGCTATAATTATTCATTTACGAAAAGAAGTTATAAAAAATTATAAAACAAACATCATTAATAATAGATCCGAGCAAATTGATATTAACTTTTTCAAACTCAATAACAATTATAGATTTAATATAAATATCACTAAAAAAGATATCGATTTAATATACAAAATTTATTCTATTAAACATCAAACACTTAAAAATAACGCTGAGTGGGCTCTTGGTATCGTAACAGGAGATAATTCTTTAATTACACAAGAAAAAATTAATGGATACTTACCAATATATAAGGGCACAGATATTACTCCTTTCAAGATGTTAACCCCAAGTAGTTTTATAAAATTTAATCCTTCAAAACTCCAGCAAGTGGCAAAAAATAATCTTTATTTTGCAGATGAAAAACTAATTTATAAATTCATATCCAGTAAACTTGTTTTTGCATACGATAACAATAAATACCTTACATTAAACAGTGCTAATATATTAGTCCCAAATTTCAAATATATGTCAATAAAAGCTGTTCTTGCAATTTTAAATTCTCCCGTTTTTGATTATTTACACAGAAAATTATTCGATACACATAAAATATTACGCGGTAATTTAGAAACTTTACCTTTTCCATACATTAGTGATACAGACAATTTAAATCTTTCAAATTTAGTCGATGATACCCTTGCAGGCAAAGAAAAATATGACGAAATTAATAATTATATTTTCAAAATTTTCGATTTATCCGATACAGAAATTGATATAATAAAAAAAAGTTAAAAATGAGTTGTGAAATTAAAATAAGCATCTCACAAGAACATTTATTAGACGATTTGTGTAATACAATCTCGCAAAATTTGAATAATCCATTTACAAAGCAAACCATTGTTACACAAAGTAGTGGTATGAGTAGATGGCTTTCGCTTAACATCTCTCAAAAGCTTGGTATATCATCCAACATAATGCATTTTTTCCCCTATAAACTTATACTTGAGCTATTTCATTTAACACATAAAAATGAATTAGATTACGCTTACGATATCAACTCGTTATCGCTGGTAATTTATCACATCTTAAAAAACACAGATTTTGTAAAACAGCATACTGTATTAGAAAAATATATTAACTCCATTAAATCAAACGATGCTAATATCATCAAATTTTCGTTTCAACTGGCGCATCTTTATGAAAAATATATTCAATACAGGCCATCTTGGATATCTTCCTGGAACAATAATCAACTTTTAAAACTAAAAAACGATGAATTTAAGCATCAAAAATGGCAAAAAAATTTATGGAATTCGATCAAAACTATTGTTGCAAAACCTGACTTAGTTGAAATTTTCGAACAAATTATTCAAAAGTTAAAATCTATCGAAATACCAGAAAATCATCACTTAAAAAACATACATTTTTTTGGGATCAATCACCTTCCCCCGTTTTATTTCAATTTGCTTATTTCATTGCAAAACATAGAAAACATAAATACTTATTTTTATTACCAAACTCCATCTATTGAATATTACGCAGACCAAAACAAAACTACATCCTTGCTTGGTTCATTTGCAAAAATTGGAAAAGACTTTTTTGACCTTCTCAATATAAACTTTAATTTAAATTATGATGAAAAATCGCTTGGCATTGTTGAAGAACTTTCCTGTCAGGAAAAACTTTTATCCTACATCAAAACAGATTTATTAAAATGCGTTGAAAGAAAAATTGATATGCCATTATTCCAAAATGCAGATGATGCTAAAACTATTAAGGAAGATGATTTATCTCTCGAAATATTAAGCACTTATAACCATTTAAGAGAAATAGAAGTTGTTTACGATAAGATACTACACATTTTAAATAATGACCCAGACTGCAAACCAGATAATATTCTTGTAATGGCACCAGATATTAATGATTACGCTGATTATATCGATGCCGTTTTTGCTAATGATATTTACAGAATTTCCTACACCGTAGCAGATAAGTCTATATTGGCAGAAAATAAAATTTATTCACTATTTTTGAAATTACTTTCAATCAAAGAAAGTCGCTTTACAGTTAATGATATTTACGATTTGATTAAAAATGATTTTATTAAAGATAATTTCAATATTAACGAAAACGATTTAACTTTTATCGACCATTTAATAACCCAAACTAAAACCAAATGGGGGCTTGACGGTTCATTTAAAAGCAATTTCAATCTTCCCACTTATGAAGAAAATACCTGGTTACACACTTTTTCACAAATGTTTTTGGGATACAGTATCTCATCTGACTTATGCGGTAACGATATTATATTCAACACTGGTAATTCAACAGAACTTTATAAAAACACTTACATCTACCCTTTTGATGATACCGAAGGCGAGTGCGTCAACTCTTATTCTAAATTATTAACCTTTTTCGAAAAATTATCTTCACTATATCATAAACTTAATAAAAGTTACACATTAGAAAAATGGATAGAAATTATAAATCAAATAATAATTGACTTCTTTCCACCGCAAACACACGACCTTTTGAGTAAATTAGTTCACGATCTTAATAAAATCCATATACAAAACAAAAACATCTTTAACAATAACGAATTTTCTACATACTGTATCAACTCATTTATTGAAAATATTTTACAAAAAACATCATCTACAAACAGATTTTTACAAAACGGTATTACTTTTTGCTCACTTATCCCTATGCGTTCTATTCCTTTCAAATACATATTTTTGATTGGAATGAACATTGATAAATTTCCAAAAGAGAGCACAATTCCCGAATTCGATTTGATAAAACTCAATCCACAAATTGCAGATAAAACTCAATCGGATGACGATAAATATATTTTTCTTGAAACTCTCCTTGCCGCAAAAGAAAAAATTTTTATAAGTTATCAGGGCAGAGACGAAATTACAAACGAGAAAAGACAAATTTCTACAACAGTTGACGAACTTATAAATTACATCAACACTTATTATATTTTACCAGATGGAATAAATGATATCCGAAATTTGATATTAAAAGAGTATCCTTTACAAGGATTTTCAAAAAAATATTTTGCTCAGGATTCCGAACTTTTCACATATCATAAAAAATATTATGAAATAGCAAAAGCAATCTCATTAAACAATAATCAATCAAAACTTAAGTCATTAACTACACCGTATGAAATTCAAGATGATGAAATTACAGTAAATTTAAATGATTTAATTCGCTTTTTTATCAACCCTGTTAGATACTTTTATAACAAATCTTTACAAATACATCTTCCCTATTACAAAGAAATTACCATTGATGAACAACTTGAACCAGATAACAGATACAAAACTAATCTTAGAAATGAGATATTTTCTCACTTTATAGATATGATAATAAATAAAAATGCAAATGATTTAATAATTCAAGATAAATTTTTTGATGAATGTAACAAAATTTATCAGAAGCTAAAAGCTCAATCTAATATTATTAATGGTTATTTAGGTTGGTCTAATTTTTATGATATTTGCAAAAATATAAATGATTTTTTTCAACAAACACACGAATTATTTAATTCCTTTAAACCTAATGTATACCATAATACTTTTTTAGTAGATAATAAAAAAATAACAATTGAACTCGATACACCTTTTATACATCAAAAAATGTTTTTTCACTTTTTGACTAATGATATTCGCAATAAAACAAGATACAAAATTGAAAGAAATCTCTACGGTATTTTTTTAAGAACTTTAGGTTTGACAATTTCTAAACCTATTATAATTACAGCAAAATCTTCATTTTCCAGGAATACTACTGATAATTATTTAGAAAAATATCAAAGCACAGATTTATATCCATCACTTACAAAAGAAATTGCAACAATTTTATTTAATGATATATTAAAACTATATTTGAAAGGATTGCAAAATCCGCTTATCTTCTTCCCCGAATCATCTTATGAATTTGTTAATGCAGCACAACAAAAATTAAAAGATAAGATTACTATTTTTGATACTTCAAGTAATAAACTAACATCTATTTATCATAATACAGAAATCAGTTTTTCACCAGATGATTATCAAGATGAGTTAAATAAAGCAGATAATAAATTTTTCAATGATTATCCAACGCCAGAATATAAGAATGAATATTTTAATTATTTCTTTAGTGATTTTGATTTTTATACTTCTTCGGATTTTATTAAAAACAGTATAACTTTCTTTTTACCTTATCTTTCTTTAGTTGTTGAGAAAAAACAATCATAATGTTATTGGAAAAATTAAAAAATGCAAATTAATACATACATCAAAAAGCCTTTTGATTTAACAAATATACCTTTGGAAGGTTTTAATTTAATTGAAGCAAGTGCTGGAACCGGTAAAACATATAATATTACCAAGCTAATTATCCGTTTTCTACTTGATAAAAAATTAAGCATATCCGATATTCTTGTTGTTACATTTACAAACGCAGCTACATATGAATTGCAAAATAGGATTATCAACGAGTTATACGAAACCAATAAAATTATCAACAATTCCGAAAACTTGCAACCAGAAAGTAATGTATGGCACAAATATCTTTCATATTTGATTAAAAATAATGGAATTGAAAACCTACAAAAAACCATAAAAAAAGCAATTAACGAATTTCAGAATGCAAATATTTTTACAATACATAGCTTTTGCAATAAATTATTAAAACTTTATGCTTTCGAGTCATCATCCCCTTTTAATTTGAATATCTTAAAAGATTCCGACAAACTTTTTGATAAATATTACAATGATTTCAAAAGAATTCATTTTACCAATCTGGAATATTTTGTTTATAATTTAATACATAAATTTATCGACGATGATGAAATTCGTAAAATTGTTTTCTTTGCCGGGGCGGATTTTTATCGTGGCAAACATAATGATAAGATAGAAGACATTTTTGAAATAATTAACAAAAAAGTTGAACAAATTAAAACATTATTAAGTAAATTTCCGGAAAGTGGTATTAGCAGCAGAAAAGCAAAAAAAACAATTCCTAATCAAATAAATGAAAAATATATTTCACCCTATAACCAACCCATTGATGAAAAAAAATACGATAAAATTAAAAATGAACTTAAAAAGATTAACGATGATAAAAATATTAATATAACAGACGAACTTATTGAAAACCAAACAGCTGCAGAACTTTTTATCTTATTCCTTGAAATCACCGAGCATTTGCTACCTAAACTTAAATATTCCATATTCGAGTTTATTTCTAAAAAGATAAATGAAGAACTTTCACAAACGGCACAGATTTCTTTTGATGATATGATTAAAAAATTGCACCAAGCGGTTAACACAAACGAAAATTTTGTAAAAATTATACAAAATAAATACAAAGCCGTTTTAGTTGATGAAGCACAAGATACCGATAAACTTCAATATGAAATTTTCAATAAATTATTTTTCAGTCAAAAAAATTGTATTTCGTTTTTTATAGGAGACCCAAAACAGTCTATTTATAAATTCCGTGGCGCCGATATTTACTCTTACCTCAACGCAAAATTCAGTGCTTCAAACATCTATACACTTTCAACAAATTTCCGTAGTGATGCAAATTTTATTGACGCACTTAATGCAATTTATAGCATTGATAATCCATTTTACAACGATAAAATTGAATATGAAAAAGTTAGTGCAAACTCTAACAACAAACATATTATTACAATTGATAACCAACAAGTTAAACCATTACACTTATTAATTAACTTTACAGAAAATCAAAAAGATAAAGATAAAAATAAGGATAAAGATAAATACTTATCAATAAAATTTCTAACTCAAGAAATATTAAAATATTACAAAGGAATACAAAATAAAACCGCTTATTATAACGATAAACTTTTAAAACTTTCCGATATTGCTGTTCTTGTTAAATCCAACAACGAAGCAGAAAAAATACAAAGTAGCCTTGCAAAATACAATATTAAAAGTATCATAAACAGCCAATTAACAATTTTCGATACCAACGAAGCCTTTAATTTCACTTACATACTTGATGCAATAATTTATAATCAAAATATTAACAAAATCAAAATAGCACTTTTATGTAAGTATTTCCCCTACGACCTTGATTTTGTCCATAATATCGAAGAAAATTCCAGAGAGCTTGAAAATATAATATTGAAATTCAGAAACTTATATACACTATGGCACCGTAAAGGATTTATTGTAATGTTTGAAAAGTTAATCAACGATTTCAATATAATACAAAATTTACCAGCAGATTGCAATAAAGAAAGAATTATCACAAACATTTTGCAATTAGGCGAAATTCTTCACAAAATTGAAAAAGAAAATCAATTCCAGCCTAATGATTTATTAGAATATTTACAAAAAAGAGTTTTTACTCAAGAAAGTTTAAGCGAAGCAAAAGACGAATTTTTGATAAGATTAGAAAGCGATGAAGACTCTGTAAAAATATTTACAATTCACCGTTGCAAAGGTTTGGAATTCCCTATTGTTTTTATTCCATCATCCTTAGAATTAAACACTAAAATAATTAGCAATATATATCATCTCCCAAAAGAAAATAGTTCTCAGTATGAAACAATTGTTGATTTTACAAACAAACAATCAGATTATGCAAAAGTAGAAGATTTTCAGGAACTTTTAAGATTACTTTATGTTGCAATTACAAGAGCTAAAGCAGTATGTTATTTATACATCCCATTTAAATCAAAAAATGATAATAAAGAAAATGATGAAAGTCAATTCGATAATGCACAAGAATATGTTTATTCCAGTATCCTGCAAAAGCAAGAAATATCAAATAACCCAAATATCAACAAAGTAGATTTATCGGATATAAAAATTTATTTATCAAAATCAGAAGAAAAATTTGCTCAACCAGAAATTTTCAAATTGAAAGAACCTTTAACTTTTAATAAAGAATTAAAAGCATACAGGAAAATTTTAAGTTACTCATCTATTAAACATACTGCCGATAAAGTATCAGACTTTGATATTTATGATTATGATTTTTATAAAAAAGTTGAAAATGATATATTGCCTCCCGGAAATATCACCGGCTTATACATCCACAAAATTTTTGAAGATATCTTTACACAAGGATTTTCGCATCTGGATGATATTATAAAAAATGCTATGTTATTCTACTCTATTGAAGAAAAATTTTTTGATATAACTAAAACTATCGTCAACAACACACTAAATAAAAAATTAGAAAAACATAATAATTTGATTTTGAATAATTTAGATATTGCAAACTGCATTCCAGAAATGGAATTTTATTATCCTTTGAGCTTAAAAGAAAAAATACCAAAAATCAAACAAGGTAATTTATCTAACTTGTATGAGCCATTTGTTGAAAATATTTCGCAAATAGATGAAAAAACTCTATTCGGTTTTATAAACGGTATTATAGACTTATTCTTTTGCTTTGAAAACAAATATTACATTATAGATTGGAAAACAAATTACCTTGATAGTTATGATAGCTCCAGCATACTGGATGAAATGATAGCAAATTTTTACATATTACAATCTTATATCTATACCCTTGCAGTAGATAGACACTTGAAAGTTACCATTAAAGATTATGATTTTGATAAACATTTTGGCGGTATCTATTACATTTTTGTGCGAGGTATCGAACCAAATTCTGATAATGGAATTTATTTCCACAAACCAAGCAAAGATTTAATAGATTTTCTTAACGGAAAAAGTGAATAACAATGGAAAAACTCAAATTATTAAAAGATAGTAAGTTAATTACAGATTTTTGCTATTACTTTGCAGAATTCATCGCAAAATTAGAAAATAATAATAATGAACTTATTGAAATTATTGCTGCACTTACCAGCTCGGCAGTTTTGCTAAAACAGGATATTTATTTTTCACTCGACGAACTTTATACACTACCTCAGGAAATTACGAAATCTTTACCAGCTAAAAATGATATAATAAATATCTTAAAATCAAGTAATGTTGTTGGAGCACCCGGAAGCACACAACCAATTATACTTGAAAAAGATAGAGTTTATTTAAACAAATTTTACCAATACGAAAAACTTACAGCGCAGATAATAAATAAGTTAATAAACTCATCAAGCTTAAAAACACAAGAATTACACAATTATCAAAATTATCTTGAAATATTATTCGGAAAAGAAAAGGATAATCCGCAAAGAATTGCCGCTGAAAGAGCATTAAATAGTAATTTTTTTGTCCTTACTGGCGGTCCCGGAACAGGAAAAACTACAACTGTAGCAAAAATTTTGTTGATGCTATTAAAATCAAATCCTGAACTTAAAATTGGGATATGTGCACCAACTGGAAAAGCAGCTGCAAGATTGCAAACTTCTATTGATAATTTTTTAGCAAAAGAAAAAGATAATATTTTCAACTCACACGATTTTTCCGATATATACGAAAAATTTCCCCGAACAGCATCAACAATTCACTCATTATTGAAATCTAAATTTCCTTCACCAAAATTTAAGTATAACAAAGATAATTATTTAGACTTAAATTTAATTGTTGTAGATGAAGCCTCAATGATATCATTACCTTTGTTTTATAAACTTATCTCGGCATTAAATCCACAATCACGCATAATGTTAATAGGAGATAAAAATCAGCTTTCATCTGTTGAACCAGGTAATGTTTTTGGAGATATTTGTAAGTTTATTTTTTCCCAAAAATTAGAATGCTATGTTGAACTTACAAAGAACTATAGGTTTGGAGATGATAGCGGAATTTATTCAATAAGCAATTTCATTAATCAACAAGATATTAAAAAGGTCTCTAACTTTTTCTCGCAAAACAATTACAAAGATATTGTTTTTAATACAATTCCATCTTCATCGGAAGAATTTATAAAATTTATCGAAAGTAAAGTGGTTACACATTTTGAAAAATATTTTTATTTTCATCCACAAAGCGAAAGTGATTTATTAAAAAAATACCAATATCTTGAAAAATTTATTATCTTAACTGATACAAGAAACCTCTCTTTTGGGAAAAATAAAATCAATTATATCGTAGAAAACATAATTGCAAAACATTTTCACATTACCAACACAGATTGGTATGATGGAAAAATTATCATAATAACGCAAAACGATTATAATACCAAACTTTATAATGGAGATGTTGGCTTTGTAGATAAAGATTATTTTGTAATAAAAAGCGGTTCAGAACTGCGGAAAATTCATCGTTTTCGCTTACCAGAGTATGAAAGTGCCTTTTCACTAACTATTCACAAAAGCCAGGGAAGTGAATACGATAATGTTATGATAATTTTAGGAGATAAGGAAAGCAAAATCTTAACCAAAGAATTAATCTACACTGCAATAACCCGAGCAAGAAAATTTGTAGAAATTTATTCTTATAAAGATTTATTTTTGAAAGGCATACAGCAGGAAACAGAACGCCAAAGCGGATTGCTGGAAAAATTACTAGAAACTACTTAGCATAATACCCAAACACAAAATAAGCTGTGGCATTTGTTACTATTGTAGGCTCGTTTGTTAGATAATCGAACCTATCGTCAACATATATTGCTTTCTCGTGATGGAAGTCTTTTAAATAATCTTCTTTTTCGTATTTTATTTTATAAGTTAGATAATGTGCACGCGGAACAGGTCCTGCTGTTACAGCGCCGTATAATTTACCATCGTTAAAAAATGCTATTTGTGAGTGCAAATTTTTTGGATATGTTTTGCCAAAACCCTGAATAAAACTCATTCCCCAATTGTTAACACCTAAAATATAATTTAACTGTGCAGTTGAAATGGTATCATATAAGTTATTGTTTGTTAGTGTTTTATAAAGGATATTATTCAAACATACTCCAAGCATTGCGTGAGTTGTGCCCCAGGAATAATCAGTCCCATTATTAAATAAGTTTTTCTTAAAGTAATTTGTAAAATGTCGAAGGTTAGCTTCTAATTTCGTAATATGTTTATTATCAAAAGGATAGATTTTGTAAAATAGTAAAGAGCTCACATCTCCCCAAGACCACCAGTAATCAGCATCAGTTTTTTCAGCTAAATGTTTAGCAATTGTAAGATAATTATTATCGTTGGTAGAAAGATATAACTCAATCGCCCCTAATCCTAATTTGCCACTGAATTTACTATCAATATACATTTTAGTTGGATTATCATCCAAATCAGGAACTTTATCATAATAAGAAAAAACTTCTCTGGCAGTGTTTAATAATTTATTTTCAAATTCCGGATAATTTATTGCTTTTTTCCAGATGCGATACGCTAAAGCAAGTGTTGCAGAATACATTCCAATTGTATTTTTGCCCATTGATAAGTAAGCTGGACGATTAAATTTTAGTTTATCACTTTCAGGAAGTCGCCAGCCCTGGTCGTGGTCTTGTAAATTTTGAACAATATTTACTAATTTGCCATCTCCAAGATAACATTTCAATAGCCAATCAAGCCCAATTTTTGCTTCTTCTAAAACATCTGGTATATTGTTATTGTTTGCATCTTTACCAAAAACTTCTGGATTATATTCATAAGAAAACAAAAGCATATAAGTAGTAAAAGCTGTGGTATTTATAAATTTTATATAATCACCTGCATCGTGCCAACCACCAGTTAAATCAGCACTAATATTGAGTTTATTACCTTTTTCATCAAAAATTTCGGTAGCATCTGCGATATGACAAACATCGTGATTTGAAGGACTGGTATAACCACATCTTTGAGATTTAAAGAAAGCTAAAACAGAATCTCTTACTTCGGTATAATTATTTTTATTGATTTCAAAAGTTTCAACTTTTTTATTATTTATATGTAAATGATACTTCCCTTCTTGCTTAAAATCTGTAATGTTAATTTTATAATTAAAATTAAATTTACCCCATTTATCAATAGTATTGCTCAAACGAAATTCTTTTAATACATTATTATTATCATCTGTTATTTTTACAATCGATTTATTTAAATCTTTTCTGGAAATTATTATAAAGGTTTTATACCCATCTGGTAAATAACCAAGCTGGTTGTATCTTACATAATAATCACTTACCTTATTAGCTACCTGCGAACATCCATTGTTAAAAAGAATAAATACTATAAATAATATTACTTTAAATAGATTTGACATATTTCGTCTGCAACTTTTTTAGAAATATTAAATGCTCGTATGATTGAACCACCTTTAGGACCGGCACCTAAGTCTCCAGTAATAAACAAACCCGGAAGATTTGTTTCGAAATTATCCTGCAAGCAAGGTTGACCATTACCGCAATGGATACCAATTTTATCCAAAAATCCTTTGGGAGTTGTTCCGCCAAGAGCGTAAACGATAAAATCAAAATATTTAACTCCGAATTGTTCTTCAACAAAATATACACCTATTTTATCATTTTCATCTTTAATTTCTTTTATATTAGATGGCATAAATAATGTAATTTTATTGTTTTTTATTGAATCAAGTGTATCCTGAAGATTGAATTTATTCATTCTTTTAAATTCTGTTCCTCGATAACTTAATGCAATACGATTATTTAATTTTAAGAAATATTGTACATATTCCGCTGCACTATCTCCACCACCGACAACTAAAATGTCATTATCAGAAACTTCTTTCAAATCGGATACATCGAAAAATATTTTTTTATTAAGAGAAGCAGGTATTTTATAATCAGGTTTTTTGGGCTTACCTAAAATTCCAATTGCTATAACAACAGTTTTGGAAAAATAATCTTTATCTGTTTGAACTAAAAAAGTTCCATCCTCTAGTTTATCTATTTCGTGAACAACTTCATTATATTTAATGTTGAGTTGATATTTTTTTATAATTTCATCCATAAAATTAATGTATTCATCTTTAGAGCAATCGGCAAATGAAAGATTACCAATAGCTTTAGCCTCAAAGCCTTTATAATTAGCAGTTACAAGTTTATTATCTGGATAATATTTTTTTATAGAAAATGAGTGTTCAGCTTCTTTTTCAAGAATTAAAATTTTACTTTTATCAACACCGTTTTCAATTAATTCAACTGCTGCACTAATTCCCCCTGGTCCCGCACCAATAATAATAGAATCGTATAACATAGCCTCCCTCTCTATTTATTAAATACTTCTTTGTTGATTTGACGAATTTCTAAGTTGTTAAATTTTACTGGATAATTTCCAATTATTTTATCTTCATCCAAAACTTCATTTGGTTTTGGAGTTGAATAAGATATAGTTGCAACAGGATTATTTTCTAATTGATTTTTTAACTCTTCACCATTTTTAGTAATAATAACAAATAAAAGGTTATCCGGGTTCAAATATTTTTTGATAGCGGCCTGAACATCTTCATAAGTAATTTTGTTTAAATATTTTTTGAAAAGATTCAAATGCCCTTCTTTAATTCCATAAAAAGCGTCATCAACCATATAGCCCAATCTTTCATAATTAGATTGTGCATAGAAATTTATATAATTTTTCAAAAAGTTTCTTTGTTTTTCAAATTGTTCCTTAGTTAAACCGTTTTTATATAGTTTATCCAATTCGTATAAAACAGTTTTGATTACAAAATACCTTGTTTCGTTGGGCACGGGGCGAATCCAAATTTCAAACAATTGATATCTTCTGCATATATTTTGTGGGGGCATATTTAGTGAACCACCATTAGGAAAATGTTCGATATATGAATAATCTCCGTAGTTTAGTCCGCGAGCAGCCCTTATAACTTGATATAAATGAGATACAGAATTTCTGTGCTCACCTAAATAAGAGTTGGCAACAGCAAGAGCATACCAATCTTTAGTTCCACGAAGCAATGGAAGATGAGTTCCAATGGATATTGCAGTAGCATTAGCGTCTTTTTCGAATATTATAGCATTGTGCCCCTGTGGTTGTGATATCGTAAATACCGGTTTTTCGGCTTTTTTTCCATCTGGAAGTTTCATTAATTCATTATTCAATGCTGTGATAAACTTATCAGTAAAGTCTCCAGATATTGCAATAGTATAATTGTTTCTATTAAAGTAAGTTTTGTAAAAATTGAATATATCATCCTTAGAAATATTTTTTATACCACTAATTGTTCCAGCTGAAAGATGCCCGTAAGGCGTATTTTTGAAAAGTTCATTATAAAGCAATGCTTTTCCTAACTCTTCATCATTTTGATATGGTAGTGTGCTTTCAAGATAAGTTAACATTTCAGATTTAATTCTTTCGATATCAGCATCATCAAAAGCGGGATTTAATAAAGCGTCTGTAACAATTTTGATAAATTCATTATATTTATCTTTGTGAACAGATGCATTAAAGACAGTCATTTCGTTTGTAATTCTAACATTATATGAAGCAGCAAAAGGATAAAGTTTATCAAGAATTTCGCTATATTTCAAAGTTTTAGTATTACCTTCTGCCAAAAGTTTAGCTGTAAGATAACAAAGTCCCTCTTTGCCTGCTGGATCTAGTTGAGAACCAACATTGAACCATACTTTTATATTAATCGTTTTATCTTGTTTATCATAAAGTTTTATAACATCATTTGCATTTGCAAAATTTATTAAAGTTACCATAACGAATAATAAAATTATCTTTTTCATTTTTTACCTACCAAAATTATTTTTGTAGATTTATTAAAATCGAAATACTTTTTAGCAGCATTCCTAACATCTTCTGGAGTAATTTTTTCAAGATTTTTGTAATAAGCATCAATATCTTCAATATTCCCACGCAATGAAATATAATATGCTAAAAGATTTGCGATACTACCTGGAGTATCAAAAGACATTAAAAATGAATATTTTAAGTAGCTTTTAATATCGTTAAGTTTATCTTGAGCAATTAACTCATTTTTAGCAAGTTCTAATTTTTCAACTATTTTGTTATAAACATAATCGATATCGTCTTCTTTTTTAACGCGCGCAGTAATTCTTAGCAATCCCGGGTCTTTACTACTTGAAAATCCCGCATAAATTGATTGAACTTTTTGCTCTTTAAGAAAAAGATTTTTATAAAGTTCAGATGTTCTTCCAAATAAATATTCTTCTAGAATTTTAGCTGCAAGAATATTTTTATCATTTGGATCAAATGCATCACCTTTAAAGGCTAAAGTCAAAATTGGCTGAGTTCTACCATCATATTGAACTAATTTCTCCTTAGGTTGAGTTTGCTCAGGTTCTTTTTCGATTTGTGGTTTAACATATCCTTTTTGCCAGCTTGAATAATATTTCTTTACTAGTTCTAATGTTTTTTTAGCATCAAAATCTCCAACTATAAGCAATACAACATTTTCAGGTCTATAATATCTTTTATGGAATGATATACTAAACTCATAAAGATTTGGCATATTTTTGATATCTTCTTCAAATCCAATAACAGTATGTTTATAAGTATGTTTTTCAAAAGCTAGGTTCAATAATTCTTCATTTAATACAGAAAAAGGACTTGTTCTCCCTTTTCTATATTCACCATAAACTGCACCAGCTTCAGTTTTAAAATCCATTTCAGAATATTTTAAATTCATAAACCTATCAGATTCCAGATCAATAACTTTTTCTAAATAGTCGGATGCTAAATTAATATGATATACTGTTCTATCTGTACTGGTGTAAGCATTTGCATCAGCACCAATGGACGCAATAACTTCATCATATTTAGGATATTTTTCAGTTCCTCTAAACATCATATGTTCGAAAAAGTGGGCAAAACCCGTTTTACCATCTTCCCATTCATCCCTGCTTCCTGTTTGCACTATGGAATAATAAGCAACTGTTCCTTTACCAATATTTGGAACTAAAATAACTTTTAAACCGTTATTAAGTATATGTTGCTGATATTTAAATGGTAAAATTGATTGTGCACTAATGATTCCAATTACCATAACAAGATATGTAACTATTTTTTTCATATGATATCCTATTTTTTAGAATTATAAATTTAAGTAAATTTTTCAAAAAACAAAATTACATTAAATCATTTTGATAAATTATTTTTCAATTTGTTACAAAATTTAAGAGGTAAATATGAAAATTCACGAGTATCAAGCAAAGGAACTATTTAAGAATTACAACATTCCTACGCAATTAGGAATTTTAGCTACAACTGTTGAAGAAGCAGAAGAAGCTGCAAAAAAAATAGGCGGAAACTTTTTTGTATTAAAAGCACAAATTCACGCAGGGGGACGCGGTAAAGCTGGCGGAGTTCAATTTGCAAAATCTATCGAAGAAGTTAAACAAAAAGCTTCTGCTATGCTTGGCAAGGAAATTTCAACTTACCAATCTGGCGGCGAAGCGAAAAGAATTAATAAAATCTTTATCGTTCCAGGAGCTGATATCCAAAAAGAATATTATGTTGCTCTTACATTTGATAGAGAAAGCAAAAAAAATGTTTTTATTGTATCCAGCGAAGGCGGAGTTGAAATAGAAAAACTCGCTGTTGAACAACCAGATAAAATCACCAAACTTTATGTTGATCCATTACTTGGTTTTAATCCATTTCAGGCAAGAAAACTTGCATTTGCACTTGGCTTCAAAGATGTTGCATTTAAACAAGCTATAAGTTTATTTACTCAACTCTATAAACTATACGAAGATTTAGATGCTAATTTAGTAGAAATTAATCCATTAATAACCCAACCAGATAATACGCTACTCGCACTTGATGCAAAAATCAATTTTGACGATAATGCTCTTTTCCGTCATCCAGAAATTTTATCATTAAGGGATAAATCAGAAGAAGACCCATTTGAATTAGAAGCATCAGAAAACAATTTAAACTATGTTAAATTAGATGGCAATGTAGGATGTATGGTAAACGGCGCCGGACTTGCAATGGCTACAATGGATATTATTAAATTAGCTGGCGGAAATCCTGCAAACTTTTTGGATGTTGGCGGCGGAGCCAACAAAGATACTGTCGCAAAAGGATTTAAAATTATAATGAAAGACCCAAATGTTAAAGCTATTTTGGTAAACATCTTTGGCGGAATTGTTCGTTGCGATAGAGTTGCCAATGGAATAATTGAAGCTAGCAAAGAAGTAAAACCTAACATTCCTATTATTGTAAGATTGGAAGGAACAAACTCAGTTGAAGCAGGTGAACTGCTTAGAAACTCAGGCATAGACTTTGTAGTCGCTACAACATTAGATGACGCCGCACAAAAAGTCAAAGAAGTTGTTGGATGAAATAAAAGCAAAGCAATTTGAAATATTAGATTTAAAATTGATTCGGTCGTCTCGATTCACTCATTGTAAGAAAAAAATCTAGGCGACCGATTTTTATTTTTACAAATTATAACCCATTAAAAATAATCACCATATCAAGCGCTTTATTTAAATATTATTTCTTCAGGTACTATCTAATGTCTAATAAAAAATTGTAATTTCAAATATTTTTTTTAGCATAAAAAAATACAATACAAAAGCAATTTTTTTTGTTTTACTCTCAAATTATTCGTATATTTGATAAAACATAGCGGCTTTTTTATGAATAATCAACTTTATTATCGTGAAGATTTTGGTAATATAAAAAATGAATTTAATTCTCTTATCATAAATAATGAAATTCAAAAAATTTTTGAAATTCTTCCCAATATGGCTGGCCTTTTGAATGAATATAACCAATTTGTATTTTACAATAAACCACTATTTACTAATTTAGGATTAACACCAGAACAAATATTAAGTTTTAGACCTGGCGAAATATTGCAGTGCCAAAACTCCGATAAAACAAATTACGGTTGTGGAACATCCGATTATTGCAAATATTGTGGAGCTTTTCAAGCAATCGAAAGATGTAAATTACTTCAACAAAAAACTGTAATGGAATGTAATATCCTAACCAAAGATGCCGACAATGCTTATAACCTTTTAGTTACTTGCTATCCTGTTGAAATTATTGGTAAAATTTATACTGTAATTATACTTGAAGATATTAGTGATAAAAAACGAAAGGTAGTACTTGAAAGAATATTCTTTCACGATGTTTTAAATACCGCTGGCGGAATAGCTGGAGTTTTAGATTACATTGCAGAATCTACATCCAATCTTACTCCTGATGAATTAAAAAACCTTTTAGTTGAAGTAAAAAAAGCTTCTTTTGATCTATTAGAAGAAATTCAAGCTCAAAAAGATTTAGTTGCAGCTGAAAATAATAATCTAATTCCGGATTACAAAGAAATTGATTTAACAGTGCTTATTAATGAAGTTATTGTTAATATTAAATATCACAATATTGCAATTGGAAAGGAAATTATTTTCCATAACCAATTAAGTGATAACAAAATAATAACATCTAAAATTCTTTTAAGAAGAGTTATACTTAATTTACTTAAAAATGCTTTAGAAGCATCAATAATAAACCAAGTTGTAGAAATTACCGCTAAAAATGAAAATGATAATATTGTAATTTCCATAAAAAATGAAGCTGTTATACCAGAAAACATAAAATCGCAAATCTTTCAAAAAAATGTTTCTACTAAGGGCTCCAACCGTGGACTTGGTACTTATAGCATCAAACTGCTCACAGAAAAATATCTTCAAGGCGAAGTCTCATTTATTTCAAACAACGAAGATAAAACCATATTCACTATTAAAATACCAAAAACAGTAAAAAATATTTTCGATTAGTTTTTCTATTTTTTTTGTTTTATTATTTTCATATTTTTGTTATAACAATTTAAGGTATTAAAATGAAAAAATTAGTTATTTTTCTTGCTGTTTGCTTTACAATTTTTGCACAAAAATCTCCACTAACACCAGAAACTTTATGGAAATTCGAAAGAGTTTCTTCTTTAAATTTTAACAAAACACGTAATATTGCAGCATTTGTTGTTCAAAAATGGAGTGTTGAAAACAACTCAGCAACAACAGATATTTATGGTATCGATTTAACAAACAATAATGTTTTCCCTCTTGTGAATAGTGATGAAAAAGAACACTCACCAATCTTTTCTAATGATGGAAATTATCTTTATTTTATAAAAAATAATCAAATTCACTTAAAAGATTTAAACAATAATCGAGAAGAGCAAATATCAAATATTCCTACTGGCGTAAGTGGAATTTTAATATCTCCCAATGATAAATTTATACTTTTTACATCTTATGTTTATCCAATTAAAACAGCTGAAGAAACCGCAAAAATTGATGAAGAAAAAAGTAAAAATAAAGTCAAAGCAAAAATTTTTGATAAACTCCTCTATAGACATTGGGATAGCTGGCGTGATGAAAAAAGAAGCCATTTATTTTTATTCAATTTAGAAACATACGAATACAAAGATATAACATCAACATTACCAAATGATGTTCCACCTCTTGCTTTAGGTAGTAATAGTGACTATTGTTTTTCCCCAGATAGCAAAGAAATAGCTTTTTGCTACAATCCAGATGAATTTTTAGCTTCATCTACGAATAATGAAATTTTTGTATTAAATGTAGATGATATTAGAGCCGGCAAAATGATAACTTACACTAAGATTTCTCGCTCAAAAGGCGTAGATTGTATGCCCAAATATTCCCCTGA
The DNA here is from genome assembly GCA_035361425.1 of Ignavibacteriales bacterium. Taxonomy (GTDB): domain Bacteria; phylum Bacteroidota; class Ignavibacteria; order Ignavibacteriales; family DAOSCP01; genus DAOSCP01. Next base: position 188,428 of record DAOSCP010000002.1, on the reverse strand, counting down.
TGGTCAATACTTAGCTTTTCTTTCGATGAAAAGAGCCGGTTATGAAGCAGATAAAAAGGATATTATAATTTACAACAGAACTACCCAAAAATATGATAATTTAACCGAACAGTTTAATCTTTCGGTTGAAAGTTATGAATTTTTAAATAACAACACAATTTACTTTACAGCTTATAACGAAGTTAATCAATCGATTTTTAAAATTGATATCAAAACAAAAAAAGTTACAAATATAAGAAACGAGAACTACAACTATAATTTAATAGCTACAAATAGTTCCCTATTGTACTTAAAACAAAAAACAACACTCCCAGCAGAAGTCTTCAAGTGTGATTTAGATGGTAAAAATGAAACACAATTAACATACATCAATAAATCAATTTTAGAAAATATCGAATTTGGCGAAGCCTCTACTTTCTGGTTTAAAGGTGCTAACAACGATAATGTTCAGGCACAATTAGTGTTACCTCCATTTTTTGACAAAAATAAAAAATATCCAATGATATTACTCATTCACGGTGGACCTCAAGGAGCGTGGAGTGATAATTTCCACTATCGTTGGAATGTGCAAATGTTTGCCTCATTTGGATATGTTGTTGTTGCACCAAATATTCGTGGTAGTGTTGGATACGGACAAAAATTTACTGATGGAGTTAATAAAGATTGGGGCGGAAAACCTTATGTTGATGCAATGAAATGTGTTGACTTTGTTTTATCAAACTTTTCTTTTGTTGATAAGAATAATTTATTCGCCGCTGGTGCCTCATACGGTGGTTATATGATGAATTGGATATCTACTCAAACTGATAGATTTAACGCAATAGTTTCTCACGCTGGTGTTTTTAATCTTGAAAGTATGTATGGCACTACAGAAGAACTTTGGTTCCCGGAATGGGAATATGGCGGAACACCTTATGAAAATAGAACTATTTATGACAAATTTTCACCTCATAGATATGTAAAAAACATCAAAACTCCAATGCTAGTTGTGCACGGAGCTTATGATTTTAGAGTTCCAGAAAGCCAGGCCTTTGAATTGTTTACTTATTTACAAAAACTTGGAATTAAATCAAAATTTTTGTATTTTCCAGATGAAACCCATTTTATTGCAAAACCACAAAATTCATTACTCTGGTGGAAAACTGTTATGGAATGGTATAACGAAAATAAAAAATAGGTAATATTATGAAAAATCATATCGATAATATGGATTTATTAGAATTTGGCGATTCGGATATTGAAAATGATTTATTTAATAAGAATCGCCCTAAAAACGATCAAGAAGCAAAAGTCAAAGAAAAATTTATTGATGATAATTTAGAAAGCAAGTTAAAGAAAATAGCAGCCAAAATTAAAATTGTAAGACATATTCTTGCGTTATATAGATATATGAAATCATCCCAAATACCTTTTTTGCATAAATCAATTGTTATTGCTGGCTTAATGTATTTTATTCTACCTTTAGATGCAATACCAGATTTTATGCCAATTATTGGATTTCTTGATGATATTGGAATTATAACTGCATTAGCAAAATATTTGCAAATGGAATTAGAACCATTTTACTAATAATCTACAAAATAAAATATCAAAATTCACTAACGAGTAGATATTGATACAAAACGGTCGTTCCTAAAATTTATAGATTTTGACGACCGTTTTTTTTGTATTTACTAAAAGCAATCACCCACACTTTCTACCTTATACCTAAAAAAATTACTTATACCATTTTAATTTTTTAGTAAAAAAACTAATTTATTTCTCAATTTAAATAGGTTAGTTCTATCTATATTTTTTTACCGATAATTATTTCCATAAGCAAAAATAGGTAATAATAATTTTATACCAAGATTTCATTTCTCATAAAATTAACTCAATTCTTAATTAAATTTTAAAAGTTTGGATATTATTTTTTTTTTATTTTATAAATAGGGATTTATAAATTTTGGGGGATAAGATGCTTAGAATTTTAATTTTTCTTTTCACTTCTCTTTTAGTTTTTAGTCAGGTTACATTTGATACAATTTCAGCACTTCAAGTTGGTCCAGATATGTATTATTACAAAATGGTCAACTCATCGAAACCCTGGTCAATGGATGTATTTAAAGTAAAACTCACAACCCCATATGTCAAAATAGAAGCAGTTAAAGCAAAAGATAAAATAACAGGTTATGAGCCTACTCCAACTAGTGCAACAAGAAAACAAAAGCCAAACTACTATCCAGTTGCTGCAATTAATGGAGATTTTTATAGTTCAACTGAAACAATAGGTTTCCAAATAAATCAGGGTGAAGTAGTTAAAATGCCAGGTAGTTTTTCTGTTATTGGATTTGATTATAACAATAAACCTTTTATAAACAGAATTACTTCACTAAGTGGAAAAATAATAAAAAATAATTTGTCTTATTCAATACACGGAGTAAACAAAAGTCGAGCTACTGACCAGATAATTATTTACAATAGATTTTTTAATTCACCATCTACTCAAACTAATATGTATGGCACTGAATGTTTAGTAAAATTATTACCCGGTCAAAAATATTCTGTTAATGACACTATGAAATGTGTTGTAATAAAGAAGGAATATTATGTAGGTAATATGAATATTGATAATGACTGTTTTGTTATTTCAGGTCATGGTGCAGGTTCAACCTGGCTTAATAATAATATTTCAATTAATGATACAATAAAAGTAATATTAAATATTGCAACAACACTTAAACAAATAAAAGAAGTTATTGGTGCATACCCTAAAATTGTGTTTAATGGCCAAAATTATGCAAATCAAGGTGTAGCAGAAGAAGGAGGACCAAGCCATGCTCCAGATAGACATCCACGCTCAGCAGCAGGTATTTCTCAAGATAGCACTTTCCTTTACTTGATTGTTGTTGATGGAAGAAATCCTCATAGCATTGGGATGACTTTAAATGAACTAGCTGAATTTATGCTAAAAATTGGTGTATACCATGGAGTAAATTTTGACGGTGGCGGTTCTAGTTGCCTTGTTGTAAACAATCAAGTAAAAAATGTACCTAGTGATGGTTCTCCCCGTAGTGTTGCTAATTCATTAGTAATCTTTTCAACAGTTGAACCAACAAATATACCATTTAATTTTAAATTTGAAAAAAAACTTATTAAATTATTTAGAACACATTCAACTGAACTAAAAATTTTTGCAAATGACATTCATGGTTTCCCTTCTCAATTTGATAATTCCAAAGTTAAATTTGCTTGTGATAGTGCAATAGGAAATATTTCAAATAATATTTTTACATCAAAAAAATCACAAGTAAGAGAAGGTTATATCTATCTTTATTATGATAATCAGTTAAAAGATTCTTGCAAAATTGTAATTAAATACATTAAAAAATTAAGTTTTTCAACTAAAAACTTTATTACCGATACCTCTAAAACTAATAAGATATTGTTCAAATTTTATGATTCAGACGGAGTTCAACAAAATATAAATTATCAAGATGTTAAAGTAACAATAATTAATCCCGAAAATTTGAAATTCGATATTAATACTGGAATTATTAAATTTATAAAACCCGGCTATTCAAAAATTATTTTTGAAATAGACGATGCTAAAGATACAATAAATGTAAATTGCCTTTTAAAATATGGAAATTTGGAACTATTGAATTTTAATTCATCAACGCAATTTAATATATCAAAAAATGAAGTAGATACAGCAATTGCTAATATTGTTTGGGATAATAATTTACAAAAAAATGTGTTAAAAATTCATTATTATATGAAAGGTAAAGTTGGAATTTCTCAAAGTATCTTTGTTAATGTTAATTACCCAATTGAAGGTATAGCAGATAGTCTCTTTATTTTTGCAAAATCCGATAATAAAAAACATCACATTAAATTTTATTTTGAAGATGATAACCAGGAACTTTTTAGAAATAATACATTGAGTTTTTTTGATAAACCAATTTATCAAAACTATCCTATTGCGTTTAAAAACATGTCTGCTGTAAGTGGTGGAATTTTTTACTATCCAGTTACATTAAAACAAATTCAAGTAGAATTATTATTTCAAGGAAAAGTAAACGATAGTATCTACACTGGTGATTTATATTTTGATAAAATCGATCTTGTTTATCCTAAAGATATTACCAGCATAGATAAATTTGATGTTTCTAATAAAGAATATATACTTTTTCCAAATTACCCAAATCCTTTTAATCCTACAACAAAAATACAATTTTATATACCACAAAATACATTTTTGGAATTTAATATCTATAATTCTATGGGGCAACTTGTTGATAAAATTAATAAAAAATACTATCAAAATGGATTACATTCATTTACTTATAACGCAAATAATTTACCATCTGGCGTATATTTTCTTAGAATGGAAGGAGAAAATATCAATAAAACTATTAAGTTGATGTTGGTAAAATAAAAAGAACAAAGGGCAGTTAATGATATATATGTTTATAAAAATATTTAATAGCAAGCTGATAAATTATTCCAATAACTGCCCTTTTTAGAATTAATTGATAGAAACAGTAATTATTTATCCCCAACTTCCCTTTTTACAAATTCCACGCGTGCTTCAATACTGGTAAAACCAAGATTTAATATTTCAAAATTCAAATTGGTATATGTATCAAGTAGAGCTTTATGTAACCCTAAGGCTTCTTGTTTAGTTTGCAATCTTTGTGGATCGTTTACATAAATATCATCCCAATAAGGCAAGAAAATTACTTTTTTGTAATATTTATCCAACGGTTTGTAAAAATAATCTGGTATTGGATATTCGAAAAAATTTAAATAAGCTATTAAGTCTGGAATTCCTCTATCAAAAAAAGCTAAATAATTACCATAAAGTTGTGGAAGCATTTTTTCAAAGCAAAGTTTTGCAAATTCTAAGGTATTACCCCAAGGCGTTATGTTACCATTAAATCTTTGCTGCTGGATAATTATTTCTCTTGATATCTCATCATAACAGCAATAACCTAATTTTTTAAGTTCTTTTAGTAATGTGGTTTTTCCTGTTCCAGGTGCACCTGTTATTATAATATTCATTTCCAATTACAAAACTTTTATAGAAACTAAAATTATCATAAAAAAAGTTGATGCTACCAGCACAACATTAATTGCATATTCAAAATCATTTTTAGTGATTTCTCTATCATTTTCGCCAATATATGGTTTTTCAATCAACTCGCCAAAGTAAATATTAGGTCCTCCAAAACGACAATTTAAAAGACCTGCCAGAGCTGCTTCAGGATAACCGCTATTTGGACTTTTGTGCTTGTTGCCATATTTGATTATAAACTTTAATGAACGGAAACTTAATCCTGTTAAAGCAATTAACAGTGCTGATATTCGTGATGGAATGTAATTTACTAAATCATCCAATCTAGCTGCAAACTTACCGAAATATTCATATTTTTCTGTTTTGTATCCAATCATAGAGTCTATTGTGTTAATGAGTTTATACGTTGCAATTCCTGGAATTCCAAGCAAAGCAAAGTAAAACATTGGCGCAATAATTCCATCTGATAGATTTTCTGCCAAAGACTCAAGTGCAGAAATTTTAATCTGGTTTTCTGTCAAATTACTGGTATCCCTACTTACAATGTATCTTAATTCTTTTCGACCAAATTCAATTCCTTTATTTAACTCTACAAAAACATTGTAAACACTTGTTACTAATTGTTTTGTTGCTATTCCGTAAAATACTGCAGCAGACGCAAAAAGAAAATAGACATTATATTTATAAGCTAAAACTGATAATACAGTAACAACATAAAAATTTATCGCAATGATAAAAAAAGTCACAGATAAGCCTTTGAAAAATCTATTTGGTCCATTATTGTGTTTTTCATCGAAATAGTTGATAATTTTGCCATAAAGTATTACAGGATGAAAATTTTTATCCTTCCCAGTTGATAAAAGTTCCGCAAAAAATCCAGCAACTAAAGCCAGTATATTTAGCACAAAGATATTATAATCTTTTACAAAAATGTTTACAATCAAAAGTAATACTATAGTAATCATAATCAATCACTTAAAATTTTATATATAGAATTTATTAAATGCAAATTTGCTTCCCTATTCAATGTAGAGATACGAATGTAACTATCATCTAATCCGTAAAAATTAGAAGCATCACGAATAAGTATTCCAAAATCTCTTGCTAGTTTTTCCTTAAGTTCATATGACTTAAATTTAAAGATTTGTATTAAGAAGTAATGCATATCAGATTTTAAAACTTTTAAGTGTTTATTTTGCTGTAAACTTTGCACTAATTCACTCTTTAATTGATAGATTTCTTCCAATGGCAATTTATATTTTTCAAAATTATTTAAAAAATAATTGGCAACTTTTTGCGCCAGTGAATTAACATTCCACGTATTCAATAATTGTTGTAAAGAGTTTCGTAATTCAATATTTGTTATCAAATAACCAATTCTTAAACCAGGAATTGCAAACCTTTTTGTAAACGAACGAACTATTATTAAGTTCTTAAATTTATCAACATAAGAAATTAAAGACTCGGCTTTAAGACTATAATCGATATAAGCTTCATCAACTACAAAAGTAAAATTTTGATAATTTTTTATATACAATATTAACTCTTCACTTTCAATAATTTTGCCAGTTGGATTATTTGGATTACATATCCATACCAATTGAGCATCAGGATATTTTTTAATTTCATCTAACTCAAAAATATGTTTAATTTTATGATTGTGATTTAGGCAAACTTTTTCATACTCTACAAAAGTTGGTTGTAGTATCAGTGAATGAGCCCCATAATACTTCAAAGCAATAGTTGAAAATAATTCAATCGAGCCATTACCTAATATTATAGAATTCAACTCAGTATTAAGATATCGGTTTAAATTATAACTTAATTCAGAATATTTAGGATCAGGATAATTTCTTATAACATCCAGATTGTTTTTAATAAAATCAAATACTTCGTAAAAATTAAAGTATGGCCAAATATTACTGCTAAAGTTATATTTAATATTTTGATATTTGAAAATATCGTCGCCGTGAAAATATTTATTCATTCCTTAATCAAATATTTTTTGATAAATTCGGTGTTTAAACTACTACTAACGATATCTGCTAGTTTATTTAATTGTTCTTCACGTTGTTGATGTAAATCAATAGAATTGCGTAAAAATAATTTTTTCTTTTCTCGAATAATATTCAACACTTTAGCTCTAAAGTTACCTTTATCAAAAATGCCGTGAATGTAAGTTCCAAAAATTCGGTTATCAACACAAAGTCCGTCTTGCCAGATATGAGAATCATTATTTATTTTATTTATAGTTGCAAGTGAAGTGCCTTCAGCTTTACTTATACCACAATGAATTTCATAACCAATAATTTTTCAAACAGAGCAGTTCCTTCAACCATTTGTGTAGTTTTACCATCTTTTAATATAGTAGTTAGATTTAAAAGTCCCAGACCTTCTTCTTTATCACCAGAATAAGTTTCCGCTCCATCTTCATCAATTATAAGATTTCCTAGCATCTGGTAACCGCCACAAATTCCCCAAATCATACCTTTGAAGTTTTTAATTGCATTATAAAATCCTGTTTTCTTTAGCCACCTTAAATCTTCGATAGTATTTTTTGTCCCGGGAATAATTATTATATCAGATTTTTCAATTTTCTCGGGTTTATCAATATAATTAAGAATAACATCTTCGTCATAGTAAAAAGGATCAAAATCTGTGAAGTTTGAAATTCTAGGCAATCTTATAACGGAAATATTAATCATATCCGGCTTAAATTTATTATATTTTCGTTTAAACTCATTTGCGGCATCTTCGTCATCTAAAAGCAAATTAAAATAAGGTATTACGCCTAATACAGGTTTAGTTGTGATATCTTCAATTTGTTTTAATCCATCTTGCAAAAGTGAAATATCGCCTCTAAATTTATTAATGATAAGTCCCTTTATTCTTTCTTGATGTTTTTTTTCCAGAAGCATAATTGTGCCATAAAGAGACGCAAAAACTCCACCTTTATCAATATCTCCCACAAGTAAAACATTAGCGTCTGCAATATCCGCCATTCCCATATTAACAAAATCGTCTTTATTTAAGTTAATTTCTGCAGGACTACCTGCCCCTTCGATTATAATCAAATCATATTGCTTTTTTAATTGCTGGTATGTATCAACAACATAATTTTTTAATTCCTTTTTCAATTTATAATAATTTGATGCAGTAATATTATCAAAAGGTTTTCCCAACAATACAACTTGACTTTTAGAATCTGATGTTGGTTTCAGTAAGATAGGATTCATCAAAACAGATGGTGCAACATTAGCAGCCATAGCTTGTAGTGCTTGAGCTCTTCCAATTTCAAGGCCCTCATAAGTAGCAAAAGAATTTAGCGACATATTTTGAGATTTAAATGGAGCAACATTTATACCATCTTGATATAATATTCTGCATAAAGCGGCAACAATTAAACTTTTTCCTACAGAAGAGGCTGTTCCTTGTATCATCAAATCTTGCATAAGTTATTTCCTTATATCAACATAAACTTGTTTATTAAGTTTTGCTTCATCCATCGATGCCATATGACGCAAAGTATAAACGCTTGCGTCAATAACATTAAAGGCAAGTGGGCAGCCACTCCCTTCGCCCAATCTCAAATTTAAATGTAAAAGCGGCTGTAGTTCAAGATAATCGAGAATATATTTTGCAGCACTTTCGGCTGAAAGATGACTGGCAATCATATAATATTTTGTAAGTGGATTTATTTTATAAGAAACAAGGGCTGCAGCTGCAGAAATAACGCCATCAATAACAATTGGTAAGCGGAAATAAGCTGCTCCCAAAAAAGCTCCAACCATTCCTGCAATATCAAGCCCACCTAATTTTTGTAAAACATCAATTGGATTATTAGCATCTGGTTGAGTGATAGTTATTCCTTTTTTAATAGTGTTGATTTTATTTAAATATCCTTCATCATCCAAGCCTGCACCGCGGCCTGTTACCTTTTCAGGTTCGATATTTAATAAAACAGATGTAATTGCAGCACTTGTTGTAGTATTACCTATTCCCATCTCGCCTGTGCCTAACATACTATAACCATTTTGATACAATTTATATACTAAATTTATACCTATCTCAATGGCTTTGATACAATCATCTTCGCTCATTGCTGGTTCTTTTGTAAAATTTTTAGTTCCATAAGATATTTTGTAATTTAATATATCATCGTTGATAATATCAGCATCAATACCTATATCAATAATTGTTATATCATTTTTGGCAAATTCGGAAAATTTATTAATAGCTGTAATACCTTTTGTAAAGTTTTCTGCAACAATTTTTGTATATTCTTTCGGACAACAACTTACTTTTTCTTCCACAACTCCGTTATCAGCACAAAAAATTAAAATATTTTTCTTTTCAATATCAAAAGTAAGGTTTTCAAATATTCCAGCAAGTTGCATATATATATTTTCTAGTTGCCCCAAACTTCCAATTGGTTTGGTAAGATTATCAAGGTAATTTTTTGCTAAATCGAGATAATTCTTATTTAATTTAGATATATTTTTGATAACATCTTGATATCTAATTTCTAATTCCATAGATTTAATAATATTTAATCATAATTCAAATTTAATATTTTTTTTGCATTTTTTCTTAATTTTTTTGTTTTATGGTATTAGTTATTCGTTTTAGAAAGTGATAACAAAAATTAATACAATTAAATGCAAAAATTTTTTTATATTTGATATTGTAAATAAGGTAAGAAAAACAATGCAAAAACACTTAGAAATACTGGAAATATTAAAAAAACTATATCCCAATCCACGCACAGCACTGAATTTTTCTAATCCATTAGAATTACTTATTGCAACAATACTTTCTGCACAATGTAAAGACGACACTGTTAATCAAGTAACAAAAACACTTTTTGCGCAATTAAAAACACCAGAAGAATATTTAAAGATACCTAATGAACAATTAGAACAAATGATTTATAAAACAGGTTTCTATAAACAAAAAGCTAAGTCAATAAAAAAATGCTGCCAATACATTATTGAAAACTTTAACGGAGAAGTGCCCGCCGATTTTGATAAATTAACACAACTACCTGGAGTTGGTAGAAAAACAGCCTCCGTTGTTGCAGGAAATGCATTTGGTATTCCATCAATTGCAGTTGATACACACGTTAAAAGACTTTCTAACTTATTAGGGCTTGCTAATTCTCAAGACCCTGAAAAAATTGAGTTCCAACTAAAAGAATTATATCCAGAAAGCGAATGGATAAATTTATCACATTATCTAATTTATCACGGTAGAAATATCTGCATTGCAAGAAAACCCAAATGCAATATCTGCCAAATAAATCATATATGCCCATCAAAAAAATTATAGGAGATTACGATGATTGAAAAAAATATTACCAGTTTACAGGATATGTTATTAAAATCTGCAAATTATTATTCCGATAAATTAGCACTTAAAGATTTAAAAGATACTCCAATCAAAATGGTAACTTATAGTGAACTCCTTGATCAAGTTTTAAGGTTTGGCACAGCTTTACAAAATTTAGGAATAAAAGAAAGAACACCAATTGCTATAATAAGCGAAAATAGAGTTCAATGGGGAATTGCTTATCTTACCTGTGCTGTATTTAATTATATTGTTGTTCCAATCGATAACCATTTACACGAAAATGAAGTGATAAATATTTTACACGAATCAAACGCAAATGTCATCGTTTATAATCAACATTGGTCTGATACATTAAATAACATAGATTTGCCCTTAAAAAATCTTTCTCATTTTATCAATATGGATATTCTTGAAGATAGCGATAGTGATTTATCTATGGTAAAATTAATCAATAACACAAGAGCTGTTGCTGTTGAACAATTACCAACAATTAATCCCAATGAATTGTTTGAGTTAATTTTTACATCTGGCTCTATTGGACAAGCAAAAGGAGTTATGCTAAGCCATTCCAACTTATGCGAAAATTTAATGAGTATGGTAAGAGCTTTACCAATTTATCCAACAGATAGATTTCTTTCAATGTTACCAATACATCATACATATGAGTGCACTTGCGTATTTCTATGCCCTATCTATAGCGGCGCTTCTGTTCATTATTCACGTTCATTCAAATATCTGCTCGAAGATATAGCATCCGAGCAACCAACATTAATTTTAGGTGTTCCACTTATTTTCGATAAAATTTTTAAAAGAATCTGGAAAACAATCAAAGAAAACAAATTTAAGGATATAGTTGTTAACAAATTAATTACATTTACAAATTTATTACAAAAAATTGGATTAAATGATTTGAAGAAATATCTTTTTAAGCAAATTCACGATAAATTTGGTGGCCATATAAGAGTTTTAATTGTTGGCGGTGCTGCTCCTGACCCTGAAGTTATCAAAGGATTTAACGATTTTGGATTAACTATGGTTCAGGGATATGGACTAACCGAAACAGCTCCTATTGTTGCATTAAATAGATTAGAAAATCCTAATCCTCTTTCAGCTGGGCAACCTCTTGATTGTTGTGCTATTAAAATAGAAAATCCTGATAGTGAAGGAATTGGAGAAATTTGCGTTAAGGGCGGTAATGTTATGCTCGGTTATTATAAAAACGAAGAATTAACTAAAGATGTTATAAAAAATGGTTGGTTTTATACAGGTGATTTAGGTTATCTTGATGAAAATAATTTTTTATATATCAAAGGTAGAAAGAAAAACGTCATTATTGCAAAAAATGGGAAAAATGTATTCCCAGAAGAAATAGAAGACCTACTAAATAAAAATGAATTTATTCTGGAAAGTGTTGTTTATGGTGAAAAGGATGAAAAAGAAGGCGAAATTATTGTTGCCCAAATTGTTCCAGATACAGAAATGTTTATTAAATTTTCTGATGAAAACAATTTACAACTAAATGAAAAAATTATCTATGATAAAATCTCCGAAATTGTTAAAGCTACAAATAATAATTTAACTTCATACAAACAAATAAGAAAATTTTATATTCGTGATACTGAATTTGAAAAAACTACTACAAGAAAAATAAAACGATATTTAATTAACAAAAAATAATTATGCAAGAAATATTAAATAACTACCTTGAAAACTTTGATGACTTTAATGTTTTACCTTTAGACAAAGATTTAAGAATAGTTTTTGCATCTTATCAGTTGAAAGTAGATCTTAAATCTATATTCAATGCAGGCAAAGACGATGTGCTGATAGATAAAGTAGTTACTCTTAATAAAATTGAATTCATTGACAAATTTAATTTAGCTTTAAATGGAACTCCACAATTTTTGAATTCCGAAGATGTATTTGCTGGAATAAAATTAAAATTTAATGTACTTCTTTTACCATTAAATATTTATAATGAACGTTATGTTTTTGTTATATTAAAAAGATATACAAAAATATTTGAATCATTCTTAGAATTGCTATTAAATTCTTTATACAAATTAAATGAATTTATTTTAATTGATGATAAAGAACTTATCAACTCCAACTACCAACAGCTCACTTTACATTTATGTAACTATTTTTCTGAGTTATTAGAATCTCAATACACTCTTTTTATCTTTCAAATGGGTGATGATTTTATTATACTTAGTTATGAAAATAATATTTTACAAAAACAATCTATTGACAAAGAAACTTTTAAAAGCCTTATTGATGATATTATAATTGAAAATATTCAATTTGATAATAATTCTATTAAATCATTATTACAAAAAATATTAAAACCTTATATATTAGATAATGTAAAAAATACAATTGCATTTTTACACCAACACAATATAAAACGAAAGAACTTGTTACTTGGAATAAATCATTCAAATTACTTGCATAATGGAAATTACAAAATTTTAAAAACTATTTTTAATAATTACAGTGATTTATTAGAAAGAAAGATAAATAGAATTTTACTCAAACAAAAAAACTATGAGTATGAAGTTATTAAAAAAAGATATGAAAACTTATTTGAAAATATGCTAGACGCTTTTGCACTGCATAAAATAATTGTAGATGAAAATAATAACCCAATAGACTATGAATTTATTGATGTTAATCCCGCATTTTATAAAATATTAAATGTTAATAAAGAAGATATTATCGGTAAAACAGTTTTACAACTTTGGCCCAAAACAGAAAAATATTGGATAGAAAATTACGGTAAAGTTGCTCTTACAGGTGAATCTATACAGTTTGAAAATTACTCATCCACTTTTAATAAATATTTTAGAGTTCATGCTTTTTCACCTGAAATTGGTTATTTTGCCGTTATTTTCCACGATATTTCTGAGTTAGTTTTAAAACATAAGGAACTTGAAATTGCCAAAGAAAAAGCAGAAGAAAAAGAACAATTAAAAACAGATTTTATAAACAATCTAAGCCATGAATTAAGAACACCACTTAACGGCATTATAGGATTTTTAGATTTAATAAACGATACAGATATCTCAGCTGAAGAAGTAAAAAAATATTTTCACATTATTAATAATAGTTCTCATAAATTATTAAACATAGTAGATAATATTCTAAATATTTCACAAATTCAATGTAATCAAATAGATACAGCTATAACCAGCTGTAATTTGAATATAATACTAAAAGAAATATTGTATATTTATAATGAAATGAAACCTACAAACATAAATTTAAAGTTAAATATGCCTCTTAGTGATGAATTTTCGGAATTTGATTGTGACTCTTATAAAATTAAACAAATTATCAAACAATTAGTTGATAATGCCGTTAAATTTACTCTAGAAGGTGAAGTTGAATTTGGATATAAATTAAATGGCGATAATGTTATTGTATTCTGCAAAGATACAGGTATTGGAATAGATGAAAAAGATTTTGAATTAATTTTTCAACCTTATGTTCAATTAGAAAAAGGATTAACACGACATTATGGGGGCAATGGCTTAGGGCTTTCCATTGTAGCTGAATACTTAAAAACATTAAACTTTAAATATAAACTAATTTCTGGTATTGGAAAAGGAACATATTTTGAATTTTACATTCCTAAAATTAATTTTAAGCATTATTCTAAAATTACAGAGATAAATATTGAAGATAATTATAAACCCAAAATTCTTATTGCAGATGATGAAATACTGAATTATGAATATTTAAAAATAATTTTATCTAAACAATTTAATGTTGATATTTTACACTCTATTAATGGTAAAATTGCTGTTGATACATGGAATACTCATAAAGATATATCTCTTATTTTTATGGATATTAAAATGCCTGTAATGGATGGATTTTCTGCTACCCAAAAATTAAGAGAATTAGGTTGTAAAGCACCAATTATTGGATTAACAGCTTTTGCTACATCCAAAACAGAATTTTTATCCAAAGAAATTGGTTTTAATGATATTTTATTTAAACCTTATAATAAAAATCTCCTTTTTGATACAGTTAAAAAACATTTAAATATTTGATTTTTATTTTTTTTTTTGATAATTTAGCAATGTTCATTTTATAAATTATATTTTCGGAGGTCAAATGAATATACTTATTGCCGACAAATTCCCTAATCTTTACATTGAACAAATGAAAGATTTAGGGCATAATGTAACTTTCAAACCAGAATTGGGCGAAAATGACATTCCCTCTAATATTGAAACTATTGATATTTTAGTTGTAAGATCTACAAAAGTTAATGCAGAAGCTATCGAAAAAGGTAAACAACTTAAAGTAATTATTCGTGCTGGTGCTGGTGTGAATACCATTGACTTAGCTAAAGCAACAGAAAAAGGCGTTGCAGTAACAAATTGTCCTGGTAAAAATTCTATTGCTGTAGCTGAATTAGCTATGGGGCTTATTTTATCTCTAGATAGACATATTCCAGATAACGTTGCTGATTTCCACGCTGGTAAATGGAATAAAAATGAATATTCAAAAGCTGAAGGATTATTCGGTAAAAAATTATTCTTAATAGGAGTTGGTAACATTGGCAAAGAAGTAGCTAAAAGAGCTGTAGCTTTTGGAATGAAAGTTTACGGATATCATAAAGTTGAATTGAACAATGAATTTATTACTCAAGTTAAAGATATCAAAGAAACTATTCCTCAGGTTGATATTATTTCTATACATCTCCCTCAAACTCCACAAACAAAAGGAATGTTTAATAAGGAAATGTTCGATTTAATGAAACCAGGAACAATTTTCATTAATACATCTCGCCCTGGTATTGTTGATGAACAAGCACTTATTGAAGCTGTTAAAACTAAAAACTTAAAAGTTGGTCTTGATGTATTTAACGATGAACCCGAAGGGAAAGACGGTGAAATTAAATCTCCACTACAAGGAATTAAAAATGTTTATGTAACTCATCACATTGGTGCTTCAACTGAACAAGCACAACTTGCTGTTGCTGAAGAAACTGTTAGAATAATTAAAACTTTTGCTGAAAGTGGTGAAGTTCTTAATAAAGTAAACTAAAACGCTGTCAATAGATATTAAAATAAATTGATACATCGATAGCAAATAAAAGGTCGTTTCGATATATTCCAAATCCAAGAAGGAATATTCAACGACCTTTTTTATTTATATAGTCTATTTAATTTTTATCATTTCCTGTTGCAAAATAAAGTTTGTGTAATAATTACATTATTACTTAATTCTTCGCCAAACTACTTTGCTAACATTTCATAGTTTTGAAATAAAATTTTGTAAAGTTTAATGCATTTTGCGGCTAATTTTTATGTCCTTTGTGTGAGTTATTTATTTCATTTCACTCAACGAACACAAAGGTCAAAAAGAATTACATAAACAGCTTTTTTAATGTTTGCCCCTTTGTGTTCATGACGTGTTTTGTGTGAGATAATTTTTTTGATTTTTCTCACATTAAGTATAATTCTTTAAGTAGTCTATTTCAAACTCTTGTTTAATATATCAATTAATAATTGCGGATAAATACCTAATACAAGCACAACTAAACCAACCAAAGCAACTCCTATATTTGTATATACATCTTTTTCAACTTCAATATTTTTCTCTGATGATACAAAATACATATAAATTACAATTCTTAAATAATAGTAAGCACTTATTACAGAAGTAACTGCAAGCAATATTGCTAACCAAACATAACCACCTTGAACTGTAGCAATTATTAAATAATATTTTCCAAAAAATCCTGCCATTGGTGGAATTCCAGCTATAGCAAACATAAAAAAGCTTAACATACCAGCTAAATATGGATATTTCTTTGCTAAACCTTTATAATCATCTATGGAAAGATTACCCTCATTAGCATCTTCAAAGTAAGTTATTATAATAAAAGCACCCAAATTCATAAAAATATAAGCTAAAAGATAATAGAAAACTGCTGTTTGTGCGTAAATATTAGGAGTTGTGAAACCTAATGCAAAATATCCAGCATGCGCTATTGAAGAATATGCCAACATTCTTTTTATATTTTTTTGAGCAATACCTATTACACTACCTATAATCATCGAAACAGCGGAAGCAATCGCAAAAAAGTTTGCAAAATAGTTTTCTATATTCATATTATACAATATGCTAAGCATTGAAATTAAAATAACAACTGGTGCGGTTTTTCCCAATGTAGCCATAAAACTTGTTGCTGCAGTTGGCGCTCCTTGATACACATCTGGTATCCACATATTAAATGGGAATAAACCAATCTTAAAGGTAAATCCGATTAAGAATAGTAATAATCCAATTACAAATAAAATATTATTCTGACCACTTGCTAATGTATTTAATATACCATCAAAATGAGTGCTGTTTGTTCCACCATAAATCAATGCAATACCATATACTAAAAATCCTGTGATAAATGCACCCAAAAGAAAATATTTCAAGGAAGCTTCATTATTCGAAAGTAAACTTCTTTTAATGCCTGCTAACACATAAAATGTAATTGACATAATTTCAAGACCTACAAAAATCAAAATAAAATCTCTTGCACCAATCATTAAATAAATACCTAAAAGTGCATTCATCATTAAAGTTATGAATTCATTTACTTTTACATTGGTTTTTTCTAAATACTTCAATGTAGTAAAAAGATAAAGCAAAGCAGCTAAATTTATAAATCCATCAATTAAATATACTAATCCGCCAACCTTAAAGTTATTACCAAATATCAAATAATTTTTTGGCATCAGATAGAAAAATAATATGGTTGATACTACAAGCATCAAAAGGTTGAAATAAAAAAGCAACTTACTTTCTTTTTTTGTAAACGCATCAATAATTAAAGATAGAATAACACTTAAACCTATTACTAAGATAGGTAAAAAATCAAATAATTTTTCGAGTTGTATCATAATGCTTTTTCTATTTGTTCTACTTAAATGATATTGTAAAATCTATAATATTTTTTACAGAAACTTCTGTTAGAGATAAAAATGTATTTGGATAAACACCTATCCAAACTATAAATAATACTATCGGTATTATCACAACTAATTCTCTAGCGTTTAAATCAGTTAGTTTAAATAAATTTTCGTGTTTAACTTCGCCTAAAACTACTCTTTGATACATCCACAACAAATAAACCGCAGCAAAGATTATTCCTGTTGTCGAAATAGCCGCAAACCACCAGCTATTGTATATTGAAGATTTAAATGAGCCTAAAAGAATTAAAAATTCTCCAATAAATCCATTTAACCCAGGAACGCCAATAGAAGATAAACTTACAATTAATAATATTGTTGAATATACTGGAACGATTTTTGCAATTCCTCCGTATTTTTCAATTTCTCTTGTATGTGTTCTATCATAAATAAAACCAACAAGTAAGAATAATGCACCAGTAGATAAACCGTGATTTATCATTTGTATAACACTTCCTTGAACTGCAGTATAAGTCATTGCAAAAATACCTAATACAACAAATCCAAGGTGAGAAACTGATGAATAAGCTACTAACTTTTTCATATCTTTTTGAACAATTGAAACTAATGCTCCATATATTATACCTATAACCGCTAAAATTGCTATAAATGGAGCGTATTTAATTGCAGATTGTGGGAATAATGGTAAACAAAATCTTAAAATACCGTAAGTTCCCATCTTTAACAAAACACCTGCTAATATAACTGAACCAGCTGTTGGAGCTTGAACGTGAGCATCTGGTAACCAGGTGTGTAATGGAAATACTGGAACTTTTATTGCAAAACTTAGTAAAAACGCAAAGAATAAAAACGCTTGTATATTTAATGGTATTTGATACCCTACTTGTTGCAACATAAAATAATTTGTTGTAAAATATCCGATATACTCAGAAGCTTTTACTCCAAGCCAGATAATCGCTACTAACATTATTAAGGAACCAAACATTGTATATAAGAAAAACTTAATCGCCGCATATATTCTATTATCCCCGCCCCAAATACCGATTATGAAATACATTGGTATTAACATCAATTCCCAGTATATATAAAACAAAAATAAATCCATCGATACAAATACACCTAACATCGAAAATTCAAGAAGCAACATGAAAAAGTTATAGAGTTTTATATCTTTTTTAATCGAATCCCAGCTAGAAAATAATGCTAACGGCGTTATAAATGTTGTTAATAATACCAGCAATAATGATATTCCATCCAATGCTACAAGGTAAGAAATATTCAAAAGGCTAAACCATTGATATGTTTCAACAAATTGATATTTTACTGCTTGAGAATCGAACTTGAAATAAAATAGTAATGAATATATAAAAGCTATTAAACTCACTACAATAGAAATAATTTTAATTAGCTTTTCTTTAGTTTTATCGATAAATAATAATAAAATACTACCAAGTAATGGTATAAGAAGCAAATAACTAATTTTTACTAAGCTATCCATAATTGCAACTGTAATTAATTATTAAAATTTAATTAGTATAAAAAACAATGAAAGAATAATTCCAATTAACATAACTAATGCGTAAATCTGGGCTTCACCAGTTTGAATTTTTCTAAATCTTTCTGCAACATAATTTACTAATTTTGCAGTTCCATTGATAGCGCCATCTATAACTTTAGCATCAGTAAATTTGTATAAAACCTTATCGGAAATTTCATAAGTTGATTTAACAAATAATTTTTCATATAATTCATCTACTCTGTATTTATCTACAAGCAATAAATAAAATTTGTTATATTTGTGTTTGAATTCTTTAACAAGTTTTTGACTATCAATTATATATAATTTATAAGCAAAATAAATACCAGCTACTGCTATTCCAGATGATAAGAGAATTAAAACCACTTCTTCAAAATGAGATGCGTAAATTTCATTACCAAATCTTATCACAGATGCTTTGAAAACAGGATCTAACCAATGTTCTATTAAATTTCCTTTTTCTCCAGCAATAACATGTGGTAACCCTACATAACCACCAATTACAGAAAGTACTGCTAAAATTATAAGCGGTATAGTCATTACTTTTGGTGACTCATGTGGATGATGGTGTTGTTTATCAAATCTTTCACTTCCGTAAAATGTGAGTGATAATAATCTTGTCATATAGAAAGCTGTCATAAATGCTGTTATGATACCAATTAACCATAACAAGAAAGAGTGATTATATGTATACCACAATATTTCATCTTTGCTGAAAAATCCAGAAAGCCCGGGAATTCCGGCGATAGCCAATGTTGCTATTAAAAATGTTTTGTAAGTAACAGGTAAATATTTTTTCAATCCGCCATAATGTTTGATATTTTGTTCTTCGTGCATTGCATGGATTACAGAACCAGCTCCAAGGAATAATAAAGCTTTAAAAAACGCGTGTGTCATAACATGGAAAATTCCAGATGCAAATGCTCCAACACCAAGCGCCAGAAACATATATCCCAATTGACTAATTGTAGAGTATGCTAAAACTTTTTTAATATCATTTTGAACAAGTCCAATTGATGCGGCAAAAATTGCCGTAAAAGCTCCAACAATTGCTACTGATGCCATTGCCACTGGAGATTGAACAAATATTATTGACAATCTTGCTATCATATATACGCCTGCTGTTACCATTGTAGCAGCATGTATTAATGCTGAAACTGGAGTTGGACCTGCCATCGCATCCGGCAACCAAACATATAATGGGATTTGTGCAGACTTTCCTGTTGCACCTAATAATAAAAACAATCCAATGAATGTAAAAACAAAAGTTGGTAACTGAATAACCTGAGCCTTTAGAATAATCTCATTTATATTTAATGTATTGAAAAAAAGATAAATAGTAAAAATTCCTATTAAAAAGCCAAAATCACCTATTCTATTAACAATAAATGCTTTCTTGGATGCACTTGCAACAGTTGAGTTTTCAAATTTCCTATCATACCAGAATCCTATCAAAAGATATGAACACAATCCTACGCCTTCCCAACCTAAGAACATCAAAACCATATTGTTTGCAAGCACCAGATTAAGCATCATAAATATGAACAAGTTTAAATATGCAAAGAAACGCCAGAAACCTTTGTCCCCGTGCATGTATCCAATAGAATAAACATGAATTAGAAAACCTACTCCAGTTACTACCAAACTCATCAACACGGATAATGGATCAACATTGTAACTTACAGATATATTAAAATTTGAAATCGTTATCCAATTATAGATATCAACTATAAATTTTCTATTTTCTTCGGGAAGACTTAACATTTCTATAAATATAGAAAGAAATATCAAGAATGAAAGGAATACACTCAAAGACCCTATTGTTCCAATTACTTTTTCATTTTTTATTTTCCTTCCCACAAGGCCATTTATTAAAAAGCCAATAAATGGGAATAAAACAGTTAAATAAACATATTGTGCCATAATTTCACTTAATTATTTTACCATTTAAAGATATTAATTTCGTCAATATTAACAGTTTCTTTATTTCTGAATATCGCAATTACAATAGCCAGTCCTACTGCTACCTCTGCAGCTGCTACAGACATAACCATAAAAACCATCACCTGCCCTGCAAGATTTCCAGCACTTGAAGAAAACGCAACCAAGGCCAAATTTGCAGAGTTTAACATCATTTCTATAGACATAAAAATCATTATCGCATTTCTTCTTATTAATACTCCTACAACACCTATTGTAAAGAGTATAGCGCTTAAAATTAAATAACTTGTTGTAGTTACCATAACACTTATCTTTATTTTATTCTATATTTCTTTTTGCTAATAATATTGCACCGATAGTGGCTGTTATCAAAAGAAAACCTATAGCCAAAAACGCTAATGAATAATCTGTATATAAAACTTGCCCAATTTGTTCTATAGTTCCAATATTTTGAATATTATTTTTAATTGGTGCCTTCCAATATACCAAAATAAATTCTATTACAAAAGCTATACCTAAAATAATAGCAAGATTTACAACACCTTTTTTTAATTTCTCTTTTATAGCTTGCTCATTTTCCAGATTCAACAACATGATTACAAATAAGAACAACACCATAATCGCACCAGCATACACAATAACCTGAGCAACTGCTAAAAAATGGGCGTTTAACAATAAGTATAAACCTGCAATTGCAAAGAAATTAATTATCAAAAACAAGGCACTTATAACAGGATTTTTTCTTGTTATTACCATAATTCCTGTTACAACGGCTACAATCGCAAATATGCTAAATAAAGCTGTTTCTAACATGACTAAAATTCTTTATTTTATGGATAAATTCTATAAATCATTCTTGCAAAAGGAATAGTCTCTCTTACGTGATCGAGACCACATATCCAGGCAACAGTTCTTTCAACACCGAGCCCAAAACCACTGTGTGGTACACTACCGTATTTTCTTAAATCAAGATACCATTTAAAGAAATCTTCACTTAAATTATGTTCACGAATTCTTTCAAGTAAAGTGTTATAATCATCTTCTCTTTGGCTACCGCCGATAATTTCACCATAACCTTCTGGAGCTAAAACATCAACTGCTAAAGCTTTTGTGGGATCTTCTGGATCTCTTTTCATATAAAACGCTTTCACAGCAGCAGGATATCTGTGCACCATCACAGGTCTATCGAACTGACTTGAGATTACAGTTTCATCAGTTCCACCAAAATCATTACCATATTCAAAATCAATACCATTTTCTTTCAATATTTTAACCGCTTCATCATAGGAAATTCTTGGAAACGGTCTTTTAACATTTTCAAGTTTTGATGTATCTCTTTCAATTGTTTCTAATTCTTTTTTACAATCTTTTAATACAGTTTGGACAACATATTCAAGAAATTCTTCTGCTAGATCCATATTATCGTTTAAATCAGCAAAGGCAACTTCTGGTTCAACCATCCAGAACTCTGTTAAGTGTCTTCTGGTTTTGGATTTTTCTGCTCTAAATGTAGGGCCAAAAGTATAAACTTTACCTAATGCCATTGCTGCAGCTTCTGCATACAACTGGCCGGATTGAGAAAGATATGCTTTTCCCAAATCGAAATACTTTGTTTCAAATAATGTTGATGTGCCCTCACAAGCGTTAGGTGTTAAAATAGGAGCATCAACTAAAGTAAAACCTTTATTGTCAAAGAAATCTCTAATAGCTTTGATAATTCTGTGTCTTATTCTTAAAATAGCAGTTTGTCTTTTAGATCTTAACCATAAGTGACGGTGCTCCATTAAAAAATCAACGCCGTGCTCTTTGGGAGTTACAGGATAATCCTTAGATTCGCCTACAATTGTGTAATCTGTAATTTCAACTTCGTAAACATCATCATATTTTGGATGTTTATTAACTATACCTTTAACTATTACAGAAGTTTCTTGCGATGATTGGTCAATTTTATTCCAGATTTCTTCTGATACTTTGTTTTTTAATGCAACACATTGAACAATGCCAGTTCCATCTCTTAACTCAGGGAACATTATTTTACCAGATGATCTTTTATTATAGATCCAGCCCCTTAAAGTAACCTCTTGCCCGACATATTTGGAAAGCTCATTTACATAAACAACCATTTTAAATACCTATTTTTTATTTTCAAAAATATAAATATAAAAATCTTATCGTAAAATTACAAATCAAAAAATAAAACAAAATTTTATTTAACTATAGTTCCAAACCGAAATATTATTTTTAATCTCTGGCTATTATCCCAAAAATATGATAAAATTAGCCACCAATTACACTAATCATCACAAATTAAAATACACGAAATTTAAACCCGTCGTCTCGATACATTCCTCGCTCCGCTCCGAGCACTCGACGACCGGACAAAGCTACTCACGGTCATAAAGTGATGACGTAGTCATTGTATCGAGATGACCGTGAGTTGAAGGAGACAGCCATCGTATCGAGACGGACGGCGTGGCAATTAGTGATGTTCGTGGGTGATTACAAATGGTAACAAATGTGGGATAAGACCTAGATTAAGGGAATATATAAAAAGGGTTAGCTACTATCAAATATCGCTTTTTGTTTATCATTTTATATTGATTAAAAACCTTAGCAAAAATATATTTTGAATAAAAATTAGTTGATTTGTTTATTATTTTTCAATTTATTAGAGTTTATTTGTATATGTTGATTGCGATGATTTATCATTTTTTCAAAAAGTTCATCAAACTTTTTAAACTCTTTCATAAATTCATATTCTAGTTGATTAAATTTTTGTTCTGCATTTTTTTCAAATTCTTCTGGTGTTAAAACTTTTTTGTTTAATTCGTTTTGCATATTATACCCACAAATATTAACACGTTAATAATTATTTTATTTATAATTTAAATATAATATTTTATCTTATGTTTTACAAATTAATTGTAATAATTTTATGAATTTTAAAATTAAAAAAAAAAAAACAAAAGATTATCGGAAATCTGTTTAATACGTAATTATTTATAACGATAGTATTATTACTTTTTCTTAATATAAAACAATTCAATTTGTTAAGAATAATTAAGAGCACTAAATGTCTTATATCCTTTAATTGATAAATTATAAAAAAAATAGGTCACCATGATACCCCTTTAATAAACTCGGAGTACATAACAACCTCTACAAAAACTACTTGATAACCTACTTAATCTTTTTAACTAGTTATACCTATTATAACAATTATATCTCTTTTATCATCAAATTTTTTATTTAAATAATATCATCTTTTTAGTTGTGCTGAAATTATCAGCATTTAACCTATAGAAATAAACACCCGATGGCAAATCAGTTGTATCAAATTTAATATTATAAGTTTTTGGAGCTTATTCTTCATTAACTAATGTTTTGACAACTTACCCTAATGAATTATAAACTTTAAGGTAACAAAAGATTTTTTTGCAATAATAAAACTAATATCGGTTGCAGGATTAAATGGATTAGGATAATTTTGACTTAGTTCATAAGCTAATTCTTTAATAGTGTTATTTTCAATATTTGTTGGCATTGCAGGGAATTTATATTTTGGTAAAGCATACTCTGCACTTGCTACAAAAAATTTGATTGTATCTGGTAACAATTAATTTTTTAATTTCATTAACAATTTTGAATGATTTAAGTTCTTTTGCAATAATGACGCTTGAAATAAACAACGATGCAAGAATAAGTTTTTCATATATCACCTATATAATTATTTTGTAATCACAATTTAATAAAATTATTTTTGTTTTCAAATTATTTTTTTATCTATAAAAGATTGCTAATAATTAAAATTTAAGTAAATACTTTAATATGTTCAAATATAAACTCAAAGATTTTTTCTATTTTGACTAAATAAACAGAAAATAAATTCAATTGATACAAAAAAAGGCGGCTGCCGCTATTATGCAACAACCGCTTTATACTTTAATATTTTTAATTAGTCCATCTTTTGAAGAGCTGTTCTTTCCTCACTTGAAAGGATTTTTTCTACATCAAGCAATATAAGTAACTTATCTTCAAGTTTACCTACTGCTATAATATATTCACTGCTGACCGCTCCAACCATTGGTGGTGGTGGCTCTGTGATACTTCTTGGTATTCTTAAAACTTCACTTACAGAATCTACTATAAACCCAACAGTTCTTCCCACTACTTCCATAACTACAATTCGTGTATCTTTGTCAACTTCTTTTGGTGGTAATTTGAGTTTTGTTCGAAGATTAATAATAGGAATAACTTTTCCTCTTAAGTTAATCACTCCTTCAACAAAACTAGGTGCATTAGGAATTTTGGTAACAGGCATCATTTTATTAATTTCTTGCACTTTTAATATTTCAACTCCAAACTCTTCGTTGCCAACAGAAAAAGTTACAAGCTGAAGAATTTCATCTTTTAATTTATCTTGCTTATCATCAGATGTTGCAAGAGCTACATTTTGTTTTACTAAATCTGACATGGAAAACTCCATTATTTAATTTCAATATAATAAATTTATTTTAATTTGTCAACTTTTTCTGATTATATTTTATATCTACCTAAAAGTTCCTGCAAATTAATAGTTAAATTACTCAAATCAATTGCAGCCTGAGAAATTTGATTAATTCCTTGAGAAGTTTCTTGAATAACCGTTGTAATATTTTCAATGCTATGGCTAATTTGTTCACTTGTAGCACTTTGTTGTTCAGCAGCAGCAGCCACCTGATTAATTAAATCTGCCAATTCTTTTGTATTAACAACTGTTTTTTCAAAAGCTTCGCCAGTAGCAACAATTTTTTCTTTTCCTTTTTGTGCTTCTTCGGTTCCTCTTTTCATTGCCTCAACGGCTTGTTTTGTGTTTACCTGTATACCTTTAATTTTATCAGCAATTTCTTTTGTAGCTTTACCTGTTCTTTCTGCTAATTTTCTAACTTCATCAGCTACAACCACAAAACCTCTTCCCTGTTCTCCTGCACGGGCAGCCTCAATAGCAGCATTTAATGCTAGTAAATTTGTTTGGTCTGCAATTTCGTCGATTACTTGAATGATTAAGCCAATTTCCTCACTGCTTTTGCCCAATTCCATAATAACCTGCGCACTTTCTTCAACAACTTGAACAACTCTATTCATTCCTTCTATAGATTCTTGCATAGCCTTTAAACTTTCCGTAGCGATATTTTCAGTTTCTTTAGTCTTTTCAGCAGCACTAGTTGTATTTCTACTAGTTTCTAAAATAGTTTTTGTCATTTCTTCAACAGAGCTTGCCATTTCAATAGCTTGTTGGTTGGTTTCTTGTGCACCAGCGGCCATTTCTTCTGTAGAACTGCTTATTTGATTTGCACTACTAGCAACAACATTTACTCTTTCTACAATTCTTCTTATAGGCTCTCTTACAATATCTATCATTTTATTGAGCCCTTCAGCATTTTTCTTAAATTCACCTTCTAAATCTGTATGGTCTATTCTATAGTTCAAATCATAATTTTCTACTCTTTTACTCATTTCGTTCAAGATTATTAACATATTGGCTAAATTCTTTCTCAACTTATCCATTGCCTGGTTAGCTACAATTTGTTTACCTGGTAATTTTTCAAGTTGAACACTAAAATCACCATCTGAATATTTATGCAATATATTCAATATTTTATGTATATTTTGAATATGTAAATTTGCCGCTTCATTTATACTATTTGCAACTTCGCGGTATGCGCCTTTATATTTATTTACATCTATAAAGTAATCAATATCACCAGCTTTTTGTTCTTGATAGAATTTGTTTGCATCAGCCAAAATATTTTGGATACTTATTTTAACGTTTCCAAATGCCTTAAGTATATCAACAAGCTCAGGAGTAACAATTAAACTATTATCATAATCTACAAAATTGCCCTCTGTTATGTTATTTAATTGTTTTTTTAGTAAATTGAATTCAATTTTTATTTTAGCTGTCATATAATATGAAACCACAAAAATTATTATTATTAAAAGAATAACACCAAAATAAATTTTATTTCGTAATATACCGATACTTTCTTCAACATCATCTATATATATACCAGTTCCAATAATCCAGCCCCATTCTTTGAATATTTTCACATATGATAATTTAGGATATTCTTTACTATCATTAGGTTTTATCCACCAGTAATTAACAAAGCCTTCACCATTCTTTTCAACTATATTATTCATTTCGATAATAAATTTTTTCCCTTTTACATCTCTCAAATTAGCTATATTTTTACCTTCTAATTTGGGATGGACAATCATAACATAATTCAAGTCGTGCACCCAAAAATAATTATTTTTATCATAATGGAAATGACGAATTCTTTCCTTAGCACGCTCTTTAGCCTCATCCTCAGTAAACTCACCTTTTTCAGCTCTTTGTTTATACTCTTTTAATTGATTATAAACTACTTCTGTTAAATATAATAATTGTGTTCTCTTCTCATTAAGAATATTTTCTTCAACTTGAGGTAATATATATACAAACAACAAAATAATACTTAATATTATAAAAAGAATTCCAAAGAAATAATTTTAGCTATAAAATTTAATTTTAAAAACATATACCACCCCAGATAGTTAATTAAACATATTTATTATTTAATAAAAAAATATTTACACATTATATATTCTTAAAATATTACATAATATAATATAAACAATTTTTCATTCTTTTGCAAATTTTTTATCTACTAAAATATCCAATTATAGTAATTATTTCATATTTATCACACGATAAATAACTAATCCACTTATCTAAAGCTCTCTGTTGTATGATAAGATAGGTATTTTGCGAATTGTTTACTAAATTTTTTATATTATTTATGAAATTTTTAAAATTTTGTTCAAAAATTCCAAGTTCATCTATAATTAAAACATCGTAATTATTTATAGTGTTCATTTCATCAACAACTTTTATAAAAGATTCTTCGGAGATCCAGTAATCTTTGATAAATATATTACCAATTTTTTCTGTTTTGTGAGCAAATGGAATAGTTTTTCCTGTGAAGGTTCTAAAAGAAAATCCCACTGTGTTATGGCGGTTTTTATTATTTTCATCAAAATAAATTCTTTCGGTTAAATATCCGTTAAAAATCAAATGTTTATTTGGCTCAATTATATTTTTAATCAAATATGTTGTTTTACCAGAGCCTATTTCGCCAGTAATTATATGTATCATTTATTTTGCAGCGTAAATTGATAAAAATATTATAAAAACTATAGATACTCTCACAACAACCAAAGCCATTTTGTTTGTTTCCAATATCTCTGCTTTTTCTCTTAAAATATCACCTAAATAAATTGCTAAAGGAAATAAAACCAAAGACATTCCCACAGATACGGGCGCATATAACAAAGCCCAGGGATAATTGTTTGTATTACAAGCAATATTACCTGTAAATGTTCCAACAAATGGGAAAAGATTTACCGCAAGTAGCGTTGCTAACCCACCATAAATTGAATTTTTAATAACATTTTTTCCGTTAATTTCTCCAATCAAATAAAATATTATAGCCAAACTTAAAGCCTCTGTTATAAATGCATAAACCGGATTAGCAACTCCTCCGCCTATCAAAGGTTTTCCAAGCAAAAATGCAGATGTTATTTTTAATAATATCGCCAACAACAACATATAAATTAATGAAGTGTGTTTTCTCGATAATGTATAACCAATTGCCATAAAAAACATAGCAAAAGCAGTCATTACAGAACCTGTCATTTGATAGCCACAAACTCCTTTTACATAAATACCTAGTGCTGCTTCACAAAATCCCCAGATAGCTCCAATAAATAAAACTAATTGCAAATGATTTTTATTCATAGTTCCTCCCATTCTTTGATAGATGAAGTTTCATTATTAAGTAATGGATTATTATTAATAGGAATTTCATTTATTCCATTTTTAACAGCCAAAATCTGTGCCATAATACTTACAGCAATTTCATCTGGCGTGTGAGTTTTCAAATTTAATCCTACTGGCGCATAAACATTTAATAGTTTTTCTTTACTGTAACCTTCATTTATCATATTTTCAAAAATCGAAGTGATTTTTTTAGAACTTCCAATTAGTCCAAGATATTTTAAATTAAAATTCAACAATTGTTTAAGAATGATTTCATCATAAGTATGAGCATAAGTCATTATCACAGCGTAACTATCGTCACAAATATATGATTTATCGATTTCCTCAAGCTTCATTTTAATTAATCCTGCTACTAAAGGATGTTTTTCTTTTGTTAACCAATCATCCCTGTTGTCAATAACAAAAACATCAAAACCACATTTTGCTGCAAGATAAGATAAAGCAATTCCACAGTGTCCCGCACCAAAAATATAAAGTTTTGAGTTTAAATTTACTGGTTCAATAATAACTTCCTGGGCACCTCCACAAAGCATACCAGTATTTTCTGCGTCCTCAACAATATCATTTGAAAGAGCAAATTTCCAGTTTTGCAAAGTTTTTGGTTTGTATTTGATAATTTTTTGTATTACAGTTTTTTCAATCATTCCACCGCCAATTGTACCAAAGATTGAACCATCTTCTAATACTATCATTTTCATTCCAACAACGCCAGGAACAGAACCGTCACTTTTTGTTAAAGTAGCAACCCAAAAAGATTTTTTTTGCTGGCACAATTCATAAATTTTTGTGATGATATCGCTTAGTTGCATTTTCCAAATCTTCCTTTGTGTTGATGTTTGTTAAGATTTCATAATCATTTACAGATACTTCATAATTTTTAAAAGATGAAATGATTTCTCTTAAGCTTTTGTTTTGCTTAATTATATCACCTATAATTCTTTGATTAATAAATATCGGATGCCCAACTTTTGCATCATAAGAAAGCTTTATAACATCAAAATTATTATCAAGATGATTAATCGCAAAATCAATAGTCTCTTTTTTAACAAAAATACAGTCAACTGGATGTATTATACTCCACTGAGTTTGAGAATTCATTAACCCAATCTGTATTGAATAAATCATTCCTAATTCAAGTTTATCGTTTAAAAGAACATTGCAAGCTGGAAAATTTTTTTTAGCAAAACCAAAATCATTCTGGTTGACTATCAAATAAGAATTTATACAATTACTATAAAGCTCAAGAATTATATCAACAAAATACTTTTCAAAAAATTTAGCTCTAACTTTTGGCTTTCCAAATCTTTCTCCCAACCCTGCAGCAGGAATAATTAAACTAAGATTTTTCAACAATTTGATTAAATTCCTCAATTAATTGATCGAAATATGTAATTTCATTTTCGAAAATATCTTCCCAAAAATCAGGATTCCATAACTCATTAATTTGTTCAACAGTTTTTCCTTGTTGCTCAACCCAGGTATAGTATTTAAGGTTATGCAAAGCTTTTCGATCGAAATAAGTTAACTCTTTAGTAAAATCAATCGATTGCTTTTCAATAGAGCCAACAAAACTTTTCAAAGCATCATTTTTTGTAAAATTACCTAGTTGATCATTTAATTCCACAAGGCGTGAACGATACATATCGGCAGAATCTGTAAAGATTGTAAAAATAATATCATTTTCATCAAACTCGTAGTATTTAGCTACTTTGATTGCAGTTAAAAGATTACTGATACTTGAAATACCCAACAGGCTAAGATTTTCGACATCAAAATTATCGTTTTTCATTATTTCGGAAAGTAAATTTTTGCCCTCCAGTTCGTTAAATAATCTTAAAACCTGCATACAATCTTCATCATCGATTGCAACAACCACATCCGTATTACGAACATTGTGAACCCACGGCACGTGCTTATCACCAATTCCTTCAATTCTATGGGCACCGAAACCATTCATTAATAATGTTGGACACTGTAAAGCCTCCGACGCAACAACCTTTGCGTTAGGATAATGCTTTTTCAAATAATCACCAGCGCCTATTGTTCCAGCAGAACCCGTTGCAGAAATGTAAGCACTTAACTTTTGTTTATTAGTTGCAACGCTTTTATAAACTTCCTCGATTGCAGGAGCAGTAACATTATAATGGAAAATAGGATTTCCAAATTCATCAAATTGATTAAAAATCAAATAAGTAGGATCTTTTCTTAATTCCCAACATTTATCGTAAATTTCCTTTACATTTGATTCGCAACCAGGAGTTGCAATAATCTCAGAACCAATACTTTTAAGCCACTCAAATCTTTCTTTAGACATTTCTTCCGGAAGAATTGCAACAGATGTGCAATTAAGCAAAGCACAATCGAAAGCACCACCACGGCAATAATTACCCGTAGACGGCCATACTGCTTTATGATATTCGGGATCAAACTCGCCACTTACTAATCTTGGGACCAAACAACCAAACGCAGCACCAACTTTATGCGCACCAGTTGGGAAATATTTTCCAACAAGCCCGATAATTCTTGCCTTAACTCCTGTTATACTCTTTGGTATCTCTAAATAATTAACACTTCCATAAAGTCCGTTTTTGATATCATTTTTCCAGGTAATTCTAAAAAGATTTAATGGATTTACATCCCACAAGCCAATGTTTGGTAGCTTTGCTTTAATATCTTCTGAAATTAGTTCTGGATTTCTTAATTGTTTAAATGTAGGTATTTTAATTCCCTTTTCTTTACATCTTTTAGCAGTTCTTTTGCGAACTTCATCATTAATTTTAGTTACAATTTTAGACATTTTATTCTACCATTTTTTATTGAATAATAATTGAATAATATTTATTACACTTTTATAATCATAATTAAATTTTACGACAAGTGAATAAAATCTTTAAAACTATCACAGTATTATTACATATGCAATTATATTAAATATCAAATATATTTTAATTATTCAAAATATATATGCGTTTACAATAAATTATTTAAAATCTTTTATTTGCCTTTTCCATAATTGTATTTAATTTTTCAACAGGATTGTTGAATCTTGTCATAAAAATCATAGCAGCAATAACAAAAGGTTTAAAGCTTGCCTGTTGATAAGTATGAACTCGATATTTTTCAAAAACTGAAGCAGAAACTTCTCCCTCTTTACAACTTACGCCCGAAATATCTGCTGGTAAACAATGTTGATATAATGCATTGCCGTTTTTTGTTAGTTTAACTAATTGTTCATTAGCTTCCCAATTTTTGTATTTAGCATTGTTAGCAAGACATTCTTTTTCAAGATTTTTCAATCCCTCTTTGTCGCCAGCTCTTAAAAGTTTTGTTCTTTCCTGCATTATATAGAAGGGCGCCCAGGATTTTGGATATATAATATCTGCGTCTTTAAAAGCATCTTCAATTGAGTTAGAAATAGTAAAAGTTCCACCCGTTTCTTTTGATTGTTTTTTGGCAAGTTCAACAACTTCTGGAATTAAATCATATCCCTCTGGATAAGCAAGATGTATATCCATACCAAACCTACTCATCAACCCAATAACACCCTGTGGAACGGATAAAGGCTTACCATAAGATGGCGAATAAGCCCAGGTCATAGCAATTTTTTTACCTTTCAAATTCTCAATTCCGCCAAAATAATCAACCAATTTGCATAAATCTGCCATAGTTTGAGTAGGATGGTCAATATCCGATTGTAAATTAATTATACTTGTTCTTTGATGCAAAACTCCTTCTTCGTATCCCTGTTGAATAGCTTGAGCCATCTCACGCATATAGGAATCTCCCTCGCCAATAAACATATCGTCGCGAATACCAATAGTTTCTGTTAAAAAGGAAATCATATTTGCGGTTTCTCTTACAGTTTCTCCGTGTGCCACCTGTGATTTTACTTCATCCAATTCGGATAAAGCTAAACCTAATGCATTTACAGCAGATGCAAAACTAAATCTTGTTCTGGTTGAATTATCTCTAAAAATAGAAATCGCAAGCCCGGTTTCAAATGCTTTGAATGATAGCCCTTCTTTATGCATCTCTTTAAAGATGTTAGCCAGTTTTAAAATTGCTTTAATTTCATCAAAACTTCTTTCCCATGTTAGCAGGAAATCTCCATTGTAAAAGTTTGTTTTAAGTTGTGAAAATTCTTCAAAAGTTTGCTTTAAATTTTGGTATGCCATACTACTCTCCATAAAATATTTATTTCTAATAATTTTATCAATTATTTTTGATAATAAACTTTAGCAATTTCCACAGCATTTATAATTTGCTGATACCCCGTGCATCTACACAAAACAGGATTAATTGCCTTTCTAATTTCCTGCCTTGATGGATTGTTATTTTTTAACAATAAAGCATGTGCAGTTAAAACCATTCCCGGAGTGCAAAATCCACACTGAATAGCACCAGCATCAATAAATGCTTGCTGTAATGGATGTAATGAACCATCCGGATTTTCCAAACCTTCGATTGTTAATATTTCTTTGCCTATTACATCTTTAACCTTTTTTGTGCACGCTTTTACCGCAATGTTATTGACAAGAATTGTGCAAGTGCCACAAATTCCCTTATCACAACCGTTTTTTGTGCCGGTAAGATTTAAATCCTCACGAATAAAATCCATTAGTTTTTTTTCGAGTAAATCTTCTGTAATAGGAATAGATTTTTTGTTTATGATTATTTCCATCTCATACATTACTTATTTTTATTGGTAAATTGAAATATCTTTTTCCTGTAGCACGATAAATAGCATTGGCGATTGCTGGGGCAAAAAGTTCATTTGTTGGTTCTCCCATGCCTTTTGCACCAGTTCCTGTGTTTGGATCAAAATTTTCAATTAGAATAGCTTTAATCTCCGGCATATCATTAGCACGCGGAATATGATATTTATCAAAATTAAGAGACTTAATTACCCCATCTTGAATATCCAATTTTTCGAACAAAGCGTATCCAGTTGACATAGCCACACCGCCATAAACTTGCCCTAAAGCCATTTTTTCGTTGATAACTTTTCCAACATCATGTGCAGCAACAGCGTTTAAAAGTTTAACTTTACCCGTTTTTTTATTAACAACTAACTCAACTGCTTGAGAACTGTAAGTCCAAGTAAAATAAGCATCGCCATGGCCGGTATGCTCATCCCAGGAAACACGCGGAGCTTTAAAAATTCCCAATGCATTTGGATATTCTTGATTTGCAAACATTTTTTTAACAGCATCATCGAAAGAAATAAATTTACCATTTTTGGCATAAATGTAATTATCTTTAAATTCAACATCATCAATCGTAGCTTCCAGAATAGGAGCAATGACATTCATAAATTTTCTTTTCAAAATTTTTACAGCTTCAACAATAGCACCACCAGCTACAATAGTTCCCCTAGAAGCAACCGTTGTACCACTATCAGGAATGACAGATGTTGAAGAGCGTCTATATCTAATTCTGCTAATATCAATACCAAGTTGTTCGGAAAGAATTAATATCATAGCAGATTCAAGTCCTTGTCCATTTTCGTGCATACCAGTTTCCAAAACAACAGAGCCGTCAGCTTGCACATTTACAATTGCAGCACAAAAGTCTGTACCTTCGGCACCCAAACTCATTCCTCTATAACTAATAGCAAGCCCAATTCCATAGAGTTCATCACCTTCAGATTTTCCGTAACTGCAATTTTGAAGTTTTTCAAAGTAGTTTATCTCTTTAATAACAGAATCCATTACCTGTTCCATGCTAACAATATGTTTATCCAATTTTTGCTGAGTGATAGTAATAGAATCTTGCTTAACAATATTTTTGCGTCTAAATTCGATAGGATCAATACCACACTTTTCAGCTGCAATTTCAACCATTTGCTCAACGACAAAATTCATTTGTGGAGAGCCAAACCCTCTCATCGCACCGGTAAAAACATTATTAGTATAAACACCTAATGTTAAACAATTAACATTTTCAACAACATAAGGTCCACAACATTGCACAGTAGAACGCCATGTAACCCAAGGAGTTACAGAACAATAGGCGCCGCCGTCTGCAATAATTTTAATTTTAGCCGCTTTCCAGATGCCCTCTTTTGTAATTCCCATTTTGTAATAAACTTTGTAAGGATGCCTTTTATAACTTTCACGAAAAGACCACTCGCGTGCATAGGTAATTTTAACAGGTCTGTTTGTTAATTTAGCAGCAAGAGCGGCTCTTGCACAAACTATAGCAGCAGTATCATCTTTTCCGCCAAAACCGCCACCCATAAAAGTTCCTATAACTTCCACATCTGCAAGACGAACTCCTAAAAGATTAGCAACAAATCGCCTTGTGCTAAATGGATGTTGCATACTTCCGCGAATCTCAAAAACGCCATCACTTCTCGGAATGCAAATAGCACTTTCCGGTTCTAAATAACTGTGTTCTATATGTTGCGTAGTAAAAGTGTGTTCAATGATATAATCACATTCCTCGAAAGCTTTATCGGCATCGCCCGTTAAAACTCTGTGTTCGTTTATCAAGTTAGAACCGTGTTCCTCGTGAACAAGAATTTTAGAATCAATCGCAATTTCAGGATCTAATAATTTAGGAAGTTCTTCAACTTCAATTTCTATAAAAGATGCTGCATCTATTGCTTGCTGACGAGTTTCTGCAACAATAACAGCTATCACATCACCATTGTATCTAATTTTATCATCTGCAAAAATATGATAATCTTTAATAATCTGCCCAAATCTATTTGAACCTAAAACATCTTTATAAGTTAAAACTTTTACAACTCCAGGTTGCTTTTCAGCTCTGGATGTATCTATCTTTAAAATTTTTGCATGAACATAATCGCTATAAACCGGAATTGCGTGTAACATATTATGAAATTTTAAATCATCAGTAAATTTTGCTCTTCCGGTTACTTTTGCATAGGCATCATTACGAACAAAATTATTATTTTTCACCATCGTTTTTACTCTTTGTAAATAATCTATTATTTGAAATTACGAAATTTATTTTTAATTTAGAACTAAAATTTTCATAAGGATCGTAACAATCTTGATATGTAGATCTAATTTTTACTGTGTTATGTTTGAATACTTTGAAACAAACAAAACTAGCATCCGAACCAATTTCTATTTTTCCTTTTTTAGGATAAATTCCAGTAACTTTAGCAGGATTTTCACATAAAAGTCTATAGATTTTTAATAAATTATTGTGTGAAAAATCGTCAAATAAATTAAAAACAACATGCGGTAATGCACCAATACCTGGCAAACCATTTGGAATATTTCTAAAATCTTTTTGCCAGTTATCTTTATCTTTTTTCAAAAAGGCACAGTGGTCGGTTGCAACTAAATCAAATATTTCATTTACTAACAATTCCCTATTTTTTTTAACAATATTTTTAGATCTTAAAGGCGGCGAACAAACATAGATATGCCCATTTTCTTCACTAAGCAATTCATCGTGTAAAATTAAATATTGTGGACATGTTTCACAACTTACATCAACCCCCTGAGATTTTGCTTTATTAATATCAATTGCAGCTTGGGGCGTTGAAATATGCACAAAATGGACTTTCTGTTTATATTTTTTCGCAAGTTCCAAAATTTCCCTTACTGCAATAATCTCCGCACTTTTAGATCTAGCAATAGCATGCGAATACGGTTTACTAAATTCCACAACCTCAAAAATATCTTTGTTTAATTGTTCTTCATCTTCGCAATGTATCAAATAAGTGAAATTTTTATTTTTGAATTTTTTGAAAATTTCTTCAATTTCTTTATAAGAGTAATAAAGGCCTGCTTGTTTATATGTTGTATACAATTTAATTATTTTAATAAAATTATTATCAATTTTACTTAATACCTCTAAGTAATTTTCTTTGAAAGGCGTAAAATGGAAATAGACATCACAATAAACTTTTTGTTTCTTTAAAGATTCAATTTCACTTAAATATGTTATAGATGGATCTTCAACTTTGCTTTGAGTGATAAAATTAAACAGTGTTGTTATACCATTATCAACTGCAATTTCAGTTCCACTTTCATAATTATCTGCTACCCAAAACTTTCCAATTTTGCAATTTAAATGAGTATGGATATCTATAAACCCTGGGAATAAAAATTGCCCTTTTGAATCAATCACATCAAAAGTTATTTGTTTTCTGATTTTATCGGAAATTTCAGCAATCTTTCCGTTTTCTATAAGTAAATCTTTTTTAACAATTTCATCATTATATGGAATTAAAGCATTTCTTATTAAGTATGTTTTTGTTAATTCTAAACTGCTCATAATTAAATCAAATCATTAATTGATTGAATACTTTTTTCTGGAAATTTCAATAACTTAGTTGCCGATTTCAAATCTTTTAATCCGCTGCCAGTAAGCAACAATACAATTTGCTCTTTAGGGTTTATCAACTCGCTATTTTTAAGTTTATTTAATGCTGCTACCACAGTAGCACTAGAAGGCTCAACAAATAACCCGGCTTTTTGTGAAAGTAGCAATTGTGCTTGAAGAATTTCATCATCTGTTACTGTTAGAGAAAATCCATTTGTTTCTTTTATTGCCCTATAAGCAAGAAGTGCCGCACTTGGAACAGATACAGATATAGAATCAGCCAAAGTATCCGGATTTGAATATTTCTCAAAAACTCCACTAACAACAAAATTATGTATAGCAGATGATTTTTCCGCTTGAACTGCAACTAATCTAGGCATTTTATTAGTAATTCCAGATTTTTTTAAATCCAGAAATGCTTTGTAAACGCCACTTAAAATTACACCATCGCCAACTGGAATTAAAATAACATCAGGAACATGGTTAAAATTTTGCACAAAAATTTCCAAACCAACTGTTTTTTTTCCTTCGATAGTAAAAGGATGGTATGCTGTATTACGATTTAAAACATTTTTCTTATTCGAATATTCAAGTGACACTTTAAATGCATCATCATAAGTACCTTTAATTTTAATAAGTTGTGCACCAAATTGTAAAATTTGAATTAATTTAGCCTCTGGAGCATTTTCCGGCACCATTATTGTTGCTTTTTTACCATCTGCAGCACAAATACAAGCCAAAGCAGACGCCGCATTTCCTGTTGATGCAGTAACAATTTCATCAATTCCAAGACGATTAGCCTCCGCAACTACTAAATAAGATGCCCTATCTTTTAATGACCCACTCGGATTTAATGTATCGTTTTTAACAAAAATATTATCAAAACCAAAATAATTACTTAATTGTTCACTTTTGTAAAATGGAGTATGTCCAACTTTTATATTAGGAAAATACTTTAAGTCAATTGGATTAAACAATTTAATATCAAATGTTTTTGAGTATCGATTTCTTATAAATTCATAATCTAATTCAACAAGCAATATTCCCTTTAATGGCATTCCTGGGATATAATTTTTGCTACAATCTGGACAAAGATAAACAACATCTTTTGTCTGAATTTCTTTATTACATTCAATACATTTATATGTAATATTCTTCATTTTTTTCTCATAAATTATTCATTTTTGCAACCAAACCTGCATAAAAAGCAGCCGCTTTGCTAAGATGATCAACTTCTGTAAATTCATTAGGAGCGTGTGCATAAACTTCATTACCAGGGCCAAAACCAATACATGGTATGTTATGCATACCCATAATCGCAACTCCATTTGTAGAAAATGTCCATTTATCTACTCTTGGCTCATGCTGGAAAAGTTCTGTAAACGCATCTTTTGCAAACTTTAAATATGGAGAATTTTCTTCCAATTTCCATGTTGGATAATATTTTTCAGTAGGATATACCAATCCTGTATAAGCTGTTTCTTCATATTTTAAAACTTCAACTTCAGCATCAGGATAACCAGCACGAGCAGCAGCGTCTTTAACTTCATTAACAGCAATTTCTTTAGTTTCACCATAAGTTAATCTTCTATCCAATTGAATACTAGCTGAATCTGGCACTGCACATTGGGAAGGAGAACTAAAAAATATTTGAGTTACAGCAACAGATCCTTTCCCTAAAAATTCGTCGTAAGCTAATCTTTCGTGTAATTTTTCAATTTCCAACGCAATGCGAGAAATTTTATAAATCGCATTATCACCTCTTTCAGGAGCTGAGCCGTGACAACTTAACCCTTTAACTTTAACCAAAATTTCCATTCTTCCACGATGCCCACGATATATATTTAAATTTGTTGGTTCTGTTATAACAACTAGCTCAGGCCTAATTTTATCTTCATTAATTATATACTGCCAGCACAGCCCATCGCAATCTTCTTCCATGACTGTTCCAGTAAAATAAATAGTCCAATCTTTATTTAGCCCAAGTTCTTTAATAATTTTCCCGGCGTAAACCATCGATGCAATTCCACCTTTTTGGTCGCAAGTTCCTCTTCCCCATACTTTCCCATTTTTTATAAATGGTTTAAATGGATCAAACTCCCACAAACTTAAATCACCCGGATAAACTACATCAATATGCGCATCAAAAGCCATCACTTTAGGCCCATTACCAATTCTTCCTATTACATTACCTAATCCATCAATTTGAACTTCATCAAATCCTACTTTTTCCATTTCACTTTTGATTACTTCAATAACTTCTTTTTCTTTGCATGAAAATGATGGACACTCAACAACTTTCATTAAAAACTCAGCAGTTTGATATTCATACTCTTTTGATTTTTCGACGATTGATTTGTAAATACTGCTCATTTTATTTACCTTGATTTTGTTTATTATTTAATTTCTAAAGCTTTCATCCGATACTTATTCATTCTTTGAAGTTAATTCATCAAATTTATTCCAAACTTGCTGTGCAACATCAGGTGAATCTTGTAGTTTATCAAAAAGATGTTTATTAATAATTTGTTTATTCAACATTAAAATTTTACCATCAACAATTGTAGTATCAACAATTTCTTGAGATATTCTAAATAAAAGATGACCAAAGATATTATTTTCACTTAGTGGAGTTGGCGGATTGTAATCAATTAGAATTAAATCAGCCTCAGCACCTTCTTTAATATATCCCAATTGCGTTCCAAATAATTTATTTGCAATTAGATAGTTATTATAAAATAGCATTTTTATAACTTCATTAAAAAACATATGCGGAGATTTATTGATAAGTTTTTGTTGCCACAACGCATTTCTTAATTCTTCAAACATATTAACTGTCATTCCATCACTACCAAGACCAACAATTATACCTTTGTTCAATAATTTTTTTATATTAGCTACACCAACAGCATTATTCATATTTGATTGTGGATTATTTACAACCATTGTTTTAGTTTTTTTCAGTAAAGATATTTCTTCATCACTTACATGAACACAGTGCGCAAAAATTGAATTAGGTCCTGTAATTCCAAATTTATGCAATCTTTCAACAACATTTTTATAACCTTTACTTTTTGCATCTTCTTCATCTTCAATATCTTCTGCAACATGGATATGATATCCCACTTTTAATTCTTTAGTTTCATCTTCAATAATTTTTAATGCATCATCGCTTAAAGTAAAAGATGCATGAAGACCTATTATACTGTGTAATCTTTTTGAATCGATATTATCACAAAATGACTTATAGCTTATATTCTCTTCTAAAGATTTCACAAAAATATCATAGCCATTTCGTTCAGATATTTCAAAACAAGTGCTAAGCCTGATTCCAGATTTAAGTGCAAGCTCACCAATATTTTGTAAAGAATGTTTTATTGCAAATGGGCTGCAATGATGGTCTATAATTGTAGTTGTTCCATGTTTTATTGCATTTTCAATATATCCTAATGCACTCAAAATATTAGCTTCTGAATTCAGTGATGCATCAAGTTTCCACCATAAATTATTAAGAATATTCACAAAATTAGTGCTTTCTTTGATATTTGTTAATCCTGTTGCATAAGAACCATAAAAGTGCATGTGAGCATTCACAAGACCTGGTAAAATAATTTTATCCCTGGCATCAATATAAAAATCAATATCATCTTTTTCTAAGATTTTGTTAATTTCTTCCCTATCAGAAAATATTTTCTTTATCTTATTACCTTTGATAAATATACAAGCATTTTTTGCAAATGAATTACTCAAAAATGAATAATAAGTAGCATTTTCAATTAATATATTCATATTTCTTCCCAAAATTTATGTTCAAGCCATTATTTTAACTCTTTAGCAAGATATTTAGCACGCATTTCATCACTGGAGCGGATGATTATATTTCCATTTTCATTAAAATAAAAACCTGGCTGTTTGTTATTTTCAAAATCTTTTTTGTTACTAAAATATGTTAACTTTTCTTTATGTGGTGCACCATTATGTGGGCAAAAAGTTTCACAATTTCCACAATCATTACATAAATCAAATAAATGAACAATTTGATATTTATCCTTAAATAAAGGGCTATCAACTTTAAATACTAAATTAGCACGATTAGGACAAACATCAACACATCTATTGCAAACTACATTGCATAGTAAACATTGGCTAAAAATATCATTTTTATTATAATTTAATTTTCGATTGATAGATTCTTTGTAGTAATCAAATTCAAATTCGCTAAACTCTGGTAATTTATTTTTCGATATATTTTTACCTATCTTATTAATAATTTCAAAAGCAAATTTTTTACCATCTTCGATTGCTTCAACAACTGTAGATGGACCTCTTCTAGCATCACCACCAATGTAAATATTATTTTTTGAACATTGTATTGAATTATTCAAAACTTCAATATTATTTTTTTCTAAAAATTCCTTATCAACTTCCTCACCTATGGCAAGGATTACAGAATCAGCAATAATTTCTACAAATTCATTCTCTACTGGTTTGATTTTTAATCTTCCATTTTCCAGCTCATCCAAAATTTGCATTTTTTGGAAAATCATTTTTCCTTGTTTGTATTCGCTAGGAGATAATAACTCTTTATAAATAACACCCTCATTTAATGCAGCTTCAAATTCTTCCAGATCGGCAGGCATCATATCAGCAGTTCTACGATAGACGAGATAAACTTTCTCAACTCCTTTAACTCTTGTAGCTGCTCTTGCACTATCCATAGCACTATTGCCACCACCTATAACAACAACACTTTTTCCTATGTCATTTACTTTCCTTTTATTATAAAGTTTCAAGAAATCAATAGCAGTAATAATTTTTGCTTTCTCCGTTTCACCATTTTTTGATAATTTTAAATTTCTAGGTTTTTCTGCACCAATTGCAAGATAAATAAAGTTGTATCCTTGTTCTTCTAACTCTTTAATAGCAATATTTTTAACACCATATTCAATTTCAACACCAAAAGATTTCACAAAGTCAATATCTTTTTGAATTGTTTCCTGGCTTAATCTAAATTCTGGTATGATATGCCTAACTGTTCCGCCGGCTACATCTTCTTTTTCAAAAATTTTAGCTTTAATACCATTTCGTGCAAGAAAATAACCTGCAGCAAGACCGGATGGACCGGCACCAATTATTGCTACTTTAATATTTTCGTCAAATTTTATTGGTTTATCATTAAAATAAAAACCATTTTTTGTAGCAATTTTTTTTATTTCTCGTATTTCAACAGAATTTCCATACTCTTTTAACGAACAATTAAACTGGCATTTATGGTCACATATATAAGATAATATATTTGGTAAAGGATTATCCTCAATAATAACTTCAAACGCTTCGCGATATTTATATTGCCTTGCTAACTCGATATATAAGGGCACTTTTTGTGATATAGGACAAGTAAACTCACAGGGAGCAATGTAACAATCGAACTCTGGTAATTTATCTGTAAGTTTTTTATTAACTTTTTCATATCTTTTAAGTTGCTTAACTTTTAAATCACTTTCTTTTTCTATGCTATCAGCTTCAAATTGTTCAGCAATTTTTTTAAGTCTTGTATAACCACCTAATTTTAATAAATCTGTTGCAACAGTGATTGGAAAAGCGCCTGCATTGTAAACATCAAGCACATTATCTTTATTTACACCGCCAGAATATGAATAAATTATTTTATCCTCAAGCTCACTATCTAATTGATTTTTAAGCTTTTTTAATAACTCATATGATAAATAAAACAATCCTTTTCCAGAAAGATACATTTTTTTATCTGGCAACCTATTTTTATGATTCCAAACTGGAAGAGTATTAGTAAGCTTGATACCAAAATTTAATTTATTTTCTTTAGCAACCTTAGCAAGATTTTTTATTATTTTAATTGCCTGATCATATTTTAAATCGTGTTCGAAATCGTTTTGATCAAGTTTTAAATATTTAAAACCTGTTTTATTAAGTATTTCTCTTACAGTTTCATAGCCAAGCAATGTAGGATTGAGCTTAATTAAAGTATGCAATTTTTT
This sequence comes from Ignavibacteriales bacterium, assembly GCA_035361425.1. Lineage (GTDB taxonomy): Bacteria > Bacteroidota > Ignavibacteria > Ignavibacteriales > DAOSCP01 > DAOSCP01. The sequence continues at coordinate 145,410 of DAOSCP010000002.1, read as the reverse complement.
TTGTGTAAGCAAATAATTACCAATTTCTTCGATTTCCTCAATTGGACACCCGTGCATTGTTGAAAGTGTTACAGAGTTAGCCATTTGCGGAGAAATTTGTGTAAACTTTGAAATAATATCTATAATTTTTAAATTATAATGAAACTTAGAATATAATTTATGATAAGTATTCTCAAGAAATTTAATCATCAAAGTTCTATATTCTGTAAATTTGGGACTGAGTTGTAAATTCTTACACTTTTCAATAAAATCATCAACCTTTGCACTTTTAATACCTTTCAAATCGTAACCGACACTAATATTAAATACAAAATCACAAAATTCATCATTACACATATGAAAAGTTGATTTTAGTAAATGAATTAGCAAATAAGCCTTTAAATATTCATCAAATGATTCCTCTATTTTCAATTCCTGCGACCATTCAACATTGTAACATTCGTCCTCAGCATCAATACAAGGCCTTGGAATTATTAAATCATCAAGAACTTGAACAGTTTTTAATTCAAAAAATCTTCCGCCGGTTATGTAAGAACAAATTATATTTTGAGCCAGCTGTGTATGTGGACCTGCGGCAGGTCCAACCGGCGTGCTAATTATTTTATCAAAAATTTTATATTTTCTTGTTGATTTGGGAATATGGAAAAAATCTTGTTGTATGCCAAATATCGAATTATTATAGTAATATTCTTCATAGATCAAATTAATTAAATTTGGTAACATTATAGGCTTCATTTTTATGACCTTTTATTAGATAATTTCATATTTTTTTACTTTATTTTTGAATTGCAAGTGAATTTCGCTAATAGAATTTTTTACTTGTTCTACTGCCTTTAAGATATTTTCCGGCGTTGCTGGAAGTTTCAAATTACAATCCTTTGTATAATCTCCTAAACTTTCAATTGCATTTTTGATTGCAAAGAAAACAGACATACCATAAATCAAAGGCGGCTCACCTATTCCCTTACTTCCCATAATGCTACTTTTTTTAGCTTTTTTTCTAACTTGATAAATTTGAAAATCATCCGGAACATCACTAATAGTTGGAATTTTATAAACAGATGGGCTTGTAACCAAATACTTACCGTTTTTATCATATTTCACTTCTTCAAATGTGCACCAACCCATACCCTGAACAAATGCACCTGTAATCTGTCCTAAATCAATATTATAATCCAGAGAATTAGCAATATCGTGATAAATAATTACTTTTTTAACATCAAATTCGCCAAGTAGCGTATTGACATCTACAACGCTAATTGCCAGCCCTTGAGCATAATAATAAAATGGATTACCTTTGTTTATAGTTTTATCGAAATAAATATCCGGAGTTTTATAAAAACCGTGTGCACCTAAGTCAACTCTATTTAAATAAGCAGTATGGATAAGTTCCGAAAATGCAAAAATGTATTTTCCCTCGTTTAAATAAACATTATTGTCGGCAAAAACAACCTTTGTAATTTTATCCTCAAAATGTTCGGTATAATGTAATTTTATAAAATTGATTAAACGGTCTTTGATTTGCCTAACAGCGTTATAAACTGCATTACCATTTAAATCTGTTCCAGTTGACGCTGCCGTTGGAGATGCATTTCCAGTTCTTTTTGTATTAGAGCTTTCAACTCTTATTTTATCAATAGATAAACCAAATTCTCGTGCAACAATATTTGCTATTTTTGCATTAATACCCTGCCCCATTTCCACACCACCGTGGCTTACAGAAACGGAACCATCCGTGTAAAACCATACCAATGCAGATGCTTGATTTAATAAAGTTAAAGTAAAAGATATTCCAAACTTTACCGGGACAATAGAAATTCCTCGTTTTTTATATTTAGTTATTTTGTTAAATGACTTAATATCTTTTACTAATTCTTTGTATATCTTAGAGTTAATTACCTTAATGAACAAACCTTTTACAATAAAATCTTTTACTATTTCATCATAGTGAGTTGTTTGATTTTCTTCATAGAGATTTATCTTTTGAACTAATTCTCTTTTTAAGTTTAAATTTATAGCTATTTTATCCAATATATATTCGATTGCAAAAATTCCTTGTGGCGCCCCAAATCCACGGAAAGCAGTATTAGGCGGTAAATTAGTTTTACAAGCTGCGCCAGTTACTTTGATGTTTGGTATAAAATAACAATTATCAATGTGCATCATTGCTCTTTCTAAAATAGGAATTGATAAATCGATATAATACCCTCCATTTGAATATAAATTAATATCTAATGCTGTGATTTTTCCATTATTATCAAATCCAACACGATAGATAAATTTAAATGGATGTCTTTTTCCTGTTGCAAGCATATCCTCTTCACGAGAAAGAATAAGTTCAACAGGATAATTAGTCTTATATGCAGCAAGGGATGCAAGTGCTGCCCACAAAGTAGCACCTCTTTCTTTACCTCCAAAAGCACCACCCAGTCGTCGAACATCTACCGTAATATCGGATGATTTTTTACCTAAAATAGTAGCAATAATTTCTTGAACTTCTGCTGTTGATTGCGTAGCTGAAAATACAAACAGCCCACCATCATCTTCTGGAATTGCAAGAGCTCTTTGAGTTTCAAGATAAAAATGTTCCTGCCCGCCTGTTTCAAATTCACCATTAATTACGTGAATTGCTTCATCAAAACCTTTTTTGATATCTCCTCTTTCAATTACTTTTGGTTGGATATAAAAAGATTTCTTTTCAATGGCTTGATCAATAGTTAGAATTTTTTCAAGTTCTTCATATTCGATTTTTATTTTGTTAATAGCAATTTCAGCCTCACGATAACTTTCCGCAACAACGATACAAATTGGTTGCCCAATATAAAATACTTCGCCTTCTGGTAAAAGCGGCTCATCTTTAATTGGACCGTGCCCTATTTGGTTTTGCCCTGGAATATCTTTATAAGTAATTATATCAATCACACCTGCAGAATTTTTTGCATCAGTTATATCCAATTTTTTAATTTTTGCGTGCGCAGATCTGGAAAGTAGACACTTTGCGTATTTTAAATTTGCGATATTCTTAGTGTCTCCAATAAATTTACTTTTACCTATTGCATGGTAAATTAAATTTGAATAATGGCTCATTTAAGCCTCGGATTTTCTTCTTTAAATTTTTCTAAATGAACTATTAAATGATTTTTTATTAACTGTTTTCTAAAATCATCGGATCCACGAATATCGCTGATTGGAGTAAATTCTTCTAATATTAATTCTGCTGCTTGATCAACATTAATTTCACTAAACAATTTGTCCTGAAAGTATTTTTTTGCATTATAACTAAGTTTTGGATATGGCGCCACACCTCCATAAGCTAATTCAAATTCTAATATTCTCCCTAAAAAATGTTTAATTCTAACTGCAGAATTTACAGATGCTATATCCACTTTTTTTCTTTTTGAAGATTTGATAAAATTAACAAAAAAGTTATCATGTTTTTTAATCTGAATTGCTGTAATAATTTCCCCTTTATTTAATGAAGTAACTTTATAGTCCATGTAAAAATTTGAAAGAAGTGAATAACCTCCACCATTTTTAAACTTTTTATTAATACCTGCACTTAAAACTAACAAAAGCACCGGAAAATCTGCTATTGTAGATGCATTGGCTATATTACCTGCAAGAGTAGCAACATTTCTTATTTGTTGTGATGCAATTAAAGGCATCATTTCATTTATTATAGGATAATATCTAACTAAATTTTTATAATTGGCAATTTGTTGGAAAGTAACATTTCCACCGATATAAAAATAATTATTATCTTCACGAATTGTATTCAAATCTTTTATTCTTGATAAATCAATATAATTTTTATAAAACTTTTTTCTTATTGTCATTTCAACGCCAACATCGGTAGCGCCGTTTATAAATTTGTAATCGCCGTTTAATTTATCTATAATATCAAACAACTCTTCATAACTTTCTGGCACATAATAATTTTGAACATCCGAAATTATATTTTCCTCGATATATTTAACTTTATAATTAAATTGTAATAATTGTTCTTCTATATCAATTAAATTTTTTGGTATCAAATCTTCTTTTAAATAATTAGCCTCAACATCAAAAGATTTTTTAATTGCAGAATAACCTGTGCAGCGACACAGATTACCATCTAAAAAGCTATAATCTTTTGAAAAATTATCATTATTCTTATTAATATAATAAGTAATCAAAGAAAGGATAATACCGGATGTGCAATAGCCACATTGGATAGCATAATTATCAACCATTTTTTGCTGAACAGGATTTAATTTCCCGTTTTGAGAAATTCCCTCAAGCGTAATTACATGAGCTCCATGAATTTTTACAGCTGGATAGATGCAAGAATTAATATTATGATATTTTATTTCTCCATTTTCAACTTTAGCAATAATTACTGTGCAGGCGCCACAATCACCTTCTGTACACACTTCTTTAACACCTGTTAATTGTAACTTATTTCTAATTAATTCCAAAAGTGTTAACTCAGGCTTAATAATTAAAGATTTAAATTGTCCGTTAATATAAAATGAAATTTTTATCACTTTTTCGCTCTACTTGGATTATAAATTATTGAATGTTTATCACAATAATATTGTAAAACAGCTTTAGCATCATCTTTAAGAACATCTCTTAAAATTTCAATTCCTCTTTTGTTGAGCTCTTCTATCCAATTTTCTGGCAAAGGACCTTCATCAAATCCGCAAGTTTTTTCAACATCTTCACCCCTTGCACCCATAACAACCGATTTTACACCAGACCATATCACTGCACCATAACACATTATACACATTTGCGAACTTGTTACTAATTGTAAATCTGGTAGATTTTCTGAACTTAAATCGAAATTATTCAATGCTTTTTCAGCCATCATAATGGCAACAACTTCTGCATGTGCTACAGAATTATTAATTGCAGTTACACGATTTACACCTACAGATATTAATTTACCACTATTCTTCTCAAAAATTGCAGCACCAAATGGACCACCAGTAGCATTTTCTACATTTGCTTTTGATAAATCAATAACAAATTTCATTCTTTCTTCAATTGAAATAAATCGCTCTGGATAATTTTTTAAAAAATTATCAACCCATTCAGGTAATGTAATTTGAACAAGCATAGAAAAACCTATTTATTATAAATTAATACTACCCAAATAACAATTTTAGTTATAATTAATTGTAAGTAATAAATAATTTAAATTAAATATTGACTTTGTTTTTATTATTCCATATATTTGTAAAATGATTATATAAATATAATTTTATTCCCCTATTCAAATTTCCTATTCAAAATATTTATCAATCCTTTTCTATTCCCAGTTTGCTTAATAATATCAATATTTTTCCATTATTTTACTTTTAAATTAAAATAGAATTTGTTAATTTTGTAAAAGAGATTGCAAATATTCATTACAGGTAGAAAGATGGAAAACAATTCATATACTCCAGAATGGGTACCAGAAAATGCTAGTGATGCATTTGCTACGAAATTTGTTAAAGGAGTAGATCCTGATAAAGTAAAAGTTAATCCCTACTTAGCTCAAAATCCACAAACAGTAAAAAAGAGAAAACAACTCACACCAGACGAATATGTTGAAGGAGTACTTAAAGGAGATAGAGTTATAATTGCAAGAACAATTACTCTTATAGAGAGTAATTCACCAGCACATTATGAAATTGCACAGGAAGTATTAAATAAACTTTTACCATACACTGGAAAATCTTTAAGAGTTGGAATTACAGGAGTACCTGGCGCCGGTAAAAGCACACTTATCGAAGCTTTAGGATTGTATCTTATTCAACAAGGACATAAAGTAGCAGTATTAGCAGTTGATCCAAGCAGCAGTATCTCTGGCGGAAGTATTTTAGGCGATAAGACAAGAATGGAACAACTTTCAAGAGAACAAAATGCATTTATTCGACCTACTCCATCTGGCGGAGAACTTGGCGGAGTCGCAAGAAAAAGTCGCGAAACAATTTTAGTTTGTGAAGCTGCTGGCTTTGATGTTGTATTAATTGAAACAGTTGGAGTTGGACAAAATGAAATAACTGTAAGGTCTATGGTAGATTTTTTCCTTTTAGTTATGATTGCAGGGGCCGGAGACGAATTACAAGGTATCAAAAAAGGAGTTATCGAAATAGCAGATTCCCTTGTTATAAACAAAGCTGATGGAGATAATATCCAGAAAGCTAATATGGCTAAAGCTGAATACTCACACGCCTTAAGATATCTTTCCTCCACTACCCCTGGATGGAAACCTCAAGCATATACTTGTTCTGCGTATACCAAACAAGGTATACCAGAATTGTGGCAAGTTATTAAAGACTATGAAAAAATTACAAAAGAAAATGGATTTTTCTTTGAAAGAAGAAAAAAACAAAACATCGAATGGATATTTAAAATGATAGAAACCAAGTTAAAAGATTATTTTTATAACTGTCCTAATGTTATTGCACATCTGGATGATATTCAAAAACAAGTTGTTGAAAATAAACTTTTACCAACATCAGCTGCAGAAATATTGCTTAAATATTTTGGACAATATTTAAAAGATGAACTTAAAATATAACGGAGTTTACTATGAAAAAACTTAATAACGGTATTGCAGTTTATGATAATGAAAACATAGATAAGCAATCAATAATTTTTTTACATGGCTACCCTTTTAACCACACAATGTGGGATGCCCAAGCTGATTATTTAAATTCTAATTACAGAGTTATCCGCTATGATTTACGCGGTCTTGGAAATAGTGAAGTTGGAGATGGTCAATATACAATGGAAATGATGGTAGATGATCTTTTTTATTTAATTAATGAACTTCAACTTGATAAACCTGTTGTTTGTGGACTTTCTATGGGCGGATATATCACATTTAGAGCATTAGAAAGAGATTTTAACACATTCAAAGGAGCTATTCTTTGTGATACACATGCATTTGCCGATGATACTACTGCTAAATTGAGACGTCAAGGAACCATTAAACAAATAAACGAAGAAGGATTATTAAGTTTTGTTAAAAGTTTTGTTACACCTTTATTTGGACATGAAACCAAAACACAAAACCAGGGCTTAATTGATAAATGGATTAATATTTGTTCAAGTAATTCTCCTATTGGAGTTAAAGGTTGTCAAATAGCTATGCTTTCCAGGACTGAAACTTTTTCAGCTCTCAAAAGTATTTCTATTCCAGTATTATGTTTTGGCGGAAATGATGATGTATCTTGTCCCCCCAAAATCATAAAAGAATTTGCAGATGAGTTTCCTAAATCGGATTTTGCTATTGTTCCAAGAGCTGGTCATATGTCACCAATAGAAAATCCGGAATTTGTTAATGTAATAATAGAAAATTTTCTAAAAAATTTGGCTTAATAAGAAAAAAAATTAAAAATAATTGAAAAAAAATTTGCAATCGCAAAAATTTTTTATTATATTAGTATTTCAAATTTGATAAAATTTGTAAAAAAAAGGGCTCTTAGCTCAGTTGGTTCAGAGCATCTGCCTTACAAGCAGAGGGTCGGAGGTTCGAATCCTTCAGGGCCCACTTAAAAATTAGGCTTTTAGAAATTTTTTTCTGAAAGCCTTTTTTTATTTGGAGTTTTTATGAAATATTTTGTATATATTATTCAAAATAATAATTCACTAAGGTATATTGGACAAACTTCAAATTTACACGAAAGACTTCTTAGACATAATACTAATAGAAACAAATTTACTAAAGGTAAAGGCCCTTGGGAAATTGTCATATTCACTAAATGTAATTCCAGATGTGAAGCTTGTAAATTAGAACGAAAACTTAAAAATTTTAAAAATTCTGATCTTGCAATTGAGTTTCTTAAAAAATACAATTCCCAGATGGTTCAGAGCACTCCGACTTAAAAGTCGGAGGGGTCGGAGGTTCGAATCCTTCAGGGCCCACTTAAAAATTAGGCTTTTAGAAATTTTTTTCTGAAAGCCTTTTTTTATTTGGAGTTTTTATGAAATATTTTGTATATATTATTCAAAATAATAATTCACTAAGGTATATTGGACAAACTTCAAATTTAC
>DAOSCP010000002.1:0-137276 GCA_035361425.1 Ignavibacteriales bacterium | reverse complement strand
GAGGGGTCGGAGGTTCGAATCCTTCAGGGCCCACTTAAAAATTAGGCTTTTAGAATTTTTTTTTTTCTGAAAGCCTTTTTTATTTTGTTCTTGGTTGCATCTGATGGTTCAGAGCACTCCGACTTAAAAGTCGGAGGGGTCGGAGGTTCGAATCCTTCAGGGCCCACTTAAAAATCAGGCTTTTGGAAATTTTTTCTGAAAGCCTTTTTTAGTTGTTTTTAATATTAATTTTGTATCCAATATAGTGCAAATTTCTTATATTCAATTTGTTATATTCTTAATAAAATTACAATCAACAAAAAAAGCCTTTGAAAATTTCAAAGGCTTTTTTGTTAAGAATAAAAAGATATATACTATTCGCCTCTTTTACCTAATTCTTTATCCAAATATAGAATTCCGGATAAACTTTCCCCTATCATTTTAGCTCTGTTTAGAATAAACAAAGCATTTTTCTCTTCTTCAACTTGTTCATCCACAAACCAAGCTAATAAATTTTGTGCGGCATAATCATTTACTTCGGAAGCTGTTGCCATCAATTTGTGAATTAAATCTGTAATATGTTTTTCATGATTTAAAACTGCTTCGAAAAGTTCGATATGATTTTTCCAATCCTTATTTAGCATTTCAAATGTTTCTAATGAAACAGGTATGTTTCTATCAAGCAAGTGTTCAATGAATTTTTCAGCATGTTCTTTTTCTTCTTTCGCTTGATATTTTAACCAAGCAGCTGTACCTTTAAATCCTTTAATTTCTGCTGCCAATGCTAAATTGTAATACAAATATGAAGATTGTAATTCTTCTTTAATTTGGTTTTTGATTTGAGCAACGAGTTTTTCGTTCATTGTTTCCTCCGGTTAATTTATTTGTTCAACAAATATTTTTATTCCCTCAACTTTAACAACTTTTATTTTACTTCCCTTATCGATGAAATCGGATACTGAAATTGCATCATACTTTTTACCATCTATTTCTATAATTCCTGCTGGTCTTAAAATTGTATGTGCTATACCAGTTTTATTCAAAATTTCATCGTAAGAAATAGAACTCACATAACCTTCCTTTGCAGAAGTTGAATCAGCTAATACTAATTTCATAAAAGTAGTATTTTTAGGAAGATATTTCAATAAAAAATATACTATTACTCCCGACAATATAAATGATGTTAGGATTTGATATAAAGCTCTATTCAATAAATCTTTATCAGTCATCTTTAATGGCGGCAATAACATAAAAAACAAACTACCAATAAAAAGAATTATACCTATCACACCAGTTACACCAAAACCGGGAATAACAAATATTTCTACCAATATAAGTATTAAACCAATAATTAGCAAAATAAGTTCCAAAGATGTTGCCAAATCTGTAATATAATTTACACCAAAAAGTAAACCTAATGCAAGAAGGCCGATTATACCAGGTGCACCAAAACCAGGTGTTTTAATTTCTGTTATTATTCCAATTATTCCAATCATCATTAAAATTGAAACTACAATAGGATTGCTTAAAAAGCTGATTATTTTATCTGTGTTTGACTTTTGTGTATCGATTAATTGTGGATTTTTAATATTTAAATATTTCAATATTTCGTTAATGGAATTAAGTGTTGTATCATTATAACCGTATTTATGAGCTTCTGCATTAGTTAAAGTAAGTAATTTATCATTTTTCTTAATTGAATCTGGTAAAATAACAGTTTCGTCAACCATTGCTTCAGCAAAAATTGGATTCCTACCGTTTTTTTCAGCCGTAGCTCTCATTTCGGCACGCATATATGATTGGTATTTTTCGGACTGTTTTTTCCCTTCCATATCTACCACAGTAGCAGCGCCCATAGTAGAGGCATCCGCCATAATAATTTTTTTACAGGCAATAGTTATTAAAGCACCAGCTGAAATAGCTCTTTTATTAACAAAACCTACGGTTAATACCTTTGAATTAATTATTGCATCTCTAATTGTTACTGCTGCATCTACTCTACCGCCAAAAGTATTGATTTCAAATATAATTGCTTCAGCTCGATTATTTTCAGCCTCTTTTACTATTCTTTTGATATATTGAGCTAAACCAGGTTCTATTTCTTGATCAATTTTTACAACATAAATATTTTGAGAAAAACATGTAATAAATACAAATAAAATGAAAAATAGTTTTTTCATGATAATGGCCTATTTTTTTGAATAGTATGAAATCATACTTATAATTTTATAGATTAACTTAGCCGTATTAAAATCTGATATAGTATTTTCTTGAACTGGTGCTAATTCAACTACATCAAATCCAACAATATTTTTATTTTTTATAACTTTTTCCAATATACTTAATGTTTCATCCCAAAAGAGACCACCTGGCTCAGGTGTACCAGTTGCGCTTATAACTGAAGGGTCGAAAGCATCTACATCAAATGATAAAAATACATTTTCTTTTAAATTATCAACAATTTCTTCAACCCAATTTGTTCCATAAATATTATTACGTATTTTTTGCATGTAATAAGTTTTAATATTATGCTTCTTTATTAACTCGGCTTCTTCTCTACATTGCGCTCTAATTCCTATTTGAGTAATATCGCTATTCATTTCAAAAATTCTTTTCATTACACAAGCATGTGAAAACTTTGTACCAGAATATTCATCTCTTAAATCTGAATGTGCATCGAAGTGTAGAACAGAAATGTTTTCATATTTTTGATGAAAAGGTTTATATACAGCAGAACTAATTGAGTGCTCACCACCTAAAACAACAGGTATTTTATTATCATTTAAAACTTCTTTAACAATATTCGATATTTTTTCGAAAGATTCTTCGAAAGTATCAATTTCACTAAATTCTAAAGGTTCAAGAGTTATGATTCCATCTTCGAAAGCAGCTTCGTAATTTAAATAATCATCGTAGAATTCTACATATTGAGAAGCCTCAATAATAGCTTGAGGACCAGCGGCTGTGCCGTGTCCATAACTTACAGTTTTTTCGAATGGAGCAGATACTATAACAAATTTACTAAAATCATAATTTGAATATTTTTCTTCCAAAGCAAGGAAATTATCTTTTTCGCTCAAATATTTCAACTTTTACCTCATAATTATTGAATAACTATTGTTGCATCTTTAGGTGATTTTAATGTTATAACTTTTCCAAATTTGTCAATTAATTTCGAATTATTGAGTATTTTGAGTACCGCAGTGCCAGTTCTTTTAGAGACTAAATAAAGCGTTACAAGACCTCCAGAGCCAGAAACACCTTCACTTGTACTAGAAGCGTTATTTTGAATTCCATATGTAAATGATAACAAACCAGAAGAATTAGTTTTATCTTTTATAGTACTCCAATCCGGAAGTATAAAGCCTATTCTATCAGCAGTATTAAAATCTTCGAAATTAGTAACAACTATTGAATCTACTGATAAATACGATTTATCAAATTGAATATTAATATCTGCCGTTAGTAAATTATTAACATCTTCTATCCATAAACTCACTTTAAATGTATCTAATAACTGAGTAATAGTTCTTAATTTAAAGAATTTTAACAAAGGTCCTTTAACAGCATTCACAGTAAAGTTTCTTGTTACTTTAGAAAAAATTCCTCTAAATTGACCATAAACTTCAAATTGATAATTACCATCATCTAGATAAGCAAATGTAGTTCTTGTTAAACCTCCCCAAGATGAAGAATCAACCAATTCCAAAGTTTTATCTTTTTTAATGTAATAAAGAATATATTTAAATTGAAATCCTTTATCATTACCTGCCCAGGTAAATGTAACCCTATCAGTATTTACAATTTCATCTTTTTTTGGTCCGGATGTAATTTGTAAGAAAATTGGTGCAGCACCACTAGTAGTAGAACTATCACATCCTGCAAAAAGCCATGCTATTGATAATATTAAATATGTTATTTTTAAGTATTTTGTTTTCATAATTTTACCTTAAGACTATTTGATTAACAACATCTTTTTAGTTTGAACAAATTTTCCTGCAACAATTCTATAGAAATATACACCAGAAGCTAATCCGCCTCTATATTGATTTGCATCAAATATCACTGTATGGTAACCAGCATTTTGTTCTTGGTTAATAAGAGTAGCTATTTCTTGTCCTAATATATTGTAAATTTTTATTTCAACATTTGATTTAACCGGTAATTGATATTTGATAGTAGTTACCGGATTAAATGGATTAGGATAGTTTTGTTCTAACTTAAATGTTTCTGGTACTTGTTCTATAGATAATAATAACTTTTTATTAATCTTTTCTGTTGCATCTTTATTATATCCTGAATAATTAATAATCAAGGAATCTTTAAATAACTTACTATCATATTTACTATTGACTACTAAATTCAACTTGCAATCATCTAATTTTATTGTTCCACCAAAAGATGTTGCATCTATTCTTAATCGACCTTTAATTGTATCAATATAAACTAGATTGAAGTAATTATCTTTATTTTTACCAATATATACAGAATCTATCTTCAAGTATTTAGGATTATAATTTAGAGTAATCGAAACAGCATCTCTTTCTTGTTCAAATTTAAGTGGTAATACAATTTTTGATTTTGAAGTTATAGTTTGTTCTATTCTTTCAACATCATCATTAGCAACAAAATTATAATTTTTCTTTAGTAAAATAAAGTTATTTTGGGTTAAATTCCACATTTTTATAAATAAGAATAAATCTTGAGCATCAAGTTTTCTGTCACCAACTATTCTTACAGTTGGTAACGAACCCTCAAAAGGTGCAAAATCAGCATCAGCAATTGAGTTATTGTTCCATGCATTTCTAAATCTCAATAGATCAACAGCATCAATAACACTATTAGAATCGTAATCACAAGGAAGTGGTGTGAAAACAGAATCTACAATATAATTGGAAAAATTATTTAAATAATCTACTGCTTGTAATCTTACATAATATATTCTGTTGTTGTATAATTTATCAATTGTTAATGCTGTTAAAGTAGTAAATTTACCATTATAAATTAGAGTATCAAAATTAGGATCAATTGCAACATCAACTCTATATTTAATAGGTTTACTGATATCATTTTTAACGCTATCCCAGTAAATAGTTTGTTTATCCCATTTTTTATAGCTAAACTTAATATTTGGCAATTGTGGTGCAACGTTATCAAAACCAACACTATCGATTTGTATTTCATATCTAGTTGTTGAAGATTTAAATATAAATCTTACACTCATATCAGCTTTTTCAAATTGTCCAATATCTTTATAAGCATACCATTTAATAATTATATCTTTTCCAGAGCTAATAAATGTTGAAGGTGCATTGTAATTGTTCGTTGGTATCCATTCGGATGCATTTGGTAATGTAGTATAGTAAAGAGTATCTAATACCATATCTTCAAAATTATTGCCATTAAATTTAAACATAACTGTATCTTTTTGTATTGCAGCTAATTTTTCAAGTTTTGGGAATGGTGCTAAAGTAAACACCCTATCACTTGAATCTGCTATAGTTGTAACATCGACATCTCTTATAACAATTCTTGCAATCTTAGATGGTGTATTTTGTATAGTCCAGCTATATGTATTAATAACGCCTGGTAAATTGTTAACAGTTGCTAATATTATTGGATTTAATTGAACTCCATGCAATTCAATTCTTACTCTTGATACATTTGCACTACCTAACCATTTAATTGGATATGCACTACCAATTCTTAATATTTCCTGGTTACCGCCATTTGGTGAAAGTACTTTAATCGACTTAACAATTTGATAAGGTTCAGTTAAAATATAAATACTATCAGAGGACATATCTGTTAACTTAAATTGGAATGTATTGGAAACTAACGATGAATCATCTGGTAATACCCAATTGTATTTACCACTTGATGTAACAACTCCAGTATCAATAGTATTCCAAGCTGAATTTGGTGAAACACGATATTCAATTCTAATTCTATCAATATTCTTTGCATAGTAACTTAAAGATGTTAATTTGCCTACTTGTAAGTAATTATTTGCCCTAGGTGAATAAACTGTTACATCACAAATTGTAAATGGGATATCATTCTGTGCGTATACTGTTTGTGAATAATTGTAAGTTGAATCAACAAGCTTAATCTTCATAAATTTAGTTTTATGAATATCGCTTAGGTTCCCGATGTTCCAATCATAGAATTTTCTTGTTGCATCAACACTATCAGCTATTTTAATCCAGGTTAAACCATTATCATATGAATAGAATATCCTAACTTGTTTAATATCATTACTACAATCCCAAGTAATTCTCTTGGTTGTATTATTAAGCCATTTTTCATTACCTGATGGAGTAATTAAGTTCAATTTACTAATTCTGAATGTAAAATCACTAATATCGTATATAGAATTATCAGCGCTATTTTGTATTCTTAATAAAGCATTAGTAGCAACTGTATCATTTACAAACCATACAAATTTACTAGAGTCGGCTGGATAGTTACTTACAATATTCATCCATGTACTACCACCGTTAACAGAATAATCTATATTAATATATTTAACATATCCTGCTTGCCATCTAATGTTATATCTTCTATGCACTTGCAAATGATTATTACCATTAGGGAATATAATTTTAATTGTGCTCAAAGTTAATAATGAATCACTATCATCATATATATCAAAGTTATTAGCCATCGCAACTCTTACAAGTGCGTTTTGAGTAGGAGTATTTGGTATTATCCACAAATATGATGACCCATTAGTATCAGCTGGAATATTTCTTTTAATTTCTATCCAATTAGTACCTGCATTGGTTGTATAGTATAAACTTACTCTAGATATATTATTGCTATATTCCCAACGAATAGTTGTTTGAGTACCAATTTGTTTAACATCGCCATTAGGTGCTAATAATCTTAAGTAATAGATAGAGAATGTTGTATCAGATATATCATAAATTTGAGGATTATTAGCATCTGATATTCTTAATCTACATAAATTAGATGGTGTATTAGGAACATTCCAATTATACACAGAATCAGCTGTGCTATTTATTACTAAATTCCAGGTTTGTCCATTATCTGTTGAAAACTCAATTTTCAAGCTAGATATGTTTGAGCTCTTAGTATAAAATACTTGTCTAACATTCAATGCTTGAACTTTTTCGCCGCCATTAGGATTATCCAACGTTAAATTACTTATTGTAAATACTTGTCCACTGATATCATAAACATTTGGATTGAATACATCAGATATTCTAATTCTACAATTAATTGATGGTGTATTTGGTATATTCCAAATATAAGATTTATTAGCTGCTGGTACAGAAGAAGATATTAATCGCCAGGTTGAACCATTATCTGTTGAATATTCAATTTTAACATTGTTTATTAATGAATCAGCCCAAAGTATAGTATATTGTCTACCAGCTTGAATATTTTCACCACCGGTAAGGCTTAATAGTTGTAATTTTGAAACAGTTACAGCAGTTTTTGTTGTATCTAAAATTTCTGGATGTAGTACATCGGATATACGTAATTTTAAATTATTTGTAACAATATTAGGAACATTCCAAACCAATGTATCTGGATAATAAGGAATGTTATTACTGATAGTTATCCAATTAGTTCCATTATTTGTTGTATATTCTAACAAGAAATTTTGTATATTTTTAGAATTCCATTGAATAATAGCTGATTTATTAGCCTGAAATACAGTTCCAATTGTTGGTCTTACAAATTTAACATTGGCAATTGTAAACATTCCGGATATATCAGAAATTTCATCAGAATTCATATCAGCAACTCTAATTCTACAAGAATCACTAAGAACATTAGGTACGGTCCAATTAAATACACTATCTAAAGTAGAATTTGATATTATCGTAGTCCAGTTTCCACCATTATTTGAAGAAAATTCTAATTTAATTCTTGAGACATTGTTAGTTTTAGTCCAGCTTAGTGTTTTAACAGTACCTACCTGCCATACTTCAGTACCGCGTGGATTATTCAATGTAATATTTGCAACTCTAAATGGTAGTTTAGAGGAATCTGCTATAGTATAATCTGCTGTGCTGGATACTTTAATTAAGTAATTATTTGAAACAATATTTGGTACTACCCATGGATACAAGCCAATATTAGCAGGAACACTATTAACTATTGGTGTCCACGAAGCTCCATTATTAGTTGAGTATTCAATTTTAACATTAGAAATATAATAGCTTTGCCATCTTATATTATATGTTTTTCCTATTTTTGCACTTTCTCCACCAACAAAATTTGTAAGTTCAATATTAGATATAGTGAAAGTAGATGCACTAGTTACAAAAACAGTAGTATCATTAGCCATTCTAATTCTTATACGAGCCTCTGGTGTTGGAATGTTCGGTACAATCCAGGAATAAGTAGTGTCTAATAAAGCATTGGCTGTACCAATAGGCAACCAAGTTGTACCATTATCAGTAGAATAATGTAAAGCAATATTATCTATTGAATATGTTTTCCATTTTATTTGTTTTGTAGTTCTTGCTTGCCAGTTTTCTCCACCATTTGGTGAGTAAATTATAATATTAACAATGTTAAATCTTTGATCAGAATCATCAAAGAAAAATGGATTGTTCGCATCAGAAATTTTAATTTTTACATTTCGTGATGGATAATTTGGTATCAACCAATTATATAAACCATTACTTGCAGGGACTGTAGCAATTGTAGACCAGCTTCCGCCATTATCTGTAGTATATTCAATTTTTACATTATTTATATATTTTGCATTCCAAAGAATTTGATATGTTTTTCCAACTAAAAGATTTTCATTGCCATTTGGTGAAATTACTTTTACTTCAGGAATAAAGATTTTAAATCTGTTATCACATGTATCAAATATTGATGCATTATTATATTCTGATATTCTTATTTGAGCATTATCTGAAAGAGCTGCCAATGGTATATTCCAATCAAAATAATTAGAATCAACTGGATAATTATCAACAATAGTTGTCCAATTATTACCAAAGCTTGTAGTATATTCAAGTTTAATATTTCCAACTAAATTTGCTTGCCATCTAATTCTTTGAGTTGAATTAGCTTGCCATACTTCGCCACCATTAGGTGTAATTAGTCTTAAATTAACAATTGTAAATTTAGCATCAGTAGTATCAAATACAGAATTAGCATCATAATCTTTAATTCTTATTTGACATTTATTGGAACTAGTATTCAAAGGAATATTCCAATTATAATAACCAACATTAGCAGGATATACTGATTGAATGATATTCCAGTTATTACCCGAGTTGGTTGAATATTCTAAAACAACATTATTTACATTAGATGAAGCTGCCCATTCTATACGATATGTTTTGTTTTCTTGCCATCTTTCATTTCCATTAGGAGATAGTAACTGTACGTTTGAAATTCTAAATATACCAGCAGTTGAATCTTTTATTTCTGGATAGTTCAAATCTCTTACTCTTATCTTACAAACGTTAGATGGTTTATTTTCTACACGCCAGCTAAATAAATTATTTCCATTCACAGAACTTAAATTATTAATTGATTGCCAATTTATTCCATTATCTGTAGATAACTCAATTCTTACATTAGCAACATTTTGAGCATACCATCTAATATCGCTAAATTTATCGATTTGTAATTGTTCTCCACCAATAGGTGATAATAACCTAATTTGAGCAATTGTAAATGCATTTGTACTCATTCCATAATAATTATTATCAGAATAATCAACTACTCGAATTCTTGCATTAACAGAAGCAGAATCAGAAGGAATAGTCCAATTATAAATACCATTTACAGCTGGATAATTAGTTATAATATTATGCCAATTGTTACCATTATTTAAAGAGTATTGAATTGTTACATTAGCTACATTCTGGCTATTCCATCTTATTGGATATGTTTTACCAGCCTGATATTTACCGCTATTAAATGTTAATAAAGTTATCTCAGGTTTATAGATTGTAAAATTAGAATCAGAAACATCATAAATATAGGTATTTAAGCTATCGCTAATTTTAATTCTGAATGTATTGCTTATAATATCTGGTACATTCCAATTATATTGTTTTGATGAAACACTCGCGTTATTTGTAATTAAATTCCATGAATTACCACTATTAGTTGAATATTCAATTATTACTTTATTACTTGTAAATGCATTTTGCCACCTAATTGTATAATTTGAAAGTGCTTTAATTCGTTCTCCCCCATTTGGAGCTAAAATTTTGAGCTGAGCTATAGTAAAGTTTTTATCAGAAACATCATACATTGATGGATTTGTAGCATCTGATACTCTAATTAAAGCTTTATCAGTTGGAGTTTCGGGAACTAACCAAACACCTGATGTTGCCGATGTATTTGTTGCAACAATATGCCAGGTTAAACCATTATCAGTAGAATAATCAATATTGACATTTCCAATATTGCTAGATTTTATCCATTGTAAAGTTTTTATTGTACCAGCTTGCCAGATTACTGAATCATTTGGTACTACAACTTGAATATTTGCTACTCTAAATGAACCATCAGTATAATCATTAATTGATGTATCGGAAATAGCATATATCCTTAATTTAATATTATCATAAGGAATATTAGGAACTGTCCAATTATATGTGTTAGAACCATTAGTTATACCTAATGTACTTACAACATCATTGGCCCATGTATTACCATTATTAGTAGAATATTGAATTTTAACATTACCTGTATAATATGCATTAAACACTATTGGTAAAACAGTTCCAACTTTAATATTTTCGCCACCATTTGGGCTAACTATATTCAACAATGAAACGGTAAATACTCTACTTGTATCCCATAAAGCAGAATTGTTAACATCACTAATTCTAATTTTGTATTTATCAGACGGTACTGATGGTATCATCCAGTTGTATTCATTAGTATTAGCTGGAATTGAACTAATAACTGTTACCCAACTATTACCATCGTTTGAAGAAAATTCAATCTTAACATCGTTAATAAATTCAGATGTCCATTGTATTTTCTTGATTTTTCCTGCTTGCCAATAAGATGAATTATCAGGTTTCAATACTGTAATTTTGGGAACAACAATAGTAAATGGATTATCGGTTGTATCAACTATAGTAGGATCGCTTCTATCATATATTCTAATTAAGCAATTGTTAGCAGTTGTTAACAAATTAGGTACTGTCCAGTTTACTTGTAACATACCAGCAGGTTGATTGGAAGCTAATGGATACCAATTTGAACCGCCATTAGTTGAATAATCTAATGATACATTAACTATATTACTACTTTGCCATTTAACAATTACATTTGAATTAGCAGCAATAAATTCATTACCATTTGGATAATCCATTTTAATTTTAACAATCGTAAATACAGGAGATACAGAATTAATATTTATGCCCTGTGCATCTGTAACTCTAATTTGAACTGTAGTTGATGGATTATCCACAACTTTCCAATCGTAATATCCAGTACTTGCAGGGATATTAGTTGCAATTGGTAACCAGGTTGTTCCATTTAATGAATACTCAATATTTACATTTGTTATATTTGTTGTATTAGTCCACTGGATTCGCTTATTTATTCCAGCTTGCCACTTAGCACCAGCTGTTGGAGAAGTAACAGAAATATCACCAATTTTAAAGTTATTTGGTGAAATAGTGCTAGCTATATTTTCATCAACAGCATCAGTGATTTTAATTAAACATTGATTTGAAGCATAATTTGCAACAACCCAATTATAAACATTGTTTCCATTGTTTGAAGTTACATTATTATCAATTAATAACCAATTTGCTCCATTGTTTGTTGAAATATATATATTTACATTAGATATGTTATAACTTGTCCATTTAATTTGTTGTGTGGAAGCTACTTTCCAGCTTTCAGGCGTTATTGGTTTTGTAATAGTTAAATTATTAATTGTAAATGAAGCAGTTTGAGAATAAATATTACTATTATTTTGATCACTTACTTTGATTATTGCATTATTAGTAACATTATTTGGTACTGTAAATGTATATGAACCACCATTTGCACCTGTTACATAATTCGATGTTAATGTTGACCAACCTGAGCCACCATTAGTTGAAAGCTCAATTTTAACTGTATTAATGTTATTTGTGTTTGTCCAATTTATAGTTAATTCTTTCCCAACTTGTATTGAAGTGCCAGTTAAATTAGTTGTAATATTTATATTACCTACTTTGAAATATGCTGCAGTTGAATCATAAACTTCATTTGATACAGAATCAATTATTCTAACTTTATAGAAATTAGAAGCTGATAAAGGCGCTTTCCATGAATTATAAACACCTAAATTAGCAGATGCTCCCGTAATATCTACCCAACTTGAAGCATCAGAAATTCTATATTGTAATTTTACATTTTGTATATTGACACTAGCAGTCCATTGTATATTAACTAAACTATCATACATATAAGCTTCGTTACCTACAGGTTTTAGCAATCTAAGGTTTCTTACACTAAATGTATTATCGGATTCATCGGTAATTGATATATCATCAATATCTGTAATTCTTATCTTATAATTATTAGTTGTAGCAAAAGCTGGTGTGATATTCCAGTTATAAATACCACTTTCAGCATTTATTGTTGTTAAATTAGACCAATTAGCTCCATTATTAGTTGAATAATCGATTCTAATGTTGTCTATGCCACCTGCATTCCATTGAATTGGTTTTGTACGTAATACTTGATAATACTCAGCGCCGTTAGGTTTTACTAATTGTAGTGTTTTAATTCTGAAGTATGAATCTGATGTATCGATAACTCCAGAATTATTATAATCTGTTAATCTAATTTTTGCAAATTTTGTAGGCGTATTAGGTACAACCCAATTAAATATACCTGTTGTTGGATTAACATTATCGTTTATTAAGATGTAATTCTGCCCACCATCTGTTGAATATTCAATTTTTAATCTTGTTACATATGCAGAATTCCAGGTAATATTTTTAGTAGAACCGACAGCCCAACTTTCACCACCATTTGGTGAATTGAGTGAAATAACAGGTTTATAAATAGTAAATGAAGCAGAAGTATCTGATATATTTGGCACAGAATAGTCATATATTCTTACTTTAACATTAGTTGATGAAATATTTGGTGTTAGCCAATTATATTGTCCTGTGCTTGCACTAATAGGATTTGTTGTAATATTATTCCATGTGCTGCCATTATTTGTTGTATATTGCAAAATAATCTGAGAAACGCCTACAGTATTCCATTTAATTTGCTGAGTTGTATTTGCTAACCAATTGGTAGATGCATCTGGTGTAATTAAATTTAATCTTTTAACTGTAAAAATATTATCGGATGTATCAGCTATTTCAGATGAAAATGTAACATCACTTATTCTAATTCTATACCCTGTTGATGCAGTATCTGGTACTCTCCAATTATAAGTTCCTGTAGCAGCATTTGTATTACTTGTTATTGTATACCAATTGATACCATCATCTGTAGTATATTCTAATTTTAAGTTTGTTATATCACTGCTAACATTCCAATTTATAGGATAAACTAAACCTGCTCTATAATTTTCGTTTCCATTTGGTTGTAATACATAAATTCTACTAATTCTGAAAGTTGTTCCTGATGAATCTTTAATATTCAAATTAGAATTTGCATCTGAAATTCTTATTCTTGCATTAACAGTAGGAGTATTAGGAATTGTCCATACATATTTATTAAGAGAAGCATCAACATTTGTTGCTATAGTTTGCCAATTAGAACCATCGAAGTAATAAAGATTTACAAAATCAATACTAGATGATCTAGTCCATCTGATAGTATGAGATGTTCCAACTTTTACTTTTTCATTTCCGGTAAATGTAGTTAAAGTAACTTTGCCAATCTTAAATTTATTAGCAGAAATAGAATAAATTCTATTAGAATCAGAAACAGATATTAATTTAATTCTACAATCTTTAGATGATATATAAGTTGGGATTGCCCAATCATATTCTCCGAGTGTAGAAGCAATATTAGAAACAACATTATTCCAATTTACACCGTCATTAGTTGTATATCTAATGCTTATATTTCCTAAGTTAGTTGCATTCCATTTGATTTTTTGAATTGTTCCTGCTTGCCAATAATTACCACCATTTGGAGAAACCAAAACAAGATTAACCATTGTATAAGTAGTATTAGATGAATCTTTAATAACTCCTTCAGCATCCTCAACTTTTATGAGCATATTAGTTGTTGGATTTGATATATTTGGTGTCCAGATATAACTACCACCATATGGATTTGTAGATACAGTTGTAATTAATGTCCAGTTACCGCCATTATTAGTTGAATAATACAATTTAACAGAAGATGTTGATGGTTTATTATACCATCTAATTGTATCGGCTTGTTGGTTTTGTCTTACTTCATTGCCATTAGGAGAAAGAACAACAATATTACCTATTTTAAATACTGAATTATTAGTAGCATTTACATTTGGATTATCAACTTCAGAAATTCTTATTAAACATCTTCTTGTAGAAATTGAAGTATCAACTAACCAGTCATAACCTGTAGTACCAACAGCTGCAGAAACACTGTTAACTATTGTATTCCATGTTCCTTCAGCACCATTTTCTAATGAATACTCAAGTTTTACATTTGAGATATTTTGTGATGTCCATTTAATCTTAATATTATTACCACTTTGATAAATTTCCCCACCTATAGGTTGCGTAATTACAAGATTAGCCGATGTTATACTGTTGCTTTCTATAAAGTTATTAGTATTAACTGCATCATAAATTCTAAATTTAAGTGTTGTGGAGTAATTAGTTACATTCCAAGCATAACTACCTACATTTGCATCATAATTGTTTATAATTTGTATCCAATTAGTACCATCTAATGTATAATCTATTCTAACTTTATCAATATATGCGGATCTCCATCTAATGTTAAATGGTTTATTAATTTGTACAATTTCACCGCCTAATGGACTTACAAAGTTTATTGATGAAATTGTAAACGATACATCGCTCATATCATAAATTGTAGTATCGCTTAAATCTGTAATTTTTATTTTTGCGTTATTTGTTGTATCATTTGGTATTGTCCAATTATAAGATGTTCCTGCCAGTGGTGATGCTATTAATTTCCAGCTTGAACCACCATTAGTTGAATATTCCAACTTAACATTATTGACATATTGCTTTGACCATGTTATTGCATATGTTTTAGTAGCCAGTAATCTAATATTAGTATTTGGTGTTAAAACAGTAATTGTTGGTGTATAGATACTAAATGTAGCACTTGTATCATAATTACCTGGATTTTGAGCATCTTCAATTTTAACTTTACATTGCGAAGATGTAACATTTGGAACTATCCAGTTATAATTTGCTGAAGTCCCTACATAATCATGATTTGATTTTATTACAATCCAATTTGTTCCATTATTTGTTGAGTAATAAATATTTACTTTGTTTATATCTATACTACTTGTCCAACTTATTGTTTGTGTTGTACCACCCTTAAAATTACTTGCAGCTGTTGGATTAGTAATTTTGAGTTCTGAAATTGTAAAGTTTGTAGCACTTGAATCTCGGACATTTCCATAATCTAAACTAACAAGTCTTATTTTATTTTGTGAGCCTACTTCGTTATTTACTACCCAATCAAATTCACCAAGTGCTGAATTAATATTACCGCCACCTGTTACTGTTGCCCAATTTAATCCACCATCTTTTGAAAACTCAATTTTAATATTTCCAAGATTTTGAGCTATCCAGGTAATTTTATAAGTTTTGCCAGCTATTACTTTTTCACCACCAGTAAATGATGTTAAATTCAATCTTCTTGTATTGAAAATGTTTGATGTATCAGCAATAGTAGTTGTTGCATTTGCGTCTTGTACTATTATTCTTATATCGTTTGAAACTAAGGTTAAAGGAACTGACCATTGATATTCGCTAGTTCTTTCAATATTGTTAGCAATACTTACAGGTGTATTATTGCCAATTCTATATAATAAGTTTATAAAATTAACATTTGGTGAAAGTTGCAATCTAATTGGATAAGCCTTGCCTGTTTGCCAATTTGAAGTTAAAACAGGATTAAGTATCTTTGAATAAGCAATTGAATTTGCTGCATCAGATGTATCACCAAATGATGACATTTCATCAATTATTCTAATTTTTAAATTGGATGTTGATGTATCTGCTGGTACATCCCATAAATATGATTGATCAGTAGAATTTACACCAGCTATGTTATTCCAATTATTACCATCAAAAGTATATTGTAATTGCATTGGTAACGAAACATTTTGAGCATTCCATGTTATATTATATTTCTTTCCTGCAGCTATTTTTACTCCACCATTTGGACTTGTGATATCAAACCTAAAAATAGCAAATACATTATCTGATGTATCTTTAATATTTACATTATTATTATCTGTTATTCTTACCAGAGCATTGGTTGAACTTAAAACATCAGGTACCAACCAATTATAACTACCTAAAGATGCATTTACATTATTAGCTATAGTAAACCATGTTATACCATTTAATGTGTACTCTAAATTTATAAAATTGACATTTGATGAATTATTCCATGTAATTAGTCTTCTTCTATTTATTTGCCAATTTTCTCCACCAACAGGTGATGTTACAACCAATTGTGCAATTTTGAAATAATTATCACTTGTATCTGCAATATTAGGATTTAGAACATCTGAAATTATAATTTTAACACTATCAGATGATACATTAGGAACACTAAAATAACCTGAATTTGTCGTTGTTGCAAAACTACCAGATATAATTCCACTTGTTTGTGGTGTTAGATAACTAATTTTTATATTTGGTATTGTTGAGTTAGAAACATCCCAACTAATATTCATTTGTTTTCCAATTACAAAACCATCAGATGCTAAATTTGGACTTAATAATCTAATCTTATGTATTGTAAATGAATTTGCGGATGAATCTTTAATTATATTTCCATAATTTGAACTTCTTACTCTAATTTTTGTATTTGTACCTGTAATACCTGAAGGAATTAACCAACTATATGAACCAGATGAAGCAGGAATATTATTAACAAGAGAAATCCAATTCGAACCGCCATTTGTTGAATAATCTATATTTACATTTGTTAAGTTAATTGATGCATTCCAGGTTATATTATATCTCTTACCTTCTATCCAATTTTCGCCGCCATTAGGAGATGTGATATTTAATTTATAAACACTTACAAAAGCATCTGATGAATCTATTACAGATGATGGATTAGCAGCATCACAAACAATAATTCTATAATTGCCTGCTGTATCAGGTGTCCATGATATAGAAGTGCCTCCAAAGCCTGATACAATTGGTCTATACCATCTTTTATTTTCTAACCTTGTGTACACATTAACATTTGCCACATCTACAGATTTCGTCCATGTAATTGTTGTAGGTTTATTTATAGGTAATACTTCACCACCGTTAGGCGAAATTACTGTTACTTGTGGATTTGTAATTGTAAATACATTATCTGATGTATCTGCAATATTACTTCTTGTTGCGTCAACAATTTTTACTTTTACATTATTAGAAGATATTTTCGGTACTAACCAATTATAAATAGTACTATCTCCATTTGCAGAAATATTTGTTGCAATTGTATTCCAATTTGTACCATTATTAGTAGTGTAATATAAATTTATTAAACTTGATGGTAATAACTTATGTAAAACTTTGATTTTTTGTACACTATTACCAACCCATGTTTCTAAACCATTAGGTTGAGTTATCTTAAATTCTATTACTTTTATTCTGTTATCAGTTGTATCATTAATAAGATTATTGTTATCATCTTTTACTTTAATAATTATATTGTTTGAAAGCAAGTTTGTAGGTGTAACCCATGTATGTGTTGTTCCATTCTTACCACTTACGATTAAATTCCAATTTAGGCCATTATCAGTACTGTATTCTAGTGTTACTGGATTTAGGTTACTTGTCCATTGAATATTAACAGGTGTTCCTTGTCTGAAAATTTCACCATTATTAGGAGATACTATCCTTAAATTATTATAGATAAATGTTGCATCAGATGAATCTTTTATATCACCTTCTGAATCAACAACTTTAATTAACATATTCGGGCTTGAATTAGATATTGATGGTACCCAGTCAAAACTTCCTCCATAAGGCTGCGTTGTTGTTGTTGTAATTAAATTCCAGTTTGTACCATTATTTGTTGAATAATATAACTTAACAGAAGATGTTGATGGTTTATTATACCATCTTATAGTATATGATTGACCAGACTTAAATACTTCGCCGCCATTTGGTGATAATACTACGATATTACCAATTTTAAATGTGCTGTAACTTGTTGCAAAAACATTACTATTACCAACTTCCGAAATTCTAATTAGGCAATCCCTTGAAGATAAGGAAGTATCAATAGTCCAGTTATAACCCGTTGAGCCAGTAGTTGCAGGAACACTATTGACAATTGTATTCCATGTTCCTTCAGCACCATTTTCTAATGAATACTCAAGTTTTACATTTGAAATATTTTGATAATTCCATTTTATTTTAACTGTTTGACCAGTTTGTATTACCTCACCACCTACAGGATAAATTACAGCAATATCAGCAGTAGAAATTGTATTACTTTCAATATAGTTTGATAAATTATCAGCATCATATAAACGGAATTTAATAGCAGATGAAAATATATTTGGGACAGTCCACACATAATTACCTGTTGAAGCACTAATATTATTAATAATTTGTGTCCAAGATGTACCATCAAAATAATCTATTCTTACTCTATCAATTTGTGAGCTATTCCACCTAATTGTAAAATGTTTTCCAACTTGAACAATTTCACCGCCTACAGGAGAAATAAATTTCAAGGATGAAATTGTAAATGGATTATCAGAAACATCGAATATTGAATTATCACTTGCATCTGAAATTTTAATTAAACAATTATTTGATGTAACAGTATCGAAAGGTTGTGGTATTGTCCAATTATAATTATTCCCTGTTGTAGATAAAACAATAGGATTCCAATCAACACCACCGTTTGTTGATAGTTCAATTTTAAAGTTAGTAACAAACTGACTATTCCAGGTAATATTATAAGTTTTACCTACTAATATTCTGCTTGGTAAATTAGGTGCTGTAACTGTGATAGTCGGTGTATAAACACTGAAAGCTTCAGAAGTATCTGCATTTGTCGGATATTGTGCATCCTCTATTCTAATTCTGCATTGATTTGATGTTGTATAAGGAACAACCCAGTTTTTATTTTGCCCGGTTGTTGAAACATTGTTAAATAAATTAGTCCAGGTAGAACCATTATTGGAACTAAAATAAATATTTATATTTCCAATATTGCTGCTATTATCCCATTTAAGATTTTGAGTTGTCCCGGCTTTATAATTTGCAATTGATGTTGGATCAGTTACTTTCAATCTTGATATAATAAAGAATGATGCACTAGAGTCTCTTATAGAATTATCATTATTGCTAATAATTCTAATTCTATTTTGCCCGGTAGTAATATTATTGACTAACCAATTAAATACTCCATCAGCTGCGGAAACATTACTTGCACCAGGAATAGCTATCCAGTTAAAGCCATCATCGGTTGATAATTCAATTTTTATTGTACCAGTTAAATTTGAACTTGCCCATGTTATAGGTGTTACTTTATTAGCTAATATTTTTTGCCCACCATTTAAGGAAGTTAACTGTAATTTTACAGTGTTGATTTTTATCGTATCTGCTAAAGTTACATCTGCGTTAATATCAGAAATTATTAAGTTAAGATTATTATGTGCTAAATCTAACGGTACAGTCCAATTATATAAATTAGTTGGAGAAGCGTAATTACTTACAATTGTTACAGGTACAGATGTACCAACTTGATACTTGATATTTACACTACCAATATTTGGAGAATCTTGCCAGTAAATTTGAATATTTCTATTTGTTTGATATACATTCCCTGCAATAGGATTTAATATTTTAATGTAGCCAATTGTAAAATTAGCATCACTTGTATCACCCTCTGTTAATGTAGGATCCATTATCCTTATTTTTGCATTAACTGTTGATGTATCAGCAGCTACATTCCATTCATAATTTGTTGTTGTACCTGGAACGGTTGCTATATCTTGCCAATTAGTGCCATTGAGTGTATATTGAATTCTTAAGTTTGTTGTAACATTTTGTGCTATCCATGTAATATTATATTTTTTACCTGCAGATATTCTTTCACCTCCATTAGGAGATGTTACAACAAGATTACTTATAGTAAAGTTTGCATCACCTATATCTTCAATATTAGAATTTGATGCATCAATAATTTTAATTAATGCATTGGTAGTACTTAAAACATTTGGAACTTTCCATGTATAATTGTTAACAGAATTTGTTGAAGGAACATTTACTCCAGCAATAAACCAGGTTGTACCATTATTCAACGAATAATAAATATTAACTGCAGAAATATTGGAAGAATTAGACCATGTTATTGTTGCATTTCTACCTATTCTAAAATCTTCTCCTCCATTCGGTGTAACAACCATCAATGAAGCTACTTTGAAAGCATTATCGGAACTATCAACAATCAACGGATTTGATGCATCTTTTATTACAATCTTCACATTATCTGAATTAATTACTGGAACAGTCCAATTATATTGTCCTCCCGCTGCAGGAACATTTGCCTGTATTGTTTGAAGTGGTCCACCATCTGCTGTATAGTATATATCAATGTTTGTAATTGAAGGTGAATTAGTCCACTGTATATTATAGGATTTACCTTCTACTAAACCGTCAGTATTACTATTGGGATATACAACTTGCAAATTAGAAATCGTAGCAAAACCATCAGAAATATCATATATAACAGAACTAGCTAATTCATCACTAACTTTAATATGAACTTGTTTTCCATCTAATGCATAAGGTATTGTCCAATTATATTGTTGATCAGCTGCTGGAATACTTGAAGTTATAGGTAGCCAGCTACCACCTGCATTTGTAGAGTATTCTATTCGAACAGTATTTATATTATTTGAAGTAACCCATTTTATTTGATAAGGTTTGCCAGCTTGCCAAATTTCACCACCTGCAGGCTGTGTAACCTGTATATGTTTAACAGTACAAAATGCATCTGATGAATCACCTACAACATTAGGATTATTAAAATCAACAATTATTATTTTATAGTTACCAGCTGTATCTGGAGTCCAATTATAAGATAATGCTGTAGTATTGCCAGCTAATAATCTCCAGCCTTTTTTACCTTCTAATCTTGAATAAATATTAACATTTGTAATATCTGGTGTTCGAGTATATTGTATTGTGTATGGTTGATCCTTAAGTAAAATTTCTCCACCATTTGGTTGAGTAACTGTAATCTTAGGTGCTACAATTGTAAATGTTCCATCAAGAGTGTCAGATAAATTAGAGTTATCATTATGTCTGATTCTTATTTTTACATTAGATAAAGCAGTTGATGGTAATACCCAATTATAATTATTATTTGATGTCGGAACATTTGTTACAATTGTTTGCCAATTGACACCGTTATCTGTAGTATACTCGATTGTATATGTAGAAGCTGGTATGTATTGACTATTCCATGAAATCGACTTAGTATCATTAGCAACCCATGTTTCCCCACCAGCAGGATTTGTAATTAACAATTTTGCAACGGTAACTTTATTATCTGTTGTATCCATTATTGTTGGATAAGAAACATCATAAGCTTTAATTGTTAAATATTTACTAACAAGGCCGTATGGAAGTGTCCATGTATATGAACCAGAAGCTGGATTAACAGAATTTGCTATTATATTCCATGAATTACTGTGGTCAATTGAATATTCTAATCGTAAATTATTAGTATTTTGTGCTGTCCAGGTTATATTTATCTTAGTACCTTCACGATAAACTTCACCATTATTAGGAACATTTACAACTAATCTTGCAATAGTAAATACTGCATCAGATGTATCTTTAATTAGTGAATTTGCTACAGCATCTTCAACTAAAATTTTAACATTATTAGATGAAATATTAGGTATATTCCAATTATAAGATGTTATAGATATACCACTCGCAATTGTATTCCAATCTGTGCCATTATTTGTAGTATATTTTAAATTAACAGTGTTAACAAAACTTGTTTTTGTCCAATTTATTGTTACAACTTTTCCAGCCTGAACAACTTCACCACCATTAAAGTTTGAAAGTTGTACATTTCCAATTGTAAATAATCCAGATTCAACCATTTTTGTTGGATCGTCAGCAGCAGATATTCTTATTTTATATTGATCGCTTGGAGTTAATCCTAAAGCTGGTATCAACCAGTTATAAGCACCAGACGAAGCTGAAACTGTTGCAATCGTCAACCAATTAGCTGTTGCAATATCATAATATTCAATTTTTACATTGGCTATATTACTTGCAGTCCACTGAATTGTGTTTACTTTTCCCATTTGCCATCTAGCATTGCTTAATGGCGACAACAATTGTAAATTTGATATTGTAAATGTTGTGTTTGATGTATCTGATAGTAAATTACCATCTGCTACATCTTTAATTCTTATTAAACATTGTGAACTTGCTGTAGAAGGAACAGTCCATGAATAATTATTAGTACCATTATTTGATGTTGTAGTTGTTATTGTACTCCAACTTCCGCCATTATTTGAAGAATATTCGATTACAACATTACTAATATTTTGAGATACCCAACTTATAATCTTACTACTTCCAGCAAACCAATTTACATTTGTATTTGGTGTTGTAATTTGAAGTTTAGAAATTGAAAATGAATAATTAGTTGTATCACACCTTGAAGGATCTCCAAAATCTTCAATTATTATTCTATTGCTATTAGTATAATATTTATTTGAATCTAATATAGACCATGTATAATTACCACCCCAACTATTACCTGTAACATTACTTGCTATTAAACTTTTACCTGTAGGTGTTAATATATATATGTTGACATTTGTTGAATAATTTGCACGCCATGAAATTGTTTTTAATAATCCATTACGCCATTTTGCATTTGCAATAGGTTGTGTAATGAATAATCCCAATATATTAAATTTATTATCCGATACATCATAAATTGTAGAATTTGTAGCATTTGATATTCTTACTATACAATTCAGTGAAGTATCAGCAGGTACTAACCAATTATAATTATTTATACCGTTTACGCTTGTAACTGTTGCAATATTTTTCCAATTTATACCATTATCGGTGCTATATTCAATTTTTACAGAGCTTATATTTCTACTTTCCCAACTTATAGTGCTTATAGAATTTTTAAACCAATTTTCACTACCATTTGGTGAAATAACTACTAACTTACTAATTGTAAATACATTATCACTTGTATCAGCTTTAGTTGGATCTGTACTACTTGATATAATAATTTTTGCGTTTGTTGTATATAATAATGGATTATCTGGGATTGCCCAATTATATGAACCACTTCCGCCAACAGATGAAACATTAGTTGCAATTGTAAAATTACCTGCTCCGTAATTTAAATAGATATTTACTTGAGAAATTCCATTTGAACGCCATGTAATAGTTTTGGTTGTTCCAATTTGCCAATTTTCACCACCATTTGGTGATAAAACTGTAATTTTTGAAACTGTAAATCTATTATCAGAGATATCATTTATTGTTGAGTTTGAAAAATCACTCACTCTAATTCGGTAATTTGATGATGTATCATTTGGAACAAGCCAATTATATGAATTACTTCCATTATTTGAAGCTATATTTCCAACTATTGTATTCCACGAAGTACCATTATTGCTGGAATATTCAATCTTTACATTTGTAACATTATATGTAGTCCAATTTATTGTATATGTTGAGCCGGCATAAATATTTTCACCTCCATTAGGTGAATCTACTTTTACTTTACATATTGTAAATATTTCACTTGTATCAGAATTATCTGGGTTTGAAGCATCTGTTACAACAATACGATAAGACGGTGCTTGGAAAAATGGTATATCTGGTATAGACCAGTTATAAGTTGTTAAATTTGTATTTGTTGCAATAGAGTACGAAATATTACTATTATCGAGTATAGATATATTTACATTTGAAACACCCTGTCCACTCCAAATTATATTTTTAGATGTCCCAACTTGCCATTTATCAGTTGATACAGGTGATATTATATTTAGGTCAGTAATTCTAAATGTTGAAGATATTTCTTCAATAGTTGAACCACTTTCCGCATCAACAATTTTTATTTTTGCTGTATTTGTTGCTGTTAAAGGAGTAACCCAGGTAAATTCATTAGTGCCAGTAGTGCTTGGTAAATTAGAAGCTATTTGTTGGTTCCAGCTAACACCATCTGCTGAATAATATATATTTACAGTATTAATATTAGATGTACTTGTCCATTTAATAACCATTGGTGAGTTTGTTTTGTAATTAGCAAGTGCTACAGGTTCAATTATAGAAATATTACCTATCTTGAAAGCATTATCACTACTATCAGAAATTGAATTGTTTGATGCATCAATAATTTTTACTTTACAAGTTGAATATGGATAATTTCCTATATTACTCCACAAAAATGAACCAGCACCTGCACCAACATTATTGCCTAATGTAATACCCCAACTATTACCACTATTCGTTGATAAGTAAATATGAATATTTGAAATATTCGAACTTGTTTCCCATGTTATATTTTGATTACTACCAATTTTCCAGGTTTCACCACCATTTGGAATGTTGAGCTTTAGGTATTTGACAGAAAATGCTACATCACTTATATCTCTAATATGTCCACTAACAGTTGTATCTGTACTTGCATCAGTAATTCTTATCAAACAATTATTTGAAGGTTTATTCAATATTGTCCAATTATATGCACCTGCACTTGCAGAAACATTATTAGCTATATAATACCAGGTAGTACCATTATCTGTAGAAAATGCAATATTTACAAAATTAATATTCGAAGATGCATTCCATCTAATAGGAAGTGTTTTTCCCACCTGAAATGTTTCAGCAGTATTTGGTCTTGTAACAGTTATTTGACCTACTTTAAATGTATTTGCACTTTGAGATTGTATAGTAGAATAAGTTGCGTCTGAGATTCTAATTCTATATTCACTAGATGTTGTTGCAGGAACAGTCCATGTATATGGAGAAGAATTTGCTGGCACAGTAGCTATATGAGTCCAAGTACCACCATTTGAAGTTTGATATTCTATTTTTACATTATTAACGTTATTAGCTATCCAACTAATCTGTTGAGATGAACCAGCAGCAAAGCTTTCCCCACCATTTGGCGATGTTAAATCTAATCTTCTTATATTAAAATTATTATCACTTGAGTCTATTACATTATTATTGGAAACATCCGTTATTCGAATTTTAACTAAATTAGAAGCAGCTGTATTTGGTATTGTCCACAAATAATTACCAGTAGTAGCTGGTACGGAATTTATAATTGTATTCCATGAAACTCCATTATTTGAAGTATATTCAATTCTAATATTTGATACATTTGACGAGGCTTGCCAGGTTATTGTTTGTTGAGTAACTGTTTGCCAATTTTGAGTACCATCATTTGGAACTAAAATTTTAAGTTTAGCTATAGAAAATTGTTGACTTAAAATATATGTTGTAGGATTATTAGCATCTGTAATCTTGATAACACAGTTGCTTGATGGTGTTAAAGTTAATGGAATTACCCAAGTACAAGTATTTAAAGTTGCATTATAATTACTTACTATATTATAAGGATAGGATAGACCGCCATCAGTAGATAAATCTATATTAATTTGAGTTAAATTATTAGCACTCCAATTAACTATCAAAGGCAAACCGACATTGAATTTAGATGTTGATGTAGGTTGAGTAATTGCTAATTGTGATATTGAAAAATTATTGTCACTTGTATCAGAAATACTGGAAACATCATAATCAACAATTCTTACTTTTATATTATTTCCATATAAATTACTTGGAATTGTCCAATAATAATAACCCAAATTAGCTGGATGATTATTAACTATAGAATTGGAGAAATTTAATCCCCCATCTGTTGAATATTGTAAAGTAATATTACTTACTCCACTTGCTTGCCATTTTATTGTATCTACAACACCTGCTTGTTTTATCTCACCTCCATTAGGTGAAATTAAATCAAGTCTTTTGATTGTAAATGGACTTGATAATTCTGAAACAATTGTAGGATTATCTTTATCATAAATTCTTAAATAACAAGCTGTTGATACATATGCTGGATTAGTTAGTTTTAAATTATAACTTGTATTTGCTCCAGATATTTCAGCTATATTAAAGAAATCGGAGCCACCATTTGTTGATAAATCAATTCTTAATGTTGCAATATTACCAACATTCCATGATATTTGTTTGGTCTTTCCTATTTGGAAATATTCTCCGCTTACAGGTGAAATTAGATCTATTCTCTTTACTGTAAAATTGTTATCGGAAATGTCATTAATGAATTCTGTTGGACTTGGAGAATCTGCATCTGATATTCTTATTCTATAAGAGTTTCCAGTTGTGTTTGGTATCACCCATGGATATGCTCCTAAATTTGCCTGGACAGAATTTACTATCGTATTCCAAGAACCTCCAGCATTTGTTGAATATTCTATTTTAACATTAGATATACTTGAATAATTATTCCAGGTTATATTAATTGTTTTGCCAGATTGAAGAATCTCATTACCATTAGGATATAAAACTGTAATTTTGCCAATTTTAAATGGATTAGATACAGCGTTTCTTGAAGTATCAGCTGCATCCGCAATTTTAATTCTTACGGTATTGCTTGATATATCTGGAATAGTCCAATTATAAGTTTGCAATGCAGCATTAATTGGACCAGCACCAATTTGTAACCAATTACTTCCGTCAGTAGAATAATATAAATAAACACTTGTTATATTCCCATAAGTCCAATTTATACTCTTATTTGTCCCAACTTGCCAGCTTTCATTTCCTGCTGGTTGTGTAATATTTAAACTTGAAGTTTGGAAATTTCCAGTTGTAGCAGTTATCGAAGGTTTATCAACACTAACTATTCTAATTCTACCCTGTGTTGTTACTAATCCTGATACCTGCCAATCATAATAGCCAGCGTTTGCTGGATAATTGGAAGCAATTGTAATTGGCCAGGTAGCACCACCATCTGTACTATATAAAATATTAACTAAGCTAACATTGGTACTTTGCCATTGTATTTTTTTAGTGCTTCCTATAAACCATTTATCACTTGTGGTAGGTGATGTTATATTTAGCTTAGATATATTAAATGTTTGCGATGTTGCAATTCTTACAAAATTTGATTGATCATATATCCTTATAATGCAATTATTTGATGAATAATTTATTGGAACTGTCCAGTTATAGCTTCCTCCTAATGCTGGATAACCTGTTGCAATGTTATTCCACTCTATACCACCATTTGTACTAATATCTATATTAACAAAATCAATATTATCCGCAGTCCATTGAATGGTGGCAGTTTGCCCTTCCTGAAATGCAGTAGTAGAAATAGGATTTGTTATTTGTAACCTACTTATTGTAAAATTAGCAGGTGAAGTTTTCGTAATAGTATTGTCATTGGGATTATCACTTGTTATTCTAATTCTTGCTTGTGTTGTTGGATTATTTGGTATAGTCCACAAATAAGTACCATTAGCTCCTGGTACACCGGTTGCTATTTCTGGAGATATCCAGGTTGATCCACCATTTGTAGTTAATTCTATTTTTACACTTTGAATATATTGTGCATCCCATGTAATATAATGTTGTTGTCCTGCTAATAGTTTTTCACCACCTAAAGGTGATAATAATGTTAATGAACTTATCGTAAAATTATTATCACTTATATCTGATATTGCAGGATTATCAGAAGCTGCAATTTTTATTCTAACCATATTTGATGCTGAATCAGGAACAACCCAGCTGTATGTTTGTGCACCAGCATTTATTCCTGTTTTAAATAATCTCCAGCTATTACCCCCATCTAAAGAATAATACAAATTTAATGCACTTACTCCTGGAATATTAACCCAAGTAATATTTTTCGTTGTTCCTGCCATCCAATTTTCGTTACCGTTAGGACTGGTCAATGATATTGTATTAATTGAAAATGTATTATCACTTACATCATAAAATGCTGGATTATCATTTGAAGTAATACGTATTAAACCATTATTTGTCGTAACAGCTGGAACTGTCCAATTATAAACTCCTGTTGCTGGTATAGAAGCAACAATATTGGTCCAGCTATTACCTCCAGTAGATGAGAATTCAATTTTGACGCTACTTACTTTTGTTGCATCATAATCATATGTGATATTATAACTTTGCCCTTGATACAAAGTGATTGGATTGTTGGGAGCTGTTAATTGTAGTGGTGTTATTGTAAAAACATTATTAGAAGAGTCAGATACATTAGAAGCACTTGCATCAACAATTTTTATTCTTGCAGTAGTAGAAATATAATTTCCATCTACAACCCATGAATAACTACCTGTATTTGGTCCGTTGTAAATTGGCGTTGAACCAAATGTAACACCATCAGTCGATACATAAATTTTAACATTACTTACATCAGCACTCGATGTCCACGTAATATTTTGTGTACTTGTAGAAAACCAATTTTCTCCTCCATTAGGAGTATTTACTGTAATATATGAAATGGAAAAATTACCACTATTTGTAGCAGTAATTAGCGAATTTGTTTGTGCATCTTCAATTCTGATTTTACCTTGGCTTGTTGTTGTAAATGGTACATTCCAATTATACTGCCCTAAAGATGCATTAACATTATTCTGAATTAAATTCCAGCTTGCACCATTATTTTCTGAATAGTATATATTAACATTTGAAATATTGGATGTTGCGTTCCATTTAATAGTATATACACTACCTTGATTTATTTTATTCGTTGTTGGTTGAATAATAGAAATTTTACCAATTCGAAAAGCTCCATTGCTATTATCATAATAAGTGGTATCATTAGCGTCGCTTACTCTAACTAAGCATTGCGATGAAACAACATCAGGTAATAGCCACGTATAACTTCCACTTGCTGCATTAATATTTGAAGCAATTTTAATCCAATTTGCACCATTATTTAAACTATAATAAATATTAACATTTGCTATTCCGTTTGCCGTCCATTGAATATTCACATTAGAATTTGCATTTAATCCTTCTCCACCGTCTGGATATGTTACAATAAGATTTCCTATCGAAAATGTATTAGATGTAGCAAATATTGTCGGCACATCTGAGTCACTTATTCTTATAACACAGTTATTGGATGAAACACTTGGAACTGTCCAATTATAACTACCAACTGTAGCTCCAACATTTGCTATAAAAGTCCAATCTAATCCACCGTTTGTTGAATATTCAAGCCTAACAATATTTATAAATGTAGTAGCGGTCCATGAAATTGTTTTAACCGTTCCACTATTCCATACTTCTCCAGATGTTGATGGACTTAGAATATTTATCTTTCCGACTTTAAATCCTATTGGTGTCTCAGAATAAATATCTGTTGTAGTAGCATCTTCAACTTTTACCTTAAACTGATTAAAATCAAAGCCGGAATTAACAGTATATACATAACTATTGGATGATGTCGTTGTAAGTGGTGAACCCCATGTATTACCATTATTAGTAGATATATATACTTTTACATTTGCCACATTTGTCGATTTGTTCCACATTATAGTATAAGTACCCCCTGCTATCCAACCATCTGTTCCTAAGGGATAAGTTAAATTCAACTCTGCAATTTTAAATGTATTACTAATTGCATAAATATCAGGATATTGTGTTGACGTTATTTTAATTTTACAATTATCTCCTGTAATTCCTGACGGCACTACCCAATTATAAGTACCGGTTGATGCACTTATATTAGTTGCTATTGTGTATGGGAATGAATTACCATTATCTGTTGAATATGAAATATTAACATTGGATAAATAAGAACCAGCTGCCCAATTTAATGTTATGGTTTTCCCTGTTTGGATATTAGCTGAGATAGAACTCAATGAAATTGTGCTTATAACAGAGTAATAATCAGACTCATCATATCTTGATGAATTACTTGCATCTTCAATTTTTATTTTAAATTTATTTGTATTAATTCCAGCTGGAATAGTCCAATTATAAAAGCCATTTGTAGCATCATAATTTGTAACAATGGGAGTATAAGAAGTTCCATCAATAGTATAATAAATATTTACCAAAGAAATATTTTGTGAAGACCA
The DNA here is from genome assembly GCA_035361425.1 of Ignavibacteriales bacterium. Taxonomy (GTDB): domain Bacteria; phylum Bacteroidota; class Ignavibacteria; order Ignavibacteriales; family DAOSCP01; genus DAOSCP01. The sequence goes on along the minus strand of DAOSCP010000002.1, from coordinate 106,984 downwards.
TGTAATTGTTATTGTACTACCAGACAAATATCCAGCGGCTAATCCTCCATTTGGTGATGTTACTAGTAATCTACCAATTGTAAAATTATTATCTGAAATATCATTAACATAATTTGGATAACTCGCATCTGATACTCTTATTAATGCTTGATTATTTGATGTATTATTTGTTACCATCCATGTATATGACCCACTTGATGCTGACAAATTATTTGCAATAGTATACCAATTGCCACCGTTATCTGTTGAATACTCCAAATTTACAAAAGAAACATTATTAGATGCGGTCCATTGTATATTATAATTTGAATTGGAAAATAAAAATTCACCACCATTAGGTGCTAATAATCTTAATTTACAAATATAAAAACTTCCACTTTGGGATTTAATACAATTTGTATTTGTTATTGACTTTGTTGCGTCGCTTACTCTTACTATCGCCTGATCTGAAACTATATCCGGAACATTCCATACATATGGTGAAGCTGTTGGATTTACTCCAGTTTGTATCAAATTCCAATTATTACCATTATCAGTTGAATATTCTAATCTCAGTGATGATACATACGAACTTGTCCATTGAATATTAAAAGTCTTTCCTGCTTGGATATGATTTCCAGATGATGGTGATAACAATACCAAACTTCTAATTACAAACAAACCAGAGGTTTGCGATATTGCAGGATAATCAATACTAGTGATTCTTATTCTACAATTATTGGAAGGATTGTTAGGAACACTCCAATTATATGTATTGCTACCGTTATTGTTAGTAACATTGGAATTTATATTTATCCAACTTGTACCACTATTTGTTGAATATTCTATTTTAGCAGTACCATTTGCACCCGTCCAATTCCAGGTAATTGTTTTGCTACTTCCATAATTTAATGTATCATTTGCAACTGGACTTGATATTGATATTGTTTGTGAGTAAACATTTGTACTACTTACAAACAATATAAATAATAAATATACCCAAAATTGTTTATAATTTGTTAACATAACTACCCCTAAAAATTGATCCTGATGATTGGACTAATAACAAAATACGAATCTTGGTGCCAACCTGGAACATTTCTAAAACCCTTAAAATATTTAATATCAAACCCAATACTATTTCTAATTAGCATATGTAATTTTATACCCCAAAAACCAAATTTAGCTTTACTATTATAATTCAACTGAAAAATTGTTTCACTATAAATTAGCCCCCCACTTTTAGTCAATCCTATTTCAAAACTTGGAACTGTATATTTAGTATTTTCAAAAACTTGAAATTCAGAATCATCAACAGTAGCTGTCAGTAAAGAATAATTATGGAATGTTATCCCCATACCTAAAAATAAATAACCTAAACCAAGAACATCCGTTAAATATTTTTGCTGTGCATATATTGTGGTAAAGTTTTTAATTGTATGTGAATAAATATAATCTGCACCTGTTTCTTGTAATATTTTAATATCATCTTCAGTTACAGGTTTATCCTTTATATTATAGAAAGATTCAACTCCTAAATTAAAATATCTCCAATCGTAACCAAGCAATGTAAAAGGATTAAATGCAGCCTTTATGTACATATTACTGGTTTTACTATCAATTCTACGAGGTTTAAAAAATGATGAATTTTCAACTAAAACATCTTTTACACCGAAATTAAAGCCTAAATATAGCCCATATTCAAAATCATCAGGATCATTAACCAACATATCCAAATGAAGGATTTTTAACCCTACTATATAATCGGAAAAATACCACCCAGGTTTAGAAAGTTGATCTACTCCCCATTTCCCAAAAAAAGACATCGTATATTTATCTGCTCTATTAAACTTATTAAATGGACTTTCACTATCAAATTGAGTATTTGCCTCAGACGTACTTGCCCAAAACATTAACGATGGATTAATTGCCGAAAAATACAAATCGTAAAAGTATAAATTATAATGTTGAAAATAATCCTTTGTTAAATTTGTGTAAGTATATTTTTTCTTTTTTAATACCTCATATAAAGAATCCCCAACTGCCTCTCTAACTAAAACCCAGTCTTTAATAGGATCGATAAATCTAGCAGTATCTATTCCTGGGTTTTCATTTTCTAATATAAATTCCATTCTTTCTATTTCATCATCATAATATCTTTGACGTAATTTTACCAAAACCCTTGAATTATAAAATTTATTAGAAAAAAGTTTTAATGTATCTTCATTTGTTATTGGATGTCCGTTATGTAATAAAAATCCATTTAAAACTAAGTTATTATAAATCTGTCTTATAATCATAGGTTCATTAAGATACCATTGCTTTTTCAAATCATTAAAACCATCCGTTCTATACTCTAAATTTTCATAAATTCTTTTATAAATAGCTTGTTTTTCATAATCACTTTGCGAATAAGCAAAATCAAACAATAATAATAAAATAAGATAACTCTTTAATATGTAGAACTTAAAATGCATATCTATACCTTAATTGTACAAATGATCCACCTGGACTTTCCCATTGATAAATACTTCTGTAGAAAGGTTTTGTTATTATATAAGCTTCTATTCTAACATCAGAACCCAATAATTCAAATAATCTTGTCCATAATTTAACTGAAAACCTACTATCAAAATATTTAAATTTGTATCCCAATATTGCTTTATTAGGAATTGCATCATATGTTAATGCTATATAAGGTTGTACAAAATTTTTTCTACTTGAAGTACTCAAAATAACAGGTATATCAGTTGTATCAAGGAAATATTCAAATTTATATATATCGTAACCTCCAACACCTAAATCCAATCTATAATGTGAGCTTTGAGTTGTATTCCAGAAAAACGACATTCCATATTCCCACTGATTTCTATTGTAATAATATCTTGGAAATACAGAACCGGTATCATAAATTTGGTAATAAGGTTTTGGCATTTTAGATGCACCAACTGAATAATAAAATGTAAATACCGGCAAATTTTTCATTATATTTGATATAAACCCTTTGCTGAATTCTCCTTCAACTGTAAAACCTGTATTTACATTCAATTTTGGTTGTTTAACTTCAAATATTGGTAACCAATAGAAATTATTTGCAGAATTATATCTATGCCTTATTAATAACCTAACATTACCAAAAAAACTTTTTTGCACATCTTCTAAATTGCCCGTCATATTAAAAAACATATTAACGCCATAATGATGATATGGTGCTTCCATAGGTAGATAACTTAAAACTCTATCATCAAAACTACTTTCAAATCCCACTTTTGCTATTCCCAAACTAAATAAATTACTTATACCATTAATACAAATAGTTTGTTTTGAAAATGATAAATCTGAATATACTATTTTAAAGAAATCTAACCATTCATTACTCGAAGAAACATTTGCAGTATCTATTTCTTGATTTTCTTCATTATTTGCCTGCAAATTTGTTGTAATTCTATCATAACTAATTAGTTTATGATATCCATTAGTAATAATATTATTTAATTGATCAGCATTATCAGGCGATACATATGCTTGAAACATCATATTATTACTATAATTTAATGGAAGATTTAATAATTGCTTTTCTTTTTTCTGAGGTGCACCTTTTTTTAATAATTTTGAAGGATTTATTTGTTCATTAATATAATTAAGAATTACACTATAATTATCTTTATTTGTCTTATTACTAGAATTCTTAAGATATAAAAAGTCATTAGGATTATACACTATAAAAGTATCTACTTTTGCTCGTTCTGTTTTTTTTGCAGAACCAATAAGTTGACGACTTTGTCCTGTTTTTGGTGCTTGATATGTCGCAAACATTGATATATAAATTGGAGTAATCGGCTCTAATCCTACACCATTTTTTATATAATATATCTGGTATGTTTTTACAGTATCTTTAGATTTTTTTAAGATTAGTCTAGAACCATCCTCTCTTGCAAGATATTTTATTCCTGCTAAAGTATCTTTAAATTCAACAAAATACACATTTAAATAATTGATTTCTTTTCTATACTCATTAATAAATTTAAAATTCATTAAGTCAAGGTAATCAATATTATTACCTTGACCATATAAACTATTAAAAATAATTACTAAAACTATGTATTTAATGATATTTTTCATATTATTTAGACTTAAAAACCTTTGCTTTATATGTTCTACTTACTTCCCCAAACTGAGTTCTAAAATTAAAATTTAATGAAACTAATTGTGCTCTTTGGCTACCTATACCTGTTACAAATTTTGGATTAATATTTAACCTTATTGATAAAAATGCACCGCTTTGAGAAACTTCAGGCTCACCAGCTAAAAAATTATTAGGTGTTGCTTCAACTACTAAATCATTACATTCTGGAGTAAGAGCTATAAAATTTACATCTTTGCTCTGTGCGTATAAATAATAGAATGTCAATGGATTAAATAAAGTATTAGTAGCAACATCCAGTACACAATACTCCTCATCACTTGCAGCCCAGTTATTAAATTCCACAAGTGCATCTATGGGTAATATTTCTGTTTGCCAAACTGATTTTTTTATTTGACCATCAATATCGTAAAATTCATATACTCTATTATCGTAAAATCCTTCAATTTGTATAGTCTTATTCAAATAATTAAGTTGAATTATTTTTCCTAAATCAACTAGTGGTTTATTATCTGAAAATAATTCAATTTTTGTGCCATTCTTATCAATTTCATATACTTTATAACTATATAAAGAAGCATCATTAAATTCATTTACTGCAATACTAAACAATCCTTTTTCACCAATGTAATAAATTGAATCCAATGTTTTAGCAGATGCAAAAGTTGGATAATTAACAATTACTTTATAATATCTATCAACAGATGCAACTCCTATTTCACCTTTTCCACTATAACTTGTTTTAATAATATAATTACCTGGTTTATAAAATTTTGCTTTAATATATCCAAATACTATTGTACCTCTACCACCTTGAGTTAATTTTTTAAATTCTTGGTCATCAGGTTTTCTAATAATTTTAAATTCACCAAAATCATTTTTCTTTAATGGTTTGAAATTTTCATCTAATAACTCGATTTCATATTTAATTACACTAAGCTGGTTACCAGCTATTTCTGCACCTTCACTTGGTAATGTAATATTTAAATTTGTCACTGTTCTGATTGTTTCTTTTATTTTATCAGATTGACCATAAAGAACAAAAAAAGTTATAAATAACATTGATAATATTTTTCGTATCATAAATATCTCCTGTTTTTTTGTTCAAATGTGCAACTTTTAATTTATAATAACAATAGCAATAAATTATATTTTTATTATTTTTTATTAAATAATTTAAATCTAATTAATCACAATTGACTAATTATTTATATTGTTTATACAATCTTATATTTTAATAATTAAAAAAAGCTCTCTTGTTTAATGAGAGCTTTTTTATTTTTTTATTAGTAAAAAATAGCTCCTTGCTTTTGAACTCCTGTATTTTTCTTGAAGACATCAACCGAAAAAGTAGTGGTTGCTTTTTGGAACTTTTTATCCGCAACTATTTTTTCTAATTCGGTTTTGGTTTTTCCTATTAAATAATCTGGAAGCACTCTCTCTACTTCCATAGTTACCTTAAACTTATACTTACCTTCTGATGTAAAATTACCTTTGAATTCCGCATCTCCCTTTTGAGGAATAAAAACTAACTCAAAATTTCCTTTTTTTTCATTATTAGTTAATGGACCTTGCCAACCAGCTGGTGCATTTCCATCAACATCTACAGTATATTTAACATTTTTCTTTTCTTGATCGGAAACTAAACCAACATTATTAATTATTACATCAGCAGGAGTTTCAGACCCAATAACCCAGGTTACTCCCTGCTGTGCATTCACAAATACCGGATTCTTATAAGAATTTCCGATACTTTCAATAAGTTTCTTTTTTACTTTTATTTCATGTTTTGTTAATATATCCCTTTCTGTTATTATAGTTATCAATTCAGAAAGTAGTACAAGATACATAACAAAATACACATTTGCTTTAGCCATTTTTTTTCCCTTGTACTTATTTTTGTGTTAATTTCTGTAATGTTTCTGCATGTTGTTTATGAACTTTTTCTAAATAAGCATCCATTAATTGCAATTCTTCTTGTGCTACCATTCTAATTTTTTCTCTTACTTTTTCAGCTATTTGTTCAAACTCTTCATCAACAGTTATTGTTTTTTCTGAAGTTGATTTATGTTGATTATGATCTGCATGTAAATGTGGTTCTTCGGGTGTAAAAAATACTGTTATTGCCATTAATAAAAGTAGGAAAAATTCAATAAATAAAGCAACCATTACCCAATTTGGAGATATAGCCATACCTTCTAATTCAGCATCATACGCTAATAAAAATTTAGGTACAATAGATATCTTTCCAGCTACAGTTCCTAAACCTCTTAAACCAATAATAATTACAAGAAATGCCGCACCAAAATAAACTAGACCTTGAACATTATTAGCAAAATTTGGAATAAAATAATGAACCATAAATCTTCCAAAAGCTGTCTTTGGTTGGTTTGGTTTGTTTTCTGTCATTGTTAGCTCCTATTAGTTTGTTATTTTATAAATTTTACCAGTCAACTCTTCAATTGTTATTGTATCTTTTTCATTTATTTCTTTAGTTAGTTCTTCTTTGTTAGTTGAAATCAATATTTGCATTTTTCTACCTAATGGGTTTTCTATATTACTTTTCTTGTTAGAATTAGAATTTAAAACAACAAAATAATAATCACTATTTTCTCTAACTAAAAATGCTAAACTAAACTCATCCCCCGTTTCAAAAAACTCTATATCATCATCATAACAAAATTGAAAAGATTTTATTTCTTTTCGTAATTTTATCATATTTTTATAAAAATCAAAAAGTTCTTTATTTATTTTTGCATGATTATAATTTATGTAATTAGTTTCATTGTCTTTATTATAACTATTATGATCAATTTTACCCCTTTCAGGATCTTTAACATTTAAAAAATATGGAACTACTTTGCTTCTTGCATATTCTTGCCCCGAATGAATCATTACTATACCATTAGACATAAACAAAAACATTGAAGCTAATTTATGAATTTTTAATTCTTCAGGCGATAATTTAATAAAATCTTCAACATTAGTTATAATTTTCCTTTCATCATATTTTTTTAAACCTATTCTTATAAAATCTCCGAGAGTATAATCATCATGTGATTCTAAATAATTTACACTATGGTAAGGTTGTTGATATAATCCATGTTCATAATTAGTAGTTGTACCCCTTAAATAACTTATAATACGAATCTTATTGTTATTTCCAAACCATTTCCCAAATATCCAACCTAAACCATCATGTGGATTTTGTCCTTTGATACCATTTCTTATTTGATCATTCCAGGCAGCCCAACCTCTTTCAGAAAATCCTTTTATATCGTAACCTCCACCCCACGGTTCTGCAATAATTACAACATTTGGATTTATTTCTCTTGCTTTTCTTATAATCTCTTCACAGGTCTCCCAATCAATTAATTTTGCTAAATCGAATCTAAAACCATCGATATGATATTCTTTCATCCAATATAAAATACTTTCTACAATTAGCCTTCTAACCATAAAATTTTCTGTTTTTAAATCATTACCGCATCCACTTTCAGCTTTAAAACTTCCATCATCATTCAATCTAAAATAATACTCTTTATCAATTTGTTTTAAGTTTCCTAATTCAAATTCTGAAAGATGATTAAATACAACATCCATAATAACAGCAATTCCATTTCTATGGAAATTTTTTACCATATCCTTAAACTTTTTCACTTGCAAACCATCTTTTCCCATCCATACATTCCACTTCAATTCTTTCCAATTTTCAGCATAATATGCAGCAGGAGCAAAAAAGTTTGATGTCATATAGCCCCAATGATTCCTCTCATACGGATTCCATGTATTATAATAACCATTAAATTCTTTTTTATAAGGAACTTCAATATTTGCAAATTCCATTGACGGCAACAACTCAACTGCATTTACTCCAAGTTCTTTAATATAATTTATACCACCTGTTGCATTTTCAAAAAGCCCCATGTAAGTACCAGCTTGCCTTACACCACTTGAAGAGTGAGCCGTTATATCTCTTACATGCATTTCATAAATTATTAACTCGTGCCACTTATAATTAAGCCAAGTATCATTTCCCCAATCATATTTCTCATTATAAACAATTCCCTTTCTTGGCATCATATAAGTTGTATATGAAGCAACAGCTTTAGCATAGGGATCTACACAATGCACTATATTTTCATTTTTAAAATCTTCTTCTTTATGATAAACTTGATAAGTATAATACCATTTACTATAATTTTGTTTTAAATCTATTTCCCAAACACCATTTTCATCTTTTGTTAATTCATATTTAATTGATTTTGTATCATCAACCTTTTTGAATAAATTTAATACAACTTTTTTCGCATTAGGAGCAAATAATCTAAAAGTTGTTGTATTACCATTGACTACTGCACCTAATTCTTTGTTACTATAATAATCCTTTGTGAATATTAAGTTATTTGAAATAAATAAAATAAATAAACTTATTATACAAAACTTTAAATTTTTCATTAATACTCCCGTACTATATTTTCGTTAAATATATTACAAACAAAACTATTAATAAAAGCTCAAAGAAAGTAAACTTCGAATTTTGTTGATTACTATTAATATGTTTATAATTTTTACTTTCAAATATATTAAATTCATCACTAATATCAAAATATTTAGCATATGTAAGTTGTGACATTTTTTCCAATATTTTTTTATCTAATACGCTTGTCACCTTTTTATTATTCTGTTTAAGTATATCTTTAAAATCTGTTTCTCTGCTATAAACCTCAGCTCCAGATTCTGTTCCAACACCTATTGTATATATTTTTATATTATTTTTTTTAAATTCATCCAATAGATTATAATTAATCTCATCTGCATTATTTTCACCATCGGATAATATTATTATATTTTTATCGGCATACTCACTAAAACCATAATTTTTTATATTCAACAAATTATTAAAATTCGTTCCCAAATCGGTAATTACATAACTAGATAAATTTCTCAAATAATTCCTGATTAAATTTTTATCATATGTTAAAGGAAATATTAATGATGAATTTTCACTAAAAAGTATAATTCCTACTTTTGAATTTTCAATATGGTTCAATATTTCAGTAGCTTTATTCTTTGCAGCAGTAAATCTATCTGGCTTTATATCTTTAGCACTCATACTTTGAGAAATATCAATAGCTATATATATTTCTCTATAATTGCCATTTGCTTTTGTATTTTCAAATTCATTAAAATAATTATAAACCACTAATTTTTGATAATATATAAATAATAATCCTACAACTGATGCTAGTAATATTATTTCATTTTTCAAAAATTTTCTTACCTGATAACTTTCTAATAATAAATTTGAGAGATTTTTCCTTTTTATAAAACCAAAAATCAATGTAACAATTAAAACTAAATATGTTATGATTAAAATATAATTCATTGAATTTTCACTATAAATAAAGACCTAACTAATAATGAAATTATAAAAAATATAAAACTACAAAAAATAAAAGGCGCTTTTAATTCTTCTATATTACTTTCATCAACATCTTTAACTTTAGATCTTTCAAGCATATATATATCTTTTAAAATTTCCTTTAATTCATTTTCATTTTCCGCACTATAAAATTTCCCTTTAGAATTATTAGAAATTAATTTTAATAAGTTTTCATCAACATTAGTATAAGTAACAACAATTCTATTAGAAAATGGATCTTTATTTTCTACAAATCCTTTTTTCCCTATAGAAATTGTGTAAATTCTAATACCTTTTTTATTGGCTATTTGTGATACTTCAACAGGGTCATATTCTCCTGCATTATTATCTCCGTCTGTTGCTAAAATTATTATTTTCTCTTTAATATCATCATTTTTGCTTAATGATAAAATTGCTTGATGTAATCCATCACCTATTGCTGTAGCTTCATAAAATTGTGGATAAAATGTATTTTCATCTAATCTTTCTATTTGATAATACAAAATATTTTTATCGAATGTAATTGGGACTAATTCAAACGAATTACTACCAAAAACAACTAGCCCAAATCTTGCATCCTGGATTTCATTTATTAGATTTTTAATAATATTTTTTGTTGCTTCAAGTCTGTTAGGTTTATAATCAAGATAAGATATCATTGTATATGAATTATCCAGAACAACACATATATCAATAACTTTTTTATCCTTTGATATTGTTTTATAAGGCCTCGATAATCCAATTACAAGTAAAATAAAACTTATAATACCAAAAATTAATGGTAGCTTTTGGATTTTTAACTTAAAAGTTTGTTTTTCTGCATTAAACAATTCTTGTGATGGAACAAAAATTTTTATTTTTTTCTTGAATTTATATAAAATAAAAACTAATATTAAAATTACGGGAACTAACAATAAAAACTCTGGAATTAAAAAACCTACTTTCATTTGTGTTTTTTATTGATTATATCTAAAATATAGCCTGCCAAAATAAATAATTTTGTTTTTACATCATCATTTGGGATTTGATTACCATACCTTATTTCATTTGAGTATTGAAAAAACTCATTTAAATATGAAGTAATTGTTTGATCACCCAATTTTTGATTTACTTCATCAATTATTTCATAAGATGTCATATTTAAAGCTTTGATATCTAATTGATTTTGAATATATTCTCTAATGATATCAACAAATCTTTGATAATATATTTTATAATTGTTTTCATTGTATTTTTGTTTTTGTAACTTAGTTATCTCTTCAACAGCAATGTGATAATATGATTTCAAACTTCTATATTTCGCTTTATTTTTGTTATTTTTAATTTTGATAAAAAGTATAATTATAATAACAATAGTTAATGTTATAAAAATTAACATAATTATATCCATAAAATTAAAATCTGGATTTTTAATATCTTTTATATTAAAATTAGTGTCAACTTTTATAGGAAATATTTTTATTTCAGGCAGTTTGTAATTATTAAAATAAATTATTTTATTATTATAAATATACTGTATTTGAAAAGTTAATTGATATTTGCCTGGTTTAAAAATTCCAAAATTTATTGCAATTTTATCATTTAAAGAACGATAATTAACATTAGCTATCAGTGTCGTATCACAGACAATAACAATTTTATCGTATAATATATTCGGTCTTTGAATATAAAACTCAATCTTATCTCCAATTAAATATTCATTTTTAGGCAAAATTACTTCAGTTTGCGCGAATAAATTACAAGAGATAATAATTATTATCAATAAATTTTTCATCTGATAACATACAATTATTTTTTTTGAATAGAACGGAAATATTCTAAAAATCTTTCAATAACATTATCATTTTGATTAATAAATATTGGTTTAATCTTTTTTTGATTAAAAATCTGATTAAATTTTTCAAATATATACGATGTATTATAATTTATTTTGTTTATACTTGATAAATCAATTGTAAAATTCTTATTTGTTTCCACATCGGTAAATTCAACAATACCAATTTTGTTTTGAATATTACTATACGCTGATACAACAATTGGATATACTTCGTGCTTTTTTGCTAATAGAAATAGGGGTTTTTCATAATCATTGCCTAAAAAATCAGATATAAGAAAGATAATCGATCTTTTTTTTATAACTCGAGAAAGCATTAAGAGAGATTTTGCTAAATCAGTCTTTTGATAATATTGATTCTGGTAGCTTAAGAAAAATGATAATAACTTATTAAAATTTTGAATACCTCGTCTATTTTGTATGATAGATTTAATTCCATCAGAAAATAATACCATTGATACATTATCACCGTTGATAAGGGCTGAATATAACAAAATTGATAAAATATCAGAAGTTAAATTAAAATTATCAAAATTTTTATTGCTAAGTGCTACAGAAGAACTGATATCTATAGCAAAATAAATATTTCTATTTCTATCCTCAACATACTTTTTTATATAAGGTTTATTAAATCTTGCTGTAATATTCCAATCAATATCTTTGATATTGTCACCATATTGATATTCTTTAATTTCGGTAAACTCAAGCCCAATTCCTTTATAAATAGATTTAAATTCGCCAATTAAATCGCTAGAAATTTTTTTTTTGGTAAAAATTTTTATTTTTTTGATATGGTTCTTAAGTTTTGTATCATTATGGGACATAAACTTTTCTTAAAATTCGTGATATAATATCATCAGCAGAAACATTATCAAGATCAGCTTCGTAGGAAAGCCCAATACGATGTGACATAATTTCTTTATAAATATAAATAATATCTTCTGGTATCACATATCCCCTACTATTAATAAATGCTACAGCTTTAGATGATAATGCTAAATTAATAGACGCTCTTGGAGAAACTCCATATTCGATATATTTTTTTAGATCTACTAAATCATACTTTTCTGGATATCTAGTAGCTTCAACAATATCAACTATAAAATCTTCAATTTTAGGATCAAGATAAATTTCTCTTATAATTTTTTTTGCATACATTATATTTTTTAAGTCAATTTTAATATCAAATATTGGAGAAAAATTTGAACTATAATTTTTAAGGATAATTTTTTCTTGTTCCTTGGTTGGATAAGAAATTTTTATTAAAAATAAAAATCTATCGAGTTGAGCTTCTGGTAATTTATAGGTGCCCTCCTGTTCAATAGGATTTTGAGTTGCCATAACAAAAAAAGGTTCTGGCAATTGATATGTAAAATCACCTATTGTAACTTGTCTTTCTTGCATTGCTTCCAACAAAGCACTTTGCACTTTAGCTGGAGCTCTATTTATTTCATCGGCTAAAACAAAATTAGCAAAAATTGGTCCTTTCTTTGTAGTAAATCTGCCATTATTATGATCATAAATCATTGTTCCTGTAAGATCTGCTGGCAATAAATCGGGTGTAAATTGAATTCTTTGGAAAGAAGAATTAAACAAATTTGCAATTGATTTTAATAAAAGAGTTTTAGCCAAACCAGGCACACCTTCCAATAAAACATGCCCGTTGGATAAAATTGCAATGATAACTTTATTAATTATATCTTCTTGACCAACTATAACTTTACTTAATTGATATTTAATATCATTTATAAATTTATTCTCATTATTTATCAAAATATTTAGTTCATTTAATTTCATTAGTTCCTCTTTTAATCATAATTAAATTCAAACCATGTAAAGAATTCCATTAAGTAGGGTTTATAATCTTCTTCAATAAAATAGAAATTAATTCCCCGGCCAGTAAATTCATAATATTCATGATCGGTAGTAGCAAGAATTAATAATTTAATTTTTTCAATTCTTGATAAAGGTTCAGTTTTCATATCTTTATAGATCCTATCTGCTAAATCAGACCTATTATTAAATAAATAAAAAGCCGCTAACTTTGTTTGAGCAATTCTAACACCAATTAACCTTTGCTCTTCTTTTTCTCTACCTTCTTCAACTTGTTCATCAAGAGATAAGAAAATATCTAGTAATTTATTAATATTTGGGATATTATACTCATAAGCAACTTTATTCAACATATATAAATCGTGGGCAGCTGTTTCCATAATAAAATAAACACCAAGTTTATTAGATTCTTGTGCATAGTATTTTATGTATTTAGCAAGCTCTTCAATTTTTTGTGGATAATGTACAATTAAATATTCACCAATAACTCTATAGTGCTCAAGTATATTGAAAGCAGATCTTGGGAAATGTGCATTAAGCGAAATTCTTAATAGTGTATTTAACATTGTCATTATTGTATCTAATATAACTAAATTTTTATTTTCAATACATACTTTTGCAAACTTTTGAAGATTACTTAATATACCAGAAGCAATATCTTTTTGTGTTGTATGTGTATTACTGAATAAAAGCTCATATAATTTAAATACCTTGCGTTCTAACCAATTTTTATTCTTTTCAATGTTTTGCATAACAAAAGGAGATAAGTCAGTAAAATCAGGATCGTTTTTCTCAATTGGTGATATTAAATACCAATGATTTGGTAATAATTTTTTATATGATTGATAATTAATTAATATATCAGTTAATGAATTAATACACTCTAAGGTTGTAAACCTATCACTCTGTTCAGACGAATTTATAGCAATATCACCTAAAAAATCTATATAATAATGAAATTCATTTTTTTTCTCCATATAATTTGTTTTATTAATATCCCTAAAAGATCTTATAGCCCTCTCTTTAATTAATAATATAAAATGAGTTGGATGCAAAAACGTAAAGACATAACCGAAATAAGGTATTATTAAAATAACAGCCAACATTACCATCAAAATCGAAACGAAAATACTAAAATAATTATTATGTATAGTGGATATTGAATTGGAAACATAAAGTTGATTAAGAGAAGCTATAACAAAAAAACCTATTATTAAATTATTTTTCCTATCATCTATAAACAAGTCAACAATTTTAGGTGAGTATTTATTTGCAACTAACTCAACAACAATTGCAATAACAGTCAAAGCAATTGCTATAATTGCGGGAACAATTTCTCCATTGTTTGCAAGGTTATTAACTAATATTTCTTCGTTTTCAGATATAACAAAAGATATAATATCTCTAAAAAATTCACCGAATAATCTATCAATTGATTTTTCAAATATAATCAACAAAATAAAGGTTGAAAGGAGATATACTGTAGGTAAAAACCATTTTATATCTTTGATTTTAATTTCAAAGTTTTTTTTTCTAAGCATAATTATTTCACTATCTTATCCTCTCTTAATTTTCCTATAATTTTTCTTCTATCAATTGGCTTAACAACATAAGAAGAACAACCTCCTTCATAAAACGATTCTATTACTTCTTTTGGTGTATTTAAAGCTGTTACCATCATTATATAAACTTGTTTATAACCAACTCCAAACTTTTCTTTTTCAATTCTTCTAATTTCTTTAAGAGCCTTATTCCCATCCATTATTGGCATCATTATATCAAGAAAAATGGCATCATAAGGTTGATTTCCTTCTAAAGAATTTTTGAATAATTCTACTGCTTCTTTTCCATTTACAGCGATATGAGATTCACCATAAGGTGATAACATCTGTTGTAAAATTAAGCGTGATGATAAGTCATCTTCGGCTATTAAAAATAGCATATATCACCTTTTATATATTATTAATTATATTTTCAGCATAATTAATGAATGCTTTAATTTCTGTTTTTAATACTTCAAGATATTCATTAAATTTATTATAAATCCTATCATCTAAAAGTGCTTCCATTATAAGAATTATTTTTGTTAGCTTATTTGCCCCTATATTAGAACACAGAGATTTCATAGTATGCAATGGCAATTTAACACTATCGTAATCATTACGTTCAATAGCATCAGTTAAAGCAAAAAGATACTTGAAAACATCTTGTGTAAAAGTCTTATAAATTGTTTTTAATAATTGAGTATCATCACCAATTCTATCCAGCACTTCTTTATAAGCAAAAATTTCTTCATTTAAAAATTCTTCTTCACTTTCCTCAACTTTCGAAATAAAATTCAAATTATCTTTCAATATTTTTAAGATATCATTTTTATGAAAAGGTTTTGTCAATAGCCCATCAATTTTAAGGTCAGTAAACCTTTTGTCTATCTCTTTTTGTGTTAAAGCTGTTAGGGCTATAATTTTAATATTTGGATCTATTTCACTATATTGCCCACTTCTTATTATATTTGTTGTTTCAACTCCATCCATCACTGGCATCATTATATCAAGAAAAACTAAATCATATTTATTATTTCTTAATTCCTCAAGTGCTTCTATGCCATTATTAACAATTTTATAAGTAAATGAATATTTTTCTAAAATTGATGATATAACTTGTTGGTTCAATTTATTATCATCCACTATTAAAATATGATATTGACTGGTTTTTGCCTCTATATTAGAATAAATATTTAAATCAACTAATTGCTCAACTTGAGAAGATTTGTGAATACTGGAAACTATTCTATCATATTCATTAGCTTTTGTTTTATTAGTAACTGCTTCAACTTCCAAAGAAACATAAAATGTTGTACCTTTGCCAACTGTACTTTCAAACCAAATCTCTCCATTCATTAAATCGACTATTTGTTTAGCAATTGTTAAACCAAGCCCTATACCGCTATAATTTTTAAACATAACTAAATCGCCCTGAAAAAACCTATCATAAACTTTATCTTTAATATCATCCCTAATACCTATTCCTGTATCTGCAACAATAAATAAAAGTTTAATATATTCTTCACCACTTATATTAATACGCGATGCTTCTTTTTTTACTATAAAATTTATACTACCTTGATTAGTAAACTTTACTGCATTATGTAAAATATTAGAAAGAACTTGTCTTAATTTATTAAAATCTCCACAAACATAATCAGGGATTGATTTATCAATTTCATAATTAAATTTTAAATTCTTAGCTTGTACTAAACTAGTAACAGATTTTACACAACTTTCTATTAATTCCGTAAATTCAAAACTTTCATTTAGTATTTCAATTTCATCTTTTTCATACTTAGATACATCAAATAAAGAATTAAGAAGCATCATCAAACTTTTTGAAGATTTTTTTATTAAATTTACATATTCTAATTGTTCATCATCTAAATCTGTTTCTGATAATAAATCCGCCATACCTATAACACCGTTCATAGGTGTTCTTATCTCATGACTGAGATTACTTAAAAATTCAATTTGTGCTTTTTTTGCTTGTTCTTCATTTTCTTTTGCTTTTTTATAATCGTTTAATAATTCTATGAAAGCTGTTTTATTATTACCAATTAACACAAAACTTTCTTCAAATTTTATAAATTTAAATTCAATTATTTGATTATAAAGATCTTCACCATCAACTTTTGCAGTAAAACAATCATAATTAACATTATCTTCTATATAATGTGTAACTCTTATAATAAAATCATTGTTTTTAATAATTTCTTTTACATTTGTTAATGAGCTACAAGAAAAATCTTCTTTGAATATTTTATTAGAGAATAAAATATTCAAATCCTTATCAAAAATTATAACATAATCTTTTATTGCATCAGCAATAATTTTTACAATTTCAATATTTAGTATTTTAACATCCATTACAAAATATTTTTAATTAGAATATATAAAATTAAGAATTATTTTTTATTTCTCAAGTATTTTCTTCAATAATTTCATTTTCCTGTGTTTTTTCATTAATAAATTCTAGTTCATTTTGTGTAAATATTTTATTTATATCAAGAATAATAACAAAATCATCATTTCTTTTACCCATGCCTTTAATAAATTCTATATTCATCTTAGTACCAATTTTGGGAGCTGGCTCTATATCTTTAGGTTCTAGTTCAAATACTTCTTTTACAGAATCTGCAATAGCACCAATTGTTAATAATTCATTTTCATATTCTATCTCAAGTACAATAATACAAGTATTAATTGTAATTTCAGATATATTCATTCCGAATTTTTTTCTTATATCAATCACAGGAACAACACTACCACGAAGGTTTATGACACCCAACATAAAGTCGGGTGTCCTTGGTATTTTTGTTATTTTAGTAAAATCAAGAACTTCTTTAACTTGTGATACATCTATTGCAAAAATTTCTTTATCTAACTCAAATGTTAGATATTGCCTTGTTTCATTTATTGTTGATACACTCATAGTAACCTCGCTTGATTTAATCAAGATAATCTTTCAAAATCATCATCCGAATAGTCATCGTCCGAATTATTGGTTTTTAATGTAACATTATCACCCGAGCTTAAATTAAAATTCTTTTTATTTTGATTTAATAAATTTTGTGAAATTTTGAAATAAGAAATATTATTAGTTAAAATTTTCGCTTGTTGTGAAAGTTCGCTTGATGTTGTTGCTAATTCTTCTGAAGTAGCTGCATTTTTTTGAATAACTTGATCCAATTGTTGAATTGCTTTATTAATTTGTTCAGCACCAACAGCTTGTTCATTACTTGAAGCACTTATTTCTTGAACTAATTGTGCAGTATGTTCAATTTCAGGTACTAATTTTTGTAACATATCACCAGCACTTTCTGCAATTTTAACACTTGTATTTGAAAGATTATTAATTTCTGCTGCTGCTGCTTGACTTCTTTCTGCTAATTTTCTAACTTCTGCTGCAACTACTGCAAACCCTTTTCCATGTTCACCAGCTCGGGCAGCTTCAATTGCCGCATTAAGTGCAAGTAGATTGGTTTGACGTGCAATTTCTTCTATTATCGAAATTTTGCTTGCAATATCTTTCATAGCTTGAACTGTTTCTACAACAGCACTACCACTTTCTTTGGCTTTTTTAGCAGCTTCAATAGCTATTTTTTCAGTTTCTGCTGCATTATGTGCACTACTTTTAATATTTGAACTCATTTCTTCAACCGAAGCGGAAGCTTCTTCTGCTGCTGCAGCTTGTTTATTGGAACCATTTGCAATATCTTCGGCTTTTTGATTAAGTACTTTACTTCCTTCTGTAACATCTATTGCTACTTGTTGTAATTTTGCAATTATATCAGAAAGTGCTTCAACCATGTTTTTCATTGATATTAACAACTTATCATGTTTAGATCTTACATTTACTTTAATATTTAAGTTACCTTTTCTAATTTCTTCAGCAATTTCGCCTACATAATCCATTGCATCTATTAATTGATTCAAATTATTCTTTATTTCATTAAAATCTCCATTGTAGTGATCGGTTATCTTTGGTGGTATATCCCCTTTACTTATTCTATCTACATATTCTGCTGCTACATTTAATGGACCTATTATGGCGTCTAATGTATTATTTACACCTTCTACAATAGCTCTAAAATCTCCGAAATGTTTACTTGCATCTGCTCTTGTATCTAATTTTCCTTCAACTGCTGCTTTTGCCAACATTTTACTATCCGAAATTAGCAAATTTACAGCATCTATACATTGATTCAAATTATTCTTTATTTCATTAAAATCTCCATTGTAGTGATCGGTTATCTTTGGTGGTATATCCCCTTTACTTATTCTATCTACATATTCTGCTGCTACATTTAATGGACCTATTATGGAGTCTAATGTATTATTAATTCCTTGAACTATTTCTTTGTATGCTCCTTTAAATTTATTAGCATCTCCTCTTTTATCCAATTTTCCATTAACAGCACTATCAGCTAAAACATCTAATTCTTCAATAAGATTTTTGATATTGTTATAAACATTTAGCAATGCATAATTTAATACATCTTGATCAGATTTAGGTGTAATTTTAACATTCATATTACCTTCGGCAATTTTTTCAGCTGCTGTAACCTGCTCTTTAATATTATTAACCATAACATCAAAAGCCTGGTTAAGCTGGCCTACTTCATCATGGGAATCAATTTCAATATTTACATTAACATTTCCTTTAGAAAGTTTTGCTGCTATTTCAGTTAATTTATTTATTGGTTTACTTATCATATTAGCAATTACAATACCTAATATAATTGAGAGTAAAAATCCAACTATTATAAATATTAACATTTCAGTTGTTGCTTTTTCAGCAGTATCGTGGTTTTCATTTACTAATTTTTCTGCAAGTTTAACATTCCAATCATACATATCCTTCAATCTATCTCTATAATCATGATAAACTTTTAAACCTTCACCTGTGTTGAATAAATTAAATGCTTCTTCATCTTTATTTTCTGCAGCTAATTTTTCGGAATTTTCAATCATATTTAAATAATTAGCTCTAACTGCAAGGAAACGATTTAATAGTTCTCTTTCTTCATCTGAAAATATAGTCTTTTCATATTCTTTCATAACTTCACCAATTACTGCAGTATGTCCCTCTCTTATTTTTTAAAATTCAGCAATTTTATCAGGTGTATTGGCTAATATTTCAAGAAAAACATTAACTCTTGCTTGTTGTAATCTTATATTAGCTTCCCCTAAATAACGCATTGCTAATACCGGATTATCATACATAAACTTATCTTTTTCCTGTAAATATTTAATATTCGAAATACCAATATAGCCTATTGCTACACTTATTAAAGCAATAATAACAAAAGATATTAAAAGCTTGCTAAGAATTTTTAAATTCTTAAACCAGTTCATAATTCCTCCTGATTAAAGTTTATTTTATTTAATTCTTCAATTCTTTCAGCTTCTTCTTTTTCAACGATAGCAAAAATTTTATTAACATCAAGTATTAGTGCTATGCTTCCATCACCTAATATAGTAGCACCACTAATTCCTTGAACATTTTTATATATTTTGCTCAATGTTTTTATTACTGTTTGGTGGTCACCTATCACATAATCTACACATAAACCTATTCTATTTTCGCCCAATCTTAGAATCACTACTTGCTCAATATCAAGCCGCTGATAGCAATATCCCAAAAACTCACTTAATCTTATATATGGTATTAATTCTCCTCTAACATTTACAATATTTTTATTATTAAACTTTTCTATGTCTTCTTTGGTTAGTTCAATACATTCTTCAACGTTTGATAGTGGAATTACATAAATGTCATCTGAAATTTTTACCAACAAACCATCAATTATAGCAAGTGTTAAAGGAAGAATTATTTGAATTTTAGTTCCTTCGCCCTCAATACTATCAATTTTTACACTACCTCGTAATTGTTCAATAGATGTTTTTACAACATCCATTCCAACACCTCTTCCGGAAACATTCGTAACTTTTTCTGCTGTTGAAAAACCTGGTAAAAAAATAAGCTGATATATTTCATTTTCAGTTAATTCACTTGAAGATTGTATTAAGCCTTTTTCTAAAGCTGTATTAAGAATTTTATTTTTATTTAATCCTTTCCCATCATCAAAGACTTCTATTATAACCTCATTGCCCATTTGTTTAGCAGAAAGTTTTATCAAACCTTTTCTTGGTTTACCCTTACTTTCTCTTTCTTCAGGTAATTCAATTCCATGGTCAATACTATTTCTTATTAAATGTAATAAAGGATCATTTAACTTTTCAATAACAGTTTTATCAAGCTCAGTTTCTTCACCTTCTAAAACAAGTTCAACCTCTTTACCCAAATCTTTTGAAAGATCAAATACTAACCTCTTGAATCTTGAAAAAGTTGCTCCTATAGGCAACATTCTAATATTCATTGCTATATCACGTAAATCCCAAATTAGCCTTTCTGCTTCTTCTGAAATACTTGTTAATTCACTATTTTGTAATGTTTGAGAAATTTGGTTAATTCTTGCCTGCATAGTTACCAATTCACCAACAATATTAACAAGATGATCTAATTTCTCTGCAGGAACTCTTATACTACTTACTTTTTGTTCAATCGATTTAGATAAATCAACTTTTTTTTCAGCAATAATTTTTTCTTTAAGTTCTTTATTTTCGGATATACTAATATTCAACTGTTGATTGATTTTTTCAATATCTTTTGCTGTAATATCATTATTTTCCAGCAAATGTTGTGTTAAGACTTGAATAATCAAATCATTGTTTAATAAATTTTCATCTGATAATTTCTTTATTCTTAACTCTGCATCAGATTCAACAAATATAAAAATATCTTTAATTACATCAATAGCAGCATCTGTGCTTAATAAAATTAACCATTCAGTATATAATAATTCTGGGTTATATTCATCAAAATCAGGAATTGTGTGAAATTTCGTAACAACAATTGTTTTTCCTAATGCAACTATCTCGTTGATTAAAGATAATATATTATGCCCATGCAACATCAAATAATCATTAGGCTTGAATTTAATTTTGTATGTTTTTTCTTTTTCAACTTGTACCGGTTTAGTAACTTGTTCTTCAATTGATTTTTCTTCAGCAAGATTACAATACGAATTAAATTTAGTAGTAATATCCAAAACAGCATCTGCAATATCCTGGGAGTGTTTTTCGGTAGGAACTTCAAGCATATATGTTATAATATCAAGAGATCTTAAAGTATCTCTTATGATATCCTGGTTAATGCTAAGTTCTTTTGATCTAATCTTATCGTAAACAGCTTCAATTTTATGGACAAACATAGAAATTTCATTAAAGCCAAACATTCCACCCGAGCCTTTTAAAGTATGTAAAGCTCTAAAAGCCCTGTCAATAAGTTCATTATCTTCACTGTTTTTTTCGAGCTGCAATAATACACTCTCAAGTTCAGATAATAGTTCTTTTGCTTCTTCAAAAAAAAGAGATTTTAAATTATCGTTCATAACATCTTCCCTTATATTATGGAAGAACTTTTTAAATAACAGCGATTAATTGCTCTGGGGTAAAAGGTTTTACAATCCAGCCTGTGGCACCGGCTGCTTTACCTTCCATTTTTTTAGTTTCTTGGGATTCGGTTGTAAGCATCAAAATAGGAGTAAATTTATATTTAGGATCACTTCTTAATTTTTTGATAAGTGTTATACCATCCATATTAGGCATATTTAAATCGGTAAGAAACAAATCATATTTATCGGCTTTAGCTTTTTCTAACGCTTCAATGCCATCCTTGGCAACATCAACTTGAAAACCTGCTTCGGATAAAGTAAATGATACCATTTGCCTAATGCTTACTGAATCATCAACGGATAAAATCTTTTTACTCATCGCCAACCTCTTCAATATTTTCTAATTCAGGAAATAATTTATTAAAATCTATTTTCAATTTTTTATTTGATTTTATAGTGTAATTGCAACCTAAATTTTGAAGAATTTTTATATAATAAGCAATAAGCTGAAGAAAAGAAAAATCATAGTTAGAAACATTTTGTAAATCTAATATTGTAGTTGTGGTAGGATTGGGAAGTTTTTGCTTAATTTCCTGTATAAAATATATTGATACATCACCAGTAATAGTAATAATAAGATTTTTATTTGAATTAATATGATTTATATCAAACATAAAACCCCCAATTTTAATAAAATTACTTAGAATAATTCTATATTACTATCTAAATCATTTTCAGCTATTTTTTCTCCAGTGACTTTTCCGAATATTTTTCTTTCTGTGTGCATGGTATATTTTTTCAAATGTCTATCTAGC
The DNA here is from genome assembly GCA_035361425.1 of Ignavibacteriales bacterium. Lineage (GTDB taxonomy): Bacteria > Bacteroidota > Ignavibacteria > Ignavibacteriales > DAOSCP01 > DAOSCP01. Next base: position 83,944 of record DAOSCP010000002.1, on the reverse strand, counting down.
TCAACTTTTTCAGAAGGATTTATTTGATTAGAAATACTATTCATAAAATTATTAAGAATTGATATAAGAGATGATATTTTTGTTTTAATTTCGATATGTTTATTATAGCCAATTAGTTGTTGTTTCAAAAAAAGATAAATATTACTTAACATTTTTTTATTGTATTTTAAATTTTCATCAAAAACAGTTTTAATGCTTTCAATTGATTGAATATTATTACTGATTTCATTTAGAATATTCATTATTATCGCCATGTTTTCCTGCAGAGCGGCTTCACTAACAATTTCTTTTAATGTTTCTGTTGTATTGTTAACATCTTGTAATATTTGAGAAACTATATTGATTCTGTTTCTAGCATCAACTGAGAGTTTTTGTACTTCTTCGGAAATAACACCCAATGAAGCACCATTGCTTCCAACTCTTGCAGCTTTTACTCGTGCATTTAATGCAATCAATTCAATTTCTTCACCTGTATCTTCTATTTGTTGAATAAATTTGTTTAATTCATTTATATTTTCAATAATATTTGTAATAATGTAACTGAGTTCTCTACTCTCTTCAGATCCTTTAGAAAAAGCTTGATTGACTTGATTAACAATTTCTTTAATATATTCAAATATATTTTTTTTGTCTGGCTCATTATCATCAACAGTTTCAAAATTATCAAGAATTTTAAAGATATTTTCGATTAAATTATAAATATTTTTCAATTCTTCTAAGACTGAATTGAACGCTTTCTCAATTATTTGTTGAATGTCATATAATTGTTCTAACTGTAATTCAATGGTTTTGTAAACCTGAGTATAATTTTCTTCACTTTTAATATCTTGTAAAGAATGAATGATATGCTCAAATCTTTGTTTAGTAATATCTTGAAACTGAATATGAACAACAATTTGATTAATTTTATTCTTCAATTGACTATATAAGTGATTAAGTTCTTCAAAATCCCTTTGATCTTCAGAAATAGCAGTATTAATTTCTTTAGTGATGATAAGTTTTTGGTTTTTTATATTCTCAATTGTTTCGTTATTATTTTTAATAGTTTGACTAATAATACTCAAAGAACTGGTAAATATTTCCCCTAAATGCTTAGTTTTTTCTAATATATTTTGTGATTTTTGTTCTATATAAGTGGATAAACTTTCAACATTATCGGCCAATGCATTAAAACCACCGCTTTCGTCTGTTAACCTTGAACTTTCAATTCTGGTAGCAATGCCTAACATTTTTAATGATTTAACAATAGATTTGAATTGAATAAGTAAATCTCCGGTCTTTCTAATTTCTTCTGATATAAATTTAATATTTTCAGTATCTTGATTTGATGAAGTATTTAATTGTTCATAAAAGGTTATTACACGAGAAAAATTTTCATTTAATTGTGATAGTATTACTGGATAATTTTGAGAACCGAATTGTTCTTGTAATGTTGAAACATTTAATAAAAATTCCTTAATATCATTAACTAATCTTTGTATAATTTCAGTAAAATTAACAAAGATTTTTTCAGATAAATTAATTATTTCGTTAATGGAATTCTCAATTTGCTGAATTTCTTTAATAACCATAAAGCATTACCATTTCAGTTTTATAAAATTTTATGATAAATATAATAAAAAATTACTTTTTTTCAAATTTTTTAATTTTTTCTCATTCATATTAATCTCCATTATTTAAATTTTATTAATATATTTTTATATATTTATTGTATATGTTTTTCAAATTTAAGCTTTCTAGTTGTAAAGCTATAATATTTTTTTATTATTAAAATAATTGCTAATTTTGTAAAACATAATAATAAAAAATAGGATAAAAAATGAATGTTCAATTTCTTAATCTGAAACCTCAGTATTATCAATTTAAAGAAGAAATTGATAATAAAGTTTTAGAAGTGCTTGAAAGTCACCAATTTATACTTGGTAAATATGTTAGTGAATTCGAACAAAATATTCAAAATTACTTAAATGTAAAATATGCAATAGGAGTTACATCTGGAACAGATGCTTTGTTAATAGCTTTGATGGCCTTAGATATTAAACCTGGCGACGAAGTAATTGTTCCAGATTATACTTTTATAGCAACAGCAAATGGTATTTCACGAATTGGAGCTGTACCAGTTTTTGTAGATATTGATATTCACGATTTCAACATTTCGATTGAAGATATCAAAAAGAAAATCACCCCAAAAACAAAAGCAATTATACCTGTACATTTATACGGTCAAACTGCTAATATTGATGCAATTATGGAAATAGCAAAAGAAAATAATTTGTATGTGATAGAAGATGTTGCCCAAGCTTTTGGGGCAAAAGATTCTAATAGTAGATTTCTTGGTACGATAGGTCATATTGGTGCTTTTTCATTCTACCCAAGCAAAAATTTAGGTGGTTTTGGAGATGGTGGCATGGTTACTACAAATGATGAACAACTCTACAAAAAATTACTCATGTTAAGAGTTCACGGTTCCGATAGAAGATACTATCACGATTTAATTTCTGGCAATTTTAGATTAGATGCTCTGCAGGCTTGCATCTTAAATATTAAATTAAAAGGCGTTAATGGATGGCTTGATGAAAGAAACAGAATTGCTAACCTTTATACAAAATTATTTATAGATAATAAATTATCTATAGCAAATGATATTAATTTTAGTGAAAATAACAAAGTTATTCTTCCATTGGATTTTCATAATAAAAATAATATTAAATACACCCACACATACAACCAGTATGTAATTAGAATTGAAAATAAAAGAGATGAATTAAAATCTTTCCTTGCTGATAATGGCATAGGAACTGAAATTTATTACCCTCTTCCATTGCATAAACAAAAATGTTTCGAATATTTGAATTTAAGTGATAATAATTTTCAAGTTTCAAACTTACTTGCAAAACAAACACTTGCGTTACCAATTTATCCAGGTCTTAAAAATGAGGAAATTTTTTATGTAGTTGAAAAAATAAAAGAATTTTTTAATAAAATAGGATAATCTATGAAACTTAGTTTTATATTCGGTACTCGACCAGAAGCTATTAAATTGGCCCCGTTAATTTTATACTTTAAAGAAAAATCTTCTCATAAAATAGAAGTTTGTGTTACTGCACAACATAGACAAATGCTTGATCAAGTTCTTGAAATTTTTGATATCAAACCAGATGTTGATTTGAATTTAATGAAACCAAATCAATCTCTATCTTTATTAACATCTAATGCAATTAGTGCTCTTGATGAATATTTTATTAACAATAAACCAGATCTAATTTTTGTACAAGGAGATACAACAACTGTATTTGCTGCGTCATTAGTAGCATTTTATCATAAAATAAAAATAGCACATGTCGAAGCTGGACTTAGAACTAACAACAAATTTTCTCCTTTCCCGGAAGAAATTAACAGAGTTTTAACATCCAAACTTGCAGATTATCATCTAGCACCAACACAAAAATCATATGATAATCTTGTAAAAGAAGGAGTAGAAAAATCTTCCATTTATATAACTGGTAACACTGTTATTGATGCACTTTTTTTAGTTAAAGATAAAGCTAGCAAAATTACCCATATTGATGGCTTACCAGATGAAATTCTAAATGGAAACAACAAAGTAGTGCTAATAACTGGCCATAGAAGAGAAAATTTTGGCGAAGGTTTCCAGAATATCTGCAAAGCAATTAAATCTTTAGCTGATAAATATAAAGACCATTATTTCATTTATCCTGTTCATTTAAACCCAAATGTCCAAAAACCAGTTTATGAAATATTAGGAAACACTCCTAATATTATACTAATTGAACCACAAACATATTTACCTTTCATTAAATTAATGTTAAGAGCACACATTATATTAACAGATTCTGGCGGCGTTCAGGAAGAAGCACCAAGTTTAGGTAAACCAGTATTGGTAATGCGAGAAAATACCGAAAGACCAGAAGCAGTTGATGCAGGAACTGTAAAATTGGTAGGCACCGATGTTGAAAAAATCATAAAAGAAGCCTCGTTTTTACTTGATAATACTGAAGAATATGAAAAAATGGCTAGAGCAATTAATCCATATGGCGATGGTAAAGCCTGCGAAAGGATATTTAAGATAATTGAGGAAAATTTATAAAATTTGAAATAAATTCATAAAAAAGGCACTAAAAAGTGCCTTTTTTTATTGAAAATTTGGAATTTTTAAGATATTTTTTTATTTTTGTAACGCAACTTTAGCTCAGTTGGTAGAGCAACTGACTCTTAATCAGTGGGTCGGGGGTTCGAGTCCCCCAAGTTGCACAAAAAAATGCTTTAGAATACATTTCAAAAGCCTTTTTTATTATCTCCCCCAATTACATTTGTAATATTATTATCAAACTTTTTATAAATCTCCCATATTTTATAAAAAATGATGTTTTGTAATTTTTATAGTCATGATATTACAGATGTTATCACATTATACACGCACATTATGTTAATCTAATGTGAAATTTTAGTTTTTCTAATATTAATATTATATGAATATTTTTATTTTAAAACTTTAATATTCTTTTTTTTATAAATCAAAATGATGATAAAAATTGAATATATTTTTTAATTTTTATAACAAAAATTTATTTATTAAAAAAATTTATAGGAATATAGTGGAAAGAATATTGCTCACTCTTCAACAAGCAGCAAAACTACTTGGATATTCGCCACAAACAATCCAAAAATACAAAAAACAAAAGCTCATAAAAGTTTTTATTTGTCCTATTGCAAAAAGCCAGGGCAAAATTAGATAAAGATATTATTTGAAAGACATGGACAGATTCATAGAAGGAAATCTTTATACATATAATGACAATGAAAAATAAAATATTTGTTAAACCACATATATTTGTCCATAATTTTCCAAATTAACTTACTAACTTATACTACCTCTACAAAAATAACCTTTACATTTATATTACTTCCTTGCACAAATTTCGGCTGTTCATATTCTTTCTTTATGCGCTCTGGAACTGTTATTTCTATAAACTCAACTAAATATATTTCTTCTAATCCTAAACTTCTACCATATCTTCCGGCTTGCTGAATGGATATTTTTAGTTCCGATATATCCATAAAACTTTTTAATTCTAAACCATAAATTTTATTTGGATGAAATAATAATATATCTATTTTTCCATTCCCTGTTGGAAATTCTGGCTGTACATAAACTCTTTTTCTTTTCAAAAACTCCTGAAGCCACGCAAATAAATTAAAATGATATATTGCTTCATAAATTCTCCCGTCACTTCTTCTTTCTGCTCTTTCTAATATCCAATTCCTATTGGCCTTAAAGTATTCTCCATATAATGCTATCATTTTGGCTACATTTATCCCTTTTTCATTTACTATTTCTTCGATTTCTATAAATGGATCTACCAACAACTTCCCAATATTAAAAAATAATTCCCTTGAAAAGCGTCTAAATAGTTTTTCTTGTACAAATTGACAACTAAATTTTGCATATTTTTGTTCTCCTATCCTTTCATATCCTATTATCCCATTCATATATAAATAACTGCATATTGGATCTTCTAATTCAAATGTTACTTTTTCATCTGTCTTAAACATTGATAACACAAATGGACGATATTCTGGATTTTGTGCTTTACTTATCAAATTTATTATATTATTATTTGGTTGAATGCTTAATGCTTCACTATAAACGAAATTAAAATGTTTCATTGTTATAGGTTCTTCTTTTGGTAAAGTGTATTCATCTGTCAATAGCTCTCCAAACCAACTTACCAGCCCAGGTTGCCCCTGTGTTGCGTGATAAATTCGTTCTATTACTTCATCTCCTACTTTTTGACCACTCTCCCGCTCATACCACCTATACATTTCATACACTTCTTCTCTTGTCAAATTCGGTATATGAATACTCTTTTGCACATTAAACGGTGACCCACTCGGATTTTCTATTCCCAATGCACTTCTTATACCTATCAATGCTAAACCGTGTAACATGTAATCTTTTTCAAAGGATGATTTCAAATCACTCTTGCGATTTAAATATATATTTCTAAATACACTCACTAAATCATTTATTACTTCTTCTTCTAATGAATCAAACTCATCTAGTATTAGAATTAGTGGTCTATTTGTTTTTTCTTTTCTGAATACCTCCTGAAACTCTGCTAAATTAGCTACTCGATTTAAATTTAACCCAGTAATATCATTTATTTTATCGATTATTGAATTTATACAATATATTGTATCTCTTTCTTTCTTCAAATGCTGTAAATCTATTTTTGCACAGAAATATTTTTCAATATTTTTCAATTCCCAATAAATTTGAAGTAATAACCAGGTTTTACCCGTTTGCCTTGGCGCCCATATAGTTACATAATGGCCTCCTTTTTCTTCTACCTCGCCTATTAAATATCTCTTTATCTTGTTCAATAATTCTGTTCTTGGCACATAATAATGGATATCTTTATCAACAGGACCATAACTTGAAAATCGCCTCATTGGAAACTCCTCACTATATTTCCTTGTATTTTAATTTAATATTAAACTTGAATATTTACTAACTAATATACAAAATTATCGATTTTCATCAAATTGTAATATTTGCAAAAAGTATTCTTTGACAATATTTTTTTCTTGAAAAATAACTTTCCAGCACTTATTCTAAAATCAATTTATTGAAATAATCAATATATCCTTTATTATTTTTAATATGCTCGATTAAATCATTATAAATTGGAATTTTGGTTAAAACATCCTCAACGCCGGTGATAATTAAATGTTTTTTTGCTCTTGATAATGCAACATTCAATTTTCTATCTACGCCTAAGTCGTTTATCATTTGTAATCGTTTTAATTGCGAGATATTATTTACTGCAAAAGATAATATTATAATATCCCTTTCGCTTCCTTGATATCTTTCAATAGTATCTATTGTAATTGCTTGATACTTTTTAGAAAGTCTATTCCTGATATTTACAATTTGTGCTCTAAAAGGAGTTATCACGCCAACTGTTTCCTCCGGGACAAATTGTTCACCGTAGCATTGACCAATATACTCAATGAGTTTAACAACCGTATAGGCTTCATTATCATTTATTTTAGCAGTTTTGTCAATGATAGATGGAATAAAAACTATCCGGCTATTTTCAAAACAACATTTTAATTTATGATCAATAAATATTTCTTTATTGATTGCTTCTTTTTGCTTTTCAGTTGCGGCAACCAATAAGTTTCCATAAAATTTTTTTGAAATAAATTTAGCTATGTCATCGTGCATACGATAATGATTTTGAAGCATTCCATAACATTCACTCCAACCTTTATTAATTGCATTAAGTTTTAATCGATAAAAAAGTGATTCGCCAAAGCTATTTAAAGATATTCCCTGCAAGATTTTACTTTTACACCTCAAATCATTTTCTTCTTGTTGAACAACAGCAGGTAATTGATTTTCATCTCCTATAAAAATCCATTTATCAAAATATTTTAAGATGCCAACAATTTGCGGTTCAAGTATTTGGGAAGCTTCATCAATTATTAGTGTGCCAAAATTTTTTATGCTTACCAAATCAAGATTTACAAGAAAACTTTGCACCGTCGATACAATTACTTTTGTAGATTTTACTATACGATACAATTCATTTAATTTGTTATTTTTGATGATATTTTCGAAATGATAATTTTCATCCCCTCGGCCAATTCTTATGCAATTTATGTTATTTGCAACTAACTTTGATATAATTTCATCCACTGCTCTATTAGTAAAGGCAAGAATTAAAATATCTTTTTGCCCAAATGTAAGATTTTTAACAATTTCAACTAACACAGTAGATGTTTTACCTGTGCCGGGAGGACCCTGTATCAGATAATAATCTTTTGCTTTTAATGCATTTTCAATATTTTTGTTTTGATACTTATCAAGTTGATTTGGCAACATCTCAATATTATCTTCAAACATTGGTTTTTCAAGCCCAAATACCAAATTTTTTACTCGTCCAGGAGATTTAATAAATTCATATAAATTTTGCAACATCTGACGATAACTCATATCCCTGAAATCTTTTTCTATACACCACAACTTATATTTTGTAAAGTATTCTTTTGATACCTGTTTATTGTAAAGACTTATTACAACATAATCAACAGAGATTTGCAGCACATAACCTTTTAGTATTTGTTGGGATAGCGGTTCAACCGTATTGTCATCCTTCATAGGATAAAAAAGAACTATATCACCTTCTCTAAATGATGTGATATTTGCATTATTATCAAATAAGTTACCATCAAGTTTTAGCTTAATGTGGAACTCTTCGTTTATATTTTCTAATTGTAATTTAGTTAAAACATTATAATTATTCATTTTATCTTGCAAAGAATCTAGCCATAAACTTGCAAAACCATTGTTTTTGATAAAACTATCATTATTACCTATTTTTGATATTTTTAACTCATTGTAAATAAATCTGATATATTCAAAAAAATATTTATTTTCTAATTGACTTAAATTCTTTAAATTTTCTTTGAATTCCTTAAAAAACTCTTTAAAGTATACTGGAAAATTAATTTCTTCATTGTTTAATATTTCATCAAATATTGAAAAATCGCCCCGAGAAATTTTCAATTCATTATATACAATCTTATTTCGTAACATCATCATATCCTGGATTTGAACATATCTATCAGCAGTTGAAAGGTATCTAAGCGGATTTTGGTCTTTATTTGCCCTTGAATAAAGTATATAATTTTCCCCTTCTCTATTTGGAAAAGCAGATTTTAACAGCAAGTGATAACAATATGTTTGTGCCTCATGATTATGATACAAAGTATAACCATTTTGGGGAAAATTTTTCGACGATTTTAACTCAATTATATCTTTTCTGTTACCTTCAAAATCTATCTGTAAATCTAATCGCCCAATAATACCATATTTATTTGATATATAAGTTGGTTCGATTAAAAAACTTCCTCCTTTGAATTCATTTATTACATGAAATAATGTATCCAGCTGTTCATAAATTGAATCATAAATCTCCTTAACTTTTGAATTATTGTATTCACCATTATCATCAACAATACTTAAAAAACCAATTGCATTATATTGTATTGCAGTTTTTAATGATTCCAGCACTTCTTTTCTTTCATAAACTTTATTTTCAGCAAATTTAATTACTATATCATCCAGAACTTGATTGATAACATTACCCAACAACATACTTTCGTTTGTTTTTGAAACATTAAAGCGTTTCAAAAAATAATAATAATGATTATCAACATACCATTTTTTAATACTGCCATTAGAATTGTTATTAAAAGAATTCTGCCTACACTCAGCGATATCTTTAACATCAATTAAATAATCAGGATTTACAACAATGATAGATTTTTTATCTGTCTTGAATTCTTTAAGCTCTTTATTTACAACAATAGCATTGGTAATGAATAATTTATCATATAAATTTAACATATACACAATTTCAGTAAGATCGCAATATATTAGATTATCATCATTTTTGTAAACTCTAAGAGTAATTAGGTCAAATTCTTCTGTATATAACTTTAAGATGATAAATTTCTCAGTTTCCATCGGACTAATATCAATGTTTTGCACTATACCGAAAATATCAAATTTTTCACTTTTAATATCTCTTGTAGAATATTCATCATAAATTTTAATATCAATACCGTTAATTAAATTAGATATTTCTTCTGGTATTTCTATTCTGGAAATGTGCTTTATAATGTTTGAAATTACAGATAAACAAACTTTTTCGTCATTTTGATTTGGTCGAAAAGATTGATCATAAGCTGCACGAGTAGAAATTCTTTTTAGTTTATAAGCTAAATTTATAATTTCTTTACTAATATTATATTCCTTCGAAACATAAATTATTCTTGCATTTAAATCAACTAGATTAACAAATTTATCATTTTTGACAATTTCTTTGTAAATATCTTCTAATAATGAACGATATCTTAATATTCTATCTTTGGTAGTTAATTCATTTTTGGTATATAAGCTATAAATTTCGTTGTAAATAAAAACAGCAAATTCTTGATCAACTAACTGCATTCAAAATTCCCAAATCTATTAATTTTACAATACAAATTTAATGATTAAGTTTTAATTTAAGAAATATAATAAATTTTATTATTTTAGAACAAGATAAAGGGAGAAAATTATGAAAAGTAAACAGAATACTCAAATTTCGTATTTAACTAATAATGAAAACTGGATGATTTAACAAAATATTTTGAATAAACGGAATTTTAATCTTGTTTTACTTAATAGCGTGTTTGTATACGGGATAAGCTAAAGACCTTGTTTATTGCATTTTCTAGAGTATTCAAAGTTTTGCTCTTTTTATCTAGTTAGATAACTTCTTGTTTAAATAATATCCATGCAAACGCATAAATTTAACTGCGTTAAATGTATTTTCAATTTTTTTTATATTTTTAGGATTCTCTTGGCTAAACGAATTCTAATTGTTTGTAAACAATTTTAATGTTGATGAAATTGCTCTCAGTATTACTAAAGAAATATCTAACTGTTCATTTATACACTTTATTATAAACTTAAATTTTGCATATTACCAAAATAATTCGCAATTTTTAAAATACAATCTTCACATCCTCTTTGTAGAACTGTAAAGTAGCGTTTAAGCTGGCTGTCCAGCCATCTATAAATAATTTGCCATTTTTAATACACTAGGTAAATTCTTCTTTGCTAATTTGTTCGCTGTTGATTGGGTAATAATTGTTGCCGATTTTGTAAATGCAATCTTTCTTTACTTCATCGGGTACCTGGGTAGGTTCATCTAACCCAACGTTGAATATCATATTGTAAATACGGCTTAAGTTACCGTTAGTAAGTTCAGGAAATTTTATTTGTCCATCTTCTTCTAATTCTAATTTTGGGGTATCAACTAAATCAAATACTTTAAAGCCAATATCGGGAACTTGCTTTTTGTTTTCTTCAAACATTCCGTTTTAGGTATTTTGTTCTTCAATTTCTTTTTTAATTTTTCGCCTGCTCGTTTTAACCTTTCAATAGTTATACTGGAAATTACTGGTGTCAAATTGTTTTCTAAACAAAACTGGGGAGCTGGTTTATCTTCATTACTTGGCTCATCAATCTGCATAAAATAAATTTACGGTTACCACCGTCTTCAGCATTGAGTTACATAACTGCGTCCCCTGGGTACCGGATCCGGCGAAGAAATCGAGAATAAAAGAATTCTTAGTAATAGAAATGCGGAAGATGTCAGATATAAATTCTACAGGTTTAGGATTATCAAATAAATCTTTTCCAAACAGTTGATTAATTATCATTCCTCCTTTTGCTGTGTCATAGTTAGGGCTTATCCAAATAGATTTAGATAATAATTTTCTCTCTTCCCCATTTTCATTAAGTCGCATTTTAGTAAAAACCTGCCATTTGCCTGTTTTTACTTTTCTAATTACTATATTCCTATTCTTCCTTTTTAAAAATTCTTCTTTCCCCCACCTCCATCTACCTTCTTGGCCATCGCTTTTAAGTGGCAATATTTCTATATCATCTTTGCTTTTGCGATTTAAAGAAATTTCTCCTGTCTTTTCATTAAAATATATTGGATAAAACATATTTGGACGGTTTTTTCGTCTCCATCCCTTGCCAGTTTTCTAAAACCTACTTCTTTATATTTTTCCCATTTATCTTCTTGATCGTATTCTTTAAGTTTTTCATATGTAAGTGGAAAAACTTCCCATTTCATATAATTTTGAATTCTTTTCATAAACAAGTAAAAATTCATTAGCTGTTGCAATAAACTTATCATCTGATCGCCCCTTAAAGTTATTTACAACGCAAATAATACCTATAAAATTCTCCTCCAAAAATTTCATCACAAAGTAACTTCAAGTTAGCCTGCTCGTTATCATCAATACTAATAAAAATAACTCCTTCATCACTAAATAAATCTCTTGCTAAAAGCAAGCGAGTATACATAAATGAAAGCCAACCATTGTGGCTCTTTTTGGTTTTAAAGCTAAATTCCATACGGGCAAAATCATCCTCGCTTGAATTAGTAAGCCCTAAAACTTCCGCTTCTTCACGATCAAACTTATCGGGATAGACAAATTCATCACTATCGGTATTATAAGGTGGGTCTATGTAAATACATTTAATTTTACCACTGTAATAACTTTTAAAGATTTTCAAACAATCTAAGTTATCGCCTTTTAATACCAAATTTTGCGTAGTGTCAATATTTTTGCTCATTGCTGTGTTGAGCTTTAGCTCTTTTTGTGTCTTTAGAGCATATTTTGCACGGGCAACATTACGGCCGACAAAATTAAGTCCATAACCGTTAACTTTTTCATCAACTGGTAACCCTAAAACGGCTTTAAGTTCTTGTAAGTTAATTTCATTATCTTTAATAACACTTGGATAGTTTTCTTTAATAAATTTCAATAATTTACTTTCGTTGTTTTGTCCATCAACAACTGAAAAACCTGCGTTTATAAAATCTTGTTTATTCATCGTTTTTTGCCTATTTTATCAAAGTTGCTAATTGAGTTTTATTTATACGCTCTTTAAATGTTATTTTAATGTTTTGGTTTTTGTAGTATTCTTTTAATGCTTCAAATTATTTTTTTTCAAAATCAATCTTAGCTTTTTTATTTTCAGGTATTTCTGTTGACATATTATAACCTTTGGCTTCTACTACCAATAATATTTTATTACCTTGGGTGCTTTTAATCGCATAGCAAAAATCTGGGTTATATAATCACCCAAAGGTGTTTTGATTTTCAAGCATGGAAATTTAGCAAAAATTTCAATATTGTCAATATCGGGGTCTTGCTCCACAATTTCTAATTCGATATCACTATCATATTCAATAACATCTTCAAATACCCATTTGTTTTTTAATGAAAAGTCGTGGTCAATATCTTTTTAAAATTTGCCTGTGCTTCTCGTATCTAAATAGGTTTTTCCGTTTTCGGTTTTTAAAAACATTTGGCAAACCTGTTCCATTTAAGCCGTCGTACTTAATGCTTACTTTAAGCATTGTAATTAAGTTTTTGTTGATTATTTCAGTAATTTCTCTTTGTGCCTGTTCGGGATTGTTACTAAGAATTTTAGTTTTAAAATCATTGCTTAAAGCATTGAAAAACTTAACTACAAATGAAAATGGAGTTTTGGTGTTGTTGGACAAAGTGCGAACAAATTCCAGATAATCAACTTTGCTTTTATAGGAAACAGTGCCTGTTAATTTTTCTGTTATTGCTCCTTGCTCACCAATTTTATTTAGATTTAATTCTGCACGAGTAGTATGTAACAAAATTTCTTCAATATTTAGCTTTTCAATTTCGTTTTTTATATTTTGAATTAATTGGTTTTCCTGTTCATTTGAGAGTTTTTCTAAAACATAGAAAGCATTTTTATTGATAGCATTCCAAAGGTTTTGAAACTCTTGCAAGTACGTTGACTTAATAAAAACTTTCTTTTTTCCATTCTGCTTTATGAACATAAGTGCTTGTATCGGTTGCAAATATGTTTTCAATCACTTTGACCTGTTCTTCGGGCAAGTTTTGTTCTTTAAGAAGTTTGGCAAAATCGGGAGACTTTTCAAAAATTCTTTGACCATCAACAATGGCTTTTCTAATTATCAATTGTTTGCCTTTAAGAACATCTTCCACCAAAGTATCGATAGTGTTATCATCAAAACCCGATTTTTCTTTGAGTATCTTAATGAGTTCTTGTTCGGTAAATGTTTCAGAAATCAAGAATGAGTTGCTAAGAATTTCATTTTGAGTTGCCTCAACAAAACCTTGATCTTTATTGGAAACAACTACATCAAGGTTATTGATTTTCCAAAATGTTTCCTGGTCGTCATTTAAATTTTTAAGAGTTTGTCGCTGTAAGTTTTGATTTACGCAAATGCGTAACCCTCGTCCAATTTGTTGCAATTTGAATATTTTACTACCCTGGTTGGAAAGTTTACATATTGTGAAAACATTCGGATTGTCCTAACCTTACAGTAATGCCCATATAGAGAAAATAAAACGTGTTGGACTTTCAAATGAAAGCAATTTCTTTTTGTCTTTTAGAATTTCGTCAACACCTTCTTTTATTTTCCATCTGCGTCACCTTTATCACCAGAAAAATATCCTCTATGAACTTGTAGATTTCCATCATTATCAAAATCATTTAGCAAGTATTTGTAATATTCCGAATTTGGGTCAAGCTGATTTATAATCTCATTTCGCTTACTAATATATTCCTCTTCAAATATATTCTTTATTTTAGGGTTTTCTCCTCTGTAAAGACTAATATCATTTTGCATAAAGAACAAAGTAAGTGCTTTGATTCCCTTATCAAATAATTCTTTTTCTTTTTCAAAATGAATTTTAATTGTTTCTTTAATCATTGCCCGCAAGGATTCATCGGACAAGGAATAATCAATCTTTTCAATAGTATCATCTACTAAAAAAACAATAGAGTCTTTAGTTATTTTCATAATGCTTTTTCCATTGGAAATTGAACCAACACCCAATTCACGTCTTACAACAATACCATTGGTAAGTGTATTTACAATACCTTTTCTATTTTCAATAGCAACAAGTGTATCTGCATTTTCAACTATATCTTGTGTATAAACTACAATTTTCTTAACCAAACTTTGACGGAAAGACGAAATACTATCTAAAACATAAACTACATTGGATAAAGTCAAACTATCTTTCTTATTGGGAAATGTTGCACCAAATCGCAAATAATAATTATCAAAACCTTTGAAATATTTTTTAAAAGCATCACCATCAAAGCGGTGAGGTTCATCCATTATAACAATAGGATTAAGGCGTTTTAAAGATTCCAAATAAGTCTTTGGAAGATTTTGATCATAGTCAAAAAGACTTGGTGTATAAACTTCTGTATCTAATGGGCAGTTCAAAATATACCCTTTATGATTGAAGGAACTTGGCGTAATTATTAAAACAGATAAATGCGAGGTTCCAATAAAATGTCTAATTGCTGAAATATTAACACCCCTGTAAACACCTGGTAGCTTTGAATTTCATATTGAAATTGTTTTGTTTCTGTTCTAATCATTGTTAAAACCTCTTATTATCCTTTTCTATAGTGTTCAAAAAGAAAAATTATTTTTTAAAGATATTATTTCACTTATTTATAGATAAAGGTAATTATAAATATTGGCAAAAATCCAACTCCTCCCCACACTACTTTAATTTCTTTTCTTCTATTTTCGTATATAGCAAACACAAAATAATATCTTTTTTCCCAATACAAATGTAAGAAAAAAAATTATTATTCATCAAGGAATGATTATTTTGTTAAAATTAAACTCCTAATTATCACTATATCAATACTCGATTATATAAACAAGAAAGGTATTTCTTGATACTTTATTCTCAAAGATGGGAATTCAAATAAATCAATAAATTAAAAGATATTCTTGATAATTTAAGTGGCAAAATAATGATTTATAACTTATTATAAGTTATACAATTATATCTTTTTTGCTAATTATTCATACCTTAACGCCTCAACTGGATCTAAGTTTGCCGCTTTGTAAGCAGGATATGTTCCGAAAATCAAACCGACCATTATGCAAACTGTTATCCCAAGTATAATAGTATCATAAGGAATAATAGGAGAAACTCCTAAAAATGAGCCTAAATATGTTCCTAAAAAATAACCTATTAAAATTCCAACAATTCCTCCAACAAGGCACAACATAATAGCTTCAACTAAAAACTGCACCAATATATTATTTTTTGTAGCTCCAATAGATTTTCTTATTCCAATTTCTTTGGTTCTTTCAGTAACAGATACCAGCATGATATTCATAATTCCAACGCCCGCCGCTAAAAGTGATATAAACGAGATAACAATTGCGCCAATCCTAACATATTTAGTGATATTATTCACCTGCTCCATAACAGATTCATTACTAAAAATATCGAAATCATTTTCTTTGCCCGGCTCCACTTTACGAATAGTTCTCATAATACCAATTGCATCATCTACCACTTTTTGATAATTATCTTTTTCAGTCATAACAGTGATATTAACAGATTGCTCATCATTTGAATAAAGAGTTTGATAAGTTGTCAACGGAATTAAAATAAAATTATCTCTCGATTGCCCAAATAATTGCCCTTGCTTTTCAAGAACTCCAACAACTTGAAATTTTCCTTTATCAATTCTAATATATTGCCCAATAGGATTGATACTACCGAATAATTTATCTACAATATCTTTACCTATCACACAATAGTAATATCTGTGTTGTAGATCGTTTTCTGTTAAAGGTCTTCCTATATCTGCATTCCATTTATTATTAGGGAAAGCTTCGGGAGTGATACCTGCTAAACTAACATTTGGATTGGTCTCTTTATTGTTAAACTTAATCACTTTACCAAAAGTCCACATTTCAGCGCCGACATATTTAGCGCCCGAAAGTTTTTCTTTCAATATCAAATAATCTCTGTAAGTGATATTTTTTCTGTTGCGGTATTTTGCTCTTGAGTCAGGTCCGCCTGTTTGCACTGCTGGAAATTTCTGTATTTGAAAAGTATTTTTACCAAGTTGTGATACTCCCTCTTCGATACCATTTTGTAACATCGAAACAACTGTTGATGTAGCCACAATCGAAAATATACCAACAATAATACCCAAAATTGTTAAAAAGGATCTTAATTTATTGGTTACTAATGTGATATATGCCATTTTTAATATTTCCCAGATCATAATTATTCCCGATTATTCATATCTTAAAGAATCAACAGGATCAAGTTTAGAAGCTTGATAAGCAGGCGCCATACCGGATATAATTCCTGTTATTAAAGAAATTGAAATTGCAACTATAAAAGCACCAAATTGAATTGATGTCGGCAAAAATTGCCTTATGATTAAACTAAGTATAATTGCTAAAATTAACCCAATCACTCCACCAAGCAAACAAATTAAAGACGCCTCTATTAAAAACTGTCTCATTATCATAGTTTTGGTTGCTCCTAATGCTTTTCTTATTCCAATTTCCTGTGTCCTTTCTTTAACACTAACAAACATAATATTCATAATTCCTATAGCACCAACAAATAACGAAAGACCAGTAATAATTAGCCCTGCAATTTGAATAATACCGACAGTTTTATTATATTGTTCTTGTAGTCCATCTTGTTTATTTACTGTAAAATTATCCTCCTCATCATATTTAAGACCTCTAACCTGACGCATAACGGAAATAGCTTCATCATAAGTATCATTTAATAATGCAGTATTCTTTGCCCGAACAACTATTGTAATAGTTTTATATTTTCTATCAGAAAAATATTTGAATATATTTTTTATTGGAGTGTAAACAATTTTATCTGGATTAAAAGCACCAAGAATAAAACTTCCCTGTTTGTTCAATACACCAATTACTTTAAATTTAATTCCATTAATGTTTATATATTTTCCGATAGGATTTATTTTATTAAAAAGATTTTCTGCAATTTCGTAACCTAAAACAGCAACAGGTCGTCCAGCCTCAGCCTCAATTTCATTGTAAAATCTTCCCTGTGCAAAAGTAAAATTTGTTGTTTTTAAGTAATCTTTATCGCCACCGGTTAGAAATACTTGCGTATTATTGTTATTAAACTCTACCGTAGTAAAAACTCTAGATTCAGGAGATACAGCAATAGGAAGTTGCGCTAATTCTTTGTATCTATATACTTGCTCAATAGTTATATTTGGTCTATTTCTGATCTTAAAAAAATCTTCATTAGTAAACCACGCAAATTTATCAATATATAAGTTATCAGAACCTAAGGAACTTATACCCTCATTAAAAGATGTATCAATTCCTTTAATAGCTGTTGTCATAGTCACAACGGAAGTTACGCCAATTACAATGCCTAAAGTTGCCAAAAATGTTCGAACTTTATTAGCCAATATTGATTGTATAGCTATTATAAAACTTTCTTTAATTTCAAATATATAGCGTTTCATAATCACATCGCCGATTTTGGAATAATTCTGTTATAAACGTTTTCAATTTTTTCAATTTTACCATCCCGAATACGAATAATTTTTTCTGCGTGCCTTGCAACATCTTCTTCGTGAGTAACAACAATAATTGTATTACCAGCTTTGTGCAATTGATAAAAAATAGACATTATTTCTTCACCAGATTTGGAATCTAAATTTCCTGTTGGTTCATCTGCCAGTATAATAGATGGATTAGTAACAAGTGCTCTAGCAATAGCCACTCTTTGTCTTTGCCCTCCGGATAATTCATTTGGCTTATGATTCATTCTTTCAGATAATCCTACAGATTCTAGTGCCTTTTTAGCTTTTTCAATTCTAGTTTCCTTATCTAACCCTGCATAAATTAAAGGCAATTCAACATTATGAAGTGCTGTAGATCTAGCCAACAAATTAAATGTTTGAAATACAAAACCAATTTCTTTATTTCTAATTTTTGCAAGTTGATTATCATTCATAACACTAACATCTGTATCATTTAATATATAACGCCCCTTTGTAGGAGTATCAAGACAACCTAAAATATGCATCAAAGTAGTTTTACCAGAACCAGAAGGACCCATTATAGATATGTATTCATTTTTATATATCTCCAAAGAAACACCATCTAACGCTCTAACCTCTTCACTACCAACTTTATATATTTTGTAAAGATCAATTACTTCTATGAGTTTCATTTTTTATACTCTACTTTTTATTTTTATTTTTTTGCATTAATACAACTTTGGTATTATCTTCTAAATCTGTAGAAATAGCCTTATAAGGACCTGTTATAACTTCGTCATCTTCTTTTAATCCATCAATAATTTCGATATAATTATCATCACTAATACCAGTTTTAACATTTTGTATTTTAGCCAGTCCGTTTTTGTGAATAAACACAATTTCTTGAATATCTTTTTCTTTTTTCTGAGTATTATTGTTGTCTTCTTGTATATCTTGATTATTGTTACTTCTTGCGGTAACAGCTTGAAGTGGAATACTCAACACATTGTATCTATGGTCGGTTTCAATCTCTGCATTGCAAGACATTCCAGGTTTTAATTCACTTTCTTTATCATAAATTTTTATCTTAACAGAAAAATTCACAACTTGTTCCTGAGTTCCTAACCCTGTAGTTTTAGGAGAATTAGCAATTTCATAAACTTCCCCTAAAAATTTTTTACCTTTAATTGCATCAACTTCAATAATTGCTTTTTGCCCAATTTTAACATTAATGATATCATTTTCGTTAATATCAATCACGGCCTCCATATTAGAGAGATCTGCAATAGTCATCAAATTAGTTCCTTGAGTGAAATTGCTACCTAATACTCTTTCGCCTAATTTAACATTAAGCCCTGTAACAGTTCCATCAATAGGAGAATATATAGCAGTTTTTGCAATAATTTCCTTTTGTTCTTTAATAGCAGCCTCCGATTGTAACACCATAGCTTTTTGAGCTTCATATTCTCCCTGCCTTGAAAGATAAGTAGCTTTTACCATTTCCAATTCTGCATCGCTTGCCAACCCTTTTTTATGTAGTTCTGATACTCTGTTGTAATCTTGAAAAGCTTTTTCATATGCTGCTTTTATAGAATTTAATGAACTTTTACTTGCTTGTAAAGATGCCACCAATCTATCGAGAGCCGCTTGATACTGGTCAGATTTGATTTTTATAAGCAAATCTCCTTTTTTAACTTTCTGCCCTTCCTTAACTGGTAGATTAACAATTTCGCCTGTAACTTCTGGAGTGATAACAACTTTATTAATAGCATCTATTTTACCAGTTCCTACAACTATTTGAGTTATATTTCTTCTTGCGGCTTTTTCTGTTTGCACCTGAACAATTTTTTCTTTATCCGAACCAAAGATTAAAACTAAAGCTAAAATTACAACTAATCCAGCAATGATGCCACCAAAAATCATTTTCTTTTTCTTTGTAAGTGCCATTTTATCCTCTAAATTTATTTTCCAGTTAAGTATTTTATTTTTGCTAAATTTTTATAAATATCAAAAACAGCAGTTATCTTTTGAGTTTTTGCATTAACATAATCAACTTCTGCAAGCATAAGATTCATCAAAGTTTCTGCACCTAATTTGTATTTTTCTTCAATAATTTTTTTGTTCTCTTGTGCAGAAATTACAGTTTGACGACTTACCAAATAATTTTCAACAGAATTGTATAAGTCCAATAAATTCTTTTTTAATTCTGTCTTGATATTTCTTTCTAGCTCGAGTATTTCTTTTTCTCTGATATTTTGAGTAATTCCTAATTGTTGAACTCTGGTATCCACAGAAAATCTGTTAAAGATAGGTATAGATAAATTTAGCGAAAAAGTGTTGTTATAATATTTGCCAAAATTAGAAAACTTATCGGAATTAAAATTGAAATTCCAACCAGCACTCAATGATGGATAAAATCCACCAAGTGCTATTTTATAATCATATTTTGAAAGTTCAAGATTTAACTTTTGTGCCTGCAAATCAAAACGATTTTTCATAGCATCATCAATCAAATTATAAATATTTTGATATTTTTTTAATTCATTATCCAATACAATTGAGTCAATCTCTATTTCTGGAGATGCTAACTCATAATTTTCAAGAATATCTAAACCAATATAATTAATAAGCTGATCTTTTAATGCTTGATAATTATTTTTATTAGTTATTAACTTAGATTTAGCCAACCCAAGTTTCATTTGCTGATTGTATAAATCTGCTCTTGTAACTGAGCCTAAATTATACTTACTGGTAATATACTCTAAATTTTTTTCATTCCACTTGACCGTTTCCTCATCAACTTGCACTAAATAAAATTGCATTAAAGTATTGTAATATAATTCACTTACATTATAAACAATTTGTTGTTTCAATCTTTCTAACTGTTTTGTGTAAACATCATAACTAACTTTTTGTTTATCAATAGTATATAGATTTGCTAATCCATCAAATAAAACAACATTAGAACTTATTCCAGCACTATAATTATTTGAATTAGTTTTCCCAAAGAAATTTTTAGAATTTGTATTTGAATATCCAGCAGTGGCATTTAAGTCTGGGAGTAAATTTCCATAACTTTGTTTGATATTTAATTCATAACTTTTTTCCTGTAATAATGTCTTTTCTAAAACTAAATTTTTCTTTAATCCAAAATTTATAGCCTCTTCTAAAGTTAGCTTAGTTTGAGCTAACATAATTAAATTAAGCAATAAAATCCATATTATTGTTGTGATTGTTTTTATTGACATTTGCTCTCCACTCTTAAATCTATAAGTTTTGACTTTTGTTTGTGAGAAAAGTTACAAAAAAAATATAACTTTTTTTAATTTCTCCTTGAACTTTTTAATATTTAAAATTGTTAGTTAATTAAAGTTATCAAATTATTTGTAATTTGGGAACTTTATTAAAACATTAATTGTTTAACATTTAAGAAAGGAAAAAAAAGATGAAAAAAATAATAGCATTACTCGCAATAACAATTTTAATATTTGCTCAATCAAACTGGAAAATTGATAAATCTCACTCAAAAATTGGATTTAAAATCAAACATATGGTAATTAGTGAAGTTGAAGGATATTTTGCTGATTATGATGCAAACATAACAACTACCAACGATAAATTTGAAGATCTAAAAGTTGAAGTTACAATTCAAGCAAACTCTATAAATACATACAATGAACAAAGAGATGCGCATTTAAGAAGTGCAGACTTTTTTGACGTTGAAAAATATCCAACAATCAAATTTGTAAGCAAGAGCTGGAAAAAAGTTGGCAAAGGAAAATACAAATTAACTGGCGATTTTACAATGAAAGATGTAACCAAAACCATTACACTTGATGTAACATTAAATGGCGTTGTTACAGGTATGCAAGGCAAATTAGTAGCTGGATTATATGTAACAGGCAAAATTAACAGACAAGATTTTAATGTCAGCTGGAACAAATTATTAGATAAAGCAACCCCTGTTGTTGGAGATATAGTAACTTTCAATATTCCATTAGAATTAGTAAAACAATAGATAAAGTCCATACTACCCCCAATCAGAAAGGTGTCACCCCCTTAGTGGAGGCACCTTTTTTTTGTTTTACTTAAATAATACACTCGATACACTTTTCGCTTTTATTCGTGATTTTTAGAATATGCTGTTTATCTTCTAAAAATTAGCCACTAATTACACTAATCATCACAAATTAAACCACACAAAATTTAAAAAGCCGCCCTCTAGATACGCTCTCCGCTTCGCTCCGAGCACTCGATGACCAACATCATAACCTTACGCACATCTTTATTAAATAATCACAATCGTTCCACCATCAATTAAATAACCATCATAAAGTTCAATGATTTCATAACCATTGTTACAAATAAGATTTCTCAAATCATCTCCCCAACTATAATGTTTCAAACTGCCCATAAAAAAAATTTTATTCTCCCAGATTCCACATGTACCGCCAATAAAACCTATACTAAAACCCTCAAGTAAAATATTTGTATTATCTACATACTTTACAGGATAATTTTTCAACATTAAAGCTTTTTCTACTCCCTTGTCACTTGTTATAAAAAAATTCTTCAATGGAATAATTGAACACCGCGAGTAACCTTGCTTAATATGCACATATCGCAGATTTTCAAAATTTTTTAGTATAGTTGGCGTTATTTTCAAATTATGAATAAAAACTTCTCCGTTAAATGCTATATTCAACCTAGCACTTTCTGGATATTTTCCCCCAATTTCCCAATTAATTACATTAACATTATATTGCGTCTTTTTTAATATTTCAAGATATTTTAGTGGCAAATTCTTAGGAATGTATATATTATTAAATATTTTAAGTATAAATATATCTGGATGTCCTGATATAGCATCATAAGTTATACCTTTAGTTTCAAAATCAATAACTTCAAAATATTTACTTAGATTTTTTTTAATTTGTGAATTAACACGCCCGTCAATAAAAGCTAGCATAAAAATAAAAATTAATTATCACAAAGCTAAACATTTTTCAAATCTTTTACAATCTCCAGAGCTTTTTTACCACTGTTATCCTCAATTAAAGATGAAATTATTGCACTTCCAACTATAAACCCATCGCAATGCTCCCAGAATTCTTGAATTGTCTTTTTACTTTTAATTCCAAAACCTATTAAAAGTTTATTTCTAATGATAAATTTCCTTAGCCTTTTCACATTTTCCATTGCGATTTTTTCGAGATTTTCTCTTTCTCCTGTAACTCCAGTAACACTAACACCATAAACAAACCCCTTGCTTTCTTCATCAATTTTCATAATTTTTTCTATTTTAGAATTCGGAGCGGCTAATAAAATATTATCAATGGAATTAGATTTAAATGGCTTAATTTCTTCCAGTGGCACATCCGGTAGGATAACTCCATCAACTCCTGCATTGAATATATCTTTATAAAAATTATTAATTCCATATGCAAGAACAGGATTTGCATAAGTCATAATAACAATTGGTTTTTTAGTGTATTTTTTAATTTCTTCGCAATATTTAATAACTTCAAGAGTATTCACTTTATTCTTAAGTGCCTCAGTAGATGAATATTGAATAATAGGACCATCCGCTAAAGGATCAGAAAACGGTAAGCCAATTTCAAGAATATCAGCCCCATTTTCAAGAATGTCAAGTGCCAATTTAGTAAAAGATTTTTTATCCGGAAAACCCGCCGTAAGATAAATAGCTAATACCTTTTTGCCATCAAAAACAATGGATGTTATATAATCTTTCAACTTCATAATTCCCCTTTAAAATTGTTTATGTAAGTTTGTAAATCTTTATCACCACGGCCACTCAAATTAACAACAATAATTTGTCCTTTCTTTGTGTGTGGAATTAATTTTTCAAGATACGCAAGGGCGTGGGCAGATTCCAAAGCTGGTAAAATTCCTTCCAACTTAGAAAGTAAAAAGGCAGCTTCTAATGCTTCTTCATCTGTTACAGCGTTATATTCTACTCTTTCCAAATCTTTCAAACAAGAGTGTTCAGGTCCAACTCCGGGATAGTCCAATCCCGCAGATATCGAATAAGGTTCTTGCACCTGCCCAAATTCGTCCTGTAAAAAATAAGATTTCATACCGTGGAAAATTCCAATTTTACCAAGCGATAAAGACGCACAGTGTTCATCAGTATCAATTCCTTTTCCAGCAGCCTCCACACCTATTAGATTTACTTTTTCTTTTATAAATGGATAAAACATTCCCATAGCATTACTTCCACCACCAACACAAGAAATAATATAATTAGGTAGACGATTTTCGGCTCTTACTATCTGCTTTTTTGTCTCTTTCCCAATAACAGATTGAAACTCTCTAACAATATAAGGATAAGGATGTGGTCCAACGGTTGACCCTATAATATAATGAGTAGTTTTAACATTATTAACCCAATCTCTTAAAGCTTCGTTAGTAGCGTCTTTAAGAGTTTTTGTCCCGGATAAAACTTTGGTTACTTTAGCCCCAAGCATTTGCATACGCAAGACATTAGGCTTTTGTCTTTCATAATCCAGTTCGCCCATATAAATTTCACATTCGAGCCCAAATTTAGCACAAACAGTAGCAACAGCAACTCCATGTTGCCCGGCGCCGGTCTCTGCAATAATTCTTTTTTTCTTAAGTCTTTTAGCAAGTAATATTTGTCCCAAAGCATTATTTATTTTATGTGCCCCAGTATGATTCAAATCTTCTCTTTTTAAGTAGATATTAACCCCGCCGTAGTGTTTAGAAAGTCGCTCACAAAAAGTAAGTGGAGTTGGTCGGCAATTATATTCAGTTTGATAATATTCTAATTCCGTCAAAAATTTATCATCTTTACGATACTTTTTAAATGCTTCATCAAGCTCTTCCAATGCGGGGATAAGAATTTCAGGCACAAACATACCGCCGTATTCACCATAATATCCTCTTTCGTTAGGATATTTATAAACAAATTTTTTAATTTTCTGCATAATTACCTCTATATTTATTTAATGATTTTTTTAGTTCCACTAATTTTTCTTTCGATTTTTTACCCGCCATTTGCTCAACAGAAGATGATAAATCAAAATTTCTATATCCAAGTTCTAACGCTTTCAATATATTATTTGCATCAATTCCCCCTGCTAAAATGATTTTATCTCTTAAATTCATTGGTATAACACTCCAATCAAAAGTAACTCCAGTACCGCCAAAATTTCCTTGAATCGAGCTATCTACTAAATAAATTACTTTTTTACTCACATCAATCGATTTAATATTATCTCCACTTACAGCCACAATTTTTTGATACAAAAGTTTATCACACTCCCAAACCCTTGTTTGATTATGAAGTTGAACAGCATTTAATCCAACAAATCTTGCAATTTGATTAATATCATCTTCGGTTTTCTCTACAAAAACGCCAATTTTCATAATAAAAGGGGGAAGCTCATCAACTATTTTTCTTGCAATATCAACACCAACATTTCTTTTACTTTTCTCGTAAAAAATAAATCCGATTGCATTAAACCCAAGTTCCGCACAAAGCAAAGCATCTTCTAAATTTGTAATTCCGCAAATTTTTACCTGTATCATTTTATTCTCAAACTATTGATTTTTTCAACAAGATTTTTCTCTCGCATGATAGCCTCACCTACAAGAATAGCACTTGCCCCAAAGTCGAAAACTTTTTTTACATCATCTTTCGTAAAGATTCCTGATTCTGCAACTTTAATAATGCCATCGGGAAGAAATTTAAAGACTTCACCGCAAACATTAATATCGGTAACAAAAGTTGTTAAATCTCTATTATTAACGCCAATTATTTCATTGATAGAAAAATCAATTTTATCTAATTGCTTAGCACTGTGCAACTCAAGCAACACATTCATTCCAAGAGACTTAGCCAACATTGTTAACTCTTTTATCTGAGAACCGGCTAACACTTCGCAAATCAACAATATAGCATCTGCACCATAAGCTTTAGCTTGATAAATTTGATACTCATCAATAATAAAATCTTTTCTCAAAAGTGGCTTTTGCTTAAATTTTGCGATATCCATTAAAAAATTAATGCTCCCCTGAAAATACTCTTCATCTGTCAAAATAGATATTGCATCTGCACCAGCGGAAAAATATTCTTTTGCAATCTCAATGTGATTAAAATCCTCTCTGATTAGCCCCTTAGACGGACTTGCCTTTTTAATCTCTGCTATTATAGAAATATCATTATCTTTAACAAGATGTTTCTTGAAACACAAACACTCGTTTTTGTAAAATTCCATATTCTCAAAATCACTAATGCTAAATTTTTGTTTTAGCAATTCAACTTCTTTTTTCTTGTCACTGATAATTTTAACAAGAATATTTTCCATTTGTCACCTATTTGAAGTTTTGAATTTTTATAAGATTTTCGTAAACTTTACCACTATCAATTGTTTCCTTTATATCACCAATATATTCCACTAATGATTTTTTCCCCTCAAGTAGATACAATACCAAAGACGAGTTCGCAACAATCACATCATATGCTTCGGATTTTACTCTATCCTTTATGACTGATAAAATAATTTCTGCACTTTCTTTTGGAGTATTACATTTAATTTTATCAAGATTTATCGGATTTGCGATAAAATATTCGGGCAAAAATTTCAATTTATCAACAAGATGATTTTTAATATATGCCCTTACTTCATCCTGCAAAACTACTTCGTCAAATTGATCAGCTTCGTTAATAACCGCAATTTTTTCATAATCAATTTGACTTGCCGCACTAAATATTTTTTCAAGAAATACAAAAGCTGGAGTGCCAATTAATTGCTTTTTAGGTTGCATAGGATTTAACAAAGGTCCTAACATATTAAATATTGTCTTAATAGCCAATTTTTTACGAACTTCTGCAACATTTTTAAATGCAGGATGGAAATATGGAGCAAAAAGGAAAACAAAATTAGTTTTATCAAGCATAGAAAGAATTTTATCTTTTTCATTAAAAATAGGAACTCCAAGTTCAGCCAAAACATCCGAACTACCAGATGAAGATGAAACAGCTCTATTACCGTGCTTTGCAACTTTAACTCCATAAGCAGCAAGTACTAAAGCCGTTGCAGTGGATACATTAAAAGTATTGGATTTATCTCCGCCCATACCACAAACGTCTATAAAGTCTCCATCGTTATATTCAATTTTTATCATTCTTTCCTTAAAAGCATCAACAAAACCTAAAATCTCATTTTCAGTTTCTCCTTTCTCAGCAAGTGACTTAAGAGCTAAAGCTATAATATCGTCATCTATTTCCTTATTTACCATAGAATTAGCAAGTTGATAAGCTTCTTCTTTTGTCAAATCAAATTTTTTAATTATTTTACTTACTGAATTTATCATAAAACCTCCAAAAAATTCTTAATAAGCTTTTTCCCTACTGATGTTTGATAAGATTCTGGATGAAATTGAACCCCATAAATAGGAAACTTTTTGTGTTTAATTGCCATAATTTCATTGTCATCTTCGGAAAAAGCAATCACTTCAAGTTTTTCATTTACTGAATTATTATCAATAACAAGACTATGGTATCGTGTAGCTTCAAAAATTTCCGGAATATCATAAAATAATTTTGAATTATTGTGGTTGATTAAGGATGTTTTACCGTGCATTAAATTTTTAGCATAAATTATATTACACCCATAAGCAAGACCAATTGCTTGATGACCTAAACAAACACCTAAAATAGGTATATTGTGAATATTTTTTACAATTTCAAATGAAACCTTAGAATCTCGTGGATGACCAGGCCCAGGGCTTATTATAATTTTATCCGGGCTATTTTTTAATACATTATCCAGCGTAATTTCATCATTTCTGTAAACTTCTATGTTACTACAAAATTCAGCAATATATTGGTAAAGATTGTAAGTAAAAGAGTCATAATTATCTATAAGTAGAATTTTCATAATTACTCCTTTTTTAATGCTTCAAAAAGAACCGCTACTTTGTTGTTAATTTCTTTTATTTCAAGAGCAGGTTTGCTATCTGCTACAATTCCAGCCCCTGCTTGCAATTCAAGTTTATTTTTATAAGCTACAAAAGTTCTTATTGTGATACAAAAATCGAGATTTTGAGAATAATCAATATATCCCAGAGCGCCAGAATAAATTCCACGATAATAATTTTCCAGCTCCGAAATTATTTGCATAGCCCTAATTTTGGGCGCCCCCGATACAGTACCTGCAGGAAAACAATATTTCAATAAATCTATAACAGTAAAATCATCTTTCAGAATTCCTTTTATAGTTGAAACTAAGTGCATAACGTGAGAAAATTTTTTAAGTTGTAGATATTCTTTAACTTCCACACTTCCAATTTGGGAAACTCGTCCAATATCATTTCTTGCAAGGTCAACAAGCATTAAATGTTCGGCTTTTTCTTTGGAATCGTTAAGCAAATTTTCAATCAATTTTTCTTCATCTTCTTTATCTTTACCTCTTTTCCGAGTACCAGCAATTGGATTAATTGTAATTGATTTATCAATACAACTTACCAAACTTTCAGGAGAAGCTCCAATTATTTTTAAATCATCATCCACCGCAAAGTAAAACATATAAGGGGAAGGATTTATATTTCGTAAATTTCTATATAGCTCAAAAGTATCACCTTCAAATTGCTTGATAAATTTATTAGATAAAACTACCTGAAAAATATCACCTTCGTAAATATAATTTTTAGCTTTTTCAATCATACTAACTAACTTTTCGTTTGATTGTATGGATTTTGTTTCATCTTCGACTTTAATACTATTTATGGTAATTGTTTCTTTATCTATTATTTTGATAATCTCATCTATTTCTTGAGTTGCAGAATAATATTCATTTTTTAAATTTGAATCAGAATTCAATTTCACATTTTTGATAATTGATATATTGTGTTTGAAGTGGTCAATTGCAATAATTTTATTAAATTCACAAAGATACGCAAGCGGATATTCAGGTAGTTCATAGTTAAATTTTACGGTAGGTTCAATAGTATTAATAATTTCGTAAGCTAAATAACCGACAAAGCCTCCTTTGAAGTAAGACAATTCATCTAACTTTGGATAAGATATATTTTTCAGAAGAGAATTTAAAAAATTGAATAGATCATTTTCTACAATTTCATTATTATAAAAAAGTTTTCCATCAGTTAGCTTAATAATATTTGTAGGTTCAATTCCAATAAATGAATAGCGACCAAATTTTTCATCAACCTCTGCTGATTCCAATAAAAACATCTTGTTATAATGTTTGCGTAATTTCAAAAAAATGGAAATAGGAGTGTAAAGATCAGATTTGATAATTCTATAAACTGGTAATAAATTGAATTCTTTACTATATTGTTCAAATAGCTCAAAAGTCATATATCCTCCAGAAGCAAATTTATATTATTGCAAATTTTAATTGATTTTTCTAAACACATTACAATTTTTTACAATCACCCTGCTTTTCAATTTTGAATTTTAATTCAGAGTATAACAAAAAAACCTGTTCAGCACATTGGGCTAAACAGGTTTTTTTAAATTTATAACTATTAATATTTTATACCCATGTCACCTCAATGTGCTTTCGTAAAATAATTCCCTGCCACCAAAAAATAAATAATTGTTGTTGCTGTAACTGAATATGTTGACTATTTCTTAACATTTTCCCTTATTTTTATAATGTTTCTATACAAAGATACATAATTTAATTGCAAATTGCAAATTTTTTTAATAATTTTAGGAAAAAGTCATTACTTCAAATTGTAACAATCTAATTGAATAATAAATTTTATCATTTATCAATTACTAAAAATTATTTATATTAATAATTGGATAAAAAAAATTAGGAAAAATTATGTTCCCCCAACCAAATAAAAGAACTGCAATAATACAAAATGATATAAATTTTAATTATGACGAGTTAATCAACAAAATTCAAAAACTCTCCTCAATAATCGATATCAATAAAGGCGATAGAGTTGCACTAGTATCCGAAAATAGATATGAGTGGATTATCACTTTGTATGCTACCTGGAATAAATTTGGCATTTTTGTTCCAATAGATTATCTCTCCACAGGAAAAGAAATTGCCTATATTATAAACGATTGTAAACCAAAATATGTTTTCTATACCAACAAAACACAAAAAGAATTAGAAATTGCAAAACAAAATATAAATGAAGAAGTTAACTACATTAATTTCGATGACTTAAACATTGATACTATTTCAACAATATCCCCAATTGATTGGGATAAAACAGATTATAATGATGTTGCTTTAATTCCTTACACATCAGGCACTACTGGGAACCCAAAAGGTGTTATGCTTACATTCAATAATCTTTATGCAAATATAAAAGCAGTTTCAGATGAAGTAAAAATTTATACATCAAGCGATATAGTAATAGCGATATTACCATTTCATCATATTTTACCGCTACAGGGAACTATTACAATTGTAATTAGTTTAGGAGCTACAATTGTAATTGCCACAGAACTAACAAGTGAGTATTTACTTACTCAAATGCAAAAACATAAAGTTACAATCATGGTAGGTGTTCCAAGATTATATAAATTATTTTACAATGGTATTAAATCTCAAATAGATAAAAATGCAATCGCAAAACTACTTTTCAAAACATCAAAACTAATCTCATCTGATAAATTTGGGAAAATAATATTTGCTAAAGTTCAAAACAAGTTTGGTGGCAATTTAAAATATTGTGTTTCGGGCGGTGCAAAATTAGAACTTGATGTAGCAAAAGGAATGCGTGCTTTAGGATTTACAATTCTTGAAGGTTATGGTATGACAGAAGCTGCTCCGATGATATCATTTCCTCATCCTGATAAAGTAAAACCCGGAACAGCTGGCTTTATTATGAAATGTATGGAATATAAACTTTTAAATGATGGAGAACTTTGCGTTAAAGGTCCTAATGTAATGCTAGGTTATTACAACAACCCAGATGCTACTAATGAAGTTCTTAAAGATGGCTGGCTACATACCGGCGATATTGCAAGAATTGACTTAAAAGGTAATGTATATATTGAAGGTAGAAGTAAAGATATCCTTGTTCTACCAAATGGAAAAAAATTCAACCCAGAATTGATTGAATTCGATATTATGAAACAATTCCCTATTATTAAAGAAATTGGACTTAGCCTTTATAATGATCAATTAACTGCTGTAATTTACCCAGATGAAAAAGTAATTAACGAAATTGGTATTGTTGATGTTAGAGATTACATAAAATGGACTGTTATTGATAAATTTAATAAAACAGTTCAGGATTATAAACGAATTAACAATTTCTTTGTAGTCAATAACGAATTACCCAAAACAAGGCTTGGCAAAATTCGTAGGTTCGCTCTTGCTGATTTTATGAAAGAAAAGAAACAAGTTAATTCAGAAACAATAACCGATATACCACAAAATATTGAATACAAAATATTAAATGATTATTTAAAAAGTGTTGTTAAAAAAGAAGTCCTCCCCGACGAACACTTCGAATTCGACTTAGGATTAGATTCTCTTGCAAAAGTTGAACTTATAGCTAAAATAGAAGCAAATTTTGGCATCAAACTTAGTGAAAATGCCCTTTCTGAACATTCTACTCTAAGAAAACTTTCTGACTTTATTAGTGAGAAAAAAACAAAAATCGAAAATGAGTTTATAAACTGGAATAAATTGTTAAAAGAAAAATAATCACATAAACTACCGAAAAATACATTTTTATTAAAAGTTTTGAAACATATCTCTAAACCATTATTCAAAATTTACTTCCAACTAGAAGTTACTGGCAAAGATAAATTACCTAAGACCAATTTTATTATTGCCCCAAATCACCAAAGTTTTTTGGATGGACTTTTAATAGCGTGTGCATTGAATGATAATATTTTATCTAAATCATTTTTCTTTGCTAAAGATAAATATGTTAATAACTTTTTTGTTAAAATATTTGCAAAATTTAGTAATATCGTTTCCTTAAACTTAAATGCCGACTTGAAAGAAAGTATTCATAAGATGGGACATATTTTACAAGAAAATAAAAATATTATAATTTTCCCCGAAGGTACAAGAACAAGAGACGGCCAGATTAATGAATTTAAAAAATCATTTGCTATATTATGTAAAGAATTAAATGTGCCAATTGTTCCAGTTACAATAAGCGGCGCCTACGAAGCACTTTCTATTGGCTCTAAAATTCCAAAACCTAAAAAAATTAAACTACACTTTTTAGACCCTGTTTACCCAGAAAATAAAAACTACGACGAAATAGCCAATGAAGTGAAATTAAAAATTTACAAATGCTTAGAAAAGAATAAATAATTCTAAAACTTATTTATAATAATTTAATTAGAATTTAGGTTTGATATATAATCAACTTTACTTTTTACCAGATCTTCATAATGATCGATTGTTTCATTGCTAAACAATTTTAAAAGGTCTTGTTTGCACATTTTCCATTTTTGATGTATCGGACATGGATTTTCATCTGAGCAACCTTCAAATCCTAATACACAACCTTCTAAAAAATCTTCTCCATCTATTATTTTAATTATATCCAAAATTTTAATTTCAGATGTTTTTTTGTTGATATAAAATCCGCCATTAATTCCTTTAGTTGAACCAATAATTTCATGTTTAGTAAGTGATTGCAAAATTTTAGAAATAAATTCCTTTGGCAATTTTAATTTTTCCGCTATTTCTTTAGCTGGAACTGGTGTTTTTTCTCCAAAAGTAGAAATATATAATATAGACTGTATCGCATATTGGCAACTGGTAGAAAGCATCTCACCCTTTAAAAAAATATTATTTTACAAATGAATTTAATAATAATTTACAAAAAAAACTAATTTGTATAAGTATGCACACTCTGGTTTGCAACAGGTAAATAATTAATTCCAAACCAGCAAATTAATAACAATACGAAAGCAGTAATTATAAAATAATTATTGAATTTTTCACTGTACTGAAAACCATATCTATAATGCACATATAGAAGATATATTACCCACGTTATCATCGCCCAAATTTCCTTAGGATCCCATGTCCAATAACTTCCCCATGCTTCTTTTGCCCACAAAGCACCAAAAACTAATCCTAATGTTAAAAATGCTAACCCAATGTAGATTATATTATCTATATCTTTGATATCAGCTTTGAATTTTATTTTGGGAATTAAATTAAAAATTGCCATAATAGTAACAATTCCAAATAATGCATAAGAAAAAATATATACTATAACATGCGGAATAAACCAATAACTTTGTAAAGCAGGCATTAATTCTTTTGAAAAATTTTCTGGATGTAATAAATTCACTAAAATAAATATTATTGTTATAAAATTACCATAGATAAGCATATAATTCATTTTCCAGTAAAGCTTAAATATTGTAGCTATAAGAGCAGTAAAAAAGGCATACCAGAGCCTTGTTTCCCATAATGTTCTTAATGGTGTTCTATCGATTGTTATCCAGTAATAGACAATAAAACTTAATGAAATTATTAAAGCAATAAACTGAAATATATCAATAAATCTTTTTGCTATTTGTTCTTTATTGAAATTATTTATTAGTACTATTATTACAAAAGTATAAATTATTATAGTTAAAATTGATACTGTATTATATATTGCTAACATTTTATCTCCTTGATGTTATCAAAAGTAAAATTGAACCAATAATCATCATAAAAATTCCAAAATAGACTATACTCAGCCATCTATCATGATTAACTTCTAAAATTGATATATTACTAAATTCTCCTAAGTTTTGGTCATAATCTTTTTGATAAACCTTCCAGCCTTCTATATCCAGAGGATGATTAACTAAAATACTATCATCATATACTCTACCAGATTTTTCATAAACTTTTACATACGAAATATATTTCTTAGGTTGCGGAGTAGATAACATTAAAACATAGTCACCAATTCTTACATATCTTGCATTTTGCACAAATGTTGGAAAGCTTAACCACGAATTTATCATCTGATTTTTTCGCTTTATTGTAACATAAACTGCTTTTGTATATCCTGGTGAATAGTTTGTATAAACAGTATCTTCAATGAACCAGGCATAATCAATAATACGATGTATTTTAATTTCAAAATCTTTAAGTTTTAATATCTTATTTTTATCAACACTTACCTGGGAAATTAAATCTAATTTATTGTTAGATATATCTTTAATTTTTAAGAGTTGAATATTTGGTTCAAAATAATCTATATCAAAATCTTTCAATTCAATTGCAAAAGGTAGTTGAACTACATCTTTATTGTTATCATTAAAAGAATACCATATTACTTTATTTTTTTCAATATACATAGTTGTTCGAATTAAATCAAATGCAGCAATACTGCCAAATAATAGAACAATTAGAATACCTAAATGATTTATAATAAAAGTTACATTCTTAATTGACAAAGGTAAAAATATTCTCTTCCATAATGCAAAAAGTAAATTTATTACGAGTAGTAAAGTTAAAAATGTAAATGGAATACTTGAAACAATATGCGTTAATCCAATTGTTGTTAATAAAGTATTATCTTTAACTTGTGGCACAAAACCTGATATTATCAAAAATACAATATAAAATAATAAAGAAGCTATTGCGGTATGGACAGATGACAAAATTATAAATATCTGTTTTTCACGGAAAAAATAGTAGATAAAAAAAGTAAATATTAAAAGTAATACTACCAACCATAAATTATAAGGAAAAACAAATTGTGGCAAATTTAAAAATATTTCAATAAAAAAACTGAGGGATATACCCCCAGTTATAATAAACAATATTTTTTGGTATAACTCTTTTATATTCATAAACTCTCACAAATTTTTAACTGAATATTTACTTTCTCTTTCTTTAGCTTTAGCTAACCATTTTGGAACAACATTTTCCAAAAATATTTTTTTCTCATTCTTTAATTTACTAATATTTAAACCAATTGCCAACTGTGCTTTTTCTTTTGTTGAAAAATCTGGAATTTTAACATCAAAATTGTTATATTTTGCAAATAATCTTGTTAATTGTCTTCTGGCTTCCTGGACTTTATTGATACCGTGTGCTAAAATTCTAGCTGTTTCCAGTGGTGCGTGGAAAGAATTACCATGCCCAGCAACTGCAAAATCCCATCTCCATTGAGCTTGACGAATTAATTGTAAAATAGGTTTCATTTCATCTTCTTTAGCACCGATATCCCAGGCATGCTTTGCTTCAAAATGAGCTATGGCTAATTCTTTTTGTATAATATTTTGGAGTTGTTTATTAGCTTCTTGTCTTTGATATACCCTTGATTTGATCTCTTCTTCTGATTCTCTGTGACAAACCTGACAAGTTTTATTAATATGCTGCAAAGGAGATGTTATATGGTGGCTTGTAAACTTAACTCCGCCACGGCTTTCATACGGCATATGACAATCAGCACAACTTAATCCTGCTCTTGAATGAACTCCAAGAGTAAATACTTCATAATCTGGATGCTGTGCTTTTAACATAGGTGCTTTACTAATTGGATGTATCCAATCAGCATAATTAAATTCATCATAATATTTTTCAATCTCCTCTACAGATATTCCTTTATCCCACGGAAAGGTTAGGTATTTTTGTTTACCATCACGGTTATCAAAGAAATACTCAACATGACATTGTGCACAAACCATTGTCCTTTTTTCTGCATGAGTAAGTTTTGCAACATCTTTTCCTTGTCTTTGCAATGCTTCTATCAACGCAGGACGAGTAATTTTCAAATCCATATTTTTAGAATCATGACAATCTGCACAACCTATATAATTAACAATTTCATGACCTAATTTATCCCACGAGCCAGCATAAAACCCTTGAACTCCTTTTTCCTTCATAACCCGTGGAACATCTGAACTTTTGCATGTCCAACAAGTATTTGGTTGCGGACTTGGAGTTGTATCATTTGGTGCACCCGTTCTTAAAGTTTTTCTTACATCTTCTATTGCATAATAATGGCCACGTGGTTTATTATAATCCTTTGAAAATGCATATCCAGCCCATAAAATTACCATTTCAGGATTTTCCGCTAAAGCATCTTCAAGGCCACTCCCATTATATTTACTCTTAAATGTTGTATCAGCAGTTAATAAATAAGTTTCATATTCTTTAGGAAAATTTTGTCCCCAAATTTCAGATCTAGGCTCTAATTCATCATATTGTACTTTTGGAGTAAATACAAATTGTGCTTCGGCCCTTCTTTCCATAATTGATGCGGAAAAAAGTCCTAATAAAAATATTACTACAACCACTACAATAAAAATTATCCATTTCATTTTAGGATTATTCTCAATTAAATTATTAAGCTTGTTCATAAAGCCTCCATTTGAATTTTATTGCATAATTTTCTTTAACCATTCAGGAACAGCGCTACTAACAAAAGGAGCTTTTGCTGCTGTTGTATTTGCTAAACTTTGAATTTTTCCGTGCGGTGTTTCCCTATGACAGTGATTGCAATTAAAATCATAGCGATGATGATTAATTTGTGAACTTGGATATTGTGTAAGTTTTGCATCAACAATTAAATTTTCATGGCATCTTATGCAATTTTCTTGAACTACTTTTTTACCATCTTCTTTAATTCTTATTACTTGTGGTTCTGCTCTCAAGGTAAAAATTGTTGCATGCCTAATTCCATCTTTTGCTTTAGAATAATATGTATGGAATATGTTATCGTGTGGAACATGACAGTCATTACAAGTGGTAAAATTACGGTGCGAACTATGGAAATATCCACTATATGCAGTGGCCATTACATGGCAATTCATACAGGTTGCTGGATCATCGGAAAGGTAAGAATGGGCTCTTGAAAGATAAACCATTAAAGATAACAATCCCACTATTACGCCACTAAAAATTATAAAACAAATTTTAAATTTTTCATATAAAATTTTAAGAAGTTTCATAAAAACTCCAAATTATTATATAGGTTAATTTACTCCGATTTTTCTTTAAAGTCAAATTAATTTTTTAATTGTATGTATCAAAAAATAATTTATAACTAAAAAAGCCCCTGTCAATTAAACAGGAACTTTTGAAAATACAGTCTAAGTCCTAAATTACTTAAAAAACTTTCAATTTTACAGTTTACTTTCAATAATTTTCTGTTTTGATAGATGTTTTTTTAATTTATTTGAATATAATTTTGTGGGATTTATCGATTATGTTGAGTTGTATTGAAATACTAAATAGATTATTCTACAATAAGATATAAAAAATATAAATAACTCTAAAATATATTCAAATCATTACTTTTAACCAATTAAAATATAAGCGATTAATTGTTGCTATATTACTTTTGAAATCTTATACTTCAAAATAATTGCTATTTATTTAAAATTTCTGCCCAAAAACAAATTACTTTCCTTTCATCTTTAAATATCTTTCAATACTTCTATCATAAGTTGCTTCTGTTTTTTTATCAAAGTAGCAAGCTGGTAACTGCCCCATACTTCTGTGATATGCAATACATTCGCAACATACTCCTTTTCTTGGACAAGGCTCATAAGTACAGTTACATCTTTGAAGATTTTTTTGCTTGTTATCACACGCCATACTACCCTCCATGATTATTTGAATTTATTTAAAATCTCTATAATTTCTGGAAATAACTTAACTTTTTGAAATGTTTTAGTTTCTATTAAAGTATGAGTTATCTTTACAGTTGCAGCAACTAGCCCTATTGATTTATTAAAAATATCATACTTGAAAGTAAATGAGTGCTCTCCAATACTTTCAAGTATCATATGAGTTTCTACAATATCATTAAATCTTAATGGTTTTTTATAATCTGCTTCGGAATGAACTATAGGTAAAAGATACCATTTGTAGTCATTCAAATTAATATATTTAAGTAAAAATAATTCTTCAAAAGCATCATGTGCAATATTATAAATATTTGCAAAGTATAAAATACCAGCAGGATCGCATTGATAAAAATGTATTCTCTGTTCAAATGAATGTTTCATAATATTTTCCTTTTTATATTTTTCCATAATAACCCATCCAAAATGTAATGGCCAAGATATCCCAAAACACCTGCAAGATAATAAGGTAAACCAACAATAATTTTGGAATAAGTAAAAGATTGATGATAAAGTCCAGGTGCCAGTAAAAATACCGCCGGAAAGAAAAAGACAGCAAAAAGCGAATGAAAAAAACCTCTGTGATTTGATATTATTGGTAGCATAGCCATTAACCCAAGTAATGCAGCTTCATTTAATTTATCTGTAATGATTAATATAATATCCGCAATAAAAAAAACAATATAAAAATATCGTTGCCCTACACTTTTGGTATCAATATCCGGCCATAATGTAAATAAGATGCTAATTGATAAAAGTAAAACATAATTGATTATCTTTTGGGAAATGTGAAGTTCTACAAAAAAATACTTATTGATAAAAAATACAAATGGGATAAAAATTATCAAATTGAAAAAAAAATGTCCCTTATAATTACTCATTTTATTTTTTTATTTGCAAAAAATTTATTATTATTAAGTTAAAAATAAGAAAATTTTATTTAAATATGAAGAAAATTATATTAACTTTATTGATTGCATTCAACATTACAATTTTTTCTCAAGAAAATGATTATAAAATAGAATATTACAAAAATGGAAAAATAAAATCAGAAGGATATGTAATAAATGGCAAAAGGGACGGTATTTACAAAGAATATTATCCCTCTGGACAATTATCAAAAGAATGGTTTTTTAAAGATGGAAAAGAAGAAGGAGAATCTAAATGGTATTTTGATGACGGAACCCTTTCGATGATATGGAATTATAAAAATGGTCAACTTGAAGGAATATCAAAGTGGTATTATGAAACTGGGGAGCTCTGGGCAGAAGTCAATTATATCAATGGAGTACAAGAAGGTATCACTAAAACATATTATAAATCTGGCAAATTGCAATCTGTTTATAACTATCATAACGGAAAACTTAATGGTACATCATACACTTATTATGAAAATGGTAATCTTGAAGTTATTAAAAACTTTGTAGATGACATTCTTGATGGTGAAACAAAAGTTTACAACGAAATAGGTGTTTGTATTTTAGAAGCTACATATAAAAACAATAAATTGGAAGGCTATGCAAGATTATACGATTTTAATGGCAAACTTACCGTTTTGGATTTTTATGTTAATGGAGAGATTACCAAAAGAGTTAGGTATGACGAAAAAGGTATAATCGTTGAAGTTAAAGAAAACTTTGTCGATTATTATCATAATGGAGTTTTAAAAAGCATTAAAAATTATAAAGATGGTTTATTACATGGCGAACAAAGATTTTATTACGATGATGGCACTGCTATGGAAATATCAAATTACTACGAGGGAAAACTTTCTGGTTTATTTCAATCTTTTTACAAAGGTGGCGAATTAAAAGAAGAAAAATATTATTAAGAGGTTTTTATGAAAACTAACATCCTTTTAGAATCCGGAACCAATGAACTTGAAATAATTGAATATATTATTGAATACCCAGACACAGATGGAAGCCTGAAAAAGCAATCTTTTGGTATAAATGTAGCCAAAGTAAGAGAAATCATGAATATGCCAGAAATTACCGAACTACCTAATCAACCTCCAAATGTCAAGGGTATATTTAACCTAAGAAATCGTATTATTCCCGTTATAGATTTAGGTTTAAGCCTTTTTAATTATTCCAGTGAACAAAAAAACAAAAAACTCATAGTCACAGAATTTAATAATAACCAATTTGGTTTTATTGTTAATGATGTAAAAAGAATATATAGATTTTTCTGGACACAAGTTGAAGCTCCAGATGTTATCAACGATTTTGCAGAAGAACAATCATCAATTATCGGTATCATTAAAACAGAAGATAAAAATATTTTGCTAGCGGATGTTGAAAAAATTATTGCTGAAATTAATCCTGAACTTGGGCTAGAAGTTGAAAGACCAGAATTATTAAAAGAAGCTGAAAACAAAAAATTAACTGCTAAAGACTTTACAGTTGTAACTGCTGAAGATTCCCCTACTATAAGAAAAATGATTTCAGGTAGATTAGATTTGGCTGGTTTTAAATACATTGCTTTCAACGATGGACTTTCTGCCTGGAAATATCTTGAAGAAATTGCTAAAAATGTTGAAGCTAGTGGGGACAATCTTTCTAATTTTGTTAATATTGTCATTACAGATGTTGAAATGCCACAAATGGATGGTTTTACACTAACAAAAAATATAAAAACACATAAAATTTTGCAATCTTTACCGGTAATTATATTTTCATCAATTGTATCGGAAGATATCTTACATAAAGGTGCTTCTGTTGGTGCTGATTTACAATTAACGAAACCTCAAATAAGTGTACTACTAGATGCAATGTATAAACTGCTCAACATTTCTTCAGAATAATAATCTCATTTAAAGATAATTTAGCCACTAAGTTTGGTATATCTATTTTGAAAATTTAAACTTAGTGGCTATTATTTAAAAATAGTAAATACTACTTTTTATTAAAGAAGCTCATAATAATTTTGTCTATCTCTTCTTCACTTATACTTTTACTAGTTTCAGTTGTTTTTTCATTTTTTTGAAAAGATTGATATGATTGCACTTTCGGATTTCCAGCACGCGCTAGTAATCTTTTTTCGATTTCTTCCAAAAATGATTCTCTCATTTCACTAGAATTTGCTATGTGATCTACCGCAAAACCTTGATTAACAGGATTTGTTTCAAAAGCAAGATGTTTAATATTCATCAAATGTTTCGCACTTACATTTTCGGAAATTACAGAGCCACCCCAGGTTCCTGGTCCTAATGTCAAAGATGGATTTAAAGCAGTTGTATAACCTACAGCACCTAAAGCTGATGTTGTATTTACAATAATTCTAAACGCTGGTTTTTCAAAAGCAAATTTCATAATGATATCTTTATCAGAAGAATGAATAGCCATTGTATGACCAATACCGCCTAAGTTTAATAACTCAATACATTTATGACAGCCTTCTAACCAACCATCAACAACATAAAACGCTAGAATTGGCGAAAGTTTTTCGATTGATAAAGGTTCTTCCCTGCCTACACTTTTAGTTTCAACAACTAATGCTTTTACATTTTCAGGAATATTAATACCCGCTTGTTTTGCTATCCATTGTGCACTTTTGCCAACAATTTCACTATTTAAATGTCCGTGTGGAACAGCAAACTTCTCGAGTTTAAGTTTTTCTTCACTATTTAAGAAGTAACCGCCATTTTTAATAACTTCTTTTTTAATTTCATCTACAATTGGT
Source organism: Ignavibacteriales bacterium (assembly GCA_035361425.1). Classification (GTDB taxonomy): domain Bacteria; phylum Bacteroidota; class Ignavibacteria; order Ignavibacteriales; family DAOSCP01; genus DAOSCP01. Next base: position 42,668 of record DAOSCP010000002.1, on the reverse strand, counting down.
TTATCGGCTATAATTGCTTGTTCGGATGAGCATAAAGTACCATTATCAAATGTTTTACCATAAATTATATCAGCAACGGCTTTTTGAACATTAGCACTTCTTTCGATAAATGCAGGAACATTTCCCGGCCCAACTCCATAAGCAGGTTTGCCACTACTGTAAGCTGCTTTTACCATATTTGAGCCACCAGTAGCCAGAATTAGAGCAACATCTTTATGCTTCATTAATTGTTCAGTACCTTCTAATGTAGGTGTTAACATACAATTAATAAGCCCTTCGGGAGCTCCAGCTTGTATAGCTGCTTTGTTCAATATTTCCAATGCTTCTGCAGTACATTTTATAGAGCGTGGATGTGGACTTGCAACAATAGCATTTCTTGTTTTTACAGAAATTATTGCTTTAAACATTGCAGTAGATGTGGGATTTGTACAAGGTATAAGCGTAGCTATTACTCCCATTGGTTCAGCTATTTTTATAATTTTTCCATTAGCTTCAGTACCTATAACACCTACAGTTTTTAAGCTTTTAATAGATTCCCAGAGACTTTTTGTTGCAAATAAGTTTTTGGTAATTTTATCTTCATATTTTCCAATCTGGCTTTCTTCTACTGCCATTTTAGCTAATTTCTCAGCAGCATTAGCACCAGCATTAACCATTGCCAGGACAATTTTATCAACCTGATCTTGTGAAAAATGTTTAAATTCTTGCTGTGCTGCTTTTGCTTTTGCTATTAAATCCCTTGCTTCCTGAATTGAGTGAAGATCTTTATCCATAAAACAACCAATATTGTTATATTAAAATTATGAAAAATTATTCAAAAAAAATAATTTTTTTATGATTTTTTCTTAGCCGAAGTATATTGTTCCAAATCATAATTTATCATTTTATCTGGCATTGGGATTCTTACTAGTTCCACATTAGCAGATTTAAAGAAATCTTCAGCTAAAGTATCATGATAATCAGAAAATATTACAACTCTCTTTATACCAGCAGCAATTAAAGCTTTGGCACAATTTGTACAAGGCATATTTGTAACATAAGCAGTAGCCCCTTGAGTACTGATTCCCTGTTGTGCACATTGAGTTAATGCATTAATTTCAGCATGTATTGTTCTTACGCAGTGATTATCTACAATTAAACACCCAACATCTTCACAATGTGGCTCTCCAGGTATTGAACCATTATACCCCGTAGCTAAAATTCTTTTATCTCTTACAAGAACACAGCCGCAATGCATTCTTGGACATGTTGCCCTTTCACTTACTAACATTGCTAATTTTAAAAAATATTCATCCCATGGTGGTCTTTTATTATTCATAATTTTTCCTTAAATTTACTATTGACTTTTAAAATTTATTAAATTATATTGTAAAAAAAAAGAGAAAAATTTATGCAAATCGGAGCTATTTCAAATATACCAGAGCAAGTTATCAATAATATTGTTAATTCAACATCTAAAGTTCAAAAAGAAGTTGCTATGAAGATGTTGAATGAAGTAAAAAGTCAATACGGAAAACAAGCGTTGGAACTAATTCAAGCATTAAATCAACCATTGAATACAACTCCTAAGAGCCTTAACTCTACATTTGAAAAAATTATGTAAGTATCTTAGAATGGTATTTTTATATTAAACTGATATGTTGATTTTGGATAAGATATTAACGGTTGATTTGAAGGCGGAATAACATTAAAATCAAATAAATGGGAATCAACATAGGCGTCAATGATATTAGCAACATAGATTAATAATAAATACAATCCCATTTCATCTCTTCTCTTATAATAAAAATTTCTTATTCTACTATATGATTGTGCATCAGGTTCATTGTTCATTAATTTGTGTTTATATATTTTTGAATAATCATCATATTTATCTTGATAAAACTTAAAATAATAACCAAAAAAAGCCAACGAGCCCCATATAATTGGCGCTTTATAGTAAGATTCGTTATATATTTGTCCACTTCCTGGTAATACACTGCTTAAAAGAATTGCTGTTGAAGGGCTTTTACTTTGGTTGTAATACAATTTACTAAAATCTGTATTAATACTATCCTGCGAAAATAATTTACTATATATACATAAAAATATAAAAATCTTAAATATTGGAGATTTCATTAAGTAGCTCAAAAATTCTTTCAAATTCATCAAGAGAAAAATAACTAATTATTATTTCTCCATCACCATCTTTTCTGTGATTGATAGAAACTTTTGTACCAACAAGATGTCTTAATTTATCTTCATAATCTTTTATATTTATATCCTTAGGAATATTGGTAGAATTTGATTTCCCTTGTTTAATTTTTTTTGAACCACCACTTTTACTAATTGATTGAACTAATTGCTCAACTTTTCTAACAGATAATTGTTCAGTTTTAATTTTTTCAAATACATCCAACTGCTGAGCAGTATTTTCTAAAGAAAGTAAAGCGCGTGCGTGTCCTGGTGTAATTTCTTCTTTGGCAAGGGAATCTTGTATAGCCTTAGGAAGTTTCAATAATCTAATTGTATTTGTAATAGTGGATCTCTCTTTTCCAACCTTTTCTGCAACTTGTTCTTGAGTTAGATTACATTCATCTATTAATCTTTGATATGCATGAGCCACTTCTATGATATTGAGTTTTTCGCGTTGTAAATTTTCAATCAACGCAAGCGCTAACATCATCTCATCAGATTCAACATTGATGATGTAAGCAGGTATTTCTTTGTACCCTAATTCTTTGAAAGATCTTAATCTTCTTTCACCAGATATTAATTGATATCTATTTTGATATGGTCGAACAGTTATAGGTTGTATTAATCCATTTTGCAAGATTGATTTTTTTAATTCATCTAATGCTTCTCTATCAAATTCAACTCTTGGCTGAAATGGATTTGGATCTATAAGATTTACATCAATTTTTGTTATCGTATTTGTATCAATTTCAACCTGTAAATTTTCTTGAAGATTATTAATATCTGTAGTAAAAATTGCATCTAACCCTTTACCTAACCCTGTTGTTTTCATATTCTGCTTTCTCTATTATACTTGAATACCATTTTTTGTTAAAAATTCTTTTGTTAAAGAAATATAATTTTGTGTCCCCGATGAAGTTGGATCGTATAACAATACTGGTTTAGAATGACTTGGAGCTTCCGATATTCTAACATTTCTGTATATAATAGCCTCATAGACAAGATCTTTGAAATATTTTTTCAACTCTTCATTTACTTGATTAGATAATTTTAATCTACTATCATACATTGTAAGTAACACACCTTCGATATGTAAGTTTTTATTAAAGTGCGTCTTAACTTGATTTATCGTACCTAATAATTGCTTTAACCCTTCTAATGCGAAGTACTCACTTTGAACAGGAATTAAAACTGAATTTGCTGCAGAAAGAGCGTTTATTGTTAATAAATGTAATGAAGGCGGACAATCAATAATGATAAAATCAAACTTATCTGAGATTTTACTTAAATAATTTTTTAATAAATAATGTCGATTAGGTACATTTAAAAACTCAAATTCAGCTGCTGCTAAGTTATTTTCACTTGGTAATAATTTCAAACCGGGCATACTACAATCACAAATAGCATCTTCAATTTGGGCTTTTTGTGTTAATACATTATAAATTGTATTAGTGTACTCAGCACCCAACCCGGATGTTGAATTTGCTTGTGGATCTAAATCTACTAATAAAACTTTTTTATCGTAAGTGACTAAAGCAGAAGATAAATTAATTGCCGTTGTTGTTTTTCCAACACCACCTTTTTGATTCGCAATTGCTATTATTTTTGCCATACTATTTTAATTTTTTTGAATTTTTAAATATAACTAAATAAATTGTAAAATAAAAGATTTGATTTACCAACTAAACTAATAGCTAATTTGATATATTCAATGAGTCACTATTATTCAAATTCATAAAAAAATATGTTAACAATCTAACACCATAACCTGTCATTGTATTTTTGGTATTAGGTCCGAATTGATTAGGAAATGAAGGACCAGCAAGGTCTATATGTATCCATTTTGTCCCATCTTTAATAAAATTTTTAAGGAATAAAGAAGCTGTAATTGCTCCTCCCCATCTATCCCCTAAATTTTTCATATCAGCTATATCACTCTTAAGTAATTCACTATATTCTTCTGCTAATGGCATTTGCCATATTTTTTCATTAGTTCTTTTAGAAATATCACTTAATTTATCAAAATATTCATTATTATTTGAAAAAACTCCGCTATAATTCATTCCTAGAGCAACTACAATAGCGCCAGTTAGAGTAGCCAAATCTATAATTAACTCAGGATTTTGTTCACTTACAAAAGATAGGGCATCGGCTAGAATTAATCTCCCTTCTGCATCAGTATTTACAACTTCAACTGTTTTACCATTATACATTTTTATGATATCAGAAGGTTTATAAGCGCTTCCACTTACTAAATTTTCTGCTAATGGTATATAAATTTTTAAATTTATTGGTAATTTTAATCTTTCTACAGCTAAGAAAGTTGCTAATGCGACAGCTGCTCCCGACATATCTGCTTTCATTTCAGGCATTGAATCGTAAGGTTTAATTGAATAACCACCCGAGTCAAATGTAATTCCTTTTCCTATTAATGCATAAAATTTATCGCTATTTTCAATTCCCTTGTAACTTGCAACAAGTAAAAATGGTTTATTTTTACTTCCTTTGCCAACGGTTAATATACCATTAAAGCCTAATTCTTGCAATTTCTTATAGTTATATATTTCAGTTTGAATTTTATTGTAACTTTTACCGATTTCACTTAACGCAGTGTCTACAAAGGATTTAGGCGTTAATACATCGGGTATTTCATTAGATAAATCTCTAGCTAACTTTACACAATCATATATAACTTTTGATATATTAATAAGTTGCTTTAATTTATCTTCTTCAAGATTTATAAAACTAATAATTAAATTCTTTTCTTTTTTTTCAGATAAATACTTATCAAATTTATAACTTCCTAAAAAAATACCTTCAACAAGTTGTCTTAAAAATTCTTTATCTTTCGAAAAATCATTTAAGTATATTATAACATTAGAGTCGTTATTAATTGAACTAATAAAATTAGATATTCCATTGATAACTGAATACTTATCATTATTAGCATAAGATAAAACTTTAAGTTGCCTTTTAATTCCTATAGGTAATAAATTTTTGATTTCTTCTTTATTATTAAATGTATAGTTAAATGAAATTTCTGGAATGTGGATTTCTTTATTATTTATTGATTTTTCATCGCAAATATAAACTAAATATTCATAAGTATCTTTAACTGTTTTGTATTTAAACTGAAAACTTATCATAAACTATCCAGCATATTCTTTGATAAATAATTGAGCATTTTTGATTACATCAGTGATAATTTCATCATTTAACTCTTTATCAAATAATCGGGCACCAGATGCATTGTGATGTCCCCCACCCTTATATATAGCTGCTAATTTATTTACAGGAACTTTGCCTTTTGATCTAAAATTAATTTTCATTCCTTGTTCCATTTCGATAAATAACAAGCCTACTTCAACACCTTCAATCGAAAGACAATTATTCACTAATCCATCAATTTCACTTTCTTCTGCACCTGTTTTATCAAGTATAGCTTTTGTAACAACTATATAAGCAATTTTATTAGTATCATCTAATTTCATTTGCGAAAGAACATGCCCTTGCAAATGAATTTTATTTAATCTATTTTTACTATTTAATAAATGATGAATTTCAAATGGATTAACACCTAAACTCACAAGCTCAGCAGCAATATTGTAAGTCTTAGCGGTAGTTCGTTCGTAACTAAATGAACCGGTATCAGATTTTAATCCAATATATATCCACTCAGCTATTTTTTTATCGAATTGAATTATTTTTGTAGCTTTAATAAGATCGTACATAATTTCAACAGTAGCAGCATAATCCTCATTATTGAAAAGATAATCGAAATATTGAACTTCCGGTTCAGTATGATGATCAATACAAATTTTATATGCTTTTGATGCTATAACATCTTTTTCCATTGTATCAAGTCTTCCAATATGATTAAAATCTAAACATACAATAACGTCAAAATCATTTATATATTCTAAATGTATATCCCTATTATATTTTTCTATAACTTTTTCATAATCAAGGAATTCGATAAAATAAGGAGTGGCACTTGTATTGATAATCTTAACATCTTTGTTCAAGTTTTTTAGAATTGTATAAAATATTAAACAAGAACATATTGCATCTGGATCCGGATTTACATGTGTGGTAATAACAAATTTTTGATTGTTATTAATAATGTCTACTAACTTTTTGAACTCTTCCATAATAAAGCAATATTATTTTATTTTTAAATTTGTTAAAATAAGAAATTATTACATAAAAAACAAATTTTATAAATTTTAAATAGCAATTCTCCTAATTAGCCGCAAAAATAATTTAAAATTAAAGTAAGTATGAATATTTGAACAATTTCCAAAATTAAAGTTTTAGTAATTACTTTGAAGTTAGAAAAATAAAAAAGGGCTGCCTTAACAAAAGACAACCCTTTATTAAATACAGTGATTTATCTATTAAAAATTGGCTTTATCTTCTTATAACTTAGAAATATTACATTACTAAAGCCATAATTGCTTTTTGGACATGCAATCTGTTTTCAGCTTCATCAAAAACAACAGAATGTTTTTCATCATCCATAACTTCATCAACAACTTCATCACCACGATGTGCTGGTAAACAGTGCATAAAAATATAATCATCTTTAGCATGTTTTACTAATTCTGGATTAACTTGATAAGCCATAAATTTCTTTCTTCTTTCAGCAGCTTCTGCTTCTTGTCCCATACTAGCCCAAACATCAGTATAAACAATATCAGCATCTTTTACAGCTGCAATCGGATCTTCAAGAATTTCAATTTTGCTACCCATATATTTAGCGTCTTGTTGTGCTTCTTCAACTACTTTTTTATCAGGTGTATAACCAGAAGGAGAAGCAATTGCAATATCCATACCAACTTTTGCGCAACCATGTAATAAACTGTGAGCCATATTATTACCATCTCCAATATAAGCCATCTTTAATCCACGTAGTCTACCTTTTTTCTCTAAAACTGTAAATAAATCTGTTAAAACCTGGCAAGGATGATGTAAATCTGTTAAACCGTTAATTACAGGAATAGAACCATATTTTGCTAAATCAATCACATCTTGATGATCGAAAGTTCTAATCATAATACCATCTAAATATCTTGATAAAACTTTAGCTGTATCGTGGATATTTTCACTTTTTTTCAATTGTAAATCGTTTTGATTAAAATATAACCCAGTGCCACCGAGTTCATAGATACCAACTTCAAAAGAAACTCTAGTTCTTGTAGATGGTTTAGAAAAAATCATACCTAATTTTTTACCAGCTAATAAATCATTGTGCTTTTTGCCAATTAATCTTTCCATTTTTAATGTTTTAGAAAGCTCAAAAATTTGTTCAACTTCTTCTAAAGTAAGATGGAAAATTTCAATTAAGCTTTTTCCTTTCATATTTACAGCCATTGGAATATCTCCTATTTTATAAATATTTAAATATAAACAATTTTTGATTAAGGAACAAACCTTGTTCCAGCATTTTCGTTATCTAATTGGCCTAATTCTGTAATAACTGCAACATTTCCTGTATTTTTAACAAATTGAATAGCAGCTTGTACTTTAGGCAACATACTTCCAGCGGCAAAGTGACCTTCTTGAATAAGTTTTTCAGCTTCAGCAACTGTAACTAAATCAAGTTCTTTTTGATCTGGTTTATTAAAGTTAATACAAACTTTTGGCACATCTGTTAAAATATAAAATTCATCAGCTTTTATTTTTTGAGCCATAAGAGATGATGCCAAATCTTTATCAATTACCGCCATTTCATTAGCACGAATAAAACCTTTTTCATCAAAATACACAGGAATACCGCCGCCGCCAGCAGCAATAACAATATAACCTCTTCTTGCAAGTTCTTCTATTAATTTTACATTAAAAATATCCAAAGGTTTAGGAGATGCAACAACTCTTCTCCATCCCCTTCCTCTAGCATCTTCTTTGATAGCCCAATTATTTTCTTTAGCTAATTTTTCTGCTTCTTCTTTACTGTAATATGGACCAACAGGCTTTGTAGGATTTTGAAATGCCGGATCATTTTCATCAATTACAACAGGTGTTACCAATGTAGCAACATCTTTTTTATACCCATTTTCAAATAATACATTTCTTAAAATTCTTTCTATTATATAACCAATACCACCTTGAGAATCTGCAACACAAATATCAAGTGGCATTTCTTCAATATTATATAATTGATGCCCAGCATGATTACGTAGCATGATATTTCCAACCTGTGGACCATTACCATGAGAAAGAACTAAGTTATACCCTTTTTTTATTAATGGCATTAAATTTTTAGCTGCTCTTGTAGCGTTATCTTCTTGTTCGTAAATTGTACCTTTTTGATTGCTTAATAAAAGAGCATTACCACCAAATGCACAAACTGCTAATTTGCTCATACCTACCTCACTTTATATTTAAAATGCCAGCCATTAAGACTGGCATTTAAAATTACTATTAAATTATTCCTTTTTCTTTTAATACACTTTCAACTGTGTTAGCACCAATTTCTTGTAATTCGTATCTTACTCTTGTGTAAGGTTTATTTATTTTAATATATCTACCAAGATCGATTGGTGTACCAATGATAACAGCATCGCATTCTGTATTATTAATTGTTGTTTCAAGATCTTTTAATTGTTGTTCACCATAACCCATTGCAGGTAATAATATTCCAATATTAGGATATTTCTCATAAGTAGCTGTGATAGAAGCAACTGTATAAGGTCTTGGATCTACTAATTCAGATGCTCCATAAATTTCTGCAGCAACAACACCTGCTCCATAAGTCATTTCACCGTGAGTTAATGTAGGACCATCTTCAACAACAAGAACTCTTTTACCTTTGATTATTTCTGGATTATCAACAAATATTGGAGAAGCTCCATCAATAACAGTTGCTTTAGGATTGCATTCGCGAATATTTTCTCTTACATATAAAATATCGTCTCTATCTGCAGTATCAATTTTATTAATAACAACTGCATCAGCTATTCTTAAACTTGTATTACCTGGATAGTAGCTAATTTCATGGCCTGCTCTGTGTGGATCAGCAACACAGAATGTTACATTTGGCGCATAGAATGGAGTATCATTATTACCGCCATCCCAAAGAATTACATCAGCTTCTTTTTCAGCTTCTCTCAAAATTGCTTCATAATCAACACCAGCATAAATTACTCCACCTCTAGCAACATGTGGTTCATATTCTTCAATTTCTTCAATTGTACATTTGTGTTTAACTAAATCATCCATTGTAGCAAATCTTTGAACTTTTTGCGCATTCAAATCACCATAAGGCATAGGATGGCGAACTGCTACAACTTTTTTTCCAGCTTTAGTCAATACTTCAACAACTTTTCTTGATGTTTGAGATTTACCGCATCCTGTTCTTACTGCAACTACAGCAACAACTGGTTTTGTACTTTTTAACATTGTTTGATGAGCACCTAACATTGTAAATGCAGCACCAGCAGCATTAACTATAGCAGCTTTTGTCATCACATATTCAAAAGGAACATCAGAATATGAAAAAACTACTTCGTCAACTTTTAGTTCTTTGATTAAATTAACTAATTCACTTTCTGGATATATTTTAATTCCTTCTGGATATAATTTTCCAGCTAATTCCTTAGGATATTTTCTATCATCAATATTTGGAATTTGTGTAGCTGTAAAAGCAACTACATTGTAAGCTTCATTATCTCTGTAAAGAACATTAAAGTTGTGGAAATCTCTTCCAGCTGCACCCATGATAAGAATGTTTCTGCGTGTCATTTTAAACTCCCCATTTGGTTGTTAATTGATTTATTAAAAAATGAATAAATTGAACTTAAGTAAAAAAGATAAAAATAATAACAATATGGATTATTTGCGAAGGATGTAATTTGAAGTTATAAATCTGGACAATGTCTTAATAAAAGTAGATTTGTCTTTTGAACGTAGAAGTTATTTACTTTTTGTGTTTTCATAATTTTATAATATTTTCAGTATTAAATTAATACTAAAAAATTGAAAAATCAAGTTTTTTTTAATTTTTTTTTTTTTTTCTAACCAATTCTTTTAAACCAACATTTAAGTTGTGCTGTCAAATATATAGATTTTCAAAAAAATTTAATTAGAGGTGTATAATGAAACCCAAAGTTTCAACAATCGTATTAGCTATTATAGCAGTATTTATTTTTTCTTCTGCAACAATTTTTGCACAAACAGGACCAGGTAGAATGAAAGGTAATGGCAAAGGGTTTGGCTCGGGCTATTGCTTAAATAATTTATCTTTAACATCCGAACAAAAAGCAGAAATTGAAAAATTAATACAACAACATCAAGCACAAATGATTGATTATCGAGCACAAATTGAAAAAATCAATCTTCAAATTGCTGATGAAAGGAACAAACAAAACCCAGACTATAATAAAATCAAACAGTTAATCAATCAAAGAAATGATGTAAAAAGCAAAATGGATATGGCAAGAGTTGATCATCAACAACAAGTTTATAGCAAATTAACAGACGAACAAAAAAAACAAATGTACCAAAATAGACCCATAGGGACTGGACTTGGTAAAGGTAAAGGTTTTAGAGGAAATTGCCCGTACATGAAATAAAAAAAGCCCCTGCGTGAGGGGCTTTTTTTATAACTTAAATTGTCTTATCAAATCTCTTAAAGTGGAAGTTAATCTGTTCAAATCTTCTGTTGCCATAGCGATTTGATGAATACCAGACGATGTTTCAGCCATTACTTTATCAATTGTTTCTAAGTTTTTAGTAATTTCATCACTTGTAGCACTTTGTTCTTCATTAGCTGCTGCTACTTGCGTAATCAAATCTGCAACAACATTGGTTTCCTGAATAATTTTTTGTAATTCTTCTCCAGCTTTATTTACCAATTCCTTACCTGCGTCTACTTCTTTAATACCTTTATCCATAGCATGAACTGCTTCTTTTGTATCAATTTGAATTTCTCTAATCATCTCAGCAATTTCTTTAGTAGCTTTACCTGTTCTTTCAGCTAATTTTCTAACTTCATCAGCAACAACAGCAAAGCCTCGACCCTGTTCACCTGCACGAGCAGCTTCAATTGCCGCATTTAATGCAAGCAAGTTTGTTTGATCAGCAATTTCATCTATTACTTAAACTATTTCACCAATTTTATCACTACTACTACCCAATTTTTGAATTCTTTGAGCTGCTTCTTGAACAACTTTTGCAATATTTTCCATTCCTTTTATTGTTTCAAGAACAACCTGACCACCATTTTTGGCCATAATACCTGCACTTTTTGCTTTTTCAGATGAAAGTGTTGCATTCCTGGTATTATCTAGAATAGTTTTATTCATTTCATCAGTAGATTGTGCTACACTTCTTATTTGAGAACTTTGTTCACTAGCACCAGCAGACATTTGTTCAGCACTTGCAGAAATTTCAGCAGCTGCACTCGAAGTTGCAAGTACAGCTTGATTGACTCTTTCAAACATGTTCCTTAATTTTTCTAGAGATTCATTAAAAGCACTAAATAATTTTCCTAATATAGGATGGCTTTCATTTGGCAATCTGACAGTTAAATCTCCACGAGCAAAATCATTCATTTTATCTAACAAAATGTTGACTTTATTTTCAAGATAATCTTTTTCTTTTTCTATATTCATTTTAGCTTCTAATGCTTCTTGTTTTGCTTTATCTGCTTCCTCAGATTTATCTTCAGCAATACGAATTAATTTTTGTAATTCCATAACCATTTTTTTAAATACCCTTGAAAGCTCACCTAATTCATCTTGTGTATCAAATTCTATTACAGCGTCATATTTACCTTTTGATACTTCCATAGCAGAATTCTTTAGTTTTATTGTCGTGTTAGCAAGAAAAGTTGATACTTTATAAGATAAAATTCCCACTAAAACAATAATAATTATAATTGGTAAATATTAAGCTTGCTTAGTTTCAGAAATTTTTACTTCCAGATCATCAATATAAATACCAGTACCAATAAAAATTCCCCAAGGTTCAAAATACTTAATAAATGAAAGTTTTGGCAAAGGCTTATCTTCACCGAGCTTAGGATACATATATGCTACAAATCCCCTTCCACGCTCCCTTGCACTATCACACAATTCTTTAATAAAATATTTTCCCTCAAGATCCTTGAGGTCAATTCTATTCGTCCCCCTCTTAGATGGATCAGATCCTAATATTTCTGTTGTTCCATCTAATTTATAACCAAAATAATATTCTTTAGTATTATATCTCAAACTATTTATTTTATCATATGCAATTTCTCTTGCAGAGTCCAATGTCATTTCCCCGCTTTGAACATTTTTATTATAATATTCCAAAATAGTATATGGAACATCAACTAAATGCTCTAGATATTCTTTTCTATCGTTGTAATATATTTCTGAAATTTTGGGGATTAAATAACCAAAGATTAATATAACAAAAGGAACTGTGGTTATAATCTATAGTACAGCCATTTTAGCTTTGAAATTTAAATTTTTAAACCAATTCATCTCAAACCTCTTAATTATACATTATGATAAATTAAATATAACAAAACTTTACACCTAAAAACAAATAATTTTTTTTAAATTTTATGTTTATATAATAATTATTCATTTAAACTAAGATAATACAAGATAGTGATATTAAAAGAAGTGAATATATCTTTTAAAGTATATCGCCTAAAATTTCTTTTATCTGTAATTTGATGTTCTCACTTAAATTCATTCTTTTTAATTTTTTTATATAATATTGTATTTGTTCTGGCAATTTTAATATCTGGTAGGAATTTATTAAGTTTATATATGCGTTTATGATATCAAATTCATATTTTAAATTTTCTGCTAAATTCAAATATAATTTGTAATATTTAATTGCATTTGGAATATCATTTTGGTAAAATAACCTCATTCCTTCTGAAAGATATGTGTGTAATTTATCCTGTCTTTTATGGTAAAGATAAGTAAATATTTCACCAGGATATTGTGCAAATTTGATATTTATATCTATCATTAATAAAGTAACAAGTTTTTCACAAAAAACTGCTAACTGTTTATCATTGTTTAGTAAATGTGGTATTCCTCCATATTTTTTCTTTAATAAGGTAATTGATTTATTATTAAATATACCTGCAATACCATGAATATAAAATGGCAAATTTGCATATTCTATTAAATTTTCTTTTCCAATTTGAGTTATAAAATCATTAAATTTTTGTTGCATTGCTTTTGGATATTGCAAGAAAACTATATTGCCAATAATATCAACATCAGGATTATTTTCCATTAAACTAATCGAAAAATCAAGCCAGTTGTTATCCATAAAAAAATGGTCATCGTGCAAAAGGATATAATATTCATACTCCGGTAAATTAGTAATTAAGTGATTGAAGCCAGCAGGATCCATGCCAACATTAGGCCTAATGTAAGTATAATCAAATTCAGTTTTAAATTTATGATTAATTCTCTTATCTGAATTAAATACTACCGCAAGATCAAATTTCTCACGATTTGCTAAAAATGCATCATTAAAAACTAATTCATCTAATCTATTATACGTATATTCAGATGAAACTATTCCAACTACAATATTTTTCACTTATTTACCTATTTGGGATAATTAAACTAAAAAGTATAATTTTCATAACCAGCAAGTTGAGCATATAATTGTAGTATTTTTGTGTGTTTTAATAAAAAACATTCTTGTGTGTAAAAAGCAAAGTGAGCAACTATAATGTCTGTAAATATTTTTCCATGCATACCTGTTTTATTTGTCAAATCTACAGTAATATATTGTTCTTCATCCAGCACATCATCGCTACACAAAGCACCACCTAATTTTTGAGCTGTTTCACCCCAAAAGGCAATACAATTTATTGAATACCTTTGTTTTGGTAAAACATAATCTTCGTTTAATTTAAATTCATTTATTTGAGATTTTATAAGTTTTTGGATAAAATTCCAGTGCAATTTTTCTGCAAATAAGGGATTCCCCCAACCTGTCAAACACAAACAATCATTAAATAAAGTGACATTTGTTTTTATTATGCCTTTTGAATATAATAAATATGTACAAATAGCATTATTAATAACAAGCGGACCCCAAAAAAGGTATTTATCTTTTTCCAGTAATGCTCTTTTATATAATTTTTCTGTAAAACCATTTTCAGCAAATACTACATCATCATCAACTCTAATATAAAATGTATCTGGTGAACTTGCATATTTGAAAAATTTGCTAATTGATCTGAATGAACCATCAACATTTGGTTCGCTTATTATTTTTATTTTATTACTTTCATTGGAAAGTTCTTTTAAATAATCTCTATCTTTTATATCTCTGCAATTATCCCACAAATGCCATTCATCTATAAAACTTTCTGTAAGTATATATTTTTTTAATATTTGTAAATATTTTTTTCTTCCAGCTGGTGTTATAACTACAACTTTGTGTTGTTTATTCATTATTTTCTCTATATTTTATAATAAATTTTAATTTCTCTTAAATTATCATCTGGTATTGGATATTCATAAAACATATCAAGAAATTTTTGTGCTGTTTGTGCATCATTTTCTTTAAGCATTATATACATGAATACCAATGCAAAAGGTATTTCGGAATGATATTCCCCATCATCACATATTTTTATAAAATCCCAAAAATACTTTAATGCCTTATCATATTCTTTGAGTGAAAAATATTTTAATCCTGAAAACCAGTCAATATTATGATTATTACTATGAGATAAATGATTTAAATAAGTAAAAATCTCTCCCGGATATTGCTCAAATTTTATACCACAATCTTCAAATAAAAGAGTTGATAATACTTCACAATAAACCGCATTAGTTTTATTATTATTGTTAAAATATGGAATTGAACCATATTTTTGTTTGAGTGAATTAATAGCTTTTGCTCTATAAACTCCTGCTATACCACATATCAAATTATATATATTATCTTTTTTAATTAAATGCGCAAGGTTTAATTGATGTAGAAATATCTGAAATGACTGAGAATTGATAAATAAAGCTAATAATGGAAAAATAGCAATATTACTTATTATATCAATATGCTTATTTTTTTCTAATAAATTTATCGAATAATCAAACCAATTGTAATCATTGTAAAAGTGGTCATCATGCAAGAGAAAATAATAGTCATATTCGGGTAAATTATTTATCAAATGATTAAAACCGGCTGGGTCATATCCTAAATTAGGCCTAAAGTAAATATAATCAAATTCAGTTTTAAATTTATGATTAATTTTCTTATCTGAATTAAATACTACCGCAAGATCAAATTTCTCACGATTTGCTAAAAATGCATCATTAAACAAAATATCGTCTAATCTATTATATGTTTTTTCGGATGTTACTACACCTACAACTGCCTTTTTCATTAAATTTTATTCATTTTCTAATTGTTTAAGTAAATTAAATTTTTCTAGCATTTTATTAGTTTGGCTTTTATCTAATTTGTATTGTTCAAGATCATTTCTAATAGCTAAATGATATAATAATGATCCAATCACTGCCCCAGCATCTGAGATGGCTTTTTTATTAACTTTTTCAAATGTATCTGTATAATCGTGGTAATATTGAATTTTAAATTCATCTAATTTTGAAAGTGGTGTGATAGAAGGAATACCATTAATCATAAAAGGCATGTGATCGCTGTTTAGCCAGGGATGTGAAATCACTTTATTTAAATTAAAACCTTTTAACAAATTATTAAATTGTTCAATTAAAGTTTTTAGGGAGTCATATCCCATTACATTAAAACCATAAGGTGAGCCTACCATATCCATATTAATACATGCAACTAAATTTTCATTTTTATGTTTTTCATAATAAGCTTTACTCCCAAACAATCCCAATTCTTCTCCGTTGACAAAAACAAAATCAATAGAATAATTTATTTTTGGCTTAACTTCATAAAAAACTCTTAGTATATGATACAAATTTGCACTACCAATACCATTATCAATAGCTCCTTGACCTAAATCCCACGAATCAAAATGTGAAATAAGAACAATCTTATCTTTTGATTTACCTTTGTAAGATGCAACTATATTAGGTACTTGCTGGATTTTAGTAAAAGATTTGTTAAATATCGATACTACCGGTCTTAAAGAATTGTTAACTTGTCTTGTAAGAATTTGAGCATCTTCGTTGGTGATTGTAAAAACAGGTAAATCTAATTCTCTACCTTTAAAGTCTCCTGTAGATACTAAATTTGTATATCCAGTATTATCATTGGCAACTAACAACCCTAAAGCTTTATTCCTATTAAGAATTTTGCATAACTCATATTTTAATGGCAATTCTTTGTCAAGAAACTCGCTTTTAACATATAACAAAATTTTATTTCCAAATTGCAATGTATCCTTTAAAGTTTTAAGTAACACTACTTCAGCAGTAGTTTTATCGATTGGTTTGGAATATCCAATTGTTGCAATTTTTAACTTTCTTTTAAATGGATACACTATTTCAACATTTTCTTCATCTCTGATATAACTAGGAGCATCAAAATATTCAATTTTATATTCAATTTTATTATTCTCAAAATCTTTTGCTAAAAAATCAAACGCATCAAAATTATTTTTATTGCCCATCAATCTACCGCCAAATCTATCACACACCTGCTGTAAGAATTGATAACCATAATCATTTAAATAAGCTTTACTAATTATTTGGTCATAATCTTGAGAATATACAAAAATTGTTATAACTACAAGTAATAATAAAATTTTTTTCATATTTTTTAACTTAAATTGATTTTAATATTTAAAACTGCTTCCACCAAAAAATTCTCTAATAATTGATGTTGGTGGAATTTCTTTTTCTGGTATTTCTTTGAAGTAAGTTAAAAATTTCATTAATCGTTTTGCTTCTGCATATTCTTCAACATTTTCAGGAACGTCAACTAAAATTTTTGCAAGATGTGGCTTTAAAACACCAATCTCATATAACAAGGATGAATTAAACATAACATCTGCATTTTCCTGGAATGGGAAAATATTCTTTTGTTCGCCACGAGTTACACTTTCCCACCTTGAAAGAGTATCATAAGCAGAATATCTACGATAATAATAATCTCTTACTAATCTTCTGATAAGTCTATTATCTGTTGTAGAAATTCTGTTATGTCTATCCAATAAAATTGTTGTAAGTGCGGAAACATATATTTTGTATTTAAATTTATCATCAATCATAGCACTCAATTTTGGATTAAGCCCATGTATACCTTCAATTAAAAAAATTGTATTTTCTTGAGCTTTAATTTTATTACCTGATGAAAATCTTTTACCAATAGTGAAATTAAATTTTGGCATATCAACTTCTTTACCGTTTAATAAATCTGTCATATCCTTGTTAAAAGCTTCTATATCAATTGCTTCAAGACACTCAAAATCGTAATCACCATTTTCATCTCTTGGTGTAAGCTCTCTATCGACAAAATAGTCATCTAAGGAAATATTAATTGGTTTATATCCCAACACTCGCAATTGTATATCTAGCCTTTTGCAAAATGATGTTTTACCAGAAGAAGATGGTCCAGAAATGAGCACAAATTTTACATCTTTTCTATTATGTATATCATCAGCAATCATTGCGATTTTCTTTTCCTGAAGTGCTTCCGAAATTTTAATAATATCACTAATCTCGCCGTTATCAATCTTGCTATTAATATCACCAACTGTTTTAACACCAATAATTTCCGCCCATTCAGAATGTTCTTTTAAGATACCAAAAAGTTTATTTTGATGAACATTTTCATCGATTATATTTGGATTAGACCTTTTGGGAAGTTTAAGCAACATACCATCATTAAATTTAAATAAATCAAATACTTTCAAATATCCTGTGGATGGAACTAAAAAACCATAAAAATAATCTGGCCTATCTTCAAGGAAATATACAGAAGAATATATATGCTTACGGAATTTAAGCAAATCTATTTTTTCTTTTTGTTTATATTTTTCATATAACTTAATTACTTCATCAGTTTCAATTTGTTTACGAACAAAGGGAATATCTTTATCAATTAGCTCCTTCATTCGATTTTTGATATTTAAAATCACTTCGTCCGTAACTTCTAAATTTTCTACTTCGCAAAATAATCCTCTTGAAACAGGATGAGAAATAGTTAGCATAGCATCGGGATACAAATCATAAAATGCTTTAATAAGGACAAAAGAAAGCCCTCTTGTGTACATACGCATACCCATACGCGAAGAAGCATCAAAAAATTTTATATGCTTAGGAGCAAATATTTCATAATCTAATTCACGAACTGTATTATTAACTAATGCACCTACAATTTGAAATTTAGTTTGTGGTTTAATAATATCAATAAGTTCTTTCAAACTAGTACCAGCCTGTATTTGATAATGATTGTTATCATTAACACAAAAAACATTTAATAGTTTTGGCATATGAACCTCGAAAATAAAATAAAATATAGTTATTAAAATAAGATTTAATTATCAAAAATGCAAAGGAATAGATTATTTTTTATTTGAAAAAATAATTATAAACTTAAATTGATACCTTTATTTGCTAATCTATCCTTCAATAATTCGAATACATTAGATGTTGGAATGCCGTAAATAAATAAATTATTGTTTTTAACAACAATTTCCAGACCAGCACTTTTTTCATTGGTTAGTTTTTGAATCATTCCTAAATCATATTTCCCTGTAGGAGAGTAAAAGTATTGATTTTGGGAGCTTCGCCACAAAAAATTTCCTTTTTGTTTATAATTAAATCTACCAAAAACTACTAAATCAATATATTGTATAATTTATTTCTGATATTCATCTAATTCATTAATATCATATCCAGTAAAAAGCATTTTATGAATATTTTTATCTAATCTTTTTAAAATTTCTAGCAAAACATATTTTTGTAACAAAGGTTCACCACCTGAAAATGTAATCCCATCAAGATTAAAAAAGCATTATATTTAGCTTCAATAATAGCTTATTCAATCTCAGCACCTATGAAAAATCTTGTTATTTTTGCTAATTCATCAATATCAAAGTCATTGGGTTTTAATTTATATTTTTTAAGTTGTATTTGAAAAATTTCTTTTCTTTCTTCAATATTAGGTACATCTATAAAGAATATTTCATCAAATCTACCTTTTCTTAAAAATTCAGATGGTAAATTAGTGATATCGTTAGCAGTAGCTATAAGAAAAACAGACGATTTTTTTCTTGCATCCAGGTCAATAGACTACCAAAAACACGAACAGTAGTTTCGTGCCCAACAGAAGCACCTACGAAAGCTTTTACAATTTCATCTATCCATAAAACGCAAGGTGCAACTGCATCAGCAAGTCTTAAAACTTCTCTAATATTATTTTCCGAGTCTCTAACATATCTACCGAAAATTCTTGCCATATCCATTCTTAATATTGGTCTTCTCCATAAAGCAGCAACCGCTTTAGCAGTTAAAGATTTACCAGTTCCAGGGATACCAAAAACCAATATTTCCTTTGGTTCAGGAATTGCAAGTTCTTTTGCTTTGTTACTAAATCCTTTTTGTTTTTTCTTTAACCATTCCTTTAAAAGTGTAAGACCACCAACATTACTAAAATCTATGTTTTCTTCAATATACTCAACAATTCCATTTTTATTAATTATTTGCTTTTTGATATCTAAAATTAAATCAGCTGTAATACTATCAATTTTATTATATTTTACAATTGACTTTGCTATACAATTACGAAACTGATCAGCAGTAAGTCCTTTTGCAGCATTTATTATTTCGTTTTTTATATCTTAATTTGTAGTTGTAAATTATTGTAAATTATTACTAGCTATAAATTCTAAAAATATATCCTCAAGTTTTTAACATCTGGCCTTCCATAAATATATAAAGAAAACTCTTCTGTTAAATCGGTTACAAGGTTAAAACTTTCACCTAATGAAACTAAAGTTTTTTTTTTATTTTTAAGACGTAATTTAAGTTCTTTTAGTTTTCTAACCAATTTAGCTAATTCTTTAGGATCAATTCTATCATTTACATAATATTTTGTATCTTTAATTACAAAAATTGCGTCATCTGGATAATCTTCTATTTGTTTGAACATACGGTTTAAATCACTTACATTTAGCTCTGATGGTAAAAGTGGTTTTTCAGCGCCCTTGGGAGTAATATCTTTAAAACCATTATTGGCATCCCATAAAATCAAACTATGATTTATTGTTGCTGATACATTTTTTAAAATACCTATTGTTTCTTCTTCTTCAATGGTTTCAATAAAAATTAAACTTTCTCTTGATTTGATAGAATCAATTAATTTTAATTCCATTTTTACCTCTTATTTGTTGATAATTTTCCATTCTAAATTATTTTTATTTTTTTTATTTCATTAGTTATGGCAAAATCTATTATAAATTTATTTTTGTTCTCAAATTTTTTAAGTTCGTATGAATTTGTATCTATTTTTGTTATATTATTAAGTGGTATTTTTGCAATCTTTGTGCTACTTTCATTTATTTCTAAATTTATTTTATGAAATACTTTTAACTTTTTAATTTCTACTGGTTCTAAAATCAACTTGTAATTTTCTTTTTTACTCAAGACTAAATTCATCGGATTATATTCAAGTTTCTGTAATTTGATAATATATTTATCTTTCTCAACAGGGTTTGATGAATTTGCTATTTTTTCTTTTAGTATCTGGATGTTTACTTTTTTAAGTTCTTCTTTTTCTAAAAGATTGAGTTTTTTAAATATATCAATCATTTTTAATTTAGTATCTTCATCAGCAGCATTATAAGAAGCAAGATTTCCATTCTTATTTGTATATTATAATTTGTATATCAAAAATTGAAGATTTTTTGTAAATATTATTACATAAACGTCATCATATTCAGGTTCTTTAAAATTTAAGAAAATACTATTTTCCTTATCTAGTATTATTTCATCTTTTGATGGATTATTTAATTTAAATGAAAATCTGCCGTTATAAATTTGAGTTTGAAATATATAATCAAAATCATTATTATTGGGTAAAAATAATCTATGGCCTTGTGGATAATCTGACTTTTTTGAAATTAAAGAATTTATTTTAGTCTTATCATTTATTTCAATGGATGAGAAACTAGGATTTGATTTTAGTAAGATTGTTCCAAAATTGTTCTTATAATTTATGGAAACAACATTATTAAAGAAATCACTATTCTCAATTACTTATTTGTATTTTACTCTGGTATTTTTAGAATCGTTAAAAGAAAGCTCTAAGTTATCGCTATCTTCTATTATAGTAGGAAATATGGAATTTTACAAATGGCTTGCATTTTCACAAAGCAAAGATTCTCTCTGGTTATTTTGTTTAATTATTGTAATATTGCCATTAGGAGATTTCATAATTCAAAAAAATTTTTTAATAAAAATTTAAAATCAATAAAAATAAAAAATAAATAGTTTTCATTAATTAAAAAATTTTTTTTATTCAAAACATTAAATTTTAGAATGAAAAATAAGAATTACCATACAAGATATTTTGAATCTATTCCCTTTATTTGATAATTATACACTTAAAAACATATAAGGACTATCATAAAATAATTTTCCAGGGTTTATTATTAAAAATTTTAATAATGTTATCATTAGATTGTATATCGATATTGTATCTATGCAAATTAATAACTATCTTAAATTCACATGCACTTGTATCAATTTTCTAAATTTGAGAATTATAGATTTTTGAAGAAATTTTATAATTTTCATCTGTTATAATTTTAACTCTATTACTTATATATATTTTCTTCAAATTTTGTGTATTTTGCAATATTATTTTAGAGCACCGGTCTTGCTAATTTTCAATTTATTGGGATTATAATCAAGTTGTTGTAATTCGATAATATATTTATCCCTTAAACTACATGCTGGTAATGAAGCTATCATTTTTTTTAGTAATATTTTCTTATCTTTTATTAATTTTGTTTTTTCAAAATTTTTAATACTTAAACCTTGTTGTATTAGTTTATCAATTATTCTCAGCTTAACTTTATCTTTTGAGTTTCTATAACAAGCCAAAATTTCGTTTATATTGTTATAATTAAGTTTTTGTATTGAATAGATATAATTATCGCCTCTAAAAATAATAATATAGATTTCATTTAATTCTGGTCTTGTAAAATTAATGTATTTACATTTATCTTCTTTTATATTCACTCTAGTAATTTGATCATTATTCTTTTTTACTGAGTAGAATTTCCCTTCAAATATTTGTATTATTGGTGATAATGTTTTCCAATACTCACCAATTTCAATTTTTTGTACATTTTCAGTAAATGGAAAGAACTTTGTAGTTATTTTGCTTATATTAAATTTGACTTTATCAGATAATTTAAGATTTTCAATTCCATTTTTTGTAATAGTTCCTTTAATTTTTGGATAATTACACAAAATAGTAACTAAATTTTTTTGTTCATTAACACTAATAACTACACCGTAATAATATGTATCATCAATTACTTTCATAAATTTAATTTCAGTTTTGGCAAGGTCGGAAAAAATTACTTCTATAGAGTCACCATCTTCAAATGGTTGTGGTGTTGGTATAGGTTGAGTTTTAGTTCCATCATCTAAGGATATAACACCAATATTACCTTTATTTCTTATAATCGTTATTTTCCCCTTGTATTTTATCCCTTGCTTATCACTATCACGATTTTGAGTAATTTTTTTATTATAAAATTTTTTATTTCTAGCTTGTTTGTTGCACTGAAAATTTTTATCCTGATTTTCTTTATAGTTTGTATTCATAATTATTTGTAATCATTTATAAAAAATTGAATTTTACTTAGTTTCATTTATAAAATTAAGAAATTTTTCTTTTGATATCAGTGGTTCAAAATCTTTATAGCCTAAAATTAGTATATTCGATTTATCAGAACCTGTATCAATCGCAAGTTCTTCCTGTAGTTCTTTAGCTGTATTTTCTTTTGCAAAAGAAACTAAAATATTCTTTGTTTGTGTACCGCCTATTTGCTTTGTTCTATAGTAAACTTCAAATGCTTTCATTTTACATAATTTTATAGATTTTTCTGTTGTACAAGAAATACCTATAATTTGATATTCTTTTAATACAATACAATCAATTTTAAATTTTTTATTCTTATTTGTTTCTTTTTCTTTAATAAATTCTAGATTCTTATAAACTTTATAATTATTAGATTGTAAATGTTCGAACAAAATGCTAAAAATATAATTTTCTAACCAGGTACCATCTAAAAATTTCATTTCTCCTGAAATATCTTTTTAGAATATTTCACGATTAATTTCACCATTTACAAATATTTTATTTTCAAATTTATCGAAAATTTTTTGTATTTCTTGATCAATTGTTAAAGTAGATAACTCTTTGAAAATATCCTTTGAAACACAATCTTTGTTAAAATTTTTGGAAATTCTTTTCGCGATGTTTCCTTTTTTATCCAAAATAACTTTGTATAAAATCCCTTACTATCTTTTTTTAGGAAGTATTCTTCTATTTTATTACCACAAACAATTTCATCAATTATTGCATTTAATGCATATTTGAAATCAATTTTTTGATAATTAAATATAATATCATCAAAATTGTTGTTTAAACTTTGATCTACAAATTTAAAACCTTGCTAATCAATTATATCTTTAATATGATAATCATTATTATTTCTTAAAATATCTGAATTAGAACCATTACTAAAAATAATTTTATGAGTTCTTGAGTCAAAGTAAGATGAACTGAAATTAGCAAATTTTTCCTTCAAAAAACTATATGCTGCTACACTCATACATTTAGTCCCCCCCCAGTGTAATTTAAATGTAAAGAAATATCTTCACTGGGCTCCAATTTTACATTAATTGATAAATCTTCGAAAATAGCAAGTTCGTTACCAACATCTTTAATTGGAATAAACTCAAATTGAACCTTATCATTATAGATTTCTTTTATTTGCTTGGTTAATATTTCAGCATATTTTACAGTTGCTTTTTGATTCTCGTTCTCGATAGAATATATCAGCCAAATTCTCTTTAAACTAACACAAGTATCACAAAAATATTTAGTAACATTGGAATTTGGTATTGGGCTTGTACCGATTAAAATAACAAGGCCTGTTGTTTTTACTTTTATATTGTTCTCTGCTGTTATTTGTTATTCACAAGTATAAGTGTATTCAAATAATAAAATTTCTAAAATAATTCAAAAATAATTTATTACTGCTAAAAAAATGGCTGGTCATTAAGACCAGCCTTACATTTTAAGTAAATTATTAGAATCTTTTATTTACTTCTTCCATGATTTTCAAGCCTGCTTCTGGAATTTTTGTACCAGGACCAAATATAGCAACTGCCCCGTGTTTGTATAAGAAATCATAATCCTGAGCAGGTATTACACCACCACAAATAACAATTATATCATCTCTACCTAGTTTTTTAAGTTCTTCTACAAGTTGTGGTAATAATGTTTTGTGACCTGCAGCAAGTGAACTCATACCTACAACATGCACATCGTTTTCAACAGCTTGACGCGCAGTTTCTTCTGGAGTTTGGAAAAGTGGACCAACATCAACATCAAATCCCATATCTGCGTAAGCAGTAGCAACAACTTTAGCACCTCTATCGTGACCATCCTGACCCATTTTAGCAATTAAAATTCTTGGTCTTCTACCTTCTCTTTTTGCAAACTCATCTGTCATTTGACGAACTTTATCAAAGATTTCTTTATCTTCGTTAGAATACTCGGAGCTATAAACTCCTGAAATTGTTTTTGGTGTCACAGCGTATCTTCCCCATACTTTTTCAAGTGCGTAAGAAATTTCACCTAATGTTGCTCTTACACGAGCTGCTTTTATAGAAAGTTCAAGTAAATTACCTTCTCCTGTTTCGGCACATTTGGTTAATGCATCAAGAGCTGCTCTTACTTCTTCTTCGTTTCTGTTTTTTCTTAATTCTTCTAATCTTCTAATCTGGGATTGTCTTACAGCAGTGTTATCAACTTCCAAAATTTCAATTGGAGTTTCTTTTTCTGGTCTATATTTGTTTACACCAAGGATAGTTTCTTTACCAGAGTCGATTCTCGCCTGTCTTCTTGCAGCAGCTTCTTCAATACGCATTTTAGGTATTCCAGCTTCGATAGCTTTTGTCATACCGCCGTATGATTCAATTTCTAAAATATGTTTCCAACCTCTGTGCAATAATTCATTAACGAGTGCTTCAACAAAGTAAGAACCGCCCCAAGGATCAATAACTTTACAAATATTTGTTTCATCTTGTAGATAAAGCTGAGTATTTCTTGCGATACGAGCAGAGAAATCCGTTGGTAAAGCAATAGCTTCATCTAACGCATTTGTGTGGAGTGACTGAGTATGACCTAAAGCAGCTGCCATAGCTTCGATACAAGTACGAGCAACATTGTTAAATGGATCTTGTTCAGTTAAACTCCAACCGGAAGTTTGTGAGTGAGTTCTCAATGCAAGTGATTTTGGATTTTGTGGATTGAATTGTTTAACCAATTTAGCCCAAAGAACACGTGCTGCCCTTAATTTTGCAACTTCCATGAAATAATTCATTCCTTCAGCCCAGAAAAATGAAAGTCTTGGAGCAAAATCATCAACACTCATTCCGGCTGAGATACCAGTTCTAATGTATTCCAAACCATCTGATAATGTATAAGCCATTTCAAGATCAGCTGTAGCTCCAGCTTCTTGCATATGGTAACCAGAGATTGAAATACTATTAAACTTAGGCATATATTGAGATGTAAATTTAAATATATCCGCAATAATTTTCATTGATGGAGTTGGTGGATATATATAAGTATTTCTTACCATGTATTCTTTTAATATATCATTTTGAATGGTTCCTGTTAATTGTTCCCATTTAACGCCCTGTTCTTCCGCAGCAACGATATAGAAAGCCATTACTGGAAGTACAGCACCATTCATTGTCATTGAAACAGACATTTTATCTAATGGAATACCATCAAATAAGATTTTCATATCTTCAACGGAATCAATAGCAACACCAGCTTTACCAACATCGCCAATTACTCGTGGGTGATCTGAATCATATCCTCTATGTGTTGCAAGGTCAAATGCAACAGAAAGCCCCATCTGCCCTGCAGCCAAGTTTCTTCTGTAAAATGCATTAGATTCTTCTGCTGTTGAAAATCCTGCGTATTGTCTTACTGTCCAGGGTCTCATTACATACATTGTTGAGTAAGGACCTCTTAAATAAGGTGGCATACCGGAAAAATATGGTAAGTGTTCACAATCTTTGATATCTTCCCAATCGTAAAGGGGTTTAACATCAATTTGTTCCATTGTATGCCAGATAAACTCGCTAAATGGTTTACCAGTTTCTTTTTCTACCTGTGCTTTCCATTCTTCGAAAGAAACTTTTTTACCTTTTTTAGTAAGATCTATTTTTTTAAGATCAACTTTTGCCATCTTATAGTACTCCTAATTTCTTGAAAAGATTTGAAATTATAGCGTAAACATCGGCACCTAAGAAAATGAAATCATCAACGCCTGCTTCTTTATGAGCTTCTACTTGATCTTTTGGATAACCTGCCAATACAACTATCATATTAGGATCAAGTTCTTTAACTTTTTTAGTAAATGGTGGCACTAATTCTGGATATGTTTCATCTGTTGAACAAATGACAGAAACTTTTGCACCACTTTTAACAGCTGCTTCTGCTGCTTGTTCTGGTGTATCAAATCCATCTGGATAAATAACATCAAAGCCACCAACTTCAAAGAAGCCTCTTGAAAAATCTGCTCTTGCTTTATGTTGTTTTAATGGACCCATATTAGCAAGGAATAATTTAGGAGCACTTCCATTTTTCTTTTTGTATTCTTCTACAGCATCTCTTAATTGTTCAAAATCTTCAGCTAAACGAACAATTTTAAGAGTTTCAACTGTTTGAGATTCATTGTAATTACTTCTGATAGCAGCAGCAACTTCGCCTAATGTAGCACCAGCTAAAATTGCTTCAATTGCTGTATCTAATTTATTTGTATCGTTATCAACTATACTTTGTAATTTTTCTAAAACTGCATTGTGTTTTGGAGCATCGCCACTTGTTCTGTATTTTTGGATATACTCACTTCTTTTCTTTTTGATATCTGCACAATTTGGTAAGTTAGCATCTAGTTTAACTTCTTTTGTATTTGCGTATTGGTTTGTACCAACTAGCACTGTTTTTCTTTTTGCAAAATCTTTTTTTCTTTCATCAAGTATAGCTTTAATAGAATATTGTAACTCACCATTTTCGATAAATTTTACGATACCGCCTTTATCATCAATATCTTGTATCATTTTTAATGTAAGATTAGCAACTTCATCCGTTAATTTTTCGATGTAATATGAACCACCAGCAGGATCTATAATTCGACTTAAGTTTGATTCTTCATTGAGTAATATTTGAACATTTCTAGCAATTCTTCTTGCAAATTCGTCTGGTAATCCGATAGATTCATTAAAACAGCTTGAATGTAGTGAATCAACACCACCAACAACCGCAGAAAAGGCTTCTGTGGTAGTTCTAAGCATATTTACATAAGGATCATATACTGTTTGATAGAAAATAGAACTTCTTCCGTGAATTAACATTTTTTGAGCTTGTTCATCTCCACCGTAAGATTCTATAATTTTAGCCCATAAATATCTTGCAGCTCTTAATTTAGCAATTTCCATAAAGTAGTTTGTGCCAATTCCAAAAGTAAATCTGAAATATTTAGCAGCAGTGTTTATATTAATTCCTCTATCGATTAAAGCATCAAGATAATTAATAGCAGCAGAAAGAGTATAAGCTAATTCTTGAACTGCAGTAGCACCAGAGTTGTGATAAACTAAACCACTGGCGCTAACAATTCTTAATTTAGGCGCATTAACTTCAGCCCATTTAATAGCAGTAGCTAATTCGTCATATAAATTTTCTAATGAAGCATTTAATTTTCCATCATAAAGAAGTGCAGAAATTGGATCTATTTCAACAGAACCAGAAATTTCTTTTAAATCATAACCTTGTTTTTTTGCATATGCTGCAAGTAAAGATAAAACTGGCATTAAGGAAATACCAGCATTAATATAGATTGGATATTTTTTTAAGTCAACACCATTAAGAGCTTTTTCCAAATCGCTTAGTGTAGAAAGTGAAAGTCCACAAACTCCAACTTCGCATTCATTAGCTTTATCTGCATCAATTCCTTTAGCAGTTGCTTTGTCTAACAAAATATTAATAGCTGTTTGGCCTTTTTTTAAATCATTAGTTAAGGCTTCGTTGAATTCTTCAGGTAAGCTATAAGGAATTTCTTGAGCGATATCCCAGGGTTTTGTAAGATAACCAGATAATTTTGTTGATCTTACATAATAATGATAACCTGGAGTATTTTCAACAATTGGTAAATTTTCGATATCTTGTCGTGTGTAGATTGGTTGAAGGGTAATGCCTTCATAAGTTTTAGTGAGCAATTTTTTTTCGAATGGAACACCTTTAAGATCTTTTTCAACTACAGCTTTCCATTCTTCGTAGGTGGGCACAGGAAAGTCTTCTCTTATTCGAAGCTCCTGTTCCAGTTTAACTTCTGACATAACCATCTCCCTAAGTTTATGAGAAATTTAATAAAAAACAAAATTAATAAATTTTTTTTTAATTTCCAATTTTTTAGGTAAGAATTTTGTTATTACGAAATAAGGAAAAATAAAATACTAGAATACGAAGTAATCAGCCACGAACATCACAAATTGGCACGCCTTCCATCTCGATACGATGGCTATTGCCATCAACTCAAGGTCATCTCGATACGATGGCTACGCCATCACTCGATGACCGTGAGGAGCGTTCCCCGGTCGTCGAGTAATCCGAGCGAAACCAGGAAAGTACCGAGACAGCCGCCCCCACTATTCCTCATCTGCTGCTATAATTGTATTCTTATTATAATATAAACTTGATTGTATAATATTAAATTCATTATTTAATGTTGCACTTCCTATTTAAGCATAATATATGCTAAGAATATTTTATTTTTTCGTTTAATAATAATATTCTTAACGAATTGTTACATTTACTATAACTCCTTTCTCGTTCAAATATGTTGCAGGTGTGAATATTTCCCTTTCAGTGTATGATTTTTTATTTTGCTTTGCTTTTGGAGTGTAGATAAAAGTACGTTTGGTATGTGATTATTTCGTTTTATTTTATACTGTTTTTATTTTAATCGACTTTTATTTTTAAGTGTAAGCTATGATTAAGTTATATTAAATTATAAAAGTTATTTATTTAGAAAG
The DNA here is from genome assembly GCA_035361425.1 of Ignavibacteriales bacterium. Lineage (GTDB taxonomy): Bacteria > Bacteroidota > Ignavibacteria > Ignavibacteriales > DAOSCP01 > DAOSCP01. The sequence goes on along the minus strand of DAOSCP010000002.1, from coordinate 13,227 downwards.
TATTAAAATTATGATAAAAATTAGTTATCAGAATTTACATTTATAGATTTAATGTTATATGTTATTTATTATTCGTTTAATAATACTGCTTAGAATAGTGAATTTAACCTTTTACTTTATAATTTTTTCTATTATTAAAAAAACTGAACTTTCTACCAAAACGCCACTCTTTCTAATTATTATCACAATTTAGTTATTTTCCCGGGTCAACTCTTTTATCTAAAATAATAGTTTCTATAGCTTTCTTATTTTGTTCATATAGCAATAATTTAGCAAGGAAAAAAAATAATGATTCTTGTGGTATTCGAATATTTGGCGTCATGTATTAGCATGGCATTATTATTGATTAACTATTCATTTTTTTTAATTATCGTTATAAAACATTTCAAGCATCCAGGTAAGCATATAAAAAAAAGCAGCCACCTAAAAATAAGATGGCCGCTTTATATAAAAGAATATTACTAATTACAGCATTACAAAAGTATCATTCAATTGTTATTACTTAACAAGAATCATTTTCTTTGTTGCGTTATAATTTGGAGTTATTAATTTGTAAAAATATACACCAGATGTTAAATCAGATGCATCAAAATCAACTGTATAAGTGCCGGAATTTTTGTAACCTTCCAATAGTGTTTTAATTTCTCTACCTGTTACATCGTAAACTGTAAGTTTAACATTTGTTGAAAATGGCAAACTAAAACTAATTCTTGTTGTTGGATTAAAAGGATTTGGATAATTTTGTTCAAGTTTAAAATCTGTAACCTTAATATTTTGATAAAACTCATTAGAAACAATTTTTGCAAGATCAATTTTTATATATTTGGTAGAATATACTTTAAATTTGCCTGGCTCTAGTGCAATTTGATATGAATTATTATTTATCGTAATTGAATCTTGCTCAAATACACTGTAATATTTTCCTGTTGCATCAAAATTAATAGTAACATCTTTGTTTGTAACATCGAAATTACCAACAACATAGATCTTTGTGCTATCACTTGATGTTAATTTGTATGATTTTGTAGCACCGTTAAATTGATATGAAATATTAGTAATATTGCTAAAGATAGAGTTTTGTGTTTTTAACTTTATTAATTCTTTCCAGGTATGATATAATTTATTTCTATCAGGGCTTGTGTAATACTCCCACTTAATAGGCTTATCTCCAGTTCTGCCATTGAAATCTATACTATAATCATAACCTAACTCACCAAATTGCCATAACATTTTAGGACCAGGTAACAAAAAGAAAAATGCACCAACTAATTTTTGTCTATCAAGAGCTATAGCAAGGTTTTTTATATTATAATTACCACTAGCATTACCATATTGAATATTTTTATACATTAATCTTTCTTCGTCGTGTGATTCCATATAACTTACTAAATGGTTCTTAGACCAACCTCTATGAACAGCCAATACTTTAGAAAAATCTGAATTGTTATTCCAGCCCATAGATGCTTCATTATATTCATAATTTAAATTACCCCATAGCATAAAACCGTGGTTAGCAAGCTCAATTTCTTCGGAGTTTTCAGCAAAATGTTCTAAAATCATATATGCTGTTTGATCATATTTTCTCACTTCATTATACATTCTTTTAAGTAGAGCAATTCTACCAGCATCATATTGTCCCCATGTCCCTACATCATTACTAAAATTTTGAGTAAAACCTTTTGATAAATCGTATCTATAACCATCAATTTTATATTCTTCTAACCAATATTTGTTAGCACGATCGATAAGATATTGAGTAAATTGACTTTCGTGATTAAAATCATATCCAACATTAAAAGGATGTTTTGGCTCAACATTAAACCATGGATTTAGAGCAGTAGGTTTACCATAAGTGCCTTCATTATATAATCTTACAAGTGGAGATTGCCCGAAGTTATGATTATAAACCATATCCAATATAACAGCTATTCCGTTTTTATGGCATTCGTCAATAAATTTCTTTAAATCATTAGCAGGACCATAATATTTATCCGGTGCAAAATATAAAACAGGATTATATCCCCAGCTACGATTGCCTTCAAATTCTGTAATTGGCATTAACTCAATTGCATTAATTCCAAGTGTTTTCAAATAATTGAGTGTATCGATAAGTTTTTGATAAGTGTGCTCTGCTATAAAATCTCTTAAATGTAATTCATAAATAACAAGTTTTTCTGGATTTGGTCTCTGGAAGTTAGTAACCTGCCATTGGTATTTTGGTTTATTAGTTTGGAAACATGTTATCATCTCGCTTGTGTATTGTTTTGGATATGGTTGCAAATTTGGATAAATACCTTTTTGAATAATTTCATCATCATCATAAGGACTGAGAATTTTTTCTGAATAAGGGTCGCATATTCTAATATTTCCATCTACTAAATACTGCATCAAATATTCTTTTTGAGATGTAAGCCCTGTAATTGTTATCCACCATCTTTTACCATCTGGAGTTAATCTCATCTGGTTAGCGGGTTCAATTTCCCATCTATTATTATAAAAATCTCCGATAACAAAAACATTATCTTTATAAGGAGCTACTAATACAAAGGTAACCTTAGTAGGGTCATCTGGATAGTAATTAATTCCATCTTCAACACCTGCTGGTAAATCTTGTGTACTTAAATTTTGTGGTACAACATAGTAAACAGAATCTGCCAAAGTATTATTGTTATTATCAGTAGCCACTGCTTTAATATAAAATTTACCAGTTTGATTAGCTACAAAAGTATAACTTAATGAATCTACATTTACTGTTTGAACTAAATTATTATTTTCATAAAGTTTAATACTAGTTGCAAGTTTAGCTTTTACCTTAATTTCAAAATTTTGATTTAATTTAACAATATTGTGCTTAGTATTTGGTTTAACAAATGATATCTGCAGCCCTTCTTCATAGATATTATAAAAAATATCTTTTCCACCAACATCTTTACCTTCTTTTGTACCGTCGGCACTTCTAAATACCATTGCAATTTTTAAAATTTTCTCACTAGATGGCACATTGAGAAATGCTCTAATATTTGGTTTGATGTATAAACTCCATAGATTATTTCCTAATGGTGTAAGTTTACATTCCGGTAAGTTTACATTCCACGCAGCTTTTACATATTTCCAATCAGAAGATGATGTACTCTTATCTGTAATAACGCCAATATGGACATACACGTCACCAGTATATCCCATTAAACCTTTTGTTCCCTCTGCAGCATTAAATATAATTGTTAAAGAATCTTTATCGGTTGGGAATGATGGTGTTACTGTTACTACCTGTGCAAATATTGATGATACAATAAAGAACAGTAATAATTGTAATTTTTTCATGTCTACTCCTTAAATTTAAAAAGTTATATAGCTTAATATTAAAGATAATAATTTTTCAAATTATGATAAAATTAATTTTATATTTCCTAACATCTAATAAAATATGTTAATCATTATTTTTTGATAAATTTCAATTTTTTTTTGTAAATTGCTTAAAACAATAAAAACAAACACGGAGAAAGATATGTTAGACCCAAATTACAATTACACAGTTGTGGACCGTTTTCTCAAATATGTTAAAATTGATACTCAATCGGATGAAGAAGCAACTTCTTTTCCTTCAGCAGCAAAAGAATTGGATTTAGCAAAAATACTTGTAGAAGAACTAAAAGCAATTGGTATGCAAGATGTAGAATTAGATGAGTGGGGATATGTTTATGCTACACTCCCTGCCAATACTAAAAAAGAAAATGTTACACCAATAGCTTTTATTGCCCATTATGATACATCTCCTGCTGTTAGTGGGGCGAATGTTAATCCAATTATTCACAAAAACTATCAAGGTGGTGATATAGTTTTACCTAATGATACAACCAAAGTAATAAAAGTTGAAGAACATCCAGACCTTAAAAATATGATTGGTTGCGATATCATTACAACCGATGGAACAACCCTTTTAGGCGCTGATGATAAAGCAGGTATTGCAGAAATTATTGATGCTATGAATTATTTAATTCAACACCCAGAAATCGAACACGGAAAAATTAGAGTTTGCTTTACTCCCGATGAAGAAGTTGGTCGTGGCACTGAACATATCAATGTTGAAAAATTAGGCATTAAATATGCCTACACTGTTGATGGCTCTATATGCGGTGAAATTGAATCCGAAACATTTAGTGCAGATGCTGTTGTAATAGAATTTAAAGGGAAAAATATACACCCAGGTTACGCTAAGGGTAAAATGATAAACTCTATAAAAATTGCATCTGAATTTATTTCATCTTTACCAAAAGATACACTTTCACCAGAAACTACAGAAGGAAAAGAAGGTTATGTGCACGCAACTTCAATAAATGGAAATGAAGAATTAACAACTGTTAAAATGATTATCCGAGATTTTGTTGATGAAAAATTGGTTGAATATGAAAATATGTTGAAAGATTTAGCACAAAAAGCCGTCGATAAATATCCAGGCTCATCATTCACATTTACTGTAAAAGAACAATACAGAAATATGTTAAATGTTCTAAAACATCATCCTCTAGTTATAGATGTTGCAGTTGAAGCAATGAATAGATTAGGAATAAAACCAATAATGTCTGCAATTCGTGGCGGCACAGATGGAGCAAGGCTTTCATTTATGGGCGTTCCTACTCCTAATTTATTTGCTGGTGGTCATGCTTTCCACTCATATCTTGAATGGGTTGCAATACAGGATATGCAAAAAGCAGTAAATACTATCGTTGAAATTTCAAAAATTTATTGCGAAAAAGCATAATAACATATTATTTAAGTCGGTCGTTAACCATCTAATTTAATTAAATTTCCCTATTTTATTTTTTAAGGATAAAGAAAACGACCGACTTTCAATATAATCATTTAAAAGTTTTTCAATTCCGTTAAATATAGCTTTAGTACATTATATTTTAGAATGATGTTAAAATAATTATTTCTAGATATATTTTTTGCATTCAAACGAAATATTTAAGGAATATTTAAGCAACTACTCCAAAAACTAAAAGTTTTATATTACATATTACTTTAATATTTTAATAGCATATATAAAAAAAGCCTCCGCATTATAAAGCGAAGGCTATTATTTTTATTTTTTATCTTCTGTTATGCTTTCTTCTTTTTTCTTATCTTCTGGATATCTTTCGTAAAGTTCAACCATGTCAGCTAATTTATGGTTTAGATTATTTGGAACTTGATACCAGGTAAATCTCCATGCCCAGTTACCATCTGCTTTGCCGGGAAAATTCATTCTGTGTTCTGTTCCAAGATTTAATATATCTTGCATAGGTATTAACACAATATTAGCAACTGAAGCATATGCTACTCTTATAAGTTCATAGACAATATTTTCACCAGAGAAATTCAAATATTTTTTTGCATGTTCAAATACATCTGAACCTTTTTCTCTTTCGCTATCAAAGAACCCTTTTGTTGTATCATTATCATGAGTTCCAGTATAGACAACGCAATTTTGAATATAGTTGTGTGGTAAAAATTTCTTTTCTCCATCTTTACCAAAAGCAAATTGAAGAACTTTCATTCCGGGTAAGCCAAAAGAATCTCTTAACTCCTCAACCTCAGGTGTTATAACTCCTAAATCTTCAGCTATAATTGGTAAGTCACCGAACTCATCTTTGATAGCCTGGAATAATTCTTTTCCTGGTGCTTTAACCCATTTACCTTTAATGGCATTAGGTGAACCTGCAGGAATTTCCCAGAAAGCTTCAAATCCTCTAAAGTGGTCAATTCTTACAATGTCTGTGATTTTTAATAAACTATGAAATCTTTGCTTCCACCAGGTAAAATTATCTTTAATATGTTCTTCCCATTGATAAAGTGGATTTCCCCATAATTGACCAGTTTCACTAAAATAATCTGGTGGAACACCAGCAACGGTTATTTGTTTACCTTCTTCATCAATTGTAAAATATTTTTTATTTGCCCAAACATCTGCACTATCATAAGCTACAAAAATAGGAATATCGCCTATTATTTTAATATTTTTGGAGTTAGCATAATTTTTAAGTTCTAACCATTGTCTAAAGAAAATAAATTGTAAGAATTTATGAAATCCAACACCTTCAGCATATTTTTCCATGTAATAATCAAGATTTTCTCTTTTTACTAGCTCTTTTTCCCATTCTGTCCAGTGTTTGCCACCATGTTCTTTTTTTGCAGCCATAAATAATGCATAATCATCAAGCCAATCTGAATTTTCAACACAGAATTTATTATAATCTCTTTTTAAATCACCTGGTACAGTTTTAAATTTTTGGTAAGCTTTTTCAAAAAGTTGCATTTTAAAGTTAGCTACTAATTCAAAATCTACTCTATATTTTGATTCAAAATGTGGTATTTGAATATCACTTTCAAATAACAAACCATCATTTACAAGCTTATCAATGCTTATCATTAAATGATTACCAGCAAAAGCAGATAATGCAGAATAAGGAGAATTTCCATAACCGGTAGGACCTAAAGGTAAAGTTTGCCATAAAGTTTGTTTTGAAGCATGTAGAAAATCTACAAATTTGTAAGCATCCTCTCCCAAATCTCCTATTCCATATTTGGAAGGTAAAGATGTAGGATGCAAAAGAACGCCAGCTACTCTTGTATTTTTCATTTCTACCCTATAATTATTTTTTAAGAATTGAATTATAAATTTATCTATATTTAAACAATTTTACAAATTTTTTTATGTTTATTAACATTTTATAAATTTTTCATTTCTATCCTATTTCTCTCAAAAATTATTGTTATATTTGTATTCATAAATTGCGTGAATAAAAATGAAAAAATTTTTTATTCTTTTTTTATCAATAACGCTTTTTTCTCAAACCAGATTTATAATTTTTGGTGATACACAGTTTCAAAATCCAGACATTTTTCAGCAATTTATTAATTTAGCAAACCAGGAAAATGTTGACTTTACTGTTCATGTTGGGGATATGATACACGGACACACGCACAGCAAAAGCATCCTATATAAAGAATGGGAAATATTCTTTAATGAAATATCTAATTTAAAAACTCCCTTTTATTACACTGCCGGAAACCACGATTTAACTACAAAAGAAGGTTTAGAAGTATTTAAAGATGTGTGGAAAAATAAACTCTATTACTCTTTTGATTTTAAGGATATTCACTTTATTGTTCTTAACACTTTTACTAATTTAAATAGTTTTTATACTATTGATAAAGAACAAATTAACTGGCTCGTAAATGATTTAGAAGCAAACAAAAATAAACCAACTTTTATATCACTTCATCCCCCACTTTACTATTCTGATTGGGAAAATTGGAAAAATTTTCATAAACTATTTATACAATACAATGTAAAAGGAGTATTTACTGGTCACAACCATATTTTTAATCATAAAAACATTGATGGGATTAATTATTTTTGTATTAACACTTCTGGTAATTTAAAATTCATTGATAATTTTTACACTGGTATTTTCTGGGGATACATTTTAGTTGAATATTACAATAATGATAGTATCAAATATTCGATACAAACTTTAAATAATAAATATTCTCTTTCAGATTTTGATGAAAATTTAGCTTCAATAATAAAAAAAATCTCTTGCTCTAATCACTCAATATTATACAATAATACAAAGCAAATAGATACAATTTCATATACATTACAAAATTTATCCGATAAGCAGATAACTTATAATTTATCATGGGATATCAAAGAAAAATCTATCTTAATAGAACCACTTAAATCTCAAATTCCACTTGATGCAAAATCTTTCAAGGAAATTAAATTTATCATTAACAAAAATTCTGAAACATCTAATAATCCTGCAAGACTTAAAGTAAAATATGATTATATCGACAATAGTAAATCATATCCTTTATATTATTATGTCGATTTAATAATCCCAAAAATCGCACATGCAAAATTTTCAAACTCTAAGATAATTATTGATGGCAAAGTTGAAAATAAAGAGTGGAATAATTCCTCAATTATTGAAGATTTTAACCATAAAATCAAGACCAAAGTTTATATATCATATGATAGCACTTATTTATATTTTGGATTTATCAATAATGAACCTACTCCTTCCAAAATGACAGCATCTGCAAGTGGAAATTTACCATATGTTTTTGGAGATGATGATATTGAATTCCATTTTTATCCCGAAAATCAACCAAATAAATTTTATAGAATAATGTTGAACCCCAATAATACTCAATTTATAAGTGGTCCAACTGGAAGATTTTCATATCCAGTAGATTCTAAAACATACGTTGGCAAAGATTTCTGGTCCGGTGAAATTCGTATTAAGTTTAGGGATTTGAATATCACAAAATATCAACCTTTAAGATTTAACATAAGAAGAAATAGAACTCAAAGTTACCCGAATAATATCATAGAATGGCAAGAAACAAATAAATATCCTCCTTATCTTTTACATAAATTTGGGAGATTAAAATTTGATTAAATTAGTAGTAGGCTCTAAAAATCCGGTTAAAGTTAACGCTGTAAAAAAAGGTTTTCAAAAAGTTTTTCCTGATACCCAATTTGAAATTATTGGAATAGATGTCCCTTCAAATGTTTCTGAACAACCCATGACTAACGAAGAAACATTACAGGGGGCAATCAATCGTGCTTTAAATTGTAAAAAATCAAATCCAGATGCAAATTATTACTTTGGAATTGAAGGCGGAGTAGATATTTTAAACAATCAAATGGAAGTATTTGCATGGATATATATTGTAGATAATCAAGGCAATCATGGACTTTCCAGAACTGCATCCTTTTTCTTACCTCCTTCAATCCAAAAACTAATATTACAAGGTATGGAACTCGGCCATGCAGACGACTTAGTTTTCCAGAGAAAAAACTCCAAACAACAAAATGGCGCTGTTGGAATGTTGACAAATAATTTAATCGATAGAACAAAGTATTATGAAGAAGCCGTAATACTTGCTCTCATTCCATTTATTAACAAGGAACTTTATCAAAAATGATATCTGTAGTTTTAGCATCATATAACGGTAGTAAATTTATCAAAGAACAATTAGATTCTATCTTAAACCAAACTTACAAAGCTTTTGAAATTATTTGTGTTGACGATTGCTCCTCAGATGATACATACAAAATTTTAGAAGAATATAAAAATAAATACCCTGATATCATAAAAGTTTATAAAAATGATAAAAACATTGGATCAAAGGCTACTTTTTCAAAGGCAATTGAATATGCCAATGGCGAATATATTGCCCTTTCCGATCAAGATGATTGGTGGTATCCTGAAAAATTAGAAATACTTTATAATAACATTAAAAATAATACCAACATAGCTTTCGTTTATTCAAATGCTCATTTAGTAGATGAAAACTTAAATATCATAAAAGAAAATATTATCAAACAAAACAACACTTTAATTAACGGAAAAAATTTTCTTAATATAATTATTGATAATTCCGTTATGGGATGCACAATGTTGCTCAATTCTAATTTTGCAAAAAAATGTTTACCTTTACCTTTTGTAGGTTTACATCACGATTGGTATTTTGCACTTATGGCTTACAATTATAATTTGGAAGTTAAATTTATCGATATCCCACTTATAAAATATAGATTGCACTCATCTAACCTTGTTAACTCGAAAAAAGCAAAAGGCTCAATAATCACAAAAACAAAAAATCGCATTCAAAGACTTTATGAAGAAATTGTAAATATTGATTTTAACAAAATAGAAAACTCTTTGCTTTTGGATCTGCTTTTACTCAAAAAGAATTACATCCTTGCACTTAAAAATAAAAATTTTTTTGATGCCCTTAACTATTGGTTTATTCTATTCAAACGACTTGAAGAAAATGGAGTTGTAAATAAAAAAATTAAAAAGCAAGCGCTAAGATATGTATTTTACTCATTATTAGGATAAATAGTATTTTTTACAAGCTCAACTTTTTCCAACACATCTTGTGGTTTGATATTTTTCATACATTTCATTTTATCGCTACCTTCTTTAGGACAAATTCTTGCTCCGCATTTTATACATGGTAAGTTTTCATCTTGTAGGGAAAAATGCTTTTTAGTATCTTCTGGTTGCCAATTGATAGGATTTGTTGGCCCATAAATAGTTATTGTGGGGGTACCAACAGCAACAGCAATATGTTTTGGTCCATTATCATTACCAATAAACAAAGATGATTTTTCAAGCAATGCTGCCAATTCTCGCAAGTTTGTTTTTGGATCCAAATAAACTTGTTTTTTTAATCTTTTGATAATATCTGCAATGTAACTTTCTTCACCCGGTCCATATTGGAGTATTACTTTAGCGTTGTATTTTTCAACTAATAAGTCACAAAGTTCAGCAAAATATTCTAATTTCCATCTTCTTGCTTCTCTTCTACTGAAAGGTGAAACAACTACAATAAAGTCTTCTTCTGTAAAATTATTTTCTTTCCAAAATTGATTTACTTTTTGGTAATCTTTCTCGGTAAGGAAAATTTCGGGTGTTGAATCATATTCATTCCACGAAAATACTTTCATCATTTCCAATTTAGCTTTTGCTGAATAGCAATTTCCAACTCGTGGTATCACAATATTATAAAACATTTTTCTTATTCGCAAATCCCATCCAAAACGAAATTTTGCAGCTGTAAGATATGATAAAATTGCAGTTCCGTTAGTGCCTAAGGTATCAATTACTAAATCGTAATTTTCTTTTTTTAATGATAAATAGAATTTTAAACTTTTAATAATTTCATTGCTCTTTGCTGGATTTATAATGATTTTACTAATATAAGGATTGTTTTCTAATAGTTTAGAAGGTAATTTATTTGCGCAGAAATGAATTTCAGCATCGGGAAACTCATTTTTTAAAGCTCTAATGAGCGGAGTTGTAAGCAAAACATCGCCAATTTGATAAAATTGAACAACTAGAATTTTTTTTATTATCATTCTTTTTACCATTGCAATAACTTTTTAATTTTTTGCCCAATCATATAAATTACATCGTTTGCATTATTACCATAGTAGATAAAATGATTATTATCTTGATATCCAAAACGATTTACTGTAGTTTGCAAAAATATTTGAAATGTAGGAGTATTTACAGCAACAGAAATATGCATAGGACCAGTATCTCCACTAATAAATGCAGAACATCTTTTAATTATTGCAGCTATGTTAAGAATGTTACTATCTGATATAATATAGGAATTTTCAAGTTTTTCAATATTTTCGATATAATCTCTTTCATCAGGTCCTAAAATCCATATGATTTTTATATTAGAATTTCCTTTGATTATACTTTTGTGCAAATTTAAAAATTATCTATTCCCCAATTCTTCTCTTTCTTAGCTCCTGGAAAAATAGCAATAACTTTAAATGGAAATAGATTATTCTTTTCAAAATAATTATATGCAAAATTTTCATTTTCTGCATTTAAATACAACCTTGGATATATAAATTCTTGTGATTTATATCCAAAACACTCCAATAATTGCAACAATGTTTGGGAAGTATGAATTTCTAAATTTGGTTTAACTGTTAAGTTATAAAATTCACTTCCTTTATCTCTTTCAAATCCAATTACAAATTTGGGGTTAACTAAATTAGAAATCAAAGCATCGGATAACGAAAAACTATGCGGATGAGATGCATCAAGAACTAAATCATATTTAATGCTTCTTAAATTTTTAATAAATTTGAGCCAATCAATTGGATTTTTTGCAAAAACAGGTTGATTGTATAAAAATATTTGATTTACATTTGGGTTGTTAGAGATCACATCAGAAAATTTATATCCAACAACTAAATCAATAGTTGCCTCAGGAAAAAGTTCTTTTGTTTTTTCAATCAAAGGAGTAAGCATCACAAGATTACCAACACGGTTATCCTGTCTTACAATTAATACTCTTTTAATTAAACTTTTATCTATTACAACTTTATGGCGTTTAAATATCTTAGATAAAATAATATAAAGAATACTTTTTAATTTTTTTTCAAATACTTTACTCATTTGTTTATACTCTCTAAGTATCTAATTGTTTCATTTTCAATTTTATCAAGATCTATCATTTTAATACATTCTAGGTTATAAGGGCAGACTTTTTTCCAACAAGGAGCACACTCTAAACCTTCTGGATATAACTTGATTCCTCTATCAAAAAGCTCAATTTCTTCCCAACAGCTTAAGCCAAACCACGCTATTATATATTTTTTCAAAGCAATGGAAAGATGCATACCAAAAGAGTCGCCTGTTATAACCACATCAGCAAGTGAAAGGTAGCAAGCACCTCTACGCACGCCATCTGTTGTAGGGGTAGATATGATTTTGCCCTTAAAGTGTTCTTCAATAATTTTATTTCTCTCAGTATCTTCTGGTCCGCCTGCTAATGCAATTTTATATTTGCCATACTTTAAAAATCTGTTAATAAGTTCAATATGCTGCTCAATAGTCATCTTTTTATTAGGATAAAGATTGGAACAACCAGTATTGAACATAATAACTTTATCTAAGTTGCTAATACCTACTTTCTTTTTATAATCCTCGATATACTTTAATTCTTCCTCTGTAAAATTAAAAACATATTCATCGCAAATATCATCCAGCTCAAATGTTTGACGATTATATTGATATCTTTTAACTTTATTGACTTTAAATTTAAGATGATCATCGAGCCCTAAACGATAATTATATTCTGCTGATTTATTGAATGGTATTATTTGTCCATCCTCATTAATAGAAAAACCATATTTTTCTTTTGCTTTTACCATTTTAGCCAAAGCTCCAGAGCGAAGTGATTTATCAACATTCATTACCACATCAAATTCCATATTTTGCAAAATGGAAATAGTTTCAAAATCATAAGGTAAGACTTTATCAAGATAAGGATTATTTTCCAAAAGCGGCGCCGATATTTTCAAAGTAACCCACCAAATAGTCGATATAGGATATTTTCTTTTTATCGCTGGCATATAGGATGTTGATAAAATCACATCCCCCATAGCATCTAAGTTGATAAATAATATTTTTGTTCCAAACGGATTTTCTTCTTTGCAACCTTCCATATAGCAAGTTGAACCAGGAAAACAAGGCTTATACCCAGTAAAGTTTTTACAATTTGGTATAGAAAAATTAGACATAAATTCTCCAAAAATAATTTACAAAAATAAGAATTATTTTTATTATAGACAAATTAGTAATAATTATAGTTAAAATGGCGTGTTTATTATAAGGTTGGTAACTTTAGAAATATTGA
>DAOSCP010000001.1:144666-372200 GCA_035361425.1 Ignavibacteriales bacterium | reverse complement strand
TCAACATCTTCCTGCCTATAACCACAGATATTACCATATTTTTCATCCAATGTAACATCCACTAATTGATTTAATCCACTAAATATTCCTGTTTTGCTAAATTTACTTACTCCTGTTAAAAATACAAAACGAATGTATTCATCTAAATCTTTTATAACCGAATAAAGTGATTTTAAGGTTTCTCTTGCTTCTTTTGCTCTTTCAATATTAGTTATATTATCCAAAATCGGCTTATCGTATTCATCTATCAATATTACTACTTTTTGTTGATATTTTCTATGTGCTTCAATAATGAGTTTTCGAAAATAGTTACTGTAATTTAAATTTTCATTTTTTAGCAATCCTAAGGTTTCATAATTTTCACTTAGAATACACATTATTGTTTCAATTAAATCCTTGTCTTTCCTTAATTCACCCGAAAAACTCAAATGGATAACCGGATATTTCTCTTCCCAGTTCCATTTATCATATATATATAATCCCTCAAATAATTCTTTTCGCCCTTCAAATATACATTTTAGTGTATCTAAGAATAATGATTTACCAAACCTGCGTGGACGAGATAAAAAAACATACTTATATTGGTTAATTACTTCATATGCTTCTTTTGTCTTATCAACATAAAAATAATTATCTGTTCTTATTTCACTAAATGTTTGTATTCCTATAGGTAATCTACGCATTGGATAAACTCCTTAATGCTTATATTTAAAATTACAAATATTAAAAACAAAATCCAAATGCATTATTATAATGTATTATTTGAAGATATGCTTTTTGAATTCAATAAATTAAAGAAAAAGGCAGTAAGAACAAGCTAAACTTATATTTGTTTCTTACCGCCTTAATATACATTATTTTTTTGGTTTATATAAGTGAGTGCAATGTCCATAAAACATTTCAGCAGCTTCCATCATACTTTCGGATAAGGTGGGATGTGGATGGATAGTTAAAGCGATATCTTTTACTGTAGCACCCATTTCGATTGCAAGAGCACCTTCTGTTATCATATCTCCAGCATTAGGGCCTATCATTGCAACGCCAAGAATTATTTCAGTTTCCTTTTCGATTATCAATTTAGTAAAACCTTCAGTTCTATCCATAGCAATAGCTCTACCCAATGCTTGATAAGGAAATTTAACAACGTCATAATTTAAGTTCATAGATTTAGCTTCATTTTCTGTAATACCTGCCCAAGCAACTTCGGGATCGGTATAAACAACCGAAGGGATTACCTTAGGTTCGAAAGCAACTTTATGCCCAAGAATAGCCTCAACTGCAACTTTAGCCTCTGCGGACGCTTTGTGTGCTAACATAGGGTTGCCGACAACATCACCTATAGCAAAAATATTTGGTTCTTTAGTTTGTCTTTTTTCATCTACAACAATAAAACCACGATTTAGTTCTATTTTGGTATTTTCAAGCCCGAGCACTTCAGTATTTGGTTTTCTACCAACTGAAAGAAGAACATTATCAAATACATCTTCGCCGGTAAATTTACCTTCGTATTTAACTTTTATTCCATTTCCCATATCTTCCATCGATACCACTTTACTACTGGTCCACACATTTTTAATTTTATTTGAAAGTTTTTTCTGTAATACAGCAACTAAATCTCTATCGGCTCCGGGCAACAATCCATCTAAAAATTCAATAACTGTAACATCGCTTCCAAGTGAACCGTAAACACTACCGAGCTCAAGACCAATTACTCCGCCACCTACAACGAGCATTTTTTTAGGAATTGTTTTTAATTCAAGAGCATCTGTTGAATCCCAGATTCTATCCGAAAGTGGCACATTTGGAATTGTTGAAGGTCTGGAGCCAGTTGCTATTATTGCATAATCGAAATTAATTGTGGTAACGTTCCCAGAGTTATCTTTAACATTAATTGTAGAATTATTTACAAATTTTGCTTCGCCATAAATCACACTAATTTTTCTTTGCTTAGCAAGTGTTTTCAATCCGTTGGTCAATTTTGCTACAACAGAATTTTTATATTCTCTCATTTTATCAGTATCGACTTTGGGTTGTTCGAAAAATATTCCAGCGTGCGAAACTTCTTTAGCTTCTTCCAATACTTTTGTAAGATGCAAATAAGATTTTGATGGAATACATCCAACATTAAGACAAACGCCGCCAAGAGTAGAACTTTTTTCAATTAATGTTACATTGAGCCCTAAGTCAGCTGCATAGAAAGCAGCAGTATATCCACCAGGACCAGCACCGATTACTACTAAATTTTTCATTTTTTATCCTAAATAATTATCAAATATATCAAACAATATTTTAATTTCTAATGTTCCAATTAATTGGAATTATTTTTACTTGGCTGTAGTAGCTTGATTAGATCATTTAGTGTTTCTAATTTAAAATGTTCAATAGCTTTACCAAATAAAACATTAAACAATTCTACCGTTGCTAATGTATCACCTAATGCTCGATGCATATTTTTATGTTCAATATTTAACAATTTAGATAAGTGCTTTAAGGATTTTTTTTCTTCTTTTGGGAAAATTTTATACGCCAATCTAAGAGTATCTACTGTAAGATTATTAAGCGGCGGGTCATCGTATCTTGTATACTCTAAATCAAGCATTTGTTTATCAAATTTAACATTATGCCCTACTATTACACTGTTACCTATAAAATATCTTACAAAAGTTCTTATTTCATTAAATTTTGGTGCTAGTATCACCATTTCATTTGTAATATGAGTTAATTTTTGAATAAAAATATTAATTGGTTGCAGTGGTTTTACTAAAGTATTAAACCTGTCAATTTCTACAAAATTTTTAACTTTAACCAATGCTATATCTATTATATAACTGTTATTTTTCAAACCTGTAGTTTCAACATCTAAAACTACAAATTCAACATCTGTTAATTTCGCAGATAATAATTCAGTATAAGGCTTGTTTTTTTTAACTTTCATTAAAATACTTCTCAATAATTTTATTATAAAATATTAAAACTGTTAATCCAACAATAAAACCAATTAAGATACCGGCTATTACATCGGAAGGATAATGAGCCCCAACATAAATTCTTGAAAATGCTATTAGACCAGCTAAGATGTATAAATATTTTTTTAATGATTGATAATAATATCCAAGAAATACAGCCACAGCAAAATTATTTACAGCATGAGATGATGGGAAAGATCCGGTTGATGTATGCCCAATTAATACATTGATTATAGGTATATTATATGGGTCATTCATTGGCCTTAATCTAAAAAATAAGTTTTTTAGCAACTGGCTACTTAACTGATCAGAGATTACCACTAAGATTATTAGACCTATTATTATTTTCCAGCTTCTTTTTCTATCATAATAAATTATTAAAACTATACCTAAAAAATATACTGGTATCCAATTACGAATATTTGTTATAAACGGAAAAATTGCGTCAAAAAATGGATTGGAGATAGTAACATTAAAAAAATAAAACAAACTTTTATCTATTTGATATAAAAAATCTAGCATAAAAATATTTAAATTTTACAGTTAAAATTAAAAAAAACTTTGATAAAAAAGAAAAAAGAATTCGGTTCAAGGAAACAATAATCTGGTGCATTTTGTAATACTTTTACTTTTTCATAACTAGCCCACAAAAAAATACCTACATCAATACCTGCATTGCGTGCTGCTTTAATATCTGTTGTTGTATCTCCAACTAGCAGAACATCTTTCTTTCTAAGATTAAATTCATTCATAAAATCCAGAATTCCTTTTGCATCTGGTTTATATTCAGGAAGGTTATCCCCGGTCATAATCTTTTGGAAATATTTATCAATACCGAGTTTTTCTAAGGTTATATATGTTGACAAATTACCTTTGCCAGTATAAACTGCTAAAATAATATCACTACTGTTAAGTAGTTTTAAAGCATCCAATATTTGTTGATATTTTTCTGTATGATGCTCAAAATATGTAGCGTAATAATGATAATAATCTTGGCGTGCTTGTTCAAAATTTTCTTTGAATAACTCTTTAATAATAACATCTTCCGGTGGGCCAAAGAACTTTGTAAGTTCCTTAAAGTTAAATCGTCTGTTATGATATTTTTCAGAAATGTAGTTAAAAGATTCAAGTATTAAATCGGTAGTATTTAGCAAAGTTCCATCAACATCAAAAATAATAGCTTTATACATAAATCACTTTTTTTTACTAATTACAAATAAATCACCTGCAATATTGGTTATTATCAAATTATTATTATACAACTGTAAATTGTTTGGAGTTATAGAAGAGGTATAAGCAACATCAGACAATACACCATTTTGATAACTATACAATGCACCATTTGATAATTGAAAATACAATGTATTATTTAATTCTAGAATACTATTAGAATGGTAATTTTTATCGAATTGAAGATTTATTTTGCCGAGTAATTTCCCATTCTTTAAATTCACTTTATAGAAATTATTTTGTTTCCCTACCACAAAAATTGTATCTTGGATATTTTTAGATACATAACCAGCATTATCAAGGTCTAACTTCCAATTCAATTTTCCTAAATCTTTATTTATACATACTAAACTTCCACCGGTAGACGAAAAGAATAGATTATTTTCATATAAATTGATTATAGAATGCATAGAATTGTTATAAATATCATCATTATGAAAATATTTCCAGAAAACAATACCATTAAAAGGGTCGGCACAATAAACATTACCATCAGATGATGAAAAATATATTTTGTTATTTTCAACAATTGGTTTATTCTGAATAGGACCTTCAGCTAGTTTTATTTGTTGTAATGGCTGAAGCATATAAACTTCATAAACTAATAAATTTCCATCCGCTGTAAAGATACCAAACGAAGGAACTTTATTTTGATATTTTCTAAAAAATAGTGTTTTATTTCCCTTATAATCCAATTCAAACAAAGGAGAAGATAACGAATAACCTGTTCCAATAGATTGTATCTGTTTACCTGTAAACAATTCAAAAGTAGAAATATCACCTTGTGTAGTTGCCACAACCAATAAAGAATCTACAACAATTGGAGAATGAATAATATTTCCCTGCACTCTGTTCTGCCAGATAGTTTTGCCATTTATTGTTTGACACTTTATTACTCCATCATAAAACCCCAAATACAGCAAACTATCCAACACTGCAGGAGAGTTATACAAAGTTTTTTTGCCAAACTCCTTAAATTTTACAGAGAAATTTTTATCTATTTCAAATATTTCAGAAGACTTTCCATTAAACTGCACATCTATTAAAGCGAACTTATATAAATCTATGACTTCATTAGAATGAGTATAATGTTTTATTCTAATGGAATCTTTTTCAATAGCAACTACATTAAAACCACCTTTTAAGTATTTGTTAGCATTTACAATAATATTCTTAACACCACCCAACACCAAATAAAAATTCTTATGTTGATGACCCGAAAACATAACAGACACCTTTAGTTTTGTTTCATTAAAAACCCTATCGATATTTTCGATATCATCAAGGGGATGATGTGTAAACAAAACTGTATACTTCCCTTTCTTATTCGCCAACTGTTTTTTTAGCCATCTAACTTCAAATTCATTTATAAATCCATTAACACTTTTTGTTGGAATTGCAGTATTAATTCCAATTAAATCAATTCCATTTTTATTAAAGAAAAACCTGGTATTAAAATTCTTATTAAAAACGAATAAATCATCAAAGGAATATCTTGCGTCGTGATTCCCAGCCAAAACATAACAAGACACTTTAATTTTTGAAAGTAAAGACTTTGCTTTTGCTATTTCGTCTGCCGTTCCTTTTTCGGTTACATCACCAGTAACAACAACAAAATCAACATTACCTAAAGAATTTATTTTTTTAATGGATAATTCTAACAACGAATCAGCCTTAGGAGAGCCGATATGAGTATCACTTAAATGCACAAAGTTTAATTTTTGTGGGAACAAGTCACAAACAACTACAAGCAAAAAAGTTATCAATAATTTAGTGTAAATTTTCATAGTGTTTCACGTGAAACATTTAATTATTAATTAATTATTAAGATTTACAATTATAAGAATTTTTTATGTAAATTTAAAGTCAAAATTTTAAATTTTATGACAAAAGAAACTACAATAATAGCACAAATAACACCACCAGGTATAGGCGCTGTATCAGTTATAAGAATTAGCGGCAAATTAGCATTTGACATATTATACAAACTAATAAATTATAAAAAAGAATTAAAACATAAACAAGTTTTTTACACAACAATCAAAGATAATGATAATGTTATTGATGATGTTATAATTTTACCTTTTTTTTCACCTAACAGTTATACTGGAGAAGATGTTATAGAAATATCTACTCACGGCAATCCACTAATAGTAAAAAAAATCATAGAACTTGCTATCAAACATGGCGCAAAACCTGCTGAAAATGGGGAGTTTACTCAAAGAGCATTTTTAAATGGTAAACTAAATTTATTAGAAGCAGAAGCAATCGCTGACATCATAAATTCATCAAACGAAATTGCATTAAACTGGGCACGCAAACAAAAATCAACTTTTTACACAAATAAAATCAACGAATTAAAAGAAAAAATCATAAATGCCATTTCACTTGTTGAACTTGAACTTGATTTTTCGGAAGAAGATTTAGAATTTATCAATCGAAATCAACTAACTACTCTCTTAAAAAATGTTATCAACACAATTGACAGCTATATAAAATCTTTTGAATATGGCAGCATTATTAAAAACGGTTATAATATAGCTATTATAGGTAAACCTAATGTAGGTAAATCATCTTTACTAAACGCAATATTAAAAGATGATAGAGCAATAGTTACAAATATACCAGGCACAACACGGGATATTATAAAAGAACAAATTAACTTAAAAGGTTATTTAGTAAATTTTATTGACACAGCTGGAATAAGAGAAACAGACGATTTAATAGAAGATATTGGAGTTAAAAAATCTTTTGATATTTTGCATAAATCTGATGTAGTTATTTATTTAAACGATATCTCCACTGGTATTGATACTTCATTGCTAAACAAAATTAAAACTTATAACAACAATGTAATTTTAGTAGGCAATAAATGCGATTTATATAATTCCGATAAAAATTTATATGATATTACAATAAGCGCAAAAAACAATATAAATATCGATATACTTTTGGATATAATATATAATAACATCAACAATAAAAACATATACACTGAAAATGATTTAGTGATAACTAATATCCGGCATAAACTATTACTTGAAGAAGCTAAAAATTATTTACTTTCATCTATCAATACAATAGAATTAGGTTTTACTGGAGAGCTTATAAGCGTAGATATTCGTAATGCTATAGATAAGTTATCAGAAATTATTGGTGTTATAACAACGGATGATATTTTAAACAATATTTTTAGTCGCTTTTGCATTGGAAAATAATTGTTTCACGTGAAACATTGAAAGGAACTAATATGTATTATGATATTATTGTAGGCGGCGGCGGACACGCAGGAATAGAAGCTGCATATGCTGCTAGCCAGATGGGCTGTAAAACATTACTTGTAACATTAGACCCAAAAGCTATTGGCAAAATGTCTTGCAATCCAGCTATTGGTGGTTCTGCTAAAGGTCACCTGGTTCATGAAATTGACGCTTTAGGCGGCGCAATGGGATTGCTTGCTGATAGAACCGGAATTCAATTTCGTGTATTAAATAGATCAAAAGGACCCGCTGTTTGGGCTGATCGTGCTCAAAGTGATAGAGAATTATATACTATAGTGGCACACGATTTTTTATCTAACTTAAATAATTTAAATATAATAGCTGATTCTGTTATAGATATTTTCGTTGAAAATAACGCTATTGTTGGAGTAAAAACATTAAAAGGACTGGAAATTCAATGTAAGGCTTTTGTTCTTTGTGCTGGAACGTTTTTAAATGGCATTATGTTTACTGGTTTGAAACAAATGGTTGGCGGTAGATATGGTGACGATGCCGTAAATGGACTTACTGAAAATTTACTAAATTACGGTTTTAAATCCTTAAGATTGAAAACAGGAACTCCCCCACGTATTCTTAAAGATAGTATTAATTACTCTGTTCTTGAAGAACAACCAGGTGACAATCCCCCATCTCCATTTTCTTTAAGAACTGATAAATCAAAATTTCCTTTTTTACCACAAGTAAGTTGCCATATAACATATACAAACGAAAAAACACACGAATATCTTAGAACAGGTTTCGACCGTTCACCACTTTTTACCGGTATCATTCAAGGTATTGGACCAAGATACTGCCCTTCTATTGAAGATAAAATTGTGAGATTTTCAGATAAAGAAAGACACCATCTTTTTCTTGAGCCTGAAGGATTAACTTCTAATCTTGTATATATTAATGGGTTTTCAAGCTCATTACCCGAGGATGTCCAATTAAAAGCAATAAGAACAATTAAAGGATTAGAAGAAGCTATAATGGTTCGCCCTGCATATGCTATCGAATATGACTTTTTCCCTGCTTATCAGTTAGACCTAACACTTGAAACCAAATTAATTGAAGGTTTATATTTTGCTGGCCAAATCAATGGAACTTCCGGATACGAAGAAGCTGCAGCTCAAGGTTTAATTGCAGGTATTAATGCTGCTTTAAAAGTTCAAAAAAGAGGTGAATTTATTCTCAAAAGAAGCGAAGCTTATATTGGAGTTTTGATTGATGATTTAATTAGCAAACCACCTACTGAACCTTATAGAATGTTTACATCTCGTGCTGAACATAGATTACTTTTAAGACAGGATAATGCTGATAGAAGATTATTGAAATATGGTTATGAATTTGGCTTAATTTCTGAAGATATGTATACAGAATTGCTACAACGTGAAGTTATTATCCAAAAATCGGTTGAACTTTCTAACAAAATTTCATTTCTTGCTAAAGATATTAACCCCGTTCTCAAAAAATTCAACACAAATGAAATAAATTCATCAGAAACTCTAAATAAACTTGTTAAAATACCAGAAATAACGCTAAAGGAATTTCTAGAAGAAGTTGACATTCCTGAATTAAATGATTTAAAAAAAGATCCTAAAGCCATTGAGCAAGTTGAAATTGAAATTAAATATGAAGGTTATATTCAAAGACAACAAGAATTAGCTGAAAAACTAAACAAATATGATAACCTTGAAATACCTAAAAATTTTGATTATGATAAAATTCCATCTATAAGAACGGAATCACGTGAAAAATTAAAGATGTTCAAACCTAGAACAATTGGGCAAGCATCAAGAATATCAGGTATCAACCCAGCTGATATATCAATATTACTAATTTATTTAAAGGGTTAAAATGGATTATTATTCACAAATACAAGACTATTGTAACCTGAACAATATTTTAATTAACAAAACTCAATTAACCTTACTTTCAATTTATGCACAATTATTAAAAGAAAAAAACGAAATTATTAATTTAATTTCCAGAAAAGATACAGATAATATAATTGAAAATCATATTTTCCATAGTTTATTATTAACAAAATATATTACAGAAAACGAATTTACTTTTATAGATATAGGGACAGGCGGTGGGCTGCCAGGTATTCCTATTGGTATTTATTATAATAACTCAAAAGGCGTTTTAGTCGATTCAATATCAAAGAAAATTAATGCTGTAAACGAATTTATAGATAAATTAAATTTATCAAATATAAAAGGAATTTGCACAAGAGTTGAAGATAAAAACTTTATTAAGCAATACGAAAATTATTTTGATGTTATGATAAGCCGTGCCGTTGCTCCGTTGATTGACTTAATAAAATATTTTCTCCCTGTTAGTAAGGCAGTTTCAAAAATGTATTTTTTGAAGGGTGGCTCGCTCGTTGAAGAAATTTCTTTGGCAAAAAAGAAATATTCTAAGTATATTACGAATTTAGAAATTTTAAATTTGAATTATAAACCAAACAATATAGATAACGAAAAAGAAAAGAAAATCATAATATTGGGGATTAAAAAATGACAAAATTATCGGGGTCTAAAAAGCTATTTGAAGAAATAGCACAATTAACAACAGAACAAAGAAATCCAAACTCAATGGATATCGATTCAAAATCAACTGAAGAAATTTTAAGAATTATCAACAACGAAGACAAAACTGTACCTTTAGCTGTTGAGAAAGAAATACCTTACATAGCACAAGCTGTTGAATTGATTGTTAAAGCATTCAAAAACGGGGGACGATTATTATATTTCGGTGCTGGAACAAGTGGAAGGTTAGGAATAGTTGATGCATCCGAATGCCCTCCTACTTATGGTGTTCCTTATGGTATGGTCGAAGGATTTATTGCTGGTGGACATAAAGCTATTTTTAAAGCACAAGAAGGGGCAGAAGATTATGAAGAAAATGGTGCCGAGGATGTATTAAAAGCTAATGTTACATCTAAGGATGTTGTTTGCGGAATTGCTGCAAGTCGTCGTACTCCTTATGTTATTGGAGCTGTTAAAAAAGCTAAAGAATTAGGGGCTACTACCCTTTTTATAACTTGTAACCCAAGAGAAAATTTTAATATACCAGAAGTTGATGTTGCTATATGCCC
Organism: Ignavibacteriales bacterium; assembly: GCA_035361425.1. Classification (GTDB taxonomy): domain Bacteria; phylum Bacteroidota; class Ignavibacteria; order Ignavibacteriales; family DAOSCP01; genus DAOSCP01. Next base: position 361,641 of record DAOSCP010000001.1, on the reverse strand, counting down.
TTATGTTGGTCCTGAGGTCATTATGGGATCTACCAGAATGAAAAGTGGTACTGCTCAAAAACTTGTTCTTAATATGCTTACCACAGCTTCTATGATTAGACTTGGCAAGGTATATGAAAATATGATGGTAGATTTGCAAATGACTAATAAAAAATTAGTTGAAAGAAGTAAACGCGTTGTTATGACAATTACAGGTGTTGATTACGATACAGCTACTAAGTATTTAAATGAAGCCGGCGGCCATGTTAAAACTGCTATCGTTATGATTAAAGCTAATTGCTCTGCAGATGAAGCAAGAAAAAGAATTGAACTTGCTGACGGATTTGTTAGAAAAGCTATTGAAATGGAGTTAACCACTTGAATAACAAATATTTGTTAATATTTTTTACTTTTTTTGTAAAATTTGCTTTAGGACAATACGAAATTATAAATTCATATTACGATAACGGTAATTTAAAAGCTGAAATTTCTTATGTAAATTCTGTTAGAGATGGAATTTGTAAATACTATTATGAAAACGGAAACCCTTATCAAATTCTTTTTTTTGATAAGGGTATTTTATCCGGTGAGTTTTTGCAATTTCATCCTAACGGTAAATTACATATTAAAGCTTATTACAAAGACGGCATTTTAGATGGAATTAAATTTTTATATGATTCGCTTGGCAATTTAATCGAATATACAAACTATTCATATGGCAAAATTGTAAAAAAAACTATTCTTCTGGATACTTTACAACAATACACCCTTGTAACGCCAGCAAATATTAATCAGAAAAAAGAAACTATCTTACAAAGAAGATATTTAAAATTTTTAACAAAAAATACTTCAGTAAATAATTATTTATCTTACCAATCTTTTAATATCAAAGATAGAATTCCTAAAATTCTTTCTAATTACAAAGTAATTAATAACCTTGTATTATCAGACAAAGATGTTACTATAAAAGATAAAGATTTTCTGAATTTTATATATCAATATATTCCCTATCCTTCAATAATAGATGAATATTCACTTGAAGGTATTAGCTGGATAAAAATAATTATTTCACCGGAAGGGAAATTAATTAAATCTGAAATTGTATACTACTTAGGCTTTGGTTGTGACTATTTTGCTTTAGATGCTATAAACAATATAAAAGAATATTGGGATGATATTTTTTCAATCGAAGATATAACAACAATTATTTTACCACTAAAATTTAAGAAGTAAATATGGTCGGCATTTTAAATATTACAGAAGAAGGTAACGAGTTAGCAAACTTTTTAAAAAATTGTCAAATATCTTTTAACCTTGTTTATACAGAAGACGAAATTATTCAATGTAAAAAATTAATTATTCCATCCTGTAACTCAATTACTAATCTTTTAAAAAAAATGAACAAAGCTAATCTTTATCAAATTATCAAAATGCTAAAAAAAGATATATTGTGCCTTGGCAATTCATCCGCATTATTATGTGAATCTTACGAAAATCTTACTTTACCTTCATTTTGTATTATCGATAATAAAGTAAATAATTTCATACAAGTCAATACATTTTTTGATATAGAAATAACCTTTAATCACAAGATTTTTGAAAATATCTCAAACTTAAATTTCTATTTCGAAAATATACTAGATATTGTTTCTTGCCCTAACACCATAGCTACAATAAAAGAACTTAATTATTCTGCAATTATAATTAAAAACAATTTTTATGCATTTTCTTTTCTACCAGAAAAATCTGGGGAACAAGGTAAACAAATATTACTAAACTTTATAAATATTGATAAATAAATTTATCGTGGAACTTATGAAAAAATTATTTATAATTCTCATATTACAGGTATTACTTTTAGCACAGGTAAAAACTGGCATCGAAATATTAAAAGAGAATAATTTTGCAGAGATAAAAGGTAAAAAAGTTGGCTTAATAACGAACCCCACCGGCGTTGATAAAGACTTAAACTCTACAATAGATATTTTGTTTCAAGCACCCAATGTAAAATTAGTTGCATTATTTGCACCAGAACATGGAGTAAGAGGTGATTACTATGCAGGAGATAATGTAGAAAATACTATAGACCCAAAAACAAATTTACCGGTCTATTCTTTACACGGGAAATTCAAAAAACCTACAAAAGAAATGCTTAATGATATTGATGCGCTTATCTACGATATACAGGATATAGGTTGCCGTTCTTATACATACATTTCTACTATGGCATTATGTATGGAAGCTTGCGCAGAATATAACAAAGAATTTATTGTTCTTGATAGACCCAATCCACTTGGAGGTAAGAGAGTTGAAGGTAACATAGTTGAAAAAGGATTTTTTTCTTTTATAAGTCAACTTCCTATACCTTATGTTTATGGTTTAACTCCTGGAGAATTAGCTAACCTCATTAATAACGAAGGTATGCTTCAAGATGGTAAAAAATGTAAACTAACAGTTATAAAAATGGAAGGCTGGAAAAGAAATATGATATTTGAACAAACAGGCTTACCATGGGTATTAACTTCTCCAAATGTTCCACACCAATTTAGCCCATTTTATTATGTTGCAAGTGGAATAATGGGAGAACTAAGTTATTTTAGCGAAGGCGTAGGCTATACTTTACCTTTTCAATTATTTGCAGCCGAATGGATTGACCCAATACTTTTAGCTGAAAAAATGAATGCCTTAAATTTGCCGGGGGTAAAATTCAGACCAATTACAATTAAAGGAATGTTTGGAAGATATCAAGGGAAAAAACTCGGTGGAGTTCAGATTTATATTCAAGATTATGATAAAGTAAATCTAATTTCTCTGCAGTTTTATTTTATGCAAGTTCACAATGAGTTATATCCTGATAAAAATCCATTCAAAGATAATAAAAGAATATCTAGTTTTAATAAAGCAATTGGAACAGATAAAATTGCGACAATTTTTTCAAAAAATTTTCTTTATAAAGATATTGAAAATTACTTAAATAAAGATGTTGAACCATTTAAAAAACTATCTAAAAAATATTATCTTTACAATTAATAAATTTCAACCATACCATGCTTTCCACAAGCATATAATGTCAACAAGATTGTAATAGAGATAATCGCTTTGGTTATCTCTTCTTTTTTTATACGCAACTGGTGAACATCTGCAACAATTTTCATTCCCAACAATACATTTTTCAATTCGCTTTTTTTTACATCTCCATACCAATATACAATTGATTGAATTATCTCATCAGAATATTGGTCAATAAATTCATTAAAACTTATAGAATGTAATCTAGAGGAAGTTTTACATATTGTAGATAAATCTTCATAATATTCTTGCCATTTATGATTAATTTTAATATTCTCCTTTTTATTAAGCAATTTTATATATTCTAGTTTGAATTTTGCTTTAATTAAATTTTCATCTTTTGGTATTAGCAGATATCCATCAAATCTAGTTTTGGTATTATTATCTATATATACCCATGATTGCAATAATTGCTTTTGGTTATAAATATTAAAAACTTTTGTTGTACCAGAATCCATTATAATATACTTATCATCAAGTCTTTGTGCAACAGTAATCCAATGATTCCAACCATTCACAGCTAAAATACATGGATATTTACTCAAATATTTATTAAGCTTTGTAATAGCTTTAGCTGGAGTTAATTCAAAAAAATGAATTAACTTAAATCCATAGTTTCTGGCAGCTCGCGTCAAACCAAATTCGTCAGTGCCTCCCCACCAGCTTGTACCAGCTAAAACTGATATATCTTTTTCATAAGCAAAAATACCAAATAACCCCATAGCATATTTTAAGCTAAAAGGGCCACACTCGTAGTCGTTTGGCATGGGATAGAAAGCCATAAGATACCATTTTTTTATACTAAAGATACTATTTTTTTGAATTTAAAAAAAACAATATTTTTTTTGACCACTACAATATTTTTGGTCAATTTTTTCGTATCCTGTTCATAAGTGAGTATTATCACTTGTTTTGTATTGAGACTAATAGTTACCTTTGCATTGTGATTTTAAACAAATAAGAGGTATAAGCCTTGCGTTTCATTGCAAAATTATTAATAGTGTTGACTTTCATTGTTATTAATAGTAACCCCGGTGTAGGATTGATTGTTAATAAACCTCTTATAGCTAAGAATTATAATAATTTAAATTTTGAAAATGATAATTCTGTTATAGAAAATAATCTTCTTAGCTATGAAGAATATGGTACAATGGTTGCCACATGGTATGGTAATTATTTCCATGGGCGTTATACATCAAGTGGAGATATTTATGACCAGGATGGCTTAACTGCCGCCCATAAGACCTTACCATTTGGGACATTGTTAAAAGTTACAAATTTAAAAAATAACAAATCAATTATTGTTAGAGTAAACGATAGACCGGGGTTTACATCACCAAAGCGTATTGATCTTTCTCGAGGCGCTGCTAAAGCTTTAGATATGGTAAAAGCTGGTAAAATCAAAATTAAAGTTGAAATTGTTAAAATTAATTACTCTAATTCATTTATTGCTTATAATTCTCTTGCTAACTAAATTTTAAGAGTAAGGATATTTAATAACCTTCTTTTACTATTAAATCGGTTGTCTAAATAAATTCTAATCTATATTCTTAACTTTTGACAACCGATTTTTTTATCTATTTTCTGAATTAGCAATATAGATTCCTGTCATAAGAATTAAACAACCGATATATTGCAATAACTGTAGTTTTTCACCAAAAATAAAAAAAGCTAAAAATGTTGTAACTAATACCTGTCCTAAAAGTGTAACTGATACATTTGAAGCAGGTAAATGGCCTAATGAATAATTTATAGCAACCCATCCAACAAAGTGCGATATTATACCAAGCCCTATTAGATTTAACCATACAAAATTAGTATGTCCTAATAGTTTTGTGCCTAAAAAGATATTAACAAGTAATGTATAAATAGTACCAATTAAAACTGTAATTGTCATAAAAGTAAAAGTATCGATTTGGGTCCTTGATTTTTGTGTAATTAGTAAATAACCAGCATAAAATACACCTGCAACAATAGCAAAGATAACACCTATATTTACTTGCAATTGTAAAATACTTTTTATTCCAATAGTTAAAAAAATTCCTATCATCGACGCAAAAACACCAATCCAATATTTTGAACTTAATTTTTTCTTAAAGAAAATCATTGTACCAATTCCAACCCATATAGGAGCATTATTAGCAAGTATAGTTGCTGTAGTTGCTGGAATTAAAATTAAACTAGTATTCCACAACATTAAATCGGTAGCGAAAAATAATCCACCTACAACAATAAAAATCAAATATTTATAGTTTATATTTTTAAAACCTCTGTAAATTTGAATAGGTAGAATACAAAGTAATGCAAAAAAATATCTGTAAAAAGAAGATACTGTGCCCTGTAAATTAGCATTCTTAACAAAAATTGCGGAAAGCCCAATACTTATTACTCCGACAAAGAGCATTAAATATGGAAAAATCTTACGGTTATTTCTTATATTTTTGATTTTTTGCTTCATAATATTATTTATTTAAGGTTGTAATTTAAGTAATTTACACAGGTTTACAAAATTAAAGGCAAGCCAATTGGACTTGCCTCAAATATTGTGTGTAAGGAGTGCTAAAGAAATTAGCATTCTATAGTTTTGACAATCCTTACACAAAAAAGGTTAAATAATTTTAGGTTATTTTTTTATAAAATTTAACAATTTTTCACTAGCAGGTAATATTGCTATTTCAAGTTGTCCATGTGATTTTTTGGAATTTGCTACAATTTTTTCATATTTTTCGATTTCTTTTGAAGTAAACTTTTTTGAAGATTTTATTTTATTAAGAATCTCTAACTTTATCTCACACAATTGATTAACATTATTAGCCAGAGTATCAAGTTCAAAAAGTATAGGATATTTTTTTATTAATTTAATCATTTCTGTATTATTATTTTTCCATTTTAATAAATTATTTTCAATCTCTGTATACAATTTTTGATCTTGGCTTTCAAGATACTTCTCAACTTTTTTGCAAAACAAAGTAGCTATCCGACTTTCAGGTTCTGCTGCATCTACCATACGAGTAAGTGGTGAATTTTGAGTATATTTTTTGCCTAAAAAATGCCTTCTATACTCTTTAACTGGTTCAACTGTTTCTAAGAAGATTTTTAATGGTTCGATATTGTAGGAATTTATCATTCTTCTTAATAATTTATCTTTATATGAGATATGAAGGCAACCAGCATCCTCAAGGAGTATATTAATTTTTTCAATTCTATCGAATAGAAAATCGATATTTTTAATCTCTTGTGGGCTCCAGAATCTTTCAGCAATAGCTGCTGTCCTGGGCCAAATTCTTGAATCAACTATTTCGTGAGTAACCATTTCACTCCACATAGTTGCTTCACCACCTAAAATATATTTTTTTTGTTCATCATTCAAAAGAGCATCTTCCGGAAGAGGATCGTTTAAATAGTGGAATTCAATGTGTTGGTTTAAGTCTATATAATAACCATTCGATAAAATTCCGTAATATCCTTTTTGTGCAGTTTCATAAAAAGATTTTTTCCCACGCCAGGATTGCACCATTATATTTGATGGCAACTCTGGATAAAATATTTCATCCCACCCCACCATAATTTTATTGTATTTTGTTAAAATCTCAAGTATTCTTTTGTTAAAATAGTTTTGAAGATCGTGAGGATCTTTAAATCCTTTATCGTTCATAAACTGTTTTATTTTTGGGTTTTCCAACCAATGTTTTCCTTTATGCTCATCTCCGCCTATATGGAAATAAGGAGATGGGAAAATATCAATCATTTCACCAAAAAGTTTGTCAAAAAATTCATATACTTTTTCATTTGTTGGATCAAATGCAGCATCAAAAATTCCCCACTTATCTTCTATTTTATACTCTTTTTGCAAACTAGCAAGCTCTGGATAAGCAACAAACCAGGATGATGAATGCCCTGGGATATCAAACTCAGGATAAACCATAATTCCTAAATCATCTGCAAATTGAACAATTTCTTTCATTTGTTCTTGAGTATAATACATTCCATTACTAGCTAATTCTTGAATTTTAGGGAATATTTTACTTTCAATTCTCACCCCTTGGTCTTCACTCAAATGCCAATGGAAAACATTCATTTTCATCATAGCCATAGCTTTCAAATTTCTTTTTATAACATCAACTGGCATAAAATGTCTACAAGCGTCAATCATTAAACCACGCCATTTAAACCTTGGCTCATCTTTTATATAAACACAAGGGAAATAGTAAGATTTTTCATCAAAATTTAACAATTGATATAAAGTTTCTAATCCCCTTAAAATACCTAAATCTGTATTGGCAAGAATTGATATTAATTCATCATCAATTTTTAACTCATAGCTTTCATCTTCACCTGGTATAGTTTTAGCAATATTTTTAAAATCTATAAATAGATTACAATTTTCTTTATTGTTTGATACAATCGCATAAGGATTTAAGAAAAATAACCCTGTTTTATCTGATAGTCTTCTTAATATATCATTAGTATACTTTACAACTCTTTTAGATGAGTTATTTGATATTGCAACTTTAAAATTCTCATCAATTCTATAGATTCCTTCATTTACAACAATTTGTTTTGGATAAGGCATCAAATCAAGTTTGTTTTGCTTTTCCATACCCATAATATTAAATGTAATTATTAGAATTAAATATAGCCATCGCATAGCTCCCCCCATATATCTTATTTATTTATATCATAACCAGAAACTTTACCCTTTTTAATAGCCGGAACACCTTCTGTCATCCAAACAGGTGCAGGTTGATCTTTTAAGAAATGATCAAAAAATTGAGACATTCTAATTGATAAATCAACTCTGTTTGGCCATTTAAGTAAGTTATGGGCATCTTCATTATAGTTTAATAACCACACGGGTTTATTTAATCTTCTTAATGCTACAAAATATTGTATACCTTCTTGATAAGGAACTGCTCCGTCATTATCATTAGCCATAATCAGTAATGGCGTTTTAACTTTATCGGCATAAAATAGTGGCGAATTTTCTATATATTTATTTAATTTATTCCACAATGTCCCACCAATTCTACTTTGCCCTTGCTCATATTGGAAAATTCTATTCATTCCAGATTCCCATCTTATACCACCATAAGCACTTGTCATATTTGAGACAGGTGCCCCAGCCATCGCAGCTTTAAACATATCAGTTTGAGTGACAATGTAGGCAGTTTGATAACCTCCCCAGCTTTGTCCCTGTAAGCCAATTCGGTCTTTATCTACAAAACCCAATTTTATAAGTTCTTTTGTGCCATTTATAACAGTTTCAGTAGCACTTTTACCTGGTTCACCTATTTTATAAGCAATATCCGGGATAAAAATAACATAACCATTGCTATTAAATAGTGGAAAATTAATCACAGAACGACTTGGAGCTGGTATATAATGCCTATGAATATCTTGTGTGTATTTTTCATAATAATAAACTATAGCGGGATATTTTTTTGTTGGATCAAAATTTTCTGGTTTGTATAATAATCCTTTATATTCTTTTCCTTTTTTATCTTTCCATTTAAATATTTCCACAGTGCCCCACCAATATTCACTCATTTGTGGATTTGTATTAGATACTTTAGTAATTACTTTAAAGGTTGTATCGGTTAGTAGTAAATCCGGAAATTTTTGGTAGTTACTTTCGGTAAATAATAAATTTGGAGAATTTTTACTTTTTATAATTCGAGAAAGACTAGCTTTAGCTTCATAAAGTTTTATTTTATTACCGTTTGTCAAATTAACTAATTTAAACGATTCTGTAATATAATCATCAGTTACAGATTTTACATATATATTATCACTATTAATATATTCATCATCTCCAACCTTAATATATCTACTTGTAATTTTTTCTTTTCTACCATTAGTTATATTAATTGGTTTAAAAGAATTATTTGGTGAAACTTTATAAATATCAAACTTATCATAAATAAGAACAAATTCTTCATTTTTATCCCAATCAGCAAATCCGTATGGGGTTGGATTTTTTGGTAAATCAAACTCTTCATCATATAATGGATATGGTTTGCTTGTTAATACAGTATAACTCTTTTTATCTTTTAAATTAAAAATATTGTATGATTGTGTCTTTGTATCATAATATAATAAATAGTTGCCATTTGGAGATAATGATACATTAAACTCAATTTTTTCAAGAATTTTTTGTTTACTATTGGTTGATAAATCTATAAAATATACATCTTTATAATCAGCTTGTTCCCACGAGAATATTTTCCAATATGGTTTAGAAGTAATCCCAAGGTAAAAATCTTTATCCCCTTTTGAAAATCTTTGTGCAGATAATATAATTGTATCTTCGATCTGGAAATATTTATTTGTTTCAAAATCATAAACACATAAATAAGATCTTTCTTTATCATTTTTAAGTTGATTTAATTGCTGAGTTTGTAACCTATCATCTTTCCAATTCCAGATATCTACTTTATATTTTTCTTCATCTAACAAAGTATCTTTAGGTTCAGGCCATTGTTTTTCCCAGATATAAAAATATAACTTTTGAGAATTTTCACTATACTCTGGCACTTTAGAAGGATTTAACTCATAATTCAAATTACCATCCGGAAGAAGAGTATCGATGATAACTTTATTTGTTTGATTATAATATTCAAATAGTTTGTGTCTTTTTACAACAGAAGTATCATTTGTATGGATAAAAGATATGCGCTCTCCCAATTTGCTGGTGGCAATATTTTTTATCAAGCCATAATCATTAAAAATCAAATTATCTTTTTTGTCTGTGAAATTAAAAATAAATAAAGATGAACTATCTTTATCAAAGCTGGAAAATACAACTATTTTACCATTTTTATCAATACTAAAGTTATTTATTTTTGTATAACTATAATTAGTATCATTTTGCAAATCGTAAATAATTAATTTATTTACTTTTACATCTTTAAATTTTGTTTGATCTTTTTTTATGCTTTTTTTGGTAGTATCTTTATATGTTTGTAGAAAAGCAACCAGAGCATCATTTTCAAAAGGAACTTTATAATCGATTAGATTTTCATATTTTCTAATTTCTTTTGTTTTCAAAGATAATATAAAAAGTGAATCTTTGGGCAAATCTTCGTTTTTGGTTTTATTTAACTTTAATTTTCTTACTAAAGCTTCTTGTGGTTTTACCTTAAATACTAAAAACTTACTATCTGAAGTAAAGACGGCACCATAACCACGAGGAATAGAATCTAAACTATTATTTAATTTGTCGTAAACATATAGATACCCATCCCCTTTTTGAGGATTTATTTCATAAGAGATATAGTTACCATCATTTGATATTAAAGGTCTTTGTAAAATTTTCCAACTTTCATAAACAGAATGGTCCAACACTTTCTTTTGAGAAAATATCAAAGTTGTGCAAAATAGGAATAGAATTAATGTTCTTTTCATATTGACCTCAAATTAAGTAATTCATATATTTAAATTTATAAATTTTATTTTTTGAAAAAAATTTTTTATTTTTATAAGATATAAAAATGAGGATAAAAAATGGACTTTGAAACACTTTTATTACATACTGGAGATGAATATGATAAAACAACAGGAGCACTTAGTAAACCAATTTATCAAGTATCTACGTTTGAACAAAAAGATGTAACTCAAAAACAAGATTATTATTACTCAAGATCCGAAAATCCAACTAGAAAAGGACTTGAAACTGCTTTAGCTAAAATAGAAAATGGTAAATATGGTTATGCTTTTAGCTCCGGAATGGCTGCAATTTCGGGTGTAGCTTTTGCATTGTTAAAAAATGGTGACCACATTATCGCGCCAATTGATATTTATGGAGGCAGTCACAGATTATTTAATAGAATATTACCTGAGTTCGGTATTACAACAACTTTTGTAGATATGACCAATTTAAATAATATTCAAGCTGCTATAAAACCAAATACAAAATTATTGTATTTAGAAACACCTTCAAACCCTTTACTTAAAGTTGTCGATATTAAATCTTGTGTTAATATTGCAAAAGAAAATAATTTAATTACTGCAATAGATAATACATTTATGACACCAGTATTTCAAAAACCATTGGATTTAGGCATAGATGTTGTTATACATAGTGCAACTAAATATTTAGGTGGTCATAGCGATGTTGTAGCAGGCGCTGTAATAACAAATGATTTTTCATTGGCTAAAAAAATCTATTTTATTCAATATTCTCTCGGCAGTATATTAGGTCCACAAGATTCATTTCTACTACTTAGAGGTATTAAGACATTAAAGCTTAGAATAGATAAGCAAGCAGAAACTACCTACAAGTTAGCTCGTTGGCTAAAAGAACAAAAATGGATAAAAAATGTTTATTATCCTGGTTTTGAAGGGACAAAAGATTATGAAATACAAAAACAACAAGCAAGTGGGTTCGGTTGTGTTGTATCTATTGATTGTCAAGATGAACAAACTGCCTATAAAATAATGAAAAATGTTAAAATTTGGTCTGTTGCTGTAAGTTTAGGTGGCGTTGAATCTATTATTACTTATCCAAGGTTGATGTCTCATAATGATGTACCAGAAGAAGATGCTTTAAAGATGGGAATTACAAGAAGTTTATTGAGATTATCAATTGGAATAGAAAGTTTTGATGATTTATCTAACGACTTATTGCAAGCTATTGATAATTAATTATTTGGCACATATTTTGATAAATATAAAAAAAAGGGTTACTGATGGCAGACGAAGAAAAATCAACGAAGAAAAAAAGTAGTGGTGGTGGTGGTTTTAATATTAAGGGATTACTAATTGGAATCCCCTTATTTGCCATACATACAGTTATTGTTTATTTTGTAACTGCAAATTTACTTTTGAATAAAAAAATGGAAGAACTCCACAAAAAAGAAATGGAGTTAGATAAAAAACTTAAAGTAGCTGCAGCAGTACAAAAAGCAAAGGAAAATCCAGAAGGGTTTAATCCAATGCTTCCTTTTGATACCCCGGAAGAATTAGAAGAAGATGAAGGCGTTAAAAGAGAATTTGGTAAATATTTGTATAACCTGGAAGATTTTACCGCCAATCCTGCAGGAACAGGTGGCTCTAAAATTCTTTTAGTATCTTTAGCTATTGATGTTCCATCACAAAAACATCTTGATCTGTTGAATCAAAAACAAATTATGGTTAAGGATGCTATACTTTCTGTTTTAACATCTAAAACAATTCCTGTTCTTGAAAATATAAATTACAGAGACTCTTTGAAATTAGAAATTGGTAGAAATATTAAATCTAGAATACCTGGTTTAAGATTAAACAACATCTATTTTAGTAAATTTATACTAAACTAAAGGTAGAATAATATGGCTGAAGTACTTTCGCAACAAGAGATAGATGCCCTGCTGAACAATATCAAGACCGGTGGGCAAGCTGTATCTACCGGTCCTGAGAAAGAAATATTACCCTTTGATTTTAGATTACCCAATAGAATTTCAAAAAATCAAATAAGAACTATCCGCAATATCCACGAAAATTTTGCGGAGCAGATAAGTTCTTTCTTGTTATCTAAATTGCAAGCAATAGTAAATATTAATGTTATTTCTGTTGACCAAATTTATTACTCAGAATATGTTCTTTCTGTTGGTAGTCCATCTTGCCTTTATCTCTTTGATGTGAAAGGAACAGATATCAAAGGTATTTTAGAAATAGGAACAGAACTTACTTTAGCAGTTGTAGATAGATTATTAGGTGGTAGCGGAGTTGGTAATAAACAATCCAAACAAATTACTCCAATTGAACAAAAAGTTCTCTCACCTATTATTGAAAAAATGATGCAAGAGCTTAAAAAAGCCTGGCAAACTGTTGATGAAATGGAATTTGTAATCGAAAGATTTGAATCTGATATAGATTTTGCTCAAATTACATCACAAAGTGAATCTGTATTAATCATATCGTTTGAAATTTATATTGGCGATCAATCATTTTTGATGAACTTGTGTTATGCAACATTTGCCTTCGATACAATTTTATCTAAATTATCTGCCCAAAAGTTATCGTCAATTAGGCCTACTAAATACAATGGTAAATCAGCTAAAACAGTTATTACAGAACATCTTGAAAAAACATATCTTGATATTAATGTTGAATTTGGTAGATCTATTATCACTTTTCAGGATATGATTAATTTAAGAGTAGGTGATGTAATAAAAATGAATACTAAAGTTGGTGAACCATTGAAAATAATGGTAAATAACAAACATTTGTTCTGGGGCATACCCGGCAAAGTTAATGGTCACAAGGCTGTAAAAATTTTAAGAAGAGTAGAAGAAGAGGAGTTATAAAACTATGGATAACATAAACATTGATGATTTAGCGAGTCAACTATTACAAGAACAATTAGGTACAGCAGCAGATCCAACACCTAAACCAGCTGCTGCCCCAACAGATTTTCCATCTTTCGAAGATTCCAAAACACACGCCTTTGCTGGCGCGGATAAATTAGACTTTCTTAAAGATTTGCAGTTGAATGTTTATATCGAACTCGGTAGAACAAAAATGCAAATTAAAGAAATTCTTGAACTCGAAAGAGGTTATGTTATTGAATTAGATAAACTTGCTTCTGAACCTGTTGATATTTACGTCAATAATAAAAAAATTGCCGAAGGAGAAGTTGTAGTTATTGATAAACACTTTGGTATAAGAATTACTAATCTTATCGACCCAGCAGAAAGAATTAAGGATATGTAATGCTAAATTTTTTATCAGGTTTTTTTGCATTTTTGTTTTTAATTGGAATACTTGGTGCTACTTTATATTTGATAAAAAAATTCAATATTAAAATAAACAATAAATTAAACCCTGAATTTAAAGTTCGTATTCTCTACACTTTTCCAATTATGCAAAAAAAATTCCTTGCTATTGTTCAAGTTGACGAAAAAGTATTTTTGTTGGGAGTTACAGATTACAATATTAATTTAATTTCTGAACTCGATCCTAATATATTAACTTATGTTCAAGAAAACACTAATAACTTTACACCCAAAATTAACTTTTCAGAAATTTACAAATTATTTCAGAAAAACAAATGAAAAAATTGCTAATCATATTTTTATTTATTTTATCAACACTTTCATTTGCCCAAACAACACAAAATAAAGCAAACTTACAATTACCGATACCACAAATTGGTGTATCAGTTGGAACATCGGATAAACCGCAAGATATTGCTCTAACTTTGCAGGTTTTATTTTTAATGACTATTCTTTCGCTTGCACCTTCTATAGTTATTATGACAACTTCTTTTTTAAGAACAATCATTGTATTTCATTTTTTAAAAAGTGCTTTAGGAACTCAAAATATGCCACCTTCTCAAATGCTGGCTGGCTTAGCATTATTTATAACATTTTTTGTAATGGCACCGACCTGGGGAAAAGTTTTTGATGAAGCTCTTACTCCTTATATGGATAATAAAATCACTATTCAAGAAGCTTATGATAGAGGCATTAAACCAGTTAGAGAATTTATGTTTAGACAAGTACGAAATGAAGATTTAGCTTTATTTGTAAGCCTTGCAAAAATAGAAAGACCACGAAATCGAGAAGATTTACCAACTTATATTCTTATACCTGCTTTTTGTATAAGTGAACTTCGTGCAGGTTTTATTATGGGTTTTTTCCTTTTTATTCCATTTTTAATGATAGATATGATTGTTGGTAGCATATTGATGTCTATGGGTATGATGATGGTGCCGCCTATGTTAGTATCACTTCCCTTCAAAATACTTTTATTTGTCCTGGTTGATGGTTGGAATTTAATAGTTTATTCTATTGTTAGGAGCTTTAAATGACACAAGAATTAGTCATTCAAGTTATATCCAACGCTTTTTTTACATCCTTTTTAATTATGTTACCTGCGTTACTTGTTGCATTATTAATAGGTATTATGATATCAATTTTTCAGGCTGCAACTTCAATTCAAGAAATGACTTTAACTTTTGTGCCTAAAATAATTGCAACCGCAATAGTTTTAGTTATTATGCTCCCCTGGATGATGGATAAAATGCTTGTTTTTACAAAAGAAATTTTTAATATTATGGTAACAGCACCAAAATGATATTAAATGTTATTGTAACAGAGTGGGTAATATTAGTTCTAATTACAATGCGTGTAATCGCAGCTATGGTTGTTGCTCCACCATACAATTCAAATGCTATACCTCCAACTGCTAGATTTTTTATAGCCTTAATTATTGCTTACCTTACATATTTTTCAATTGATAAATCTACTATAAATATACAAATAAGCATAGGATTTATATTCTTTGTTGGAATTAAAGAAATTATAACAGGATTAATAATTGGTTTCTTTCTGAACTTTGTTTTTTATGGAATAAGCTATGCAGGTATGTTAATCGGTTTTGATATGGGCTTAACTATGGCAAATGTTTTTAACCCTGCATTAGAAATAGAAAACAATGTTATTGGTTCTTTGTTATTATATCTATCTCTTTTAATTTTTATTATTATCAATGGACATCATTATGTAATAGAGGCTGTTGTTTATTCATTTAAAGTTATCCCAATTGGTAAATACCCTGTAAATGAATGGTTATACAATTATATTATTAAGCAATCTGGAATGATTTTTGTTATAGCAGTAAAAATAGCTGCACCAATAATAGTTTCATTTTTTCTAGTTAATGTTGCAGAAGGAATTATGGCAAGAGTAGTTCCTCAAATGCAGGTATTTTTTGTTACACAACCATTACGAACAATGTTGGGTTTTCTTATTTTAGTTTCTATTATACCAATTTACACATATGTAATAAAAAATTTACTAAGACATACCGAAACATCTTTATTAGAACTTATTAACCAAATGATAAGATAGCGAGGACATTATGCCAGAAACACCCGATGGTCAAGAAAAAACCGAAGAAGCTACTGGAAAACGGTTAGAAGAAGCAAGAGAAAAAGGTAATGTTCCTAAGAGTATGGAACTTAACTCCTTAGCCATTTTTACTACTGGCATTCTTTTCATAATTCTTTTTCAAAAATATATTTCTGAAATTATATTTAATTTAGCTTACAAAACTTTTTTTTATTTAAATGAACTTGATTTAAGAATTGATTTAATTCGCACATATACTTTTACCGCTTTTGCAATATATTTTAAAATTTTAGCGCCACTTTTTATACTTTTAATGATAGTCGGATTAGCCGTTAATATAGCACAATTTGGTTTTGAATTCAAACTTAAACCACTCGCACCTAAATGGACAAAATTTAAAATTTTTTCTAACTTAAAAGGCTTATTGTTCTCTTCTCGTTCAGTTGTAGAATTAAGTAAAAATATTATTAAATTAGCAGTAATCACTACTTTTGCCGTAATAGTTATTTGGGATTATATTAAAAATTCTGCTGAGCTTGCAAAATTAACCGTTATGGATATATTAAAATATTTAATGGATGGATTATTTAGCTTAATCTGGAAATTATCAATTGTTTATGCAGCTATTGCAGCCCTTGATTTTTATTATCAAAAATGGAAATATAAAAGAGATTTGATGATGACCAAACAAGAAGTAAAAGAAGAATTCAAACAAACAGAAGGCGATCCGGAAGTTAAGGGTAGAATACGTAGCAAACAAATTCAAATGGCAAGAAGCAGAATGATGCAAGAAGTACCAAAAGCAAATGTTGTAATTTCTAACCCAACTCACTTTGCAGTTGCTTTAAGATATGACCAAACCAAAGATGAAGCTCCAGTTGTTGTTGCAAAAGGTGTTGACGAAGTTGCACTTAGAATAAAAAAAATAGCACAAGAAAATGATGTTTATATATATGAAGATGTGGAATTGGCACGAACTTTGTTTAGACTATGTGATATTGGCGATGTTATTCCTGAAAATCTTTATAAAGCTGTTGCCAAAATATTAGCATATGTTTTCCAATTAAAAGAAAAGAAAAATAAATCTATTATATGATAGCTAAATTACTAAAAAATACAGACATAGCTTTAGCGGTTGGCGTTTTTGCAATATTAGCTTTATTACTTTTACCTGTACCCCCTGCTTTACTTGATGTTTTGCTTGCGATAAATATTACATTATCTCTTATTATTTTATTTAGTTCACTATATATTAGCACGCCATTAGACCTAACGATATTTCCAGGACTACTGTTAATTACTACATTGTATAGATTAGGTTTGAATATCAGTTCTACTCGTTTGATATTGTTAGAGGCAGAAGCTGGAAAGATTATTGAAGGTTTCGGTACCTTTGTTGTCGGTGGTAATTATGTTGTAGGTTTTATTATCTTTATAATCTTAACAGTTATAAATTTTGTAGTAATTTTAAAAGGTTCTGGACGTATTGCAGAAGTAGCAGCTAGATTCGCTTTAGACTCTATGCCTGGTAAACAAATGGCTGTTGATGCAGATCTTAACAGCGGACTTATTACAGAAGCCGAAGCAAGAGAAAGAAGAGAAGCTATAAGACAAGAAGGCGAATTCTACGGAGCTATGGATGGTGCCAGCAAATTCGTAAAAGGGGATGCTATCGCTGGTCTTGTTATAACTGCTATTAATATTATTGCTGGTTTTATTATTGGTATCGCTCAAAAAAATATGGAATTTATCCAAGCATTACAAACTTATACTATTCTTACCATTGGTGATGGGTTAGTTTCACAAATTCCTTCGTTAATAATTTCTGTTTCTGCTGGTTTTCTTGTAACTAAGAGTGCTAATAAAACATCTTTAGATTCACAATTAAAAACTCAATTATTAGCTAATCCAAGAGTATTAGGTGTTGTATCAGGTGCCTCATTTACATTCGCACTTTTACCTGGTTTTCCTTTTCTTCCTTTTGCTTTCATTAGCACAGGCTTAGGATTTCTATCTTATTTAACTTACAAACAACAACAAGCTATTAAAGCGGCTCCTGAATTAGAACAACCAATTGAAGAACCAAAAGAAGATAGAATAGAAAATTATCTGCAAGTCGATCCTATTGAAATAGAAATTGGTTATGGCTTGATTTCTCTTGTTGATGAAAGCCAGGGAGGAACTCTTTTTAACAAAATTGCATCTACCCGAAAATTTATAGCTCTGGAATATGGTGTTGTTGTTCCACCTATTAGAGTAAGAGATAATTTACAACTGCTACCTAATCAATATTTATTTAAAATCAAAGGAAATGTTGTTGCTAATTATGAAATTTATCCAGATAGATATCTTGCAATGAATCCTGGAAATATTGACGAACCTCTTAGCGGTATCCAAACTAAAGACCCAGCTTTCGGTTTAGATGCTTATTGGATAACTCCTCAAGAAAAAGAAAAAGCCGATCTGCTCGGTTATACTGTTGTCGATTCTACATCTGTTCTTTCAACTCATTTACAAGAAATTATAAAGAAAAACTTCGATAAAATTTTAACTCGTCAAGCAGTTAAACAATTATTGGAAAACTTGAAAAATGATTACCCTGTTCTGATAGATGAAATAAATCCTGAATTGTTGCCACTTGGTACTATTCAAAGAGTTTTACAAAATCTACTTAAAGAACAAATACCAATTAAAGATTTAGTTTTAATATTGGAAGCTCTAATAGATTATTCAAAAGTTACTAAAAATGTTGATGTTTTAACAGAATATGTTAGACATTCATTAGGAGATACTATTGCTAATTTATTTAAAGATAATAATAATGTTATCCACGCATATGCATTAGGAGGAGATTTAGAAAATTATGTAACAAGAGCTTTGCAAACGAATAAAGATGCTACCCAAACACTAGGTCTAACGCCTGCTATGTTGCAAGATTTAAATTTCCAATTGCAAGATGCTCAAATACAATTTCAAAATTTAGGATATATACCTGTTATAATAACATCAGCTACTATAAGACCTTATTTTTATAAATTAATAAATTCATCATTCCCCGATTTCTTTGTTCTATCTTACACTGAATTACCTGCTAATGTTGATATTGAATTTATTGGTAAGATCGAGGTAAATTATGGTAATTAAAAAATATATTGCACCAACTCTAAAAGAAGCAACAGATAAAATGAAATTAGAGCTTGGCGAAGATGCTGTTGTTTTGAGCACTCGCATTATAGATAGTGATGATCCACATAATATGGTCAAATTATTTGAAATTACTGCTGCTATAGAAGAAAATGATAAAAATTCAATAAATAACACTAACAATAGAACAGTTAAAGCTGTTCAACCTTTCCCATTCGATAAAACAACAAATTCAAAACCAACAGAATTTATAAAAGTTTCTGATAAATTATATCAACCTGTAAATAATACTAATTACACAGAACCACCTATTGAACAACCTAAACCTTCTAATAAATTTGAAGAAGAATTACAAAAATTAAGAGAACTGGCTCTTGAAAACGAACCCAAACCTTCTTACTTATCGCAAAAATCAAAACCAACTTCCTCTATTGATAGAACTATCTCAGATGACTCCGAGGAAGAGTTTAAACCTTATACAAGGCCAAAGCCAAAACAGAAAGTCACTGAAAAAAAAGATTATTCACCAATTCAACAAAAATATGATATTCCTAAACCAAAACCTGTAGTTAACGATGTTAACTTTGAAATAAAAGAAATCAAAGAAATTCTTTTAGCAAGAGATGTAAACGAAAGAATTGTTGATACAATTATTGATATTCTTAGCAAATATGAAAATTTGCTTACAAAACAAAATATTGATAGTTATGTTATCTCAACAATATCATCTATGATAACAACATCTGCATTTGAATATTCAAAAACAGGACAACCAAAAGTTGTAGCTGTTGTCGGACCTACTGGAGTGGGTAAAACTACTTGTATCGCTAAACTTGCTGTTATTGCCAAATTAGTGCACGATTTAAACATAGGTCTAATATCCTTGGATACATACAGATTAGGAGCAATTGATCAATTAAGAATTTTTTCTCAAATAAGCAATATTGATATGCAAGTTGCATACGAACCCAAAGATTTACCTGAAATTCTATATAAAATGCGAAATAAAGATATTATTTTTATCGATACAGCAGGTCGCGCACAAAATAACCTTAATTCTTTACGCGAAATAAAAGCCTTTTTTAGCCGAATTAATATTGACGAAATATATCTAACTCTCAGTGCAAGCGGAAATACTAAATATTTATACGATGTAGCAGAAAAGTTTAAATTATTAGAATACAATGCATTTATATTTACCAAACTGGATGAAGCTGTATCTTTTGGAAATATTCTTAATCTTAACTATTCTTTTAATATCCCTATTAAATATGTAACTAATGGACAGGTTATACCCGACGATATAATTTCCGTTTCACCCGAATTTTTGGCAAATTTAATATTTACTAACAAACTATCAAAAGTATAATGAAACAGGAAATTTTAGGACAAATTCATCGCTTATTTGATTACAAAAATAACTCTTTTACTCCAATCATTTTAACAGGAAAAATTAATAATGAAATACCATTTAATATAACTAAAATAACCGCTGAAACACTTGCTGAACTTAAAGCAAAAATTTTATATGTAGATTTAAATAGTACCTATACAAATAATTCTCAAGATTTATCTTTATTTTTTGACAATAAATTGCTATTGGATGAAACAATTATTGAAAATGACTCTTTTTTTCATACTATAATATTACACAAAAATTATTTCAGTAAGATATTTGATTTTGATAATTTGAATTATTTTACAGAAAACTTAAAAAAAATATCATCATATTATGATTTAATTCTTATTAATTATAATTCAATTATCGATGAATATTTGTTATATCTTGCAACAATATCTAATTATATTCTATTTTCAATAACACCATCCGTAAAAGATATTATGGATGCATACTCTGCAATTAAGATGTTTCAAAATAATAATTTGGAATTAAATTACCTCATACAAATCTATAATTCAGAAGATGATGAAGATGCTAATATTGCCTTCTTAAACTTAAATAAAGCAACATTACATTTTTTAAATATAGAATTGATATTTGCTGGTAATTTAAATAAAGGATTTGATTACAATTATAAATTATAATGAATTAGAAAAATCCTACCAGTACCAAATCAAATGCTCTTCAAAATATATAATAGAAAATGTTATAAAAAAATAAAAAGGCAAGTGTATTTTTTCAACTTGCCTTTTTTTATTAGTTTTCATTAAATTCCATTTTATCATCATCGTCATCAGGAATAATTCTTGCAACAGAGGAAATTGTATCACCTTCTTTAAGCTTAATAATTCTTACCCCTTGTGTATTTCTTCCCATTACTCTAATATCTTTCACACTTAGTCTAATCATCATACCCTGTGCTGTTATTATCATTAATTCATCACCATCATTAACACCTCTTATAGCGATTAAATTACCATTTTTAGGACTTGTTTTAACCGTAATAATTCCCTTTCCACCACGAGAGGTTACTCTATAATCATTTAAATCAGATCTCTTACCATATCCTTGATCAGTAACAACAAGAATAGTTGAAGCAGTTTTTATAGCAACCATACCAATAACAAAATCGCCGTTATTTAACTTAATAGCTCTAACTCCTTGTGCTGTTCTTCCCATATCTCTAACTTGTGTTTCGTTAAATCTAATAGCAAGGCCTTTATTTGTTGCAATAATTAAATCATTATTTCCGTCTGTTAATTTTACTTCTACTAATTGGTCGCCTTCTGCCAAAGTAATTGCTGTAATTCCACCTTTTCTTACATTTTTAAAATCAGAAAGTTCTGTTTTCTTTATAGTACCATTTTTTGTAACCATTACAACAAATTTATCTTCACTAAATTCTTGTACACTCAAATAAGCAGTGATTGTTTCATTCTTTTCAAGTTGCACTAAATTCAAAATAGATCTTCCACGAGATGTCCTTGAGCCTTCTGGAATTTCATGAACTTTAATCCAATGACATTTACCAAAGTTAGTAAACAACATAATATAATCATGAGTTGAGGCAACAAACATATGTTCAATAAAATCTTCATCTTTAGCATTAGCGCCTGTTAATCCTTTACCACCTCGTCCTTGTTTACGATAACTATTTGCTGCTACTCGTTTTATATAACCATTATGTGAAATAGTAACAACAAAATCTTCCTCAGCTAAAATATCTTTAAGAGAAAAATCTTTGTAATCTGTAATAATTTGAGTTCTTCTTTTATCGCCAAATTTTTCTTTAATTGTCAATAAATCTTGCTTAATAATTAAATATCTTTTTTCTTCGCTAGCCAAAATACTTCTTAATTCTTCAATTAATTTAATTGTTTCTTTATATTCTTCTTCAATTTTCTTTCTTTCGAGACCTGTTAATCTTTGCAATCTCATATCGAGAATTGCTTTTGCTTGAATTTCAGAAAGATTAAATCTGACCATCAAATTATTTTTGGCAGTAGGAGTATCAGACGATTCTTTAATTGTTTTTATAACTTCGTCAATATTATCAAGAGCTATAATATAGCCTTCTAAAATATGCGCTTTTTTCTCTGCAGCATCTAATTCAAATTGTGTTTTTCTAATCAATACATCCATACGATGATTGATAAAATGCTGCATCATATCTTTCAAATTAAGTACTTTTGGTATACCATTGACAAGAGCAAGCATTATAATACCAAAAGTCGTTTGCATATTTGTATGTTTATATAAATTATTAAGCACTATTTCAGGAACAGCATCTTTTTTAAGCTCGATAACTATACGCATACCATCTTTATCAGATTCATCTCTAATATTAGAAATATCTGTTATTTTTCCTTCATTTACCAAATCTGCTATTTTTTCAATCAGATTAGCTTTATTAACTTGATATGGAATTTCTGTAACAACTACGTTTTGTCTATCATTTTTTAGAGTTTCAATTTTTGCAACTGCGCGTAAAACTACTTTACCTTTACCTGTTTCATAAGCTTCTCTAACACCATCATAACCATAAATAATAGCACCAGTTGGAAAATCGGGCGCCACAATATGTTTCATAATTTCAGGTATCGTAATTTGAGGATTTTCAATTAATGCAACTAATCCATCTATTACTTCTGATAAATTATGTGGCGGTATATTAGTTGTCATACCAACAGCAATACCACTGGAACCATTTACCAATAAATTAGGCAAGTAAGATGGCAAAACCTTTGGTTCTTGCAAAGAATCATCAAAGTTAGGAGCAAAATCAACTGTATTTTTATCTATATCTCTCAACATTTCTTCGGTAATTTTAGCCATACGAGCTTCAGTATAACGCATCGCAGCGGCTGAATCACCATCAATTGACCCAAAGTTCCCCTGACCATCCACTAAAGGATATCTCAAAGAAAAATCTTGAGCCATTCTAACCATTGTTTCGTATACTGCACTATCGCCGTGAGGATGGTATTTACCTAAAACTTCACCAACCACTCTTGCTGATTTTTTGTAAGGTTTATTGTAAGTTAAACCGAGTTCATACATACCAAACAAAACTCTACGATGAACAGGTTTTAACCCATCCCTAACATCTGGTAAAGCCCTTGAAACAATTACGGACATCGCATAATCTATGTAAGAAGATTTCATCTCTTCTTCTAATGATACCGGTAATATTTTCTGATTATCAAATAAATCTGCCATTTTCTCTTCTCTTCTTTTTTATTAAACATCAAGATTTTTTACATATTTAGCATTTTTCTCAATGAATTTCTTACGAGGTTCAACATCATCCCCCATAAGAATTTCAAAAGTTTTATCTGCAGCCGCAGCACTTTCTAAGGTTACTTGTAACAGAGTTCTCTTTTCAGGATCCATTGTCGTAGACCATAATTGTTCTGGATTCATTTCACCCAAACCTTTATATCTTGAAATTACAACTCCTTTTGGTGCGCCCGTTTCATCAGTTTCTATTTCCTCTTCCGAAGTATTTATTTTTTCACCTTTAAATCTTTTTAAAATTTGGTCTCTTTCTTCATCATCATAAGCATAATATTCTTCACGACCTTTTTTAATTTTATATAAAGGAGGTTGTGCAATATAAACCTTACCAGCAGTTATAAGTTCATTCATATATCTATAAAAGAATGTTAAAAGTAAAGTTCTTATATGGCTACCATCAACATCTGCGTCTGTCATAATTATTATTTTCCCATAACGAGATTTTGTATGGTCAAAAACTGGTCCTATACCAGCGCCAATTGCAGCAGCAATTGATTTAATTTCATTATTTTCTAATATTTTATTCATACTTTTGATTTTTTCAACATTTAAGATTTTACCTCTTAATGGTAAAATAGCTTGTGTTCTTCTATCTCTTCCTTGTTTAGCACTACCTCCCGCAGAATCACCCTCAACTATATACAATTCACAAAATTCTGGATTAGTATTAGAACAATCTGCCAATTTACCTGGCAAGGAATAACTTTCCAAAGCATTTTTTCGTCTTGTTAAATCTCTTGCTTTGCGTGCAGCTTCTCTGGCTTCTGCTGCTCTTGCTGCTTTTTCAATAATTTTTTTACCAACAGATGGATTTTCTTCTAAAAACTCTGATAATTTTTCATATACCAATGTTTCAACAATAGATTTAACTTCACTATTACCAAGTTTTGTTTTAGTTTGACCTTCAAATTGTGGTTCTGGTACTTTTACAGAAATTATACCTGTTAACCCTTCTCTATAATCATCACCTGTTAACTGGATTTTTTCATTTTTAATTAGATTATTTTTAGATGCATAATTATTCAATGCTTTGGTTAAAGCAGATTTAAATCCTATTAAATGTGTACCGCCTTCGTGAGTAT
This sequence comes from Ignavibacteriales bacterium, assembly GCA_035361425.1. Lineage (GTDB taxonomy): Bacteria > Bacteroidota > Ignavibacteria > Ignavibacteriales > DAOSCP01 > DAOSCP01. The sequence goes on along the minus strand of DAOSCP010000001.1, from coordinate 336,835 downwards.
TTATGTTATTTACATATGAGAATAAATTTTCTGAATAATCCTCATTATATTGGAAAGCAACTTCAACTGGTATATTATCCTTTTCTCCTTCGATATAAATTGTTTTATGCAAAGGTGTTCTACTTTCATCAAGATATTTTACAAATTCTATTATACCACCTTTGAAGTGAAATTCTCTTTGTTCTCCATCTCTTTCATCGGTAAAGATAATTGTAACTTGTTTATTTAAATACGCAAGTTCTCTTAATCTTTCTTCTAATATTTCAAACTTAAATTTGTTAATTTTAAAAATTTCTTTATCTGGTAGGAAATTTACTTTTGTTCCACTGCCACCCCTTTTGTATTCACCTACAACTCGAACATCATATTTAGGGACACCTCTTTCATATTCTTGTTGATAAATTTTTCCATCTCTTCTTACTTGAACCAACATTCTTTCAGAAAGTGCATTAACAACTGAAACTCCCACACCATGCAAACCACCAGAAACTTTATAAGCAGATTTTTGAAATTTTCCACCTGCGTGTAAAACTGTTAACACAACTTCCAATGCAGATCTTTTCTCTTCCGGATGATAATCACAAGGAATACCTCTTCCATTATCTTCAATAGTGATACTTTCATCTTTATGAATTGTTACCAAAATCTTATCAGCATATCCAGCAACAACCTCATCAATACTATTATCAACTACTTCATATACTAAGTGATGTAATCCTCTTATTCCTACATCACCTATATACATTGCTGGCCTTTTACGAACTGCTTCTAGCCCCTTTAACACCTGTATTGCAGATGCATCATAATTTGTTGCAGACATATCTATTTCCTTTATTATTTATACATCAAATGTTATTTTTTCTATTACAATCTGGTTAAAACTTTTATTTATTTTTTCTATTATCTCTTTTTGATTTTCTTTAATACTTGCTTTTGCTGTAGCATTTTCTACATAGATAAATAATTTCTTATCATCTAATTTTATAGAGCAAATATATTCTTTATACTCAGGAAAATATTCAAAAAATTTATTGATTACTTGTTCAGCAAATAAATAAAATCTTATTTTTGAAAATTCTGGCGAATTTCTTATAATTTCTCCGATGCTTTTCATTTGAGAGTTACAACCCCATTTTGAACTTGAAATATAGCATCGTTAGTAAAATTTCTTAGGAATTTATAATTACTAAAATCTGTAATTGTTATAAAAGCTTGTCCTATTTGATTTAAATATTCCGCTATCATTTGAGAGCGAGTGCTATCTAATTCGCCAAAAACATCATCCATTAAAAATATTGAATCCTTGTTAAATAAATCTCTATAATAAAAATACTGTGCAAATTTCAAACTTGTTAAAAATGTTTTATGCTGTCCTTGTGAGCCGTAAACTTTCAATTCGTAATTATTTATAAAAAATAGCAAATCATCCCTATGAGGTCCATACAAGTTTTGAGCTTTATTAATTTCAGTTTCGAGATTATTAAACAAATGCTCTTTTAACGATTTTCCATTATAGCTAAGCTTATACTCAATTTTGGGTTGTTCTTTTTTTTCAATAATTCTATTATAAATTTCTTCAAGATATTTATTAAAACTAGATATCCATTCAATTCTTTCTTGTGTAATATATTCACCAACATTTGCTAATCGTTCGGTCCATAAAATTAATTCATCAAAAATATATTTTTCTCTTGTTTCTTTGTATTTATTTAATAAAACACTTCTGTTTTTTATTATGTTATTATAATCTATTAAATTATTTAAATAATTAGGCTTAATTTGGGATAAGAAACCATCAACGAATTTTCTTCTATTTTTTGGAGTTCCTTTTGTTATTTCGTGGTCATCTGGAGTTAGTAATATAACAGGAAAAAATCCTATGTATTCCATAGGATTTTTGATATTTTTATCATCTCTAAAAATATATTTTTTATTTTCTTGTTTATCGAAAAATATTCTTAATTTATTATTAGTTAAAGTTGTTAAATTAGCTTCAACTTCAAAATTTAACGAATTATAATTTACAATTTCGCTTAAATAATTTGTTAAATAACTTTTTGTTGTACAAATTAAATAAATTGCTTCGAGTAATGAAGTTTTGCCTTGAGCATTTTCTCCAACTATCAGATTCACTCTTTCAGCTGGTTTCAATTCTGTATTTATGTGTAACCTAAAATTTTTAAGTATAAGATTATTTAAAACCATTTTATTTATTTATTCTCAAAGGAACTGTAAGAATTAGAAAATCCTCTCCTTCAACTTCATTTGTGGATTTTATTAAAACTGTTCTATCAGGAGAATTCATTTTAAATACAATATCTTCTCCATCAAATTGAGAAAGAACTTTTTCCAAATTTCCACCGTTAAAAGAGATATCAAACGGTGTATCGCTATATTGACAATCTATTTCTTCAACACCTTCAGCTGCATTAAGTTCATTATAGGCTTTGATGATTATTTTATTATCTCCTAATGTCAATACTATTTTCTTTGTTTCTCCTGTTGCATATACTAACAATCTTTTTATAGCTGTTCTTAACTGCCCAGAATTAATTATCATTTCGTATTTTGTTTCTTTTGGTATAACAGTATTGTAATCGGGATATTTTGCATTAATTATTCTTGTTGTTAACTCATAATTGCCCATTAAAAATTTTATACTTCCGTGTTGGAAAATAATTTTTACTGTTTTATCTGTTAAAACTTTTAATAAAGCATCTGTTGCTTTGGCTGGAACAATATATTGAGAACTAAAATCGATATTTTCGAGATCTTTTTCATACTTTCCTAAAAGATGTCCGTTTGTTGCTACAACTTTTAGTTTATTATTATCGAAATCAAACAAAATACCTGTCATAGCAACTCTTGTATCATCTTCCGAAGCAACAGCAAAAGATGTTTTTTGGATAAATGTTTTTAACAATAATCCATTTATTTCTGTAAAACTTTCATCTATTGCGATAGGAATTTTAGGATATTCATTAGCATCTATATATGTAAATTTATATTCACCTCTTCCAGCATGTATTATAAGTTTATGATTTTCTTTGAATACAAACTTTAAATTTTCTGTTGATAAAACATTTTTTATAGTTTCATATAAAAGTTTGGCAGGTAAGCAAAAAGATATATTTTCGGTTGAAAAAATATCCGTCTTAGATCTTATTGTCATATCACCATTTGTTGCGGATACATTTAGCACTCCATCCGTAATTTCAAATAAAAAATTTGTTAAAATTGGTTGTGTTGTTTTAGTAGGGATAGCAGGAATAACATTTGATAAAATTTCATTAAATACGGATGATTTTACTTCGAATTCCATATCAATATCCTTATATTTATAACTTTTAAATTTAAGTTTTTTTTTGTTAAAAAACAAATTAAAATAGTGTTTCTAAATGTTTAGAAGAAATTTTTAACTTTATTATTGTTGTTTTTTTCAACCTTTCTATTGACATTATATGTTCATCTCATAAATACATTTTTATTACTCTAATATTTTTTTTAGTTTTGTTTTCTTAATTTTCAATATTTATTATTAAATATGCAAACCAACTTCGCTTTAGCTTTTTACACAACTAAATTTAACAAATATACTATTAATTCTCTCTTAGGTACATTAGAAAGTGATGAATATTTTGAAGATTTGAATATTTATTTTATCAAAAATAAAAATTCAATAATATCAGATCTTGAAACTTTACTCGAAAAACATAAAAAAATCATTTTAGCATTTTCTTTTTTTACAACTCAAATTTGGGAAACTTACGAAATTATTTCTTTAATAAACTCATCTAACTTAAAAAGTAAAATATTAACAATAGCTGGCGGACCTCATCCTTCAGGCGACCCAAAAGGTACATTAAAAATGGGATTTGATTTAGTTATTTGTGGCGAGGGCGAAGAAACTTTAATTGAATTATTAAAAAAATTTGACCTTAATGATAATTACAAAACAATCAAAGGTATTGCTTATTTGGATGATGATAACAATTTCATTTTTAATGGTCATAGAGATTTTGTTGATTTAAATAAATACAAACCTTTTTCTTTAAAATATTATAGAATTGGACCACTTGAAATTACCCGTGGTTGTTCATCTGTTTGTTATTTCTGCCAAACACCACAGTTATTCAAAGCAAAAGTAAGACACAGAAGCATCGAAAAAATAATCGAATATGTAAAAATTTTAAGTAAATATAATTTCACTTATCTTAGATTTATTACTCCTAGCGCATTTAGTTATGGTTCTCAGGATGGTAAAACAATCAATTTGGATACTTTAGAAACCTTTCTAAAATCAATAAAAGAGTGTATGGGGCAAGAAGGAAAAATATTTATTGGTTCTTTTCCGTCCGAAGTTAGACCTGAACACATTAATGATGAAACTATTTCTTTATTAAAAAAATACGCTGCTAACGATAATATTGTAATAGGTGCTCAATCAGGAAGTCAGAAGATTTTAGATCTTTGTCACAGAGGCCATACAGTAGTGGATGTTTACAATGCTGTAAAATCTTCTGTTAAAGCTGGTTTTATTCCTAATGTAGATTTTATTTTTGGATTACCAGGTGAAACAGAAGAAGATATTTTTCTTACAATAAAAACAATGAAAGATTTAGTCAATTTAGGTGCAAGAATACACGCTCATACTTTTATGCCACTTCCACAAACTCCTTTTTCTAAAGCAAACGCTGGAACAATCGATACCAAAATACAAAAAATTATAAATGAACTTGTTCCAAAAAAAATTATTCACGGGAATTGGAAAGAACAAGAAAAATTAGCCAAAAAAATCGCTTTATATCTACAAACACGTACTTTTTAAATGTGGATAACTTGTGAATAAATACATAAATTATCAACATTTTTAAGTTATTTTTGTGGATAAATTTGTTGTTAACTTATTATTTTTCAACATGTTAAAAATTTTATTTTTTCTCTCTGTTGAATGTTTATTACTTATTTCTTATTCACATACAATGTGGATAACTTTAGGATAATTTAATTTCGTATTTTTTTGTTTTTCAATTACATAAAAAACTTATCCACAATCCACAATATTAATTCAATTACTATTACTCTTATTTTTTAAAATCTTAAAAAAAAATTATTTATTTTTGTAATTATTAAATTGTAATTTTATATGATAAAAATTGAAAAAATTAAAAAAAGTTTTAATGATAAAATTGTTTTAGAAAATATAAATCTTGAGATTCAAACAGGTGAATCTTTAGCTATAATAGGTAGTAGTGGTTGCGGTAAAAGTGTTTTATTAAAAAACATTGTAGGTTTACTTAAACCAGATGAAGGTAGAATATTTATTGATGGAATTGATATAACAAATCTTTCACAAAAAAAACTTTATTCAATAAGGCAAAAATTTGGTTTTTTATTTCAAGGAGCAGCCCTATTTGATTCTATCACTGTTGAGGAAAATATTGCTTTACCTTTAATAGAAAATAATTATAAATATACTACAAAAGAGATAAAAAAACTTGTTTCAGAAAAATTAGATTTAGTTAAATTACCTGGTATAGAAAAATTAAAACCTTCAGAACTTTCTGGAGGTATGAAAAAAAGAGTTGGATTAGCAAGAGCCCTAATAACTAACCCAAAATACATATTTTATGATGAACCTACAACAGGATTAGATCCTATAACATCTGATGCTATAGATGACTTAATTGCAAATTTAAATGAACAGTTAAAAGTAACATCCATTGTTGTAACACATGATATGCTATCAGTAAAAAAGATTTCTAAAAGAGTGGTTATGCTTTATAATGGTAATGTACATTTCGATGGTTCTTTTGATGATTTGTTAAATTCTGAAGATAAAGTTGTTAAAAAATTTATAAATAGAACAATTTGAATAAGCTAGAGTATGCAAAAAATTAAAATCAAATATGTTTGTACTAATTGTGGATTTGAAAGTCCTAAATGGTTAGGTAAATGTCCCGATTGCGGAAGTTGGAATACTTTTAGTGAAGAGAAAGTATCGAAAACAAAAAATAATCAACAAACTTCTTTAAATATTAAACCTGTTAAAATTACAGATATTAAAATAGAAACAGAAGAAAGAATTATCACAAATATAGGTGAATATGATAGAGTAATGGGCGGCGGAATTATGAAAAATTCCATTACTCTTGTTGGAGGAGATCCAGGTATAGGAAAATCTACTTTATTAATGCAAGTTGCTGATAAAATAAATAAAACAGTTTTATATGTTTCCGCAGAAGAATCTGCCAATCAAATTAAACAAAGGGCTAATAGAACTAATATTAATAATGAACATCTTTATGTTTTAACTTCTCCAGAAGTTGAAATAATTATCGAAAAAATAAAAGAATTAAAACCAGAACTAGTTATAATAGATTCAATTCAAACAATTTATCTTTCTTCTTTAGAAAATTCACCTGGAACAGTAACACAAATAAAAGAATGTGCACAAACTTTAATACAAGAGGCAAAAAGTAAAGGTTTCTGTTTGATTTTTATAGGGCATGTTACAAAAGAAGGTAATATAGCTGGTCCTATGGTTTTAGAACATATGGTAGATACAGTTTTATTTTTTGAAGGAGATAAGAATTTAAATTTTAGAATAATAAGATCTTTGAAGAATAGATTTGGAAGCACAAATGAAATAGGTGTATTCCAGATGACAGAATCTGGATTAGTAGAAGTTAAAAATCCTGGTGAATTCTTTTTGTCAGATGAGATGGAAGAGGTAAATGGTTCTGTGGTCACGGCTGTTATGGAAGGATCAAGACCAATCTTACTGGAAGTACAGGCACTTACTACAAAGAACAATTTTGGTATTCCCCAAAGAGTAGCAACAGGTTTTGATTTAAGAAAACTTTCAATAATTGTTGCCGTGCTGGAAAAAAGATTAAATTTAAAACTTTCAACCGCTAATATTTTTATAAATATGGTTGGAGGTATTAAAATAGATGATCCAGCAGCCGACCTGGCTGTTTGTTGCGGAATAATTTCAAGTTTTTTAAATTTAAATGTAAAAAGTAAAATAGTTGTTGTAGGAGAGATTGGATTAAGTGGAGAAGTTAGAGCTGTAACAGATATTAATAAAAGAATTTCAGAAGCAGAAAAACTTGGTTTTGAAACAATTTATATACCAAAACAAAATTTTAAAAATATCGAAAAAAAGTTTATTATTAATGTTATTCCTATAAAAAATATAAAAGACATTACCAAAGATATTTTTTATTCAAATTAATTTTTTTAACTAAAATATAAAATTTATGACTAAAAAAAGAAACTCTTTGATTGAGTTTTTTGCTACGGTAGGAAATTTATTTAATTTTACTTTACATTTCTTCAAAGTTTTTTTTCTTCCACCATATGAAATAGATGTTATAAAAAAACATATGTATGATTTGGGAGTTAAAACATTTCCTATTGTATCTGTTACCGGATTTATAATTGGTTTTGTTTTAGCTTTACAAAGTGAACCAGTTTTAAGAAGATTTGGCGCCGAAGCTTTTTTGCCTGCTATGGTTTCTATATCTGTTGTAAGAGAATTGGGACCAGTGCTTACAGCTATAATATTTGCAGGTCGAGTAAGTTCAGGAATTGGTGCAGAAATTGCGTCTATGCGAATTACAGAACAAATTGATGCTATGGAGTTATCAGCAATTGATCCTTATAAATATCTTGTGGTAACTAGAGTTATTGCTACTACACTTATTTTGCCTATTTTAGCCGTTTATGTTATAGTTATAGCTTTGATAGGATGTTATGTTGCAATAATTTTATCAACTCCAACCAGTGTTATTTATTACATTACTGCTGTTCAGGATGCTTTATCTTTTCAAGATTTTATACCAGGTGTTTCTAAAACTTTTGTTTTTGGTTTCATTGTTGGAATAGTAGGCTCATTTAAAGGATATTATGCTACAAAAGGAACAGAAGGAGTAGGTATTGCATCAACTAGTGCTGTCGTGTTATCTTCTTTATTAATTTTAATTTTTGATGCTGTTTTAGTAAAAATTACTTTAATTATATGGCCAATGTAATAATACAAGTAAAAAATGTATCAAAATCATTCGATGATTTTGTAGTTTTAGATAATGTTTCACTTGATGTTTATGAAAAAGAAAATTTAGTTATCTTTGGAAAAAGTGGAACAGGAAAAAGTGTATTACTCAAATGCATTGTTAAACTTCTAACACCGGATAAAGGAACAATATCTATTTTTGATAAAGATGTTTCAAAACTAAAAGGCAAAGAACTTATTGATGTTAGAAAAAGGATAAGTTTCCTTTTTCAAAGTGCTGCTTTATATGATGCCATGAGCGTACGAGAAAATCTGGAATTTGCTTTAAAAAAAGTTTTTAAACTGGAACAAAAAGAAATTAATCAGAGAGTTGAATGGGCATTAGATTCAGTTGGACTTTTAAATGCTATTGATAAAATGCCTTCGGATTTATCTGGCGGTATGAGAAAAAGAGTTGGGCTTGCAAGAGCTATTATTACAAAACCGGAAATTATTTTTTATGATGAACCAACAACTGGGTTAGATCCTATTACAACAAAAGAAATTAGTTTACTTATAAAAAAATTGCAACAAGAGTTAAACATAACATCAGTTACAATTACTCACGATATGATTTGTGCTAAAATTATTGCTGATAGAAGTATATTTTTAAAAGATGGAAAAATTATTTACAATGGTGATTTAAATTCATTATTTAACTCCAAAGATGAATTTTTAAGAAACTTTTTTAGTTTTGATGTAATTAATTAAGAGGTTTATTATGGCGCAAGAAAGCTTAAAAGGCGCTAGATTAGGTATTTTTGTATTTTTAGGAACAGTTCTTATAGTATTAAGTATTTTTTTGATTGGTAGTAAAGAGCAATTATTTCAAGATACATATTTTGTTAAATCTTATTTTGATGATGTAGAAGGGCTTAAAAACGGTGCATTAGTAAGATTAAACGGTATTAATATTGGTAGTGTTAAGGATATTACCATTACAAATGATGAAAAAGGTACTGTTGAAGTAGTAATGAAACTTAGCAAATCTATAGAAAATTTTATTAGATTAGATTCTAAGTGTTATATCGAAACAGAAGGTTTGGTGGGAAATAAAATCGTAACTATTACTCCAGGAACATCTAAATTTGATAAAATTAAAAATGGTGGTGTTATTAAAAGCGCCAAAAAAACATCCTTAAATGATATAATCGATGAAACAAGAGCTTCAATTAAAAATGTAAACGAATTTACTTATCAGCTTGCTTTGGTTACAAAACAAATCAATAGCGGAAGAGGAACTTTAGGTAAGCTGCTTTACGATAATTCTCTTTATAATTCTGCCGTAAATGTTACACAAAGTGCAGATGTTACTCTTTCTCAATTAACTGGCAAGTTAGATGTATTAACAAATACAATTGTAGATTTATCAAAAGGTATTGATAATGTGATTAAAGGAACTAACGAAGCTGTTGATAAAGTTAATTTAATAATTGATAACATTCAAGAAGGTAAAGGAGTTTTAGGTACTTTATTAACAGATAGAAGTTCTTATGATTCTATGAAGGTGGTGATAAATAATCTTGTTAAAACAACAGAAAATACAAGAATTGCTGCTTATAAATTTGCCGAAAATATGGAAGCACTTAAACATAACTGGTTATTTAAAGGATACTTTGAAGAAAGAGGCTATTGGGATAGAGAAATTTTTGAAATTGAACTGAATAGAAAAATTGATGAATTAAATCGAAAAAATAAAGAGCTTGATGAAAAAATAAAAGAATTAAGAATGCTCGAAGAAAAATTAGAAAAAGAGAAAAAAAGTGAAAAATCAAAATCTACTAATTAGAAAGGCTGTTTTACAGGACGCTCCTTTAATTGCAGATTTTAATGTTAAAATGGCCTTAGAAACAGAAAATAAGAAACTAAATTTTCAAAGTGTACTTCAAGCAACAGAAATAGTTATTAATTCAGATAATAAAGGATTTTATATTGTTGCTATTATGGATAACAAAATAGTCGGATCTTTACTGATAACTTATGAATGGAGTGATTGGAGAAATGGTGACTTCTGGTGGATACAAAGTGTTTATGTTATGCCAGAATACCGCAAACGAGGAATTTTTAAAGATCTTTATAATTTTGTCAAAAATCTAGCTAAAGACAATTCTCAAAAAGTTTGTGGTTTAAGATTATATGTGGACAAAGAAAATTTAATAGCACAAAATGTGTATAAATCTTTAGGAATGGTTGAAACAAATTACCTGTTGATGGAGGAGGAATTTTAATAATTTATGCCAACGAAATATATCGATATAAAAGGAGCAAGACAAAATAACTTAAAAAATATCAATGTAAGAATCCCCCACAATAAACTTAGTGTATTTACTGGATTAAGCGGAAGCGGTAAATCTTCTTTAGTTGTGGATACAGTTTACGCAGAAGGATACAGACGATATGTTGAAAGTTTATCTTCTTATACAAGACAATTCCTTGAAAAGTTACCTAAACCAGATGTGGATATTATTAATGGTTTAAGACCATCTATTGCTATTGAACAAAAGACCTTAACAAAAAATTCCAGATCTATTGTTGCCACCACAACAGAAATTTATGATTTTTATCGTTTATTATTTGCTAAAGTTGGAAAAACATATTGTTTAATTTGCAATAATGAAGTTAAAAGAAATTCTACAGAAACAGTTATTGAATGGTTAAAAAAACAAAATTTAGGTGATAAATATATATTAGCTATTCCTGTTAATATAGAACAAGAATTTGGAGCTAGCAATACATTAAGATATTTATTAAAAAAAGGATATTATAGATTTTTAATTGATGGTGAATATTATGATTTTTCCGATAATGAAGATTTTAATTTTGAGCAAATAAACGAAATTTTAATTGTTTTTCAAAGATTTATTCTTAATGAGGATAGTTTTACAGAGTTACAAGAAAGCATTGATAACGCTTTTTCCGTTGGAGAAGGAAGAATTGTTATAATAAACAAATCTCAAGATAAAACAAAAAAATTTAGCAAATTTTTAGAATGTTGCGGCGTTACATACAATGATCCAGATCCGAAAATGTTTTCTTTTAACAGTCCTTTTGGTGCTTGTCCTGTTTGCGAAGGTTTTGGCAAAACAATAGGAATAGATTTAAATCTTGTTGTGCCAGACCCGGAAAAATCAATAAGGGAAGATGCTATTGTTCCTATTTCAACTTTAAATTTCGCTTGGATTAAAAGAGATTTAATAGAATATGCAAAATATTTTGGAATTCCTACAAATGTTCCTTTTAGAGAATTAACAAATGAACAAATTAATTTGATCTTTAAAGGTTTTGGTCATTATATTGGGCTTAATGCATTTTTTGAAGAATTAGAAAAAAAATCTTATAAAGTAGGTTATAGAATTTTGCTTAACAAATATCGCGGCTATACAACTTGTTCTGCATGTAAAGGAACTAGATTAAGAAGAGAAGCTTTGCAGGTAAAAATTAATAATAAAAATATTCATGATCTGATAATAATGTCTATCAAAGATAACTTGAAATTTTTTAACTCTCTGGAATTGAGTGAATTTGAAAAAGAGGTTGCCAAACAAATACTAAATGAAATAATAAAAAGACTTACTTTTCTTGAAGAAATTGGGCTTGGATATCTTACACTTGATAGACAAAGTGGTACTTTATCCGGTGGTGAAGCACAAAGAATAAATTTAGCAACTTCATTAGGTTCTGCTTTAACATCATCAATTTATATACTAGATGAACCAAGCATTGGCTTGCATCCTGCGGATAATATCAGATTGATAAATCTATTGCATAAACTAAAAAATTTTGGAAATACGGTGCTTGTTATTGAACACGATCCAGATATGATAGAAAATGCAGATGTTATATATGAAATTGGTCCTAAATCTGGTATTCATGGTGGCGAATTGGTTGCAAGTGGAACAATAGATGAAATTAAAAATAATGATAATTCCCTAACCGGTAAATACTTATCTGGGAAACTGAAAATTTCTTTACCAGAGAAAAGAAGAGCATATGACACTCCAAAAATTGAAATAGTAGATGCTTATGAAAATAATCTGAAACACATAAGTGTTAAAATTCCGTTAAATAAATTAGTTGTTGTAACAGGTGTTAGTGGCAGTGGCAAAAGTACACTTATTCATGATGTAGTTTATGGAAATATTGCGAAATTTTTTAGAAATCCTGTAAAGGTGGTTGGTAAATGTAAAAATATAACTGGTTTAAAAAATATTGATGGAATTGAAATAGTTGATCAATCGCCAATTGGTAAATCTTCAAGATCAAATCCTATTAGTTATATTGGTGGATATGATATAATAAGAGATATTTTTGCATCTACTCCGCTTGCAAGAGCAAATGGTTTTAAACCCGGTTTCTTTTCGATGAATGTTGATGGCGGTAGATGTGATGAATGCAAAGGAGAAGGATTTATAAAAATTGAGATGCAATTTCTTTCTGATGTTTATATGCAATGTGAATCTTGCCACGGAAAAAGATTCAAACCAGAAATACAACAAATTTACTACCGAAACAAAAATATAGTTGATGTTTTAAATATGACAGTTGATGAAGCTTTTGAGTTTTTTTATGATGTTCCTAAATTACTAAATTATCTTATAATACTCAAAGAAGTAGGATTAGGATATATTAAGCTTGGCCAACCTTCTAACACATTATCCGGCGGTGAAGCTCAAAGATTAAAATTAGCCTATTCATTAAGCAAAAATACATCTTCTGATAACATACTATACATTTTTGATGAACCAACAACCGGTTTACATTTTGAAGACATAAAATATCTTTTAAAAAGTTTTGATACACTAATAAAACGAAATAACTCTCTCATTGTAATTGAGCATAATCTTGATTTAATTAAATGTGCTGATTATATAATTGATTTAGGTCCTGGTGCTGGTGATGATGGTGGTAATATTGTTGCCACAGGTACTCCAGAAGAAATTGTTAAAAATCCAAATTCTATAACAGGTAAATATTTAAAAAAATACTTAGAATAAAAGAACTTATTAGCCTGAGTTTTTGTTAATCATATAACAAAATACAGGTAATATAATGAAATTTTTGAAATTTTTTAGTTTGATATCATCCTTAATATTAACTTCTTGTGGGGGAAATGCTCAATCCATTCAAGAAGGGCAGGATGCAATAAATTTCACTCTTCCAGATAAAGATGGAAAAAATTATACTCTTTACGATTATAAAAGTAAAAATTTTGTTGTTATTTATTTTTACCCCAAAGCTTCTACTCCAGGATGTACAAAACAAGCCTGCGGAATTCGTGATAATATACAAACGCTAAAAGATAATAATATTCAAGTTTTTGGTGTAAGTGTTGATAGTAAAGATGCTTTACAGGAATTTGCAAAAAAATATAATTTGAATTATACTCTTTTATCCGATGAATCAAAAGAGGTTTCTAAAAATTACGGTGTATTAAATGCACTGGGATTTTCCAGCCGAGTTACATTTATCATTTCTCCAGATATGAAAATTATCAAAATTATAAGAAATGTTGATATAGAAAATCATGTCAATGATATTCTTGCTGCAGTGAAAAATAGTAAGTAAAAAATAATGAAATATCTATTTTTTAGTTTCAATTTATATAAAATCTAACAAAGTAAAATTTAATACTTTGTTAGATTTTTTATGGAAAAATTCAATTTTATACACACTAATCAAATTAGGATAAAAGGGGGAAGTATGCAAAAATCAAAATTTTATTTTCGATTTTTATAACTTTCTTTTTAACTTTTAATACATGTATGGCAGAAGTATTTAAATTAAAATCTAGTGCTTTATCAATAAGAGTAAGAAATGAAAGTACTAAAAAGTGGTCTGATTGGAGTAGTTGGGAGCCTAAAAATGTTCTTATTATTGTAAATACAGATAAAGAAAGAATAAAAATATTTAGTGCTAAGCAACAAGTTTATGACATAGTTACAAAATTTTCAGAAAAATATGACGAGGATGGAGATCTTATTATTAAATGGAAATATGTAAATGAAGATGGGCTAATATGTGATGTTAGATGTGTAAGATTATATTCTCAAAATGATAAGCTCCACCTATATGTTGATTTTGATGATATAATGTGGGTTTATGAAGTTTATCCATTAGATTAAATATATTTTTCAATAAAGATTATTTTACCTAAAATGCTTTAACAGCAAATAAAATTCCGGAAATTAAATCGATAAATATCCAATAAATTTTTTTTTATAAGTAAACAGGAAAAATTGGGTTAAATAAAACTGCAATTATCAAAAAGGAAATTATCCAGAAATAAGAATTTTTATCAAATTCATTATAAATTCCAACTAAAGCTCCAACTGTTATTATAAATCTCAAGTATTTATAAAAAACAGTTGGCTGATTAAATATACCTAAAAATAACATAGCCGCAGAAAAAAGAAAAATTATTTTGAGAAACTTGTTCATACTATTTTACCCTCAATTATATTCAACTACAAACCTTATTTCTACTCGTCTATTTATATCAGCAGCAGGATTTTTAGGATCTAAAGGAATCGAAGAGTAATAGCCTGCTACAATAATATACCTTGATAGCTCTTCGTCCAGGTTACCTACTAAAATGTTTCTTGCTTCTCTTGCTTGTGCTGGAGAAAGAGTATAATTATCATCATAAACAGCACCGTATCTTTGAAAATCTGTTATTGGATATGGTACTGGTTCATTATCTGTGTGACCATCAATATAAATTTTACCAATAGGAACTTTTTGTAAAAACTCTTTTTTACGCGGTTGTGTTTGTATGAATATTTCTTTTACTTTGGGACTAATTTTAGCACTACTTTTTTCAAAAATCAGATTTTTAAAGGTTTTTTTATAATTAACTGAGTCGAATTCCTTTTTCATTTTGATAATAACCCATCGCAATCTTCTTTCTTCAAAACCGTTGAGATAGATAATAGTTTTATATACTAAAAAGCCTATTATACCCCAGGTTGAAGTTTTAAACTTTGTGCCCAATCCTTCCATCATTTGCATAAGATTATTCATCAAAGTATTAAAATCACCGCTTTGAGCATTGGTAAGAATTAAAAAACTTTATTCAAAGCTATACCTAATCCAATAAAAGTTCTAAATAAGCCAGTTATCAACATAATACCGGGTATCATATCAGCCCATTTTTCTGCTTTAGTTGCGATAGCTGGGCTTAATTCAATAAGTGAGCCATGTTCAGAATCTAAATCATTATCATTATTTTTAGTGCCGCTAGCTCAATTATATTCCCAATTTTCTGGAATAGCTTGCTTTTTAATTGATAAATAATTCCACAGACCTAAACCAAGTAAAATAAGAAAGAAAAAATACCTGGAATAAGTCTGTTGGTATGAGAAATTTTAATAAATCTACTAATAACATAATTTACACCTTAATTAAATTTTAATTCTAATTTTTTTATGTTTTTTTCATTAATATCTTCTTCAGTTAAAGCAAAAGTATATTGAATTTTACTGTTATCTATAGGTTTGATAAAACATCTTAAATCTTTTCTTTTATCTTCATAATTTAATTCTGTTCTAGATAATCTATTATCGTCATAGCTTATATTATCCTCAAGAAGAATACTATCTTTATTAGTATAAAATATGTTAATACACTTAGTTGTATTACTTACTTTACCAAAATCATACCACTCAGATTTTGCATCTTTAATTATAATTTTAAAATTATCTCTTATACGTGTTCCCAATATGAAGTATTTCTTGTTTTGCGTTTTATCGTCAATTTTATAATTTTCCTCGTATGTACAAAGTTCTAAAAGACCTAAAGCAGTAGCAGTTTTACAATTTGGTTTATTGTAATCGTTATCTTCATTAATTAAAGGTAGGTGATATTCAATTTTGTAATTGAAGTTTTCAATTTTGGCTGAATTTGTTGCAAAATCAATTAGGTCATCTGAATATTTACTGCTATCAAGATTATTACCATCATTAAATAAAGCATCCATAATTGCCTGAAGAACTAATGATTTACTTGCATTGCCTGATAAAAACACATGCACTGGTTCATCTTTTTTTATATTCTTAAATGCTTGCTTAAATCCACCAAGAAATTCTTTAATTCCATCTAATATTCTATTATAAGTCCATTCTTTTAATATGTCAACAGGTATAGAAATAGTGTTATTTTCTGTATCGGTTATATTTTCACCTTTTTTATTTAGAAAATTTTGTACTGGTATTGGAGGGATGTAAAAATCGGAAGCTTTTCCTAAATTTATCCAGAATTCCCTCAATACATTTCGCATAATTGACATATTAGCATAAGCAGCGGTTGATTCATCTAAGAAAAATTTTGCCACGTCTTCAGAAACATTGTCCGGTCATACAAATGGGATATCTAATTCTCTACATAAGGATATATTTTCCTTAAAAGTAAGATAGGCTAAGTTATTTAATATATTTTTGCCCCCTAAATATTAGTCTCCTCCCATATCAGATATACTTATAACATAATAAATATTATTTTCTTCTTCTTTTTCGTTAGAAGGTCTATATTTTCCAAAAGCAAAATCGGATGTACTACCACCAAAATCGAAGATAGCAAAATTAAATTCATCATCCGTTAAGTTATAAACTCTTAATGCTTTAATAAAATATGCTATTAGTTCTGTTCCTTGATATGCAACTATAAAGTTTTCTATAAAGTTTTCATCAATAATACTATATGGAATACTTCTTAATAATCCTCTTTTGAAAGATATTTTTATCTTATTTCTTACATCTTCTGGAAATTTTACAGGAAATGTAAAGTAATATTTTGTGTAAATTCTGTCAGAATTTAAAAATAAACCTATTTAATTATATAATCAATAAAGTATTTAACAAGTTCTGAATTCTTAACTTTCTCGCGAGTTCTATTTTGGTCGTAAAGGGTTTGTGTATCATCAATTTTATTTAATAGCTTTTTTAAGTTGGTTATAATTGTTCCTTTAGGAATGAAATCTGCTTCTTCAATCATCTTTTGTGCTTCATAGCCTATAATGAATTTTTTATCTGTATCATTAAAATCATATGTTAACATAATTGTTGGAATAAATACTTCAGTTTCATTGGTATTATTTTTAAATCTAACATAATTAAACTCACCTTTACAAAGTTTCTTTAATTTTTTATTTTTAGTTCCAGCGAATTGAGTGCCGGTAGTTGTATTACTTGTACCAAAATCTATACATAATACAGATTCTGTTTCTTCAGCTTTTTCTATTTTTAAGTTTATATATTTAAATTCATCATCAATGTATAATTTAAAATTGAAATTGTGATCTAATTTATTTTGAGATGGCATATGTTTCTATCGATAGTAATATAGTATGAATTTGTTTCCAGCCTATTTTCTTCAACAGTTTTTTCATCAACTTTTATTAGTTTTCCTTTTTATTTTTATAGATTCATCATTGGAAATAGTTATTTCTTTTCCATTTAAATCTCTATTTTCATTATTGTATTGAAGAAAATAATTATCAGTTTCAACAACATCAAGTCCATGAAATAGAATAATTTTTTATGGAACCTGAAAGTTACTTTCTTCTATTAAATTAATGCTGTTTCCTACAAAAATAATTCCATTTCTTAAATTTTTTAATAAATTCTTTTTCATAAGCTAAATAATTTTTTTTATACAAATTTAAAGGTTTAACGGTATCATCTATTGATACTTATATAAATTTTTTTTAGTGAGAAGTTTAAATATTCAAAGGTGGGATAATTTAGTTGCCAATGAAATTTAAACTTCTAATACACTTATAGGATATGATTTTTACTTATCTATTACTTTTTTTACATCGTCCTGGCATTGTTTACAGATGCCATTATGTTTATCTGATTTGGTTGTATTATGGTAAAATTCTGAAAGAAGTTTTTCTTTTTTACATCTTTGACATACTTTTTTAGTCTTTTTTAGTTGTTGCAGGCATTATTTCCTCATAATTTAATTTGATTATTTTATTGTTAGATAAATTAAAATTAAACTTGAAATTAATAAATAAAAATAATATTTTTAAATTAAGTTTTTAATTATTGAAAAAATATTACAAATAATTTTAACATATGAATAATGTTATATAAAAAATGTTGTAGAGTTGTATAGAATTTCAATATATTTCAAAGAAAAATTAAAAAATACTATGAAAAAAATTATAAGTGTTAGTAGAAGAACTGATATCCCAGCTTACTATGCTGATTGGTTTTACAATAGACTTAAAGTTGGATATGTTTACTATCCTAATCCGTTTTCTAAAAAGCCTATTTATACAAATCTGAGACCAGAGGCTGTTACTGCTTTTGTTTTCTGGACAAGAAATCCTTATCCTCTATTGAAATATTTAAATTATATCGATGATAATTACAATAAAGCTCATTATATGCATATTACAATCAATGGGCAACCAAAAGAATTAGAAATCAGAAATCCAAAATTAGATTTTGTTATTAAGACTGTCGAGTATCTTGCAAAAAGATATGGTAAGCATTATGTGCAATGGAGATTTGATCCAATTATTCTTTCATCAATAACAACTGAGTTGTATATCTATGATAAATTTTATGAACTTGCAAAAATTTTATCTCCAATGGTTAATAAATGTATTACAAGTTTTGTCGATTTTTACGAAAAAACAAAACAGAATTTTTATCAAGCTTATAGAGAGAAACAAATACAGTTTTATGAACCATCGATTGAAAAGCAAATTTCAATATTAAAAAAATTAAAGAAAATAGCTGATGAATTCAATCTAACTTTAGAAATATGCACAGAACCGACACTGACCGATAAAATTGATATAAAATCTACCAGCTGCATTGATCTTAATTTAATAAAATATATAGTAAAAGATGATTTTTTGTGTTATGATAAAAAACCAACTCGTGAGGGGTGTTTGTGTTATGATGCAAAAGATATTGGATATTTTAATAGTTGCCCACATGGATGCATTTATTGTTATGCAAATAAAAATCCAGAAGAAGCTTTTCAAAATTCAAAATTTTATAGAAAAAATGGTTTTGATTTTGATAATTTAAAGGAACCAGAAATAGGTAATAGTTTGTTTGATGATTTGCAAAATTCAAATAATTTGTAAAAAAATAAAGGAATTATAATATGCATTTGGGAGATATTAACTTTACGCAGATAATCAGTACAACAATTATAATGTTTGCAATAATTGATATTTTGGGTTCAGTTCCAATCTTATTAGATTTTGTATCACGAAAAATAATTTATAAATCGTTAATATCGTGTTTATTTTCATTTTTTCTTTATGCTGTTTTTTTCTTTTTAGGGGATGCAATACTTGGAATGTTTAAGGTTGATGTTCCGTCATTTGCTGTTGCTGGTTCGATTGTAATTTTTATTTTGGCGATGGAAATGATATTAGGGATAGAAATCATAAAAACAGAAGGTAATACACAAGATGCAACTTATTTCCCTGTTGCGTTTCCTTTAATAGCTGGACCTGGCGGTTTAACAACATTTCTTTCATTACGGGCAGAATATAGTGTGATAAACATTTTTATAGGATTATTAGTAAATATGCTTTTTGTATTTGTAGTTTTAAAATATATTACATCGATAAATCGTTTAATATCACAATCGGTGTTAAATATTTTAAGAAGGTTTTTTGGGGTGATATTGTTGGCGATATCGATAAAAATGTTTACAACAAATATATTAATTATAATGAAATAAAGACTTTTGGGTTATCCCAAAAGTCTTTTTTCGCCTTCTAATTTTCTGTATTTTGAAATATCGTGTACCATTTCAACGCAACCTTGATATTTACCATTTTCATCACGAACGGCATAATATGAGATATGAACAAACATAGATTGGAAATTAATCCAGAATTCAGCGGAATCTCTAGTTCCTGCTTTCATTTCTTCTAAAATTTGGTTAACAAGATGAACGCTTTTTTCTGGATGGCATTTTTGCACTTTTCTTCCAACAACTCCGAGTGAGCGATGGAAAATCTTCTTTTTGTTTTGGTGTGAAAAATATCTTACAATATCGTTTTCATCGACAAATGAGAGTTCAACAGGTAAAGCATCAATCATATTGTTTATTACATCTGTACTTAATTCTGCAAGGAGGTCTATTTTATTCCCGTGTTTTTTTTCAAACGAATCTAACATAATAGAAAATCTTTTGTAAGGATCTTGACCGTATTTTTCTTGACTTAGTTTTTCAAAATTATCAATAAGAAATTTATTATCATTTTCATCTAATAATTTTGCGCCCATTGGATATAAAATATCATTTTCTTTCCATATGTGATTTTTGGTAAGTTCGCAAAAATCTCTTATTAAATTATTAAGATTTTCATCAAAGATATTTTCATTTTCAAATTTATTGATTAAATTTTTAATTTCGGAGATTAGCTCTCTTTCATTCTGGTGTTCCATTAGCATAACATTGACAGGTCCCATAGGGGGCAAACCTTTTTGTAACAATAAAGGAAAGTAAAATTGCTCTTCTTTTTGGTTATGGTATGTATCGCCATATTCATCTATGAAAGAAATTAAAGATTGTAAAATTTCTTTGTTTGCCATTTCGTTTTTAGCGATTTCCTTTTCAAACAAAATTAAAGCTTTTTCTATTAGATTATGGTCGGAAATAAGGTTATCGAGATAATTTTCTTGATATTTATAATTATTTTCCATATAAAAACTCCTTAATAGTTAAAATAAGATAAAATTATCTAATATACAAAAATAAGATAATATTATCTGAAAGACAAATTAATTTTATAACTTTTTAATTGTAAAGGAATTAAAAATTAAATTTTTATTAAATTTTCAAAATTTAGAAAAAATAAAAAATATTTTTAGTATTTTGTAAAACAAAAAATATTTGTGATACATAATATGGGGAAAAAAATCAAAATTGGAATTGATGTCGGGGGGACCTTCACACACGCAGTTGCAATTGATATTAAAGATTATTCAATTGTTGGTAAAGCCTGTGTACCTCCACACACACAGCAAAAGAAGGTGTAGCAAAAGGGGTTGTTGATTCCCTTTTCAAATTATTAGAAGATTACAAAATTAACAAAGATGAAATTATTTTGATTGCCCACTCTACAACGCAAGCGACAAACTCTTTGTTAGAAGGAGATGTTGCAACGGTTGGAGTAATTGGGTTAGGAAAAGGTATCGAAAAATTCAGAATTAAAAAAGAGACGAATTTAAATAATATTGAGCTTGCGCCACAAAAATTTTTACCTATAAGATACAGATTTTTTGATACTTCAAACGAATTAAATGATGATATTATCAACAAATTAATTGATGAATTAGTTGAAGAGGGCGCCGAAGTTATTGTCGCAACTGAAGCGTTTGGAGTTGAAAATCCTGCTAATGAATTAATAATTGTGGATATAGCTCAAAAGAAAGGGTTGCTTGCTACATCTGCTTCATCTATTTCTAAATTGTATGGTTTAAGGGTAAGAACAAGAACGGCAATAATTAATGCATCTATGATGCCAAAAATGCTTGAAACTGCTAATATGACAGAAAAAGCAATCAGAGAAACTAATATTAATGCTCCTTTAATGGTAATGAGATCCGATGGCGGTATTATGAATATTGATGAAATGAGAAAAAGACCAATTTTAACAATGCTTTCTGGTCCTGCTGCCGGTGTTGCTGCTGCGTTAATGTATGCTAAAATCACAGATGGTATTTTCCTTGAGGTCGGTGGTACATCAACAGATATAACTGTTATCAAGAATGGAAAACCACAGGTTAAATCTGCACAAATTGGCGGCAATCGTTTATATGTAAGAACTCTTGATGTCCGAACAATCGGAATTGGTGGCGGTTCTGTGCCACGATTTAGCGGCAATAAAATAATAGATGTAGGGCCAAGAAGTGCTCATATTGCTAATTTAAGTTATACATCTTTTGCAGATTTTGATAATTTTACGGATATCGAACTTGAAGCTATTCAACCAACAAAATCAGATCCTAAAGATTATTTAGCTATAAATGTCAAAGGAAAAGAAAAAAATATACGATAACTCCTACGGCAGCGGCATATTATTTAAATAAAGTTAAAGAAGTTGGGCACGGAGCTGGTAATATTAATGCTATTAAAAGCTGTTTGATAACAAATGCAAAAAAATGGAATACAACGGCTGAACATATCGCAAAAACTATTGGTAAAATTACAGCAGGCAAAGTTGAGCCGGTAATACATCAACTTATTAAAGAATATAAATTGGATAAGAGTTTAATTAAATTTATAGGTGGCGGTGGAGGTGCTTCAGCTGTTGTGCCATTTGCGTCTGAACATATGAATATACCACACGAAATAGCTCAGAATTGTGAAGTGATTTCTGCTATTGGTGCAGCTCTGGGAATGATACGCGATAGCGTTGAAAAAAATATTATCAATCCAACCGAGGCCGATTTAATTGCATTACGACAGGAATCTGTAACTCCGTAATTAAAATGGGCGCTGTTCCAGAAACTGTTGAAGTGCAAATTGAGATAGATTCTAAAAATAAAAAAGTTATCGCTACCGCAATGGGAAATAGCGAACTAAGAACAAAAGATTTAAGAATTATGGATTTAACTTCTGATGAGCTTCTGAGTATTGTAGCTTTATCATTTAAAAAAGATAAAAATTTTATTCATTTGGTTGCTAAAAATGATTTTATTAATGTATTTAGTTGTCACGATGTTAAAAAATACCTTTTGGGTATGATTAAAACAGAAAAAAATCCAGTTAGAGTTATTGATAACGAAGGAACTATAAAACTTCAGCTTAACGATGCTATTGTAAAGGAAACAAATGTGCAAACTATAAAACAGGAAATTTCCAATATTATTCAACAATTAACAACATTTGGCGATGCAGGTGCACTTGTTCCTGATATTTTTATTATTAACGGCGCAAAAATTATTGATATGACCGGGTTGGTGCAAGAATCTCAGGTATTTGCTGTTGTGGATATTGAAGTAGGTAATTTATTGCCATCAGATAAACTTATTGTTATAGCAACAAAAAAGAGTTAACTTATGCAAAATAAATATGATGTAATTATTTACAAAGCAAGTCTGGAAGGTATTAAGCTAGCCAAAAAACTTACTGAGCAAGGGAAAAAAGTATTACTTATTAATAATATTGGATTTTGTGGCGATACAATTACAGAGACTTTAAATCTGCTTCAATATAAGAACAATATTTTATCTTTTCAATTTGAAAAATTACCAGAATTTCTTTATGATGATGGTAATAAAGTTATTGTAGAACCGAAAACATTTAAATTTTATCTTCACAAATTTCTCGTTGATAATAGTATTGAACATTTATTTTATGTTACTGTTTTACAATTTAAAGATAATGAAGTTGAGTTGATTGCAAAGGAAGGCAATTTAAAGTTTTATTTTGATGTTTTTGTTGATGCATCAGAGCAATTTGATATTTATAAGTATTTTAACTCAAATTACACATTTGAAAAAGCATATATCCATTTGATAACAAATAAACCATTAGAAATTGAAATCGTTAATAATATAGAAAATATAAAATATTTGCAATTGCAAGATAAAAGGTATTTTATCACACTCCAAAATGATGAGAAAGATTTAATTAAGTTAGACAATAGAATGGTTGAAATATTGATGAATTTTGATGAAACTATTTATCCGGTAAGGTCGCAATTAGTGCCGGGCAATACGCACAAAATTTACAAGAAACCAAATACCAAAATTATCACAGAAAATATAGTTTTTCCAGAATATTTTGAGGAATTGTAATGAAAGAAATTTTAGATAGATTAAAAAAGCAATTAATAGTATCCTGCTAGGCTAAGGGTAATGATCCATTTAATTCACAAGAAGGAGTAACTTTATTTGCTAAAGCAGCAGTTATGGGCGGAGCAGCAGGTATTAGAACTGAAGGGTTTGAAAAAACAAAAATGATAAAAGAGAATGTATCTGTTCAAGTTATTGGTTTGATAAAATCATATTTTGATGATGGTTATGTAAGAATAACTGGTTCATTTAAAGATGTGGAAGATTTATTAAAAACAAATTGCGATATTATAGCTATTGATGGAACTTTTAGAAAAAGAGAAGAACTAACCGGGCCAGAATTTATTTCAAAAGTAAAGGAAAAATATCCAGATGTATGCATAATGGCTGATATTTCTACAATTGAGGATGCACTAGCTTGTATTAAAGCTGGGGCTGATTGTATTTCTACAACATTAAGTGGTTATACACCAGAAACTAAACATAAAGCAGATATTCACCAACCCGATTATGAGTTATTAAGTGATTTGTGTAGTCTATCATCAGTGCCTGTTTTTGCAGAAGGAAGATTTAATACACCTGATACCGCAGCTAAAGCAATTCAAGTTGGTGCCTGGGCTGTTGTTGTTGGTACAGCTATTACAAGACCACGCGTTATTACTCAATGGTATATAGACGCAATAAAAAATTTTCAATAATCATTTATTTTATTTGAATTTTAGTTTAAAAATAATTAAATTACAATCTTTAAATCTATTAAAATTGTATAATTATGGAGGAATATATCTAATATGGGTATGATGCAAAAAATGAGGAGCTTAACACCTGTTTTTATTATTGGTGTTGGCGGTTTGTTTATTTTATTTATGGTATTATCTGATACTAGAGTTCTTGAAGTTTTAGGACAAAGTAAGAATGTTGTAGGTAGCGTAAATGGAGAAAAGATTACATACGAAGAATACAACAAAGCCATTGAAAATATGAGAGAACAAATTAAAAACCAATATGGACAAGATGTTGATGAAGATAGAATAGATATTTTAAGGGAGCAAGCCTGGGATCAACTTGTTACTCAAAAGTTGCTCGAACAACAAATGGAACAAATGAAAATTGAAGTAACAGATAAAGAAGTTGAAGATTATCTTTTCGGTCCTAATCCACCTGTATTTTTAAGACAACAATTTACTGACTCTACTGGTAGATTCCGTAGAGATATTTATATGCAAGCACTTAAAGATCCACGAAATAAACAAATTGTTGAAAATTTAAAAATTGGATTAAAAGAAGAGCTTAAACAACAAAAATTAATCACTGTGCTTGGCGGAAGTGTAGTTTTAAGTGAAGGTGAACTTTTACAAAATTATAAAAATCAAAACATCTTTGCTAATGTTGAATATCTTGTTGTAAGACCTGAAGATGTTGCTGATAATTTAATCAAAGTTACAGATAATGACTTAAAGCAATATTATGAGAAAAATCAATATAAATATAGATACGATGAACAAAGAAAATTAAAAGTTGTTGTATTCCCTAAACAACCTACTGCTGATGATTCAACTTCTGCTTTCAGTTTAATAGATGAAACAAAAAAATTGATAACTTCTGATACAACATCACTTAAAAATTTTGAAAATCCTTTTACATATAAAAAAGATACTCTTGATATGGGTAAACTTTCCAGCGAAGCATTAACTGTGCTTAATTCTGCTTCATTAAAGCAAGTTGTTGGACCAGTAAAAAGTCAAACTGGTTATGCTTTGTATAGATTGTTAGGTAAAACAACAGGCAAAGAAACTTTTGTAAGAGCTGCCCATATATTAGTTGATGATGAAGCTACAGCTAATCAATTATATGAAAGAGTTAATAAAGGCGATAATTTTGCTCAATTAGCACAACAATATTCTAAAGATCCAGGTAGTGCTCAAAATGGTGGTGACTTAGGTTGGTTTGGTAAGGGAAGAATGGTTCCTGAATTTGAAAATGCTTGTTTTAGTGGACCTGTAGGAAAAGTACAAAAACCTGTAAAAACTAATTATGGATATCATGTAATTCTTGTCAAAGAAAAATCTAACGCAAGATTTATTGTGGAAGAACTTGAAAGCCCAATTAAACTTTCAGGTGCTTCAAAAGATTTATTATACGAAAAAGCAGCTGATTTCCAATATTTTGCTGATAAAAATTCTTTCGATGAAGCTGTTAAGCATTTTAACATGAAGCAATATGAAATGGAAACACCATTATTTACAAAGAACCAGGCATTTATTCCAGGTGTTGGATATAGTAAATTCTTAGTTGATTGGTCATTTGAAAATGGTAAGGGAGATATTAGTCCTGTTATTTCTACTCCAAATGCTTATGTTGTTGCCATAGTAACAGATGTGAAAGAAGCTGGAGTTAAACCTTTTGATGAACTAAAAGCTGTAATTAAAAGTGAAGTTGTCAGAAATAAAAAACTTGAATATGGCGTAAATTTACTTAAAGGTGTAAAATCAAAAATTGGTGCAAATGATTCACTAAGTGTTGTTTATGGAAACAATCCTTTAATTAAAAGAGGTGTAACAGGTAGATTTAGTTATCAAAGTTACCCACCAAATGTTGGATATGATATTAAATTTACACATAATGTTATGGAAGCAAAAACAGGTTCAGTTATTGGACCATTTAAAGGTAGAACAGGTGCTTATATTGTAAAAGTATGGGAAAAAGATCAATTTGATAAAAATGCTTACAAAATGCAAAGACGACAGATAGCAAGTAACCTTTATATGCAAAAAAGTAATGAATTTATTCAAAATTGGCTAGCTAATATTAAAGAAAAAGCAGAAATTAAAGACGAAAGATATAAATTTTATAGATAATTAACTAAAAAGCCCCATCGTTTTGGGGCTTTTTTATTATTATTTGGAAGAAAATTGTAGCATATAGAGTTTATAATACAACCCTTTTTTTAGTATCAAATCTTTGTGTGTGCCTATTTCTTTTACTTCTCCTTTGTGTAATACAATAATTTTTGTTGATTTTTTTATAGTTGAAAGCCGGTGCGCTATTACTATTGATGTTTGTTTGTGAAAAAGTTTATCCATTGCTTTTTGAATTATTATTTCTGTATTGGAATCTATATTGGAAGTTGCTTCATCTAATAAAAGAAGTTTAGGTTTGTGGGCTAATGCACGAACAAAAGTAATAAGTTGTTTTTGTCCTAAACTTAAAGTAGAACCTTTTTCTTCAAGATTATCAAAAAGAATATTTTCGAAATTGTGAAATACTTCATAAAGGCCAAGTTCTTTTGCAAGAATTTTTATATCTTCGATATTTATATCTTTACCAAGTGAAATATTGTCATAAATTGTTGAAGTAAATAATTGAACATCTTGTAATACAATAGAAATGTAAGTTCTCAAATCTTGTAAGTCGTATTCGTATATGCTTTTGCCATCTATTAAAATATCCCCTTTTTGTATATCATAAAATCGTAATAGTAGATTTATTATTGTAGATTTACCGGCGCCGGTATGCCCCACAATTGCAACTATTTCTCCTTTGTTAACTGTAAAACTAACATTTTTTAATATCCAATTTTCGTTTTCGTATGCAAACCAAACATTTCTAAATTCTATTGTATTAAAATAAGGTTTTGATGAATTAACTTGCGTTATTGTTTGTTCAGTATCGTTGTTATCTAATAACATAAAAATTCTTTCGGATGACGCTATTGCTGTTTGTAGAATGTTATATTTTTCGGAAAGTTCGCGAATTGGTCTAAAAAACATTTCTGTTAATTGAACAAAGGCAAATAATGTTCCCAGAGTTAATTTTGCACTTAATAGTTCATAGTAAGAATACCACAATATTAAAGATATTAAAATGGCGCCCAGAAATTCAACAAAAGGGAAAAAAACAGCATAATAAAATATGGAGTCAATATTCGCTTTGGTATGGTCTTTATTTATTTCCTTAAATTTATTGCTAATATCTTGATACTTGTTGAAAGATTTTATAACCAGAATACCAGAGAAATGTTCTTGTGCAAAAGTATTTAATCTCCCTAAATGTAATCTAACATTGCTGAATGCTTCTCTTGCTTTCTTTTTAAAGATAAATGATGCTATCATAATTAAAGGTATAACCGAAAGAGAAATTAGTGTAAGATTAACATCTATATAGAGCATAAAAGCAATTATCCACAATATTAAAAAGATATCGCTGAAAATTTGGATAATACCAGCTGAAAATAGTTCGTTTAAGGATTCGACATCATTTGTAACGCGGGTTACCATCCTACCAACGGGGGTTTTATCGAAATTAACAGTTCTTAATTTTTGTAGATGGGAAAAAATTAAGGTTCGTATATTATAAACAATTTTTTGCCCTAATAGTTGAGTTATATAACTTAAAAGATATTGAAATAACGCATTTATAAATATTGATACTAAAATTATTAAAGATATAATAAGTAATCCATTAAAATTATTCTTTAAAATATAGTCATCCACAGCAATTTTGGAAAGGTAGGGCCTTAATGGTGTTATTGCAGAAAGTAATATATTAAAAAGAATAGCCAATATAACTATATGCTTATATGGTTTTGTGAATTTTAATAATCTAAAAAATAACTTTTTGCCTGATATTTTAGAATATCCTACATCTTTTGTAATTTCCATTATGCGTTATCCAGTTCAATTTCAATCATTTGGTGATTATAAAGTTTGGCATAATAGCCATTTTTGTTAAGTAAATACTCGTTTGTGCCTTGTTCGATAATTTTACCTTTATCTAATACATAAATGTAGTCGCAATTTTTGATAGTTGATACTCTGTGGGAAATAAATAATGCAGTTTTGTTTTCTAAAAAGTTGTAAAGATTAGATATAATTCTGTTTTCTGTATCTGTATCAATTGCAGAAAAAGAGTCATCAAATAGAAAGAAATTATAGTTTGATGCTAATGCTCTGGCAATTGCTACTCTTTGTTTCTGCCCGCCGGATAAAGTTATTCCCTTTTCTCCTATGATAGTATCTATTCCATTAGGAAAAGATGAAATATCTTTATCCAGAGCAGAAAGGGTTATTATTTCATTTAAATTTTTATCGGAGTTTTGGCAACAAAATAGTATGTTGTTTTTAATTGTATCGGAAAATAAAAAAGCTTCTTGAGTAATATATGCTAGATTTGCTCGAATATCTTTTGCAGGTATTGAATTTATATTAATTCCGTTGATGTGTATTTCGCCACTTGTAGGAGATAAAATTTTAGTTATGAGATTAAATATAGTTGTTTTACCAGCGCCAGTTTTACCAATAATTGCAACTTTTTGATGCTTTTGAATTTTAAATGTAATATTATCGAGTATTTTTTTGTTATCTACTTCAAACGAAACATTTTTAAATTCAATTTCGTTGATTTCTTTTAAGTTTACCTGAGAATTATCATCGATTTCAATGGGTAAATTGAAAACTTCATTTAATCTTTTCATACTAGCATTAGCTTGATGTATCATATTTGTAACCCATCCAAAAGCAAACATTGGCCAGATAAGTAATCCAAGATATATTGTTAGAGCAGTGATTTCACCGATTGTCAATCTGCCTGTTATTACATCATACCCGCCAATTAGTAATGTTATTGTTAAAGAAAGTCCAACCAAAAAGATTAAAAGTGGCTGGACTAAAGACATTATTCTCATCATACGGATATTAATATGATAATATTCTTTGCTGTTTTTGTCAAATTTTTTGATAAAATTTTCTTGTATTGAATATGATTTTACAACTCTTACTAAAGAAATATTTTCTTGTGCAATTGTTGTAAGGACGCCAAATTGTTTTAATACTTGTGAGTAATAGTTTTGAACCTTTCGCCCTATAATAACAACCAGAATAGAGATAAAAGGTAAAGGTAATAATGCATAAATTGTCAACTGGATATCTATATTTAACATCATAATAAAAATAAACAGAAATTTTATTATGTTATCAGTTGAATACATTATAGCAGGCCCTAAAAAATTCCTAACAGCGTTTATGTCGTTTGTAGATAAAGCCATCAGGTTGCCAGTTGAATTATTGTAAAAAAATGAATATGGTAGCTTAATAATATGTGTAAATAAATCATTTCTTAGGTCATTTTCGATAAGTCGCGAAGCGACGATTATGGTCTGACGAATATAATATCTAAAAACTCCGCTTATAGCAGAAAATAAAATTATTAAAATGGTATATTCAATTAAAATGGGCTTTTGATGTATAAGATTATTTGAATTATTGAAAATATCAATAGTTTTTTGAATGATTTGTGGTATTATAGTAGCAAAAAAATTTGAAAAAATAATACATATAAAACCCAGTATGATTTTTTTCTTATATCTTAGAAGATATTTTTTTAGCGGCAGTAGTTCTTTCATATACTAAATTAAGTTATTATAAGCTTTTGGGTAACTTCTTTATTAAGTAATAAAATCGATAATACAAAAATATGTAAATTTCATAAAGTTTTCATAAATTTGTATAATGAAATAACAAATATAAGGTAGAAAATGTTCATAGATTTAGCAGAAATATATGTTGCATCAGGTAAAGGTGGCGATGGTGCAGTAACTTTTAGACGAGAAAAATATGTCCCCAAAGGAGGTCCTTCTGGTGGAGATGGTGGTAAAGGCGGCGATGTAATTTTTGTAACAGATGAAAATTTGAATACATTATTAGATTTTAAGTATAACAAAAAATTTATTGCAGAAAATGGAGCAAAAGGAGAAAGTTCATTAAAAACAGGTCGAAATGGAAAGGATGTTATTATAAAAGTTCCGGTTGGTACGGTTGTAAAAGATAAAGAAACGGGCGAGATATTATTAGATTTAGATAAAAAAGATATGCGTGTTACTTTGTTGAAAGGAGGACGAGGAGGTCACGGTAATGCATATTTTGCAACCCCTACAAATCAAACTCCAAGATGGGCAGAAAATGGAAAACCAGGTGAGGAAAAACATTTAATTTTAGAACTCAAGCTTATAGCCGATGTTGGATTGGTTGGCTTTCCTAATGCTGGTAAATCTACTTTTATTTCTGTTATTTCGGCTGCAAAACCTAAAATTGCTGATTATCCTTTTACAACCTTAGAACCAAATTTAGGTATTGTTAAATATGATGAATTTAAAAGTTTTGTTGTAGCTGATATTCCCGGTATTATTGAAGGTGCATCTGAGGGGAAAGGCTTAGGGTTACAATTTTTAAGGCATATCGAAAGAACTAAGTTGCTACTATTTTTAATCGATGCTGTAGATTATGATAATATAGTTTCTAATTATGAGATTTTACGAAAAGAATTAAGAAATTATTCTGAAAAACTAAGTAGAAAACCTTTCGTTATAGCTTTGACTAAAATAGATGCTTTGTTGGATGAAGACATTGAAAAATTAAAAATGCTAGAATTCGGCGATTATAAAGATAAAGTTTTTTTTATATCATCCGTAGCAAATTTTGGTATAAAAGAATTGATCGATTATTTGTGGGAAAAATTACAAGTGATAAATGATATCTGAGTTTAGCATAAAAAAGTTTTTTTATAATTTTATTTTACTTATAGGTTTTTTGATAGTTTCTGTTGTATTATGCTTAGGTATTGGCAGTTCACATATTCCAATGATGGATGTTTTAAATGTTTTAATTGGAAAAGGAACTGAAATTAATTCCACTATAATATACGACTTAAGGTTACCAAGAATTATTATTGCAATTGCTGTAGGTGGCGGTTTAGCAATAGTTGGAGCGATATTTCAAGCTATATTTATCAATCCCCTTGCAGAACCTTATATTTTAGGTGTTTCAAGTGGTGCTGCACTTGGCACAGTTATAGGTATTTTATTAGGCTTAAGTATGTTTTTTATTAATATTCTGGCATTTGTTATTGCGTTAGTGATTACTGGATTTACATTTGTAATATCTAAAAAGATATTAACATCACAGAATGAAACAATGCTGTTAACAGGTGTTATGTTGTCTTCGTTTTTTTCAGCTATTATTTTGATTTTGATAAGTATGGCACACGAAACTGCAAGAAACGCATATTTTTGGTTGATAGGTAATTTAACGCTTGCTAATATGAATTACGCATTTCCTATTTTATTTTTTACAGTTTTAATTTCTTTTGTATTATCTCTATTTGGTTTTAAGTTGAATATTATGTCTATGGGTGAAGATTATGCAAGATATACTGGAGTGAATATAACGGTAGTGAAATACTTTTTGTTAATTTTATCAACTGTTGTGGTTGCTGTCCTAGTATCAATAAGTGGAATAATAGGTTTTGTTGGATTAGTAGTGCCCCATTTTACTAGATTGTTATTTGGAATAGATAATCGTAAAGTTTTACCATATTCTTTTATAATTGGAGCAATTTATTTAACTATAGCAGATACAATTGGTAGAACAATTCTTGCACCTGCAGAGATTCCTGTAGGTGCTATAACTGCACTTTTAGGCTCACCAATCTTTATATACTTTTTAAGAAGAAAAAAAATCAATTGATTTTTATATAACAACTACAAATATTTTATAGTATAATATATGGTTTGTGACAATATTATAAATATTTAACCGCTATAAATTCCAATTCAATAATTAAATATCATTTTAGTTAGTGAGTTTTATCATCTAATATTGTAAAAATTTAATTTTTTATATAATCATAAATTTTATATATTTGACTTTAACTATTACAATTCTATATGTTCAAAAAAATTTATTTATATTTATTGCTATTTAATTATTTGTTTGCAACTGGTATTTCATCAGCTAATATTGTAAATGATACAATTGTAGCATTATCAAATCTTTGCTGGAAGTATAGAGCAACAAATCCTAAATTAGCACTTCAATATGGTTATAAAGCACTCGAGATAATAAATAATAAATCACAATTTGAACGATTACCTAAATTATATAATTTAATAGGTGTTGTTTATCGAGGAATTGTTCAATATCCTGCAGCACAGAAATATTTTTTGCTTGCAAAGGAATATGCAGAAAAATATAATGACACTATTGAATTAGGGTTTGCTTATAATAATCTAGGTGCTAATTTGTACTATCTATATCAATATGATGAGTCATATTACAATTGCTTGAAAGCATTGAATATATTTCATAAAATTAATCATAAAACAGGTATGGGTTTTGCATACCATAGCATTGTTTTAACCCTTGTTGAAAAATATAAATTAGATGAAGCAAAAAAATATAACTCGTTATTATTAAAGCTAAGATTTGAAGAAAAAGATAGTGTTGGTATTAGTAAAGTATATTCTAATTATGTTAAAATATACTTGAAAGAAAATATTTTAGATTCTGCAAGATATTATTTAAAATTAGCAAACGATTATGCATACAATACAGATAATTATGGATATTTAGCAGCTTTAAAGATATTAAATGGCGATTATTATGTAAAAAATGGGAAAAATCAGGAGGCATTAGCTAATTATAAAGATGCTTTATTTATTGCACAAAAAATAAAATATTGGGATAACCTTGCTGAAGTAGCAAAAAAAATTAGTGAAATTTACGAAAGAAATAAAGATTTTAATAGTGCACTTTTTTATTTTAAGATTTACAATGATGCTGTAGACTCACTTGATGCAAAATATAGTCTTGCAAGTGTTTTTGATATTAATGAAAAATATGAGATAGCTAAGCAAAGAAAAATTGAACAATTGGAAATTGAAAGAGAAAGAAATATTAGAATTTCTTTATCTATAATACTTGCTTTACTGGGATTTTTGATTGCTTTTGTTTATCGAAAGAATCGAATTATCAATAAGCAGAATGAAATATTAATTATGCAAAAAGAAGAAATTCTTAAGAAAAATGAAGAGATTGAAGAATATGCTAATGCTCTTGAGGTTAAGAATAAAATTATTCAAAAAGAAAAAGAAAAATCCGATTTATTGCTTAATAGTGTATTCCCAATACCTGTTGCAAATGAATTAAGAAAGAAAAACAAAATCGAACCACAATTATTTAAAAACGTGAGTGTTATGTTTTTAGATATTGTAGATTTTACTAAATATAGTAGTATCTATTCACCTGATTATATAGTAAATGAGCTTTCGGAAATTTATTACGAATTTGATAGAATTATAGAAAAATACAAAGGGACAAAAATTAAAACTGTAGGAGATGCGTATTTAATAGCAAGTGGATTACCAGAATATTTTGATAATAATTTAGAAAATTTAGTTTGTATAGCAAAGGAAATTTTTGAATACTTAATTGAAAGAAACAGAAAACATAAATTTCAGTGTGAGGTAAGAGTGGGTTTACATTATGGTGATGTAACAGCAGGAATTATAGGAATATCTCAACTTTCTTACGATATATGGGGCGATACAGTAAATATTGCTTCAAGATTAGAACGTGCAAGTGAACCTTTTAAGATAAATGTAAGTGAGTGTGTAAAAAAAGAACTCGAAAATAAATACAATTTTATTGAACGAGGAGAAATTGAAGTTAAAGGTAAAGGATTGATGAAAATGTATTATTTAAATTTACCAAATTTTGATTATGTATCTGATAGATTAAAGGGAAGAAAATATAATAACAATTAAATTTGTTTTTGGTAAAATGATTTTTAAAATTCTATAAATAAAAAAGCAAGCTGTTTTTTTAGCTTGCTTTTTTGTTATAGGTTATGCTGTAACAGTTTGCTCTTTAGCTAATTCAATACCTTTTTTAATAGCTTCTTCGTTTAAAGGTATTAGATGGTGATATCTTTCAGGTAGAACTTTTTTAAGACCATTAATTATATTTTCAACTTTTATAATTGGTTTTAACTGAATAAATGCACCAAGAACAATCATATTCAAAATTTTAGTATTTTTCATTTCAGCAGCTGTTTGAGATGCTTCTATGCCAACAACTTTAATATCATCTCTTGTAGGTGGCTGAACTATATTAGTAGAATCGTATAAAAGCAATCCACCGGGTTTTACAGCTTTTTCAAATTTATCTAAACTGGGTTGATTAAGTGCAATTACAGTATCGAATTTAGAAACAATAGGAGAACTGATTTCATCATCGCTAAGAATTACAATACAGTTTGCTGTACCGCCTCTCATCTCAGGTCCATAAGATGGCATCCAGCTTACTTCTTTTCCTTCTTCAACGCCGGAATAGCATAATATTTGCCCAAGAGAAAGAACTCCTTGTCCTCCAAAACCAGCAATAATAATTTCCTCACACATTATTTTGCCTCCTCTTTTTTAGGTAGCTTAATATCGCCAAGTTGAAAATATTTAATCATATTATCTTGTAACCACATGTTCGATTCTGTTGGGGTCATTTTCCAGTTCGAAGGACAATTAGAAACAATTTCAACAAGGCAAGTACCTTTGTTAAGTTTTTGATATTCAAAAGCATTTCGTATAGCTTTTTTTGCTTTACGAACATGATTAGGAGAAAATACAGCTTGTCTAGTAACGTAATAAGTTCCTGGTAGTTGCGCAAGAAGTTCAGAAATTTTTAAAGGATAACCGGCCCAGTGAACATCTCTTCCGTTGGGAGAAGTAGTAGATTTCATACCTTCAAGAGTAGTAGGCGCCATTTGTCCGCCTGTCATTCCGTAAATTCCGTTATTGATAAAAATAATAGTTATATTTTCGCCTCTGTTGCAAGTATGTATTGTCTCGCCTGTTCCAATAGCAGCTAAGTCGCCATCTCCTTGATATGAAAATACAAATTTATCAGGTAAAACACGTTTAATCCCCGTTGCAACAGCACTAGCGCGTCCGTGAGCTGCCTCTTGCCAATCAATATTAATATAATTATAAGCAAAAACTGCGCAGCCAACTGGAGCAACTCCAATAGTTTGTTCTTGAATGCCCATTTCATCGATTACTTCAGCTATTAGCTTATGTACAGTACTGTGTCCGCAACCCGGGCAGTAATGAAATGGAGTATCTAATAATGTAGATGGTTTTTGGTAGACGATATTTTCTTTAACACAAATTTCATCTTCCGGATGAAGATGATCATACATATGATGTATATCTTCTTGGAGTAGTAATCGTTCATTTCCCATAGTTATTTCCTTTTAATAATTTTTTCTTCGAAAACTGCAACAATTTCTTCTGGAGTTGGTATCATACCGCCTGTTCTACCATGGAACTCAACAGGAATATTACCATTAACAGCTAATTTTACATCTTCAAGCATCTGACCAGTATTCATTTCAACATCCAAAATTGCTTTTACTTTTTTAGATAAGTTATTAATTTCTGAATAAGGAAATGGGAATAAAGTTATTGGTCTAAAAACGCCAATTTTATAACCTTTTGTTCTGGCTATATCTGCTGCTTTTTTTGCAATTCTTGCCACAAGACCGAAACCAGTAAAAATATAGTCAGCATCATCACATTTGTAGCATTCAAATCTAGTTTCTTCTTCTTCGATTTTTCTATATTTTGCTTGTAGATGTTGATTTGTTTTTTCCATATCTTCTGGTTGCATATGGAGAGATGTAATAATATTTCTTTCTCGATTTTTTGGCTTACCAACTGTAGCCCAATCTGGTGCTTCTTTTAATCTTTCTTGTTGAGAGAACAATTCAACTTTTTCCATCATCTGCCCAATTGCGCCATCAAGAAGTAACATAACCGGATTACGCCATTTGAAAGCTAAATCAAAAGCTAATTTGGTAAAATCAACTGCTTCTTGTATAGTGGAAGGAGCAAGAGTAATAAGTCGATAATCGCCGTGACCACCGCCTTTTACAGTTTGGAAATAATCACCTTGCGATGGTTGAATAGTTCCTAAGCCTGGTCCACCTCTCATAACATTTACTAGCAAGCAAGGTAACTCAGCACATGCGATGTAAGAAATTCCTTCTTGCATCAAACTAATACCAGGGGATGATGATGAAGTCATTACTCGTTTTCCGCAACCTGCAGCACCATAAACCATGTTGATAGATGCAATTTCACTTTCAGCTTGTAGAACAACCATTCCTGTTCTTTTTTGAGCATTAGCAGCCAGATATTCTAAAATTTCTGATTGTGGTGTAATAGGATAGCCAAAATAGGCATCACACCCAGCACGAATTGCAGCCTCGGCAATAGCTTCATTGCCTTTCATTAGTTTTAACTCTTTCATTCTTTCACCGTAATATTTATATCTTTGGATACATTTGTTATAGTTGCTACATGTTCTTTGTTGCCATCTAATGTTTTGCGATAAACAGTTATAATACCTTCTGGACAGACTAAAGCACAATTGGTACATCCAGTGCACTTATCGTTAACTTTTACAATGTACAAATAGCCCTTGCTATTAACTTTTTTGGAAAGTTCAAGAGTAACCTGCGGGCATGCACTGGCACATAGTTTGCAACCTTTGCATTTTTCGATATCAATAATGATATCTCCTTTTACTTTTGCCATAATTTTACCTAATATTGGTTAATGTTTGAACTCAAATTAATAAATATTTTTCAAAAAAAAAATAAAATTAATTTTTTTTAAACTCACAATTATTTCTATTTTTGAAAATTATTAATAGCAATTTATATTATTTGTAAATTAAAATATTAAAAAGATATATCAACTGTTTCGTGTGAGTTTTATACGGTTGAGCCGTAGAAATATCGTTAAAAAATAAAGTTAATTAGAATTTCTATACGGTAAAATCAGTATTCTACTGTGAAAAAAGTTTTGATAACAATATATTATATAAAAAACAATATCACATATTTGCCGTTTATGATTTCGTAGAAAAAGGATTTTGAATGTATAAGTTTTGGTTATATTATCATTTCCCTATAATTTAATTTGAAAAAAAATTTATCAATATTACCTATAAGTTACTATATGCTTGGTTTATATCCCTTAAATCCAAAGAAAGAAATATATAGATAGCATAAAACAGGTATAATAAATGCATGATGTATTCCTATTTTATCTGCAAACATACCCTGTATAACAGGTAAAATTGCACCGCCAACAATTGCCATACATAATAGGCCAGAACCTTTTTCGGTAAATCTTCCAAGTTTATTTAATGATAATGAAAAAATGGTTGGAAACATAATGGAATTAAAAAATCCAACTGCTAATATTGTTATAACTGAAAAATAGCCACTGCCAATCATGGAAAGAATTACAAGGCTCGCTGCAAAAAGTGAATTTATTGCTAATAATAAATTTGGTTTAATATAATTTTGTAGAAATGAACCTATAAATCTTCCTACCATGGCACCTCCCCAGTAGAAGGCGATTAATTTTGCGGCATTTTGCTCTTCCATATTTACTAATTCTTTAAAATAATTTACAAGAAAACTACCAATTGATACCTCTGCTCCAACATATAAAAAAATGCCAACAACACCGAATATTAAGTGTTTGTATTCAAAAATAGATTTATGCTTGGTTTCGCTAATTATTTCAGCTTCTTCGTCTGTTGTGTGATTTATTTTAGGTAGCTTGACAACTGAAAAAAATATAGCTAAGAATAATAAAATTAAAGCTATACCTAAATAAGGTAGTTTTACAGATTCTGTAGAAGAATTAGAATTTGTAGTAACTGATAAAATTAAATAACTACCAATAAAAGGTGCTACTGTAGTTCCCAATGAATTAAACGCTTGTGTAAGATTAAGCCTTGCTGAAGAAGTTTCAGGTTTTCCTAATACAACTACATAAGGGTTTGCTGCAACTTGTAAAACAGTTATTCCGCTTGCCAAAATAAAAAGTGCAACAAGAAAAAATTCATAACTTATTAAATTGGCGGCTGGTATAAAAAGAGCACTTCCAATAGCAGCAGTAGTTAAGCCTAACACTATTCCCTTTTGGTATCCAATTTTTTCTAACAAAATTCCTGCAGGCAAAGATACTATAAAATATGCAGTAAAAAAGCTAAATTGTATTAGCATTGCTTTTGTGTAATTTAAGCTAAAAGCAGACTTTAAATGTGGTATTAAAATATCATTTAAACAAGTAATAAATCCCCAAATAAAAAATAGTGCAGTTAATATTATTAAATATAATGTATAATTTTGTGCTTCAGAAGAAGTATTTTGCTTGTTTGTAGTAAAGGGTTGCATTACTGACCTATTTTTTTTATTTTTAAAATTTAATGATAAAAAAAATAATCAAAATTAACAATGTTAAATTTTATACCTACAGAAAATATTTTCAAGTCGATTAATATACCAATTTTTGTAAGAGATGCATACGGTAAATATGTGTATATTAATGATGCTTTTTTGAAATTACTAAATGTATCAAAAGAAGAAATACTTGGCAAAAACATTAAAGATGTTTTTGTAAATGATTATTCAGATTTCCTGCTTACTGATGAATTTATTGAAAATGGTTTTAAAGAAAAAATATTTGAATTTTATTGTAAAACACTAAATAAAGAGTTAATGATTATTAAATCTTTTTTTTATAATAATAGTGAGAAATATATCATTGGCGGAATAATTGATATTACAAATATAAAATTAGAAGAGAGAAAAGAAGTTTTTGAAAATCATAAAATATTTCTAAGTCAATTTGAAAAATTATTGCTTATTTCGGGTATGATGAGTAATTTAACACATCAAATTTCACAACCTTTAAATGCTATTAAAATCTTAGTTGACACAAATTTGAAATTTGAAAATGAAGTAGTAAAGAAAGAAGATTTGTTGCAAGATTATGAGTTTATTTCTTCACAGTTAAATAGAATAGAAGATATTATAAATCGATTGAGATTTCTTGAAAATGCTGAGCCACAAAATGAAGTTGGAATTGTAAATTTAACGCATTCTATATTTACTTCATTAGATTTGATTAATAGTTATTTAACTGAGGAAAATTTTAAATTAAAGACAAATATTGATAGTACAGTTTATGTGTCATTTCCACAATTTTATATTGAATATGTAATATCAAATATTATATTGTATTTGTTAAATTATTCACCACAAAATATTTCCCATAAAGAAATTGGTATTTCTATTGAGGAAGAGGATGAAAATATAATACTAAATATTATTGTAAATTATAAGTTAGAAAAATTAATTAATCCAAATAATATATTTAATTCAAAAATTGAAGGGAAAGATTTATACTATGGGATAATAATTTCTGCTATAATAAACCTTTTAGGTAGATACAGTTCGAAAATGGATATATATAACGATAATAATACTGTTATAAAAATCTCTTTTAAGAAATTACAAGGTTATTTATGAAAATTTTGCTTTTGGAAGATGACAAAGGTTCAAGAGTAGCATTAGAAAGATTTTTGAAAAAAATTAATCATGATATTATAACTTTTGAAAATCCTATTGCTGCACTTGATTATTTAAGTAAGGAAAAATGTGATATTATCATTTCTGATGTAAAAATGCCAAATATGAGCGGGCTTGAGTTTTTAGAAGAATTAAATGGAAGAAATCTTATCACAAATACGGAAGTTATTTTTGTAACAGGATTTGCTACCATAAAAGAAGCAGTTAAAGCACTCAAACTTGGTGCGTTTGATTACATATCAAAACCTATAGAAATAGATGAATTAGTTAGTGCAATCAGTAAGATTGAAGATATTAAAAGGTTAAAATCTCAGTTAGATTCAATTAAACACGATTTCCAATTAGAATTAGAAAAAACAAAAGAAACATTTTTTTCGCAGATTTCTGAACTTAAAAAGAAAATACTGGAAAATAGTGGATTAAGTCATCTTGCAATATATTCAGATACAATGAAATCTGTTTATGCAATGGCGGAGATGATTGGACAGGACCGCACTGTACCTATTTTGCTTGAAGGTGAAACTGGTACAGGAAAGGAAATGCTAGCAAGGTATATACATTTAGCCAATGAAGAACCTAACGCTCCATTTGTTGCCATCAACTGCCCGGCTATCAATCCAAACCTTTTTGAAAGTGAATTATTTGGTTATGAAAGTGGTGCTTTTACAGGTGCTTTAGCTAAAGGACAAAAAGGGAAATTTGAACTTGCTGCTGGAGGCACTATCCTATTAGATGAAATTTCTGAAATTCCTAATGAAATACAGGCTAAATTACTCCGCATTATACAAGAAAGAAAATATTTTAAGGTCGGTGGTATCAAAGAATATGATTTAAATGCAAGAATTATATGCACGACAAATAGAAATATAAAAGCATTAGTGCAGGAAGGTAAATTTCGTGAAGATTTATATTATCGTTTAACTACAGGTCATATTGTTATACCGCCATTAAGAGAAAGAAAAAGTGAAATTATTCCGCTTGCTACATCTTTTCTTTTAGAATTTTCTGAAAGAAGGAATAAGAGATTTAAAAGAATATCAAATGAAGCCCAAACAATTTTCTTAAATCATTCTTGGGACGGTAATATTCGCGAACTACGTAATATCATTGAAAAAATAGTTGTGCTTTTTAATGATATAGAATTAAAACCTATTCATCTACAAGTGTTGCCAGAATTTAGACAGAGAAAAACAAATATAAATTATCTTGAAATTCCTATTGCTGAGTATATTAGAGGTGGCAATGAATTGGATATTGAAAAATATATATTAGAAATAGTTAACTTAGCACTAGAATACAATAACAATAATAAATTAAAAACGGCCAATATGTTGAAAATTTCAAGAGATAAATTATATACTTACGTCAAAAGATTGGATGCAAATGAACTTGAAGCAGAAAAAGAAAAATTCTAATATATAAAACTAAAAGGGGCAGCTTATGGCTGCCCCTTTTAGTTATTTGATTAACATTAGTTTATGTGTCTTAATTTGTTTTTCCATTTTTACAACAGCGTAATAAATACCAGTACCTAAATCTTTTGCATCAAAATTTATTGTATATTCGCCAGCTGTATGATATCTATCAGCAAGTGTGGATATTTTTTCACCTAAGTTGTTATAAATTTCAACTTTAACATTTCCATTTAATGGGATATGGTATTTTATCCTTGTTGCTGGATTAAAAGGATTGGGATAACTAGAAATTGTTAAATAATTTTTAATAATAGTACTGGTTTCGTTACTTGTTGGTTGAGTTAAGTTAAGCTCAAAAAATTCTGTAGTTTCAATATCGCCATTTCCATTACCTTGAGGTATTTGTAATTCTAAATTACCATTATCATTAGTATTATACATTCCAACGGCAACATAAATTTTTTCTGGATTTGTCAAATTTAAATTATTAACTAAATCAATAACACCTTCAAGGTAGCTACCAGATTTTTGTTGTAGTGTTGAAATTACATTACCTGAAGAATTAAACCAACCTGACCAGTTATTTGTACTTTCGTTGGCAAGGAAGTAATCATAAGAGCCAACGTTTCCAGCTTTAGCCCAAGGAGCGTTTACTGTGTTTGATAGTTGTGTTTTTGAAACAAAGATGAAAACATCTTTTCCATAAGATTGAGCAGATTTTGTTGCCAGGTATAATTTACCACCACTGTAGATATAATAGAGTTTTTCATTTCCATTTTCAGCAGCAGTTTTAGCGTTTTCATCTAAATTACCATCCATGTTAAATGTAACAGGAGGTTCGCTACCACCAGAATTTCCACTAATTATAATTTTATAATCGTTGCCACCGTTATTATCCCAGGTATTATCATCGTAATGAATTACAAAAGCAATAGAATTAACAATTTGAGCACTGTTGTTAAACGGGCCTAATTCAATTTTGAGTGTATCCCCAACTTTTGTAAGAGGACTTTCAATTGCTGGTCCGCTATTGTTAAATAATGTAGAACCAGTATGCCAGTATGTTTGGTTAGGAGTTGTCCAAGTGCTACCTACAGGATTTACTCCCCAGTGTAATTTGCCAGTTTTTGAACTAACAATTTTAATTGTAATTTTATCATCTTTACTAGGGCTTTGTGGTATCCATGTTACACTGCCTGAAGGGTTACTATTGCCACCACTACCATTACCTACCCATACATGTTTAATAGCGCTTTTAGTTACATTACCTTTTGTGTCCATTGCCTCAACATAATAATCAACTAATTTATTGGTTATTCCAGATATTACTGCGGAGTATTCGTCAGCTTTAACAGTAGGAGCAGGGTTAGTTCTGGATTGAATTGTTTTAGAAGTCATTGAGATTTCTTGCCAATTTCCTACATTAGCACCACCAGAGTAAGTGAAATTGTCACTTGTAAGTTTATAAGAATCATCATTTCTTGTTCTATATTTGAGTTTTACATA
This sequence comes from Ignavibacteriales bacterium, assembly GCA_035361425.1. Taxonomy (GTDB): domain Bacteria; phylum Bacteroidota; class Ignavibacteria; order Ignavibacteriales; family DAOSCP01; genus DAOSCP01. The sequence continues at coordinate 293,792 of DAOSCP010000001.1, read as the reverse complement.
AGATAGGCCACTCACATCATATACATAAGTCCAAACAGTAAAATCTTTTGGTTTTCCAATATTCCATTCAGTTGCACCGGGATTGTAAGGTTCTCTTTGAGGCACATAAATATTTGGGCCAACCTGGTCATTATTATTCAATACCAATTGTGCATATTTTACAGCTTCGTTGCAAGCACGAGCAGGATGAGAATCCCATACCCCATTTTCAGAACCGTCCCAATACCAGTAACAACTTGTTTGTGCTACTGTTAGATATTTCCAGGCTAATTTAGTATTATTATTGTTAGGATCAATTTTATCTGCTGTAATAACATAATTTTTTGCTGCAGTGACAATTCCCCAGCTGTTTCTATCTGGACTGTAACCATCAGGACCTGGATCACCGTTCCATTTTAAGAATTCAGGATCGCCGTTATCTGCACCAGACCAACTTCCATCTTCTACCCAAATAACATCATTTGGATCAGGAGGAAACATATCGAGATAATCTTGAATAGTTGTGCAAACGAATCTTGTAGGATTAGCTTTTAACCAGTTTACAAAATTATCAAAATTGCTTCCGTAATATCCAGAGCTTCCGCCTCCATAGTTATCGCCATCATGGTGTAATACTACTAAAATTGGATGTTGAGGGTCGTTATTAGCAAATTCTAATTGGCTCATTACTTGTTCATAATTCAATGCTCCAAAGCCGCCTCTTCCATCTTCATTACCTAAATATCTACTTGTAGGAACAGCTATAATTTTATATTCTTGTCCTGTGTTTGGATTTATATATTTTACATAATGAGGTTTATGTCCCCAACCAGCAGAAACTTTTGTCGGTGCCCACAATCCATTTAATTGAACCCAATCGTTAGGGTTAGGATTTTGTATATCGGCTTTATTAGGTTCATATAAATTACCACCAGTGTTAAATGGATATCCTTCTGCAGCTCTATCAAAATGGATATTATCAACCATTACCCACTGCAATCCTTCATCTACTAATGCTGGTATCATTCTTGGGGTAAATGCATTTTCGGGTGGGAAAATACCTTTTGAATAACTTACATTAAAATTTGAAGTAATAATTTCCCTATGCATTTGTATTTGTTTGCGGATATCTTCATAATCTATTAATCCCATTAGCGGGTGGTGATATCCAAATGCAACTAAATCAATACGAGGATTATTTTTAACGGTTTTTTTGCTTGCAATATCTTTCCAATGGTTTTTCCATCCAGAAAAATTACCATTTCCACCACTTTCAAGATTATTTAAATTTTCAATCAATGAGCCAGATAAACTAACCTGAGCCCCAAAATTTCCTAATCCGTTGTTAATTCCTTTATATACAGCATCTTTTGGCCAGCTTGTGTATGGTCCAGTTCTTTGATTAAAAATGTCTACAACATTATAACTGTATGCTCCCCTTTGTTGTGTTTGCCAAACAGTTTCATAAGGCCAATAAATTGGTTGATGCATATGCCAATGGAAAGCAATATAAATAGGTGGTTTTTGTTGTGCAAATACTAATATTGCACAAAAAATGAAAAAAATCACTTTACGCATTTTGCTACTCCTATAAAATGAATGGTGTAAAATATTAAAAAATTATTATACAATATTTACAAAATATTGATAATATATGCAAATTAATTATTGCGGTAAGGTGAAAAAATAATATTATTTGCAAATATGAATTAAATAAAATTTACAAATAATTAATATCTTCTTCGATACTATCAAGCATATTAAGATAACTCAAATATCTTTCTTCTGAAATTTTTCCTTTATAGAATGCTTCTCTGACGGCGCAATCTGGTTCGTGTTCGTGGGTGCAAGTATTAAATTTGCAATCTGGAATGTATTTTGCGATATCATTAAAATAATGTCCTAAATCAATCTTGGAAACACCGAATGGTTCAATTTCTCGTATACCAGGTGTATCGATCAGATATGTATCCTTCTCTATTTCAATAAGTTGTGCTGTTACTGTTGTATGTCTTCCTTTTGTTGTATAATCTGATATATCACCAACCCTTAAATTTGCTTGCGGGTAAATAGTATTGATGAGAGAGCTTTTGCCGACGCCGGAAGGTCCCCAAAAAACAGAAACTTTTTTATCAATTAGTGATTTTAATTTATCAATATTGATGTTTTCGGTTGCAGATACAGTGATAATATTGTGGCCGGTTTTTTGGTATAAATTTATCCAATATTTAAAATCTTCATCGGCTAAGTCAATTTTATTAATTACAATTGTTTCTGGTATATTACAGGCTTTTGCAGTTACAATATATCTATCCAGAGTGCGATTATTAAACTGGGGCGTTTTGGGAGACATTACAATTATAGCATTATCTATATTTGCTGCTAAAACTTGTTCTAATCTTGAGCCTTTTATTGTAGCACCTTTAATTCGTGGTGCTTTTCTCGAAAGATAATTTTTCCTTTTGTGTATTTTGTGAATTAGTCCAAATCCTTCTTTATTAAGTTCAAAATCAACATAATCGCCTACTACAACTATATCAGTTGTGATTAATTTATTCTTTTTATATTCAAATTTCTTTTTAAAATTTCCTTTTAAGAAACAATGATAAATTTTATCTTCGCATTTGACATAATAATTAATACTTTCTATTTTTGTAACTAATCCAGTAATAATAACCTCACTATTTTATTACGGCAATTTTAGTTTTAAAAACTTTTCCATCTGCTTTGATATTGACAAAATAAATACCCGTTGATAAATTATTATCCAGCACGATTTGGAATAAGTTATTATTATAAAGAATTTTATTAATTTTCTTATTATAATTTATATCAAAAATGTCTAATTCGCAAGAAGTAATATGAGTGTTAAACCTTAAATTTAATAAATTATTTTTTGTCATTACAATAGGATTTGGATAAATAGTGATACTGGAAAGATTTGATATTTCGCCTTGCGTAAATAACTTATTTCCTTCGTCATATTTATTAAAATTAGCTGCTATATATAAGCCATTGGATAAAATTTGAGAATTAGAAATTTGGTTTTTAGAAATAATTAGCTCTACGCCAACACCTTCATTATCAGTTTGAGCTTCGTTGGCTGCTTTTGAATTAGAGTTTATTAGAAATGCATAGCTGGTATCGATGTTATCTTTTATAACACCGAAGTATCTTATTCCGCCATATGCTATATCTGTTAAATAATTTGTTGTATTTGGATATTTTAATAAAGGTATAAATTTTAATTTAGGGAAAAATTCCCAGTCTTTATAGTATTTATATCTATTATTTGGTAGTAAACTACTTGCAAATGCAGGAAAAACAGTTAAAAATTTTTCTCCTTTACTTTTTAATGAAAGTTCAATTGAATTTAATGCAGAATTTGTTCTAAAAAACTCCCATTGAGTTTTGATAATGCTAATATCATTAAAATATTCTACTAAAAATAAATTCCAAACTGCCTGGGAATAACCGTCACCAAATTTAAAATTATAGTAAGGTTTATAATTTTTAATATAGTGTACATAATCATTAATTTCTGGAAAAACAAATTCTTCCATTGAGGTAGATGTAAGCTCATAGAAGAAAATATCACTATCTGGTAATTTGTAATTAAATTGAATAGCGTGGTGAAATTCGTGTGCTAATGTTACTTTTATAGCTTCTAATCCACTTGTGTAATAATTAGAATAATCTGTAGATAAAACAATTTGGCTGCGGATAGGATTTTGGTATAATAGTTCAGTATAGCCATAATCGGAAATATTATTTATATAAATGTCATAAATATCATCTACTTTCCCTTTGGGAGGGATAAAACCTAAGTACTCAACTTGATATTTGTAAACAGAGTCAATAATTATGCCAACGCTATCAACATTATACTTTGGATATGATGAAAGAGCTTTGCTGAAATTAATACGAAATTTGCCACTGGGAGATATAATAAAAGTATCAGTAATAGTTACACTATTTAAATGATATTCGATTAAATTTTGTTGAAATTTATTAAAAAGGTGAAAATTGGTTTTGATATTATAAATTGTTTCAAAATTACATTTGTGAATATTTTCAGTAGTTAGCTTTTCAGTTTTTGTTTTATTGTAAATCGATATGAATTTATTAAATAAAACATCAAGATTGCTGCCAAAAGAAAATGTTGCAAAAAGAATTATAAAAAATATCTTGTACATTAATTTAATGACTTTTCAATTTCGAGAATATCTTTTAACAATTCACTGGATGAATATTTTTCTTTGAATTTTTCGATATCTTCTTTAGCATTATCATATCTTTTTTTCAAGATTTCGAGCTTAATTTTATTAACTAAAGCTAAAGGTGCATATTTAGTATCGTGATAATTTTCAATAATTTGAGAATAAAAGAAAATAGCTGCGTTGTAGTTTTCCATTCTTTCGTAAATATAAGCGGCGTTGTAATCTTTATATGCCAATTTTTCTATTAATATGGAAATTTTTTCAGATGCTTCTTTTACGAGTTTATGTTGTGGATAAAAATCAATGAAAGCTTGGAACTCTTCGATAGCTTTTTTTGTATATTTTTGATCAAGCGGCATAGGTGGAGATAATCTGTAATAACAATCAGCTAACATATATTGTGCCTCTGGAACTAAAGGGCTTAATGGCATATTTTGAATTAGTTTGCTAAATTCATAACTAGCCATTAAATATTCCTCTTTTTGGTATCTGCACAATGCTAAATAATATTGAGTGCTATCAATAATTTCTCTTCCAGGATATTCAATTAAAATAGATTGTAAAATTTGAACTGCTTCATCAAAATCTTTATTATTGTAAGCAAGTTTTGCTTTCTCAAATTTTTCATTGGCGGATAATTTCGATAAATCTTTTGTTGACGAACAACTTATGAAAGCGAATGTTAACGATAGTATGATAAAAATTTTATTAAAATTTTGCACTTTTATAACCTTTAATAATTTAAAAAATAAAGTTATGAAAAAAAAACAACAAAACAAAGTAAAACAAAGTAAATATTGTATAAAATAAAATTAACAATTATTTAATAATAAGCTATTGTATTAGAATACTTTTATTATTATATTAAATTTGAAATTAGGAGTTCTTATGAAAAAAATTGTAAGTTTATTAAGTTTAGTATATTTATTAACAATTACGGGCTGTATTGATCTACCCAATGAATTTAAGGCTCCGATAATATCCTATGAAGGAATTACAATACCTATACTAGATAAATCTTATACTTTATGGGATGCTATTAAAAAAGATACAACTAATATTACAAAAACATCAAATAATTTATTGATTTTTAGGCAAACAAAAACTCTTTCCACTATTACAATTGGTGACAAAATTTCCAGTGAGGCACAAATCCAGCAATTGACATCTGGAAAAGATAATTTTAAAGTAGATGTTAGTAGAGTTGAAAGCAATATTGGTTATGATTGGACAAATGGAATTTCCCCGGGGCAAAATGTTGCTTGGTTCCCTGCTGTATCTGGTACACAAGAGGTAATATTGGATCCTATTGATGACTTTCAATATGCAACAATAGAAAGTGGTTCGTTAAAATTAACAATTACGAATAGTTTCCCTGCAAATTCCGGTGTTCAGTTAACAATTTCTAGTATTGTTATAAAAAATGCAGATAACAGTGGTGATGTAGCAAATTATAATACGCCTATCGTTATTCCGGCAGGTCAGTCAATACTGACTGATATTCCACTTATTCAAAACTCACTAATCAAAAATAATATTAAGGCAATTTTAAATATTCAAAGTACACAATCTAATAGTTCTTTTATTGCACCACAGCAAACAGGGCTTTTTGTTATTGAAAAATCAACTATATTTATAAAAAATGGTCTTGTAATAGTTCCATCGCAAACTCCAATAGTTGATAATGATTCTATAAAGTTAGATAATAGTGATTCTCTTAAAGTATATTATGCAAATTTTAGAAGTGGTAAAATTAGTATTGATATCGATAACCAATTATCATTGGGAGCAAAAACAAATATTGTATTTTATGATATATATAGATCACCACTTTCTACAATACCATTTGATACATCTTTATATATATCACCAAAAACAGTAACAAGAGTAGTTTTAAATTTTGCTAATTATCAATTAAGAGGAAAAAATCCAAATGATGTTGTAGATTTCATACGTTATGTGGTAATCTCGGAACTTGATAGTTCATTAAATAAAAATGATTATAAGAATATATCTGTAGATGACAAAATAATAATAAATACTAATACAGATAAGTTTATAATAAAAGAAGCTAAAGCAAAAGTAAAGCCTACTTCGTTAGATCCTATTATTGAAACTGCAGATTTTGCAACTGGAGATGCTAATTTTGACAATTTAACTTTTAATAAATTATTATTTAGCGAGTTAGCTAAAATAAAATTAAACTTTAATATGACGACTAATATCCCTGTTAAAATTACTGGTAAAATAAGTGCAGCAGAAGCAACAAATGATATAGTACTCAATGACTATATTGATGAAAGTAATCCTACTATTAGCTTAAATTTAGCTAATTTTCTTAATAGCCTAAACGGTAAAATGATAAGTAAGCTTAATTATAATATATCTCCAGTATTTAACCCAAATTATAGTACGGTAACTGTTTTTGATACAAATACTGTAACACCATCATATACTGTTGAAATTCCTCTTAAAATTTCAATTGACAATGGTGCTTATACTGATACTACTGATAGCATTGACCCACCTTCGGAAGATGATCGTAAAAAAGCAAATGATATAAAAAAAATAAGAATTGTGTTAGATATTGATAATGGTATACCTGCAAGTGTTTATGCAAATGTAAAAATAATTGATAAAAATGGCGATTTATTGTTTAATGTTCCAATTACAGATACACTTCTTAAAAGTGATTCTATTTATATCCCTGCAGCTTATGTAAATGATGATGGAAAAGTAACGCAGTCTTATAAAAAAATTGTTATTCAGGAGATATCTACAAAATATATTGATAAATTATTTGATTTAGATAAAGCAATAATTGATTTTAGAATAAATACAAAAGACGCAGCCTCTTCTAAATTAGTAGAGTTTACAACTGATCAGACTATAAAAATTAAAGCTTATATTAAAATGGATTTTGAACTTAATCCAGATAATCTATAAAGAAAGGATGCAATATGAAAAAAATTATAAATTTATTAGTAATAACTTTTGGATTATTTGCACAAAATGGATTAGGTTCTGATGGTGCTTTTGATCCAACTTCATACGGTATGGCAAATACTTATGTTGTATCCTCTCGTGGTATTTATTCTTTTGGTAAAAATCCAGCTAATTTGGTCCAATCGAATATTTTTGGTGATAATTACAATTTCGATTTATATATTCCATTGTTGCCATCACTCAAATTTTCTGCATACCGTAATTTTATGACATTTGAAGAAATTAATTATTTCTTCGGTGGTGTTAAAGGTGCAAATGGTGAAACTGTAGGTAGAAAATTAACTAATTCAGATAAAAATAAATTTAAAGATATTTTTTCAAATGATGCTAAAATGGAACTCTCCTTTAATACATCATTGTTAGCTTTTAGTTATAATATGCCAGAAAATTATGGCAGTTTTGGGTTTGCTCTTAATAGTAGATTTGTATCAGATGTTCAATTACCTAAATCTTTTTTTCATTTTCTAATTGATAATATAAATTTACCAGAAGGTACAAATTCTTTAAAATTGTTAAACTTTAATAAGTTAAATATTAAAGCAGGTGTGTTTACTGAGTATAATTTTAGCTATTCAAGATACATTAATGAAGTAAAAATTGATGGTTTTAAAAACATATCTGCAGGGCTTTCATTTAAAATTGTAAATGGCTTGGCTTATGCAAAAACTCAATCCAACGAGTTATCTATTTTGACAGAAAATTTAAATAATAATGTTACGACAACCATTACAAATAAATTTAAAATATTAATAGCTACATCTCCAGATATGAATGTAAAATATGATTTCGATTCTATAGCCAGTGATGGTTCTGCGAATGTATCCCCTTTTAGCAAGCCTGCTGGTTCTGGATTAGGGTTTGATATAGGCTTTTCTGCTTCAACAAGTGATGATTTATTCCTTTTAGGTTTTGCTATTACAGATATTGGTAGCGTGAAATGGGATAAAAAAATAGCAGTTTATGAAGCAAATAATTCTAGAAAAATTACATCTTTTACAGATAAAAAACAAACAGAAAATCTTGGCGATTCTTTGAAATATTACGGTAGATATACGGGCAGTTTTACTACCAGTTTACCAACAGCATTAAGAATTGGAGTAGCTACTGAATTACAAAAATTTATTAAAGAAATACCGGGTAGGTTATTTGTTGAATTTAATTATAATCAAGGTTTTAATAATGAATTAGGCAATTCAACAACTCCAAGATTTTCACTTGGTTTTAATTATAATATTCCATCAGAGTGGGCACCTTATATTCGAACTGGATTTTCCGCCGGTGGTAAATATGGTTTTAATTGGGCATTTGGATTAGGTTTTGATACGGGTCTCTGGGAATTTGATATAGCTACACTGGATTTATATAGTCTATTTGCACCAAATTCATCCAAAAAATTCAATTTTGCTATTGGAAACAGATGGAAATTTTAATATGAAAAAGGCTCTTTGTTTGAGCCTTTTTTGTTTATACACATACCAAAATAGAATAATTGCTTATCATACAGATAATTTTGCAAAAACTGATTTTATTTTATTTATAAATAAATTATATTTGTATTTTGGAATTATTAGGCTTTAAAAATGAGAAAATTTATTTTATTGTTTATCTTATTAATTCTTTATCATAATTTGTTAGCACAAATTGTATATGAACCGGTTAATTTCCCTGTGTATGAATTTTTGGAACAAATGAGCGTTAAAGGTATTATAACATATCAAGATATCATAAAACCGTTAGCTCGAAAAAATATTGCAAACTATTTAATAGAAATCAAAAAGCAAGAAAATAAATTATCAAAAGTTGAAAAAGATGAATTATATTTCTATTTAAATGATTATCAAGATGAAATTAAAAGGCTTTCCTGTGTAAAAGATACAACCGAAAGCTATAATTTTATATATCCCGATTTCCAAAGTGCTAATTTATTTAATTATAAAAATGAATTATTTACTTTCAATGCTGATATTATTTATGGATATTCTATACAAAATAAATTTGGTAAAAAATTTACTCATCGTTGGAACGGTGCTTCTGTTTATGGCTATCTTTCCGATAAATTAGGATATTATTTTAATTTTAGAGACAATAGGGAAGAAAGCAAAATTTTAGACCCTGCTAAAACATTAACTGATGAGATGGGGATTACTGCAATTCCAAAAGATGATGGACTTGAGTACAGTGAAGCTATGGGGGGGCTTTCTTATGATTGGAATTGGGGCTCAATTTCTTTTGTGAAAGATTATTTAACCTGGGGATATGAAAAAAGTGGAAATGTTGTCCTTGGTAGAAAGGCGCCAACTTATCCATATATAAGGCTTGATATTAATCCAGCGCCCTGGTTTAGTTTTAATTACATACACGCTTTTTTAGAATCAAGAATGATAGATTCTTTAGAAACTTATAAAATATATACTTATCAAAATGTAGATAGAGTGATTTATAGAAAGAAATTTTTTGCATCTCACACAGTGACAATTAAATATAAAGGTTTAAGTTTGAGTGCTGGCGAATCAATGGTTTATGGGGATGAGATTAAAGCGTTATACCTTTTACCAGTAATGTTTTTCAGATTAGCAGACCATTATTATAGTAATAATAATAATGACGCAGGTGATAATGCTCAGTTCTTCTTTAATATTTCTTCAAAAAATCATATCCCAAATACTCATATTTACACAACTCTGTTTATTGATGAGATAACTTTAAGCGATATGTTTGATAAACAAAAGCAAAGATATCAGGTTGCAATGAATTTTGGGTTATCAAATTATGGGTTATTTTTTGATAATTTTGGTTTTACAGTTGAATATACTAAAATATTTCCTTTCGCTTATCAGCATTATATTAAAACTACTGAGTATTCATCATCAAATTATTCTCTTGGGCACTGGCTTGGCGATAATGGTGATATTTTTTATTTATCATCAAAATATAAGATTTTTAGGGGATTAGATATCGAAGCTTACTATAAATATTTGAGAAAAGGTAATGGTGGACTTTCAGATTCTTTAATGAGATTAAGACAATATACTGTACCACAACCACAATTTTTATGGGGCAAGGTAACAAATAGAACTTATGTAGGTGCTAAATTAAGTTATCAATTTTGGCATAATCTTTTTTTCCAATTTCATTATGAATATACAAACTTTAAAGATGAATTAAATGATTTTAGCAGAACATTCGATTATCAATTAGGGAAAAATCATAATTTTAATATATCTATTTATTACAGATTGTAGAATATGCAAAATGAACAAAAAAAATTAGAAGAATTAGGTAAATTATCAGCTATTCTAGCACACGAAATTAGAAACCCCTTATCAGTTTTAAAATTAAATTTAGATAATCTGGGGCTTTCTGAAAATTTATGTGATGAAGATAAACAGATAATCGAATTGTGTAAAAAAGCAACGAATCGAATAGAATTTTTAATAGATAATACGCTTAATTTAAGTAGAAAATCAAATGAGCATCTTGAACTCATAAATATCAATGATATAATTAATAACGCATTACAAATTTTAGACTTAAAATTAAGAGATAATAATATCAAAGTTATCAAAAATTTAGATGCTAACTTACCATCATTGCAATTAAACCCAAATAAAATACTTCAGGTATTTATAAATTTAATAACAAATTCGATTGAAGCTTTATCAATTGTAAATAAACAAAAACAAATTGAAATTCAAACTGTATTTGAAAAAGATATTATTAAATTTTCAATCAAGGATAACGGAAAAGGAATAAGTGAACAGCATCAGAAAAAAATATTCGATGATTTTTTTACTAGCAAAAAAAATGGAACAGGTATTGGTTTAAGTGTATGTAAAATAATATTGGAAGAGTATGATGCTAAATTTTATTTTGAAAGTAAGTTAAATAAATTTACTGTTTTTTATATAGAATTTCCAACAAAATAGTGGATTATTATGGAAGAATATCATATTCTTATTATTGATGATGATGAGTTAGTAGGAGTATCCTTAAAAAAAGCATTAATTAAAATTGGATATTCCGCATTCTTGTGCCAGAATCCAGATGAAATTAATCAAACTATTAAAGATTTTGACCCAGATTTAATTTTACTTGATATATATCTTTCTGATGATGTTAATGGTATCGATATTCTTAAAAATATAATTGCCAGCCACAAACAAATACCAGTGGTTATGATTACTGGTTATGCAGATGTTCAGATTGCTGTTAATGCTATGAAAATTGGGGCAAAGGATTTTCTACTTAAACCAATTGATATGGAGCAATTAAAATTCATTCTTGAAAAGAATTTAGAACCTGTAAAATTACGAAAACAAGTTCTTAAACTACAACAATTATTACAGGAAGGTCCGGTTATAACACGAGAGTATTTTGGAAAGAGTGATAAAATTCAAAAAATTCTTGACCTTGCAGAAAAATTTGCTCAAACGGATAATACAACTATTTTAATTGAAGGTGAAAGTGGAACCGGTAAAGAGGTTATGGCTAAGTTTATTCATTCTATGAGTCCGCGTAGGCAAGGGCCATTTATTACTGTTAATTGCGGAGCAATACCAAAAGAGTTAGCAGAAAGCGAGCTTTTTGGATACGAAAAAGGTGCTTTTACCGGTGCAGCTTCTAAAACTAAATTAGGTAAATTTGAACTTGCTGATAATGGCACGTTATTACTCGACGAAATTGGTGAGCTTTCTCTGGATTTACAGGTTAAGCTTTTAAGAGTTTTACAGGAAAAGAAATTTTATCGTCTTGGTGGTGAAAAAGAAGTAGCTGTTAATGTTAGAATCATTGCTGCAACTAATAGAAATCTTGAAAAAGAAGTTGAAGAAAAAAGATTTCGCGAAGATTTGTATTACAGATTAAATGTTGGAAAAATCTATTTACCCCCATTAAGAGAAAGAAACGAAGATATTCCGCTTTTGGTCACTATGTTTCTTGATGAAATATGTAAAAGTTGTAATATCGAAACAAAAACTATTGAAAGCGAAGCACTTAATTTCCTTAAAACATTGAGATGGAAAGGTAATATACGCGAATTACACAATGCAGTTGAACGAGCTATTATTCTTTCATCTGGAAATAATATAAAATTAGAAGATTTTTCTTTCCTTAAAGAATACGACGAATATATACCAGGTAATTCTAAAGATGCACAAGTTAACTCAAGTGATACTAATTTATCATTAAATGGTGTAATGAAAAATCATATCGAAAAATCTTTGAAAATTGCTAATGGTGATTTAGTAAAAGCTTCTAATTTATTGGAATTAAATCAAACTAAATTAAAAAAATTGATCGATGAGCTGAATATTGATTTATCACAATTTGAGAGATAAATGAGTTTTAATAATTTAAGATTAATATCTGTTAATGGTGTTTTAGTAAGAAATGAAGTTATAAATAAAAAATTTTGTTGTGATCTTGAAAAATGCAAAGGGGCCTGTTGCACTTTTGAATCAGATTATGGAGCACCTTTGTTACAGGAAGAAATACCAATAATTCAAAGTATTCTCAATAAAGTTAAAAAGTATCTTACTCAAAGAAATATTGAATTTATCGAACAAAATGGCTTTTATGAGATTAATGAAAATGGAATTTTTACTAAAGGTATAAATAAAAGAGATTGTGTTTTTGTTTATTATGATGAAAATGGTATAGCAAAATGTGCTATTGAGAAAGCTTTTTATAATGGCGAAATAGATTTTAAGAAACCTATATCGTGCCACTTATTCCCTATTAGAATACACGATTTTGGTGGAGACATATTAGTTTTTGAAAATTTTGTAGGTTGTTCTCCGGCTCTTGAAAATGGTAACAAATTAGACTTACCAACTTACAAATTTTGTAAAGAGTCTTTAATTCGTAAGTATGGCGAAAACTGGTATAATGAGTTAGAAAATCTAATAAAAGAAAATAAATAAAAAGCAATCTAAACATTTAAATTAAAAAATGTTTAGATTGCAATAAATTTTAAATCAAACCAGCTTCTTTTGCTATTTTTTCAATTGGTTTAATAGAGTTTGGTAGTAAATTTGGTGGCACTTTGCCATATTTTTGTTTCATTTGAAATCTTTTACAATTTGTAAAAGAAGATTCTCCTGCTTCGCAAAAAAGCATTCGAAAGAATTTTGCAGTCATTACTTTATCTTTTAAAATATTGTTGAAAACTGGACATGCTTCAGCATTAGGACAATTTTCTGGCATTTTGTACCTCCTAAAAAATTGGTCTAAATAAATATATAAAAAAACAAATTTTTTTTACTTTTTTATAACTATAACAATAAATTAATATTCAGGTATTGACTTTCAGGTTTTAAATTTGTATATTTGTAGTGTGTTATACTTAAAAATTTGTTGTCGGGATTTAAGGCGACTTGCACCGACGTTAAATAAATTGCTAAATAGCCGGTAAGTTTTGACCACCCTCGCTATTTAGCGAGGGTTTTTTGTTTTTAAATTTGTATGAGGCCTCATTACTAACTTAATCTTTTAATTAACAATATGAAAGGGTTTACATATGCCTAACAACCAATTAAAATTCGAAACACTGGCTTTACACGCCGGACATAATATTGATCCAACTCTTTCTCGTGCTGTGCCAATTTACAGAACATCGTCATATATATTTAAAAGTGCTGAACATGCTGCTAATCTTTTTGCGTTAAAAGAGCTTGGTTATATTTATACCAGATTAAACAATCCAACACAAGAGATTCTGGAAAATAGGATTGCAGCTCTGGAAAACGGAGCTGCAGCTTTAGCTATTGCTTCTGGTACATCTGCAATTTTTTATGCAATTATTAATATTTTATCCAATGGCGAAGAATTTGTTTCTGCAAATAATCTTTATGGTGGCACTTATACAATGTTTAATGATATATTGCCACAATTTGGAATTAAAGCCAAATTTGTTGATCCAAAAAATCCAGAAAATTTTCGAAATGCTATAAACGAAAAAACCAGAGCAATTTATATCGAAACAATTGGTAATCCTGCATTGGATGTTGCAGATATTGAAGCTATTGCAAAAATTGCACATGAATACGAACTTCCACTTATTGTCGATTCAACTTTTACAACGCCGTATCTTTTAAGACCAATTGATCACGGTGCAGATATTGTTGTGCATTCACTTACAAAATGGATTGGCGGACATGGCACAGGAATTGGAGGTATTATTGTTGATGCTGGTAAATTTAACTGGAAAAATCCAAAGTTCAAACTTTATAATGAGCCAGATCCAAGTTACAACGGTTTACGATACGCACATGATTTGGGCGATTTTAATCCGATTGCTTTTATAATGAGAGCAAGACTGGTTCCTTTAAGAAATCTTGGTGCTTGTATTTCTCCTGATAATGCCTGGATGTTTTTACAAGGTATTGAAACTCTTGCATTAAGGATGGAAAGACATTCACAAAATGCATTAGCTGTAGCTAAGTTCTTAAAACAACATCCAAAAGTTAATTGGGTTAGTTATCCTGGACTTGAAGATGATCCTTCTTATCCAATTGCACAAAAATATTTAAAAAATGGTTTTGGCGGTATGGTTGTGTTTGGTGTTAAAGGCGGTGCTGATGAAGGTAAAAAATTTATTGAAAATTTAACTCTTTTTTCTCATTTAGCTAATGTAGGAGATGCTAAGTCTTTAGCAATTCATCCAGCCACTACTACTCACTCACAGTTAAGTGAAGAACAGCAAAGAGCTGGTGGTATTACTCCAGAGTTAGTAAGGCTTTCTGTTGGTATCGAAAATATTAATGATATAGTTGATGATTTGGAACAATCTCTATCAAAAATATAGGTTATTATGTCTTTTAATGTAAAAACAAATTTTGTTAATCTTTTTGTAAATGAGCCCCTGGAGTTGGAAGCAGGAGAAAAGCTTGCCAATATCCAGGTGGCTTTTCAAACATATGGTAAATTAAATTCTGAAAAAACTAATGTTATTTTAGTTTTTCATGCTTTAACAGGTAATGCCCATGCTGGTGGAATATTATCAAATATTGAAAAGGATAACAATTCAAAGTATGACTTTCTGGAAAAATATTCAATTATGAATAATAATAAGCTTGGTTGGTGGGATGGAATTATCGGACCTGGTAAAGCACTTGATACTGAAAAATATTTTATTATCTGCGCTAATATTCTTGGAAGTTGTTATGGCACAACTGGACCAACATCCTATAAACCTAATTCCAATGAAAATTGGGGCTTAGATTTCCCAGTTATTACTGTAAGGGATATGATAAAAGTTCATAAAGAACTGCTTAATTATCTAAGAATTGAAAAAATTAAAGCTTGTATTGGTGGCTCACTTGGTGGATTTCAAGTGTTAGAATTTGGAATTATGTATCCAGATGTTTGCGAAATTCTTTTCCCTATTGCTTGTGATGTAATTAATTCTGATTGGGCTATTGCATTTAATGAAATTCAAAGAAATATTATTTTGGCAGATAAAAATTGGAATAACGGTAATTATAATGGGAATACAATCGAAAATATAGGTATTGCAAGAATGGTTGGTTTGATGAGCTATCGCACGCCTGAAAATTATATTCAAAAATTTGGCAGAAAATATATATCTGAAAAATATTATTCTAAAAATACTAGATTTGATGTATCGAGTTATTTTAATCATCAAGCAAATAAATTTATAACAAGGTTCGATCCTATAAGTTATTTAACTATTTTACAAGCAACAGATTTACACGATATCTCTTACGAACGTGCTCCTTTTGAGGATGTTTTAGGTAGTATCAAAGCTAAAACAATTTCGATTGTCATTGATACAGATTTATTATATTTACCAGAACATCAAAAAAAGTTTACTAATTTAATTCCAGATTCTAAAACTTTTGAAATTTCATCTCCTTATGGGCACGATGCATTTTTAATAGAATTTGAGCAATTAAATGCAATATTAAAAAATTATTTATAGGTGATTATATGAAAGTATTAAAATTTGGTGGTACTTCTGTTGGTACAGATGAAGGTTTATCCAATATTATTAAAATTGTAAAGGAATTAATTGAAAAAAATGAAAAATTTTGCCTTGTTTGTTCTGCATTTGCCAAAGTAACAGATAAATTAATTACAGCTTCTGGCCTGGCTGTAGAAGGAATTGATTTTAAAAAAGAGTTTGATAGTATTAAAGATATCCACTTGCATTTTATAAAGAATTTTTTATCCAAGCCAAAAAAAGATTTCCTGCAACAGATTGAAAAGCAATTTGATGATTTATATAGATTACTCAATGGAGTTTATTTATTAAAAGAATTATCGCCAAGAACGAAAGATTTAATTTTAAGTTTTGGAGAAAGATTATCTTGCCAAATTATAACAGAAATTCTAAACAATAACAATATCGAAGCAGAATATATTGATGCAAGAAATATTTTGGTTACTGATGATAATTTTGGCAAAGCTAAAGTTAATTATGAATTATCTTTACCAAAAGTTAAAGATACTATTTATAAAAATGATAAAGTTAAAGTTATTACTGGTTTTATTGGCGCAACTCAGGATGGTGTGACTACCACTTTAGGACGTGGTGGATCAGATTTTACTGCTTCTATTATTGGATCATTGATTGATGCAACTGAAATTCAAATATGGACCGATGTTGATGGAATTCTTACTGCTGATCCAAGAAAAGTTAAAAATGCTGTGCCACTCAAAGCCGTAACTTATGAAGAAGCTATGGAAATGTCTTATTTCGGTGCTAAGGTTATTTATAGCCCTACTATATTACCTGCATTACAAAAAAATATCAAAATTCGTATTAAAAATACATTTAATCCAGCTTTCCCTGGGACGGTTATTTTACCAAGGGAAAAGGGAATTAATTTTACCTTTAAATCAATCTCATCAATTCCAAATATTGCAGTTTTAAGATATCAAAGTTTCGATAAATATGATGAAGCTAAACTCATAGAAGAACTCAGAAAAAATAATATAGAAATTTTACTTTTTGGGCAAGCTTCATCACAAAAAAATACTATAATTGCTATTTATAGTAAAGATTTAAATAAAGCTAAAAAAATATCTAATTTGTTCTTTAAAAGAGAGTTTGGAGAGAATAAAGATTTATTGCATACAGGAGATAATCTTGCTTTAATTGTTGTCGTAGCAGAAGATATCATTGATACTCCTGGAATAACAGGTAGAGTTTTTGGAGCGTTAGGCAAAAATGCAATTAATGTCCAGGGTGCTATTTTAGGTTCATCAGAAACAAATATTTCTATCATAATTGATAATAAAGATGAACAAAAAGCAGTTAATGTTCTTCATAACGCATTATTTGTTAAAGATGTTAGTTATGTAAATTTATTTTTGTTTGGTCCAGGTCTTGTTGGAAAAGAACTTTTAAGTGTTTTAAATGAAAGGTATAAAACCATTTTAGAACAAAGAAAAGTATCTTTAAGATTGGTTGGTATAGCAAACTCAAAGTATTTTTATTTTGATAAAAATGGTATTGATATTCAAAATTGGCAAAATTTAATTACTAAAGGAGAAAAATCGAATATAGAGAGTTTTGTCAATGAAATTATCAAAATGAATTTAGAAAATAGTATTTTCTTAGATTGCTCGGGTATTAAAGAAATTATTGAGTTTTATCCTAAACTATTAAATAATTCAATTGCGATTGTTACTCCATCAAAAATTGCAAATTCAATGGATTATGAGTTTTATCAAACATTAAGGAGAATAGCGTATCAAAGAAACACAGTGTTTAGATATAGCGCAAATGTAGGAGCTGCTTTACCAATTATCAATACAATAAAAGATTTAGTAGTAAGTGGTGATAAAATCAATAGAATAGAAGGAGTTTTATCGGGAACATTGAGTTATTTGTTTAATGAGTTTAATACATCAGATAAGTCTTTTAGCCAGCTTGTAAAAGATGCTAAGGCAATGGGGTATACCGAACCAGATCCAAGAGATGATTTAAATGGTTTAGATGTAGCACGGAAAATTTTAATTTTGGCAAGAGAAACTGGCGCTAAATTAAACTTAAATGATGTTGAAGTGGAAAATTTAGTCCCAGAGGAATTAAGAGATACCAAAATATCGCCTGAGGAATTTTTAAATAAACTGGAAAAATATGACGATTATTTCAATTCTATCAAACAAAACGCATTAAAGCAAAATAAAATAATTATGCTATATAGCATCTTATGAAAATGAAAAAGCAAGCGTTTCTTTACAGACTATTGATAGCAATCATCCATTTTATAATTTAAGTAGTAATGACGCAATAGTTTCCGTTTATTCAAATAATTATAACAATAAACCAATGGTAATAAGAGGTGCAGGGGCGGGTGCAAAACTTACTGCTGTTGGGGTGTTTTCGGATATATTGAGAGTTGTTGATTATTTAATTTAATTTTTGTAATTTATATTGTAGATATAATATTTTTATTTAGGGGGATTTAATGAAACGAATTATTTTTCTTATCTTATCGGGGATTATACTTGCACAATCTAATATTAATTGGCAAGATGTAACGAGTTCATATCCAGGTTTGCCACAGGGAGTTAAACTCTTCAAAGGAACTAGATCAAATCCTTTGCTGGTTTGCTACTATCTGGATATTGATATGAATAATAAAAATATAGCAGTGCGTCCCTATATTATTAAAGATGGTGTAAAAAAAGGTATAACAAGTTTTACAACTAGCGTGGGTGCATATGCAGCAATAAACGGTGGTTATTTTGGTGGTAGCGAATCTTATTCCGCTTGTATTTATCCAGGTGAAGTAAAAGCACAAAATATAGCAGCTGTAACAAGAGATGGTAAAACATTTCCGGTATCGCGGGCATTTTTTGGAATAAAAACAAACAGAAAAAGTGCTTGTGAATGGATATATCATTTCGGATCTACAATTAATGATGTTTGGAAACTCAATCAACCGACAAATAATCCTTCTTCGTCTTCGGGAACTCCCGCGCCAGTACCAACAAAAAGTGATGGTAAAAAATTCGATAGCTTATTTGTCGGTATAGGTGGCGGCCCAATGTTAATAAAAAACGATCAAATTAACATAACCTACTACCAGGAAGTTTTCTGGGGTTCTGGTGTTGGTAAAACGAATCAAGATCCAAGAACAGCAGTTGGTTATACAAATGATAATCATGTAATAATGTTTGTTGCAGATGGTAGAAGTAACCTAAGTTATGGTGTTTCAATGGACGAACTTGCTGCAATTGTGAAAAATTTAGGTTGTGTTGAAGCAATTAATCTTGATGGTGGAGGTTCTACTCAAATGGCCGTTGGAAATCAAGTTATAAATGACCCCAGTGATGGAACAGAAAGACCACTAGTAACAATTTTAGCAGTTACTCACGCTGATTCAGCAAAATTTCCTAAACAATATACTTGGGAAGAAATAATTGATAATGACAAAATCGACACCAGATTTGAATTAGTTGGCAGTTGGATAACTACTGCAAATTCTGGGTATTATGGTACAACAGTAGCTAATATTAAAACTGCTGGTGACGGCAGTGCATATGCAAAATATGCTGTAAATCCGCCACAAGCAGGAAATTATGATGTTTTTGGTTTGTGGGTTGCTTCTTCTAATCGTAGTAAAAAAACTCCTTATATTATTTTTCACAACAATAAATATGATACGGTTTATGTAGATCAAACGGTCAATAACGGTATGTGGGTAAAATTGGGAACTTTTGATTTCAGTAACGAACAAGGCCAATATATTAAAATTTCAGATAAAGCACCAAATTCAACCGGTTTATATGTTGTAGCAGATGCAGTAAGAATTGCTACATTTGATGATATTGTCTCTGTTGAGCTACAGAATAAAATTAATAAAAATTATATTATTTTTAAAAATTACCCAAATCCATTTAATCCTTCAACAAAATTATATTATAAAATACCAGAAAATATGAATGTTAATATATCTGTTTATAATATTCTTGGAAATAAAATAGCTACTCTTAAAGATGGGTTCACAAAAGCGGGTGAATATACAGTGGATTTTAATGCGGAAAATTTGCCTGCTGGTATATATTTTGCAATCTTAAAAACACAGAATAACTTAAAAACAATAAAAATGCAGCTAATTAAATAAAAAAATTTTACATTACTCTATAAAGTTCAAATAACTTTGATGCAAGAATTATCAATAAAAATTGTTTTTTATACATTATAACCGGTCGTCAAATATGCACAATATCAGGACGACCGTTTTTTTTAGAATAATAAATTAGCGAACAATTCTTTTGATAGGTATTTGTATTAAGTAGTCAATTATTAACATCCATTAAAAAATTATTCCTCTATCCTGTTTTGTTTATAGCTTAATATAAATATTGAATAAGAAATTTTTTTTTTGAAAAAAAAAAACTTAATTTAAATGCTACAATAATTAAAAACGAGGATAAAAAATGTTAAAAAAAATGCTTCTAATATTTGTTATCTCCTTATTGCCACTTTTTGCACAAGGACAAAATTACATTTTTATTGCACAATGGAATTTAGAAAATCTTTACGATACTGAAGATGATCCTTTAACTAATGATGAGGATTTTACTCCAAAAGGTATGTATAAATGGACAAATGAAAAACTTTTTATAAAATTTGTGAGATTATCAGAGATTATCCGAGCAATGAACGATAACAAAGCACCAGATATTTTAACTGTTTGCGAGGTTGAAAATCTTGCCGTTCTTAATACCTTGGCTATGTATAAAGAATTTTTAGGGGATTATAACTATGGTGTTATACACAAGGATTCGCCAGATAGAAGGGGTGTTGATGTTGGAATTTTTTACAAAAAAGATATTTTTGATTTTGTAGAGTTAATCGACGATACTGTAAAAATTGATTGGCCTACAAGAACAATAATAATGGGTAAATTAGTTCATAAAGAAACCAAAGATACATTCTATGTATTTTCAAACCACTGGCCTTCCAGAAGAGGTGGTGAAGAAAGATCAGCCCCTGCCAGAAATAAAGCTGGTGAAACTTTAAGAAAGAGAGTTGATTACATATTTTCATATAATCCAACTGCTAATATAATTATAATGGGAGATTTTAACGATACACCTAAAAACGAATCAATTCTCAAACATCTTAAAGCTAATAAATTTGTTTGTGAAAAAGATAAAGATAAAGTTGAACCAATGAACTTATACAATTTATCGTGGGCAAGAGCAGATAATGATGAGGGTTCACACTATTTCGATGATGAGTGGAGTATGTTGGACCAAATTATAGTTTCAACCAATCTAATAAACAGCGAAAAATATGAATATCCTTGCGGTTCATTTAATATGTATACAGGTAAAAATGTCGATGCTCAGGATTTACCAATAAGAACTTTTGAAGGTAGAAAATGGATTGGAGGTTATAGCGATCACCTTCCAGTATATGCTAAGATTTTAATAAAATAAATTAAAAATCCTGGGGCTTTCTCAGGATTTTTTGTTAATTTTAACAACAACGTTGAAATGTTATTTTTATTGTTAAATCTCCACTAGCAAGTTTTGAACTTTTGTGCTATTAAAAAGTTATAACTTTCTTTAAATATTTGCCCAGATATTTAATATTTTTAACCGATTTTTTATTTATATGCTAAACAATCATAATCTTTCATAATTATTTTGTAGTTATAATTTAATAGCATCGTAATAATTTCATTTAATTGGTTAATACTCATATTTTCGTGTCTTAGACCGTGCTCAAAATGGATTATTGAGGGCTGAAATTTATCAAATGGGAAAAGTTTTAATAAAGTATAGTCATATCCTTCTGCATCTATTTGCAAAAGATCTATCCTTTGAACTTTGTAAATTTCAAACAAATTTTCAAAAGTAAAAGCATCGACAATTTCTTCGATAATATAACTTTTATCAACATTGGATTTTTTATAATGTTCAGGATTAAGTGAGGCAATTCCTTTTGACCATTTGGGTAAATCGTTATCATTTTTTACTCTATAAATAGAGATCTTACCACTTTTTTCATAGATAGCTTTATTAACAGTTATTACATTTGAATTTTTATAATTTTTAACTAAATCTTCATAATAATCTTTTACCGGTTCAATTGCTATTCCGCTTAGTTTTAATTTTTTTACAACATCATATATAGGATCGAAACTTATACCATCATTTGCTCCAATTTGTATAAAAAAGAAATCTTTATGGTGGTATTTATAGATTAGAGAAGGTAATAAGTTTAAATCACCTATTTTGGTAATTTCATAGCCAAAGCTGCGGAATAAATTACGGACAATTTTTTTTATATTCATAATTATATTGATGTTAATTTATCTTATTTTTTAATGCAGAAAAATAAAATTTATAAAAAAAGAAGCTAACTTTGTTGCGTTAGCTTCTTTTAATGTAATATTTAAAATAAATTATGTTTATCTTCCAGCATTTTCAAATGCTTCTTTTGCTTTATCATTCATACCTAAGTTAGCGTAAATTTTGCCTAATAAATTCCAAACTTGTGAATCATTAGGATTAGCAGCGATGAATTTTTCTAACGGTTCCAATGCTAATTTGAATTTTTCTTTGTAAGATTCATCATTAACACCTTTGTCTTCAGCTTCTTGTTTTAGTTGAACTGCCCATTGAACATAAGTAACACCTAAGTTATAGATAGCGTTTGTGTATTCAGGGTCAATTTCCAACGCTTTTGAAAATTGTTCAGCAGCTAAATCATATTTTTTAATTTCTAATAATACAACTCCGAAATTATATCGATAAAGTTTATTAGTAGGATCTAAATTAACTAATTTTTCAAAAGTAGCCTGGCCTTCTTTAACTTTGTTCGCTGCTATGTATGCACTTGCAAGATTTAATAAAATATCTCTGTTTGTTGGATTTTTATCAGCAGCATCTGATAAAATGTTGATACCTTGATCTAAATATGTAAAAGCTTTTAAGCTATCTTCAAGTTTTCTTGTTTCTTTATATTGATTATAATAGTTAACACCTTCTTTAGAATATATTTCGCCTAATATTATAGCTACTTTTGAATTTTTCTTAGCTTTATATGAATTTTCAATATAAATTATAGCATTGTCTGTTTCTTTTGTTAGAGTAGCTGCTTGATACATAAGTCTATAAGACTCAGCAGAATCTGGTTGAATTTTTGTAGCGAATGTAAAGAACTCGATTGATTTTTTGAAAAATGTTTTTGCAGTATCTTCTGATGATTCTAAATACTTGATACCACGATTGTAGTAACCAATTGCTTTGTTGAAGCAATCAGCCCAACTAACTTTTTTGTTAAAATCAATATCTTTTTCAAATCTGTTGCTAATAGCTAATGATTTGTTATAGGCATCAAGCATTAAATCATATTTTTCTTGATTTTTGTAAACATCACCTAAAAGTTTATAGCCTTCATCACTTTTAGGATTTTTATCAACTTCTTTTTGTAATTGTTCTACTGCTTTATCCCATTGTTTCCTTTGAATGTAGAGTTTTGCACCTTCAATTTCAGGGGAAGCACATTCAAATGCTGTAAAAACTAATGATAAAAGTAATAACGCAATAACTGATAATTTTTTGTTCATTTTTTTCTCCAATTAATATGAAAAAATTTGTAAATTTAAAATTAAAAAAAATTTTTATAAAATTAAAATTAATAATTATGAAGATAAAGAAAATAATACCCTTAGTTTTTATAATTGCTCTTCTATTTGGTTCTTGTAAAAAGAAAGAAAAAATTGAAATTAAGAAAGATCCTTATCTCGAAAATTTTAAAGAGCTTGTAACACTTGCTATTAAAGGAGATGAAGACGCTAATTCTAAATTAACTAATCTTATTGATATTACAAAAGAAATTCATAAACCACAAAAAGTTGTAATAGATTCTATCCAACTCAATAGTGCTACATTTTTTTATGTTATTTTACAATATTCTGAACCGGGCTACAGTCGATTTGCATTATACAGTAAAAACTTGAAATTATTTCTTTTGGATAAATCATTAAACGGTGAGATTATTTTTACTCCTGTTATTAAAGGAAATAGAAAATTTATAGCCATTGATGAATCTTATATCTCAAAAAATATCTTTGTTGTAAGAAGGTTTTCACTTTATACAGATTTTAAAAATTATATCCCATTAGTTTTTAGAACTTTTTTATCTTTTACTCGACCTGAAGGCAATATAACTCAAGAAATTAAATTGACAAGAGATACTATATACGCAAAAATAAAACCATCTCCGGAAATGATTAAAAGAGGTTTTAACCCAAAAGATACAATCGATTATTTTATTTTTGACTTCGCAAAAATGAAATACATTAGCAAATACGATATTATGCAAAAATGGATTATTAAAGAAATAAATTTAAAATCAGATAATATTGCAAAGTGAGAAAAATGAATCTTTATTTTATCAGACACGAGCAAGCAGAAGATATTGCTATTTCCAGAAAAGATTTTGATAGAAATCTTACAAATGTTGGAATTAAAAGAATAAAAAATTCTGTGAAATTTTGGGAATATTTTATTAAACTGGATATAGTTCTCTCTTCTCCATATAACAGAGCATTACAAACTGCTGAAGTAATTGCTAAGCATTTTAATGTTTCGTTAAAAGTTGTTGAACAATTAGGTTGTGGTGTTACTACTAATGAAATTTTGGATATACTTGAAAATTATTCCGAATATGATAATATTGGGATAGTTGGACATGAGCCGGATATTTCATCTGCTATATCGGATTTAACAGGTAATGGATATTTAAGAATTGAAATAAAAAAAGGTAGCATAAGTAAAGTAACTTTTTTTAATAAACCGAATCTAAATACAGGAATTTTAGAGTTTTGTATTCCAGCAAAGGCATTTATGAAAAAATAATGGAGGGTTATTATGCCAACATATGAATATCATTGCAAAACATGCAACAAAAATTTTGAAGTGTTTCAAAAAATTAGCGATAATCCAATTTCTACTTGTCCAGATTGTGGTTCCCCAGTAAAAAAAATTATTAGTGGTGGTGCTGGTTTAATTTTTAATGGTACTGGTTATTATTTAACAGATTATAAATCTAAAACTACTCAGTCAAGTAATAATTCCAGTGCGAATAATTGAAATTAATTAAATACATAATTTTAAATCATATTATACCTTTTATTTTTTCAGCGTTTATTTTAATTTTTATTTTTCTTTTGCAATTTTTGATGAAATATGCAGAGAAAATTGTAGGAAAAGGACTTAGTATCTGGGTAATTATTCAATTAATTGTATATAATTTAGCCTGGATACTTGTCCTTGTAATTCCAATGTCTGTTTTAATATCTACTTTGATGGCTTTTGGTAATCTTTCGCAAAGGAATGAAATTACAATAATGAAAGCTTCTGGTGTTAGTGTTTATAAAATGTTAATCCCACCGCTTATTTGGAGTTTTTTTATCGCATATTTTTTAGTGTATTTTAATAATAATATTTATCCAGATGCTAATCATAATGCAAGGCTTTTACTTAGCGATATTAGCAGAACAAAACCCACGCTTTCTCTTGTCCCTGGTGTTTTTTCAAAAGAAATACCAAATAATGCTATTTTAGTGCGAAAGTTAGATCCTAATAGTAATATAATGGAAGATATTACTGTTTATAATTATACTAATCCTAATCAGATATCTATTATAACGGCAAAAAAAGGAAAAGTATTTTTTACTTCAGATAATAGTAAGCTCATCTTTGAATTAGAAAATGGGCAAATTCATCAAAAGACAAGTGATAATAGAGAAATATATCAAAAATTTATTTTCAAAAATCATAAAATTGCATTTCCTGCAGATGATTTTAACTTTAAGCAATCTGGCAATGTTGCCCAACGCGGCGGACGAGAAATGAGTGCTGCAGATTTAGAAGAAGTAGCTGATAGCTTACAACAAATTAAATATCAATATGAACAATCATTTAGAGCAATTTTCTATCGTGCCATAGCGGATAGTTTATTTTTTAATACATCGATTTATAATGATGATGAAAAAGAATATCAAATCCAATTAAAAATAATTTCGAATAATAATCTCTTACGTTCTCAGATTGAAAATATAAAATTTTATCAAGATGAGATAAATTCGTTTTTGGTAGAATATCATAAAAAATATTCTATTCCATTTGCTTGTATTGTTTTTATTATTATTGGTGCTCCATTAGGTATTAAAATTAAAAAAGGTGGCTTTGGTGTAGCTGCTGGAGTAAGTCTTTTATTCTTTTTAATTTATTGGGCTTTTTTAATAGGTGGTGAAAAACTTGCAGATAGAAGTATAATTTCGCCTTTTTGGTCAATGTGGACACCTAATTTCTTATTATTAATTGCGGGTTTGATAATTACTTATCGTGCCAATCAGGAACTTTCAAGTTTTGATTTTACATTCCTAAATAAATTTATTCCTAAAAAATTACAATTTTCGAAAGAAGATAATAATAGTATTTGACTTTTTGTAAATTTTATTATATATTCTCTACTAAAAGTGGTATTTTTATGAATACTATAATGTTTGTCGATGATGAAGAATTACTCTTGCAAGGTATTAAGAGAGTATTGCGTTCGAAGTATGAATTAGTGATGTTTACGCGGGCAGTTGATGCATTAGAATATTTGAATGATAATTCAAAAGTAAAGCCTAAAGTTATTGTAAGTGATTACAAAATGCCTGAAATGGATGGCGCCAAATTTCTTGCAGAAGCAAAAAAATCCTTCCTGATGTTTCTCGTATTTTGTTAACTGGTCAAGCAGATATAAACGCAACAATTGAAATAGTAAATTCTGGCCAAATTTTCCGTTTTCTTATCAAACCCTGTCCAAATGATGTTTTAATAAAAGCTATCGAAGATGGAATTAGACAAACAGATTTAATTCGTGCCGAAAAAGAATTACTTTCTCAAACATTAAAAGGCACAGTAAAATTACTAATTGATTTACTGGCTGTTTTATATCCAAAAGCATATAGAAGAGCAGATCACCTGAGATATATTTGTAAAAAAATAGCGCAAAGATTAAAACTACAAAATATATGGGAAATTGAAATAACTGCTCTTCTTTCAACTATTGGGCTCATTACTTTGCCTAACGAAATTGTTGAAAAAAAACTTAGCAATGTAAAACTTACCAAAGATGAACAAATTTTATATGATACAAACGCTGAAATAGCTTATTCTTTAATAAATAACATTCCAAGGTTAAGTAATATTGCAAAAGCTATATTAGAAACTAATAACAAAGATTTTAATCCTAATCAAATAAGTTTTGGTAATACACTCCCACCTGAATTAATTGGAAATTTAATTGCTCTCATAAACTATTATATCGATTTAGAAACATCAGGTTTGACAACTAAGCAAATAATTGAAGAATTAGAAAAAAGAAAAAATTTTTACAACGAAATTTTATTATCTGCTCTAATTTCTGATCTTTCTGGGTTAGCTGAAAGCTTTATAATTGAAAATGTATCACTTAAAGAGCTACCTGTAAATTGCCAGTTAGCCGATAATATTTTAGATGAAGACGATAGAGTGCTTGTTAGTAAAGGGATGTTTGTTACTGAAATTATAAGACAAAAATTAATCAATTTTCAAAAATATAAAAGCATAAAAGAGCCTATAAAGATTCTTAAAAAGGTATAACAAAATGATATATGTTTTAATAATTTATCAGGATAATGAGCCTGATAAACTTATCGGTTATTTAAATTCTAATGGAATTATTTGTCAATCTTTTTCTATTAGTCAAATACAAGATAATTTTTATGAACAATACAAACTTTTTGATATTATAATTTTTGAAAATGTTTCAAATCCAGAAATAGAAAATAAAATAAAATACTCAATTCCGATTATATCTATTTATAATGATAAAATAAAATTTTCACATACAAATGAATATCTTGTTTTAGACTATAAATCTTCTCTCAATGAATTAATATTTTTAATAATTAAGTCACTTGTCAGAATAGCGCATAAGGTTAAAACTGAATATCTTTTAGAATATGAAAGAAAAAAATTATATGACATTTTTGAAAATATGAATACCGGTATTTTAACCTGCGATGATAATTTTGATATTTTATTTTATAATAAAAAAGCAAATGAATTATTAGGTCTCGATACTACAAAAAATTTAATTGAATTAGCTACAATTTTGAAAGCTAAAAAAGGCAAAGAAATTTTATACAATAAAGAGTATGAATTTTACCATAAACTTTTAGAAAATAATTTAAATAAAAATATTGAAAACATAGAGATATTTTATAATGGTAAAACAAGATATATAAATGCATATATATCAAATTTTGGGGAAAATACTAAACTTTATCTTATTACTATAATTGATGAAACTGAAAAAGTAAAATTGCAAACGGAATTAACTCTTTCCCAAAAATTAGAAGCTGTTGGTAGGCTCGTGGCCGGTATTGCACATGAAATAAATACTCCAATGCAGTTTATAAATGACAACTTAACTTTTCTCAAAGATTCTTGTTTAAGTTTTAATGATTTTATTAATAAAATACTATCATATTATAAAAACGATGATAAATTTATTGAGTTATTACAAAAATATGATATAGATTATCTTAAAGATGAAGTTATTACTGCCATTAATGAAAGTTTTGATGGAGTAGAGCGCATAATAAAAATTGTTACTGCAATGGAAGAATTTTCTCATACATCAGGTTCCAAAGAAAAAACTCTTGTAAATATTAATAAAATAATTGAAACAACTTTAACGATTAGTAGAAATGTATGGAAATATCATTCCAACTTAAAAAGCGAGCTTGATGGAAATTCGCCCTTAGTTGAATGCAATTCTGATGAAATAGGCCAGGTTTTATTAAATATGATTGTAAATTCTGCACATGCTATTGAAGAGAAATTCAAAGATACTGGACAAAAAGGTATTATAGAAATTAAAACATGGCAAGAAGATAATTTTATTGTTATTTCTATCAAAGATAATGGTAAGGGTATTAAAGAAGAACATTTAAATCGTATATATGACCCATTTTTTACAACCAAAGAAGTTGGTAAAGGAACCGGGCAAGGGTTAGCTATTGCACATGATATTATCGTCAATAAACACAATGGAAATATTCAATGCAATTCTGTGTATGGAGAAGGAACAGAATTTTTAATTTTTTTACCAATCAAAGTGCAAAATGGAAAAGAAATTTAACATACTTTTTGTAGATGATGATGAAAGGATACTTAATAGCTTTAAAAGATTATTAAGGGACAACGAAAATATTAAATATTATTTTTCTAATAGTGCAGAGCAAGCTTTAGAGATTTTAAAAGAAAAGGCAATTGATATTATAATTAGTGATATGAAAATGCCCTATATGGATGGTTCTTCTTTCTTATCTTATGTACATTTACATTATCCAGGAATAATTAGAATTATTCTTTCTGGTTATTCGGAAGAAGAAGTTGTTGTTAAATCTTTCAAATATGCTCATCAATTTATTGCCAAACCATTATCTGCCAATAAAATTAATGAATTAATTTTACAACTTATCAAGTACGAAAAATATTTAAGTAATGATGCTGTAAGAAATGTAATTAATAGCATTTCTTATCTACCAACTATTCCATCACTATATGCTGAAATTGAAAAAGAAATACTTTCGGAGAATTTTTCCATAAGAAATATAGCAGAAAAAATAGCAAAAGATATTTCTATTTCTACCAAATTATTACAAATTGTCAATTCCGCTTATTATGGGGTTGCTCGAAATATAATAGATCCAAAAGTTGCAGTAAATTTAATAGGTATTGAAGTTGTTAAATCTGTTGTTTTGATGAGTGGGATATTTCAAAAAAAATATAAAAATCCAAAAATTGAAAAATTCCTTGAAAAACTTTGGGAACATTCTTTTAAAGTCGCAAGTATTGCAAAATCTTTGGCTGAAATTGATACTAAAGATAATAAAACACTGGATGAAGTGTTTGCAATTGGTATTTTACACGATATTGGTATACTTGTTATGCTTGATTTAAATTTCTACATTGAAATTATTGGAGATATGTTCAACATAGAAACAGATTTAATTGAAAAAGAAAACTATACTTACAAAACTAACCACTCTGTTATAGGTGCTTATTTATTAAATTTGTGGGGTTTCCCGATGAAGGTAATTGATGTTATAGAAAATCATCATACAAATAGAATTACAAACGATATATATTTAGATGCTATTATACTTGCAAATGATTTAGAATTAAAGAAAAATAAAGTTTTGGTAATTGATAAAATTTACCAAAGATATAAAGATAAATCTAAGGTTGATAATTTACTTACAGAGTTTGGTTATATTTAAGTAAAAGCGTCTTCATAATGTTCGATATGAAGTTTATCATTTATTTTTTCAATTGTAATAACATCAAATCTGCAATTTATATCAGTGATATTATTTTCGTAAAGATATGCTTCAGCTACTTTTTTAATTTGTAATTGTTTGTTTCTTGTAATTGCTTCAATAGGGTTGCCAAATTTATCGTTAAATCTTGTTTTAACTTCAATAAAAATTATAAAATTATCATTTCGTGCAATGATATCTACTTCGCCTTTATTGCTATATCTATAATTTCTTTCAATGATTGAATAGCCTTTTTTTGCCAAATATTTTACAGCGATTTCTTCGCCTTTATTCCCTTTTTTCTTATTCTGGGATTTCATCAAACAACTCTCCTTGTAAAATATTATTCAAAAAACTTATTCTGTGTAAATTTGAGATGCCATATTGTTTTATCAACTCTCGATGCATTTTTGTAGGATATCCTTTATTTTTATCCCATTGGTAAGCTGGAAATTTTTTGGAATAATGTTGCATAATTTTATCTCTAACAACTTTTGCAACAATTGAAGCGCAAGCAATATTATAAGATTTTGCATCACCTTTTATAATAGTTTGAATAGATGGATTATTTTCGAAGGATTTATTCCCGTCAATTAATACTTTGTCATAGTTCAAAGTAATTTTTTTTAGTGATTTTTCCATTGCAAGCAGGGATGCTCTAAGAATATTAATTTCATCAATTATTTTGTTTGATATAACAGTTGCCTTAACTGTGATAGCATTTCTGATAATTTCTTTAAAAAGTATAGCCCTTTGCTTTTTGGTTAGTTTTTTAGAGTCATTTATTCCTTTTATTGGTTTATCTAAGGGCATAATAACTGCTGCTGCAACAACTGGACCAGCCAGAGGACCGCGTCCAGCTTCATCTATACCTACTATTAGATTACCAAATTGCAAATCAAATTTTATTAATTCTAATGTTTTTTCCATAATTTTTATTAAATTTATAATTTACAAATTTAAAAAAATATCCAATTATGAAAAACTTATATTTAGCTTTATCTTACGGAGAAAATTTTGGTTGGGGTGTTTGTAGCAAATATTTAAAACAAGAAATTACTAAACAGTATCCCAATACATTTGTTTTAGATAATATATGTAAACACGATGAAATTAAAAATTTTGATGGTATAATGTTTCACGCACTCGTTTCCCAT
This sequence comes from Ignavibacteriales bacterium, assembly GCA_035361425.1. GTDB lineage: Bacteria > Bacteroidota > Ignavibacteria > Ignavibacteriales > DAOSCP01 > DAOSCP01. Next base: position 262,067 of record DAOSCP010000001.1, on the reverse strand, counting down.
ATTTTAGACCCTTTATTTAAAGCAAGAGCTAACATTAACATTGGGTATTGTTTTTTCGAACAAGAATTAAATGAGCAATCAAAAAATAATGCTAAAAATTATGATTTAATTCTTGGTGGTTCTACCTGGAATGAAAAAAAATTGAAAGCAGCAGGAATACCAAGTTCTGGAACATTAATACAAGGTATAGATCCTGACATTTTCAATTACCAACAACCAAAAGATTTTAATCATTTTGTTATTTTTTCAGGAGGTAAATTTGAATTACGTAAAGCACAGGATGTTGTTATCAAAGCAGTTGCTCATATGCAAAAAAAATTCCCAGATGTTGTTTTGGTCAATGCTTGGTTTAATATGTGGCCACAAACTATGTTAAATATGGCAAGTTCAAAACATATAAAATTTAATCTTCGTGGAAATAATTATTTAGAGATGATAAATAATATTTTAGTCGATAATGATATTGATTTAGAAAGAACAATTACTCTTGAGCTCATTGATAACAAAAAACTTCCTGAAATTTACAGACTAACAGATATAGGTCTATTCCCTAATAGATGTGAAGGTGGAACAAATTTAGTTTTGATGGAATATCTGGCTTCTGGAAGACCTGCTATCGCTACATATGAAACTGGGCATAAAGATGTATTAAATGAAAACATTGCTTATCTTTTAAAAAAAAGTAAAGGATTGCAAATTTACAATGGAAATATTCTTTTGCATGATTGGGTTGAACCAGATATCGACGAAGTTATTGATAAATTAGAATATGCATATTATCACCGTCAAGAAAATGTTCAAAAAGGTATGGAAGCCGCAAATTTTATGAAAAATTTTACCTGGCAAAAAAGTGCAAGCACTTTTCTGGAATCTATCAAGCCATTTTTATGATATTTTGGAAAAGAATACTAACTCAAAGTTCATATATTTTTTTTATTAATATAATTGAAAAAATTACCTTTTTCCTTTTTTTTATCACTATTGCAAGATTAAACTCTCCTTATGATTATGGAAATTTTATCATCATAGGTGGATTTTATACTATATTAAACCCATTTTTTGATATAGGTATAAGATATTATCTCCAAAGAGAAGCTGCAACGGAAAACGAGAATTTGAAAATAGTTGTTAATAATTTTTTCTTGTTTAAAATTTTAGGTTTTTTATTATACCAGCTGATTGGTATTGTTTATTTAATTAATGTTGTTAAAGTAAATCTTATGATTGTTATAAGTTATGGTTTATTGCAATATTTATTAAATTTTTCGAGTAGTTTAAATCAACTTTTCTATGGATTAAACGAATATAAACGAGTTTTTAATCTTTTTTTCCTGATTAGATTATTTTTTATCTTATTTTTAGTAATCAATTTATTTGTATTGCAAAATGGATACATTCAAAACCTATTAACATTTTTTTTAGTAGTTGCTTTGTTACAATTGACCGGGCAATTTATAATTTTGAAAAATTACAATATTTATTTTGATTTTAATGATTTATCATTTCAAAAAATGCATGCACTTATTAAAAATTCATACATGTTAGGAATATCTTTAGTGATTGTTTTTATTTATGATAAAATTGATATCCAGATATTGAATATATTTATTAGTAAAGAAGAAATTGGATTTTATTCTATAGCTTATTCTTATTATAAATTCCCACAAATTTTTTCCAGTAGTGTATTATTACCAGCTTTTTCAAATTTAAGTGCAAAGTTTAAAAATGCTATTTATGATAAAAAAGAAATAAGAAATATATCGTTGTTTTTACTTTTGATAGCTATGGGAGTAATAATTTTTTATTTGTTATTTAGTGATTATTTTATCAACTTTATTTATGGTGAGAAATATAATGATGCAAGTAGATATTTAAAAATTCTTTCAGTTGGAATTATCTTCTATTTTTTTAATAATTTTACTGGTATCATTTTAAACTCTATGCACAAAGAAAAAATTGCAGCTATTTCAATTACTTATGTAATGACTATTAATATTACATTGAATTTCATTTTATTAGCTATTTATAAAAGTGTATATATCGCAATTTTTCTTTCGATATTTTCGGAAATGTTTTTATTTTTATATCAATTTATTAAGCTAAACAAGGAAATTAAAAAACTAAATTATGAAAAAGCTTAAAATATTATTTTTAGGAGAATATACTTATCCAATTATAACGGGAAGCTCAACTCATAAAGTGCAGGTTAATCTGTTTGATAATCTTTCGCAGATGGGAATTACCAGTTATTTTTTTGAAGTTTGCAAAACGGAAAATAAGCTTTCCAAAATTTTTGGTAAAATTAAACTAATAAAACAAATTAATAATTCTTTTGTATATACTGGGGGAATAATACCTTTTATATTTTTTATTATCTTTAGAATTAATATAATCCATTTTATTGTGCAAAGAAAATACCAGTTATTTTTTTTACCATTGGTTTTTTTGCCCTGGATAAAATCTTTTATTACATTACACGATACATTAAATTTCAAAAAAAATCCATACTTTAATAAATTCCCAAAATCAATAAATTTCATTAAACAATTTTTAGTGTTATTTGTTAGTAAGATACTTGTATATAATGAGTTAGATAAAAATTATCTACCTGAAATTATCAAAAAAAAAGTAATTTTAGTTAAAAATGGTATTCATAAAATAGAAACCAACTTAGCAGTAAAAGAAAAAGAAAATTATATTTTATTTGCCGGAGGAACTAGTTTAATAAAAGGCTACGAAATAATTTCTCAGATTGCAAAATCAACAAATTATAAATTTATTATAGCTGGTGTTAATAAACAAGGGGAAAATATAGCTACTGAAAATATTCAATTTATTGGTCTTATTCCATCTGATAAAATGTATGATTATATTAAAAAAGCTAAAATTGTTATTATTCCCAGTTTATATGATACTTTCTCTGTTTTGGCATTAGAAAGTTTATATTTAGGGACACCAATTATTATTTCACAAAGGTGTGGTATTTCACGCTATTTAAAACACTTAGAAGATGCAATAATTGTTGAACCTGATGATACCAAACAAATTATTAAATTTATTGATTTGCTATTTAACGATAAAGATTTATATAGTAAATTATATAAAAATAGCTCAAAATTAATTGAAAAGTTTACCTGGGATATAATTTCAAAAGAATATATTGAAATTTATGAAAAATAATACCCTAAAAAATATTTTAAATGATTTCCATAATCTTGCAAATAACTTAAGTGATAAGGAAAAATTACTACTTTATTCTTACGAAGATTTTATAGTTGATACAGTATTTGGTTTTTATGATAAAAATTCTAACAAAATAATGCAAAGATGGAATAAATTATCCCAATTTATTAAGCATTTGTTGTGGGTGTTTTTATGGAAAATAAAATATATTTTATTTGCAAATAGTAAAAACGAAGTAATTCTTTTTTTATCTATGCATAATGTGAAGAGTAGCTTTGACTTAATTGAAGTTTTATCGAGAAATTATATTGTTTTTCTTGTAGGAGCAATTGAAAATAAAAAGCTTTTAATGAATAAAAAAGTTTTTTGTATTGTCAATACATCTATTAAAAATACAAATGAATTGGATAATACTTTTGAAAATATAACAAATATTGTTTTCGATTTATTGAAAAAATATAACATAGAGGTAAATTATTTAACAAAAGTTAGAAAAGATAACCATTATAATTTGTTCGTAAAATGTAAAAAGTTGATAACAAGCATTCAGAAAAATTTAATACTATTTATAACAGATTCTTATTTCCCAATTTCATATTTTTCTCAATATATAATTTTTGATAGAAATTTTTCAAAAGTAATGATTGACCATGGTTTAATTTTTTATAATGAATTATACCAAAACATAGTTGCAGATTATTATTTTGCTTTTGGAAAATTTTCTTTGGATAAAATCAATGGTGCTAAACAAAAATTTATTGTTGGTTGCCCACAAAAAAATTATCTAGTTAAAAATATTAAAAAAGAAAAAAATAAATATTTCCTTTATATATTATCACCATATTTATTTTCTTTTGCTAGAACAGAAGGACGAAATTTAGAATATTTAAAAAAATATTTAGTTAAATTAAGCGAAGTAATTAAAAATAATTATCCTGATTGGAAGTTAGTTTTAAGAGCACATCCATCAGATGAAATAAAAAAATTAAAATCATATCTGAATAATTTTGAATTTTATCAAGGAAATTTAAATAAAATACTTTCTCAAACATACTGCATATTTGCAGAAGATACATCTTTAACTATTGATTTGCTAAGATACGACATCCCCTTAATTTATCCACTGGATGAATTCGATTGCGAACATATTCATTTTTCTAAATTTAATTATAATATCGGGCTTGGGTATGCAGAAATTAGTAAAAATGAAATAGAGAAAAAAATTTACTTAAATAGTGAAAATTTTGAAAAGAGAAAAGATATATATGAATATTACTATCAACCATTTGATAAACAAAAATTTTTGAGGCTTATTAATGAAGCAATTAAAAGTAATTGCAATAGTTGTAACATACAATAGAGATAACTATTTGAAGGAATTGTTAACCAGTTTATTAAACCAAACAGTTAAACCAAATGGTTTAATTATTGTTGATAATAATAATTCAAAAATGATAAATGAGTCTTTGAATGATGAAAATATAATTTATATAAAAAATAATGCTAATCTTGGATGTTCCGAAGGGTTTACAATTGGTATTAAAAAAGCATTAGAGCTAAAGCCCGATTATTTATGGCTTTTTGATGATGATGTATTTCCAAAAGAAAATGCTTTGGAAGAATTAATAAAAAATATTAAGCCTAAAACAATTTTGCAACCAGTAAGAATGTCATTAGATAGTAAACTTGTAGAGAGTACTTGCTTGAAGTTCAATTTATCCAATCCTTTTAAAAATAATCCCAGAGAACTTATAATTAGCCAAATATACAATTATGAAAATTTACCAGAAAAAAAAGAATTGAACGATTTTACATTTGAAGGTGTATTACTCCCTTTTAAATTAGTCGAGGATATTGGATTTGTAAACAATAATTTTTTTATCTTTTGTGATGATACCGATTATGCAATAAGGGCTATCAACGCAGGGTATAAAATTTTCCTTATAAAAAATTCAATTATTTACAGGCAATTGCCATTACAAACCCAAATTACAGATTGGAAAGAATATTATTTAAATAGAAATATGTATTATATTTATAAAAATTATGGTAAAAATTTATTGATAAAATTAAAACCTGAATTACATAGTTTTTCTAAGATACTATATCTGTTATTAACTTTCCAGTTTAAAAGAATCAAAAAAGTATTTTATGCATATATTGATTATAAACTTAAAAAATTCCCAATAAGATTTTTATGAATGTTTTACATCTACATACAAAACTGAATAAAGTTTGTGGCATAACAAGAGTTTTAAAGTGCATATTCGAAAATCCCTTAGATGATATTAAGCTATTTGGATTGTTTGAAGGCGGGGATAATTTTGAGTATTTTATTGAGTTAAATAAAAATATTTCGTTATTTAAAACTAAAAATCTATTAACAAGAATGTGGGAAATTTACAAGTTTACAAAAAAAAATAAAATTGATATAATACACTCCCATCATCGTTACTATGATTTACTCGCTTTTTTTGTAAAAAAATTGAACCCAAAAATTAAAACAGTAATTACAGCACATTATCATTCATCCGATAAAAAACTATTTAGCTACAAAGCAGATAAAATTATAAGTGTAAGTGATAAAATTAAAGAAACAATTGTTAAAAATTATAGCATCAAGGCAAGTAAAATAATTACAATTTATAATCCTGTTGATAAAACTATACAAAAAATTGAAACTCCAAAAGAAATTTTGTTGAAAGAATTAGAAATTAAACAAGAAGATTTTACTATTGGTTATGTGGGTAGATTTAAATATGATGTTAAAAATCTTGAAATAATAACTTCAAAAATAAACGAAATTTTACAAATAGCTGATAATATTAAATTTTTATTTGTTGGTAATGGTGATGATTTATCTCTGTTACAAAATGAAGTAAAAGATTATAAAGAAAAAGTTAAAATAATTATATCGCCTAAAAATTTAGGAGATTTTTATAATTTATTAGATGTTATAATAGTCCCTTCTTATATTGAATCGTTTGGGTTGACTACATTAGAGGCAGGGTTATTTAAAAAAGTAATTTTAGCAAATAGTAATTCTGCTGTAAGTGAATATTTGCTACATGGAAAAAATGTTATGCTATTTAATGATAGCAAGGATTTGATCACTAAAATAAAAATAGTTTATAGTGATAAATTATTGCGAGAAAGTTTAGCAAATAACCTTTATAATTATGTATTGGAAAATCACAAACCAGAAGATTATATAGTTAAATTAAAAGAAGTTTATCTCGATCTTTTGATAAATTCTTTTAATAACAAATATATATAGTACGGTTGGCATTTGATATATCTGGGGAAAAGCCTTATAGGATCATGCAATAATCTATAAACCCATTCAAATGGAGTGTTAGTTAGCCATTCAGGGGCAATATTTGATTCCCCAGCTATAATATCTATTAGATCACCGACAGTAATAATAACTTTAGAGTTAATTTTATCTTTGTTTTCCATTATCCATATTTCTTGTTTTGGCATTCCCATACCAACTACTAATATATCTGGTTTTGCTTGATTGATTTTTGTTATTGTTTCCTGAGTAATATTATATCCATCGTTAATATCAATAATGTTAACACCTTGACCGATTAAAATATCTTTAGCTTTATTAATTGTTTTTTTATGCGAGCCTAACAAAAAAACTTTTAGGTTTTGTTTGATAATAATATCCAGAAGATATAAAAAAAAGTTTAAATTGACCCTTATTTTTGAGATATTTTTGTTATATAAAATCTTTGCTGCAATGGGAATGCTAATACCATCAGGAATTATATAATCTGATTGATTGAAAAGTTTTTTATAGTTTGGATTTTTATTAATTAAATATAAAGCATAACTATTTAAATAAAAAAAAGTTAAATTTTTTTTATCTTTAGAAATAGAACCTAAAATTTTTTCATTTAAATCGTTGTAAGAATATATATTTACAAATGTATCAAATAACTGTATCATAAAAAAGAAAATATTATGAAAAATATATTTTTAGTTGGTATAATTATTTTCGCTAATATGGTTTTACAAGCAAATAATTTTATAATTAACAAAAATAAAAATAATATATTTAATATAAAAATAAAATTTCAGGAAATTATATCAAATGATATAGATTTTACAGCAGTTAGAAGTATATATATTGATATTTCTGAAATAAATTTTGAAAATATCAAAATTAAAAATATATCGTATCAAAAATATAATTTTATACCCGAAGAAAAATATATATTTGAAAGTTCTAACTATATTATTAAAGGAAATTTTGAATACAAAGGAAGAAATTTTGTTCATATTGATATTCCTTATTTAAAAATTGTATCAAATCAATTGAAATATTTAAGTGAAATAGAATTTGAAATTTCAGGAGTAGATGATAGCTATAATGCGAAAATAGAAGATAATTTTGTTTTTATAAACTCATCAAAGCAAAAAATATTTACAAAAAAAGATCCAAAACAAGAAAATAAGTGGTTTAAAGCTGGGAAAGAATATTATAAATTAGCTCTATACTATGATGGTATCTTTAAACTTGATTATAATTTTTTGCAGAGTATAGGTTTAAATCCTTCAGAAATTAATCCAAAATACATAAAAGTTTTTAATAAGGGGAAAGAAATTCCATTAAAATTTATTGGTAATAATGATGATTATTTAACATCTGATGAATTTTTTTTATTCGTAGGGTATAGAAATTATTCCGGAGATAATTACAGAAAAGAAGCCGAATACGGTAAGCCATATAATGAATATTTGAATAGATATACTGATACTAGTATTTATTGGCTTACTTATGATTATGGAAGTGATGGTTTAAGAATGGAATCATCAACTTCTATATCAATTTATACTTATGAAATCGATTTTTATGATGAACTAGTTCATGATGAAACTAATATTTGGTTTGATTTTCCTTATGATGTACAAATTAGAAGAGAATTTCCAGAATGGAATGAAAATAAAACATGGACCTTAGGTTGGGGAGCTTCGCCAAATTTGAATATTAATAATTTAATCAGCAATAAAATAGCAAAATGTTATTGGAAAGTATTAAGCAGATCGGCTACTACAATTATAAATGCACATCAAGTAGGAATAAAAGTAAATAATTCTGATTATGTAGCCACAGCAACTTTTGATAGATACAAGCATAAGGTTGTTGAGGGTGAGTTTAATTCTAATTTGTTAAAAAATGGTTCTAACTCATTTACTCTAAATGTATTAAATGGTACTGGAATATTTCACGATTGGTTTGAATTAGAATATCCTAGAAAATTAGTATTACAAGATACAATAATTTTTAGTTTTAGAAATAATGCAATTTACAATCAAAACTATAAAATAAAAATTTTGAAAAATACCAGCAATAATTTTGTTCTAATAAAAAACAATCCACAAAATAATGAAACTTATTTTATAGATAATTATACTTTAATTCAGGATACAATTATATTTAATGATACTATCAAAGAAAAAATAAATTATTTTTGTTATGATGTGAATAAAATTAAAAATCCAAAATTTTTATACAGAAAGCAATTTAATAATTTTATTACAGATAAAAATCAAGCAGATTATATTCTTTTAACTCATAAAAACTTTCTTCAAGCAACAAATAACTATCTTAACTATATTGAAAGTTATTATAATGTAAATTCTTTATTGGTAAACATTGAAGATGTATATGATTACTATAATTATGGCTATTTTGCACCCGAGCCAATAAAAGAATTTTTAAAAGATGTATATCAAAAATTTAATTTGCCTAAACCGGAGTATTTATTTATTGTTGGTGATGCAACATATGATTATTACAATAATCGTAGTAAATATGGAGGTGCACCCAAACAGATAAATTGGGTACCATCTTATGGGTCACCAGTAAGTGACATTTGGTTTGTTTGCTGGGATACTACAGGTGCTTATATACCACAGATGAAAGTTGGTAGATTGCCGGTTAACAGTGTAACAGAGTTTGAAAATTATTTCCAAAGATTAAAAAATTATAATTCCAAAGGTTATGATAAGTGGAATAAATCTTTTATTTTATTTTCTGGTGGTTCTACAACGTCAAACCAATATCTTGATATTAAAAATATTAATAACAATGTTGCTAGTACTTATATTAAGCCTTACGGTGGATTTTATGAACATTTCTGCAAAACTGTCAATCCTAATACAAATTTTGGAACTCATGTTACACAGAATTATTTTGAAAATGTAATTGAGAATAGTGCGCTGTTTATTTCATATATTGGGCATAGTGCAATATCTACATGGGATAATGGAATTTATGATATAACTCAATTAAATAGTAAAAAAAATCTATATCCAATAATAATAGATTTTGGTTGTTCTACTGGAAAATTTGGGGAACCAGACATATTATCTTTTAGTGAAATTGCAACTTGCAAAATAAATGCAAAAGCAATAGCATATATTGGAAATAGTTCTTTAGGTTATACAAGCACAGCTTATACAGCACCTAATTTTTGGTTTAATTTAAATATTGGTAATCCGGGTAAATCAATTGGCGAAATGCACTTACTAACTAAGAATAGTATTGTGAATACATATTCAAATTCTGGTTCTTATTTATTATATAAACTTACAAATTTACTTGTTGGAGATCCAATTGTTCAGGTTAAATTGCCAGAAAAAGCAAATTTATCAATTCAGGCAAAAGATATAATAATACCTAAATCAGAAATTTCTGTTCAAGATGATACATTATACTTTAAAGCCTTTTATTATAATTTTGGGAAACCTATAAATGATACGGTGAATATAAAAATTATTCATAAAAATCAGGATTTTAGTAAAACTATACTTCTTCAAAGGGCAATTCCTGCTAGTATAGACAGTATTTATTTTCCTATCAATGTTAGCAATTCTTCCGGAGCTAATAGTATAGAAGTTTTAGTAAATTATGATAATAAAATTGATGAATATAACTATAGTGACAACAGTGCTAAAATAACTTTTATAGTAAAGTCATCGTCTGTTTTAACAATACCAGAATTAAAAAATAATGCTAGTGTAAATCAGATAAAAATTTTAAGGTCAAATAATGATATTAAAACTATTGAAATATCGGATGATAAATATTTTTATAATATAAATCAATTTGATATAAATAAAGATAGTGTTGTAACAAAAATTAATTTAAATGAATTTTTGAATGGTACCAGGTACTGGTATGCTGTTAAGGATAGTAAAAATGAAATTATAGGTGAAGGCACTTTTATAAAAGAAGAAAATGGAATTATCTTTAATGATTCAATTTCTTATTCTATTATGAATTTAACAAATTTAATTTATAATAAAATATTAGTTTTGGATACAGTTAAAGTTAAGATTGAATTAATTTCTGGTGGTTATAATGATGGCAATACAGCGTTTATTTTATATAATGGTACGCAGATGATATCGGAAAATTCTGTAAGAGGTCACCATGTTTACATTTTTGAAAGAAAAACATTAAAACCAATTTGGGGAAGAAGATTTGATACTTTTAATTCTTCAGATGTTAGTGCATATCAAAATTTCCTGGATACACTATCTGATAAGTTTTATCTAGCGGTTGTTATCAAAGATGAGGGGTCAACTAATTTAAATTCTACAATTAGAAATTTGTTAAAGCAGTTTGGCAGTAAATATGCTGACCAAATATCTTTTAGAGCGTCGTGGAGTATGTTAGGATATAAGGGGGCACCTGTGGGCTCTATTCCAGAAGTTTATAGCCCACAATATCAAGGAATAGCAATGTGTGATACAACTTTTAAACAAGTAAATGTTTATGGTAATTTTTTAGTTGATAATATTGATAAATATGCGGAAAAAATTATAATAAAAGATACAAATAATACCGGTAATATAACTTATGGATTGTTGCTTGAAAATAAAGCTAAAATTGATACATTGAGTAATTTATCATTTACTCAATTAGGAGGTTATAAAGTTATTGATCTAAGCGATTATAATATTCATAATTTTGAAAAAGTTAAGTTATTTGGAGAAATTAGAAATGTTGAAAATGTTGTTACAGGTGTGGAGAAAATACATATCAAACATAAAGACAAAGCAGAATTAGTAGTGGATGACAAATCAATTGTTTTGGATAAGGATAGTGTTTATCAAAGTAAAGATTTAAGGGCGCAAATAAATATATATAATGTTGGTAATGTTAATATTGATAGTTTAATTGTGTTATATTATATAAAAACTAACAATAATGAATATCAAAAAATTGCAAAAAAAATTATCAAAGAGTTTTTAGCTAATTCTGTATTTGTTGATAATATAGAAATTAATACGAGTTATCTTGAAGGTAATAATTCATTTATTGTTTTTGTTGATTCTGCTAATAGTATTAATGAGTACTATAAATTTAATAACCAAACTGAAAAGTTTTTTTATGTACAAAAAGATACAGGTAAGCCAGTTGTGAGTATTAATATAGATAACAATCCAACGGCAAATATCTTTGTTTATAATGAAGGAAAGCTATTAAAATCTTCAAATGGTGGTAATTATATAAGTGGAAATCCTTTAATTATAATTAAACTTAATGATGATACTCAAATACCTTTAAGTGATACATCACATATTTCAATTACGATGAATAAAAAAAGAGTTAACTATTACAATAATTCGAAAATAAAAATTAAATATAATACTAAAAACCCTTTAATGAAAGTTTACTATGCACCAGAATTGACTGATGGTGATTATGAGCTTACAGTAATAGGGAAAGATTTTAACGGGAATTATTCGGAACCTGTTACAAAAACATTTAAGGTTAAAAATAGTTTGGAAGTAATGGAAGTATATAATTATCCTAATCCTTTTAAAGATGATACTTATTTTACTTTTATAGCTACACAAATACCAGATGAACTTAGAATATCAATTTATACTGTTGCAGGCAGAAAAATAAAAGAAATCAAAAAGAATAAAAATGAGTTAAATTATGATTATAATGTTATTTATTGGAATGGTAAAGATGAAGATAATAATAGAATAGCAAATGGAGTATATTTTTATAAGCTTGAAGTAAAACATAAAGATAAAAAAATTATAAAACTCGGTAAGATTGCTAAGGTAAAATAGATTTTGTAAATGACAAAAAAATTATTTAAATTTGTATGATATGGGAAAAAATTTTATTGTAACAATAGATGGTCCGGCTGGTTCCGGAAAAAGTACTACAGCTAAAAAAGTAGCTGATGCATTATTTTTTACTTATTTAGATACAGGAGCATTATATCGTGCCGTTGCATTTTATGCAATATCTAACGGTTTTACAAAAGATTTTCAAAAATTAATTGAAAATTTAAAGAATATACATATTGAAATTTTCTATAAAGAAGGGAAAACTACAGTTATTTTAAACGGGGAAGATGTTTCTCAAAAAATTAGAACTTTAGAGGTCAGTTCACTTGTTAGCCCTATAAGTGCGATACCTGAAGTAAGAAAATATTTGTTATCTATTCAAAGAGAAATTGCAAAAAATTCAAATGTAATTTTAGATGGTAGAGATACTGGTACTGTAGTTTTTCCTAATGCTGATATTAAAATATTTCTTGTAGCTGATGTTAATAAAAGAGCTGAAAGAAGATTAAAAGAGCTTAAAGAAATGGGGCAAGAAGCTACTTTTGAGGAAGTTGTAGCTAATCTGAAAGAAAGAGATGAAAAAGATAGTACCAGGGCCATAGCACCATTAAAAAAAGCTGATGATGCAATTGAAATTGATACATCTAATATTACAATTGAAGAGCAGGTAGAGCGCGTAATTCAACTTGTACGCGAAAAAATGTAAAAGGGCTAATAAATGCAAATAAATATTGATAAAAATTCTGGCTTTTGTTGGGGTGTTGTTCGAACTGTTCAAATTGCAGAAGAACAGTTGAAAATATACAAAACAGTCTATTGCTTAGGTGATATTATACATAATCCAATTGAAATTGAAAGATTACAAAAGTTAGGGTTGATTACAATTACTCATAATGATTTGAATGATTTACCTGAAAAAAGTGTTGTAATGATTAGAGCGCATGGTGAACCACCAGAAATTTATAAAAAAATTGAAGATAGAAAATTATTGTTAGTTGATGCTACTTGTCCAGTTGTTACTAAAGTGCAGGAGAGAATTAAAAAGTTTTATGAGAGCGGTTATCAGGTTGTAATTTTTGGGAAAAGGGATCACCCAGAAACAATTGGACTCAATGGCGTTACAAATTATACTTCGATTGTTATAAAATCATTAGAAGAAGCAGAGAACTTAGTTAATTTTGAAAGAAATACTGTGTTGTTTTCTCAAACAACAATGGATAAACAAACCTTTTATGAAATTGCTGATTTTTTAAAAGAGAAAATTAAAAATTTAATTGTAGATAGTGCACAGAATGTTGCCAGAGAGTTTTTAGCAAAAGACACAATTTGTGGACAAGTTAGCGGAAGAGATAAAAAACTTATTGAGTTTGCACAAAATAATGATCTTATATTATTTGTTGCAGGCAAAAAAAGTAGTAATGGAAAAGTACTCTTTAATATAGCGAAAAATGTTAATTCCAATACTTATTTTATAGAAAAATTTGAAGATATAGATTTTGAAATTTTTAATGCGCAGGTTAAAACTGTTGGAATTACTGGTGCTACTTCAACACCGATGTGGTTGATGGAGGAGATTAAAGATAAATTAGAAGAAAAGTTTAAAAACGTCGGGGTTTTGTTGGATTAAATTAATAACAAAACTACATTATTATTTTTTTTACCCGATAGTTTTTGATAATAATGTAGAATAAACAATGCTCGGAGGATTTAATGAGCGATGTAAAATCAAAACCTGCTAAATTTTTGAATGCTGACGAATATTCACCTGAAGAATTGCAGCAGCTTTCAAGTTTGTATGAATCATCCTTTAAAAATGTTAAAGTGGGTGATATTATTAAAGGAACAATTGTTCGTGTAACAGAAGATAATGTTGCTGTTGACATTGGCTTCAAAGCAGAAGGTATGATACCAAAATCAGAATTTGCTGCTGGAGAAGAAATTAAAGTTGGTAATGTTATTGATGTTGTTATTGAAGTAGAAGATGATGGAGATGGTAATATCATTTTAAGCAAAAAAAGAGCTGATTTCATTAAAATTTGGAATAGAGTTCTTGAAGCTTACGAAAAAGATGAAATTATTCCTGGTAAAATTTTACGAAGAGTTAAAGGTGGTATGGTTGTTGATATTTATGGAATGGAAGCATTCTTGCCAGGTTCTCAAATTGATATTAAGCCTATAAGAGATTTTGATGCTCTTGTTGGTCAAACAATGGACTTTAAAGTTGTTAAAGTTAACCATTTACAAGAAAATATAGTTGTTTCTCACAAGGTAATTATTGAAGAAAAAACAAAAGATCAAAGAGAAGCATTACTTAATAATTTACAAAAAGGCCAGGTTCTTGAAGGTACAGTTAAAGCTATTACAGATTTCGGTGTATTTGTTGATTTAGGCGGGGTAGATGGTTTAATCCATATTACAGATTTAAGCTGGGGAAGAATTAATCATCCTAATGAAGTTGTTAAACTTGATGAAAAAATTAAAGTTGTTGTTACAGATTATGACCCAGAAAGAAAAAGAATTTCTCTTGGTATTAAACAGTTATACCCACATCCTTGGGAAAATATTGATGAAAAATATAAAGTTGGCGATAAAGTAAAAGGTAAAGTTGTTTCATTAACTGAATATGGGGCGTTTATTGAAATTGAAAAAGGTATTGAAGGACTTATTCATATTTCTGAAATGAGCTGGACACAACATATTAAGCATCCATCACAATTTGTTACAATGGGACAAATGGTTGAAGCTGTAATCTTAACATTAGATAAAGAAGAAAGAAAAATATCTTTAGGTATCAAACAGCTTACACCAGATCCTTGGCAAACATTATTACAGAAATATCCTGTTGGTTCAAAACATACTGGTATTGTAAGAAACTTAACAACATTTGGTGCATTTGTTGAATTAGAGCCAGGTGTAGATGGATTAATTCATATTTCTGATCTCTCTTGGACTAAAAAAATTAGACACCCCGGTGAAATTGTTAAGAAAAATGAACAAATCGAAGTTATTGTATTATCTATAGATACTGAACAAAGAAAAATATCTCTTGGTCACAAACAAATTTTCCCAAATCCATGGGATGATTTTGAAAAAGACTACCAAGTTGGTATGGTTGTAACTGCAAAAGTTAGCAGAATAATTGAAAGAGGTGTGATTGTAGAATTGCCAAAAGGTGTTGACGGATTTGTTCCTGCAAAACAATTATCACCTACTAAAATTAAAAATTTAAATATTGGCTTCCCTGTAGATACTGAGTTAGAATTAAAAGTTATTGAATTTAATAAAGATAAAAAGAGAATTGTTTTAAGTGCATTAGCTGTATTAAAAGATAAGTCGGAAGCTGAAATTGAAGAATATATCAAAGCACATAAGTTGGATAAAGTAAAAGTAGAAGATATATTAAAAGCTGAAGTTAATACTATAGATCCTAGTGATTTACAAGCTTTTGAACCAGAACCAGAAATGGAAGCAGGTAATCCAACTGCTACTCCAGAACAATAATTAGTTATTTATATCAAGGGGCTGCCATATGGTAGCCCTTTTTTTTGTTACTTGTATTTATCCTTTTTTTTTTATATTTTTAAAACACATAAAAAAGTAACAAGAATGATAAATTGCGGGGATTTTTTTTGTTTGTTGATTTACAATATGTTATTCTATCTTTTAATTTCATTTATCGGGGTTATGGGAGGAGCTTTTATTGCTTTTGTTAATAATTTTTATCTCAAAGATAAAAATCCCATATATGACCTATTTATTTTTTATAGCAATTCTTTCATTATTGCAGTTGTATATTTTTTTCTATCCCCTTTTATTAAAAGTTTAACATTAAAAGTTATATTTATTTTCCTTATGCTATTTGTGGTTGTTGTAGTTATATCGTCAAAAATACTTAGTAAAAAATTGAATAATTATAATTTATATGTTAGTTTAAAGAATTTAGGTGCTAAAGAATATCAGATTTTTTTTATTTTGATAAAAGATGTAGGTTGGAAGTTATTATTAATAACAATATTGTTAAATCTCTTTTTTGAGGTAAATTTAATATCATTATTTCCATTATATGATAAGCAACTTAGCCAATTATTTATTTTTAATTCAAATATTCATTATTACATATTTTCATTAATGCTTAATAACCAAATATTTGAAGGCATTTATTTTAATATAGCGGTATTATATGGAATTATCTCTTTAATGTTATTATTAATTTATCAAAAATCAAGTAGTAGTAATGATTAGAATGTCAAAAATATTTAATTCCCTTGACTCATTGTTTATGTCTTTAAAATATCTATTTTATTTGCTATCAATAATGGGGATGATTATTCTTATATATTATAGTAAATTTACTTATGATGTTTTTAATAGATTTGTTATCAATTTAGTTATTATATCAATTGTTAGTATGTTAGCATTATTATGTGGATATACAATTTTTAAATTAATTTTAGAATATTCAAATAGCATAAAAAAAGCTTTTGATATTTTAATTAAATTATCATCTCTTCCGTTGCTTTTTACATTTATTGGTATTTGTTTGTTTAGTTACAAAGTTTTGTTTTTATATTGGAATAATAGTCTTTTTTATGAAATTTCAATTTTTTTATCTCTAATAATATCAACTTTGTTTAGTAGTTTGCATTTACTTTTGATTATTCCTAAAAATAAAGAGCAAGAATATATGATATTGGTAGATTACCTTGGTGGAAAAGTTAAAGATTACTTTAAAATTATTGCAGTTAGTAATTTAAAAACCAATTTGTATATATACATATTAAGCTTTATAAAATATATTTTAGTAAATATATTGCCCTTATATTTGATTATACAGATTGGAATATTGTATTTTGATTTCAAACCTGTTATTATAAGTTATTATTACCCTTATTACTTGATTGATCAGATGATAAAACAAAATTATAATATTGGAGCAGATGTTTTTGCGTATATGGTTATATTGTTTTTTGTAAATTATTTTATTAATTATTATAATCGAGAACTGCAATATGAAAAATGAATTCATAAAATTTAACGACTATTCATTGATTTTAGACGATGAGATCAGACTAAAAAATATAAACTTAATGATAAAGAAAAATACTATTTTAACTATTATAGGTCCATCAAGGGCAGGTAAAGTTAATTTATTAAGATCGTTAAATTTAACAAATCAATTATTTCACAAAAAAGTAGAAACACGAGGTGAAATATCAATTGACAAAACAAACATTATACAAAATTATGATTTATCTTATTTGAGAAGGAAAAATGCATATATAAGCGCAAAACCTATAATGTATAATGGAACTGTGTGGGATAATCTAACTTTGGGTGTTAAGATACATAATGTACCTGAAAAATATTGGGCTAATTATATTAGATATTCCTTAGACGCATTAGAATCCTGGGAATACTTTAAAGATAAACTAGATTTAAGTGTTAAAAAACTATCTAAATTAGATCAATTAAAAATATCATTTGCAAGAGTTATAGCTCTTAATCCTAATATACTTTTAGTAGAAGACTTTACAAGATATATAGACATTAGTGCATTTTTAGAATTCTCGGATGTTTTTATCAAGCTGAGAAGAAAATTTACAATTTTGATGGTATGTTATGATAATAAACATGCTGCAAAATTGGGAACACATACACTTTTACTTATAGATGGTAGAGTTATTGAATGTAATGAAACTAGAAGATTTTTTGAAAGACCTGCAAAAAAAGAAACAGAAGAATATTTAAGTGGAAAATTCTTTTAAAATATACCATCAATAAAGTTATTGCAATTGGGGCAATAGTTATTTGAAAGTTTATTCTCAATTTTGTAAAAATCTCTACGAATTAAAAGCGTATTACAAGCCGGACAGTATGTATTTTTTTCCTTATCAGAATAAATATTTCCCAAATAAATATATTTAATATTATATTTTTGAAAAATTTCTTTTGCTTGCTTTAGTGTATATTCAGGAGTATGAGGAAGATTATTCAATTTATAATCTGGGTGAAAAGCGTTAATGTGAATGGGCGTTGTTGGACCGATATTGTCTACTATCCAACTGGCAAAATTTTTGAATTCTTCTAAAGAATCATTAAGGGTTGGGATAATTAAAAATGTTATTTCTAACCATATTTTTGTATCTCTTTTTATCCAAATAAGATTTTCTAGTACTTTTTGTAAATTACCACCGACAATTTTAGAATAGAATTTTTTATCTAATGATTTTAAGTCGATATTGGCTGCATTAATAAATTGTAAGAGTTCTTCTCTTGTCTCTTTTGCAAAGTAACCATTTGATACAATTACATTTTTTATTTTATTCGTATGAGCCAATTTAGATACATCATATAAGTATTCTCCAAAAATTGTAGGCTCATTATAAGTGTAGGCTATAGATCTTAAATTTTGTTGTTTTGCATAAAAAATAATTTGTTCTGGTGCTATAATGCTATCATCCCAAAAATTAGCATATTGACTTAGTTGAAAGTTTTGGCAAAAATCACAGTGGAAATTACATCCCGGTGTACCTAAACTTAAAATTTTAGTATTTGGTAAGAAGTGGTATAAAGGTTTTTTCTCTATCGGATCAATTGCTATGGATAATCCCCTGCCGTAAACTTTTGTATAAAGTTTATCCCCTTTTCTGTATCTAACTTTGCATACGCCTTGTGAATTATCTTTAATTACACAATAATGACTACATAAGTTACATTTTATGATATCATTTGTGTTTTTATACCATTTGGCTTCTTGCATAAAAATTTGAATTTCTTATAAAAATTGTTTATTTTTTAATCTAATTTATAAAAAAAAATTGAATTACAAATGAAAAAAGTATTGTTGCTCATTTTCCCATTATTTGTTTTTGCACAAAGTTCTTTTTCTTTTTTGAATATGCCATTTATTGGTAAAAATAGTGCGGCAGCAAATATAAAAAGTGTTATTAGTAGTGGAGCTGATAATTTATTTAACAATCCATCTTTATTAAATAAAAATATTTATAAAAACCATATTTTATTTAGTTATCAAAGAGCTTATCAAGATTTAAATACATACAAATTGGGTTATTTTACAAAATACGACTCAAATTTAAGTTTTGGGACAAATATATTAAATTCAAAAATTGAAAATATTGAGATTAGAACACGACCTGGAGAGCCACAAGGGAAATTTGATTATAATTTATTTTTAACAAATATTGGTACATCTTATAAAATTGATAAAGATTTATATGTAGGTTTATCATTAAATTACATATATCAAACACTATCAATAGATGATGAGTCTGGATATTTTGTTAATATGGGATTGTTTTATAATGATATTATCGATAAATTAAGTTTGGGGTTATACTTAAATAATTATGGTAATTCCAACGGGCTAAGAAACCAAAAAAGTAAACTACCTAAAACAAGTGGTATGGGAATTGTTTATCAATTAACAAATATTGGTAATATAGGGATAAATACAGACTATTATTATGAATTAGAGTACAACATTGTTGATAAAAAGGGTTTGAATAAAATAGCAATTGATATAGATTACAATCGAATTATGAATGTGATGATAGGCTATATTATAAACAATGAAATATATAGTTTTACCTATGGCTTTGGCATAACTTTTGGAAATATAAATTTTTATTATTCTTATCTCCCAACAAAATATCAGATGGGAGTAAATAATAGCTTAAATTTAAAAATAAACTGGTAATAGTTATATGATAGATTATGTAGAATTTAATCAAGCTAAATTAACCTACCAAGAATGGGATGAATTTGTAAGACAATCAGATAATGGAACAATATTTCATGAACAAAGATTTTTATCTTACCATCCGAAGGAGAGATTTTCTAATAATTCAATAGTTTTTTATAAAAAGAATAAAATTTTAGCTTTATTCCCGGCTACTATAGTAGAAAGAGATGGGATGAGAATATTGGTATCTCATCAAGGAGCTTCTTACGGTGGTTTTGTCTATAAAGATTTGAATCTTCAAGAAGCCCACAAGTTAGTAGAACTAATAGAAAAATTTGCTAAAGAAAAACATTGTAATAGAGTTGTTTTAACTTTACCACCAATAATTTATCAAAAGAAATACTCAAACTATATAGATTTTGCATTGTATAGAAATGGATTTAGTTATTTAAAAAGAGAAATATCAAGTGTTGTAAGGTTAGATTTTCCACAAAATAATCCGGCTGTAATATATCGTGAAGAAGCGGTTAGGGCATTAAATAAAGCTAAAAAAATGGGTGTTGAGATAGCCGAGACTGATAAGTTTGATGCATATTATGAAATATTGAAAAATAATCTTAGAATGAGGCATAATGTTACTCCAACACATTCGTTAGATGAATTGATTAAATTAAAAAATTTATATCCTACAAAAATAAGACTATTTGGTGCATTCCTGGGCGATAACTTAATTGCAGGAGTATGCAATTTTTCAGCTAATTCAGAAGTGGTACTGGCTTTTTATATTTCACACAACGATGCATACCAGGAATATAGACCAGTAAATTTGTTGTTTTATGAAATTATGCGAAAATACCAGATAGAAGGTTTTAAATATTTAGATTTTGGAATATTTACTGTAAATATGGAACCTAATTGGGGACTTGGAAGATTTAAAGAAAATTTTGGTGCAAGAGGTATTTTCCGAGATACTTTTTACAAAAATATTTTTTAAGAGGATCATATGATTAAAATATTATTAGCCCTTGGTGATTCTGAAACAACAAATTTTCTTGAAATGCTTATTAATAATAATTTTAATTGCGAATTGCAAATTACTAATGATGGTGTAAGAGCTATTGAGTATACATTTAAATGGAAGCCGGATTTTCTATTATTGGATATTTCAGTTGCTAAACTTTCCGGATTAAAAGTTCTTGAGAGAATTAGAAATGCTAAGGGTTTTGAAAAATTACCCGTTGTTATTGTTACATCTTCGAGAGATAAAGAAACAATAAGAAAAATTATAGAATTGGATGTTATTGAGTTTTTCTTGTGGCCAATAGATCCTGTCTTAATTCTGGAAAAATTAAGAAATATCATAACAGCAATAGAAGAGGCAAAATTTGCAGAAGAGACAAGTGCAAATTTAGCTTATTTTAAAGCTACAAATAAACCTTTGTCTTTTTTGCAGTATGTTAATAGGATTAAATCTGAAGATGTTGTATTTCAAGAGGAATTGAAAAAAGTGGCGACGCAGAAGATGAATGTTATAATTTTAGACAAGAATAAAAAATTTGAAAGATTTTTTTCACAGGTTTTTTTACCGTGGTTTAATGTTATTGAAGTACTCGATGTTGTTACATTGGTTGATGTATTAAAAAGAAGAAAACCGGATTTTATATTAGTAGATGAAAGAATTAAAGGTATTGGAAATGCTTTACTTATTCAGACGGGTAGAAGTTTGGAAACTGATAGAATTAAAGTTTTTAAGATGATAACGCCAGTAGTAAAATCTGAACTTGATGAAATAATGGATGGTGTTGAGCAAATTACACAAAATAAGAAAGAAGAAGAAGAGGAAGAATTTCA
This sequence comes from Ignavibacteriales bacterium, assembly GCA_035361425.1. Taxonomy (GTDB): domain Bacteria; phylum Bacteroidota; class Ignavibacteria; order Ignavibacteriales; family DAOSCP01; genus DAOSCP01. Next base: position 240,220 of record DAOSCP010000001.1, on the reverse strand, counting down.
ATATAATGGAGAGATAACAAAATGTTATTCGCCTTCTAATATTGTATCTGAGTTAAGTAGTTATATGCAAATACCGGGTTTTGATTATAAACAAGTTTATGATTATATAAAACGCCAAATAGTTTTTTATGTTATTAATTCTCTTAATCAAGCTTGTGAAACAGTTTTAAGGGAAGTCGTATTGTATTATGATGAGAAAGTTGCTTCAACAATCCCTGCACAAGCAGAAGCAGTTATAGAGTTCGATACTTCATCGCATGATGTACAGGTTATATCAAGTATTGTATGTGATCAAAAAGATTTATTGGTTGTAGCATCTAAAATAATGGGTGGTCCGATCCAGAATGTTCAAGAAGTTCCGGTAGTTTTTTCTCGATTATTGGAAAAAGCAGCAAGCTCATATATTTCTATTTTTCAAAAATTTGGATTAGATGTAAGTTCTTCGCGTGCAAAGTTTTTTATTAATAAAGATACATCCCAAAATTTTAACTGGAATGTAAAAATTCCAATTGAACTTATGGGAGGTTACAGAATATTATTTAGAATGCGCTGGATTGGTTTTATCTAAAATTTTATTTTATATACATTAGTATATTTGTACTATCTTTAAAGTTATCAACCATCATTATAAGTCTCTCATTATTAAAAGCTTTAGAAAGATGTTCCATATCTTTTTTGCTTATATCATTTGCAAATAAAGTAATAAATTCTTTAACAGTTGTTATAAGTGCTAATGGAATTTCAACTTTATCATATGAGTTGAGGCTCTTAGAATAATTTGTTGTTTCTATAACAAAATGTTTCCCTTTATTGAATTGTAATACTTTGTTTAATTTTACATTTCCACAATAAATTTTAATATCTACAAGTGAACTATCTCTGTTGTCATCTGGCTTAAATTTAATATTGATTTTAACATCTTTTTTATTTTTGTTATTACTTTTGGTATTGTAAATTCTAAAATCAGTATAGATAATTGTATCTTTGCGTTCTTCAATCAGCTTTTTGAGAAGATCTTTGGGGATATTTAAATTGTCAATATGAATAAAAGGTTCAGATGTTTTGATTATAAAATTTTCGACTATATTTTGGGAAATTACAATTTTACTTTTATCCAAAGTATCGATTTTGTCGGCTATTTCGATAACTAATGCGTTTTGGAATTCCGCCTTGTAAAATTCTGTTTTGTTTTTTGTAAAATAAGCCAAAACTAGAATTATGATTAGCAATAAAGCTATAATGACATAAATTTTTTTCATAGTAACATCTGCTTTTTATTGTTTAGATACTTTATCAAAAATTAAGGTTACAAATTATAATGATAAAAGAATATTTAATTTTTAATAAAAAAAATGTATATTTATATTTTAATTATATGGATATAGAATTTGAAGAAGATAGTTAAAATATTTCCAGTTTATGGTTTATTTTTTATTATTGTTATTTTAGCAATTGCTTTTTCGCCAGATGAACCAAACTATATACTTGATAATCCTTATCCAAAATGGTTGAAAAGTGGGGAGTATTTTACTGATCAAACATCTGGAATATGTTTTATACAAAAAAAAGATAATACTAGATATTTTCTCTTAGCAGATGATATTGGTAAAATTCATTTATTAGAAATTGATGATAACGAAAATTTTTTTTTGAGAAGTGTTAATTTTTCAGAAAAAGTTAATCAAAAATTGAGCAAATTTGAGAAATGGGATTTTGAAGAAATAGTTTATGATAAATTTGAAAATCGTGTGTATATTTCTATAGAAGGTAATGGTGAGAATTATCTGAGTGAGGCAGGATTATATGAGTTATTTTTCAAAAATAATGATATTTTTACTTATTACATCGAAGATATCAAAAAAATAGAATTCAAAAATAATAATAAAATCTTTGAATTTGTGCGTTCAAATATTGGTTTTGAAGGTGTGTGTGTTGATGAGAATAATTTTTATCTTGGATTAGAAGGTTTTGAAGTTGGTAAATTATTTGCTGATAGTACATATATCTATATTATTGATAAATCAAATTTAGTGTTAAAAAAACGAGTTTCTACAAAAAGTCTTAAGATTGGGACAATTTGTGGATTGACATCTGTAAAAAATAATGTCATTATGGGTGTTGATAGAAATAAACAAAAAATATTTAAAATAGTTTTTGATAGCAAATTTAATATAAGAAAGTTTGATGAGTTTGATATTACTATACAAATTCCTAAATATAAAAAGTTACAATATGTTGCAGCAATTGAAAGTATTACGATTGATAATAATGGTAGTATTTATTGCGTAGATGATCCATGGAAATCTTTTTATATACCACCTAAGATTATTCTTAGCAAGCTTGATAATGAAACACAGAATAATTTTCAGAACTATATACCAATAATTTATAAATTTAATAAGAAGTGATATATGGAAAAAGTATTGAATTACATCGAAAATAATTATGAGAATTTTATCTCAGAATTAAAAGATTTTCTTAGACTTCAAAGTATAAGTTCTTCTCCTTTTCATGTTGGAGAAGTTAAAAAAACAGCAGAGTATTTGAAATCACATTTAATATCAATTGGTCTAAAGAATACAGAGATTATAACAACAGAAAAACATCCACTAGTTTATAGTGAGTGGCTTTGTGCACCAGGAAAACCAACAATACTATTCTATGGACATTATGATGTACAACCACCTGAGCCCCTTGAACTTTGGCACAGTGAACCATTCGATCCTATTATTAAAGATAACAAGATTTGGGCAAGAGGTGCTACTGATGATAAAGGCCAATTGTTTACTCATTTGAAAGCACTTGAATCATTTATGAAAACCAAAGGGTCATTGCCTGTTAATATTAAAATAATTCTTGAAGGCGAAGAAGAAGTAGGGAGTGAATCTCTAGAAAAATTTTTGGAAGATAACTACGAAAAACTAAAATGTGATGCTATAGTAATATCAGATACTTCAATGTATGCACCAGGAGAGCCTGCAATTACTTACGGGCTTAGAGGACTTTGTTATATGCAAATTGATTTAGAAGGTCCTACAAGAGATTTACACTCCGGTACATTTGGTGGAGCAGTTGATAATCCAATTAATGTTTTAGCGCATATTATTGCAAAATTAAAAGATGAAGATGGTAGGGTGTTGATACCAGGGTTTTATGACGATGTTATTGAAGTAACTGATGAAGAAAGAAATAATTTCAAAAAGTTAAAAATAACAGAGAAAGATATTATTGCAGAAACTGGAGTCCCTAAATGTAAACCATCTGAAAATAGAGATATTTATGAAGCAATGACATCAAGACCGACTTTGGATTGTAACGGAATTTGGGGTGGTTATCAAGGAGAGGGAGCAAAAACAATTATTCCTTCTAAAGCGGGCGCTAAAATTAGTATGAGATTGGTTGCCAACCAAAATCCAAAAAAAATTGCTAAATTATTTACTAAATATGTAAAATCTATTGCACCAAAAACTGTTAAAATTAAAGTATCAGAGCTACATGGTGGAATGCCTTCTTTAGTATCTATTGATAACAAGTATATGAAAATTGCAAAGGATTCGTTAAAATTTGCTTTTAAGAAAGATACAAAATTTATAAAAGAAGGCGGGTCTATTCCTGTTGTAACAACACTTCAAAAGAAACTTAAAGCACCTGCATTACTTATGGGTTTTGGGTTAGATTCTGAAAATCTACATTCACCTAATGAACATTTTAGCTTGGATTCTTTTAAAAAAGGTATTATCGCTATTTCTAAATTTGTATTTGAAGTAGGTAACAGCAATGGGAAAAAATAAAGTTTATATTATAACTTTGATAATATTAACAATTATATCATATTTTTTGTTTTTTGCAGGTAAGAAGGAACCCACTTTAATTAATGATAAATTTGTAAATAAAACTATACTTAATGACGGTGAATATTATTTCGATACATTAGCATTTAAAAATTGGATAGAAAAGAATTTCGAAAAAAATACTTTGTTACTCAAGTGCTACCAAAGAAATACAAAAAATGTAAAATATGCAGTTTTAAACTATAAGTATTCTAATGATACAAATTATATTTTTGCAGTAGTAGCTAAACCTAAGGAAATAATAAAAAATTTAAATCTAGATGATTTGGTAGGTTATTATAGTAGTTTTGGTAATCTTGATAGTACAAAAAAAGGCACTGCTTTTTTCTATCTAATTTTAGTTGCTAATTACGGTGGAGAATTTTCACTAAAGTATAAAGAGATAGTTCCTATTCATAATGGGTTTGATATTATTTATTTAGATCGTTGGCAAGAAAAAAATATTGATTTTATAACTGTTCAATTTGTGGATGCACTTTCACAAGGGACAAGACGATTTAATTATTTCTTTATTAATCATTTTTTGCAAAAACCACATCTTTTAGAAACATATTCCGGAATTGATAATTTAAGAAAATTAGCAGATATAAATGGTGATAAATATCCTGATTATTATGAATACTATTTTATTAGTAGTGAACAATTAATTAAAAAGCTGGATTCTGTTGGCTTCGTATGGGATGGTAATTTATATGTAAATACCAGAAATCCTAAACAAACTAGAAATTATTAGGAAAATTTTATGAAAATTTATACAAAAGGTGGCGATAAAGGACAAACTTCACTTGCCAATGGTAAGCGAGTTGATAAATGTGATTTGCGACTTATTGCTTACGGTACTGTTGATGAACTCAATTCATTGCTAGGTTTGGCAATATCTTTTATCGAAAATGATAAGATTAAAAAAGTTATTTATAAAATTCAGAATGATTTATTTGAATTGGGCGCAGATTTAGCAACACCTTTAGATTATGATAAAATACCTGTAAAAAGAATAGATAATATCTTTGTAGAATTTATTGAAAAGATGATAGATTATTATGATGAAAAATTACCAGAATTAAGAAATTTTATATTACCAGGTGGTTCTATAGCTTCATCTTATATGCATTATGCTAGAACTGTTTGTAGAAGAGCAGAAAGGGAAGTTTCTTTGTTGATGAAAAATGAAAATATCAATCAAATGGTTTTGGTGTATTTAAACAGACTTTCTGATTTATTGTTTGTCTTGGCTAGATTTTGCAATAAAATTGATTACAATGATGAAATTAAATGGGAAAGAGAAACATCTTTTAATATTGAGGATTATTTATGAAAAAAAATATAATAATATTATGGATTATTTCTCTTATTGCAACTATTTCAGTTGCTGTATACCAAAGAATTACGGGCCCGACATATCCTAAAAATGTAAAATTTCAAGTAAATAACAATGAATATAAAGTAAAATTTCCAAGAAGTGCGGAAAATAATTCTGATTGTAAAATAGTTTTACCTATTAAAGATGATATAAAAGTTTATTTAATGTGGAAAAGATATAAAACCAAAGATACTTTTCAATTAGTTGAGTTCAAAAAAGTAGATGGCGAAATGGTAGCTTTTTTACCAAAACAACCACCTGCTGGAAAACTACAATACAATATTCAAATTGTTAATAAAGATAAGATACAAAAAATTAGTGATGAAGATATTATTATAAGATTTAAGGGTGTTGTTCCAAATTATGTGTTAATTCCGCATATAATATTTATGTTTGTTTCTCTATTGTTTAGTTTTAGAGCTGGTTTATCACATTTTTTTAAAGATGATAATAAGAATCAATTCTATGTATTATTAACTTTAATAACTTTAATTATCGGCGGATTTTTGCTTGGTCCTATAATGCAAAAATATGCCTTTGGAGAATACTGGACTGGATTTCCGTTTGGTATCGATTTAACTGATAATAAAACTTTGTTAACATTTATAATATGGCTTGTTGTTTATTATTTAGGCAATAAAATTAAAGAGAATTCCAAAAAATATGCACTGGTTGGTCTTATTATTATGGTAATGATGTATTTAATTCCACATAGCACTTTAGGATCTGAGCTCGATTATAATAAATTAGATAAACAAAAAATTGAAAAAGTAACAAAACAAAATGAACAATGAGTAAAAATATAAATACATTGTAATTATTTAAAACTTTACTCGTTTCAACTCTTTCCAATATTTAACTTAAAAATTTAAGTCTTATCATAACTTTAACTTTAAATTTTCTTTAAAAAAGTGCTTTGATTTTTTTATATTTTATTATTATTGTAATAAGTTTTAAAGTTGTAGAAATATGTATTGTAAATATTAAAAATATATAAAATTTACTTTTAAGTAATTTAATTAAATCAAAGTATATTGGGAGGAGATAAGAATATTTTGTTATTTATAAGAATAAAATAATACAAATAGAAAATAGTTCTAAACCTGCGGGTATGTACAGTGTTAGTTTTGATGGTTCAAATCTTGCTAGCGGGATATATATATGTGTATTGGAAACAAAAGATTATAGGCAATCAATAAAACTTTTACTTATGAAATAAAATAAATGGAGAACAATAATGAAACGATTGAAATTATTATTATTCATTTTTACACTTACAGTAATTACAAATGGGCAACTGATACAGTTTAGCCATTTAAGTGGTCCATTTGGTGGACAAATTGGAGCAATAGCATTTGATGGTAAGAATTATCTTTACGGCGGTTTATTTGATAGATTTATATCATATAAAGGAATTTATAAATCAACAGATTAAGGGTTAAGCTGGCAATATATTAATAATGGCTTTGATGATTTTGATGTATATGCTTTTTATATTACAGAAGAAGATCATATATGGTTAGGAACAAGATACTCAGATAGAATATACTTTTCAACACATTGGGGAAATAGCTGGATTCCAAGATCAAAAGGCTTTTCTCATGTAATGTCCAATGCAATATTAAAAACAAAAAAAAGGGACTATGATAGCTTGTGATGTATATTGGTTAGGATTTATTTATAGATCAACTCATTATGGGCTTAGCGGGGATACAATAACTGGTTATATTTATCCGTATTGTTTGGGAATTGATAAAAAAAATAATATCTATGCAGGTACATTTTATGGGTTATATGTTTCAAAAGATGATGGGAAAACCTGGTTAAAAGATACATCGTTTCTGTCTGTAACAATAAACTCAATGATTGATGATTCAACAGGTGATATTTATTGCACTACTGGATATGGTTTTAATGTAAATGGGGATGGAGTTATACATTATTCTCCTGCTACCAAAACATATAAAAAAATAGGTTTTAATGATAAACATGTATTTTCAATTGCAAAAAATAAACAAATGTAATTTTTGTTGGTGTTATTAATGAAGGACTTTATATGACAATAAATTTTGTCAGGAATGGATAAAACCAGATTGGGGTTTATCCCCTGCTGTTGATGTATTATTACTTTCACTTGATAAAGATGATAATTTGTATGTTGGTTCTGGAATTTATGGTTTGTTTAAATTAAATCAAAATTCAAATAAATTTGAGCATACAGGATTACCTGTTGGAACTGTATATAATATAGCTTTCTGGAAAGATATTATAATATATACTGCAACGAAACTCGGTATTCAGATGAAAAATTTGAAGACCGGTAAATGGTCTTCAGTAAGTAATTCGATAATAAATGATATTGCTGTTACGCCTAATGGGACAGTTTATGCTGCAACTAATTCTGCTGGACTTCTCAAATCAACCAATAACGGTAAATATTGGAATGCTTTATATCATACTACACCACCAAAAAAATATTAAAAATTTATACAGTTGGGAATGATACAATATTAGTTGCATCGGATAATTTATATGTTTCTTATGATGCAGGTAATACCTGGAACAAAACATCAGTTATTGGCCCTTATAACATAACAAAAAATAAAGATTATTATTTCATAGCATGTAATGGTCCTTATCCATATAAAATGTATAGATCTTCCGATTTAATTATTTTTGTTGTTATAAAAGATAGTATTTATTCATCTATGATGATGTCACGAAATAATTTAGTAGCTTTAGATAATGGTACTATTTATTTTGCAGATTATATTAATGGAATATTTAAAGCAGAGAATAATGGTAGTAGCTGGAATAAAGTATCTGAAAAAATTACAAATAGTATATATTTTAAGGATGATATTGTATTTTTTGATATTGGTTATGATTTGTATATGACAAAAAATAATTTCAATACAATTGAAAAAATTTCAATTTTCCCCAAATATTCTGATATAAATGTTATTAAAGAATATAATGGAAAGTTATACGTAGGAACGGAAACAAGAGGTCTGTTCGAAACTTCATTTAATAATATTCTTAATAATAATGATAAAATATATTCAAAAGATTTTATATTATATCAAAATTATCCGAATCCTTTTAATCCAACAACTTGTATAAGTTTTAATTTACCGTATTCAACCAATGTAAAGCTTAAAATTTATGATATAAGTGGTAAAGAAATTAAAACATTTATTGATGGTTACAGAGTTCAAGGTCTATATAATGTAGATTTCGATGCAAGCGGATTACCAAGCGGTGTGTATTTTTATAGATTATCTACAGATAAATATATTGATGTAAAAAAGATGTTATTGATTAAATAAATAACTTGTAATGATAGGCTATTTATCAGGTAATTTGATAAGCAGTATATAACATATTTAGGTTAATAAATGCAATATAAAAAAAATCGGTCATCTAAATGTGTATTAACGAGTTAATTGATGACCGATTTTTTGGTTTTCTAAATGCTCAACTTTAAATTATAGTGTTTAGACAAATAGTCTTTTTATTCCATAATTTTGTGAATTAGTTTTACTTTTTCAACAGGGTTTGTGCTAAATTCTAAAGCATTAAGAATTCTGTTTTTAACAGGTTCAATTTTATCTTCTTTGTCGGTGAATAATTCTGCAATTAAATCGCCTTTGGATATTTTAGTACCAATTTTGGGGTAGAAAATAATACCTGCTTTAGGGTCGATAATATCTTCTTTTTTCATTCTTCCTGCGCCTAATTCCAGTGATGCCATGCCAATTTCATAATTATCCATTGATTTGATATATCCATCTGTAATAGCATAAACTTTTTCGGAGAATTTAGGTTTGGGGTATTTTTCAGGATTTATTATGTAAGATACATCTCCAAATTGTTCTTTTGCGATATCGACAAATTTATCGAATGCTTTACCGGATTTAATCATTTCTTTAGAAATTTCGATACCTTCATCTAAGGATGTAGCTTTGCAGCCGAGCATAATCATTGCCCCGGAAAGAGCAAGAGTAACTTCCATTAAGTCTTCGACATTTTCTCCTTGTAAGCAAAGAATAGATTCATAAACTTCGAGCCAGTTTCCAATATAGTTGCCTAATGGCTGGTTCATATCTGTTATCATAGCAATAACTTTTTTGCCAAAAGATTTAGCTGTGTTCATAAGAGATTCTGCAAGTGCAACAGAGTCTTCAATTTTTCTCATAAAAGCGCCACTACCTGTTTTAACATCGAGGACTAAAGCGTCAATACCTTCGGCTAATTTTTTGCTCATAATAGATGCTGTGATGAAAGGAATAGATTCAACAGTTGCAGTAACATCACGGAGTGCGTAAATTAATTTATCTGCAGGTGCAATTTCAGCAGTTTGACCTATTAAAACAGCATTATGTTTTTTTAATACTTCTTCGTATTGCTGTAGGTTTAAATCGGTTCTAAAGCCAGGTATAGCTTCGAGTTTATCTAATGTTCCGCCGGTGTGTCCAAGACCGCGACCGGAAATCATAGGAACAGGTACGCCAGCAGCGGCTACAATTGGAGCTAATATTAATGATGTTTTATCTCCAACTCCGCCAGTTGAGTGCTTATCTACTTTTATTCCTGGTATGGAACTTAAATCTAACACTTTACCACTATATAACATAGCATGGGTGAGAGCTGAGGTTTCTTCTTTTGTCATACCATTAAGAAAACCTGCCATTAAAAATGCGGAAAATTGATAATCGGGAATTTCTTTTTTTGTGTAGCCATTAACTAAAAATTTGATTTCTTCGGAAGATAATTCTTTCTTATCTCTTTTCTTGCGGATAATTTCAACAGGATTCATTGTATACTCCAGATTAAATTGAATAAAATGGGTCTTAAAAATCTCAAAAAAAAATTAAAAAAAATACTTGACTATTTTAAAAAAATGTTTTATATTTAAAAAAAAATATTAAAATGCCAGTATACCCTTTAAAAAATATATCGTATAAACAAGAAGTAAATCAATATCAGTTTTCTAAAAAGAATAAAGAAGATTTTAAAAAAGTAATTATTGAAGAAGTATCTTCACAATGGGATACTAAGGATACTTACGAGCCATCCAAAGAAGATAAAATTTTAAAAAAATTAAAAGAAATAGACCAAAAGGTAAAAAATCACGAAGTGCAACATCAAGTTGCAGCTGGTGAATTATATAGAGGGACAAGCTATTCATATCAAAGAGGACCTGATGGCAATCAATATGCAGTTGCTGGTGAGGTGAAAATCGATATACAAGAAGTACAAGGTGATCCAGAAGCAACAGTCGTTAAAATGCAAAAGGTTAAAAGAGCTGCTTTGGCTCCATCTGATCCATCTCCACAAGATTATTCAGTTGCAAGACAAGCAGAAAGAATTGAGCAAAAAGCTAAACTTGAAGCACAAAAAAAACTAAACGAAAAAACAGATATCAATAAAATCAATTCCCCATTAAATAATGATATTACTCAAGATAGTCAAGAAAAAAAAGAGCCAGTCCAAGAACTTATAAATAAAATTTATAGTAGTGGTATTAATATCTTTATGCAAGGAAATTTTATTAATGTTGTTGCTTAAACCTTTCCTAAAAAAATCACATCTTAATAATAATCTAAAAATATTTTAAAAATTATTATATTTGCTTTATCAATAAAGGAATAATATGAAAATTATAATATGGGCACTTTCTGGTATTGGTGATGCATTAATGTTTACGCCGGCTTTAAACTTACTAAGGAAAAAATATCCTGATGCAATTATTGATGTAGTTGTAATGTATAAAGGGAGTTATGATATATTTAAAGATAATGTAAATATAAATAATTTATATCATTTTGATTTTTTAAAGGAAGGAATTTGGAAATCCTTAAAATTTATTTATCACATTGCTAATAAATATGATGTAAGTATAAATGTTTATCCATCTAATAGAGTTGAATATAATATTATCAACTTGATGACCTTGGCTAAACAAAGATTAGCAGTTAAGTATTTAAGAGAAGATTTCATTAATTTTGGTTTTTTTAATAATAAAAGAATACTTGAAGATGATAAAAAACATAATGTGGTTGAAAATATTGACTTACTTGCCGAGTATTTAAATATTCCAAAAGATTATTCTATACTACTTGAGTTTTATACAAATAATGATGCTAAAAATATAGCACAACAATTTATAGATAAAATTGGCAAAGATAATTTAATTATTGGAATGCATCCCGGTTGCAATACTTTAAAGAATCATGATAAAAGAAGGTGGGATGTGGAGAATTTTGGGTTGTTAGCAAAAAAAATAATTGAAGAATTTGAATCTAAAATATTATTGTTTGGTGGTCCAGAAGAAAAGTATTTAAGAGAAAAAATATTGGAAATTGTAAATTCTGAAAATTGTGTGAGTGTTGAAAATGTGGATTTATCAACATCTTACGAGATAATTAAAAATTGTGATTATTTTGTAACAAATGATTCTAGCTTAATGCATGTAGCATCTGCTGCAAAAGTTTTTGTTTTTCCAATAATAGGACCTACAAATTTAAATTATATCCATCCATGGCAAACAGAGTATATGCCAATCACATTAAATTTAGAGTGTTCCCCTTGTTTTTATTACAGTCCGAAACCGCTAACTTGTAATAGATTGGACAAAAAATTTAAATGTGTTAAAGATTTGACGGTTGATTTTGCATTTAATATTATAAAAGAAATTATCGAAAAAAGAGGTAAAAGATGTCAAAGGTAATTTATCCAGGAACATTTGATCCAGTAACTTATGGACATATTGATATAGTCCAAAGAGCAAGCGAACTTTTTGATGAGGTAGTTGTTACAGTTGCAAAAAATCCTGCAAAGACTTTTATGTTTACTGTAGAAGAGAGATTAGAAATGCTTAAGAAAAGTTTAGAACATTTGAAGAATGTTAAAGTCGATAGTTTTAATGGCTTGGTTGTCGAACACGCAAAAGCTATTGGAGCAGTTGGAATAATAAGAGGTTTGCGAGCTGTGTCGGATTTTGAATATGAATTTCAAATGGCATTAATGAATAGGAAATTAGAGGAGACAATTACTACTGTTTTTTTGATGCCTAATGAGAAATATACTTATTTAAACTCCACAATTGTAAGACAACTAGCATCTTTTGGGGCTGATATTAGTAGCTTTGTGCCGCAATGTGTAGCAGAAAGACTTTATGAGAAGTTTAAAGATAAGTATGAATAATATAAAATTTGTTTTTTTGCAAATTAAAACTTAACTTTAAAAGATTGATTAAAAATAAATTATAAAATGAAACCACAAACATTAATAGATAAAATAAAAGAAAACGGTAAAATTCCATCCCATGTTGCTATAATCATGGATGGTAATGGAAGATGGGCAAAAGCAAAAAATAGACCTAGAGTATTTGGCCATCGTGAGGGAGTGAAAACAGTTAAAAAAATTATCGAAGCAGCAAAAGAAATTGATATTAAATATCTTACTCTCTATACATTTTCTACTGAGAATTGGAGTAGGCCAGAAGATGAAGTTTCTACTCTTATGCAATTATTAGTTAAAAGTTTGAGAAAAGAACTTGATGAAATGATTGCAAAAGGAGTAAGACTTAATACAATCGGTGATTTTAATATGTTGCCTAAAGCTGTGAGGAATGAATTAAATCGAGCAATAGAAAAAACTATTAATAATGATGGTATTATTGTTACATTAGCTTTAAGTTATAGCGGAAGATGGGAAATCTTACATGCTATTAAACAAATTGCAAGTAAAGTGAAGGAAGGTGAATTATTACCTGAGGATATAGATGAGCAAGTAGTATCCCAAAATCTTCTCACAAAAGAATTACCAGATCCAGATTTGATGATTAGAACTGGCGGCGAATATCGTATTAGTAATTTCTTACTTTGGCAACTGGCTTATTCGGAATTATATATTTCTAATGTCTTTTGGCCTGAATTTACTGAAGAGCATTTTTATAATGCTATTATAGATTTTCAAAATAGAGAAAGAAGATTCGGAAAAACAAGTGAACAAATTAATAAGAATGGTGCAAATGAGTAAAAAAAATCTAATTATTGTAATATTGTTTTTAAGTGCAACTTTTATCTTTCCGCAGCAAGAGCCTGCAAGAAAAACATTAAAAATTTTAGGTATTTCAGTTCAAGGTAATAATATTTCAGATGCTAATACTATAGTTTTTAATAGTGGGTTGAAAATCGGGCAAGATATCGAAATTCCAGGTGAGCAGACGATTAATGCAATAAAAAATCTCTGGAATCTTGGAATATTTAATGATATTCAAATTATACAGGAAAAAGTTGTTGGTAATGGAGTTTATCTTTTGATTAAAGTAAAGGAGGCAAAAAAATTAGAAACTGTTGTTTATGAAGGAAATGATGAGCTAAGTGTAAGTGATTTAGAAAAAAAAGTATCAATTGCATCGGGACAAACTTTAAAAGATCAAGATCTTTATACAATTAGATACAAAATAAAAGCAGCTTATGAAGAAGAAAGTTATTTAAGAGCTAATGTGGAAACAATTTTATATGAGTTTGAAAGTGCAGATACTGTAAAAAATAATTTAGTTGTTTTGTGGCGTAATATAAATGATCCAAGTGATAAGTATCAAAATAAATATGATTTAAAGAAAAGTTTTGGAAATATTCTAAGAAGAATTAAAGATAGAGTTATCTTAAAAATAAAAATTGATGAGGGCGATGTAGTAAAAGTTGAAAAAATACAGTTTAGAGGTAATAAGGCTTTTTCTGATGATGATTTAAAAGATGAATTTAAAGAAACCGTTGAAAGAAGATGGTGGAAATTCTGGAATACAGCAAAATTTAAGAGAAAAAAATATGAAGAAGATAAGGAATTAGTAAAAAAATTCTATAGGAAAAATGGGTATAAAGATTTTGATATTATAAAAGATACTTTAATTTATTCTTCTAACAAAAAATATGTTACTATTTTAATAGATGTTTATGAAGGTGAACAATATAAAGTAAGAAATATTACATGGGAAGGCAATACGATTTATTCAAATGAAGAACTTAATGATAGGCTTGATTTTAAAAAAGGTGATATTTATGATATTGAAAGATTTACTCAAAATTTAAGAGGAAATCAAAAACAAAATGATGTCTCTGCATTGTATCTGGATAACGGTTATTTGGGGTTAAATATTCGACCACAAGAAATTATAGTTGGTAAGGATTCAATTGATATAAATATAAGAGTTTACGAGGGAACTCGTTTTAGAGTAGGAAGAGTTGATATTGCAGGTAATACTAAAACAAAAGACAAAGTAATCAGAAGGGAATTATATACTGTTCCAAGAGATTATTTTAGTCGTGCTGCTATAATGAGAAGTATCCAACAGCTTTCAAATTTGCAATATTTTAATGTTGAAAAGTTATATCAGGAAGGTGTAGATTATGCTCCAGTTAATGATTCTACTGTTAATATAACCTATAAAGTTGAAGAAAAATCCAGTGATTATTTAAATGCATCGGTTGGTTATAGTGGAAGTTTTGGATTTAGTGGTATGATTGGTGTTACATTAACTAACTTTTCTATTGCAGAACCATTTCAAATGGGTGCTGGACAAATACTTAACTTTAACTGGCAATTTGGAGTTAGTAATTATTATAGAACATTTTCATTAGGCTTTACAGAGCCATGGTTTATGGATACTCCAACTTTATTGGGGTTTGAAGTTTTTGATACAAGACAAAATTACGTCTACGAGTTGGCACAAACTGGTGGTACATTTAGATTTGGTAGAAGATTAAAGTGGCCGGATGATTATTTTTATGTATCTGCATACTTTAAGTATCAAAATAACAACATTCAGTATGGCGGTGGATATTACGCAACTGGTAAATCAGAGCAATATACTTTAGGATTAGGTTTAAGTAGAAAAGATATTGATAATCCTATTTTCCCATCGCAAGGATCTAACATTAGTTTGGATATTGATGTTTCCGGTGGGCCATTTTTGCCCGGTAGTGTTGATTACTATAAAATCAATTTAAAGAATGAGTGGTATAAAAGATTATTTGGTTCTAATAGATTGGCGTTGTATGCTGGTTCAGAGTTTGGATTTTTAGATAAATTTAGATGGGATACAAAAATCAATCCTTTTGAATATTTCTTTATGGGTGGTAACGGTATGATTATTGCTACTACGCCATTGAGAGGTTACGATGATAGAACTGTTGGTCCAAGAAGATACTCTCAAAGTGAAGGTTATATAGTTGTTGGTGGTAGCACAATGATTAAACATACTTTTGAAATAAGGGCTGCAGCTGCATTAGAACCTGTGCCAATTTATTTTATTGCATTTGCTGAAGCTGGTAATGTGTTTTATGATTTAAAATCAACTAACTTCTTTGATTTAAGAAGAGCTATTGGTTTTGGTGCAAGATTATTAATAAATCCAGTTGGTCTTGTTGGATTTGATTTTGGTTATGGTTTTGATAAAAGGGATGTTGATGGCGGCAAACCTTCATTGAAATTCCATTTTCAATTTGGAATAGGAATGTAATTTAATTTGTGAATATTTAAGTAAATATTTAAATTTAAATTTTGTATTCAATAATTTGGAGAAATAAAGTGAAAAAATTATTAGTAATGCTCGTTTTAACAGTGGCAATCTTTGCACAAAGCAAACAAACACAAAGTTCTCAATTAAAAATTGGTTATGTTGATACACAAGTTATTCTTGAACAATTTTCAGAAGCGCAAGCTGTTCAAAGGCAGTTACAAACATATCAAGAGTTTTGGTACAATCAATTAGATAGTATGCAAACTAAATTAAGAGAAAATTACGAAGAATATCAAAAAAAGCAAGCAATGATGACTGATGATAAAAAGAAAGAAGAACAACAAAAACTTATACTAGCTGAACAAGAGATGTTGCGGTTCAAACAAGAAAAATTTGGTGAACAGGGTGAATATGTTAAATTAAGAATGGAATTGTTAAAACCGGTTTATGATAAAATTACAAAAACAATTGAAAAAATTGCTAAAAGAGATGGTTATTCATATGTATTAGACAAAGATGTTGCTTTGTATGTGGAACCTAAGTTCAATTTAACATTTGATGTATTAAAAGAACTGACAATGAACAAATAATCTTCTTATGGGGGAATTCCAAATAATCACAAAAATTAATTGTTAAAATTAATTTAATTATAAAATTATTTGTAATTCCCCATTTATAATTTTTTAGAGAGGAATAATTATGAAAAAAGTATTTTTTATACTTATTTTTTTTGTTTTAAATACAATATCTTTTGGACAATTAAAAATTGGATATATAGATTCGGATGCTATTATTAAATCAATTCCTGATGCACAGCAAGCACAACAAGAGCTGGATAAAATTGTTAATGAATGGAAAAATGAATTACAAAGAATGCAAAACGATTGGAAAGCTAAGTATGATGATTATGAAAATAGAAAATTAATTATGACTAATGAAACTAGAGCAAGAGTAGAAACAGAACTTAAACGACTTGAAGAAAAAATTAACGAATTTAGGCAAAAAAAATTTGGACCTAAAGGCGAATATTTACAAAAACAAGAAGAGTTATTTAAACCGATACATAATAGAATTTTTAATGTAATTAAAGAAATTGCAGATAAAGAAAACTATGATTTTATTTTTGATAGAAGTGGCGATGTAATGTTTATTTACGCCAAAGATAAATACGATTTAACTCAAATTGTAATAGAAAAATTAAAGTAAAATATATGAAAGCCAGTGAATTAGCGCAAAAGTTTAATTTAGAATTAATAGGAAATCCGAAAAGAGAAATTCAGGGAGTTGCAAATCTGGAATTTGCAAATGAAAATGATTTGACATTTTATGCAGATATCAAATATAAAAAATTACTTGAATCAACCAGGGCTAAAGTTATCATCGTTAAAAATGACTTTAATGAATATAAAGATGATATAACATATCTTAAAGCTCAAAATCCCTATCTTATTTTTTTAATGATAATTGATCAATATTTCAAACCAAAAATTATTCTTGAGGGTATTGATAAAACTGCTTTTGTTGATCAAACAACAAAAGTAGGTCATAATACAGCAATAGGGAAAAATGTTGTTATAGGTAGAAATTGTAAAATTGGTGATAACAATAAAATATTTCACAATACTGTTATAGGTGATGATGTTGAAATTGGTAATAATTGTTTGATTTATCCAAATGTTTATATCGGTGATAGGGCAAAAATTGGTAATAATGTAATATTGTATCCTGGTGTTGTAATTGGTGCAGACGGTTTTGGATATTTGAGAGATGAAAAAGGAAATCATCATAAAATACCACAAATTGGAAATGTAATTATAGAAGATGAAGTAGAGATAGGCGCAAATAGCTGTATTGATAGAGCGGCGTTGGGTTCTACTATCATAAAGAAAGGGACAAAATTAGATAATCTTGTTCAGGTTGCACATAATGTGGTCATAGGCGAGCAGACAGCTATATCATCTCAGACGGGAATAGCAGGTAGTAGTAAAGTTGGTTCTTATTGCACTTTTGGTGGCCAAGTTGGTGTTGCAGATCATGTTACAATTGGTGATAGAGTTATGATTGGTGCGCAAAGTGGAGTATCAAAATCTCTTAAAGGTGATATGGCGTATATGGGAACTCCTGCAAAAGAATTCAAAAAATATTTAAGAATAGAAAGTTATCAGAGAAATTTAGAAGAATTATTTAATAAAGTAAAAGAATTGGAAAAAGAAATAGAAAACTTGAAAAAATAGTAGGGCTTTACTATGTTAGAAATGCAAAGAACTATTACTAAACCAGTTTCTTTAACTGGGTTAGGCTTACATACAGGAACAAATTCTAAATTAACATTCAAACCAGCTCCACCGAATTATGGTATTAGATTTGTAAGAGTTGATCTTGGTGGGAATCCCGAAATACCAGCTATAGCAGATAATGTTGTTGATGTATCAAGAGGAACCACATTAGGGGTTGGCGAAGTAAAAGTTCATACTGTTGAGCATGTGCTTTCAGCTGTTGCAGGTTTGCAGATTGATAATATAATTATTGAGATTGATGGTATAGAACCGCCAGTATTTGACGGTAGTTCTTATGAATTCGTTAAAACTTTACTAGAGGCTGGCTTTGAACAACAAAATGAACCAAAAGATTATTTAATTATTGATCAAACAATCCAATATCATGATGAAGAAAATCAGATAGATATTGTTGCCTTGCCTTTAAATGATTATAGAATAACTGTTATGGTTGATTATCAAAATCCTGCGTTAGGTAGTCAGCATACAGGATTATTTAGCTTGGAAAAAGAATATGTAGAAGAATTTTCCAAAGCAAGAACATTTTGTTTTTTAAGTGAAGTTGAGCATTTAGTAGATGCAGGGCTTATTAAAGGTGGTGATATTGAAAGTGCTGTGGTTATTGTTGATAGAAAAGTTAATGATGAAGATTTAGGCAAATTAGCTAAAAATACAGGTTTTAAAGGAAAGTATTTTGTTGGTGAAAATGGTATACTAAATGGAAAACAACTTAGATATAAAAATGAGCCTGTTAGACATAAATTATTAGACATGGTTGGTGATTTAGCCTTAATTGGTGCACCTATAAAAGCACAGATTTTAGCTGCTAGACCAGGTCACAAGGCAAATGTTGAATTTGCCAAAATGGTGAGAAAGTTATATCTACAGAAAAAAATTATTAAAAAATATCAATATGTTAAAACTGAAGGTGTTGTATTAGATATTAATGCTATTAAGAAAATATTGCCACATAGATATCCTTTCCTTCTTGTAGATAAAATTATTGAGTTAGATTTTGATAAAAAAGTAGTTGGTGTAAAAAATGTTACTGTTAATGAGCCATTTTTCCAGGGACATTTTCCTGAAAAACCAGTTATGCCAGGTGTTTTAATAATTGAAGCAATGGCTCAAACAGGAGGAATTTTATTATTAAATTCTATGCAAAATCCAAATGATTATTTAGTTTATTTTACACAAATTAATAATGCAAAATTCCGTAAACAAGTAGGTCCGGGCGATCAACTTGTAATGGAATGTGAAATGGTTGCTAAAAAACGAAATTTTGTTAGTATGAAGGCAAAAGCATTTGTTGATAATAAATTAGTATGTGAAGCTGAATTTATGGCTGCAGTAATGGAAAAAGCTAAAGAAATTTCATAATTGGAGTATGGAAAATGATTGAAATTCATAAAACAGCTATAGTTAGTGATAAAGCTAAAATTGGCGACGGGACGGTTATAAGTCCTTTTGCGTTGATAGAAGATGATGTTATTATCGGGGAAAATTGTTATATTGGTCCACAAGTTTGTATTTATAATGGAGCTAGAATTGGTAATAATGTAAAAATATATCAATCGGCTTCTATATCACACAGACCGCAGGATTTAAAATATAATAATGAAAAATCCTTTGTTGAAATTGATGATAACACAACAGTTCATGAATTTGCAACTGTGCATAGAGGCACTGGTGAAAATGGAGTAACTAAAATTGGTAAAAATTGTTTACTTATGGCTTATACGCATGTTGCTCATGATTGTATTGTTGGTCATAATACTATTTTAGCTAATGTAGTTCAACTTGCCGGACACGTAGAGGTTGGTAATTTTGTAACAGTTGGTGGTGCTGCAGTAGTTCATCAATTTACTAAAATTGGTTCATATGCAATGGTAAGGGGAGGTAGTAAAGTTTCAAAAGATGTACCGCCCTATTGCCTTGCTGCAGATGATCCTTTAAAATATTTAGGACTTAATAGAGTAGGCTTGATGCGTAAAGGTTTTACAACTGATGACCTAAATTTACTTAAAGATGCTTTTAATATTGTATATTATTCTGGATTAAATGTTTCAAATGCATTGCAGGAATTAAAAAATAAATTCTCTAATAATAATTTAGTTGAAATAATAATTAATTTTATCGAAAACAGTAAGCGAGGAATTATTCCTCCTACAAGGGTATAAAATGAGTACACAAACTTCAGATTTTAGAAAAGTTACAACGAAATCATTGCAGTTAATGAAACAACAAAATATAAAAATTGCAGCAATAACTGCATATGATTTTCTTTTTGCAAAGTTGGTTGATAGAGCTGGTATTGATTTAATTTTGGTTGGTGATTCTTTGGGAAATGTTTTTCAGGGTAATGAAACAACTTTACCGGTTACTATAGAAGAAATGATATACCATACCAAAGCCGTAATGAAAGGTGTAAACAGGGCAATGGTTATCTGTGATATGCCATTTATGAGTTATCAAACAAATCCAGATGATGCATTTCGAAATGCTGGTAGAATAATGAAAGAGACTAATGCCGGCGGGGTAAAAGTTGAAGGTGGCATTAGTATTGCTGAAACTATTTATAAGATTACATGTAACGGAATACCGGTAATGGGACATGTGGGATTGATGCCACAGAGCATACATCAATATGGCAGTTATAAAGCTCGTGGTGTTGATGAAAAAGAAGCACAACAAATAATTAATGATGCAAAAGCGGTTGCAGAGGCTGGTGCTTTTGCTATTGTATTAGAAAAAATTCCTGCACAACTTGCTAAGAAAATTACCGAAAGTGTTAATGTACCGACAATTGGAATTGGTGCAGGTAAATATTGTGACGGTCAAATATTAGTATTGCACGATATGCTAGGTCTTAACGAAGAATTTAAACCAAGATTTGTAAGAAAATATTTAAATCTTGCTCAAGAAATTGACCAGGCTATAAAAAATTATGTAAGTGATATAAAAACTTTAAATTTTCCGTCTGAAAAAGAAAGTTACTAATAAAAACAATTTGAAAAACAAATATATTTTTTTTAAATTACATAGTTTAAAATTGAAATTTAATCACTTTTAGTAGGTATAAAACATGAAAAAGTATAGCTTCAGATTATTTTTGATCGCTATCTTCACAATTTTGTGTATCTATTTGTTGTATCCAACTTATAAGGATTATCAAAATACAAAAGATATCAAGCAAAAATTGGAAGTTCTAAAACAGAAAAAATTAAAAGAAAATCCTAAAATTAGCAAAAATGATCTCGATAAATATCTCTACGCTATGGAAGATAGTATTAGAAATGCAGATCCTTCTATTGCTGAAACTCGAGCAAAAAGAATTAAATTAGGTCTTGATTTGCAGGGTGGTATGTATTTGGCACTAGAGGTCAATACTGCTAAAATGTTCGAAAAAATTGTTGGAAATAAAGCAGATGCTACTTTTAGACAAATTCTTAAAGAAGCTGAAAAAGAATCTAAATATAGCGATAAACCACTAGTTGATATAATGATTGAAAAGTTTAAACAAAAAGGAATTCGTTTAAGTAAATATTTCGGTTCTGTAAGAGAAGATGAAGATGTTATTGCTGAAAATTTAAGAAAGCAATCTGATGATGCTATCAATAGAGCCATGGAAATTATAAGAAACAGAATTGATCAATATGGTGTTTCTGAACCATCTATACAAAAACAAGGGAGTAGAAGAATTATTGTTGAGTTGCCGGGCGTTTCTAAACAAGAAGAAGCAAGACAACTTTTACAAGGAAGAGCACAACTTGAGTTTAGACTTGTTAAAGATCCACAATATACAGCTAAAATTATCGAAAATATTAACTTAGTTTTGGCTGGTAAAGCTAAAATTGATACTACGACAAATCAGGCTATAATTGATACAATTTCTAATAAAAAATCTTCAGATACAACTAAGGATAGTAAAAAACAAACTGAACAGGAATTCCTTGCTGAAAATCCATTATTCAAATATATGCAAATTAATCCTTATACAGTTGATGGATATGTTGAAGAAAAAATGGTTCCAGTTGTAGAAAATCTTTTGAAAAGAAGTGATGTTAGAAGTGTTATTCCTTCTAATGTTGAGTTTGTGTTTAGTGCTAAACCAGAAACATTTAAAGATGGTAAAAAATATTACACACTCTATTTATTAAATGCAAAACCAGAATTAACAGGTGAAGTTGTTACAAATGCACAAGCTAATATTGATCCTACTACTAATGCTCCAATTGTAACAATGCAAATGAATAGTCAGGGTGCTGTTGAATGGGCTAGAATTACTGGTGCTAATATTAAAAAAAGATGTGCTATAGTTTTGGATGGTGTAGTATATTCTGCTCCTGTTATTCAATCAAAAATTCCAAGTGGTAATTCACAAATTACTGGTTCAGGTTCTTTAGAAGAAGCTAAAATCCTAGAAATTATTTTGAAAGCTGGTGCATTACCAGCGCCAATTGATATTGTTGAAGAAAGAACAGTAGGTCCATCATTAGGACAAGATTCAATTTCTGCTGGATTTATTTCTGCATTGTTAGGATATATGTTGGTGGCTATATTTATGATAATTTATTATCAAAAAGCTGGTGCTATTGCGGATGTTGCCCTTGTATTAATTGTGCTTTATATTATGGGTGTACTTGCAGGTTTTAGCGCTACATTAACTCTTCCTGGTATTGCGGGTTTAGTATTAACTATGGGTATGGCTGTGGATGCCAATGTGCTTATATATGAAAGAATTAGAGAAGAATTAGCTTTAGGAAAGACAGTCAAAGCAGCTATTAAAAGTGGGTTTGATAATTCATTATCTGCTATTTTAGACTCAAATATCACAACTTTAATTACAGGTTTTATTCTCTATCAGTTCGGTACAGGTCCAATTAAAGGGTTTGCGTTAACATTAATGATTGGTATTTTCACTACATTATTTGGTGCTCTTGTTATAACTAGAGTTTTAATTGATTGGTCAACTGATAAAACAAATAGAATTTCAATTGGATAATAATTTCCAGGAGTATAAATAAAATGAGAATTTTCCATAACTTAAATGTAGATTTTATGGCGCATAAAAAGAAGTTCTACCTTCTTTCTGCCGTAATTATATTGGCTGGTATAATCAGTATGTTGGTAAGTGGGTTACATTTTGGTATTGACTTTAAAGGTGGTTTAGAAGTTGTTATTAACTTCGATAAAAAAATAGCTTTATCAGAGATGAGAGCTAAGGCAAAAGATATGGGGATAGGTAATCCTGAAATCAAAACATTTGGTGAAAATGGTATCTTGATTAGAACAGAATTACAAACAATGAATAAAGAACAAACAGAAGAATTGAAGTCATATACAGAAAATATATTTAAAGAATATAAGCCGGATATTAATTTCCAATTAAAATCAGTTAACAATGATGAGTATATTTATAAATTCGATGATGCTTTAACAGCTCAAAAAATAGTTGAGTTTTTATTAAATAAAGGAGCACAGGCAGGTAGAGTTTTAGAAGAAAATGATGAAACATTAGTTTCTGTTAGATTAGGATTAGCTGATTTTATAAAAATGAAATTGAGTAACTTATTCCCTGACAATGAGTTTGAAGTAATTAAAGTAGATAAAGTTGGTCCTAAAGTTGGAGATGAACTCAAAGGCACAGCAATTATTGCTATCGTTTTATCAATTTTGGGTATCTTAATTTATTTAGCATTTAGATTTAAATTTATATTTGCGGTTGGTGCTGTTGTCGCGTTGTTCCACGATGTTTTGATTACATTTAGTATGTATATTTTATTATATGATGTTATCCCAGGATTAAATCTTGAAATTACATTAACTGTTCTAGCTGCATTCCTTACTTTAGTAGGTTATTCAGTTAATGATACCGTTATTGTTTTTGATAGAATTAGGGAACAGTTAAAAATTTATAAAAATATTGATAATCTTTATAAGCATATCAATGATGCTATCAATAAAACAATGTCTAGAACAATATTAACAGGTAGTACTACATTATTAACAATTGTTGTATTATTGTTATTCGGTGGTGAAGTTTTAAGAGCATTTGCTTTTACTTTGATAATTGGTATTATAACTGGTACTTATTCATCTATATTCGTTGCTAGTGCTATAGTTTTAGATTATGCTGAAAGGATTAAAAAGAAAATTGAATTTTAGTTTTACTAAAAATTATAAATTTAGCTTCTTGGTATTTATATCAAGAAGCTTTTTTTATTTTATAGTTGTGTTGTTTTAAATTTTTATTTGTAAAATTAAAAAAAAATGTTTATTTTGTAATAAAAATTTGGAGGTTTTAGCGGTATTTCGCTACTATATTTATTAATTTTGGTTTTATGAGAAAAATAATTAAAATATTCCTGCTGTTTTTACCTTTAGTATTATGGGCAGACACTCCTGTTGAAGTTGTTCAATCCCAAAATAGATTAGATTTAATTTTTAATTTTTCTATTAGAGTAGATGAGAATTCCTTAGATATTCAAAATGGAATTTTATATTCTCTTAGTAATAGTATAGATATATTTTTCCCTTTTAATATAGCAATACCTACAAATAATAATCCACAATTTGAATATAAAATATTAAAATCAAAAAGGTATAATGGAAAATTAAAATATTTTGATAAAGAAGTAGTTAATAATGATTTCCCACTTTCACTTGATAGAATAGATTTAACAAGAGATAATTGGGTGGCATACTACAAATTTTTCCCAATTTTATATGATTCATCAAAAAATGAAACTATCATTATTGAACAAGCCGAAGTATTATTCAAATTTAATGGAAGTATTACTACAAATCAATTACCAATTTATGATGATGATATTATTAAAAATATAGTTTTAAATTATAGCCAAGCAAAACAATGGAAGATATCTCAGTTAAAATTGAATAAGATAAATAGTTCGATTTATAAAAACAATAAATTTTATAGATTCTCAGTAAAAGATGAAGGTATTTATATAATTAGAGCTAATCAGTTAGCAGATTATGGAATTGATAAAAATACTGTTGACCCAAGAACTATTAAAATATATTCTTTTGGTGGTATACCATTAAAAGAAAATTTTAATGGTGGTGTTGAATACGAACCAAGACAAATCACAATCGAAGTTGTTGGCGAAGAAGATGGCAAATTTGATGATAATGATTATATTATATTTTATGCCCGCGGAGTAGAATATTGGCAAAGTAGTAATAATAGTACAATATTTAGAAATCGTAATCCATATACCAATAATAATTATTATTTAATAACATCTGGTGGAGAACAGGGCTTAAGAATTCAAAAACTAAATTCTAATTCAAATGGTTTTAGTGTTTCTCAAACAAAAGCTTATGCATTTTGGGAAGTAGATAAATATAATTTAGGTAGTACTGGAAGAGAATTTTATGGCGAAGAGTTTAATGATTTATCTCCTTCAAGAAGTTTTATGTTTAATTTTAATGATATAATTCCTAATACAAGTATAAATTATAAAATAGCATTTGCTAATACATTAAATAAGGGAAATTATCAAAAGTTGAGATTATCACTTAATGGGAATATAATTGGAGAATCTGGTTATTTGTACGGAGTGGTTGAAGATTATTTTTATGGAAAAGATAATACTTTGTATTTTTCTTCAATTTCTGATGGGACTCAACAAAATGTTGTGCAAATTCGTTTGTTACCCGGTAAAAGTAATGTTGGTGGTTTTTTGAATTATATTGAAATTGATTATTTAAAAAATTTAAATGCTTATAATGATCAATTGTTTATTTATACAAAAGATACTACTGGAAATTTAATTTATAATATTAAAAATTTTACAAATAGTTTGATTAAAATTTATGATATTACAGATTTTGATAATGTAAAAGAGATAGTCCCACTATCAATAAGTGGTGGAGAGGCAGTTTTTAGCATAAATGTTGAAACTGGAAAAATTAGAAAAATTATTGCTCTAACAAGAGATAAATTTTTAACTCCTAATAAAGCTGAACAAATTAATTTTAAAGATTTAAAATCAGAGGTTATTGGCGCAAAGTATATAATAATAACTCATAAAAACTTTAAGGCTCAAGCAGAAAGATTAAAAACATTTAAAGAAACTCAAAGTCGTTTCCCTATTTCAACAATGGTTGTTGATGTGGAAGATATTATTAATGAATTTGCCAATGGTTTAAATGATCCTACAGCTATAAGAAATTATTTGAAGTGGGCATATGAGAATTTTCAACAAAAACCAGAGTATGTTTTGTTTTTTGGTGATTGCACATACGATTTTAGAAATATAGAAGGAAAAGGAAATAATTTTGTACCTACTTATCAATTGGAATATTCTTTAGATATAATTTATTCGTGGGCTACAGATGATTATTTTTGCAATGTTGTGGGAAACGCAAATATAAATTCAATGACTATTGATATAATACCGGGTAGAATCCCTTGCAGAACAGAAAGTGAAGCTAAAGCTGTTGTGGATAAAATTATTGCTTATGATGGTAAAATAATACCTGGAAATTGGAAAAATAGTATAACATTGGTTGCAGATGATCACTATCGTCCAGGTAATCCTGATGATGGTGGCAGTGAGTTTGAGTTTACATATCAATCTGAGCAATTGGCCGAATATATCATACCGCCATTGTTTTCAGTATATAAATTATATTCAATAAGATATCCATTTGAAAATACATCTTTAGGTAGAAGAAGACCTTTGGTCAACAAAGCTATTATCGATGCAATTAATAATGGAACTTTAATTGTTAATTATATTGGACACGGAAGTCCTGATCTTTGGGCAGATGAACAAATATTTGATATTTCTTTGGCATTGCCACAAATGAAAAATGATAAGTTATTTTTCCTATGCGCCGCTACCTGTGATTTTGGCTATTTTGATTTTATTGAAAAACAATCTGCTGCTGAAAAATTATTGCTTAATGAAAAGTATGGAATAATTGCCGGTATTGCTTTTAATCGACCAGTATTTGGAAATGATAACGCAATAATTTTGTATCATCTTTTTGATAGTTTATTCAGATACGATAAAAATTTACAGGGTTATTTCGATTATAATAAATCTGCTGGGCTTGGAGTGTTTAAGTTAAAACAGGTTAAAGTTGGATTTGCTACTCAAAAATTAATTTATTTTGGTGATCCTACTTTGGTTTTACAAGTTCCAAGATACTATGTTTCAATTGATTCTGTAAATGGGCAAATGATTTCAAGTGATGAGATAAAAATTTCTGCTTTGCAGGATGTTAAAATCAATGCAAGTTCATTAAATATTACAAAAGGAGTTGGTGAAACAACTGTATTGGATGCGTATAGACAAGAATTTATTAAACCCTTAAATAAGTATATAAAAGATAAAGGTGGCGTAATTTATAGAGGTAAGGCTACTATAAAAAACGGAAAAATAGAAGATAAGTTTATTGTTCCAAAAGATATTTCTTATAGCGATCAAAAAGGCAAAGTATTTGTTTATTTTTACGATGAAAATAGCAAATCTGATGGTATTGGTGTATTTACAAATATAAAATTGGATGGTCTGGATACTACAAAAACATTCAATGATACTAAAGGCCCAAAAATTGAAATCTTTTTTGATAATATCGGTAATTCTTTTGGACGAATTGTAAATTCAAATTTAAAGTTATTAATAAAATTAGAAGACGAGAGTGGAATTAATACAACAGGATTAGGGCTTGGGCATAAATTAGAAGCAATTTTAAACGATGAAGAAAAAAACAGTATAGATTTATCACAATATTATGTTAGCGATCTGGATAGTTATGGAAAAAGTGGACTTGTAGAGTATAATTTATCGAATTTAAAACCCGGGAAAAACAAAATTAAAATAATTGCGTGGGATATATTGAATAATTATTCAATGAAAGAGGTAGAGTTTTTGGTGGTTGAGGGCAATCAGGCTGTTTTAAGCGAAGTTTATAATTATCCTAATCCTTTTAATTCTAATACTTATTTTGTCTTTCAGCATAATCTTGCACAAATTAATGCAGAAATAAAAATTTATACTATAGCAGGTAGATGTATAAAAACGATTAAACAATATGGAATTAGCGATAGATATGTGAGAATATTTTGGGATGGTAAAGATGAAAATTATAACAATATTGCAAATGGAGTTTATTTTTATAAAGTTAAAATAAATTCAAGTAATGGAGAACAAACAGCCGAGAAAATCGGCAAATTAACTGTAATTAAATAATATTAGTGGAGGTAATGTTGAAAACCACCAAATTAAAGCTAATAGCTGTAATTTTATTAACATTTGTTGTGAAAGATGTATTTTCGCAGGGTAATACTGCTGTTCCTTTTTTATTAATTGCTCCAGATTCTAAATTTGGTGCAATGGGAGAAGCAGGATCTGCATTATCAGATAATGTAGCAGGAATTTATTGGAATCCTGCTGGTATTGCTTTTCTTACAGGAAGTGAAGTAAGCTTAACACACAGCAAGTGGTTACCACAATTCAATCTTGATTTATATTACGATTATTTGGCTTATAGAACATACATTGAAGATCTTGAAGGAAGTGTTACAACTTCAATTACTTTTATGAATTATGGTGAATTTGTTCGAACAAGTGATAGAGGTGATGTGCTTGGGACTTTCCGTTCTTATGATGCAGCTTTAACCTTAGGATATTCAACCAAAATTGATAATGATTGGGGCTTGGGATTCAATTTTAGAGTTATTCGTAGCCAGCTTTCAGAAACTCCGACAGCCCAGGAAAAAGGAAAAGGTGTAACAACTACAGCTTCATTTGACTTAGGCTTTATATGGCGACCAGATGAATTAGTTTTTGATAATGTTGATTTAAGTAAAAAAGTCAGCTTAGGGGTAAATATTAGTAATATTGGGCCAAAAATCTATTACATAGATCGCGACCAGGCAGATCCTATTCCAACAAATTTGAGGTTAGGGGCGGCTGTTAATCTTTATAGAGATGAGTATAATTCTGTTACACTTGTAGCTGATGTAAATAAATTACTTGTAAATGCAAAAAAAGATACTTCAACAACACAAGATGAATTCTATAAAGCTATGTTTACAACCTGGGGAGATTATTCTATTTCTAAAACAATGCGTGAATTTAATTTTGGCGTTGGTTTACAGTATGATTATGTTATCCCTGGTGAATTCGAATTTGCTTTAAGAGGTGGTTATTTTTACGAAGATCCGCTTTTTGGCGCAAGAAAATTTTTAACTTTTGGTGGTGGTGTTAAATACGATATGTATAGGGTAGATTTTAGCTATATTACAACTTCTATGTTTGAAAATAGAGATAATCATCCATTGAATGGGACCTTAAGGTTTACAATTAGTGTAGATTGGGATTCTAAAGATATTTTTTCAAATGGTTTTCCTAAAGGAATTTAATAAAATTATAGGTGAGTAATAATATGGTAAAGAAATTAATAATAACAATAGGTTTATTAACAAGTTTAATCTTTGCACAAGAAATACAAGAAGAAGTTGAAAGAAATGAAGATATAAAAAAAGAAGTTACAGATACAACAAAACAACTTGTTGAGAGTGATACTTTATATTTTGTTCCTTCCTATAAAGGCTTAGAAAATCTTACTACAATATCGTTGTTATACGGTGCTGGTATTAATAATGCTTTTGTAGATGGAATAAATATAAAAATAGGCGGTAATTATATTGAAGATAGTTGGGATATCTACATAGGTGCTTTTTATGGAATGCACTTTGGTAGAAAAAATACAGAACACAAAAGATTTGATGATGGCAGAGGTGGTAATCTTATTTATCTAGATTCAGCTTATGATTATAAATCTTCATATTATGGTGCTGAAATAGGTCTTTCAATAATTAAAAATACTTATGAAGTTATAAGACCATATTTGGTAGTAGGAATGACAAGTATCAAAAATGATTATCTTTCTGTAAGAACAGGAGCAGTTAATAGCACAGAAAAAAAAATTAAAACAATAAATGCAACATTTTTTGCGCCCGGTATTACTTTCTTTTATAACTTAGATGATATTATAGATTTCCCAGTATCTTTAAGTTTAGATATGAACTATAAAATTATAGGTGGAGATTACGGACACGGAACAGGATTTATAAACTTAGGTCTAAACTATAAATTAACAGGATCATCAGAGTAAAATGACAAAAACTATTAAAATATTCTTTATCGTTTGTGCTTTCTGGAGTTTAATTTTTGCTCAATTACCGCAAAAAGAAATAAAAATTATTGCTGTAAGAGTGGAATTTGTTGAAGATAATGACGAAGCAACAACAGGAAATGGTAAATTTGGCTCAATATATACAAAATATAAAGATAGCACGAAAATATTAGATCCGCTTCCATTTAATAAACAATATTTTGAGGCACACTTAGCCTTTGCTGTTAATTATTACAATTATATTACAAATGGACAGTTAAAAATTAATTACACGCTTTTGGATGATATCATTACAACCGATAAGAAAATGCGTGAATATAGTCCGCCTGTAAAATCTAATAATTTTAGTCCTATGGTTAACCTCGCGTCTGAAGTTTGGGAAAAAGTTGCAAGTAAAGGTATTAATTTAGGTGAATATGATGTATTTTTAATCTTTCACGCTGGTGTCGGAAGAGATGTCGAAATTCCAGGTAGCCTTGGTTATTCGAGAGATTTACCATCCGTGTTTTTATCACATAAAATTATTTCTAATACGTTAAATGATAAATATTTTCCGTTAAACAAAAGTGGTAAATACAATACAATTATTTGTCCATCAACAGATAATAGAGAGATTGAAACTTTTGGTTCAAAAACGCTTTTGGAATTATCTATAAATGGTTTATTAGTATCATCAATTGCAAGCTATATTGGCCTACCGGATTTATTTGATACAAAAACGGGTCTTACCGCAATTGGCAGATTTGGTTTGATGGATGGACAATCAATTTTTACTTATGGCGGAGCATTTTTACCAGAACCATCAGCTTGGGAAAAAATAAAACTATACGAGTTACTTGGGATACAATTCCCCGGTTTTTATGAAATTGATTTATCCGATGGATTACCAAAGAAAGTTAATTTAAAAGCAAGAAGTAAATATCAATTAGGCGATACTGTTATTTTAAAAGTGCGAATTTCCG
The DNA here is from genome assembly GCA_035361425.1 of Ignavibacteriales bacterium. Classification (GTDB taxonomy): domain Bacteria; phylum Bacteroidota; class Ignavibacteria; order Ignavibacteriales; family DAOSCP01; genus DAOSCP01. Next base: position 209,060 of record DAOSCP010000001.1, on the reverse strand, counting down.
ATGATGAATATTATCTTTTAGAAAACAGAATAAGGGATGCTAATAAAGACGGTGCAATCATTGATATTTATAGCAATGCCACAAACACAACCAAACAATTAATTTTTACAAAAGATGAAAACGGTTTTCAATATTACGATATTAAAAATTTAGAAGGAGTTATTACTAATATTGATGAATTCGATTGGGCTTTACCTGTGAGTGGTATCGCAATTTGGTATATTGATGAAAAAGTAATTCGGGAAAAATTTGAAAAAAATGAAATTAACGCAGATAAAAAAAATAAGGGAATTTTTCTTGTAGAAGCTGATGGAGTTTATAATATTGGATACACTTATGAAACGCCACTTGGTAATGTTATAGGTGAGGGTGATGAGTTTGATTTGTGGTATAATGGCAATAAAGCAAAATTATATAAAAATATCTTTAACAATAATAGCAAACCGCCAGCAACTACTAAAGATAATTTACCTACTTTTATTGAATTTAAAGATTTTTCCGAAGCTGGTCCTGTTATGAGTTTTACAATTAAATCGTCAAATCCTATTAAACTCGTAAGAGAAAATGTAATTCCAACAGCAGGGCAAAAAATCAATAAAATTATATACACTGATGGCAATTTGTCTTTGCTCAATAGTAATGATTCAATTTATTTTGTCTATGATGGTTGGATTAAGGAAAAATTTATATTTAATAATTTATTACCAGCTGTAACAGATAGTTTTATAGTTTTAAGTGATTTATCCATTTACGATAAACAAGCTAATTTTATAAAAAAAATTAACATAAATAAAAATGTAAATTCTAATATTATAATTAGTGAAAATTTTGTTTTTGCTGGTTTAGATGATGGAAGTATAATAAAGTTTAATCTACAAAATGATGAATATGAAATTATTAATATAGCATCAAAGCCAGTTAAACAGGTGTTGGTTGCTAACAATGATATTTATGCTTTGGATGAAAATAATTCCTTATACAAAAACAGTGAACTTATTAAAACATATTCGCAAAATATTAAGAGTATTTATTTTGTAGATGCAACAAAAGAAATTATAGCAGTATCTGATAATTCTATCTGGAAAAATGAAAATATCAATACTATAACAACAACCAATTTATCATTTGGAGATTTTGATAAATCTGGCAACTTATCATATATCTATCAACAAGGTAATCAAATTATAGCGAAAAAATTCACGGGTGCAATAACAAATAATTTCCCTTTTTATATCAACGATAATTTTTTGAGTAAAAGAGTTCTTGTGGTTGATTATAATAAAGATGGATACGCCGATTTTATTACATCATCTAATAATCGAGTATATATCGTTAACGGAAAAGATAATAAAGCAAGTAATTTTTCAGTTGTTGCAGTAGGTGATACTATTAAAGATTTTTATCTTACAAAAAATTCCCAGATGATTATCTTAAAAGATAACACTCTAAAATTATATCAAATAGAAAATTTGAAAGATTATGAAATTTTTTGCAAAGGTGCTAATGTTAACATACAAAATAACAAAGTTTTGACTAGTCAAAATCCAGTTGCATTGCAAAATGAATATTTCCCAAAAAAATTATGCTACAATTGGCCAAATCCAGTTTACGATGGTATTACTTATATAAGATATTTAGTAACAGAAGATTCTGAAATAACAATTCGAATTGCTTCACTTGATGGAAATATTGTAAAGAAATTAAATACAATTGCAAATGCAAATATTGAAAATGAAACTATGGTAGATTTAAGCAATTTAGGTGCAGGTGTTTATTATGGTAGTATTGAAGCAAAAAGTAAAATAACAGGGAAAAAATCAACTAATATTATAAAAATCGCTATTGTTAAATAAAAATTGGCTACAATGAAAAAAATATACATATTCCTTATAAGCTTTGGATTTTTATTTTCTCAGGAATTTTCTTTTCATCCTGAGCTTGAGTGGTTTACAATTAAAGGTAAACATTGTTATGTTCATTACCACAAAGGTGCAGAATACACAGCAAAAACTATTGTGAAAATTCACGATGAAGTCTGGGATCCAATTACTTCTTTATATGATTATGAACCTGAGCCAACACAATATATTGTTAAAGATTACGATGAGTATGCTAACGGCGCAACATATTTTTTTGATAATAAAATAGAAATTTGGGCAACTGCTCTGGATTTTGATTTACGCGGTACTCACAATTGGTTGAGAAATGTTATAACGCACGAGTTTACTCATATGGTTCAGGTGCAGTCAACTCTTAAGTTTAGTCGCAGGATGCCAGTAGTTTATTTTCAATTTATGAATTATGGCAAAAAGAAAAGGCCAGATATCCTCTATGAATTTCCAAATGGTGTTGTATCTTATCCAATTTCGAGCATAAATTTACCAAATTGGTTAGCAGAAGGAACAGCACAGTATCAAAGGAAAGAATTAGAATATGATTATTGGGATTCTCATAGAGATATGATTTTAAGATGTTACGCACTTGATGGCAAGATGTTGACATTTTCTCAAATGGGTTCATTTGGCAAAAATAGTTTAGGAAATGAATCTGTTTATAATTCTGGTTTTGCTTTTACAAGATATATTTCTCAAAAATACGGTGAGATTAAACTCAAAGAAATTACAACCAATCTTTCCAGATTTTCAACTTTTACAATTGATAAAGCAATCAACGATGCCGTTGGCAAACTAGGAGAAGAAGTCTATAATGAGTGGAAGGAATTTATAACTAATGATTATAAAAGAAGAATAGAACCAGTTTTGCAAAATCGTATCGAGGGACAAATTATATTTGACGAAGGTTTTGGGAATTTGTATCCAATATTTAGCAAAGATGGTAAAAAAGTTTATTTTATTTCCAATAGGGGCAAAGATTACTTTAAAGGTGATTTATATTGTTATGATTTAGAGAATAAAAATTATTCAATCGTTGTTAAAAACATTCGCTCAGTTCTTTCTATTGCAAATGATGATAATATATTAATTTATTCAAAATTGGATGATAATAATTCAGATTTTTTAAATATTAATGATATCTACAGTTTTGATATTAAAGCAAAAAAAGAAACAAGATTAACAAAAGGTTTAAGGGGATATTATCCGAATCTTTCGCCAGATAATCAAAAAATTGTTTATGTTACACAAAAAGACGGAACAACAAATATTGGAATGATTGATATTGATGGCAAAAATTCGCAAATACTTACAAACTTTAAATATGGCGAACAAGTTTACAATCCTAAATTCTCAAAAGATGGAAAATATATCTTTTTTGATTATTCTTACAAAGATGAAAGAGATATTTATGTTTTAAATCTTGAAACTAAGGAAGTAAAGCCACTTATTAAAACAAATGATGATGAAAGAAATCCATATCCTATTGATAATGAAAATATTATTTATGTATCCGATAAAACAGGTATTTTTAACATTTATAAATATAATTTCAAAACTAACCAAATAACACAGCTTTCTAATGTTGTAGGTGGAGCATTTTATCCATCAATAGATTCTACTGGAAATATTGTTTATGCTGGTTTTACATCTACGGGCTATAAAATATTTTATCTAGCAAATGATGAGCAACAAAAAGTAGATTCATCAAAGCAATATGTAAAAATATCAAATCCGCCATTGCAGGAGGATAAACCAAAAGGAGATTTAGCTAAGTTTGATATCGAAAAACTTAGAAATTTCGATGATTATTCTATACCAAATTACAAATCAATGCCAATGAAAGGTCTTTATTCTACTTATAGCTTTTTCCCATTTTTAAGAATTGATAATTATTCAATTTCTAATGATTTTGGTGAGAGAATAAAGCTAGGTGTTTATTTTATTACTAGTGATGTTTTGGAAAGATATCAATTTTTTGCTGGAATTGCAACTAATTATAAATTCGATAGAGATATTTTCTTAAATTTTGAAATAAAAAACCGCTTACCAATATTTTGGTCTTTAGGATTAAAACCAATATTAAGCTTTGAATTTTATAATATTTCCAGAACGGCAAATGTGGATGTTTATTTAAGCAAAAATGATGATGGAAGTTATGATTATCAAACAAAAGCAAAAATTAATTTTGATTTATGGGAAACAGATATCAAAATAAAACATTATATATTTAATCCTGCAAATTTGTTGGAATTTAAATTTGCTATAAGTAAATATTTTAGCAATATCCATACTTTTACAAATCCAATAGATGGCGAACCAATTTTAGGAATGAGAGAAGCATACTATGTTGGAAATAATTATCAACTTAAATATAGTTTTAATATTGAAAATTATTATCTTGATGGAGATATCTCGCCTGAAGAAACAAAATTTTTATTAAAATATGATTATGAAAGTAGTAAACTTAATCCACAATATGAAGTAAGTGATAATAACGAACTTAAATATGTTTATCGAAATTATAAATTCAATAGATTAGAAACAGAGCTTAATTTTTCAAAAAGAGTATATGGTTCGCATACAACAGGGATTAATTTAAGAATGGGAACTATTTTAAATCAAACTGTCCCAGATTTTTATGATTTTTATCTTGGCGGATTAATTGGATTAAAATCTTATCCTTTTTATTCAATTTCTGGTAATCATATTGCTGCAATGAATTTATTCTATCGTTTCCCGATATTTAAAAATATTGATAAATCTCTTGCAACATTGTATCTAGATAAAATATTTGGAGGAATTTATTTCGATTATGGCTATGCCTGGAATGGAAAAACAACCACAAAAACTTTTGATAAATTTGTAAAAGGTGTTGGTGGAGAGCTTAGATTTAAGTTGCATTCTTATTATATGTTTCCCACAGCTTTATTTTTTAATGCTGCTTATGGATTAGATAAATATGAAAAGTATATAGAAACAACTAAAACAACTGTTTCTTACGGTAAAGAATTACAATTTTATTTTGGTATTTTGTTCGATTTTGCTTTTTAGGAGAAAAAATGAAAAAGCATATTTTAATTATACTTATAATAGTTTTTAATGTTTATTCTAAAACTCAATATAATGAAAATTATTATATTTTTAATGATGTAAATGAGAATATTTTACTAACAGGTAACTTAAATATTGATAGTAAAAATTTACAAAATAATACTGCAACAAAAGGAAATAAAAAAAAGGCTTTAGCGAGTGCAGGTCTTTCTTTACTATTGCCCGGTGCTGGACAGGTTTATAATAAAGAATACTTAAAAGCAGCTATTTTCTTGGGTATCGAAATTGGATTGATATATACTAATATCCATTATAACAAAAAAGGAGATGACCAAACAAAGTTTTACCAAAATTATGCACATCAACATTGGGATCCATTGAAATATGCCAGATATTCTATAAAAAACGCTAAAGTTATTAATCCCGATATAAAAGATGAAGACATACCTAAAGAAGATGAACTTATTGTTAACGGTAAGCTCAACTGGCAAAGAATGAATGAATTTGAATTAAAATTGAATAAATGGTATTCTCATCAATTACCGCCTTTTGGAACTCAACAATATTATGAGCTTATTGGAAAATATACACAATTTATTTCCGGTTGGGATGATTGCGACGCGGTTAACTTTACTTATGAAAGTTTAAAGACTAAAAATTCCGAATATTATATGAATGAAAGAGCTAAAGCGAATGATTTTTATAACTATGCAACCAAAGCAGGTGTTGGAATTTTGATAAATCATATCTTGAGTGCTATTGAGGCAGGTTACTCCAGATTTTTAGAAGAGAAAAATATGAGCTTGAATGTTAATGTAAAGCCTAATTATTACATCAAGGATATGTTTCCATATTTTACAACAATTGATTTTCAGTATAGATTCTAATGTTACTATATATAAGTAAATCAAATTTCCCATATCATAATTTAGCTGTTGATGAATATTTTGTTAGAGAATTTTACAAAGAAAACGGCGAAGATATCTTACATATATATATTAATGATAAAAGTGTTATTCTGGGTAAAAACCAAAGTATCTACACTGAGCTAAATTTACCTTATTTGCATCAAAACAAAATTCCAATTTACAGAAGAATATCTGGCGGTGGAACTGTCTATCAGGATTTGGGCAATATTAATATTTCATTTGTTACAAGATTTGAAAGTAAAAATTTTAATCAATACAGACACTTAACGCAACCACTTGTAGAATTATTACAAGAATTTAATATAAATGCTTATCATACAGAAAGAAATGATATATTTGTAGATGGCTATAAAATTTCTGGTAATGCACAATTTACTACAAAAGATGTTATCTTAACACACGGTACTTTATTATTTGATGCAGACATTAAAAATTTACAAAATGCCTTACACAAAATGGATATCGAAGTTGAAACTTATGCTTCTAATTCTGTAAAAAGTTCTGTTAAAAATTTAAAGGATTACTTGCCTAAGATAGATATACACGAATTGCTTTCTCTTATTGTTCAAAAATACAGGCAGTATTATGATATCAAATTGGTAGAAGATTTGGACTTTAATAAAATTATTGCTTATATTAATAAGTACAAAAATGTTGATTGGAATTTGTATGAAACACCGCCTGCTAAAATTAAAACAAAAGTTTTAAACCAAAATACAGTTTTTGATGTTATATTAATAGTAAAAAATTGTAAAATTATTGATTTTGAATATGACGGCAATATTAAAGTTGATATAAATAGAGTTTCAAAATTGATTGGAAGCTATTATTTACCGTTTGAAACAACAATAATAAAAATTTAACAAATAAATATTGATAAAAATTTTTCGAATATAAAATAATAAAAAGTAATTTCCAATATAAGGAGATTTGAAATGGAATTTTCACGAAAAGGTTATGATATCAGAGTAGTTGAGGATAGTAAAAAAAAAGTTATATTTTATGTAAAAAAATATCCTGTCATGGAAATAGGCAAAATTGAAAGTGAACTTATTAATTATAAAGAAGGTCATGTAGGTTCAAAAATAAAAGTGGAAGGAAATTTTATTGATCCAGATGATGTGGTTGATGTCGTAACATACTACTATGAGAATTTAAGAGATAAATCCAATGATTTTGACAATGACGATTTCGAAAGCTTATTTAGAGATGATGAGGATGATTATTAATTAGATTGGTTTAGTAGTATAAATTATTCAACTTTCATAATATTATTCAGAAATTTGTATTTGCATAAATAGTAAAAAAATGCTATTTGAAATAATAAAAGGCTGTTCATATCTTATAATCTTCTAATTAAATTTTATAAATTTTTATATTTCTCATCAAAAATTTTTTTTTTTTTATTATTTCGTAAATTAAGATAGTTGTTAAACAAAATAAAATATTATTATGAACATTAAAATGTTTATATTACTAATAATATGCCTTTCTAGTATATTGGTAGGGCAGCCAAAAACATCAGGTATAGTAATTGAGCAAAATGAGAAACAGCTACCTGATATTACATTTATCGATAAAAATAAGGGAGATCAAACAATAGCTGATTGTAAAGGATTTTATTTTTTAGGACTTAATGAAAAGAAAGATAATTTTATGGTTATGAAAGATGATTATAGTGTAGCAGTTTTTGAAAATAGCTATGGGGGAAATGATTCTATATCAAATAAAAAACAGACTGATGCATTTGATTTGAATTTAGAAGAATTATTGCAATTGGAGGTAATTTCAGCTTCAAAAATAAAAGAGAAATTATCTAATGTACCAGCTACTATGTTTGTAATCAGCAAGAACGATATTGAAGAACGAGGTTATAAAAGTATTGTTGATATTTTATCTGATTTACCAGGGATGGATCTTTCCATAATTAGCGGACAAATTGGTTTTATAACTATTGGAGAGGCTATAGGGCTTCTTTTGGACAACCATATTTAGTTCTTCTTGATGGTAGAGTTCTAAATGAAACATATTATAATCACGCAAATACCATACGAACAATAGCTTTATCAAATATTGAAAAAATTGAAGTTGTATATGGGCCTGTTTCTTCTGTTTATGGTGCTAATGCTTTTATGGGAATTATAAATATAATAACTCAAAAAAAATTAAATTAAGGATTAACATTTAAATCTAATATAACAACAAATCCAAAGGGCGATTTATAAGCGATATCTTTGTTGCGATGAAAAATAATGATTTATCTATCAAAAAATTGCTTCAAGATTAGAAAGAAGTAATTTGACAAATTTTATTGATTTTGATAGTTATGAATATACATCATCTAAATATCATCTTGATACACTCCTTTGGACTAAAGATTGGATAAATAAAATATTTAACAAAGGTAAATACAATATAAACCAGAATTATACTTATTTGGATTTCAGGATTAACTATCAAAAAACCGAAGTTGGATTTACGTATAATTCAAAATATGATAACTGGGGTAATGCTGATGCTACCGATAGAGTATTTAATCGTATTCCATTCTATTTCGATACTTATAATTTTTGGATAGAACAAACACATAAATTTAGTGATGAGTTTAGTACACAATTTTCATTAAGTTACAAAATAGAAAACTTGCAGAAGGGTGATTGGTTTGAAGGTTATAATATTACGAATACGAGTGATACTGTTATGCTAATTGGTTGGGAGTTTGTTGACCCTGGAAAAACTGTTAGGGTACTGAATTATTCTTATTGGCCAGCTGAAAATAGAACTTTATCTTATATGCAAAATTTTGAATTTTTAATTCATGATAATATATCTATTATTACTGGTATTAATTATGAATATAAAGATATATCAAAACAGAAAGGTTATTATGGCAAGATGTATACTGTTGGTAAGCTTTTATCTAATTTTTCAGATTTGATACCTGATAAAACTGATACTTATAATAATATTGATAATATATTTACTTGGAAAGATATGGGTATATTTAGCCAAATAAGATATATTATTAATAGTAACGGTATACTTCATTCTGGTATCAGGATTGATGATAATTCAGAGTATGGTACAAGTACAACTTTTAGAGCAGGTTTTGTCGGTAATTATGATCTATTTGGTGTAAAAGTATTGTATGGGCAAGCTTATCGAATTCCAACTCCAAGAACTCTTTATACAAATTATACAGTTTTTGGTTCTTCAACTTCCTTAAAACCTGAGAGATCAGAAACTTTTGAGTTGCAAGTAAATCAAGTAAAAAGTAATTTTACAAGTTTTTTAAGTACTTATTATGTACGCAATAGAAATACAATTGCTTTAATTGCTGGAGGTGCAAAAAACTTAGGGACTAGAAATATTGTAGGGGTGGATGTTTATGCAAATTATTTAGTCCCTAATTTCATAAAAAAATTGCATTTATGGGCTTGTTATTCTACTTATATTTATGCTAAAGAAGAAATATTTGATGCAAATGGAGTAAATTTAGGAAAAGTAAATATTGGTGATTTATCAAATCATAAAATATATTTCGGTGGGAAATTCTATTTTACAAGAGATATATTATTTAATTTTAGATCTAGATATATTGGTGAAAGAAAAACAGTTATTACAAATCCAATTAATAAAGTTGATGCATATTTTGTAATGGATGCAAATTTTTTGTTTAAAAATGCTTTTGTAGATGGGTTTAACTTAAGTCTAACAATTGATAATATATTTGATACAAAATATTATCATCCAGGTATTGGTTATGCAGATGCCGGTGATCAACCAGGAAGCTGGGTAAATGGTGTATGGCAAGGAAGTAGTGGTTGGCAAGCATCATTAATACCGCAGCCGCATAGAAATATTTTCTTTACTTTATCGTTAGATTTATAATTGCTAGTTATGTTGTATCTTTTAAATTAAACAATTGAACTTATATTCATAGAGATATATCAATAGTAATTCTGATACACATAAATAGTTTTGCTCCTATAAAAGTAACATATTGAGAAAACGGTTCATTTTTTTTTGGTTCTGACTATCAGAGAGGTGTGCTTTTGAAAATCAAAAAAATCAAAAAAAATGCTTTACGTGCTTTCAGTTTTATTCATAAGTAAAAAATTTTATTCGATTATAAAATATTGCAGTTATTCTATTAAGCTATTCAATATTTTCAAGTTTTCTATATCTTCTTCCTGTGTTTTGGATTTTGGCGTTTCAATAACTTTAGGAATGTTTGAAAAATTCGGGTCATTGAGTAAAAATTTAAAACCTTTTAAGCCAATTGTTCCTTTACCAATGTGTTCGTGTCTATCTACTCGTGACCCTAAGGCAGTTTTACTATCATTTAAATGGAAAAGTTTAATATTTTCAAGCCCAAGTGTGGAATTAATTATTTCAATGATAGATTGATAATTATTAACAAATTCATATCCAGCAGCCCAAAGATGAGCTGTATCGATGCAATAAAAAACTTTGTCTTTAAATTTTAGCCGGTTGCGAATTTCTTGTAAATGTTGTAAATCATATCCAAGCTGGCTTCCTTGTCCTGCAGTATTTTCTAATAGAATTTTTGCATTAATGTTGGGATGATTTGCATAAATTTCATTAATTGCTTTTGCAACATTATTGATTCCAACTTCAAGAGTTGTATTTTTATAAGAACCTGGATGAAGGACTAAAAACTCAATACCAAGTTGGTCACATCTTTTTAATTCGTTTATGAGACCAGAAAAAGATCTTTTAAAAATTTCTTCCTTTGCAGCTGCAAGATTTATCAAATAAGATGAATGAGAAAATATATGCATTATATCTAGTTGTTTAGCTAAATGACTAAATGAATTTGCTATCTCTTGTGAAATATCTGGTGCTTCAAATTGTTTGTTGTTTTTTGTAAAAATTTGTATTACATTTACATTTAATTTTTTTGCAGTATGTAAAGCGGTTTCAAGTCCGCCAGCTGTAAAACAATGGGCGCCTATTAAATTATTCATAAATAACCTTGAATTATGAAAGTTTTAATTATCGGTGGTAGTGGATTACTTGGAAGTAATCTTTCATTTTATTTATCAAATAAGTTTGATGTTTTATCTACTTATAATAAACATAAATTTGAAACAAAAAAATTCAAATTTACAAAATTAAATATAGAAAATTACACAGAAATTAAAAATTTAGTAAAGGATTATAAGCCCAATTATATTATCCATACAGCGGCGGTTTCTCGTCCTGAAATTGCAGAAAAAATGAGTGATGATGAATTAAGTAAAATAAACATCCAGCCTTGCGAGTATTTATCAGATTTATCCAATAAAATTAATGCGAGATTGTTTTTTACATCAACAGATTTAGTTTATGAACAAAGCGATGATGAAATATATGAACACTCAAAATTAAATCCACTTTCAAAATATGCTAAAAGCAAATTGGAAGGAGAAAATGTAATTTCATCAATTTCTAAAAATTATGTGATCTTAAGAGTTGCACTGCTTTTAGGATTTTCCTATAGTGAGCAAATAACATCAAATTTCCATAAAAATTATATTTCATTTAAAAATAATGAAAAAGCTAATTTGTTTATAGATCAGATTAGAACTCCACTTTCCGTTTTGGAAGCCAGCAGAATTTTAGAAACTCTTTTTAAATCCGATTTGCAAAATGATGTAATTAATTTTTGTGGCAAAGATTTTGTTACAAGATATGAAATTGGGGAAATATTATGCAGAGTGATGAAAAAACGTAAAGATATGTTAAATCCTATTGAACTTGCTAAAATTGATGCTGAAAATAAAATTTATAAATTAAAACTCAATTCAGATAAATTAAATTTAATCTTTAAAAATCGCTTAGATATTGAAAAATCCATACAAGAATTAGTAAAAGATTATGAAGAAAATTATAACATTTATATTAACCGTTAAATTTTTATTTGCAGCAGTATCTTTACAGTTGGATACTTTAAATATTAACGAAATTTTCATATATCCTTACGAAACTGATACTAATATCCGTGAATGGAATGAACCACATCAAATATTATTCAGAAAAAAAGCAAAACCAAAACAATTAATACTTTTTTTCCAGGGTTCTTACGGTAAACCTGGAGGGTATAAATATTTTAAAAGTTCTGTTTTGGATAGCCAGAATATGATAATAGATTTAAGATATCCAAACGATTGGTTAACTTTTGAAAAATGTCAAGCTGTATTAGATGAGCACATCTTTGATAAATTTAGATACGAGATAATGTTTGGGAAAAATTTACATCTTACTATAAAAGTTGATACAAGTAATTCTTTGATGAATAGATTTAAAAAGTTGCTTTATTATTTGAAAAATAATACTACTATTGATGTTAATTTTCTGTTCGATGATAATGGAAATATAGATTATTCTAAAATTACTGTTTGTGGTTTTTCCCAAGGTGCAGGAATGGCATTGTTATTTGGGGGATTACATCCAGTAAATAGAATTGTATTATTTGCAGGTCCTGTCGATTCTAATTTTGTGATGAAAAAAGTTGCTAGCTGGGTTACAGATAGTATTAATATATCAAACAAAAATATATACGGATTGCTAAATAAATACGATTATTACTATAATTATACACTAAATGTTTGGAAAAAAATTGGTGGCCATAAATACGATATTATAACAAACGAAAAACCAAATATATCATACCGAAATAATTTTGTTATATCTCACATCAAACATAAAGATTCACATATCGGAATATTGCTTGATGATAACTATCCAATTTACTTACCACTCTGGCGTTGGCTAGTTACTGGTAAAAGGTGATTTGAAAATTAAAAAAAATATGGTATAAATTATAATATTCTGATAATCAAGAAGTTAAAGAAAAAGTTATTGTGATAAATTGATAAACATAGTAACTATCTTAGTAAAAATTTTACAAATGAGACCGGTATAAATTTGTGGTATGTAATTAAATAAACTCCCAAAATTTTGTGCTTATTTAAATAAAAATAATGCGGTTTTAACATAACTTATACTTAAATTATGAAAGTTAAATTGAAAGTAGGGAATAATAAATTTAACGCTCAAAAAAAAAATAAATTTTACTTTTATATTTGAAGGATTATAATTATTCATTTGAATTAAGAATTATGTGTTATCAATAAATTGTTGTGCTGATTATTTGACATTAATATATTTAAACATAAAGCGATATAATAATGAAATTGAAGATTTTACTAAGTTAATTAATTTTGAACCGAATAGCAGAGATGCCATTTTAATCGTGGTTTTGCATACGAGTGTTTGGAAAAACGCTCAAAAAAGCAAAATGATTTTTAAAAAGTCAAAGAAGAAGAAATTTAACAAATTAACATAAAAAAATGTATTAAAGATGCACAGAGGCAAAAATGAAAAAGTATGATTATAGTAAATTATCTGAACAGGAAAAATTAGAAGAATTTATGAGTAATTATTGCAAAGGTGTTTATACTAAAATTTATTTCAATTAAGAAGGCTTGATATATGTAAATTATCTATATCGGAGAAGTTAAACGAGCGTCTGCTTATACCATTAGAGCTATTAAATGTTCTTACAGATGAGGAAGTAAATAACAATTATGAAAATTTAATAGTTTTCTGGAATAATTTAGAAGAAGCGCGTTTATTTGGAATGGAAGAGTATTACTGTGAGGGTGATTTCCATCCAGATGAAGCAAGAACAAAAATTAAAGAAGCGTATAAAAATTTGTGCTATAAATCTGATAGGGAAAGGTATTTTGAAATTAATGTTGCTAATAGAATTAAAGGATTGAAAGAAAAGCTTGCTATAGATATTAAGAATTTTATCAGAAATGGTGTAATAGACAATGCTAGTTTTATTTCTCTATATGAAAAAGCGAACAAGAAGGATATAAAAAATTTGAAATAGCTATTTTTATCGAAAATTTAATATTTGAAAATGATTTTCTATTTCGTGTTTTTGAAGAAGAGGATATATTCTATAAAAATTTAATGAAAAATATAAAAAATAATCTTGCTAAAAGATACTATCAAAGAGCTAAAACTAAATACAGTATGAAAAATTATGAAGCCGCAGAAAAGGATTTTTCCAGAGCAATCAAATATGGAAGTAATATGACAGATGCATATTTGCTACGAGGTGATATAAATTATGAATTAGGTAAAACTGATGAAGCCTTGAAAGATTATAATAAAGTTAATGATTAAATTGTAATTAAAGATTATGAATTTTACAAAAAGAAAGGTGAAATATTATATTCAAATGGTGATTTACAAGAAGCTATTTCAGAATATTCTAAAGCTATTGAACATTATCCAGATGATGCTATACTTTATAATAACCGTGGTGTGATTTTTTATGAATTAGTTAAATACAATAATGCAATTTCGGATTTTAATAAAGCAATAGAAATAAATAAAGAATATGCCGATGCTTATAACAACAGAAGTATTTTATATATTGTATTACAGGAGTTTGAAAGTGCATTATCAGATTGCAATAAAGCAATAGAATATAATTCTGGTGCTGCGTTGTATTATAACACTTGTGGTGTAGTTTATAAAAATTTGGGAAACTTAAATAGTGCAATTAAAGATTATGATATTGCTATCAAATTAGAGCCAAATTTTGTATCTGCATACGATAACAGAGCTAAAGCATATTATATTTTAAAGGAATATGCCAAAGTAATTAATGATTATTTGCACGAAATTGAACTGGATAGCAATAATTCTTTTTACTACTACAAAAAAATTGGAGATTGCTATTATAAATTAGGTGATTATAACACAGCAATTGAAAATTCTAATAAGGCTTGAGAAATCAATCCGAATTATACCTTATTATACCTTAACTTACAACAATCGAGCAGCAGCCTATCATAATATTCAGGATTTTGATGCAGCAAACAGGGATTTTAATAAAGTTATTCAACTTAATGAAAAATTTAAAGTATGTTATAGCATATAAAGATAATAGAAAAGAGGAGAGTTTTTATTCAATAATTAATTTTAAAGTTTTAGTGTAATACTCTTTGTGTATCAGTAATGATATTGAAAATTACATAAATTACAATAACAGCATTTTTTACTATTTTACTATAAAAAAAATTCCCTAAGATATACAAATAAATTAACAGTTAAAATTTATAATAATAATTCAATTCTGTATGTCTGTGGAAACCTACCATTTTAGAATTTAAGTAAACCAACATTTTATTCTTGATATTTATTCAAATTGATAATTTTTTATTTATTACATTTGAAAAAATAGTCATTAGATAATGTTTATTATTTAATTATTGGAAAAATTCAAAAAAAATTACACTATTAATATTACCAACAAATATTATAAAGGGGGGTAGTATGCGCCCAGAAGAAATAATAAATTTTGTTAACAATGTAATTTATTAAAAAAAAAATTATATTAATAGAAGCTTTAGTTATTTAGATGCTAAAATTGTGTGGGGGTTTATAGAGGAGTATTTTAAGGCATACGATAAACTAAAAGAGTTTAATTTATTAATTTCTTATAACGATGAGAAAAATTTCTCGCCAAAGAAAGTATGTATTGAAATACTTAAGTAAGATTATAAAAACATATTACTTGTAAAAGAAAAGATTAATGATAAAAAACTAACTAAAATGACTAAGTTTGATATTCAAAGATTAATTATATCTTTTTTTGCTGATGTAAAAGATTGTGATGATATGTTGAATAAATTTAGTGAAATAGCTGAGAGAGCGAATAAATTAAATGTAAAAATTTTAGAAGTTGTAAATTCAGAAGGTCCTTTTGATGTACTTTTTTTCAGATGAAAAAGAGTAGGAGAGTATAACATTTAAATTAACAAATTTATTTATAGAATTTTTTTCGGTTTGAAATTGTAATTTATTGTTTATCAATAATATTTTTAAAAAAATAGAAAAAGTTGTCACTATATATCGTTTTATCCGTTTGTTTATTTATAAGAAATTTAAACTGTTAGTTAAAAAATTTTCAAGCAAGTTTTATCAAAAATGCTAATAATCAACACTTAAAGTTTTTTTATAAAGCTATGTTGCATTTTGGAAAAACTATAAAAATTATGCTCTAATTTAACATAAATATAAAAAACCAGGAGGTAAAAGCCTATGGGACCCAATGAAATAATTGAATTTGTTAATAAAAATGTTTATATAAAAGGTTTGGTTTTGCCTTTGGTGTAGACTTAGAAATTATATGGGGTTTTGTTGAAGAGTATTTTAAAGACTGCGGTGAACAAAAAGAATTTGAAATGTTGATGTCCTATAATACCGAAGAAAATTTTGTAAATAATGTAGCTAATGACAATCAAGATGAGTCCGATTCGGAAGATAATAAAGAAGATGATTATCTTAATGAAATATTAGATAAAGAAGATCTAATTAAACTTGATCTTGGTGAATTAATTACACCTATTTTTCGTGAGTTAAAGGATTATGATGATATGTTTGAAAAAGTTATTAACGTAATCATTAGAGCTAATCAATTAAAAGTAAAAATTAAAGATATCATCTTACCAGATATTGATCCCGAGCAATTTGATGAGAATTATGAATAAATAAATATTACTTTTAGAAATAAATTTTTTCTGTTTTGTGAAATTTAAATTATATACGACATTGATAGCGAATAATATAATATTTATTGTTGAAGTATGTAATTAAGATTTTAGTAATATGGGTTCAATATTTGTTGAAAAATTTTTAATTACAGTTTTTTTATCCTTATTTTTTGTTTGAGAAATTGCAATGTTTTTTAGTAAATTTGAGGGAGTGTTTTTTTAAAAAACAAATTAAATAATTTGTTTTAAATTAATTATTTGTAGCTGTAATTAACTAATTGAAAATTTTAAATTTGTATTCTATTGTTATGATAAATAATTTAACAAACAAACCTCAAACGTTATTTGTAGATGAGAGTGTAGAAAAGGAACAAAAGAATGATAATATTGAAACTATATAATATTTATTGTAACATTATTTCTAAAATTTTCTTAAATTTGTAAAAGAAGATTATAAAAATATTAGAGGCGCGTTCGTCTAGTGGCTCAGGACGCCGCCCTCTCAAGGCGGAGATCACGGGTTCGAATCCCGTACGCGCTACAAAAATATAAAGCCCCGGGAACATCCGAGGCTTTTTTATTTATGAGGGGAGATGGCTATTTAATCCTTAATAGGATTTAACTTATCGCTTTTAATGTTTAATTCTTCTTTGGCTTTAATAATTGTTTCGGCAGGTATTCTACCTTCTCTTTTGAGTGAAAGCAAAGTTGCTAAAACTATATAGCGATGATCTACTTCAAAGAAATCTCTTAATGCTGCTCTGTTATCACTTCTACCAAAACCAAATGTTCCAAGAGAATAAAGTCTACCTGGTAAATATTTAGATATTGAATCCGGTAACATTTGAACATAATCAGAAGCGGCTACAAAGATATCACCTTCATTTTGTGTAATTTGTTTGATATATGGTATAACTTCGGGTTTATCTGGATTTAATAAATTTTCTCTTTCTGCTTGTAATGCATCAAGGTGTAATTCCTTATAAGATGTAACAGACCAAACATCTGCAGGGATTTTGTATTTTTCTTCAAGAACTGCTGCAGCTTTGATAACTTCATTCAGTATCGAACCACTACCAAATAAGTTAACTTTAAGTTTTTTATCTTTTAACTCAGTTTTTTTGAATTTATAGATACCTTTGAGAATACCTTCTTCAACACCTTCTGGCATAGGTGGTTGAGCATAATTTTCATTCATTACGGTAATATAGTAATAGATATCTTCTTGATTGATATACATTCTTTTAATACCTTCCTTAACAATAACAGCAATTTCATAGGCGAAAGCAGGGTCATAAGCTTTAAGAGTAGGAATAGGATAAGCAAGTAAATGGCTATGACCATCTTGATGTTGAAGTCCTTCGCCAGCAAGGGTTGTTCTTCCTGCGGTGCCGCCAATCATAAAGCCTTTTGTTCTGAGGTCTGCAGCCGCCCAGGCTAAATCTCCGATACGTTGGAAACCAAACATAGAGTAATAAATATAAAAAGGTATTGTGTTAACTCCGTAATTGGCATAAGCTGTTCCAGCGGAAATAAATGAGCTCATAGCACCAGCTTCATTTATGCCTTCTTCTAAAATTTGGCCGTCTTTAGCTTCTTTGTAATATAGATATGTATCTCTATCAACGGGTTCATATTTTTGTCCAACGTGTGAATAGATACCAACTTGTCTAAATAAAGCTTCCATACCGAAAGTGCGTGCTTCATCTGGAACAATGGGAACAATTAATTTACCAATTTGAGGTTCTTTTAATAGTTTACTGAGTAATCTGACAAAAGCCATAGTTGTTGAAATTTCTCTTCCATCTGTGCCTTGATAGAATTCATCAAATAGAGTTTCATCAATTGGATCGAGGGGCTTAGCCTTAACTTCACGATGTGGTAAAAATCCGCCAAGTTGTTCTCTTCTTTCTAAAAGGTATTTAATTTCTGGGCTATCATCAGGAGGACGATAAAATTTCATTTCAGCTAAGTCATCATCTGAGATAGGGATACCGAAACGAGATCTAAATTCGCGTAGTTCGTTTTCATTTAACTTTTTCTGTTGGTGGGTTATATTTTTCCCTTCTCCACTCTCGCCTAAACCATAACCTTTAACAGTTTTAGCTAAAATAACAGTTGGCTGTCCTGTATGTTCAACAGCGGCTTTATAGGCGGCGTAGACTTTTTCTGGATCGTGTCCACCACGGCGAAGTTTACCAAGTTGTTCATCAGTGTAATTTTTAACAAGTTCAGCAAGTCCAGGATATTTTTCCCAGAAATTTTTACGGAAGTAGGCGCCACCTTCAACACTATATTTTTGCGATTCGCCGTCAATAAGTTCTTGCAAACGCTTAAATAAAATAAAGCCGTGTAGTTTATCTTTATCAAGAATTGAATCCCAGTCACTTCCCCAAACAACTTTAATTACATTCCAACCAGCTCCTCTAAATGCTGCTTCTAATTCTTGTACAATGTTTCCATTTCCGCGTACAGGTCCATCTAAGCGTTGTAAATTACAGTTAATAACAAAAATTAAATTATCCAATTTTTCACGTGCAGCAAGTGTTATAGCGCCTAAAGTTTCTGGTTCATCAGTTTCGCCATCTCCAAGGAAAGCCCATATTTTAGATTTATTAATTGGTTTTAATCCTCTATCTTCAAGATATCTCATAAATCTTGCTTGATAAATAGCCATAATAGGCCCAAGTCCCATAGATACAGTGGGGAATTCCCAGAAATTAGGCATCAACCATGGGTGTGGATATGATGACAATCCAGCTCCTTTACCGTGTTGAACTTCATGCCTAAAGTTTTTAAGTTGTTCTTCGGTTAATCTGCCTTCTAAAAAAGCACGAGCATAAATCCCAGGTGCTGAGTGTCCCTGGAAGAAAATAAAATCTTTCCCATCTGGGTGGTTTGGACCTTTAAAGAAATGATTAAACCCAATTTCATAAAGTGTTGCAGCAGATGCATAACTTGAAATATGTCCTCCTATACCATCATCGTATTTATTGGCTCGGACAACCATATTCATTGCATTCCATCGAATAAGGCTTTTTATCCGTCTTTCAATATCTCTGTTGCCTGGAAATGGTGGTTGTTGGGTATAGTGAATTGTATTAACATATGGCGTATTAGCTGTAAAAGGTAATTCAACTCCTTGTCCATATGCGTAACACATTTGTTCTAAAATGAGTTCTTTTGCTCTTTCTTTACCTTCTGTTTGTATTACGGCTTCTAAAGATTCTAACCATTCTTGTAGCTCTTCTTGTTTCATTTTATCAATATTATTAAAGGACATTTTATCTCCAAAATTATTTTTTATTACTAAATATTAAACTAAAAAAGATTTGAATAAGTTCAAAAAAAATATCAAAAAATTGCTAAAAATTATTATATTGCTTAATTAAAATTGGAGTTTACTATGGAATGGTTAAATAATTATCAGTTAGCTTTAGAAAAAGCACAAGAATTAAGAAAACCCATCCTTTTGCAATTTGAAATGGAAAATTGTGGAGGTTGTAAAAAGTTGTATTCTGAGACCTATACGGATGAAAAAGTTGCGCACGAGATGCAAGAATGGTTTGTATTGCTTAAATTGGATATAATAAAAGAAAGAGAAATTAGAAAATCATTAGGTGCTTATTGGACTCCTGCAATGTACTTTTTGGATCAAAATGGCAGAAATGCTTACTCTTTTAATGGTTATTTGCCTGCAAATGAATTTAGGGCTTTAATGAGAGTTGCGCTATCGGAAATCTTAATTCCTAAAGGCAAATACGATGATGTTATTTCTTTAACTATGAATGATTTTGATGAGCTCTCCACAACATCATTTGCGTCCAAGTTACTTATGCAAAAAGGATTAGCAGAATATATCAAGACAAAGAATAAAGATAACTTTAAAATGTTAATTAAAGGTATAATTGAAAAATATCCATTTTCGTCTGAGGCTAAAACATATTTTTGGAATGATTAAATGATTCAAAAATTGCTTTTTTTAATGATATTTCCTTTAATTCTTTTTTCTCAGGGTAAGATATTAATCCCAATGGATCTTACACAAACAAATCATTTAAAAGCTTATGGTGTTACATATAAAGCACTTGAATTGGGCTCAATTGCGGATTGGCTTCTTAATTATAAAGGGGGAGCTTTTTTAATTGATTATAATCCTGAAGTTATTAGGTTATGCCATTTGCGAGGGGTTAGTTATGATATTGTATCAGATGCAAATGTGGTAAACATCTATTCTTTTGTGCAGGATGAAAATAATAATATGGATGTAGTTCGTCTGGAAAAAGCACCCAAAATAGCGATATATGTTCCACCCTACTTTAAGCCCTGGGATGATGCTGTTATGTTAGCATTGGAATATGCAGAAGTTCCTTATACAAAAGTTTGGATAAAAGAAATTTTAAGTGGTGAATTATCTAAATATGATTGGTTGCATCTTTTTCACGAAGATTTTACCGGACAATATGGAAAATTTTATGCAAGTTATGCAAATGCAGCCTGGTATATACAACAACAAGCAACTTATGAACAAGAAGCAAGGAGTTTAGGTTATAAAAAAGTTTCAAAAATGTTATTAGATGTTGTTTTTGAAATTAAAAAATATGTTGCCAATGGAGGATTTCTTTTTGCAATGTGTTCTGCGACGGATAGCTATGATATTGCTTTGGCCGCTCAAAATACAGATATATGTGGTCCTATGTTTGATGGGGATCCCATTGATCCAGATTATGAAAAAAAACTAGATTTTTCTCAAACATTTGCTTTTGAAAACTTTAAAATAATGATAGATCCATATATTTACGAGTACTCGGATATTGATATCCAACCAAATGAAATTTTAAGTAGAGAAAATGATTATTTTACACTTTTTGATTTTTCTGCTAAATATGATCCTGTTCCAACTATGTTAACACAATGCCATACTAATATGATAGCAGGTTTTATGGGGCAAACAACATCATTTAGAAAAGAATTAATAAAGAAATCTGTAATTATTTTAGGCGAAAAAGCAAATACAAACCAAGTAAAATATTTGCACGGTAATTTTGGGCGTGGTACATTTACATTTTATGGTGGGCACGATCCCGAGGATTATCAACATTTAGTTGGAGACCCACCTACTAATTTGGAACTATATAAAAATAGTCCTGGTTATCGTTTAATATTAAATAATATACTTTTCCCTGCTGCTAAAAAGAAAAAACAGAAAACATAAATAAGGTTAAAATGATTGAGAATAATTTTATTAAATCCATATTATATAATGAATTACACAAAGTATTGGGAATAAATTATATCTTTAATAAAACTGATCACTTTGCTCATTATCCTAACAATTGGAATTTAGAACAAGGTGATATTTATTATTTAATATATCTTTTGCAAATTTTCAAACCCAAAAGGCATTTAGAATTTGGTACATCTATTGGAACAAGTACGTTAGCTGCATTACAATATACCGATGCAACTGTTTGGACATTAAATTGTATTTTAGAAAACGATAAGAATGATTACTTTTTTAACTTATCCATATCTCTTAAAAAGTGGCTTGAAAAATTTGGATTTGAAAGTAAGACTGATTTTGTTAATGGGAATTCACCTTTAATAATTGGGTATAGATATTTAAATGCTGATTTAGGTCATCGTGTAAATCAAATATATTGCGATAGTAGAAAATGGGATCCACAAAGTGTTTATCCACCTGATTTTTTTGATACTGTTTTTATTGATGGCGGGCACATAAAAGAATTGGTTATAAATGATACACTTAAAGCATTATCTGTTTTAAAATCTGGTGGCTTAATTATATGGCACGATTTTAATTTAGAATTTATTGAAAAATCACCTTTTAATGATGTTTATTTTGCTCTTGATGAAATAAAAGATATCATATATAATCATTTTAATAACTTGTACTGGATTTATCCTGGTTTTATAATTTTTGGAATTAAAAAATGATGAAGTTTTCAGTAATAATACCAACATATAACAGGCCTGATAAATTAAAAGTAGCAATTAATTCTGTATTTGAACAAACGTATAAAAATTTTGAAATAATTGTTGTAAATGACGCAGGTGATGATATTCAATCTGTAATTGATAATTACGATAAAAGTTTTATCAAATATATTAGGTTGGATAATAATAGGGGTTTAGCAAATGCGAGAAATGTAGGATTGGAATATGTTACCGGAAATTTGGTTTGTTTTTTGGATGATGATGATAACTTTTTGCCAAATCATTTCAAAATAATTCTTGATAATATAGATAACAATAGTAAAATTTATTATACAGATGCATATCGCTCAACTTATAAATACTACAATGATGATTATTGGTTAATTTCAAGATATGTTCCATATTCAATAGATTTTGATAAAAATAAATTACTTATAGCTAATATATCTCCATTTAACTGTTTTGTGTTCTTTGAAGAGCTATTTAAAGAACATAAATTCAATCCAGAATTTAAAGTCTTAGAAGATTGGGAATTTTTATTAAGGCTTTCTCAAGAACATTACTTCAAACATATAAAAGAAATCACTGCAAATGTAAATTTGATTATTGGGAAAGAAAGTTTAACAACAACCAAACAAGAGCTTTTTAAAAAAACTCGTGATAAAATTTATGCAGAATATTCAAACCAAATAAAAGAGATAACAAATCGACAAGAAATCATAAATTATTTCAATAATATATGGCAGCAGGATTTTTCACCTACATTTCCGTTAGTATCCATAATAGTATTAACATATAATAACCGTAAATTTACTGAACAGTTTCTTGCGTCGTTGCAAGGGTCAACAAATGTAATATTTGAATTAATAGTTGTGGATAATAATAGTGCAGATGGAACTCGGGAACTTTTAAATAATATCAAAAAAAATAATCCTGATATTGTAAAAATAATTCTTAATAATGAAAATTTGGGTTTTCCTAAAGCTATAAATCAAGCATTAAAGATTGCTAAGGGGCAATACGTGCTCATTGCCAATAACGATATTGTTGTTACGCAATTTTGGCTCGAGAAAATGGTAAAATTGGCTGAAAAAGATAAAAGAAATGGAATAATCGGTGTTCTTTCAAACGAAGTAAGTGGTATCCAAAAAGTGGAAGTTAATTATATCACACTAGATCAGATGAAAATATTTGCAGATGATATATCTAAAAGATTTAAAGGGCAGTCGATAGAATTTCCAAGAATAACATTTTTATGTACATTATTAAAAAGAGAATTAATTGAAAAATTGGGTGCACTTGATGAAAGATTTAGCCCCGGCAATTTTGAAGATGATGATTATTGTATTCGTGCTTTGCTTGCTGGTTATAAATGTTTAGTTGCAAAAGATGTATTTATTCATCATTTTGGTTCAAAAAGTTTTACTTCGGAGGGCAAAAATAAATATTTGGATTTGTTAGAAAAAAATAGACAAAAATTTATAGAAAAGTGGGGTGCAGATTTCAATCAAATAATTTTTGAGAAAAAAGAAATTACACCAAGAAATTACTACATCCCTCTTTTGCATGATGAAGTATTAGAAAATTTTGAAAGAATAAGAATATTAATAGACGAAGGTGATTATCAAGAAGCAGCAAGAATATGTTATCAAACAATAAAAAATTGGGATACCCAGAAAGAATATCCCGTTTCGAAAAATGATTTTGAAGAATTGTATGAATTATTACAACCATATTTAAAAGAGAATAATTAGTACCCTCGCGCAGCCATTTTTTTAAAGTCAGCTTCAGTCATGATTTTAACAAGGTCATCAAATTTTGTATTAGCTTTCCACCCAAGTTTTTCTTTGGCTTTTTGGGGATTCCCTAAAAGTAAATCAACTTCGGTAGGTCGAAAATATTGAGGTGAAACTTCAACTACCAAATCACCAACTTTTAAATTGTTTGTTGAAAATTTAGTATTTTGTAAACTGTTCCTAATTTCGTTATCTTCAATTTTTGCGATATAACCTTTTTCGTTTTCATCTTTACCTTTCCATTCGATAGTGTATCCAAGATGGGCAAAAGATTTTTCAACGAATTCTCTAACTGTATGAGTTTCTCCTGTGGCGAGTACCCAATCTTCAGCGGTATAATAATTTAAGATTCTCCACATGCCTTCACAATATTCTGGAGCATAACCCCAATCTCTTTTAGCATCCATATTACCTAAAACTAATTTATTTTGTAATCCTAAAGTTATTGCGGCTACTGCACGAGTAATTTTTCTTGTAACAAAAGTTTCACCACGTCTTGGAGATTCATGATTAAATAAAATTCCATTGCATGCAAAAAGATTATAAGCTTCTCGGTAGTTGACGATTATCCAGTAGGCATACAATTTAGCAACAGCATAAGGGCTCCTTGGATAAAAAGGTGTATTTTCATCTTGTGGAACTTCCCTTACTTTTCCATAAAGTTCGCTGGTGGAAGCTTGATAAAATTTAGTTTGCCTATCTAATCCAACTTCTTTGATAGCATCAAGAAATCTTAATGTGCCTAATGCATCAACTTGTGCGGTGTAATCCGGTACTTCAAAGCTTACTTTTACATGGCTTTGTGCAGCAAGATTGTAAATTTCATCCGGAGCAATTTTTTCTAAAAGTCGATGGAGCGAGCTTGTATCCACTAAATCACCATAGTGGAGAAAAAGTTTTCTACCATAAATTTCGGGGTTGTTGTATAGATGATCAATACGTCCGGTATTAAAAGAACTACTTCTGCGAATTATTCCGTGTACTGTGTATCCTTTTTCTAATAATATTTCAGTTAAATAACTTCCATCTTGACCTGTAATACCGGTAATTAGAGCTACTTTGTTTTTATTATTCTTTTCCAAAGTGTTATCCTGATTTGTTTAAAATAATGTAAAAAAAATTTTGTTTAAAAATAAAAAAATATTATTTTCTAAACAATAAAAATAAAATATTGCGATGTTTAAAAAATCTTCGAAATATTTTTCTCTTAAACCAGAACAATTAAAATGGATATTTAATCCAAAAGAAAGAAATATCAATATTGAAGAAATATCTTCACATGATAGAATTGTCGGGCAAGAAAGAGCTTTAAAAGCCTTAAAAGTTGGTGTAGGTTTATGGGCACAAGGTTATAATATATTTATTTCTGGTCTTTCCGGAACCGGCAAAGCAACAACAGTGAAGAAAATTTTAGAGGAAATATCAACCAAAAAACCTGTTTTATATGATTATGTCTATGTAAACAATTTTAAAGATCCAGATAGGCCAATTCTTATAACTTTTCCCGCTGGCAAAGCTATTGTATTTAAACAAGATATGGAAGCAACGATAAAGTATTTCCAGGATAATATTGCCAAAGCTTTGCAGAACGATACTTTTATAAATAAAAAGAAAAAAATATTAGCAGAATTTAGCGATAGAGAACAAATATTATTATTGGAATTTGAAAAAAAATTAGAAAAAAAAGGATTTTGTTTAGGGCAAATTAAAGAAGGTGATTATACAAAATCCGATCTTATGCCTATTATTGATGGGAAACCATATCCTATATTTATGCTAGATGAATTGGTACAATCCGGGAAATTAACTAAAAATGATTTAAAATCAATTTATGATCAGTATAACGAATATCAGCAGGAATTACAAGTTTTATATCAAGAAGGCTTTGATATATCAAAAGAATATGATGAAAAAATTATCGAATTAGAAAAAGAAACAGCTAAAAAGATTGTTAATGCAGCTATAGATAAACTTATAACAAAATATAAACATGATAGCAAAATAGTTGATTACCTTTTATCTGTTCAAGATAGTGTATTAGAAAATCTTGATATATTCAAGAAAAATCATAAATATATGAATACAGATAATGAAGAAGAGGATTTTGAAGCTTCTGATATAATTGATTATAAAGTTAATATTATATTGGATAATAGTGATACTAAAAGTTGTCCGGTTATAATTGAAACATTTCCAACCTATAATAATTTATTTGGTACAATAGAAAAATATCCAGATACTAAAAATGCTCCTGAGATAGATTTTACA
The DNA here is from genome assembly GCA_035361425.1 of Ignavibacteriales bacterium. Taxonomy (GTDB): domain Bacteria; phylum Bacteroidota; class Ignavibacteria; order Ignavibacteriales; family DAOSCP01; genus DAOSCP01. The sequence goes on along the minus strand of DAOSCP010000001.1, from coordinate 182,580 downwards.
AGAATAAAAGCAGGTTCATTATTAAGAGCTAATGGGGGATATTTAGTTCTCAATGCCCAGGATATTTTTGAAGAGCCTCATATCTGGAAAAATTTAAAAAGAGTGTTATTGCATGGTAAATTAGAAATTCACGATTTGTTTGGGGGGGTATTTTCATCTCCATCTTCATTAAAGCCAGAGTCAATAGATATAAACTTAAAAGTTATACTTATAGGTAATCAATATTCATATTGGCTACTTTCAAATTACGAAGATGATTTTAAGAAAATATTTAAAATAAAAGCAGAATTTGATACAGATTATAAAATAAAAGATACAGAAAATTTAGTAGAATATATTGCAGCTATTAAAAATTTGATTAAAAAAGAAAATTTGCTTAGTTTTAAAGATAAAGCTATTGCAAGAGTTTTAGAGTATTCAGCAAGATATGTAGGTAGAAAAGATAAATTAACTTTAAGATTTTCATATATTACTGATTTGTTGAGAGAAGCTAATTTCTGGGCTACAGAAGAAAAATCTAAAACAGTTGATGTTAAACATATTGATAAAGCCTACGATAGTATGATAGAAAGGCATTCTTTATATGACGATTTAGTTATTGAACTTTTTGAAGAAGGGCAATATTTAATTGATACACAAGGAGAAAAAGTTGGGCAGATAAATGGATTGACGATATATGAAAGCGATATTTATTCTTTTGGTAAGCCAACCAGAATTACGGCAACAATTTCAGCTGGTGATGGGAAAATAAATATTGTCGAAAGAGAGGTAGGACTTGCAGGAAAAACTTTTAATAAAGCAGCAATGATTATTTCAGGTTTTATCAAAAATAAATTTGCAAAAGAAGAAAAATTAAAAATTGATGCAAATATAGTATTTGAACAGGCTTATAGTCATATTGATGGAGATAGTGCTTCCGCTGCTGAAATATGTGTTTTATTATCTGCTATTGGAGAAATACCACTAAAACAGAATATTGCTATAACTGGTTCTGTTAATCAAAAAGGAGAAATTCAACCTATTGGTGGAGTAAATGAAAAAATTGAGGGATTTTATCAAATTTGTAAAGTAAAAGGTTTGAAAGGTAACGAAGGAGTTATTATTCCTAAATTAAACGTTAATGATTTAATGTTAAAGAATGAAATAGTTGAAGCTGTTAAAAATAAAAAATTTAGCATTTATGCTATTGAAAACATAGATGAAGCAATTGAAATACTAACAGGAATAAAAGCTGGTAAAATTGGCAGAGACAATATGTATGAAAGAGGAACTTTTTATAGTATTGTTGAAAAAAAATTAAAAAAAATTACTAAACTTTTAGAAGAAAAAAACGATAATAAGTCAAAGAAGTAATTAAAAGGCACGGACGCCTAAAATAGTAAACAATAACCTAATACATGGAGGTTTAAAATGTCACAAACATTTAGAGTTAACACAAACGTTGGTGCTTTAAAAGCTTATTACCAACTCGCTAAAGTTAACGAACAAACACAAAAAGCACAATTAAGATTATCATCTGGTAAAAGAATTCAAAATGTAGCGGATGATACATCTGGATTCAATGTAGGTAGCGCACTTGAAAGAAAAGTTAACACAATGACAGCTGCCCTTGGTAACATTGGTTCAGCTAAAGATATGCTTGCTACTGCAGAAGGTGCATTGCTTGGTATTTCGGAGCTTCTTACAAAAATAGAAGGAAAAATGGCAGATGCACAAGACCCAGCTAAAGATAGATCTGCAATTGCAAGTGATATCACTGCTTTAGCTAAAGAAATTGACAATATATTAAAGTCAACAAGATTCAACGAAACAAACTTACTCTCTGGTGCAGGTGCTGCAGGTGGAGGTAGTAAAGATAAGAACTTTATTTTCCAAATTGGTGCATTCTCAAGTGAAACATTAATGGTTAATTTTGCAACTGGAGTTGCTGGTACTGGTGGTTATCAGAGCGATTTCTCGGCTTCCTTGTCAAACTTTGCAAGTGCTTCAGCTGGTAGTATAGCTACAGATACTGCTTCAACATTGCAAGCTAATTTGACAACATTAAAGAATGCTATTACTACAGCTTTAGGTAGTATTGGTAACTTTGTACAAAGGTTAAATGTTAAAGAAGATTTCTTGAATACAGCAGTTGCTAATGCTAAATCATCTACAAGTAGAATATTCGATACAGACTTTGCATTAGAATCATTGAATGCATTAAGAGGACAAATATTAAGTCAATCTGCTACATCAATGATGGCTCAGTTAAATGCTGCTCCTCAAAATGTATTAGCATTATTCAGATAATAGTTGACGGTAACAATATTTCAACACTCCGCCTCGGCGGAGTGTTATTTTAAAATGAAGGTGTTGATATGATTACAAATCCTAGATATCAAAAAGCTCAAACTGTTAATAGATATTTAGAAAATGATTTTTTAGATGCTTCACAAGAAACTTTAATATTAAAAGTATATGATTTTGCTATTGCGAATGCTAAAATCAAAAACATTGAAAAAACTAACAAAGCTATTCAAGTTCTTATAGATTCTTTGAACTTTAAAGATGAAGAAGCTATAAATATGTCGATGGATTTGTTTAATTTGTATAAATTTTGTCAGGATCAAGTTAGAAAAAGAAATTTCGAAATGGTTGAGAAAATGTTGACTGAGTTAAGAGATACTTGGGCGCAGGTATTTAGTCAAAATAAAAAACAATAGGAGGATGCCATGTCCAACATGAGCATCTTGACAACATCTGGAATAACAAATTATATAAATACATTTAAGCAAGAACAAGTAAATAAAAGAGTTCTTCCTTTATCCACAAAGAAAAATAATATTTCTGCTGTAGTATCAATTTGGGGTAATGTAAGCTCCAAATTATCTAGTTTAAAAAGTGTATTGAGTGAGTTGGCTAAAACTGGTTCAGAATCTGTTTTCCAGAATAAAACAGCTACATCTAGTGATGAAAGCGTTATTTCTGCAAAAGTATCTTCAAGTGCTGTTCCGGCAGTATTTAATATCAAAGTTAATCAATTAGCTAAAAATGACATTTTAATGTCGAATCAAGTATCGGATACTGATATATCAAGCTTGGGTGACGATGCCCAATCACATAGAGTTTTAATCAATGATGGTGATTATTATTCGTTTGTTGATATATCATTATCTGCTACAAGTGGAAGAACATCTAAAGATGTTATGAATAGTTTGCAGACTGCAATTAATGCTGATTATTATGCTAAAGTAATTGATGGCAATAATAGTTCTTTTTCCCAAATTACATTAGATAATAGCAATAATATATTTAAAATAAATTTAAATGGTTCTATTAAAAATATAACATTATCTAACGGTACATATAATTCATATGATGATTTAGTCGATGAAATAGTTAGTAAAGTTAATGCTGCTAATGTTGGGGTTAGTGCAGAAAAAGTTGATGGGAAACTAAAAATCTCATCAAACACTAAAAGTTCGTATGTGGCGGTGGATACTGATACAGAAGTGGCTCAAGCAATAGGTTTTACAGATAATAAAAAATATAAAGCTGCATCGGATTTAGCTAGTGTATCTGTATTTTCTCCATTATCAGGTAATAGTAGATTATCTATAATGGCTAAATCTACAGGAAGTGGAAAATTAAATATAGCAGATGATACGGGAAGTAATTTATTAAACTCATTAGGTATATCATCTTCTGTGATTGCTGATAGAAACACTAAATTAAACGCAAGTCAAGCAACTGCAGGTTGGGTTTATTTGGGTAGTGAATTGGATGCGCAATTAGAATTTAATGGTGTAAATGTAACAAAAAAATCTAATTCAATATCAGATCTTGTAAGTGGTGTAACATTTGAATTGGAGTCCACAAATACAAACACACAAACAATTACTATAACTGAAAATCAAACAGATATAAAATCTAAAATTAATGATTTTATATCAAAATTTAATGATGTTTATACATATGTTAAAAATAATATGTCATCGGGTTCGATGAGTTCAAGAGGTAAGTTGGCAGGAGATCAAACTGCTTATGCTTTATTGAATGAAATGAAAAAATTTGCAGAAAAAGAAGTAACATCAGCAGCTGATATTAAATCATTAAAAGAAATGGGGATTACTTTTAATGCATCAACAGGGCTTAGTATATCTGATACAAGCAAATTTAATAATGCTATACAAGCAAAATTGTCATCTGTTGAAGCATTTTTTAATACGGATGTGGTGGGTACAACAATAGATGAAACAAATATGGAAAATTATGGGTTTGCAAAGCAATTTAATTATGGTATAATTGGAACATTCCTTGATGGTAAGTATGATTCTGGTGGTACATTTAGAACAGCAATGATAACAAACTTAACTAATTCATACAATAAAAATATTACTCAAATCAATAACAACATAGATTTGCTTAACAAACGAATTGATAAGGAAGCTGATGTTATAAAAACAAGGTTAAATAAAATGCAAAATCAATTAGCACAAATGATGGCTGCACAGGGTTCGTTTAATTCATTTTTTGGTGGTTATACTAGTAGTATTTATTAATTATGGAAGAATTAAAAAAAATATTTGAAGAAATTGAGCAACTATTAATAAAAGTTAATATTGATGAACTTGATTTTAATGATGAATTGATTATTGAAATTAATAATAAAATTGAAGTTTTAAATATTGTATTTAAAAAACTTCACGATAGTATTAAAGAAGAAGAATTTGAAAAAGTAAAAAAATATTTTGAAAATAATATTAAAAAAATCAATGAATTATTCGATAATATAATAAGAAATTACAAAATAGAAATCGATAAAGAAAATAAAAAGCTAATAAGTGTTGTCAATAATAAAAAATTGTCTAACTATTTAAAGTAAGGTGCTAAGATGGAAATTAGAAAAATTGGAAATTTTCGTATAGATAACAATATTAATACTCATAAACAAAAAGCAAAAACAGAAAAAAATGAATTTGGTAAAATATTAAAAGATACAAGTGAAATATCGGATGAAGCAAAGGCGGTTGCAAGTGGAAAAGTTAATTTAGAAGAAATTAGAAAAAAAATTAATGATGGGTATTATAATAAACCAGATGTGATTAGAAAAACTGCAGAATCATTAATAAAAGATCTATAAAAAGCTGCAAAAGTGCAGCTTTTTTATTGGAAAAAAATTATAAAAAATAAAAAAAAATTTGACTTTAAAGATAATTAATCTTATATTTACAAAGCTAAATTAAAAAAACTATGAACGGATTAGCCGTTCCTCTAGTAATAAATTTGATGGCGGATATCACTTGACAAGATATTCGCAAATTTTTACGAAAATATCAAAAAATTAATTTGATATTTTTGTTTTTTTTGTGTATATTAGAATTTTAAATCGTTTTAAATTTGGAGGATGTAATTTGCCAACGATTAATCAATTGGTTAGGTTAGGTCGAGAAGTGAAGACTTACAAAAGTAAGTCTCCAGCATTAAAAAACAATCCTCAAAAAAGAGGAGTTTGTACTAGAGTGTATACTACAGCCCCTAAAAAACCTAATTCGGCTTTAAGAAAGGTGGCGAGAGTTAGATTGGTTAACGGTATTGAGGTTACTGCTTATATACCTGGTGAAGGACACAATTTACAAGAGCACTCAATAGTGTTGATTAGAGGTGGTAGAGTGAAGGACTTGCCTGGCGTTAGATATCATATTGTTAGAGGTGCTTTAGATTGCTCTGGTGTAAATGATCGTAAACAGGGTAGATCTAAATACGGTACAAAGAAACCAAAAGCAAAATAGTGGTGAATATATGAGAAAGAGAAGAGCAGAAAAACGAATTATTAAACCAGATATTAAATATAATGATGTTTTGGTTGCCAAATTAATAAACCATATTATGTATGATGGTAAAAAAACAGTAGCAAGAAAAATTGTATATCAGGCATTAGAGATTGCGGGGAAGAAATTAAATGTACCTGCTTTGGAAGTTTTTAGGAAGGCTATAAATAATATATCTCCAGTTATAGAGGTGAGAAGTAGAAGAGTTGGTGGTGCTACATATCAAGTTCCTATGGAAGTACGACCAGAGAGAAAAATTGCTTTGGCGATGAGGTGGTTGAAAACTTATGCCCGTGCTAGAGGTGAAAGAGGAATGGCTGCTAAATTGGCCGGTGAGCTGATTTCGGCTTATAATGGCGAAGGTGCTGCTGTAAAAAAGAAAGATGATACTCATAGAATGGCTGAAGCTAATAAAGCTTTTGCTCACTTTAAATGGTAAAATAATTATAGAAGAAGGGTATGAATTTAGATATAAATAAAGTTCGAAATATTGGTATTATGGCGCATATAGACGCCGGTAAAACAACTACTACTGAAAGAATATTGTTTTATACAGGTAAGTTGCATAGAATGGGTGAGGTACATGATGGTGGTGCTACGATGGATTGGATGGAGCAGGAAAAGGAAAGAGGTATTACGATAACTTCAGCTGCAACAACATGTATGTGGAAGAATCATCAAATTAATATAATAGATACTCCGGGACACGTTGATTTCACTGTTGAGGTGGAAAGATCGTTAAGAATATTGGATGGTGCTGTGGCTTTGTTTTGTGCGGTTGGAGGTGTTGAACCTCAGTCTGAAACAGTGTGGAGGCAAGCTGATAAGTATGGAGTACCTAGAATTGCGTTTATTAATAAAATGGATAGAGTTGGTGCTGATTTTTATAATGCAGTTGAAATGATAAAAACAAGACTTGGAGCTAATCCAGTTCCAATTGCATTGCCTGTTGGTTCTGGCGATATGTTTAAGGGTGTTATAGATTTGATTTCGATGAAAGCTAGGATATTCCATGAAGAAACTTTGGGGTCAACATATGATGAAATACCAATCCCTAAGGATCTTCAGGAGGTAGCTGAAAAATATAGAACGCATATGTTGGAAGCTGTATCGGAAGTTGATGATACTTTATTAGAAAAATATTTAAATGGTGAAGAATTACCTATAGAAGATGTTAAAAGAGTATTGAGGCAAGCCACGATTGAATTGAAGTTAGTTCCTGTGTTATGTGGTTCATCGTTTAAGAATAAGGGCGTGCAAATGTTGTTAGATGCAGTAGTAGAATATTTGCCGTCACCTATAGATAAAGGAAATATTGTTGGGCATAAATTAAATTCAGATGAAAAAGTTGAATTAAAACCTGTAGCTGAAGAGAAACTTTGTGCATTAGCGTTTAAGATTATGGATGATCCTTATGTTGGTAAATTGACATTTGTTAGAGTGTATAGTGGTACTTTAAGTTCAGGTTCTTATGTATTGAATACAACTTCAGGCAAGAGGGAGAGAATTGGTCGTGTTCTTAGAATGCATGCTGTTCAAAGAGAAGATATGCCACAGGTATGGGCAGGTGATATTGTTGGTATTATAGGTTTAAAAAATACAAAAACTGGTGATACTCTCTGTGCTGAGGATTTTCCGGTTGTTCTTGAAAAAATTGAATTTCCTGAACCTGTTATTCAAATAGCAATTGAACCAAAAACAAAAGCTGATCAAGATAGGCTGACAGATAGTTTGGTAAAATTAGCTGAAGAAGACCCTACATTTAGAGTCTCGGTTAATGAAGAAACTGGTCAGACATTGATTGCTGGTATGGGTGAATTGCATTTGGAGATAATAGTTGATAGATTGAAGAGAGAATTTAAAGTAGATGCAAATATTGGTAAACCACAAGTTGCATATAGAGAAACGATTACAAAGACAGTAAATCAAGATACAAAATTTGCTAAACAAACTGGTGGTCGTGGTAAATATGGTCATGTTGTGATAGAAGTTATGCCAAATGAGCCAGGTGCTGGTTTTGCATTTGAAAATGCAATTGTGGGCGGTGTTATACCAAAAGAATATATACCGGCTGTACAGGAAGGTGTAAAAGAAGCAATGAAATCAGGTGTTGTTGCTGGTTATCCAGTAGTAGATGTTAAAGTAAAGTTGTATGATGGTTCTTATCATGAAGTTGACTCTGATGAAATGTCTTTTAAAATAGCTGGATCATTAGCATTTAAAGATGCAATGAAAAAAGCGTCACCTATATTGTTAGAGCCAATTATGGATTTAGAAGTTATTACACCTGATGAATATTTAGGCGATGTGATGGGTGATATAAACTCAAGAAGAGGAAAGATTGAAGGTTTTAATGCTAGAAAAGATGCTCAAGTAATTAAAGCGAAAGTTCCATTTTCGGAAATGTTTGGTTATGCTACTATATTGAGGTCAATGACTCAGGGTAGAGCTTTATATACTATGCAATTTGATCACTATGCGCCTGTTCCACAATCAATAGCAGAAAAAATAATAGACTCAAAAAATTAATACAATAAGGAGTTTAGAAAATGGCAAAAGAAAAATTTAATCGTTCAAAACCTCACGTTAACGTAGGTACAATTGGTCACGTTGATCATGGTAAAACAACATTGACAGCTGCTATAACAATGGCTTTAGCTAAAAAAAATCTTGCTCAAGTAAGATCGTTTGATTCTATAGATAATGCACCTGAAGAAAGAGAAAGAGGTATTACAATTGCTACAGCACACGTAGAATATGAAACTGAAAATAGACACTATGCACACGTTGACTGTCCAGGTCACGCAGACTATGTAAAAAACATGATTACTGGTGCTGCTCAGATGGATGGTGCTATTCTTGTAGTTGCAGCAACAGATGGTCCTATGCCACAAACAAGAGAACATATTTTGTTAGCTAGGCAGGTAGGTGTGCCAAGAATTGTAGTATTTATGAATAAAGTTGATGCTGTTGAAGATCCTGAATTATTAGAACTTGTAGAAATGGAAATTAGAGAGTTGTTGTCAAAATATGAATTCCCAGGAGATGAAATTCCAATTATAAAAGGATCAGCATTAAAAGCTTTAGAAGCTGGTTCAGATCCAAATGCTTCACCAGATGATCCAAGATTACAATGCATATATGAATTAATGAAAGTAGTAGATGAATACGTACCATTATCAGAAAGAGAGGCTGATAAACCATTCTTGATGCCAATTGAAGACGTGTTCTCAATTACAGGACGTGGTACTGTAGTAACTGGTAGAGTTGAAAGAGGACAGTTGAAATTAAACGAAGAAGTTGAATTGATAGGTTTCGGTGTACATAAAAAGACTGTATGTACAGGTATAGAAATGTTTAGAAAAGAATTAGATTTTGCACAAGCTGGTGATAACGCTGGTCTATTGTTAAGAGGTGTTGCTAAAAATGAAGTTGAAAGAGGTATGGTAGTTGTTAAACCTGGTTCAATAACTCCTCACACAGAATTTGAATGTGAAGTATATATCTTGTCAAAAGAAGAAGGTGGTCGTCATACTCCATTCTTTGCAAACTATAGACCACAATTCTATTTCAGAACAACAGACGTTACTGGTGTTGTAACATTACCAGAAGGTGTTGAAATGGTTACACCAGGTGATAATGTAAAATTAACAGTAAAACTTATCTCTGAAATAGCAATGGAAGAAGGATTGAGATTTGCTATCAGAGAAGGTGGTAGAACAGTAGGTGCAGGTGTAGTTACTAAAATCATAAAATAATATAATTTTGGAGAAAGAAAGTGCCAGGTCAAGCAATTAGAATAAATTTAAAATCGTATGATCATTTATTAATAGATAAATCTACTGAAAAGATAATAATGACAGCTAAACAAACTGGTGCGGTAGTTTCTGGCCCAATACCGTTGAAGACACGTAGAAGTGTCTTCACGGTGTTGAGATCACCACACGTTGATAAAAAGTCCAGAGAACAATTTGAATTAAGAATACATAAACGTATTATCGATATTCATAACGCTAATACTAAAACCGTTGAATCTTTAAGGAAATTAGAGATACCTGCGGGTGTTGATATTGCAATAAAAGTATAAGGTGGTAAAAATGCCAGCATTGATAGGAAAAAAGCTTGGAATGACAAATATATTCGACAATGATGGAAAAATTATTCCTGTGACTATTGTTCAAGCAGGACCATGTACGGTAGTTAATGTTAGAACTTTAGAAAAAAATGGCTATGAAGCTGTTCAGTTAGGTTACGAAAATGTAAAAGAAAGTAAATTAAATAAACCATTATTGGGGTATTTTGATAAATTAGGTGTAGAACCAGTAAGAATTTTGAAGGAATTTAGAAATATAAAATCTAGCGATTTTAAAATTGGTGATGTTATTAATGTTGAAACATTTGCAGAAGGTGATAAAGTTAATGTAAAAGGTGTTTCTAAAGGTAAAGGTTTTCAAGGTGTAATGAAAAGACATGGATTTGGCGGTGTTGGTGGAACAACACACGGTCAAAGTGATAGATTAAGAGCTCCAGGTTCAATCGGTGCTTCATCTTACCCTTCAAGAGTATTTAAAGGTCAAAGAATGGCCGGACGTACTGGTTGTGATAATATTACTGTTAGAAATTTACAAATAGTTAAAATTGATAAAGAAAATAATTTGTTGTTTATCAAAGGAGCTATTCCAGGTCATAATAATTCCATAGTAGAAATTATTAAGTAGGATAAAAAATGAAATTTGACGTATTAAAAATAGATGGTTCACAGTCTGGAAATACTGTTGAAATCAGTGATGAAATTATATCAAGAGAACCCAATAATCATGTAATTTATTTAGATGTTAAAGCTTATTTAGCTAATCAAAGACAAGGTACTCATAAAACTAAAGAGAAATCTGAAGTAGCTGGTTCAACAAGAAAACTATGGCGTCAAAAAGGAAGAGGAACTGCAAGAGTAGGGCAAATAAGAACACCACTTTGGGTTGGTGGAGGTACAGTTTTTGGTCCTAGACCCCGAGATTATAGACAATATATTAATAAAAAAGTTAAAAAATTAGCAAGACAATTTGCTTTAATTAATAAAATTAAATCAGAACAATTTTTAGTAATTGAAGATATACAATTATCAGAAGTTAAAACAAAAAACATTGCTAATATATTAAAATCATTAAATCTTACAGATAAAAAAGTTACATTGTTAACTAATAATCCTGATGTATATGTAGCTGGTAGGAATATCGAAAAATTAAATATTATAAATCCTAAAGATGCTAACACATATACATTGTTAAACAATCAGAAGTTAGTTGTTGAAAAATCTGCATTAGATGATTTGATTAAAATATTATAAGTGAGTATAAGATGAAAACAATATTGAAAATGCCATTATTGACAGAAAAATCAAATAATTTAAGACTTGATCAGAACCAATATACATTCTTAGTTGATTATAATGCAAATAAGATTGAAGTTGAAAATGAAGTTAAAAGATTGTTTAATGTAGATGTTGAATCTGTCAATATAGTTATTCATAGAGGAAAAATTAAGTCTAGATTTACAAAATCCGGTAGATTAGTTGGTAAAACACCTAAATTTAAAAAAGCAATTGTTAAAATTAAAGCCGGACAAACTATTGATTTATTCGAACAAATTTAGTTTAGGGTTATAGAATGGGTATAAGAATATTAAATCCTGTAACACCAGGTACTAGACATAGGTCAGTTCATACATTTGAAGAAATTACTACAAGTACACCTGAAAAATCATTACTCGCTCCGATAAGAAAAACCGGTGGTAGAAATAATTATGGACGAGTTACATCTAGACATATTGGTGGTGGAAATAAAAGACATTATAGAATTATAGATTTCAAAAGAGATAAATTTGATATTGAAGGTGTTGTTAAAACTATAGAATATGATCCTAATAGAACATGTAGAATAGCACTAGTTGTATATAAAGATGGTGAAAAAAGATATATATTAGCACCTCAAGGATTAAAAGTTGGAGATATTGTAAAATCAGGAGATAATGTTGAATACAAAATTGGAAATGCTACAAAATTAAAAAATTTACCTGTTGGTGCTGTTATACATAATGTTGAATTAAAACCAAAAAAAGGTGGTCAGTTAGGTAGAAGTGCTGGAACATCAATTCAGCTTGTATCAAAAGATCAAAAATATTGTCAAATAAAATTACCTTCTGGTGAAGTAAGAATGGTTCTTAGTGAATGCATGGCTACAGTTGGAGCATTATCAAATCCTGAACATGAAAATATTAGTTATGGTAAAGCTGGTAGAAAAAGATGGTTAGGTATTAGACCGCATGTAAGAGGTATGGCTATGAACCCAATTGATCACCCAAACGGTGGTGGTGAAGGTAGATCTAAGAGTGGTGGTGGTAGACAACATTTAACCTCACCATGGGGTCAGTTAGCTAAAGGTCTTAAAACTAGAAAACGTAAAAAAACATCAAATAAATTTATTATAAAACGAAGAAAATAAGAGTGAAATATGCCACGATCTGTTAAAAAAGGACCATTTGTATTCTGGAAATTAGCTAAAAAAATTGATGAAATGAATGCTGCTAACCAGAAAAAAATGATTAAAACCTGGTCAAGGTCTTCTACGATTACACCTGAATTTGTAGGTCATACTATTGGTGTCCATAATGGAAAACAATTTGTTCCTGTTTATATAACAGAAAATATGGTTGGTCATAAATTAGGTGAATTTGCACCTACAAGAATCTTTAGAGGTCACCCAGGTACAAAAGCAGAAAAAGCAGCAAAAAAGAAATAAAATTGTGAGATAAGGATATGGAAGCTAGAGCTGTACAAAAATATATACAATCATCACCAAGAAAAGTTAGATTATTAGCTGATTTGGTACGCGGAATGAATGTTGAACAAGCATTAAATACATTGCATTTTCAAAAAAAACACGCATCTTTACATGTAGCAAAAGTTATAAAATCAGCTGTTGCTAATCTGATGGTTAAAGAAGATAGACAAATAAATCCCAGCGAAGTAGTTGTTAAAGAGATATTTGTCAACGGCGGTACTATGCTAAAAAGAATCTTGCCAGCACCTATGGGAAGAGCATATAGAATAAGAAAAAGAACTTGTTCAATAACAGTTAAAGTTGCTACTAAAAGATAATTTGGAGGATTAATTGGGCCAAAAAACTAATCCAATTGGGTTTAGAGTTGGAATAATTAGAGGTTGGGAATCAAACTGGATTGAAAAAGACAAATATTCCCAAAAAATTTATGAAGATAGTGAAATAAGAAAATATCTTAGAAACAGATTAAAAAAAGCTGGTGTTTCTAGAATTGTAGTTGATAGAACATCAAAAAATGTTACTGTTACAATTTCAACATCAAGACCGGGTGTGGTTATTGGAAAAAGCGGTAAGGATATTGCTCAACTTGAACAAGAATTAAAAAAGATGTTCGATAAAGAAGTTAAAGTTCAGATTAATGAAATTAAAAGACCTGAACTTGATGCTTACTTAGTAGCAGATAATATTGCACAACAATTGCAAAATAGAGTATCTTTCCGTAGAGCAATGAAGTCAGCTATAACAGCAGCTATGAGAATGGGTGCAGAAGGTATAAAGGTAATGTGCTCAGGAAGATTAGGTGGTGCTGAAATGGCAAAAACAGAACAATATAAAGATGGAAGAATACCTTTGCATACAATAAGAGCAGATATAGATTATGCATTTGCTGAAGCTTTGACTATTTATGGTAAGATAGGTATAAAAGTTTGGATTTGTAAAGGCGAAGTATTAGGTAAAAGGCTTACTGATTAAGATAATAGGAGATAATTATAATGTTAATGCCTAAAAGAGTAAAATACCGCAAGCAACAACGTGGAAGGATGAAAGGTAAGGATTTTAGAGGATCTAATGTAGATTTTGGAGACTTTGGATTAAAAGCACTTGAGCCACATTGGATTACTGCAAGACAAATTGAAGCTTGTCGTATTGCTATAAATAGAAAGTTGAAAAAAGAAGGTGAGATCTGGATAAGAATTTTCCCAGATAAACCAGTATCTAAAAAACCACTTGAAACAAGAATGGGTAAAGGTAAAGGTGCACCTGAATTTTGGGTTGCAGTTGTTAGACCAGGTAGAATAATGTTCGAAGTAGGTGGTGTATCTAAAGAAAAAGCTTATGAAGCATTAAATGCAGCAGCTCAAAAATTGCCAATTAAAACTAAAATTTCTACAAGAGTAGATTACGAAGAAGTAGAAGCATAAATTAAGGTAATAAGATGAAAGTAAATGAAATAAGAAGCATGTCAGTTGAAGACATTAATAAAAAACTAAAAGAAGAATATAAAAATTTACAAGATCTTTATTTTAGTTTAGCATTTAGACAATTAGTGAATACTGCTTCAATTAAAAATACAAAAAAAACAATTGCAAGATTACATACAGTATTAAAAGAAAAATTGAATAATGCTGGAGGAACAGATGGAAACTAGAGGAGCAAGAAAAGTTAGGGTTGGTAAAGTTGTTAGCGATAAAATGGATAAATCTATTGTTGTTGCGATTGAAAGAAAAGTATCACACAAATTGTATAAAAAATATTATAAAAGAACAACTAAGTTGATGGCTCATGATGAAAAAAATGAGTGCAAAGTTGGAGATATTGTTAAAATAATGGAAACTAGACCATTAAGTAAAAATAAAAGCTGGCGTCTTGTAGAAATTATTGAAAAAGCCAAATAATATGGAGTAGGTGATGATTCAAGAAGAAACAAATTTAGTCGTTGCTGATAATTCTGGTGCAAAAAAGGTTCGTTGTATCAGAGTATTGGGTGGTTCAAGTAGAAGATATGCTAGTGTAGGTGATATAATTGTTGTATCTGTTAAAGCTGCGATTCCTGGTGCTAACGTTAAAAAAGGAGATGTACAAAAAGCTGTAGTAGTTAGAACAGCTAAAGAAGTTAGACGACCAGATGGTTCTTATATAAGATTTGATGATAATGCTGCAGTGTTAATAAATAAAAACAATGATCCAATAGGTACACGTATTTTTGGACCTGTTGCTAGAGAGTTACGTGATAAACAATTTATGAAAATTGTTTCACTTGCACCTGAAGTATTATAATACTATATAATAAGGGTTTGACCATGAAATTAAAAAAAGGCGATACTGTTTTAGTAATAGCAGGTAATGATAAAGGGAAAACTGGAAAAATATTAAAAGTTTATCCTGAAAAAAATAGAGTTGTAGTTGAAGGCGTAAATATTAGGAAAAAACATTCCCGACCTTCACAATTAAATCCTCAAGGTGGAATTATAGAAAAAGAAATGCCTATTGATGCATCAAATGTGATGTATTATGATACAAAGACCAATAAACCAAGTAGAATTGGTTATAAATTTATCATTGATGAGAAAACAGGAAAAAAAAACAAAGTTCGAGTTTTAAAAACTAATGGTGAAATGATATAAAGTAAGGATACTTAAAAATGGCTGAAAAAAATAAAACACAAGCTAAAAAACAAACTACTATACAACCTAAAGTTAAAGAAAAAAAAGAAGTTGTCGATAAAACAAAGGTTGCAGTAGTTGATAAAGTACCAGCAAGATTGTATGAAAAATATAAGACTGAAATAGTTCCTGCAATGATGCAAAAATTTGGTTATAAAAATATTATGCAAGTACCAAAGATTGAAAAAGTTGTTGTTAATGTTGGTGCAGGAGCAGCTACACAGGATCCTAAAATTATTGAAGATATATTAAAAGATCTAACAGCTATTGTTGGTCAAAAACCTAGTATTAGAAAAGCAAAAAAATCTATATCAAACTTTAAGCTTAGAGAAGGTGCAAAAATAGGTGTTGCTGCTACTTTAAGAAGTGGTAGAATGTATGAATTTATGGATAGATTAATAAACTTAGCATTACCTAAAGTTAGAGACTTTAAAGGAGTATCAGATAAAGCTTTCGATGGAAGAGGAAATTATACTTTAGGAATTAAAGAGCATCCTATTTTCCCAGAAATTAACTTAGACAAAGTTGTTCGTGTATTTGGTATGGATATAACTTTTGTAACAACAGCAAATACTGATGCTGAAGCTTACGAATTATTAAAATTATTTGGTATGCCATTTAGGAAAAAAGAAGGAAATTAATTTAAGGATCTAATATAATGGCTAGAAAATCACAATTCGCAAAAGAAATAAAAAAACAAAAACTAGTTGAAAAATATGCTGAACTCAGAGCACAATTAAAAGAAAAAGGCGATTACGAAGCGTTACAAAAACTTCCTCGAGATTCATCTAAAACTAGATTAAGAAATAGATGCCAATTTACTGGAAGAGCAAGAGGGAATTATAGAAAATTCGGGATTTCACGTTTGGTGTTTAGAGAAATGTGCTTAAGAGGTGAGATTCCAGGAATTAAAAAAGCTAGTTGGTAAAATAGGAGATACGAAATGCTTATAAGTGATCCAATTGCAGATATGCTTACAAGAGTAAGAAATGCTATAAAAGCTGGCAAAAAATATGTAACTATGCCATCCACTAATTTAAAAGTTAGTGTAACAGATGTACTAAAAAAATATGGTTTTATTGAAGATTTTCAAGTTATTGAAGATGGCAGTAAAAAAACTCTAAAGATTGTGTTGAGATATGTAAATGGTGTTTCTGCTATTACAGGTCTTGAACAAGTAAGTACACCAGGATTAAGAATTTATAAGGGTGCTAAAGAGTTACCTAAGGTAAAAAACGGATTAGGTATAGCTATTATTTCAACATCAAACGGTGTTGTTAGTGATATAGAAGCACGTAGCAAAAATATTGGCGGTGAAATTCTCTGCAAAATTTGGTAATTATTTTACATGGAGTAAAAAGTGTCTAGAGTAGGAAAAAAAATAATCAATATTCCAAATGGTGTTACAGTAAGTAAAAACAATAATGAAATTACTGTAAAAGGACCAAAGGGAGAATTAAAATTCTTAGTTAATGAAAATTTGACTGTTGAAATAGCAAATAACACTATAGAAGTAAAAAGAAGTAGTGATGAAAAGTTTATTCGAGCTATACATGGTACAACTAGAGCAATATTAAATAATATGGTTGTAGGTGTATCTGAAGGATATACAAAAACTTTAGAACTAGTTGGTATAGGTTACAGATTTGAGCAAAAAGGAAATAACTTATTAGTATTTGTAGGTTATTCACATCCAATTTATTTTATTCCCCCAGCAGAAGTTAAAGTAACAGTAGAAAACCCTAACACAGTTAAAGTAACTGGTATTGATAAACAATTAGTTGGGTTGGTAGCTGCTAAAATCAGATCATTTAGAAAGCCTGAACCTTATAAAGGAAAAGGTATTAAATATTCTGATGAAGTAATCTTAAGGAAAGCCGGTAAATCTGGTAAAAAATAAAAGGTGAGAGATCATGATAAAGACTAGAAAATCATCAAGAGAAAGTATAAAATTTAGAATAAGAAAAAAAATTCAAGGAACTCCTGAAAGACCAAGAATGGTTGTATATAAAAGTTTGAAATATATTTATGTACAATTTGTTGATGATGTTAATAATAAAACAATTACAGGTGTTTCTTCATTAACAAAAGAAGTAAAAGAGCAATTGAAAGACGCTAAAACTAAAATTGATCAAAGCAAGATTGTCGGTAAGTATGCATCAGAATTAGCTCAGAAAAACAATATTACTAAAGTTGTATTTGATAGAAATGGTTTTAGATATCATGGTAGAATAAAAGCATTAGCAGATGCAGCTAGAGAAGCAGGATTACAATTTTAATAAATAATTGCCGAGTCGTCTAAGGGTAGGACAGCGGCCTTTGGAGCCGTATGTAGAGGTTCGAATCCTCTCTCGGCAGCAAGCTAAAATGTGAGGTTAAAATTGAAAAACATAAGAGTTAGCGAAATTGAAAATTTAAAAGAAAAAGTAGTTCATATTAATCGTGTAGCAAAAGTAGTAAAAGGTGGTAGAAGATTTGGTTTCAATGCCATAGTAGTAGTAGGAGATCATAATGGTCATGTTGGTTATGGATTAGGAAAGGCAAATGAAGTAACTGATGCTATTACAAAAGGAATTGAAAGTGCCAAAAAAAATGTATATAAAGTGAATGTTATTAATGGTAAAATTCCACATGAAATTATTGGTAAATTTGGTGCTGCTAAAGTATTATTAAAACCAGCATCTCCTGGTACTGGTCTTATTGCAGGTGGTGCAGTTCGTGCAGTATTAGAAATGGCAGGTGTGCAGGATGTATTGACAAAATCATTAGGATCTAGTAATCCTCATAATCAAGTTAAAGCAACAATGAATGCTTTATTAAATTTAATGGATCCTGTAACTGTTGCTAATAAAAGAAAATTATCATTATCTAAATTGTTTAACAAAGAAGAAGAATAAAATGGCTAAGTTAGAAGTAAAAAAAATTGCTAGTACAATTGATAGACCTAAAGATCAAAAAAGAACTATGGAAGCATTAGGTCTTAGAAAAATAAATAGTGTTAGAGTTTTTGAAGATACACCTCAAATTAGAGGGATGATCGAAAAAGTTAAACATCTTGTTTCTGTTAAAGAGATTAATTAATTCTAAGGTGTGAAAATGGATATTCTCAGTAATTTACAATATAATCCGGGATCAAGAAAAAACAATAAAAGAGTTGGTAGAGGTGAAGGTTCAGGACATGGTGGACAAGCTACAAGAGGTATGAATGGACAAAAATCTAGATCAGGTGATAGAAGAAAAATAGGTTTTGAAGGCGGTCAAATGCCTTTAATTCGTAGAGTTCCCAAAAGAGGTTTTAAAAGCCCATTTAGACAAGTATACTTACCTGTTAATTTAAATAGAATTGAAGAGCTAGTTGAGAAAAACATAACAGAAATTACTCCTGAAGTTTTAGTAGAAAATGGAATTTTAAGAAAAGTTAACGATTTATATAAAATTCTTGGTGATGGAGAAATAAAAGGTAAAGTAAATATACAAGCTTATAAAGCTAGTAAATCTGCAGTTGAAAAAGTTGAAAAAGTTGGTGGAACAATAACAATTATAGAAGATTAATGGCAACATTTACAGAAACCATTCGTAATATTTTCAAAATCAAAGAGCTAAAAGATAGAATACTCTATACATTAGCTCTTTTAATTATTGTAAGGATAGGTGCACATATCACCTTACCTGGTGTTGATGCCTCAGTATTAGCACAAGCAATGGCTAATTCAGGTGGAAATGATACTCTTTTTGGCTTATATGATATGTTTGTCGGTGGTGCATTTTCCAATGCAGCTATTTTTGCATTAGGTATTATGCCTTATATTTCATCGTCAATTATTATTCAACTTTTAGGAGCTGTTATTCCTTATTTTCAAAAGTTGCAACAAGAAGGTGAAGAAGGTAGGAAAAAAATTAATCAGTTAACAAGATATGGTACTGTATTTATCTCTGCTATTCAATCTTGGGGAGTAGCAATACATTTATCATATATTCAAGCTAATGGGGTTTCGATAATACCTGAACCAGTACAAGGATTTGGTTTTATTATTACAACTGTAATTGTTCTTACAACTGCAACTATGTTTTTAATGTGGATGGGTGAACAAATTACTGAAAGAGGTATTGGAAATGGTATATCCTTAATTATTTTTATTGGTATTATAGATAGACTCCCTTATGCTTTATTAGACGAATTTAGATTAATACAATCAGGAGCAAGAAATTTAATCGTTGAATTAATAATAATAGTTTTTATGTTGTTTATTATCGCAGCTGTAGTTTTATTGACACAAGGTACAAGAAGAATTCCTGTTGAGTATGCTAGAAGAATTGTTGGTAATAAAGTTATGGGTGGAGTAACTCAGTATATACCATTAAAAGTTAATACAGCTGGTGTTATGCCAATTATTTTTGCTCAGGCTATTATGTTTTTGCCAAATACTATATTATCTTTCTTTCCAAATAGTGAATTTGCACAAAGTATAGCAGGATATTTTAATCATACATCGTGGACATATTCTATTATTTATGCTTTAATAATTATATTCTTTACTTATTTCTATACAGCTATTGCATTTAATCCTAAAGATGTAGCTGATAATATGCAAAAACAAGGTGGTTTTATCCCTGGTATAAGACCTGGAAAACATACATCTGAATTCATAGATAATGTTCTAACAAGAATAACATTACCTGGTTCAATATTCTTAGCTATAATTGCAATATTACCAACATTTGTTAATTCATTAGGTGTATCAGGAAGATTTGCTAGTTTCTTTGGCGGTACAAGTTTATTGATTGTAATAGGTGTAGCATTGGATACTTTACAGCAGATTGAATCTCATTTAATGATGAGACATTATGATAGCTTTATGAAAACAGGAAGAATAAAAGGCAGAAGATATTGATTATAATAAAATCAAAAAAAGATATTGAATTTATCAAAAAAAGTTGTAAATTACTTAGCTCACTTTTTAAAATTTTGCAAAAAAATGTTGTTGAAGGTGTTACACCTTTAGAACTTGATAAAATAGCAGAAAGCTTTATTAAAGAAAATAATATAAAATCTGCTTTTAAAGGTTATAAAGTGTATGGATTACCACCTTACCCTGCAAATTTATGTATATCAGTAAATGAAGTTGTTGTCCATGGTATACCAGATAATAGGGTGATTAAGTGTGGTGATATAGTTTCTATTGATGCAGGATTGATTGTCGATGGGTACTATAGTGATATGGCTAAAACTTTTATAGTTGGAGAGGTAACTGAAAAAGTAAAAAAATTAGTTGAAGTTACAAAAGAATCACTATACATAGGGATCGAGCAGGCAACTGAGGGCAATAGAATAGGTGATATTTCTGCTGCTATTCAAAATCATGTAGAAAAACATGGTTTTAGTGTTGTTAAAGCTCTTACAGGTCATGGTGTTGGTAAATATTTACACGAGGATCCACAGATACCTAATTATGGAATTCCTGGGACAGGAACTAAATTAAAAAATGGTATGACATTGGCTATAGAACCTATGGTTAATATAGGTACTGATGAAGTAATAACAGGAAGTGATGGATGGACAGTATTGTCAGCTGATTATAGTTATTCAGCACATTTTGAACATACTATATTAATAAACGGTAATAAACCAGAAATATTAACAGAAGAGTAATATGTCAAAACAAGATTTAATTAAAGTAGACGGGATTGTAACAGAAACTTTACCTAATGCGTATTTTAAAGTTAAATTAGATAATCAACATGAAGTTTTAGCTCATATTTCTGGTAAAATGAGAATGCATTATATTAAAATATTAGTAGGTGATAGAGTTGCCTTAGAATTATCACCATATGATTTAAATAAAGGAAGAATAATTTATAGATATAAATAAGTACATCAGGAGAAGAAATGAAAGTACGCGCATCTGTAAAAAAAATATGTGAGCACTGTAAAGTTATAAAAAGAAAAGGTGCAGTCAGAATTATTTGTAGTAAAAATCCAAAACATAAACAAAGACAGGGTTAATAATAGGAGGATAATTTGGCTCGTATAGCAGGTGTTGATATACCAAAAAATAAAAAAGTATGGATAGGACTTACATATTTATATGGAATTGGTCCTACAAACACTTTTGAATTATGTGAAAAAGCAAATGTTGATCCACACAAAAGAGTTCATGAGTTGACAGAAGAAGAAATAGCAGCTTTAAGAAACATAATCGATCGTGATTACAAAGTTGAAGGTTCTTTAAGAACTGAAATTCAACAAAATATTAAGAGATTGATGGAAATTGGCTGCTATCGTGGAACTAGACATAAAAAAGGTTTACCAGTTAGAGGTCAAAGGACTAAAACTAACTCTAGAACAAGAAAAGGTAAAAGAAGAACAGTTGCTAATAAGAAAAAAGCTGTTAAAAAGTAAAAAATAGGAGATTATAAATTTGGCTAAGGCGCAAAGAAAAACAAAGAAAAAAGTACTAGTTGATGCTCATGGGGTAGCACATATTCAGGCTACTTTTAACAATATAATTGTTACTATTACAGATATTTATGGTAATACTATTTCTTGGTCATCAGCCGGTGAAAATAACTTCAAAGGTTCTAGAAAAAATACACCTTATGCTTCACAAGTTACAGCTGAAGCAGTTGCTAAAGAAGCTTATAATTTAGGCGTAAGGAAAGTAGATGTATTAATAAAAGGACCTGGTGCAGGTAGAGAAGCTGCAATTAGAGCGCTTAACACTGCAGGTTTACAAATCTTGACAATTAAGGATGTTACTCCCATTCCTCATAACGGTTGTAGACCACCAAAAAGAAGAAGAGTTTAATAACAATTATAATAGGGTGATAATTAATGGCTAGATATACTGGTGCAAATTGTAAATTATGTCGTAGAGAAAGACAAAAATTGTTTCTTAAAGGTGTCAAATGTCTTACTGAAAAATGTCCTTTAGAAAGAAAAAACTATGCACCTGGGCAACATGGTGCTAATAAAAGAGCTAAATATTCTGAATATGGACTTCAGTTAAGAGAAAAGCAAAAAGCAAAAAGAATCTACGGCATTCTTGAAAAACAATTTAGAAATTATTTTGAAAAAGCGCTTAGAATTAAAGGTGTAACTGGTGAAAACCTTATTAAGCTTTTAGAAAGAAGACTTGATAATGTAGTTTATAGGTTAGGTTTTGCACCTTCAAGAAAAGCGGCTAGACAATTAATATTACATTCTCATTTTACATTAAATGGTAAAGTAGTTAATATTCCTTCAATACTTGTTAAACCTGGTGATGAAATTCAAGTTAGAGAACAAAGTAAAGAATTAGAAGTAATTCACAACGCTCTTAGGAAAGCTAGTGATAATATGTATCCATGGTTGCAAATTGATAAGGCAAAATTAACAGGTAAATTTTTACAAATACCTGAAAGATCTGAAATCCCATTGAAAGTAAATGAACAATTAATTGTAGAATTGTATTCAAAATAATTAAATAATTAAAATAGGTATATAAATGATAACACCTATAATTAAATTACCAGATAGTGTTGAGTGTGATAAAGCTACTTATTCAAGTACTTTTGGTAGGTTTATTGTTCAGCCTCTTGAAAGAGGTTTTGGTATTACAATAGGCAATTCTTTACGTAGAGTTTTGTTGTCATCTATCCCTGGTGCTGCTATATCTGGTATCAAAATAGACGGAGTATTACATGAATTTGATACAATCCCAGGTGTTTTTGAAGATGTTACACAAATTATATTAAATTTAAAACAAGTTAGATTAAAATTATTAAATAATAAATCTTTAAAAACTGTTGTTGAAATTAATGGTGCAGGTGAATTTACTGCTAAAAATATTCAGGATGCATGTCCTGAAATTGAAGTATTGAATCCAGATTTACATATTGCAACACTAGATTCCAATGCTAAAATTAAAATGGAAATTTATTTTGCCCAAGGTAAAGGCTATGTTCCTTCCTATGAACAAAAATTACTAGAAAGTGGCATTGGAGTAATAGCTATTGATTCTATTTTTACTCCTATAAAAAATGTTAAATATGAAATAGAAAATGTGCGTGTTAAAGATAAAAATGATTTTGAAAAATTAACACTTGAAATTTCTACAGATGGTTCAATTACACCAGAAGATGCTTTAGCGGTTGCAGCTAAAATTATTAAAGATCACATTAGTATGTTTTTTAGTTTTGATTATGAAATTCCACAAGAACAGCCCGTAACTGAAAAAGATTATGAAAAAGAAAGAATCAAAAAAATACTTTTAACCACTATTGATGATTTAGAATTATCTGTTAGATCATATAATTGTCTAAAAGCTGCAAATATAAAAGATCTTGCTGAATTGGTAAGAAAACAGGAAAGTGAATTATTGAAATTCAAGAATTTTGGTAAGAAATCATTGGCTGAGTTAACTGATATTGTGAATAACTTTGGTTTAAAATTTGGTATGGATGTAGATTTATATATTAATGACAATAACGAAAATAATAAAAAAGTATAGGTGCTGTAAATGAGACATAGAAAAAAAGTAAAAAAATTTGGTATTAGTAGTAGCTACAATAAAGCTTTGTTAAACAATTTAGCTACATCATTGTTAAAACATAAAAGAATAAAAACTACTTTAGCAAAAGCAAAAGCACTAAGACCATTTGTGGAAAAATTAATTACTAAGGCTAAAGATAATAGCGTACATTCAAAAAGAATTGTTTATAAAGATATAAGAGATAGAAAAGTATTAACTGAGTTATTTAATGAGATTTCTGCTAAAGTTGCTAATAGGCCAGGTGGTTATACAAGAATTGTTAAACTTGGACATAGGTTAGGTGACGGTGCTGAAATGGCTATGATTGAATTGGTAGATTATAATGATGCAATCAATGCTCAATTAAAAGAAAAACAAGAAGAAAAAAATCAAGTAGCTGAACAAAAAGATAATACTAACGAATAAATTAAAAGAGTAAGTTCTTAACTTACTCTTTTTCTTGCTATGGTAAAATCGATTAAATATATAAAATCAGTTTACAAAATGGAAGATTTACCAACAGAAAATAGACCTATAGTATTCTTAATGGGAAGATCTAATGTTGGTAAGTCTTCCTTTATTAATTATATTGCTAACAAAAAAGATCTTGCTAAAATAAGTTCTGTACCTGGTAAAACTATGTCCTTAAATTATTATTTAGTTGATAATAAATTTTACATTGTTGATTCTCCAGGTTATGGGTATGCTAAATTACCAAAATCTTTTTCTCTTAAATGGGATGAATTCCTAAGTAAATATTTCAAAAACGTTTATATAAATCTGGTATTACATTTGATAGATAGTAAGGTGGGGCCGACTGATAAAGATATTCATGCATATGAGTTTACTCGTAATTATATTCGCAATATTGTTGTTTTGTTAACAAAAGTTGATAGATTAAATCAGAGTGAACTAAGTAAGTCCATAAAAGTTACTACAAGCACTTTGAATAATCTTGAATTAAATAAAAATCTTTACCTTGTTTCTGTAAAAATTGGTAGATATAAAGATAATATCGAAAAACTAATATATAATAATATCAATGCCAATTGATTTTAAAAAAATACTTAAATATTTGCCTTTCTTATTAATTATTCTAATATTTTTTATAAAGAATCCAATCTTAATATTGTTTTTAATAGTGCTTCTTGGAATTTATTTGTTAATAATTAGTTTTCAAAAGGAAAACCAATCAAAAGATTATAATATTTATACAAATCCTGTTAATCAATCTACAGAGCCAGATGAAGGTTTTGTCATTGTTAAAAAAGTATCACAAAATGAGAATAATGAAATAGATAATAATAGTGTTAAACAATCTGTTAGTGATAATTCTTCAATAAATGAATTAAATACTAATAAAACAATTAAAATTGATGATGATGAGATAACTATTGTAGGCACTACAAGTTCTTTAATGAATGAGAAAAAAACAGCATCGGATGTTGTATTAACTGAAAGTTTTTTAGAATATTACAAAAACAAAATAATATTAAAAGAATTACCACATAAAAATGATGCTCAATTTGATGTATTAATGAATGAAATATTAGAGTTTATATATAATAAATATAGTTGTTTTACAACAGGGATTGCATGGAAAAAAAAATCTGGTAATATCGAAATTAAGTATAAGAAATCTAATACTGTAGATTTAAAAAATACATTCATTGAGTTGAATGACTGTCTATTAAGTAGTATTATAAAGAATGGTATACCGGTAGTTAGAAACCAGATTGAAACTAATCAGGAAAAAGATTTACTCACTTATTATACTGATGATTATTATCATAACATAAAGAGTTTTGGGGGTGTACCTATATATTTTAATAATCAAGTTGTAGGAGCATTATTCGTTGATTTTAAAATTGATAACGTCATTACACAAACTTTAATTGATGATTTAGCAAGTTATTCAAAATTAATATCTTATTTTATAATAATTTACAATAATAGATCTCAAAAGGATGATTACAAAGATAAGTTCTATCATTTATTAGAATTACTCGATAATAATTTTCTTAATTTTGACCAGCATATTATAAATAAATTTGCAAAAAGTTTACTAGCTTTTATTGAATATGATTTTATGTCTATAGTGTTCTTAGATGTTAGCGATAATCAATTAAAAGTTAAATATACATATAATAATACCCCTAATAAATATCCAGGTCCTGGGAATATTATTGAAAAAAATTCTATTTGCTCTGATTGTATATATCAGCAAACAGATATTTTTGTTGAAAATTTAGAAAATAGTAATTACATTTATAGATTTAATAAAGAAGAAAATATTAATTTTAATGGTTCAATAATAGCTGTTCCAATTATTGCAGAAGATGTTTACGGTTGTATATTAATTGAAAACACTAAAAAAAATTTTTATAACAGAGCCCATTTAACTTTCATTAAGCAATTAATGGGGTTTTGGGGTAATTTAATTGCTTTAGATATAAGAGTTGAAATTCTTAAAAAGAATGTTGAATATGATACAGAATTTGAAGTTCTTACATTAAATAAATTCTATGATAGAGTTCAACTTGAGTTAGAAAAAAATATCTTACTCGGAAATGTTAATTGTTCTGTTGCTATTATAAGAATTGATTATTCGAAATATCCTAATGACTTTGGCGGTTCACTTAAAAAATTACCCGTTAAATTTTTAATAAAAAATACAAAACCACATTTAAAGAAATATGATCTTATAGGTATATATGACTCTGACAAAATTATAGTTTATTTCTTTAATATGGATAGTCAAAAAGCATTAATTACTCTTGAAAAAATTAGATTAGATATATCTAGAAATCAGTATCGTTATAATAATAAAGAATATTTATTTACAATAACTGCCGGCTTGGTTAATTCTACAGGTAAAGCATCATTAGAAAATATTATTTCGGATGCAATTGTTTCGTTAGAACAAGGATTACAAAAAGGCGGTAATAATATACAAAGAATAGATAGTTAAATTGAGGTAAAAAATGAAAAATTTTCATGTTATTGTATTGGATGGTGTTGGTGTTGGAGAATTACCAGATGCTCATTTGTATAATGATGAAGGGAGTAATACATTAGGAAATATGGCTGAACATTTAGGTGGGATTACTTTGCCAAATCTTGAAAAATTAGGATTAGGTAATATTATTGATATAAAGGGAATAAGTAAAATTGATAAGCCAATAGCTTCTTATGGTAAAATGGCTGAAGTATCTAAAGGTAAGGATTCTATAACTGGGCATTGGGAGATTGCAGGCTTGAAAGTTGAAGTTGATTTTCCTTATTATCCAGAAGGTTTTCCGAAAGAAATTATTGACTTATTTTGCAAAGAAGCAGGTGTTGACGGAGTTTTAGGTAATAAAGTAGCCAGTGGGACAGAAATAATTAAAGAACTTGGTGATGAACACATCAAAACAGGTTACCCAATAGTTTATACTTCTGCTGATTCTGTTTTTCAAATTGCAGCGCATGAAGATTATTTTGGTTTAGATAGATTGTATAAAATATGCGAAGTTGCAAGGAATGTAGTATTTACTGGTAATAGAAATATTGGTAGAGTTATTGCAAGGCCATTTATTGGCGAGAGTGGAAATTATACTAGAACTACTAACAGAAAAGATTATGCTATAGATCCACCGCAAGATACTATTCTAAATGTATTGCAGAAAAATGGAATTAAAACTGTTGCTATTGGGAAAATAAACGATTTATTTAATTATTCAGGAATCGATGAGAAAATAAAAACAAAATCAAATAACGAAGGAGTGGAAAAGGTACTTGAGTGGGCCAAAAAAGTGAATAATTCATTTATATTTACGAATTTAGTAGATTTTGATGTTTATTATGGACATAGAAATGATCCAGTAGGTTTCTACAATGCACTAAAAGAATTTGATAATCAGTTGCCTACAATTTTAAATGCATTAGATGATGACGATGCATTAGTAATTACTGCAGATCATGGAAATGATCCAATTACACCATCTACTGATCATAGTAGAGAATATGTACCAGTTCTTTTTTATCGAAAAAACAAAGCTGGGAAAAATTTAGGTGTAAGAAAAACATTCTCCGATGTAGGTAAAACAGTGGCTGAATTTTTTGGTGTTTCAAATGAATTACAAGGTACAAGTTTTTTAAATGATTAATGGTGAATTATGCATCTTGGTAAAGTAGTAGGTACAGTTTGGGCTACAAAAAAAGATGAAAATTTAGTGGGTGCAAAATTTTTAATTGTTAAGAAATTAACACTCGAATTAAAAGAAACAAATGAATATATTGTAGCAATGGATTCTGTTGGGGCCGGTGTTGGTGAAATTGTTTTATATGCTCAGGGTAGCTCTGCTAGACAAACTAAATTAACTTTTAATAAACCAATTGATGCTGTAATTATGGCTATTGTAGATAAATTGGATGTTTGATATGCATCTTGCAAGAGTTATAGGTACTGTTTGGGCTACAAAGAAAAACGAAGCTTTGGAAGGTTTTAAGCTATTAATAATTCAGCCTATAAATTCAAAAAAGGAAAGCATCAACTCCCCAATCATAGCGGTTGATACAATTGGCGCAGGTTATAATGAAATTGTTATTTATTCTACTTCATCAGAGGCACCTATTCCAATGAAGGTTGGTTTAGCACCAGTTGATGCGTCGATAGTTGGTATAGTTGATAGTATTTATAATCAATTGTAAGATTTTTATTATTTTGTAACTTTTTCTAGATTACTCAATCTAATATTAACGAACCAAAATATTTTATAACTATTAGGGGTGATACAATGATATTAACAAAGCAATTTACTAATCGCGAGAGTCAGTCAATTGATCGTTATTTGCAAGAGATAGGTAAATATCCATTGTTGACACCCGAAGAAGAAATTGAATTAGCAAAAAAAATTAAAAAAGGTGATCGTGCAGCTTTAGATAAATTAGTTAGATCTAATCTTAGATTTGTTGTATCTGTTGCAAAACAATATCAAAATCAGGGTTTAAGTTTAGGTGATCTTATTAATGAAGGCAATTTAGGATTGATGAAAGCCGCTGAAAGATTTGATGCAACAAAAGGGTTTAAATTTATTTCTTATGCAGTTTGGTGGATAAGACAATCTATCTTGCAAGCAATTGCTGATAAAACAAGGTTAATTAGATTGCCTAATAATAGGGAAAGTATTATTAATAAAATAAACAAAGCAATAAACGAGCTTTCTCAAGAATATGAAAGAGAAGTAAGTCACGAAGAAATTGCTGCTACTTTAAATATGGATATTGAAGAAATTACCGAAGCTATGCGTATTGCTGGGAAACCAGTATCTATTGATGCACCATTTGCTCAAGGTGATGACAGTAAATATATTGATGTATTACCTAATGAAAAAACAGAATCTCCTGATAAAGTATTAATGCAAGAATCTCTCAAAATTGAAATTGAACGTGTTTTATCAACCTTAAACGAAAGAGAAGCTGATGTTTTAAGGTTATATTATGGTATCGGAAGAGAAGGGGCTTTAACTCTTGAAGAAATTGGTGAAAAATTTAATCTTACTCGTGAAAGAGTTAGACAAATTAAAGAAAAGGCTATAAAAAGATTAAAATCTGGTAATCGTTGTAAAAATTTAGTTGCATATCTAGGATAACAATGATAATAATAAAAGATAAATTATTATTAGTCCTTTTAATTATATTTACGTTTAGTTTGTACAGTTGTAGTTCAATTTCTTATCAAGATAGGTATAATGAAAATTCAAGTTGTAATCAAATTACAAAAAGTGACAGTGATGAATTTATTGATGATGTGCCTGAAACTAATACTGATGAAATTCTTATAGGACGCAATGCTGTAACTAATCCTCTCAGATATAAATCATCGAATAAAGAAAAAAATAAAAAAGAATTAAGTATAACATCTGTAGAAAAATTGAATTTGTATTTAGGTACTAAATATAAATTTGGTGGGAACGATGTTATTAATGCAATAGATTGTTCAGCTTTTACAAAATCTGTTTACGAGGATATTTTTAATATTAAATTACCAAGAACAGCAGCTGAACAATATAATTTTACACGTCGAATTGATAAAGATGAACTGCAACCTTGGGATTTAGTTTTTTTTAATACTAGAAGAGGTGTAAGGGTAGGACATGTTGGTATTTATTTAGGGGACGATGAATTTATTCATGCAAGCAGTGGAAGGGGTGTTGTTAAATCATCTCTTAATGAAGCATATTATCAAAGAACCTATATCGGTGCCGGTAGGGTTGCCGATAATTTACATTTACAATAATAGATACTAAATAATGAAAAAATACAAACTAACAATTGAATACGAAGGAACAAGATATTCGGGCTGGCAATTGCAAAAGAACTCGAAAAGTGTTCAAGGTGCAATTGCCAGTGCTGTTGAAAATATTATAAAAACCTCAAAATTTGAATTGATGGGTGCAGGCCGTACCGATAAAGGTGTTCACGCACTACAACAAGTTGCACATCTTACAATTGATAAATATTTCAAACCTCAAAATCTAAGGTATGCCTTGAATGATTTATTGCCTTATGATATCAATATCCTTAATGTTGAAGAAACAGATTTGAAGTTTCATGCAAGACATGATGCTATTTCCAGGTCTTATATCTATCAAATAACTAACGAGCGAACAGCTTTTCTCAAACCTTTTGTTTGGTGGGTTAAAGATGAATTAAATTATGATAAAATTATTGATACAGCTAAAGTCTTTATTGGAATGCACGATTTTAGAAATTTTGCAAAATTGGAAGATAAAGGCGTTTCACCCAAAGTACTCGTTGAGGATATACAAACTGCTTTTAATAATGGACTTTTTGTAATCAGAATTGTAGCTTCACATTTTTTATGGAATATGGTTAGAAGAATTGTTGGAACACTTGTTGAAGTTGGCAGAGGGAATTTAAGTAAAAATGAAATTATAAATTATCTTGAAAATAAGAAAAAAATTGAACAAATTTATACAGCACCACCTTCCGGATTGTTTCTTGAAAAAATTATTTATGATAAAAAAGAAAAAATTCCACCTTTACAACCTGCAATTTTAAGAAGATTATATTAATCATTTACCGTAATATTCTTTCAAAAATCTTTGAGCAGGTTTATATGTTAATGCGGCTGCACGTTTTATATACTCTATACCTTCTTTTTCTCTTTTAATAAATATTAGTAATTTACCCAAGTTATATAACGGTGGTGAATATTTAGGATCTAAATCTATTGCTTTTTTGTACATTTCTTCAGCTTTTGTGTAATCTGAGCTGTTAGTATATGCGTTACCAAGATTATTATAAGCAATTGCATTTTCTTTTATTTGCAAAGATTTTAAATAACATTCAGTTGCATCATCAAATTGATTTGTGTAATCATAACAATTACCTAATTGATTATAAGTAGCATAGTTTTCAGGATCGTATTCTAAAGACTCTTTGAAATATTCGATAGCCTTGGTATAGTTTTTCTTTTCCATTTCGTAGCAACCTTTACCATAATAATCTAATGCAATTTCTCGATTTTTATCACTACCACAAGAAAATATTATAAAAGATAAAGTTAATAACAAAATATTCTTCATGCTTTTGCCTCCTAAATTAATGTGCTTCTAACCAATTTTTAGCAATTCCCATTTCTACATTTAAAGGAACATCTAATTGAATTGTATTTTCCATAATTTGCTTGATTGCAGATTTAATAAAATCAAGTTCAGTTTTGATAATATTAAATAACAATTCATCATGAATTTGTAAAATCATTTTGCTTTGTAAACGATTATGAGTAATATAGTTATCAATATCAATCATAGCTTTTTTTATAATATCGGCTGCTGTGCCCTGTATTGGATGATTAATCGCTGCTCTTTCTTCGTAACTAGCAACAACTTTATTTTGTGAATTAATATTTTTAAAATATCTTTTCCTACCTAAAAGAGTTTCTGTGTATCCATTTTGTTTGGCAAATTTTTTAGTATCTTCGATATAATCGTAAATTCCAGAAAATTTTTTAAAATAGTTTTGAATGATTTCTTTAGCTTCTGTTGAAGAAATGCCAAGTCTAGTTTTCAAACCAAAAGGGCCTAATCCATAAATAATACCAAAATTTATTGTCTTTGCTGTTCTACGCATATTAGTATCAACATCTTTGATATTAATATTGAATAATTCAGCGGCTGTTTGTGAATGAATATCTAAATTATTTTCAAAAGCATATTTTAAAGTTTTATCTTGTGTAAAATGTGCAAGGATTCTTAATTCAATTTGACTATAATCAGAACTCAGAAGTAAAGAATTATCATCGTATGACACAAATGCTTTTCTTATTTCTTTACCTAATTCTGTTCTAATTGGTATATTTTGCAGATTTGGATTAGATATTGTTAGTCTTCCTGTTGATGCTAAAATTTGATTAATTTGAGCGTGAATTTTGCCGGTATCAGGATGAATATATTTAGGTAATGCTTCGATATAGGTATTTAAAAGTTTGGTATATGTTCTATAGTTAATGATGTGTTCTATTATTAGGTGTTCACTTTTTAATTCGTCTAATGTTTGAGCATCGGTAGATAATCCAGTTTTGGTTTTTGATACTGGTTTAAGACTAAGTTTTTCATAAAGTATAGTAGAAAGTTGTTTGGGCGAATTGATATTGAATTCTTCTCCTGCAAGTTGATAAATCGTTTTTTCTGTTTCCTGTAATTTTTCTTTTAGAGTAATTCCCAATTCATGTAATGTCTTGGTATCAATTTTAATCCCATTTAATTCTATTTTAGTAAGTGTTTTACTTAATGGTAATTCAATGTCATTTAATAAATTAGTTAAATTTTTATCATCTAACTTTTGTTTTAAGATAGGTAATAATTGTTGAAAATAAACAATATTATATTGGTTTGATAAATTGGGATTGATTGATGTAATATTTTCTTTGATAATATCCTCTATTTTGTGTGATGCCTCCGGGTCTAATAGATAGTGTGCTATAGTTAAATCGAAAATTTTCATTTTGGGTTCGATTTTTAGAAAATTCAAAGTATGAAATAAAGATTTTGAGTTTTCTGTAATTAGTAATGATGTGTTGCTATTAATATTTTGGAAGAATTTATTCAAATCTTCATTTGTGATACTATTTGGGTTAGAGATATTACCAAATAAATCAGTTTCTGTATCTAAAACAATTTTATATACAATATTTTGTCCAAAAGATATCTCAATGGAGCTTATAGATGTTATAAGGTTATTTTCGATCTTATTATTAATTACAATAGAAATTACATAAGGCAATTTTTTGATAAATTCATTTAATTCTTTTTTTGTATTAATTTCTGCAATTTCTATTTTTGTTTCTTGTTGTTGATGTGTTTTGGTAGTATTTAAATTTGATGAAAAATGATGTATAACTTTTTGCTGCAATGATTTGATGTTTAACTCATTGAATATTTTAATAACTTCAGTAGTATCAATTTTTTTAAGTTGATAATTTTCGATGTTATTATCAAGTGGTATATCTTTGTTTATAGTTGCTAATTTTTTGGATAAGAAAGCATTATCTTTACCTTCAAGTAATTTGGTTTGTATTTTGGGAGGAACTTTATCAATATTATTATAAATATTTTCGATTGTATTAAATTCTTTAATTAAAGGAATAACAGATTTTTCCCCAAGTCCTTTTACTCCTGGTATATCATCACTACTATCTCCAACTAAAGCTAAAAAATCTATCATGTATTTGGGTTCAAAGCCGTAATCTTGAATAAATTTATTAGTATCGTATAATATAAAATCATCAAAAGATTTGATTGTTCTAACTAAAAAGGTATGCTCGTTAATTAATTGCAAGAGATCTTTATCGGGTGATAGTATATAGCAATTAATTTTCTGTTCAGTAAAAATTTTTGAAAGAGTTCCTATTATATCGTCTGCTTCATAGCCAGGCTTTATAATTGAAGGTATATTTAATAGGTTTACAATTTCTTTAATTTTTTCAATTTGTGGAATTAAATCTTCTGGTATTTTTATTCTTGATGATTTATATGCTTCATATTCCTCGTGACGAAAAGTTTTTTCTTTCGAATCGTAGGTAAGAACTAAATATTCAGGATTGTAAACATCCAGTATTTTAAATAATTGGTTAAAGAAACCGTAAATTGCACTTGTTGGAAATCCATTAGGGCTATATAAGGGATTTCTAATCATAGCATAATAAGCTTTGAAAATTATAGACATTGAGTCGATTATGAAAAGGGATTTCATAAGTTTTGGCACCTATTTTAATAAAAAAAAGACTTTTACTACAAATATAGTAAAAGTCTTTTTTGCTCACAAAATAAATTATAGGATTTAGAAGATAAAGCCTACACCAGCAGAAAGTGTATTATATTTTGCAATACCATATTCAAAATTCAAATTAATCAAGCCTAATTTAAATGCGGCACCAAGTGCTAATTTAGTTTTGTTGTCCCCGGAAAGATCGAAACTTAAAGGAATACTTTCAGGATTATTTGTTACTGGATTTAAAACTTGTAGATTATAGCTTACTGTTGTAGTTGAATTTTCAAATGTTAAATTACCGTATGGTGTAACGCTTAGAAATGCAAATCCAAATGTTTTGCTAGCAAATATACCAAATGTAGTGGCTTTACTTTTGAATATATCACCAACTTTCATATTCTGAATAAAGAATCCGGCAGAAATATTTAAAGGAATAGGTGCTGGTATCCATTGATCAATGTTATGATTTAAACCAAAACCGAAATATGAGAAATCTCCCAAATCATCATTGATTTTAACTGAAGGTAATCCTCTAAAAGTTACTTGTGTGCCATAAACTGTACCTAATGTAAGTTGTGGAACTCCAAAAGGTAGCATTGGTAATCCATCTAAAAATCCATAGATTGAGGTTATTTGCTGGTCTATTGGGTTATTAACTTTTACAGTATAATTTTGACCTGCTACATTTAAAATTAAATCTTGTGGAAGAAATTTTACATTTAAATATTCATCTTTTTTACCAACTACTGTGGGTCCACTAATTTCAATTAAATATGTTAAAGAATTACCTTGCAATTGTGTGATGAGTTCATTTTTAACCTGATTTCTCAATGTTGTTGTTTCGGGTGATGTTCCAGCTGGATCTCCAGGAGCTTTGATAGATGAATAATCAAATTGATTAGCTATTGTAGTAGCGTCACTTGCAGTAAATACATAATTAAAATTACCGCCAACATTAAATTTTTTATTATCATCGTTAAATGGAGTAGCCATCATAATAACATTTAATTCGATATCAATACCTAAAAATTTGTTTGGTGCTGCCCTATGTACCCACCCTGATGTTATGTTTGAACCAAATGAATTTGTTAATGGAGATACATATGCTTTTGCCACATTTTGCCCTAAACCTTGCAAGATATTTTTAAGGTCTTCGGCGGGCAAATTTTGCGCAAAAAGAATAAATAAAAGAATAGCAATTATTTTTTTCATAACTACCTCATATTGTGGTGAATAATAATTTATTAATAGCCAACAATGTGTTTATTACTAAAGTTCCAAATTTCAAATAATAAAAATTTATATAGAATAAAAAAATATTTGTTTTGAAATTTAATAAATTATTGCTATTATTACAAATAAATTATAGATTAAATTGGGGATAAAAATGAAAAAATATTTAGTCATGTTGATTGCTTTCCTCTGGATTGGTTGCTCATCTTCTAAACCAGAATTATTAAATGAAGATGCTTTTTTAGATGATGCTAATTTTGATGCAGATATAACTGCTGTTACAGATACTGTTGATATTGAACAAAATAATTTATCAATGCAAACTCAAAATCCATTTAAAAAAACAATAACTATTAAACTAGATGAAAATGAAGAAAAACAAGAAAAAATAGAAAAAACATCTGAAAAGATTGGTAAAAAAGAGGAAAAAAAAGAGGTAAAAACAAAATCTAAAAGTGGGGGTAGTGGCCCTTATGTGCAATGTGGGGCTTTTTCAACCGAAGATAATGCTATGAAATTTTACCAAAAATATTCAAGCAGATTAAATGTTGAAATTTTTATTGAATTTGATAAAGGTAGAAACTTGTACATTGTAAGAACAGCGGCTTATGAGGATAGAAATGAATTAGAAAGTGCTTTCAGAAAGGTTAGAAGTGTAATAAAAGATGCCTTTATAAAACAATAAATTTAATAAATAAATATATCAATGTCAAGTTTTTTTTTTTTTATTTTTATTACATAAATAGGTAATGATTGAATTTCCCTCTTTGTAATAAACAATTTTTCAACAACATTTAGGGGGCCATTATGTCTAAAAAATTTCTCTCATTTTTCCTTGTGTTGTTATTTGCTACCACTCTCTGGGGGCAATATAACACATTATGGGAAAAAACTTTTAAAGCAGGCAACACACCTGCATATTTAGGAACGGGTAGTGATGGGTATGTTAGGGGTTTTGCATTTGGTAAATTTGATGGACAAAAGAGAATACTCGTTGCTACAAGAGCTGCTGCTGTTGGAAATAAAATTGTAATTCTTGATGCAGCTACAGGTGATTCACTCGGTTATTTACCAAAACCTGAAATTATTACTGGTGGTTCTGGTGCAGTATTATGCGATGTAGAAGTGAGTGAAGATGGACAAATTTTTGCTGGAAATTTAACTACAGGGCACATAACTTCACCTTTTAAGATTTACAGATGGAAAAGCCTAACTGATACAATGCCAAAAGTTGTATTAGAATACAAAGATACTGTTGGTTTAGGCTCTGGTGCAACTATTCGTTTGGGTGATAAGTTTACCGTTGTTGGAAAAATTTCTGATGGAACATTTAGATTATATGCAGCCAGTGCAACAACAACATCAGGAAGAGCTAACAATGTTTTAAGATTCAAATATGATGCTGAAAAAGATACTCTTGAATTAGAAAAAATTATAAAATTAAAAGTTCCAGCGATTACAAGTGCTGGTAGTGCTGTCGTATGTCCTTTAGGTGTTGGAGATACAAACTTTTTCTGGAAAGCAGCTGGTGAAAATTTAAGATACTTTGATAAAGATGGTAATCAATTATCAATATCAACTTCTTCAATGGTGCCTACAGGTTCAAACGCTCATAAGTTTTTTAGCTATGATGGAAGAAATTATATATTTATGTTTAGATATGGAAGCTCTACAGAAAATGGTGCTTTCTATGATGTAACTTATGGTAGCGGAAAAACAAATTATATACATTTTACACCTTCAATGTATAAAAATTCAAATAGTAATGGAACTGGAGATGTTGCAATAGAAGATTTAGCAAATGGAAAAGTAAGAGTTTATGTACTAAGTACTAATAACGGTATTGGTGCTTATGAAACTGAGTTTTATACTTATCAAAACATAGCAGAGGTTCGTAAACAAACAATTGTAAATGATAAACCTGATAAATTAAATAAAGTTGTGCATACGAAAGGTATTGTAACTTCTAAAAATTTAGATACAAAAGGTGCATATTTTATCCAGGATAATACTGGTGGTATTTATATTTATCGTTCAAGTAATTTAAACTGGATACCAGAAATTGGTGATGAGATTGAAGTATATGGCAGATTAACACAATTTAATGGGTTAACAGAAATTGTTCCAAATTGTGATAGTGTAATATTTATTAGTAAAAAACAAAGACCAATACCACAGGAATTAACAGTATCGGAAATTAATGCAAATGGTGAACAATACGAAGGGAAATTGGTAGTTATTAAGGGTTTAAGATTAGCAGATACCGCAAAAGTATTTCCAATCAACGGGCAAACAAAAAATGTAAAATATGCTCAATATAATGATACCATTATTGTAAGAATTGTAAATGCAAAAAATATATTTACAGCAGGTAATTTACCAAAAGTTATTGACCTTATTGGTAATGTTGGCCAATATTCACTTTCTACAGTTAAAACTGATGGATATCAAATATTCCCAAGTTCAAATGCAGACTTTTTACCGCCTTTAGTTGAAAATATTCCAGTTAAATGGCAAAAAGTTAATGCTACAGCACCTGCATATTTTGATTCTGCTAATGGTCAGCAAAGTATGACTCTGGCTT
>DAOSCP010000001.1:0-144566 GCA_035361425.1 Ignavibacteriales bacterium | reverse complement strand
ACAGCACCTGCATATTTTGATTCTGCTAATGGTCAGCAAAGTATGACTCTGGCTTATAAAAATGGCAAACCAAGGTTATATGTTTTATCTAATAAAGGAGGTGTTTCCAAAATACACGCATATGATGCTTTGACTGGTAATTTTATAAAAGAAGTTAAAGTTCCTGCAGGTAAGGTATTTGGCTCTGTATTTACATTTGAGGATAAACTTTTGGGCATTACATACTCTGATGGTCCAGGTAAACTAGAAGTATTTAACTATGATGACGATAATCTATTGCCTAAAAAAGTGTATGAATTTAGTGTAAGTGGTAAAGCTGGTAATAGAGTTAAGGCTAAATATCTTGGTGAAGATAGTTTAACAAAAGTTGTAGTACCAGTTGAAAATACAAATAAATTTTATGTTATAACCAAGCAGCCAGGAGAAAGTCCTGCTGTATTAGATTCTGTTATAATAGATAATGAATTGGCGGTTGGTATTCCTTCAATTGTTCCAATGGAAGATAGTTTTGTAAAATATCTCATCAAAGCTGTTGGTAAGAAGTTATATGCGTTGAATAGTAGTGGTTCTATAGTTGATTCTATCGAAAGCAATATAATACCATTAGAGGCTTCGGATGTTGAACTAATAGATATTAATGAACAAGGTTATATTGTAAGTTATACTCCAAATTATGCAGATACATTACCCCAAAATACATTGTTATTTACAGATGTATATGAAACTGGAGAAACTGCTTTCAATAAATATGCTTTGCCAAAATTTGGAAATATAATTAATAATCAGGGTATTGCTAATATTGTTACAGCTAATTTTGGACTATCTAAAGATTTTGTTTATTTATTATCACCCAATAACGGTATAGTAGTAGTTGGCTTAGATAATTTACCAGAACCACCAGCAGGACCTAAACCAATAAAGTTTTATACTGCATGGGGCAGATTTGGTAATAAGTTACCTGGATATTTCTCTCCAGCAGGTAATACTGAAAGAGGTGCAACAGTTGGTAAACTTGGTAATGAATGGGCATATTTTGTAGTTGCAAGAAATGGCGGACCAAAAATAGTAGTACACAATATTACAAAAGGTGATAGTATTTTAACTTTGCCTAAACCAGCAGTTGATAAAGGGTATTTCCCACTTAATGTTGTTGGTGCTGCCGAAGAAGGTGATATATTTGTTTCAAATATGACATTAAATGCAAAAGCAGGTAGTGAATTTACTGTTTACAGGTACTTAACATCTTCAACAAAACCAGATTCACATAAAGTAGTTATTTCTTACACAAGTGATGAAGCAACTGCACGCATGGGTGATGCAATTAGTGTCTATGGAAAATTAAACGATAACTCATTAAAAATTTACGCTGGTATAGCTAACTTAAATAAATTTGTTGTATTTTCAACAACAGATAATGGCAATACATTTACACCTAATGTTATTACAATTTCTGATGAAAATATAAAAGGTATAGTTCCTTATGTTGCTCCATTTGATGACTCTACCTATATATTTAAAGTTTATGGCAAACCTTTTGTAAGAGTACATAAAAATGGTGAAATTTTAGAAACTATGCCAACAGCTATTGGAACGACAAATGCTACAACAGTTAATGTATTTTCAAAGAAAGGAAGAAAGTATATTGTAACTTATCTTTGTGATTATTTCGGTAACACAAATCCACCTAACGAAAAAGCTTTAATATTTGATGTTACAGATGGTTTAGAAGATGCAGTATTAGTTGGTCAAACACCATCACTTGGTACTAACAAAAATGGTAATGCAACAGGTAATGTTACAGTTGTTTCCAATTTGAATAAATATAGTGAAACAGAAACAGATGATTTTGATATTTATCTTATAGGCACTAATAATGGTATTGCAAGGTTTACAACTAATTTAAATATTGCCATCAAACAATATGATACATTAAAATATTATGATGTTACAAAACCAGCATTGTATAAAATGTCAATAGGTGGATGGTATGCTGGACCTAACTATTATGGTGATTTAGGTAAAGCACAAAGATTAGATCATAATCCAAATGATAAAATTTATGGTTTCAGAGTATATTTTGGTGTTAAAAAAATTGTAGATGAAGCTGATTCTATTTGGTATTGCTTAAGAAAAGCAGTAGGCAATAATGATCCGAAATTAAATGGACCGAACAAAAATAACTATTTAGTTAAAATACCATCCACAACAGCTGAAATTGATACAATGGGTTATGGTAACGTGTTTATGTTTGATCAACCAGTAGTTGTTGATAATGATAGTAAAATATTTGTTACAGTAGAATGGAAACCTACATTAAATGACACATTTGCAATTATTTGTGACCAGCACAGAGGATTTACAGGTGTACCTATAAATTATCGTGTTTGGGAACAATGGGAAGATGCAAATTGGTATGCATGGCAACAAGGCTATTATACCAATAAAAATTCTGATTTATGGATAGAGACATATTATGAAAAAGCAACTGTTGTAGGTACTGAAAGTGATAGAAATATATTACCAGAAAACTATGTATTGTATCAAAACTATCCTAACCCATTTAACCCAACAACATCAATAAAGTTTGCATTGAAAACAGACGCTATGGTTAACCTGAAAATTTACAATATTTTAGGACAGGAAGTAGCAACTTTAGTTAATAACGAAATGACTGCTGGAATGAAAACTATTAACTTCAATGCAAGCAATTTAGCTTCCGGTGTTTATATTTATAGATTAGAAGTTTTAGGAAAGGATGGTTCTAAGTTTGTAAATACTAAGAAGATGATGTTATTGAAATAGTTATTGCTGCAGGTTATAAAGTTATAGCGGGCTGCTCGAAAGGGCAGCCCGCTTTTTTATTGTATTTATCTATTATAAAAGAGTGCTTTATAATAATAAATTTAATAGTTATCAATCTATAATTTTAATTTATGTTCTTTAAATCTCAATTTAAAGAACATAAATTTATTTGCATTCTTTTAGAAGAACACTATTTATATTGTGTTTATTTAATAAGGATTTAAAGAACACAAAAGTTATTTTTTTTCGAAAATCATAGACAGATTAAGTTCTTAAAGCACAATTAATAAAACGATAAAATGTTAATGTAATTTTTTTATTGTTATATAGTTATTGGATAAAATTATTTAATCATTTTTATCTTCAGTACTTTGTAACAGATTTTATAATTATTAGGTCAAAAGAATAAATTGAATAATTGAATACTATAAACTATTGGCTATTATAAGAAATTTTGTAAATGCATTAAAAAATGATGAACTGAATTTTAGTAAGTATACATAAAGTTAATAATAATATATAATTAACCAAAAATGATATAGTAAGTAATTATATTTGTATAACCAGTTTAAAAAAGGTAAAATTAATGAAAACAATATTTGAATTGCTTGTATGTATTGGTCTTTTATTTGCACAAGTCGGGAAATTAACATTTTCAGGAAACATTTACGATGAAAAGAATGGAGAAGCTTTAATAGGAGCTAGTGTTTATTTGAAAGAATTAAAAAAAGGGGCTTCAACAAATTTATATGGTTTTTTTGCGATACCAGATATTCCAGCTGGCAAATATCAAATACAAATTACTTGCATTGGATATGAGCCATTAAACAAAGTAGTTGAAATAAAAACCAATAAAATCGAAAAGTATTATTTGAAGCCTACTACCTATCAATTAAAAGAAATTGTAGTTAAGGGTGACTCTGTAAAATTAAGTGATCAGCTTTTTACAAAATCTATTTCAGCAGTTGAACTTTCTCCTGTTCAAATTAAGAAAATTCCGCAATTTGTAGAAAGTGATTTATTAAGAACATTACAACAATTACCAGGTATTTTATCTGGTTCCGATTATTCATCGGCATTATATGTTAGAGGTGGAAGATCCGATCAAAATTTATTTTTATTAGATGGAACTGATGTTTACAATCCAGAGCATGCTTTCGGATTATTTTCTACTTTCAATACAGATGCAATAAAAAAAGTAGAGATGATAAAAGGAGGTTTGGGTGCTGAGTATGGCGGAAGATTGTCGTCTGTTATAAATATTATTAATTTGGACGGTAACAGAAATAATTTTGAAGGGAATATAAATATTAGTTTACTTTCAGCTAAAACTACAATACAAACGCCACTTGGTAGTTTCGGTTCACTTTCTGGCTCTTATAGAAGGACTTATTTAGATGTATTTGCCAGCAAAATTAGTGATGAATTCCCTGATTATTATTTTTATGATGGAAATATTAAAGCATTTTTAGATTTATCTGATAAAGATAAATTGTCTATTAGTTTTTATGGTGGCAAAGATGATCTATCATATAAATTTGATAAGAAAAATTCAGATTCCCCAGAAATAAATTACATTTGGGGTAATAGAACTACAAGTTTGAATTACAGAAAGATTTTAAATAATGACTTATTTGCTAATTTATGGGTTACATACAGTAATTTCAATTCTAAATTTGATTTTAATGAGCTTGATATAGATGAAAAAAATGTTATAGATGATGTTACCGGAAAAATAATATTGGAATATAACTATACTGATAATATGAAATTTAACATTGGTTTTGAGAATAAATATATGTATGGACTTTATAAACAAAAATTCCGCGGAGGGAAAGTTGAATTTA
This sequence comes from Ignavibacteriales bacterium, assembly GCA_035361425.1. Taxonomy (GTDB): domain Bacteria; phylum Bacteroidota; class Ignavibacteria; order Ignavibacteriales; family DAOSCP01; genus DAOSCP01. The sequence goes on along the minus strand of DAOSCP010000001.1, from coordinate 139,917 downwards.
ATGGTCACAAAAACTATTTTATTACTTATTTTACCACTCAAACTCATTTAATCGATGATTTAATCATGGATATTGGAATAAGATATGAACAGTTTAATTCTGATAAAATATACAGAGAAATAAATCCGAGATTATCATTAAAATATAGATTAGATGAAAGCCAAACATTAAAATTTTCAACAGGAAGATATTCACAGTTTCTTAATAAAATTGAAAGAGGTTTTATAGTTGGTATATGGACTGTAGCAGATAAATATGTACCGCCTTCATCATCTAATCATTATATTTTAGGTTGGGCAAAAGAAATTTATGAAATTTATTCCCTGGAAATTGACGGATATTATAAAACTTATAAAAATATTTCAATATTAAATCCATACACTTCACTTGATATAGAACCTACAAACAGTGATCCTATTACTGGTGAGCCGATATTTAGTTGACTTAAAGGATTATTTAATCAGTCTGATGCATATTCTTATGGATTAGAATTATTGATAAGAAAAGATTACGGCACTACAACAGGTTGGTTAGGTTATAGTTTATCATCAACAAAAAATAAAGTTTACGGAATTAATAATAATGAATGGTTTTATCCAAGATACGATAGAAGAAATGTAATTAACTTTGTGATAAATACAGATATTGTTAAAGCCTGGGATGAAGTATTTAATAATCCGATAACTGAAAGTAATTCTAAATGGTTATTCGGTTTTAACTTATTTTATTCATCCGGGCAATATATAACTTATCCAGCATCGTATTATTTTGCATCTAACTTCCCGGATAATGAACCAACAAGGAAAATTTATCCTGGAAAAATAAATAAATATCGCTTACCTTATTATATGCGAGTCGATTTGAGTATTAGTTATGAAAAAAAATATGAAAAGTTAACAACCACTTATTATTTACAAATATTTAATGTTGGTAATAGAAAAAATGTGTGGTTTATACAGTATAATTATACAGATATAGATGGTAATTTTACAAATAAAATGGATACTTTTAACCAAATTCCATTCTTGCCAACGGTTGGCATTTCTATAAAATTTTGAGGTAAAAAGTGAAAAAAATATTTATAATAATCGCTTTAGTTTTAATTTCGACAATATTAACATCCTGTGGGGAAGGTAAAATAGACATAACAGATATAGATTATGAGCCTAAGATTGTAGTTGAAGCAATGCTATATCCTGGTGAAAATGTAAAAGGTATTAAAATTAGCCGAAATTATAATTTATCATTAAGTAGTGTAGATAAAGATAATATTTATTTAAATGATGCCGATGTAACAATTATAGATGGTAGTATAAGATACAATTTATTATATGATGCAGCTACTAAAAGCTATTATTATACGGGTAATAATTTGGTTATTGGTTATAATAAAAATTATAAGATTGAAGTAAAAGCTACAATTGATGGGAAAGAACTATTTTGCTGGGCAGAAACATCTACGCCAAATGATTCGTTAGTTATTTATAAAGATCTAAGTATCAAAAATGATGATACAGTCATTTATTACAAAAGCAAACTACCGACAATAACTTTTAAATCAATCTCTAATATTCAATTTTACGCGATTGCAAATGATTATATTGGTGTTGCAGATAGTAATAGTTTTATTAATGATAATATATTGGGCATTAAGTATGAAGATATAAAAGAAAAAATTGTAGATTATAAAAATAGATATACATGGTTACAAAATATTAAAGATATAAATTTCCCAATAAGTAAGTCATTGGATTGGTTTGACTTTTTCTTTTATGGAAAGTATAGACTTACAATTTATGCTGCAAATGATGATTTCCAGCAATATTTTGTAACAGCACAAAACACACAAGAGATGGATGGTAATTTCCATCATCCAAGAACAAATATTAGAGGAGATGGGTTGGGATATTTTGCCGCAGCGAAGAAATATTCTTTTGAGTATTTATTAATAAGAAGGCAGTAATTACTTTAAAATTTTGGGAGATAATTTATATTGCTTTGAAAGATTATCAAGTAATGCATTTAATTTGCTTTCATTATCTGTTTGATAAATTAAAATAACAGCTGTTAGTTCGTTTTTATTAATTAATTTTGTTGTGTATCCTTGGTTTTTTAAGGAATTGGAAAGTTTTTCAGCATTTTCTTTCATTGAAAAAGCAGCCATTTGAATTTCATAAGTAGTTAAATTTTTAGGTTGGGTATTATTTTTTTTGTTTTCATCTTTTGATGAAACTGGTGGCGTTGTATTAGCATTTTTAGGGAGGTTAATATATCTGCATGATTTAAAATATTGTGAATTTGGGTAATCTTCTTTAAATTTATTAAAGTAAATATTGGAATTGGCATAGTCTTCATTTATAAAGTAATAACAATAAACTCTATAAAGTGCTAAATCTGCGTATCGGCTAGTAGGATATTCATTAAAAATTTTTGAGTATTTATTAATTGCTGAAATTCCATCAGTAGTTAGTAAAGCATCTAGTAATAAAATATTTGGATCATTTGGGTAAGCCTTTTGTAGTTTAGGTAGTTCTTTTTGTACAGATGTAACATTTCCACTTTCAATATCTAGCAAAAATGCAGTGATATCGTAATATTCATCAGTTAAAATTTGGCCATAAGCTAAAGTTAAAATAAATAGAGAGAATAAAATTTTTTTCATATATTAAACATGTTTTATATAATTTCCGAATAAAGTAGCAGAAGTTACATTAGTAATTTCAACTTCTATTAAATCACCAAATTTTATGCCATCATTTAAGGGCACAATTGTTGTTTTATTATTATCAGTTCTACCTACAACGTATTCATTTGATTTTTTACTATAATTTTCTACTAGTATGATTTGTTTTGTACGAATAAGTTTTTTATTATTTTCTAAACTGTGTTTTTGTTGTAGATCGATAATTTCTTGTAATCTTCTGGTTTTAATTTCATCTGGTACATCATCGGGCATTTTGTAAGCTTTTGTGTTTTCACGTGGTGAATATTTAAACATATAAGCACCATCGTATTTTACGGCTTCCATGAGCTGAAGTGTTAGTTGATGATCATATTCAGTTTCTGTGCAAAATCCAGCAATAATATCAGTAGAAATTGCAATATCGGGCATTAAAATTTTAGCTTTTTCGATAATTTTTAAATAATGTTCAATGGTATATTCTCTGTTCATAAGTTGCAAAATTCTATCTGAGCCGGATTGAACTGGTAAGTGTAAGTATTTACATATATTTTGATATTCGGCCATAGTAGTTAATAATTTATCAGAAAGATCTATTGGGTGTGAAGTAGTGTATCTAATTCTAACATTAGGTGCAGATTTTGCGGCCATTTCAAGTAAGTCAGCAAAATCATAATTTTCGAATTTATAAGAATTAACATTTTGCCCTAAGAGAGTAATTTCTTTATATCCTTGTTCAGCTAATTCTTTGACTTCATTAATGATTGAGATAAAATTTCTACTTCTTTCTCGTCCCCTGGTATAAGGAACAACGCAGTAAGTACAAAATTTATCACAACCACGCATTATGGAAATTTGTGCTAAAAGTTTGTTATCTCTGGTTGGTACGATATCGTCATATGTTTCAACTCTCGAGAGTTTAACTCCAATACCTTTACCGCCATGAAGTGCTGTCTCAATATATTGTGGTAATTTGCGATATTCATCCGGCCCTACAACTATATCAACGATAGGATAATTTTTAATTAAATTATCACGCATTTTTTCGGCCATGCACCCAAGTATTCCGACAATAAATCTATCTTTTTTAGTTTTGATTGGTTTGATATTTTCTAAACGATGTATAATTTTACTTTCTGCATTTTCTCGAATGGAACAAGTGTTCATAAAAAATACATTTGCATCTTGTGGATTATCTGTAAAGGTATGACCTGCTTTTGTTAAAATTGTTTTGATAAGCTCGGTGTCAGCAACATTCATCTGGCAACCGTATGTTTCGATATATATATTTAAATTCATATTTATTTCCCTTTTATTAAAAATTTAAACCTACAAATTACATAAATTATCATATTTTTGCAAATATTTAATTGTTGTAAAATTTCTAATATTTAGAATTTGAAAAAATTATTAAAAGTTTCAAAACTTTTTATTAACTTTGAATATTTGATAATAAATAAATTGTAGAGGGTAAATATGGCTATTATCAGGCCTTTTAAGGCATTAAGACCAAAAAAAGAATTTGCTCATCTTGTTGCAAGTGTTCCTTATGATGTTGTCAATACTGAAGAAGCAAAAGAATTAGTTAAAGGTAACGAATATTCTTTATTAAGAGTTACAAGATCAGAAGTTGAACTACCTGATAATATCGATCATTATTCTGCTGAAGTTTATGAACATGCTAAAGCGAATTTAGAAAAACTTATTAATAATGGTATTTTATTTAACGATGAAAAACCATTTTTTTATTTTTACCGTCAAATAATGAATGGTAGAGCACAAACTGGTATTGCTGCTACTTATTCTGTTGAAGATTACAAAAATAATGTTATAATGAAACACGAAAAAACAAGAAAAGATAAAGAAGATGATAGAACAAGACATATTATTACTACAAAGGCGCAAACTGGTCCTGTATTTTTAACATATCGTGGAAGCGAAAAAGTTAGAGAAATTATCAAAAAAGTAACTGAAAATCAAAAACCTGAATACGATTTTACAGCAGCCGATAGCATACAACATACAATGTGGGTTTGTCCAGAAGAATATAATCAAATTATTATTGATGAAATTGCTAAAGTGGATAAATTATATATTGCAGATGGTCACCATCGTGCAGCAAGTGCTTTTAGAACATGTGAAGAAATGAAAAAAAATAATCCTAATCATTCTGGTAATGAAGAATATAATTATTTCCTTGCTGTTTTATTCTCAGCTGATGAATTGAAAATTTTACCATATAATAGGGTGGTTGTAGACTTGAATGGATATACAGATGTTCAATTTATGGAAAAAGTAAAAGAAAATTTTGATATACAACAAATTGAATATCAAGAACCAAAAAATCCAAAAGAATTTTGTATGTATTTAAATGGCAAGTGGTATTTATTGAAACCTAATACAAATGTCAAAAAAGCAGCAAGTGTTGGTGATAATCTTGATGTTAGTATTTTACAAAATTATCTATTGCATCCTATTTTGGGAATAGATGATCCAAGAACGAGCAAAAGAATTGATTTTATCGGTGGTATTAGAGGTACACAAGAATTAGTAAAATTGGTTGATAGTGGAAAATTTAAAGTAGCGTTTTTATTATATCCTGTAACATTAGATGATTTAATGGCAATTTCTGATGCTGGTGAAATTATGCCACCAAAATCAACCTGGTTCGAGCCTAAGTTAAGAGATGGTATAGTTATTCATACAATTTAATAATAGAGGGTTAAAATGGAAAAGAGAATTTATAACTTTAGTGCTGGTCCAGCAGTTTTACCTGAAGAAGTATTATTGGAAGCACAAAAAGAATTGTATTGTTTGCCAGGTGTTGGAATGTCAGTATTAGAAATTTCACACCGTTCAAAAACTTTTGATAAAATTCATCAAGGTGCTGAAGAAGGAATGAGAAAGTTATTGGGAATACCTGATAATTACTCAGTTTTATTTTTGCAAGGTGGAGCAACTTTACAATTTTCTATGGTTCCATTAAACTTAATGACTGTTAATAAAAAAGCAGATTATATTGTCACAGGTGTTTGGTCTAAAAAAGCTGTAAAAGAAGCAAAAAGAGTTGGAGTTGTAAATATTGCAGCTTCTACAGAAGAGGGTGGTTTCAAAAGAATTCCAAAACAAGAAGAATTAAAATTGGATCCAGAGGCTGATTATGTTCATTTTACTTCCAACAATACAATTTATGGTACACAATGGAAAACTGAACCAGAAGTTGGTAATGTTCCGCTAGTATGCGATGCATCATCTGATTTTATGCATAGAAAAATAGATGTTTCGAAATATGCTTTGATTTATGCCGGTGCGCAAAAGAATTTAGGACCTTCAGGGGTGACTGTTGTGATAATCAGAAAAGATTTGTTGGAAAGATCTAGTGATGAGCTACATACTTATTTAAACTATAAAATTCATGCTGAAAATAACTCTTTATACAATACTCCTACAGTTTTTGGTATTTATATAATTAATCTTGTTACAAAATGGCTCTTAAATATGGGTGGGCTTGATGAAATGTATAAGAGAAATGTTGAAAAGGCACAAATTCTTTATGATTGTATTGATAATTCAAATGGATATTATATCGGACATGCTGATAAAGATAGCCGTTCTTTAATGAATGTAACATTTAATTTAAGAACACCAGAATTAGAAAAGAAATTAATTGAAGAAGCAACAGCAGCTGGTTTTGATGGATTAAAAGGACATAGATCAGTAGGTGGTTTAAGAGCTTCAATTTATAATGCATTCCCTAAAAAAGGCGTTGAAGATTTAGTTGCATTTATGGAAGATTTTAGGAAAAGAAATCCATAATCTTCAATAGTGAATATTATTATTTGATAATATCTGATAATTTAGCTGCAAAAACGGTCGTTTTGAATCTATAGTAGGAAATAAAAACGACCGTTTTTCTATTTTAAAAGCGGCATTTTCAGAATATATTTCATAACATTTTGTATAATTCATTAATTTTCAAATAAATCTATAAACTTTTAGTTTAGTTTTTCGATAATTTAAGTAGAGAGAACAAAAGCGAATAAGTAAAAAAACTAAACTGTAAAGAGAAATATTCGATAATAAATTGAGAATTAATTAGTTAATCGGGCAGGACCTCCTAGAGGATGCCCGCCTCCCAGTTGACCGACTGAGACTGGGAAATCCATAAACCAAAACAGGAGGCATAATCATGTCTTTTACAGGATCATTATTTTCTAGTGTATCAGGTTTAAAAAACCACCAATCAATGATGGATGTGATTGGGAACAATATTTCCAATGTTAACACCATCGGTTTCAAACAATCTCGTATAAGTTTTGCAGAAACATTTGCTAATACTTTATCTGCTGGTAAAAAAGGAACATCTACAATAGGCGGTATCAATCCAAATCAAATAGGTTTAGGCGCAAAAGTTAGTGCTATTGACCGCATTTGGTCGCAAGGACCTTTTGAAAGAACAGGTGTTGCAACAGATGTTGCTATTCAAGGTAAAGGTATGTTTATAGTAAAATCTAATGGAGTAACATATTTCCAGAGAGCAGGTAATTTTACTTTTGACCAAGCTGGTAGATTAATTAATCCTGTTAATGGTGCTATTTTACAAGGTAAACTTGCAAACACTAATGGAGAAATCCCTTCAGGTAATGCTATTAGTGATATTATTATTGATCAGAACCAAAAATTAGCAGCTGAACCTACAAAAAATGTACAATGGATAGGGAACTTATCAAGTTCAACACCAATTCAAAGGACGCAAAAAGTAACTGTAAATGGCAATTTATCATCTTCTAATGCAGTTGGTTCAATTGTTAATAGTAACATCATCGAAATATATAATGAAGATGGTAAAGCATTTAACTTACACGTAAATTATACAAAATCTGCTGATAATACCTGGACATTAAATTATTCTGTTAAAGATTCATCGAATCAAGATTTAACACCTCCTATAGATGGTTCTATTGCTGGTTTAGTTTTTGAACAAAAAGATGGGAAATGGCTATTAAATGATGCTTCATTAGCAAAGTTTGATGGTATCCAAAATAGAGTTACAAATAGTACAAATTTATTAGATTTTGTAATCGATGCTAAATCATTAACACAAGAAGCTGCGGCTGATTCTGCTTTAGCATCTCAAGATGGTTCAAAAGAATCTCAAGAGGTTTCTAGTATAGTTACAATTTATGATTCACTTGGCAATAAACATAATTTAACAATGAAATTTGTAAAAGTTGCAGAGAATAAATGGAAATATGTTATTGAAAATTTAGGCAATACTGGAAATGTAGAAAATGGCAATGGTACATTAGAATTTAATTCGGATGGTTCAATTAAATCAATTGTACAAGATGGTAAACAGGTTTCAACATTGCAAATAAAATTTAATCCTTCTACAGGTGCTTCAACAAATCAAGTAATCAATTTCAATATTGGTACAGTTGGTTCATTGAGTGGAATTTCACAAACAACAGCAAGTTCTAATTTGAATGTTTTATCTCAAGATGGTTCTGAATTTGCTCCTTTAACAAATATTACAATAAATCAATTTGGAATAATTGAAGGTGTTTTTGCTAATGGAAAGACAAAAGCACTTGCTCAAATTTTAGTTGCGAACTTTAAAAATATTAATGGCTTAGAGAGTGTTGGAGATGGATTGTATAGAGTTTCTCCAAATAGCGGTGAAGCAGTAATAAATGAATTTGGCGCTGATTCTGGTTCAACATTACAAACTCAAGTATTGGAACAATCTAATGTTGATATTGCTGAAGAATTTTCAAAAATGATAATAGCACAAAGAGGTTTTCAAGCTAATGCGAGAGTAATTTCTGCAACAGATAATCTCTTGCAAGAAGCTACAAATATTGTTAGATAATAAAACTTTTCAAACGTTGTAAAATTATGGAGAAGAGTTATGAATAATAAAGTTGAAAAACCAATTTGTGCTGTAATGCAAAATACAAATTTAAGATTTTCTGCACATGCAATAAAAAGATTAAAAAAACGTGATATAGTAATAGATGATGTGAAATTAAAAAAATTGGAAAATGCTATACAAGAAGCTGATCAAAAAGGGGCTAAAGAATCTTTGGTGATTATGAATGAATCAGCACTTATAGTGAATATAAAAAATAAAATTGTTGTAACTGCTGTTCCTTTAATAAATGGTGATAAAAATATTTTTACAAATATTGATACAGTTGTATTTGCATAAAACAAAAAAATGTAAATCTGATTAAGGAAAATCAGGAATAAAAATCAGGGATGATATTAACAAAAACTGAAGGGACTGGACCTTCGGGAGGTCCCTCTATCAGCGGAATGATTGACGCTGATAAAAAATTAGGAGGTTAACCATGGCACTATTAAATTCAATGCTTTCTGGTGTATCTGGATTAAAAAACCATCAAATTATGATGGATATTGTTGGTAATAATATTTCAAATGTTAATACAGTTGGATACAAGCAATCAAGAGTAACATTTGCAGAAAGTTTAAGTCAAGTTATTAGATCAGGTAAACAACCTAATCAATATTCAGGTGGTCAAAATTCTTTTCAAGTTGGTTTTGGTACAAAATTAAATTCAATTGATAGAAGTTGGCAACAAGGAACATTTGAAAGAACTGGTATTGTTACAGATCTTGCACTTCAAGGTAATGCATTGTTTATCTTAAAAAATTATGACAAAACTACCTATACAAGAGCTGGATCTTTTACTTTTGATGAAGAAGGTAATTTGGTAAATCCTCAAACTGGAGGTAAAGTTCAAGGTAAATTGGCTGATGCTAATGGGGTTTTACCTTCTGGAAATGCTTTAACTGATATTAAAATAGATTTATCACAAAAAATACCTGCAAAAGCAACATCTACTGTTAATTGGATAGGTAATTTAAGTACTAATGAAACAGTACCTAAAACCATGACTAGAGTTGCAAAAATGTTTGGTAACATTGATCAAGGGACAGCAGTAGGTAGCAGCGTTAGTGGTTTCAGCCAAAAAATATATAGTGATGTAGGTAATGAATACACATTAAATACAACTTGGACAAAAACTGCGGCTAATACTTGGACTTTGAATTGGGTTGTTCAAAAAGCAGGTGTTGATGTACCAGGTTCTTCAGGTTCAATTGCTGGTATACAATTTGAAGATAATGAAGGAAAGTGGACGATGACAAAAGCATCAAAAGAATTATTTGATGGGATCGCTAATAAAATTGATGTACCAGCAGAATATTTAAATTTTACTATTGATCCAACAAATATTCAACAGAAACTACTAGCTAATTCTATCGATTCTAGTGATAACATTGTGATTGAATCTGAAAAAAGTAAAAAAATTACAGGGGCAGTTAGTGTATATGATTCTTTAGGTACAGCTCATACATTGTCATTAACATTTATGAAAATAGATGATAATAAATGGCATTATGAAGCATCTGTTCCTTCGGATAGCGGTATGTTGTATAATAACTATGGTACACTTGAATTCAACACTGATGGTACAATAAAATCTATCATTCCTCCTACTGTTCAAATTGAGTTTGATCCAGCACAAGGTGCTCAAAAGAACCAAATGATAACTTTACAATTAGGTTCTATAGGAGAATTTAATGGTATTACACAAACAGCAGCAGAATCAACTTTAACTGTAACTTCACAAGATGGTGCTGCAGCAGCTAATTTGTTAAACATAAATATTGACCAATATGGTGTTATTGAAGGTGTATTTTCTAATGGTAAAACTAAATCTTTGGCTCAAATTATGGTTGCTAACTTTGCAAATAGAAATGGGTTGATAGCATCTGGAGATAATCAATTTGTAGTTTCTGCTAACTCTGGAGAGCCTATTGTGCAAGCATTAGGTCAAGAATCTGGAACTACTGTTCAATCTCAAGCACTAGAGCAATCAAATGTTGATTTAGCAGAAGAATTTACACGAATGATTGTAGCCCAAAGAGGTTTCCAGGCTAACGCAAGAGTAATAACAACATCCGATAATATGTTACAAGAACTAACTGCTATAGTTAGATAATAATTTGAAACAATGATATAGAAGGCTGGGTGAAAACTCAGCCTTTTTTTGTGAAATTATTCTATCAGTTTTTTTAATACGTATAAATAGTTAATTAGGATAATGATTGCATTATAAGAAAAATTATAGCATAAATTAAGGCGAACTCTTGAAAGATATAATTATTTTTCCACAAATAATTAACAAGTTATCCACATTTATAGGGTTAATTATCCACATTTGTGGATAACTTAAAAAATTATCAACAATAAAAATTGAGTTTTCCACATTTATCCACATTATTATAAGAGTTATCAACATAAAAATGTGGATAAGTCGTTGCTATACACCAAAAAAATGATAAGTTTATATCATTTATTCACAAGTTATCCACATTAAGTTGTTTGGTTTACAAAAAGGTCATAAATTTGAGGTAAAATTTCCCCAACTTTTCCAAGTAAAACAAAATCGCAATATGTTGATAAATCAGACTTTTGTATGTTTATTTCCACTAATTTAGCGCCAGCTTGTTTAGCCCAAATTGGAATATAAGCTGCTGGAAATACAACTCCACTTGTACCTATTACAAACATTAAATCTGCTTTCTTGGCTAATTGTTCAGCTTTTGAAAATGTATGCATTGGCAACGATTCGCCAAACCATACTATATCTGGTCTTATTCGTCCGCCGCAACTATCACATTTCGGATTTTCTTTACTTTCAAGACCTAAATCAATTGATTTAAATTCTTTTTTGCATTTAATACAATAATTATTTTCAATATTACCGTGGAGTTCATAAACATTTCTACTACCTGCTCTTCTGTGTAAATTATCAACATTTTGAGTTATTACAGCCAGATTTGGAAAATATTTTTCAAATTTAGCTATAGTTGTGTGTCCAGGATTGGGCTGAACTTTTGAAAGTATTTGTCGCCTATATTGATACCATTCCCAAACTAAATCAGGATTTCTCATAAACGCATCAAAATTTGCAAGTTCTTCTGGTTTAAATTTATTCCAGATGCTATCATCACTTCCGCGAAAAGTAGCAACACCACTTTCAGCAGACATCCCTGCACCAGTAAAGAAAACTAAATTTTTTATGCTTTTCAATAATTCTACAATTTGATTTAAATTATTCATATTTATCTCCAATATTTTAGTTATATTAACCAATAAGTTAAAAAAAAACTTTGTAGAAATCAATGAAAATTTTAGCAATAGGAGATAGTATCACATTAGGTAAACCTGGTTTATCTTACATTCAATTCTTAAAAAATTATGAAATTGATAACTATGGTAAAGCTGGGGATACAATAATAGGGATATATAATCGATTAAAAAGTATAGACCTTTGTGATTATGATTATATATTTATTGAAGGAGGCGGTAATGATATATTACTTCCGTTGTTCTATGAAGAAAGACCATTGTGGCGTAAAGTAATTGATAACATTATAAACAGTGGCTCTATACCTTCAAGTGATATATATGAATATATTTCAACCTGGCAAGATATTATTAAATATTTGAAAGCTGATGGTAGCAAAAATATTATAGTGATAAGTAATCCAATACTTGGTGAAAATATTAATAATAGATACAATAAAATTGTTTCTGATTATAACAATGAATTAAAAAAAATGTGTTTGAAAAATTCAATTAAATTAATAGATTTTTTTAGTTGGCAAGTTGAGAATTTATCTGGCAATCCAAAACTTATGACAAATACACCTGTGGATGTTGAAAGAGATTCAGCAATAAATGATATTGCCTTAATTGATGAATTATCACAAAAACGAAATTATAACCTAACAATTGATGGGGTACATTTTAACAGTATATCTGCTCAAAAGTTAGCAGAATTAATAGAGGATAATTTACATGAATGATAATGAAATAATTTATAAACCTATAGGATATGTAAAATCAGATTTTAAATATAGATATGAAACCCCAAGACAAGGAATATTAGCAAAATATAATATATCTGTAATTAAACTAAATAAAAAATCAAATTTTCAACAAGCACTTATTGGTATAGAGGGATTTGAAAGATTGTGGATTATTTATGATTTCCACTTAAATAAGAATTGGAAACCAATGGTAGTTCCACCACGACATACAAATAGAAAAAAAGTAGGTGTTTTTGCTTCTCGTGCTCCATATAGACCTAATAGCATTGGGTTAAGTTGTGTAAAACTTGTAAAAATAGATAAATTGAATATTTATATAACAGAGAGTGATATTCTAGATGGCAGTCCAGTTTTAGATATTAAACCATATTTGCCATATTCAGATGCTTTTTATAATGTTCAAACTGGCTGGGTAAAAGATACTAAAGAAAATGAATTTCAAATAACTATTAATGAAATAGCAAAGTTAAAAATCGAATGGATAAAAAAAAGAATTGGTATAAATCTTGATAATTATATATATGTTCAGCTTTCCTTTTATCCAGATGATATTAAAAGAAAAAGAATTAAACAATTGGATGATAATAACTTTGAATTATCGTACAGAACCTGGCGTATTAAATATCAAATAGATCGCTTTAATAAAATACTAATAGTTCTTGATATTACAAGTGGTTATAGTAATGAAGAGTTATTTAATGGGCAAGATGTATATGAAGATAAAAGTTTCCATAAAGAATTTAGGAAGATGTTTGATAGTATTTAGTAAATTTTTTTACTTTTAAAAAAATATTTGATTTTAAAAAAAAAACAATTATATTTTAATACAGAATTATAGTTATTTAAGGAGTAATAATAATGAAATTTAAATCGGTACGCAGCAAAATTTTGTTTTTGGTTTTTTTAGCAGTTTTTATTATGGATTTACTTTTAGCTGTTTATTCTCCATATAAAGCCAAAGAAATGGCATTAGAAATATTAACAAAAGATGCAGAGTTTACAACACAATTATTAAGCGAAAATTTATCTTTAGGTATACAAATAATGCTCCTTGATAATGGGCAAAAAATAGATGAAACCTTAGGAGCTTTGAAAAAGGAACAAGGTGAATATGCAACTATTTCAAAAGTTAAAGTGTATGATGCTGACTTAAATCTAATTAAAGCTTTTAATGCCGCAGAAAACGAAAAACCCTCTTTCCCTAAAAGTGATAAAATGCAAATTAAAGAAGATAACCAAATCCTTACTACTTTTATGCCAATGTTGGATAATATGAAAAATATAGTAGGATATGTTGAAATAGATTTTTCTGAAAAATTTATGCTTGATAGTACAAGTAAAAATTCAATGAATTCATTATTATTAGGTATTATTGCACTTGCAATAGTAATGGCTTTAGGTTATTATCTTTCTAATAATATTACAAAACCTCTGCATGAATTAACAGCAATTGCTGGTGAAATTGGTAAAGGTAACTTTCAGAGAAAACCTAATATTAATACTGGTGATGAATTAGAAACTCTTGCTAAAAGCTTTAGTTTAATGATGGACAATATAAGAAATCTTATTGAAGAACAAATTGCTACTGCTGCACAAATGCAAATGAAAGAAGAAGAACTGAAAAATCTTTTAGATGAAATACAGAAAAACGAAGAATATTTAAAACGATCTGTAGAAAAATTCATGATTGAAATGGATAAATTTGCTAATTTCGATTTAAGTGCATATATTCAGGTAGAAAAAGATGATGAAATTGGAAAATTAGGATATGCTTTCAATAGAGTAGTTGAAAATATTAAAAATCTTGTAAGGCAAGTTTCCGAAGCAATTCAGGCAACAGCAAGTGCAAGTTCTGAAATTTCTGCTAGTACAGAGCAAATGGCTGCTGGTGCTAATGAACAAACTCAACAAGCAAGTCAGGTTGCTATGGCGGTTGAAAATATGGCAGCCTTAATTCTTCAAAGTACAAAAAATGCTGGACAAGCAGCTCAAACTGCTCAACAAGCAAGTGTTGATGCTAATAAAGGTGTTAAAAAAGTTCAAGAAACTAAAGATGGTATGCAAAAAATTGTAATATCAACAAAACAAACTGGTGAAATTATTGCTTCTCTTACAAAAAAGACAGATCAAATTGGTGAAATAACCCAAGTAATTGAAGAAATAGCAGAACAAACAAACTTACTCGCATTAAACGCTGCTATTGAGGCTGCTCGTGCAGGTGAACAGGGACGAGGTTTTGCTGTTGTTGCTGATGAAGTTAGAAAATTGGCTGAAAGAACTGCTAAAGCAACCAAGGAAATTGCAAATACAATTAAAGCCATACAAAGCGAAGCTATTGAAGCAGATAATTCAATGGCACAAGCTACAAAAGCAGTTGAGTATGGTATGCAATTAACTGAGGAAGTGTCAACATCATTGAGTGAAATCTTAAATGGGTTCAATAAAGTAAGTCAAATAGTTGTTGAAGTTGCTAATGCTAGTGAAAAACAGTCTGCTTCAAGTGAAAGTATTAGCCGTAATATTGAATCTATTTCTACCGTTACACAGGAAACTGCAATGGGTATTCAACAAATTGCTTGTGCAGCTGATGACCTAACAAGACTTACTGAAAATTTAAGACAACTGATTACAAAATTCAAAATATAACAATCATTTGAAGGCTCGTTTTATGAGCCTTCCTTTTTATGGAGGCTACTATGGGTAAAAAAGCAATTGAAATTTCGAACGTTGATGTTGAAAAATTAATCCAGATGCTTAATGAAGCATTAGCCGAAGAGTGGCTTGCTTACTATCAATACTGGATAGGGGCTAAAGTTATGGAAGGCCCAATGAGAAGTGAGATTGAACCAGAACTTGTTCTTCACGCCCAACAAGAATTAAATCATGCAGAACTTGTTAGCAATAGGATAATTCAATTAGGTGGAACTCCAATTCTTTCGCCTTTTGATTGGGAAAAATATGCCCGTTGTGATTATGATGCACCTAATGATCCTTACATTGAAGTTATTCTTGAACAAAATCTTAAAGGTGAAAGATGTGCTATCCAAAGGTATAAAGAAATTGCCGATTTTACTAATGGAAAAGACCACACAACACATCAAATGGCAGTTAATATTCTAAATGAAGAAATTGAACATGAAAATGATATTGAAGATTGGATTACTGATATTTGTAGAATGAAAGAAGAATTTAAAAAAATTAGACCTTAAATTTTATAGGTAGCATTTCCAAAAAGCTACCTTTTTTATTTTAAACTTTTAAAAAAAATATTTTAAAGTGATATATATATATATTTTATATTTATCGCGATTAAACAACAAAAAGTAATAGATCTATATTCAAAATATATTTTATTTTTCAATTAATAAATCAAAAATTAACAATAAAAGATTGCTAAAAAGCAATAGAGTTTTACGATTATGTAATATTAAGATAACTATAAGATAATTTAAGCAAGTTATATTCGAATACGTAATGAAATACTATTTGCAATTAAATTTATTTTTTATTAAATTAAAACACAACTAAAAAAAATTGAGGTAAAAATGAAAAAAATTTCTCTAATTCTTGCTGCCATATTACTGGCTGCTAATTTATATGCACAAAGTTCAACTGGTGCAACCCTTGAGGGAACTTTAAAAAACACAAAAAATGAACCTATTGCTGGCGCTTTTATCTTTTTGACACATGAATTATCAGGTACCCAATATGTTACAGAATCAAGAGAAAATGGTGCTTTTACAATACCAAATATCAAAGCTGGTACAAATTATAAGTTAGAAATAGTAGCTCCTGGATACATTGATCCTGCAATTTCTGGAATTACCTTCAAATTGGGTCAAGTATTAACAGCTAATTTGAAACTTTTACCAGAAGGTATGACAACAGCGGAAATACAAATTACTGCTAAAAAGAATGCAGTGATATCACAAAGTAGAACAGGTGCTGCCACTAATGTTACTGATAAACAGATAGAATCTTTTCCTACAATTGCAAGAAGTTTTCAGGATTTTGCTAAGTTTACTCCACAATTTGATGGTAAATCCAGCAGTGCTGCAGGTAGAAGCAGTAGGTTTAATAATATTCAGATTGATGGTACTCAATATAATGATTTATTTGGATTAGGTTCTTCTGGTACACCTGGTGGGCAGGCTGGATCAAATCCTATTTCGCTTGATGCTATACAGGAGTTTCAAGTTGTTGTTGCACCTTATGATGTAAGATTAGGTGGCTTTACAGGTGGTGGTATAAACGCTATCACTCGTAGTGGTACAAATAGATTTTCTGGTGCTGTATATACATACCAGAGAAATCAAGATTTTATGGGTACTAGTCCAGATGCATTCAAAAGAAAATATCCTAACTTTTCAGAACACCAAACTGGTATAAGATTAGGTGGACCAATTCTTCAGAATAAATTATTCTTTTTTGTAAATGCAGAAATGACAAAAAGAATAGAACCTTCAAAAAATCTTGTAATTGATCAAGCCGCAACCGATGCTGCTAGAGATCAAATAATTGGTTATGCAAACCGTGTTGACTCGATTTTACAAAATAAATATGGTTATAATCCTGGTTCATATTCACCATATGATGCTGAAAGGCCATCAACCAAATTATTTTTAAGATTTGATTATAACATAGATCAAAACCACAAACTAACACTTAGACACAATTATGTAGGTGCATTTGATGAAAAAACTGGTAGAAATGATAAGGTTGTAAATTTCTCGGATAGAGTTTACAAAATGAATAACAATACAAACTCTACTGTATTACAGTTAAATAGCGTTTTTGGAAAAGAATTTTCTAATGAATTTATAGCAGGCTATACTAGAATTAGAGATAAAAGAGATCCTAAATCTTCATCATTTCCTTCTATACAGGTTAGAACACCTATTTCCGGTTTGACAATTAATGCAGGTGGTGAGGAATTTTCTCAGGCTAATAGATTAGACCAGGATATCTTTGAAATTACTGATAATTTTACCTGGTATATGGATGAACATACTTTAACTTTCGGTACACATAATGAATTTTTCTCTTTTGAAAATTTATTCATTAGAGATTTTTATGGTTTTTACTCATTTAGCAGTATAGATGACTTTTTGAACGCAAAACCGGCGCAATACAGAATAAGTTATTCAAAATTGCCTGGAATTGATAAACCAACTGCAAAATTTGATGTTACACAACTTGGTTTTTATGCACAAGACGAGTGGAAAGTATTATCAAACTTGAAATTAACAATTGGTGTAAGAGCTGATATTCCTATTTTCCCAACTAAGCCATTATATAATGCTAAATTAGATTCTTTATTCGGCTTAAATACAAGCAAAGTACCAAGTGGAAAAGTATTATTATCACCAAGATTTGGCTTTAATTACGATGTATTTGATGATAAAACATTCCAGATTAGAGGTGGTTTAGGAGTATTTACCGGTAGAGTACCTTATGTTTGGATATCTAACCAATATGGCAATACTGGAATGGATATTGCAAGGCTTGATGTTAAAACAGGTTTTACTAATGGATGGTTTGAGCCAAATCCATTAAATCAACCAAAACCAGGTGATAAACCCGGATTAAGCCCAGTTGCAACAACAGAAATTGATATTACTGATAAAAACTTCAAAATGCCACAAGTTTTTAGAGCTAACATTGCTGCTGATAAGCAACTAATTTATGGTCTTGTTGGTACTGTTGAATTAATTTTTTCAAAAGCAGTTAATGATGTTGCTTATCAAAATTTAAATTATACTCAAACTGGTACATGGTCAGTTGACAGTAGAAAAACTTACTCAAAAGTTAATACTGCAAATTATACAGATATAATTTTAATGAAAAATACAAACAAAAACTATCAATATAGTGCTACATTCCAGTTACAGGGTGATTTACCTTACAATATAAACTTAAATACAGCTTATACTTATAACCGTGCGTTTGATATTAACTCTGTTGTTTCATCACAGGCTTATTCACAATGGAGATATAATCCTATAGCTTATGATATGAATAATCCTAAGTTGGTAACTGCTAATTATGAAATTAGACATCGTTATTTCTTAGCTTTATCTCAAACATATGAATTTGCTAAAGATTGGAAAACAACAGTTTCATTGTTCTACAATATTCAATCAGGTAGACCATTCTCATATATTTATGATGGTGATGTAAATGGTGATGGTTCAAGAGATAACGACCTAATTTATATTCCAAAAGATGAAAATGATATTTATCTAGGAAAAATTACTAACGGAAATTATATTAGGGATAATAATATGTATATTAACTTCTTCAAATATTTGAATAATGATGATTATTTGAAGAATAATAAAGGCAAAACTATGGATAGAAATGCTGCCCGTGAGCCTATGCAACAGCAGCTTGATTTAAGAATAGTTCAAGATATACCTTTATTTGATTTAGAGCAATCTACTCATAAATTACAGGTTTCGTTAGATATATTGAATTTACCAAACTTATTAAACCATGAGTGGGGTAGAATTAAATATGTAAATAATCAAACAGACAAATTATTGACTTATGTTGGTAAAGCTAATGATGGAAAGCATGTATTTTCATTTAGCAAAACTTCTAACGATCCTTATACAACTGATGATTTATTATCCAGATGGCAAATTCAATTTGGTATAAGATATTCTTTTTAGGTAATATTTTGAAATGAGTAATAAGAAAGGTTGCCTTGAAAAAAGGTGGCCTTTTTTATTAATTTTTTTATATTTTTATAATTCAATTTTATTGAGATTGTTATGAAAAAAATAGTTAATTTTTTATTTGTAGTAATTTTATTGTATGCACAACCTTATACAATTCTAGTTTCTTTTGATGGTTTTAGGTGGGATTATTTGAAAAGAAATATAACTCCTAATATAGATAAAATGATTGAAAATGGTGTTCACGCTGTTTCACTAAAGCCTGTATATCCATCAATTACTTTTCCTAATCATATTTCAATTATAAGTGGTGTTTATCCCCAAAATCATAATATTATTAGCAATTTTTTTAAGGATATAAAAAATAATAAAGAATATAAAATCACTGATACTTTCGAAGTTAGAAACCCATACTGGTATAATTGTGAACCATTTTGGGAAACTGCTGAAAAGAATGGTATAAAAACATCCGCTTATTTTTGGCCATTTTCTGATAATAGTATTCCTTTCAAAAGGCCTTCTATATACAAAAAATATGATCATTTTTTCCCATATACTCAAAGAGTAGATTCAATTTTAAGTTGGATTACTCTACCATATAACCAAAGACCAAAATTTTTTACATTATATTTTGATGCAACAGATACTTATGGGCACAAATTCGGCACAGATAGCAAAGAGATTGATAGTATTATAGTTGTTCTTGATAATTTAGTTGGCAGTTTGATAAATGGTTTAAAAAAAACTAATCTCTTAGATAGCACTAACATAGTTTTGGTATCTGATCACGGTATGTATAATATTAAAGGCGTTATTAATTTATATGAACATCTTAAAACATTTAAGTATGAAAAGGTTACAAGTGGCACAATTTTTAGTATAGAAGCTAAAAAACAAAAAGATGTTTATAAAAAACTTAAAGAAAATGAAAATAATTATAAAGTATATCTTAAAAAAGATATCCCTAATTATTTAAATATCAAAAAAGCAAAATTTTTAGGCAATATTTTGGTTGTTCCAGAACCTGGTTATATTGTTACTGATAATCCTAAAACAGAATATGAAGCTAAATTAAAAGCTTCGCATGGTTGGGATAATAATTTTATCCATATGCATGGTATTTTTGTTGCCACTGGTCCAAGCTTTAAAAAGAACTATAAAATTGGAACATTAAGTAATATTGACATTTATCCTTTATTATGCAAAATATATAATATAAATTACAATCATAAAATTGATGGTAAGATTGAAAATATAGATTTTATATTAAAGGAGGAATAAAAATGAAAATTTCTGTAGAAATTAGTTATTATCCATTAGTTGAAAATTTTATACCAGTTATTAAAAGTTATATTGAAAGAATTAACCAAAATAAAAATGTTGAGATTACAACAAGTAAATTAAGCACATTGATTATAGGTGAATATGATGAAGTTATGCAATTATTAAATGATTCAATTAAAGAATATTTTGAAAAATATCCTTCAGTCTATAATCTTAAAATTGTTTATGTGAAAGATAAAAATTAGTTTTCTTTTTGATGACTTTTTAAATCATTAAAATAAGTATTTAATAATTGCTTTATTTCATTCAAATCTTTTAAATGCATTAATTGTTGTCTTACTTGAGAAGAATTAAATAAGCCTTTTAGGTAACCGCTATAATATTTCCTAAATTCTACTAAGCCCCATTCTTGTTTATATTGAAAAGCTAAATCTAGATGTTGAAATAGTATATCAAATCTTTCATCTAATGATATATCTTGGTAGCTTCCAGTATTTAAATATTTCTTGGCAATTTTAAAAATCCATGGTTGACCAATAGCACCACGTGCTATCATTAATCCATCGGAATTAGTTGTAATTTTTGCTTTTATTATATCATCAATTGACATCAAGCCACCATTAAGAATAACAGGTATACTAATGACTTCTTTAACTTTATTAATCCAACTCCAATCTGGTTCACCTGAATGGCCTTGAGATCTTGTTCTACAATGGAGGGATAATAATTTGGCACCAGCGTTTTGTATCTTTACAGCATTTTCTAAAATATTTATTGAATTTAAATCCCATCCTATACGGGTTTTTACAGATACAGGTATTGAAACAGCATCAACAACTGCTTTAACCATATTTTCTAATTTATCTGGGCATAGTAATAAACCTGCACCTGCACCTCTATTTGCAATTTTTTTTACCCAACAACCAGCGTTAATGTCAATCATATCAGGTTTTAACTGTTCAACAATTTTTGCTGCTGTAACCATAGAGTTAACATTTTCACCATAAATCTGTACTATAATAGGTCTTTCATCTTCATCAAAAAGCATTTTCTTTTGAGTTTTTGAATGATTTCTTTTTAAACCTTCTGCATTAACAAATTCAGTAAAAACAATATCTGCACCAAGTTTTTTGCATATTTTCCTAAAGGAGATATCTGTTACATCTTCCATTGGTGCTAAAACTAATGGATATTCTAAATTGTAATTTCCGATTTTTATCATTTTATCTTCTTTTGCCTTTCATTTCATTATAAAATAAGAAAATTGATAGAATAGAAAAGAAAGCTCCTGTTATATAAGGTGTTTTATAACCAATAAAATGGAATGAAAATCCACCCCAAATTGGTCCTAATGTTCTTCCAAGTGCTGCAAGTGATTGGTTAATACCTAATACATTTCCAAGGTTTTCTTTGGGAGTGTTTTTAGAAATTAGGCTTGGTATTAAGTTTTGCAAAATACCTTGTCCCAACGAAAATATGATAATGGAGATGATTAAAAAATGTATATTTTGTCCTAATGGCATAAGGAATAAGCCAATTGTTAATAAAATCAAACCAATATAAAGAGTATAAATATAACCAATTTTATTTTCGATTGTATGTGTAATAAAAGCTTGAGTTAGAATTCCCATCAATCCCATTATGCTCATAATTATACCAATTTGTACATCTTTAAGTTTATATATATATTGTGAAAGTAATGGTAAAGTTCCAAATATATTAGCAATTGAAAATGTTACAATGAAAAATAAAATTATGAAAAAACTTACAAGTGGGAAATTAAATAGCTTTTTAATATTAGAAAAAGCATTAAAATTAATATTATCTATATTGTTGAAATTTATTTTATGAGTATTTGGCAATGTAATTGAAGCAAAAATTGCCGCAACTAAGGATAAAATTCCCGCCGCTATTCCTATATAAGTGAAACCTAAATAATGTGATATGAGACCGCCAAATAATGGGCCAAGCATAAAACCTGCTCCAAAGGCAACACCTATAAGACCCATGTATTTAGTTCTTTCATGAGGTTTTGTTATATCTGCAATATAAGCTTGAGATACACCAATATTACTTCCTCCTATTCCGGCTATTGCTCTCAAAATAAAGAAGATTGAAAAATTTTTGGCTAATGGTAACAAAAAATAAGTTAAAGAAAGTAAAACTAAGCAAGATACTATGAAAAATTTTCTACCTAATTTATCAGATAGCTGTCCTATTATTGGATTAAATATAAATTGAATAAAAGAATAAATGCCTATTATTAAACCAACCTGGAATTCATTGGCATTTAGAAAATTTTTTGCATAAGTAGGCAAAACTGGTATTAAAATTCCAAAGCCTAGTAAATCTATAAAAACCGTTATAAATATTGAATAGATTTGTATATTTTGTGTTTTCATATAAACCTAAATTTAAACTAACAAATATACTAAAAATAAATAACTTAATAAAGCGTAATAAATAATTCATAAAAAATAATTTGAAATAATAAAATTAATTCTTAATTTTAAAGACTAAAAAAATGAGTTTTGTATGGATCAAGTAATATTAATAGCATATTTTACAATACTTACAATTTTAACTTTTTTTGCTCTACATGGTTTTATAATGGTTTACTTTAGAAACAAGAGCAAAGATGTATACTTCAAGGCTTTAGATAAGCCTATCGAAGATCATATTGTTACAATTCAATTGCCAATGTATAATGAAATGTATGTTGTTGAAAGATTGATAGATGCAGTATGTAATTTAAATTGGCCAAAAGATAAATTGGAAATACAAGTCTTAGATGATTCAACTGATGAAACAACACAAATTGTTGCAAGAAAAGTTGAAGAAAAAAAACAACTTGGTTTTGATATTGTTCATATAAGAAGAAATAATAGAGAAGGCTTTAAAGCTGGTGCACTTAAATATGGGTTAGAGTTTGCTAAAGGTGAATTTATTGCTATTTTTGATGCAGATTTCGTTCCAAGACCAGATTTCTTAAAAGAAACGATGAAATATTTTGCTGATGAAAAAGTAGGACTTGTCCAAACAAGATGGGAACACATGAATTATGATTATTCATTATTGACTAAAGTTCAATCTTTTATGTTAGATGGTCATTTTGTTATTGAACAACATGTTAGAAGTAAATCTGGTTTCTTAATGAATTTTAATGGGACCGGAGGAGTTTGGAGAAAACAATGCATAATAGATGCTGGTAACTGGGAAGCAGATACTTTAACGGAAGATTTAGATTTAAGCTATAGAGCACAATTAAAAGGTTGGAAGTTTATTTATTTGAGAGATATAACAACACCTGCAGAGTTGCCTGCTGAAATGAATGCTCTTAAAACTCAACAATTTAGATGGACTAAGGGAACTGTGGAAGTTTCAAAAAAACTGTTACCAATGGTTTGGAAGTCCACATTGCCATTAAAAGTTAAGATTGTGGCTACTTATCAGTTAGTTGGTTCTTATGCTTTCCCATTAATTTTACTATCAACTATATTAAATGTCCCTTTGGTATTTATAAAAAATAGTGGATATCATGAAGATTTCTTTAATGCTATGTCTGTTTTTATTATTGGTTTTTTAAGTACATTTTCACTTTACTTTTTTGCTCAAAAAGATGCATATGAGGATTGGAGAAATAAAATTATTCTTTATCCTTTGTTTATGGCTGGTAGTATGGGTTTTTCTTTGAATAATTCAAGAGCTGTTATTGAAGCATTGTTGGATAGAAAAAGCGAATTTGTAAGAACACCAAAATTTAAAATCGAAGGTAAAAAAGATAAATGGACAGATAAAAAGTATAAAACTAAAATAAATTTTTCCGTTTATATAGAGTTACTTTTAGCTATCTATACTTTTATAGGATTAGTTGCTTCAATTTACTTTTTGGAATTAGCTGCAATACCTTTTCATCTTTTAGCATTTTTGGGTTATACTTTTGTATCGATAGGGTCTATTAGACATGCTTTAGCATTAAAGAAGAATTAGAATTTATTAAATAAATAATTCGAACCTGGAATAAAAAGATTTCGGTGGTACATAAATAGCTTTTTTAAGTAATAAGTTTACAAGATCATATTTCCATTTTTCATCATCAGGAAGCTTATCTCTTTTTGAAAGAGGAGGTAATTTTTGTTGTTCATTTTCTTGAGTTTTGAAATGAGAAATTGTTTGTGATGAATTTTCTTTTGTTTGAGTATTAGAGTTATCGATGTTATGATTTAAGTTGTTATTCTCAATTCTAGAATAATTATTTAATAATCTGGAATTGTTTGCAATAGTTGTATTATTTACTGCTTGTATTGGTGTTATTTCCATACTGCACCATAAGAAAAATAATTTTACTTAATTAATATAATAAAGTTTTGATTGTTAGTCAAGAGATAAACAATAACTTTATAGTATTTAGTAAATTACAAAAAAAATATTTGACTTTTAAAAAGAATTTGTTTATATTGCAAGTTCTATTAATAATAAGTTTGATAAAGTTGGAGGATATATAAAGTGAAATATCAAAAATTAACTAGATTCGTTAAGCCTGAAGAAGCTAAAAAAACTTGGTATGAAATTGATGCTACTGGAAAAGTTTTAGGAAGATTAGCTTCAGAAGTTGCTAAAATTATAAGAGGTAAAAATAAGCCATCTTATACACCTAATATGGATACAGGTGATTATGTTGTTGTTGTTAATGCTGATAAGGTTATCTTGAAGGGGAAAAGAGCTGAAATGAAAGAATATTTCCACCATACAATGTATCCTGGTGGTGCTAAGTTTAAATCATTTAAAGTTGCAATTGAAGAAAATCCTGAATTTGTTATCAGACATGCTGTTAGAGGTATGTTGCCAAAGAATAGATTGGGTGATAAACTTATCAATCATTTGAAAGTTTATTCTTCAAAACAAACAAATCCTCATAAAGCACAAAAACCTGAAAAATTAAGCGTATAATAAGGAGTGATACTAATGGCCGATACATTAAAAGTTGGTAGAAGAAAAAATGCTGTTGCCAGAGTTAAATTAGTACCAGGTAATGGTAAAATCACTATTAATGGAAGGGATTTTGAAAGCTATTTCCCAGTTCCAGAAGTTCGCGAAGATGTTTTAACTCCTTTTAAAGTAACAGAAACTTTAGGAAAGTATGACGTTAAAGCCAATGTTTATGGTGGTGGTTTTACTGGTCAGTCTCAATCAATTAGATTAGCAATCGCAAAAGCATTGGACGAAATTAATCCTGAATTTCATACTAAATTAAAAACTGAAGGATTACTTTCTAGAGACCCAAGAATGGTTGAAAGAAAGAAATACGGTCAAAAGAAAGCAAGAAAAAGATTCCAATTCTCAAAAAGATAATTTATATAACCCAACATTTGGTTGGGTTATTCTATTTATTAAATCAAAGTACTTCCCGACTTTTCGACTGTGTAGGTTTATGCCTATTTAAGAAAAGGCTTGACGGAAGTATAATTTTTATTAACAGTAAAATAAGGTGATCTTATGAAAAAAATTGAATTGACACAGTTAATCGAAGCAGGTGCGCATTTCGGGCATCTTACTCGCCGTTGGAATCCTAAGATGAAACCATACATCTTTATGGAAAGAAACGGTATTCACATCATTGATTTAAAGAAAACGCAGGTAAAGTTAGAAGAAGCCTTAACCCAATTACACAAAATTGCTGCTGAAGGTAAATCTATTTTGTTTGTTGGTACAAAAAAACAAGCCAAAAGTGTGGTTGCTCAAGAAGCTAAAAGAGCTGGGGCATTTTATGTTTCTGAAAGATGGTTAGGTGGTATGCTTACTAATTTTGTTACAATTCGTAAAAGTATCAAAAGAATGAATGCTATTGAAAAAATGGAACAAGATGGCACTTTTGATAAATTGACTAAAAAAGAAAGATTAATGAAATCTCGTGAAAAAGAAAAACTAAAAAAAGTGCTTGAAGGCATTGAAAATATGACAAAATTACCTGGTGCTTTATTTATCGTTGATGTTAAAAAAGAAAATATTGCTGTTAAAGAAGCTAAAAGATTAAATATTCCTGTATTTGCAATTGTTGATACCAATTGCGACCCAGATTTAATAGATTATGTGATTCCTGCAAATGATGATTCTGTTAAAACTATACAATTAATTTTAAGTGCTGCTGCAGATGTTGTTATTGAAGGTAGTGAAAAAGCTTCACAAAATAAAGCTGAAGAAACTGCAAAAGCTGAAAGAAAACAAAAAGAAAATGAAAAATAAAAATTAAGAGGTTAAATATGGCAATTTCTGCAAGTGATGTAAAAGCTTTGCGAGATCAAACTGGCGCTGGGATGATTGATTGCAAAAAGGCGCTCGAAGAAGCTAATGGCGATTTTGAAAAAGCAGTTGAAATATTAAGAAAAAAAGGTGCTGCTGTTGCTGCTAAAAGAGCTGATAGAGAAGCTAAAGAAGGTATTATTGCTAGTTATATATTCGAAGATAAGAAAAAAGCTATTATCGTTGAAACTAATTGCGAAACTGATTTTGTTGCAAGAAGTGATGATTTTAAAGCTTTTTCTGAATATGTTATTAATAAATTGAAATCAAAAGAATATTCTTCTGTTGAAGAATTTACTAGTGAACCAGAAAATGCTGAAAAATTAAATGATTTATTAGCTAAATGTGGTGAAAAAATTTCAGTAACGAGATTTGAATATGTTAAAGCTGAAAATGGTTATGTTACTACATATATTCACACAGGTTCTAGATTAGGTGTTATTGTCGCATTTGATAATGTTGCTAACGTTGATCAGGATTTAGAAGTAATGGCTAAAGATATCGCTATGCAAGCTGCAGCTATGAATCCTATTAGTGTTTCACGTGAAGAAGTTCCTCAAGAAGTTATTGATAAAGAAATTGAAATTTATAAAGAACTTCTAAGAAAAGAAGGTAAACCAGAAAATATGCTCGATAAAATTGCTCAAGGAAAATTAAATAAATATTTCCAAGAGAATTGCTTATTGGAACAAACTTTTGTTAAAGATAATACAAAAAATGTAAAACAACTTATCGATGAATATAATAAAGTTCATAATTCTGATGTAAAATTAGTTAAATTTGTAAGATACGATCTTAAAGATGCTAAAAAATAAATTAGATAATTAGTCTTACTAACTTTTGTTAGTAAGACTTTTTTTATTTAAAAGGAGCTTCTATGAAGTACAAAAGAATATTATTGAAATTAAGTGGCGAATCCCTTATGGGAGACCAAAAATTCGGTATTGATAATAAAATGCTTGAATTTTTCGCAACTGAAATTAAAGAAATTAGTGACTTAGGGTGTCAAATTGGAATAGTTATTGGCGGTGGAAATATTTTCAGAGGGCTTAGTGCTGAAAAGCAGGGAATTGATCGCGTCACTGGTGATCAGATGGGAATGCTAGCTACAGTTATTAATTCATTAGCCTTACAAAATATGTTAGAAAAATTTAATTTACAAACAAGATTGATGACAGCAATTACTATGTCACAAATAGCTGAACCTTATATAAGAAGGAGAGCAATTAGACATCTAGAAAAAGGTAGAATCGTTATTTTTGGTGCTGGTACAGGTAATCCATATTTTAGTACGGATACAGCTGCCGTTTTAAGAGCTATTGAAATCAATGCTGATGTTATTTTCAAAGGTACACGTGTAGATGGTGTATATAGTGCAGATCCTGAAAAAGATCCTAATGCTACTAAATATGATAATATTAGCTATTTAGATGTAATTAAAAATGATCTTAGAGTTATGGATCATACTGCTATAAGTCTTTGCAAAGAAAATAATTTACCCTTGGTCGTTTTCAATATGAATGAAAAAGGAAATCTTAAAAAGGTAATTTTGGGTGAAGGTATAGGAACAAAAGTTGGATAATTATAATATATTTTATTATTTAATCTCGCTTAATATAGCGAGATTTTTTTTATATTTAAAATAAAAAAATAAAAAAGTATGAGCCGATATTCATGGGGATTATATCCTGAAATACAAGCAAAAATTTTAAATCCATTCGATAAATCAAAATTAAAAGATTATTTATTATCTTACCAATCTTTGATTCCATATGGTAATGGTAGAAGTTATGGCGATAGTGCGCTATCAGATAATATTATTACATCAAAATATTTTAAATATTTTTTAGAATTTGATGAAAATAATGGGATATTGAAATGCCAAAGTGGAGTACTACTTTCTGATATATTAAATTTCATTGTGCCTCGTGGATGGTTTTTGGAAATTACTCCAGGCACAAAGCTTATAACTATAGGGGGTGCTATTGCAAGCGATGTACATGGGAAAAATCATCATAAAAATGGATGTTTTAGTAATTCTATTATTAATTTTAATCTAATGTTACCTTCAGGCGATATTGTCAATGTAAAACCTAACGATGAACTTTTCAAAGCAACATGTGGTGGAATGGGTTTAACTGGTTTTATTATTGATGCTACTATAAAATTAAAAAGAATAAATTCACAATTTATTAAGCAAAGAATTGTAATATCGAAAAATTTAAAAGAAGCTTTCGATGCTTTTGAAAAATATTCAAATGCACCTTATTCTGTTGCGTGGATTGATTGTCTTGCTGATAAGAATAATCTTGGTCGTTCAATATTATTTGTTGGTGATTTTGAAAATGATAGTAATTTAAATTATAATGATTTTTCAAAAAAAATAAATGTACCTTTTTATTTCCCACCCTGGACATTAAATAAGTATTCAGTTAAAAGTTTTAATTATATTTACTATTTTATCAATAATATGATATCTGATATATCAAAAGTTCATTTTGATAAATTTTTCTATCCTTTGGATGCTATTAATAACTGGAATAGAATTTATGGGAAAAATGGTTTTACTCAATATCAATTCATTTTACCTAAAAATAACAGTTATGATGGTCTAATGGAAATATTGTATGAAATTTATAAAAGTGGTTTAGGTTCATTCTTATCGGTTCTAAAACTTTATGGTAAACAAAATCAAAATTATTTATCATTCCCTATAGAAGGTTATTCCTTAGCATTAGATTTTAAAATAGAAGGCCAACTTTTTGATTTATTAGATAAATTAGATCAAATAGTTGTCAAATACAGTGGAAGAGTATATCTTACAAAAGATGTAAGAATGAAAAAGGAAATATTTTATTCATCCTATGATAAAATAGATAATTTTTTAGAAATAAAAAAAATGATTGACCCAAAAAATAAATTACAATCTTTACAAAGCAGGAGGATAGGATTATGACTAAATTTATGTTTATTGTTGGTGCCAACAGTGATATTGCTAAAGAAACAGTTAAATATTTTGCTAAAGATGGTTTTAATTTTATTTTTGGTGTAAGAGATACAAAACAATTAGATGATTTCGTAATGGACATTCAAATAAAATTTAGGATTAATTGCAAAGTTATAGAATTCGATATTACTAAATATGAAACACATGAAACGATTTGGGAAAGTATTAAAAACGAAGTAACGGATGTTATGGTTGCCGCTGGATATTTGCCTCAACAAAAGTTAGCAGAAAAAGAATGGAGTATATGCTTTAATACTATTAATGTAAACTTTACTGGTGCTATAAGTATTTTAAATTTAGTAGCAAACACTTTTGAAGAAAGGAAAAAAGGCTGTATAATTGGAATTAGTTCTGTAGCAGGCGATAGAGGCAGAAAAGATAATTATATTTATGGTAGCGCTAAAGCTGGATTTACAGCATATTTATCTGGATTACGCAATAGATTATATAAAAGTAATGTTCATGTAATAACAGTTAAACCTGGGCCAGTTTATACAAAAATGACATCAAACTTACAACTGAGCAATTTGTTTACTGTAAATCCCGACAAAGTAGCAAAAGATATTTATAAAGCCTATAAAAATAAACAAGATATATTGTATACACCAGGTTATTGGTATTTAATTATGGGTATATTTAAATTAATTCCTGAGTTTATTTATAAAAAAATGTCTGTTAAATAAAATAGTTTTTGGGTTTATAAGTATATAGTGTTAATTGCAGCTTTATTATTTGAAATTTATAAAGTAATTTTTTGAATAAAAGTTTTATTCTGTATTTTCATTGATACAATATAAGTTGCTTTTGGTAACTCATTAAATTTAATGGTGATTTTGTGTTTACCTTTATCCTTAATACCATTAAAAATTGGTAAAAGTAAATTTCCCATCAAATTAAATAAATTTATACTTACTTCATAAGTACTATTCAAAATATATTCGATTTCAGCTTCATTGCTTTCTTCATTGTAATTAACAAATAATTTACAATCTGAAGGATTTGTTAAACAAGATTTATCTAATGCTTTGATAAGTAATTGATATAATGTATTTTTCCAAAATCCCCAACCATGGCCAAGTGGATAAGAAGTAATATCATGCTTTATGTTTAATTCATGTAGCAGATTAAAAAATTTTTCATAATTATTATCCTTACTAATTTCGTATGAGCCATATAGGATATTAATTTCAATATCATTTGCTAATGGTCTTATTAAATTCAATACTTCAAAATTATTGGGCCACACTTGCGGTGACTGGAAATAAAAGTTTTTAAATTTTGATGAATTGTGAGCAATATAAAGTGATATATTAGCTCCCAAATCAGAGGCAAATACATGATAAACTGTACTATTATTTAAATTATAATTATATTCTAAAAAAGGAATAAGTTCTTCAAGAAAGAATTTTGTGTATAATTCTCTATTTTCTTCCGCATATTCTTTATTTCGATCATATGGTTTAATAAATATAGCTAAAGGAGGTATAATTTTATTCTCATTGATTAAATTATCTATTTGATTATTAGCTTTAGAATAATCAATATGTTCAAAACCATCGTGAAAAATAAGTACAGGATAATTATTATTTTTAACATAGCCAACGGGAGTATATACTTTAATTTTATATTCTTGATTTGTAATATTACTTTGTATTAAATGATATATGATTGTACCATGATTGTTAGTATGTACATAATTTAAATAAACATTTTCTTTAAAGTTCGGCATTTTAATTTCTGAATTATGACCAAATCCACCATGACTTAGGTGATGATTGTTAGGGTCAATAATCCATTCATTTTCTATAATAAACCTATAGTCAAATCTAGAATCGGATGGGAATTTGAAAATTTTGTAATAAAGAGTTGTTCCTTCTAAGTTTTCCATATCAAAATTTGTTTGCCATTGGTTGAAATCACCAGTAATTTTTATAATTTGATGATTTTTGTTATCATCATAAATAAAAATAACATGTTCTTGTAATATAATTGGTAAAGCAAAATTATTATTGTTTACTATATTATTTAAATGATGTAACTCGCTGGAAGGCAGTAAATTAGCTGTTTGAATATAATCTAATAAAATTCTAATATTGTCCATATTCTCTACTCCAATATAAAAAAAATATTTATTTATCGTAAAAAAATTGTTATATTTTGGATTATAATATAATAAATTTGAGGATAAAATGAAAAATATTTTAATATTAATTTTAAGTCTCATTCCCTTTGTATATGCACAGATTCTTTCTCCACATCCTGTTGCTGATGGTACAAAATTCTCTTATAAACAAAATATGAATGTAAAAATAAATACGGTAACTATTGCAGGCTCTTTTAATAATTGGAATAAAAGAGCAGATTATATGATTTATGATAGTATTAATAAAATATGGACAATAACAATTAAATTAACTAAAGGTGTGGAGTATAGTTATAAATTTGTAATTAATGATAGTATTTGGATAGCTGATCCTAATGCATTATCAGATAAAACCGATGTTACAAATAACAGTATCGTAATACCCCAAGAATTTGGTAAACCATATTTAATAGATATTTATCCTGCTCTATATCAAAGAGTAAAAAAACTTTCTAATATTACAATGAAAATAGTAAAAATTAATGCAGATATAGATACAAAATCAATAATCACAAAAATAGATAATGTTGAGGCGAAACATAAATTTAATCCTAAAACAGGTGAGCTTGTTATTATCCCGCCAAAAAATATTGAAGATGGAGATAAAAAGGTATATATAGAATTTATGGATAAAGATGGACTTTCAAATGGTGGTTATACAACTTATTTTTATTTAGATAGATTTATTAATGAGATAAAAACTCCTGAGTTTTATGATAGTGCTATTATGTATGAAATTTATATTCGTTCATTTTGTGATGCTGATGGTGATGGGATAGGTGATTTTAAGGGTTTAACCTCAAAATTAGATTATATTAAGTCATTAGGAGTTAATGCATTATGGTTAATGCCTTTCAATGAATCTCCTAGACCACATGGGTATAATGTAGTTGATTACTTTTCAATTGAAAAAGATTATGGAACTTTTGATGATTATCTTGAATTTCTTAAAGAAGCAAAAAAACGTAATATTAAAGTTATAATGGATTTTGTAATAAATCATACCGATAGTACTCATCCTTTCTTCCTTGATGCAGTGAATAATCCTGCTAGCAAATATTCTTCTTATTACAAATTTACTAATAATGAAAACTCAAATTGGGAGCATTTCGGTGCCGAAAAATGTATGCCCAAATTGAATTATGATAGCAAAGAACTACAAGATTATATAATAAAAGTTGCCAAATATTGGATGGATCCTAATGGTGACGGTAATTTTGATGATGGAGTTGATGGTTTTAGATGCGATGCGGCTAGAGAAGTTCCACATCATTTTTGGAAAAGATTTAGAAAAGAAATTAAGGAAGTAAATCCTGATGTTTTATTACTTGCGGAAATCTGGGATGGTGCAGCTATGATTGTTCCATTCTTTAAAGAAGAGTTTGATATGTGTTTTGCATTTCCTGTTCGTGGTGCTATTACAAGCTATGTGGCTAATAATGACATAAAAGAATTAAAAAAGAGACTTTTGGAAGAATCAGAATTATATCCTATCGGTTATCAAATGGTTAGATTCTTAGCTAATCATGATGTATCAAGAACTATGAGTATGGTAAACGATAATGAAGAAAAGTATAGGCTTCTGGTATTTCTCAATAATATGGTGTACGGAACACCAATGATTTATTATGGCGATGAAATTGGAATGAAGGGAATTTGTCCACCAGATGATAATGTTAGGCTTAAAATAGATTGGGACGAAGTAAAAAAACAATTAAATGATAACTACTCGTTATTGAATTTTAATATCGAAGTAAATAAAATTCGTAAACATCATACTACATTATCTCAAAGAAATGATAATAAAACAAAATCAATAGTATTTTCGGATAATGGTGATATTTTAAGTTTCTTAAGATATGATAAAAATGGTATGTATTTAATTCTGTGCAATAATACTTCCCAAACTATTAACAACCCTGAGTTGAAATTTAATAAACTACCACAAAAAATCAATACCATTAATGTTGTTTATTCTAATAAGACTGAAGGAGATAATATTTTTGTAAATTATAAAAATAAAATCTTAAAAATCAATAATATTACAATTAAACCTAATGGATTTGCATTAATAAAGTTATAGCAAGATGATAGTTATGGTAATTAATATAAATTAAAAAGAATAATAAAAAAGCCTTCAAATTAGTGAAGGCTTTTTTGTTTTACTTAATTTTATAAAAACATCTTTTGGGGCTATAAATTTTTTCTTCTTTTACAAGTTTTTTAATAATTTTTTCAACTTCCTTTTTGTCTAATCCGGTTGCTTCAGCAACATCACCTGGTCTAACTTCCTTTTTTAAATTTTCAAAATATTCTAGAATCTTTTTTTCATTTTCCATTTTAGGTACCTCCTATTTGTTGTGATATGAATTGAGTTAAAGATATATAATCATTTAAAGATAGTTCTTCTGCTCTTAAAGTTAACGAAACAGGTGAATTCGTAAAATCAATATTAGCAAAACTACTAATTTTTATGGAATTTTTCAATTGTTTTCTTCGTGTAGAAAAAGCAGCTTTAACAACATTAATAAATAATTGGTTATTACAGGGTAGGTTACTTTGATTTTTAATGTATAAATGTATAATAGCTGAATCGACATTAGGTTTAGGATTAAAACAATTTTTTGATACTTTGAAACAAAACTTTTTCTCCATAAAATAATCGGTTATAACTGTAAGAATACTATAGTCTTTTGTATTTGGTTTAGCAATTATTCGCTTTGCAACTTCATATTGTACCATCAAGGTAGCATCAATGACATAATTTAAATTTTCAATTAATTTGAATACTATAGGTGATGTTATATTGTACGGAATATTTCCTATAACTCTAAATTTATTATTTGAAAATAATTTTGAAATATTGGTTTTTAAAAAATCCTCATTTATAAAATTTAAATAAGGAAAATTTTGGCAAAGAACCGAATAAGTTCTGGAATCGATTTCGACACCAATATAATTTGGGTGTGATGTAAAATATTTTGTTAAAGCACCATAGCCAGGACCAATTTCTAATATATTATCAGAAGGTAATGGTGAAATTTCTTGATAAATTTTTTTTAAAATATTTTCATCTGTAAGATAATTTTGACCAAATTTTTTTAGTGGTTTATATAGCATAAAATTTACTATAAATTAATAATATAAATTTGTATAACTGCAAAGAATTTTATATTTTAAAAATAATATATAAGAAATTTATGAAAGAATACATAATTACAATTGATATGGGAGGCACAAAATTATTAGGTGCCATTACTAATAGTAATAATCAAATACTAGAAAGAGTTAAACTTGCTACAGATACCAAAAATGGTATTGATGGTCTAGTTAATAGTATCATGCACATAATAAATACATTGATTTTTCAGGTTGGTATTCAACAAGAAAATGTTAAAGCAGTCGTTATTGGTGTACCAGGTTCAGTGAATCCATTTACTGGGCTTATAAGTGTAGCACCTAACATTGGTCTTATTAATGTAAATTTAAAAGAGTTATTACATGAAAAAATTAATGTTCCAATATATATAGAAAATGATGTAAACTTAGGAGCTATTGGTATTTTAGGAAAGGAATTGGATGAGAATTCAAAAAATGTTTTAGTAGTTTTTATTGGAACAGGAATAGGTGGAGCCTTGATATTTGACAGAAAAATTTACAGAGGTTCTAATTATTTTGCAGGTGAAATAGGACATATGAAGTTGCCCGGTTATGATAATCTTTGTGGTTGTGGGAAAAAAGGTTGTTTTGAGGCAGTTGCAAGTCGTACAGCAATTGCAAAAGAAATTTTGGCTAATATTAAAAAAGGGAATAAATCTGTAATTACAAAAGTCTTATCTGATAACAAAAAAATAAAAAGTAAGTCACTAAAATTTGCATTAAATGAAAAAGATGAACTTGTAACAAGAATAATCAAAGAAAAGTCTTTAATTATCGGAAAAACCCTTGGTAGTATAACAAATTTATTAAATGTTGATGCAATTGTTTTAGGAGGTGGTGTTACCGAAGCATTATCAAAATACATAATACCATGGATTAAAAAAGGCTTTAATTTGACTGTTCTTGAATCCTTAGCAGATGTTAAAATAATTCCAACTGAATTGGGTGATGATGCTGCTATTTACGCAGGATATTATTTGGTTAAAGAAATGGAAGAAAGTAAATAAAAAAAGGGCTTGTTAAAAGCCCTTTTTTTATTCTCTTACAACCCAAACCTTAATATTTGCTGTTACATTAGCGTGCAATTTTACAGGTACTTCATGAATACCTAACTGTTTAATTGGTTCAGAAAGCTGTATAGTTCTTTTATCAATATTTACACCTTTTGCAACAATTTCCTCAGCTATCATCATAGATGTAACGGAACCAAATAATTTGTCATCTTCACCAACTTTAACAGGAATTGTAATTTGTAATTTTTCTATTTCTGCTGCTAATGTTTCAGCTTCTTTTTGTTCTTTTTGTAATTTCTTCAAATATGCTTTTTTCTCGGCTTCTAATGCTTTCATATTGCCTTCAGTTGCAACATAAGCAATACCTCGAGGAATTAGAAAGTTACGAGCATAACCATCTTTTACAGTTACTACATCTCCAATTTTGCCGAGTTGGTCAAAGTTTTTTCTTAATATAATTTTCATTTTAACTCCTGGGACTATTATTTAATGATTTCAGAAACATAAGGTAGAACAGCAATTGCTCTAGCTCTTTTAATTGCTGTGGTTAACTCTCTGTGATGTTCAGCGCATGTCCCGGTTATTCTTCTGGGTATAATTTTACCTTGTTCGGTAATAAATTTCTGCAATTTTTTATCATCTTTATAATCAATATATTTTACTTTAGCTTCGCAGAATCTGCAAACTTTTACTGTTTTCATTTTTTAATATCCTGTATTTTTATTTTTTATTTATGATATCTTGTTCTTCATCAGATAAAAATTTATCAAATGAATCATCTTCATAACTTGAATCATCAATTACAGTATCTTCAGCATCTTTTTTGTTAGTTCTATTTAAAAATTGAATTCTTTTTGCTTTTATTTCAACTATTGTTCTAGATTTTCCATCTTCAGTTTTTAAGGTTCTGCTCTGTAATTCGCCATCAACCAAAACAGCACTACTTTTTTTCAATCTGTCTTTGCAGCTTTCAGCTAATTTATTCCAAGCAACAATACCAACATAGCAAACATCTTCTTTCCATTCGTTATTTTTATTTTTATATCTTCTATTTACAGCGATATAGAAATTAACAACAGGTGTACCATTTGATGTTGTTCTAAAAACAGGATCTTTTGTTAAATTTCCAGCTACTACTACTGAATTAATTTCAGGCATTTTTAATTCACTCATGACTTATCCTCCAAATATTAACTTTCTTGTTGAATATTAGCTTTTTCTTCTTCTTTTACTGTTTCTTGAGTTGATTTTGTTTTTGTTTCATTTAGGTACTCAAGAGCTTCTTTGGTTAATTTAACAGTAAAAAATCTAAATACATTTTCTGTAATTGAAAGAATTTTACCAAAATCATCAATAATAGAAGCATCAGCGTCATATCTAAAAATGACATAATAGCCGCTTCTAGATTTTCTAATTGCATAAGCGAGCCTTTTACGACCCAATCTTTCGATATCCCAAATTTCAGCACCGTGATTTTTTAAATAATCACTAATTTTTGTGATTTCTGCTTCAATTTGTTGTTCTTCTAATACGGCGTTAAGTATAATCACCGTTTCATACTTGTTTACTGCCATTAAAACCTCCTATGGACTTTAGTCTCTCTTTTCGAGAGCAGGGTTATTGTTTAACTTACTTACAAAATCTAACGCGCCTTTAATGCCGCGATGTAAAAAATTATCAATTATTGATTTTAATTGATTGTTATATAATAATTCTAATTGAGATAATTCATCATTATTAAATTTATCAAGAACATAGTCGGCCATTTCACCTTTTTGAAAATTATTCCCGATACCTATTCGTAATCGGGGAAAAGATGAATTACCAAGTTCTTGAATAATTGACTTAATCCCATTATGCCCACCATCACCACCTTTTGGTTTTAACTTATATGTTAAGAAAGGTAGTGCTAAATCATCATAAACAACTAAAATATCATCGTGTGAAATTTTGTGAATTTGTGCAAAATGTTTTATAGCTCTACCACTCAAGTTCATATAAGTTAGTGGCTTTAGTAATGCATACTGGTTATTAGATTTCTTGAAAGCACAATAATATAAATTATTATCTTTTTCAAAAACTAAATTCTTATCATTTGCAAATTTTTCAAGAACGATAAAACCAACATTGTGTCGTGTATTGACATAGTCATTACCAGGATTACCGAGACCAACTATCAGCTTCAAAAATTACTATTCCTCTTTTTTGCCTTTGGAGATAACTTCAGGTTCTGTAATATCAGAAGTAGTTGATTCTTCACCTTTAGGTGGCACAACAGTAACTATAACTGCATCCTTTGGATGTAATATTTTAATTCCTTCAAAAGCGACATCTCCTACATGTAACGAATCACCAATCTTTAAATTTGTAACATCTAACTCAATGTGTTCTGGTAAGTTAGAAGGTTCGCATTCAATATTTAATTGATGCAATTGAATCTGTAGTATACCACCTTCTTTTACACCAACACTTTGTCCTTTTGTTAGAACAGGAACTTCTACTGTAATAGTACCAGATTCTTGTACAGCTTGAAAATCAAAATGTACAACTCTATCTGTTACAGGGTCTAACTGAAAATCTTTGAGAATTGCTTTGAAAGTTCCTTTATTTTCAATCTCAAGATTTACAAGTTTTTTTTCGCTTGTGAAAACTAATTTATTAACTTGAATTTCTGGTAAAGCAATATTGATATTTTCAATATTTTTTCCGTAAAAAACTCCTGGAACAATATTTTGTCTTCTTAAAGATCTTCTGGAGCTTTTTGTATCTGTTTTCACACGCACTTGTGCTTTTAATGCAACTTCTTTCATTTTTAACTCCTCTTAATCAAACAACTTACTGATTGATTCATTTTTGTGAATTCTTATTATAGCCTCTGCAAAAATTTCAGAAACAGATTTTATTTTTATTTTATTTCCTAAATCTCTTTTTTCTAGATTTAAAGTATCGGTTACTACCAATTCTTCTAAAACTGAGTTATTAACATTTTCAATAGCATTACCAGAAAGCAAAGCATGAGTTACAGCACCATAAATTTTAAGTGCACCATGCTCCTTGAGAGCTTTTGCAGCTGCAAGGAAAGTGCCCCCAGTATCCATAAGATCATCTATAATTAAACAATTTTTCTGTTCAACATTTCCTATTACATTCATTGCTTCAGCCTGATTGGCTTGCTGTCTTCTTTTATCAATTACAACTAAAGGCAAACCTAAATAATTAGCAACTTCTCTTGCTCTTTTTATGCCGCCAACGTCAGGCGATACGACTACTAAATTTTCAATATTTTTAAAATGTTTCAAAAATACCGGATATGCAGTCAAGTGATCAAATGGTATATCGAAAAAGCCTTGAATTTGCGGAGCATGCAAATCCATAGTTAATATTCTATCAACCCTTGATACTGTTAGTAGATTTGCAACTAATTTTGCTGTTATTGATACACGGGGTTGATCTTTTCTATCTTGCCTAGCATATCCAAAATATGGAATTACTGCCGTAACTCTTTTAGCAGATGCTCTTTTAGCTGCGTCAATAAGTATAAGCAATTCCATTAAATTGTCAGAAGGTGGATTTGTGCTTTGTACTATAAAAACATCTTTTCCTCTGATGTGATTAGGATATTGTACCCATATTTCGCCATCAGAGAAATTTTTAATTTCCACTAAACTGAGTTCAACATTTAAGTGTTTTGCAATCTTTTCTCCAAGAGAATAATTAGATCTCCCAGAAAAAAGCCTAAATTCACCTTCTGTCATAGCCTATTTCTAGTAATTTAAAATAAGTAATTTACAAATATAAGAAAAAATATTTTTTTTGTCAATTAAATCTTTTATAATTAATTGAAAAATTTATATTTAACTATTCAACTAATATAAAATTCATGGTTCTTTTGATCATATCTACGCGAATTAATTGTACTTTTACTTTATCACCTAATCTAAACATTTTCTTCGTTCTTTTTCCAATTATTGCATACTGGGAAGAATCAAAATAATAATAATCACCTTCAAGTTCGTTGATATGTACCAATCCTTCTGCCAATGTATCGATAAGCTCAACAAAAAAACCAAAATTTAATACACCGGAGATAATTCCTTCAGATGTTTCCCCTACAAAATCTTGTAAGTATTCTATTTGTTTAATTTTTACAGATTTTCTCTCAGCATCTTGGGCTATTTTTTCAGTTTCAGAAATATGTGCACAAATATCTTTAAGTTTGTTCTCAGAGTATAGGCTTTGTTTAGCTACTTTTGAATAATCAAATAATAACCTATGTACAACTAAGTCGGCATATCTTCTAATTGGAGAAGTAAAATGTGTATAATATTTAAAGCCTAATCCAAAATGTCCTAAATTTTCTGGTGAGTAAATAGCTTTAGCCATTGAACGTATCATAACATCATTAATTAAGGGTTCCTCTTCTTTTCCTTCAATTTCCATTAGCAATTTTTGTATGCCTTCGGATTTCATTAAAAATTCTGGTGGATATTTGTAGCCTAATTTATTTAAAAAAATTGAAAGTTCTTGTACTTTGGCAAAATCAGGTTCTTCGTGAATTCTATAGACAAAGGGTAAATTAAATTTTTTTAATTTATCACCAATAAAAGTGGCTACGCATTTATTGGCAAGCAGCATAAATTCTTCTATTAAAAAATTGCTATCTTTGAGAACTTTTTTTGTAACTTCCAATGGTTTTCCAGTATTATCTAGCTTAAAAATAACTTCGCTTGAAGAAAATTCGAGTCCACCTGCATATATTCTTTTCTTTTTTAATTGTTTTGCTAACTTATTCATTTTTAAGAGAATATCAGCAAAATCTCCTTTACCAGTTTCTAATATTTCTTGAGCTTCTTCATAAGTAAATCTTCTTTTACTATTAATTATGGTTTTATGAAAGCTATATTTTTTAACAGTACCTTTAGGAGATAATTCTATAAGTGCAGAATAAGTTAATCTATCTTCGTTAGGATTTAAAGAACAGATTTCGTTTGATAATTCTTCCGGTAGCATTGGTATGCATTTTCCAACAAGGTAAACACTGTTTCCACGCAAATAAGCTTCTTTATCAAGAGGAGTGCCTGGTTTGACAAAGTGGCTCACATCTGCTATGTGAACACCTAATAAATAATTTCCGTTTTCCAACTCTTTTAATGATACAGCATCGTCAAAATCTTTTGCATCGAATGGGTCTATTGTAAAGATAATTTCATTTCTTAAATCTAAACGTTGTTCAATTTCTTCTTTGGGAATGGTAGCAGAAACTGCTTGGGCTTCTTTTAAAACCGCTTCCGGGAACTCGTATCTAAGATTTGCTTCTGATACAATTTCTAAAATATGATTTTCATTTGATGGTATATTGCTAAGATACTTATCAATAGTACACATAATCTTTTTGGATTTTTTAAAGAAAGATAAATCTTTTACAATAACCGGTGTGTTATCGGCTGTATTTTTTGCTATTTTATGAGTTGGATAAACTATTGTTGTGTATGGAGTATTAACCGTGACAAAAACTTGTGAACCAGATTTTCTTAAAACTCCTTTATATTTCTTTTGAGATTTTTCAATTATTTTAATAACTTTACCTTGTTGATTTTTCCCCCGTTTTTTATCAGTATAAATTTCTACTTCAACTAAATCGTCATCAAAAGCACCATTAAAATCCTTATTTACTATAAACACATCATTTCCATTTTTCTGTTGATTTAGGACAAAACCGTATTCAATCGTTTTGAGTTGAAATTTACCAATTAGTGTTTTAGGTTTATCAAAGTCAGCATTATAATTATAATATTTTTTATTTTTGATAATAATATTCTTTTTTTCGAGTTGGCTTAGAGTTTTTAATATTTTGTTGTATTTTTTTATTCCTTTTGGGCTACTAGTTTCTATTTGAAAATATTCTAATAACTCATTGAGAGTTATTTTTCCAACTTTTTTTATAAGTTTAAGAATTTGTCTTTCCATTTATTATCCTAAATATTTAATTGTAATGCAATAGCACACCATTCGTCTTGATATATTGTTTCGATGTGCTTAAAATTTTGGTTTGAGTATTCTTTAATAATATCTTTTTCATCAATTGATAAAATTCCAGAAAGAAGAATTCTTGCTGGTTTATTGGTTGCGTTTAATAATTTGTTTCGGAAATCATCTGCTAATTCTAAAAGCACATTTTTTTGAATGTTTGCTATTAACAAGTCAAAATCATTATCTTTAATTTTGTCAGATGTTCCAATAAAAACACTACATTGTTTTTCTGATACATTGTTATTGTGAAGATTTTCTATGATATTTTCGTAAACCCATTCATCATTATCCAATGCGAGAGCGAATTTTGCACCTAATTTAATAGCTGCAATTGCTAATATTCCTGTTCCTGTTCCAACATCAATTACTTTATCGTTTGGTTGAATATATTTTTCTATTAATTTAAGCATCATTTGAGTGGTTGCGTGTTCACCTGTTCCAAAAGACATTTTGGGGTCTATTACTAAAACAATTTGATCTTCTTTCGCATTATATTCTTTGTATGATGGTTTAATTACAATTTTATCAGTTACTTCAATGACACGTAAATTTTTTTCCCACTCTTCATTCCAGTTTTTTTCTTCAAATTCATTTAAACTAGTTTCGCAACCTGCTATATAGTTGTTAATTCTTAAATCATCGAGTAAATTTTTAATTTCTGT
Source organism: Ignavibacteriales bacterium (assembly GCA_035361425.1). Taxonomy (GTDB): domain Bacteria; phylum Bacteroidota; class Ignavibacteria; order Ignavibacteriales; family DAOSCP01; genus DAOSCP01. Next base: position 97,032 of record DAOSCP010000001.1, on the reverse strand, counting down.
TTCATTTGGTTTAGAACTAAAGTATAAATGATAAGCTTCTTGAATATCATCTTCAAAAATTCCGTCAGGATTTAATTCCCATAGTTTTGAAGTGATAAATTCATCTTCCACAAATGGATAAGTTTTAATTAGTAGATCGTAATATTTTTTCATAGAAAACTCATAATAATTAATTTGAAAATTAAATATAACAAAAAAAAATAAAAAAGTTACTGTAGTTAGCTTTTATTTTCCTGAGTACTTTTTGGTGTGTTATCGGTAGGTGCGTTTTCATTATTTAATTCTGAATTTTTATCTTGAGTTTTATCATTTTTTGAGAGATCTACTTTTAACAAATCGGCTTGTAATGAAAGGAAATTTTTTAATTTTATTATTAATAACATTTTTCTATTTTCAAGTAAGTCTATTTCTTCTTCGAGTTGCTTGATTTTATTTTTTGTTTCATTTATTAATTCTTCAGCTTCTTTTTTTGCTTTTGCGATAATATTATTTGCTTCTTTTTGAGCATCTTCTAATCTTTTTTCAGCTTCATCTTGGGTTTTTAACAATACTTCTTGCAGATTTTTTTCTATCTTAACATATTCGCTATTTTTTGCTTTATGATACTCAAGTTCTTTTTTTAAGTTTTCATTTTCCAATAGAATATCTGTTAGATCATCGGATAGATTATTTAAAAAGGTTTTAACTTCTGTTTTATCAAAGCCACGGAAAGATGTTGAAAATGTTTGAGACTTTATGTTGTTTGGATTAATTTTCATAATTACTCGTTGATTATTTCACGCCAGGATTTTGAATAATCTCTTTCGCCAAAAATATAAGTTCCAATTCGGATAAAATTAGCTCCTTCTTCAATGGCTATTTCGTAATCTCCGCTCATTCCCATTGAAAGATAAGGTAAATTATAACCTAGAGAATTTAATTCTTTTCTTAAGTTATACAATTGTTGAAAACTATTTCTTACAATATTAGTATCATCGACAAAAGGGCTTATTGTCATTAATCCAATTATATTGATATTTGTCAGTTGTTTTGAATTTGCTAGAATTTCTAAAATTTCATCTTTGGTTTCGATACCAGATTTTGTTTCTTCATCGGATGTTTTGAATTCCAGTAAGCAATTTTGTATTTTATTATATTTAATAGCTTCTTTGTTGATTTCAATTAATAGTTCATAAGAATCGACTGAATGAATTAGTTCTGCGACTGGAACGACATATTTAACTTTATTTTTTTGCAAAGTTCCAATAAAATGCCATTTTATGTCAGGACATGATAAGATTTTGGCTTTTTCTCTAAGTTCTTGGGCTTTGCTTTCACCAAAATTTCGAATTCCCAATTCATATGCTTTTTTTATCAAAGAGATACCAACACTTTTCGAAACAGCAATAAGTGTAATATTTTCAGCCTTTTTTGGGGAAATGATACTATTAATTTTTTGTGAAATATGTTTAAGCTTTTCTTCCATATTTATATTTGTTTATTACAAACGATAATCAAATATTGTGCCGTTATGTATCTTGTAAAAAACTTTGACAATTTTTGCAAAAATCGATTAAATATAATAAAAGTTTGGTAGTATCAGTAAAATTATGCTTAAAATAAATTCTTAGAATATTGTTATCCTGAAGTATTTTGAATTTATCACTAAAGTTTGCATAAAGGTATTGTAGAAACTTCTGAAAATAATTGTCATAGTAAAAGTTTTCATTTGCATCCGGTAAAATTATTGTGTAAGAATCTTTTTTTATTATAATTTTTTCAAATAAAGCGTATGATGCATAATATTTTAATATAGCAAGATAAATTAAGTCATTTACTGAATCTGGAATTTTGCCAAATCTATCATACATTTCTTCTTTTAGAGCATCAATATCTTCTAAAGATTTTGCAGAGAATAATGCCGAGTAAAATGAAACTCTATCGGATGGATCAGGTATATATTCATCCGGTATTGAAATATCAAAATATGTATCAATAAGTGTATCGATTTTTTGTTTTTGTTTTAATACATTTGCAAAAATTTCCTTAAATTCATTGTTTTTCAATTCATTTACAGCTTCGTCAATCATTTTTAAATATAAATCAAAACCAATGTTATCAATAACGCCACTTTGTTCGTAACCTAATAAATTACCGGCACCACGAATTTCAAGGTCACGCATAGCAACATTAAAGCCTTCGCCAAGATCGGAAAAATCTTCGATAGCTTTAAGTCTTAATTTGGCTTTTCGGTTGATGGAATTTTTATCTGGAACTAAAAAATAAGCATATGATTGTTTATTACTTCTTCCAACTCGTCCTTTTAATTGGTATAATTCGGCAAGTCCAAATTTATCTGCTCTATTGATAATAATAGTGTTTGCATTAGGTATATCAATACCTGATTCTATAATTTTTGTGGCTATAAGAACATCAACTTTATGATTAATAAAATCAGCAATATTTTTTTCAATTTTGTTTGCTGGTAATTGGCCGTGGGCTACTGTAAATCTAGCTTCAGGGATATGATACTCTAAATACTCTTTCATTTTATTTATAGTTTGTACTTTATCGTGTATGAAAAAAACTTGTCCATTTCTTGATATTTCTTTTAAAATATATTCGCGAACTTTTTGAATTTTAAATACTTCTATTGATACTTGAACAGGCAACCTATTAGGAGGTGGAGTTGCAATAATGGATAAATCTCTTGCGCCTAATAAACTGAAATTTAAAGTTCTTGGTATTGGAGTTGCTGTCATTGTAAGTGTATCTACATTAACTTTAAGTGTTCTCAATTTTTCTTTGGCTTTAACGCCAAATTTGTGCTCTTCATCAATAATAAGTAAACCAAGATCTTTAAACTTTACATCATCTGATAAAATTCGATGTGTCCCGATGACAATATCTTTTTTCCCTTGTGATATTTCTTCGATTATTTTTTCTTGTTGTGATGCAGAAACAAAACGGGAAAGTTGACAAATTTTAACTGCAAATTGATTTAATCTATCGATAAAAGTATTATAATGTTGTTCGGCTAAAATTGTAGTAGGAACAAGAACAGCAACTTGTTTACCATCTTGCACAGCTTTAAATGCAGCTCTAACAGCAATTTCTGTTTTTCCAAATCCAACATCGCCACACAGTAGTCTATCCATTGGGTTGGGAGCCATCATATCATTTTTAATTTCTTCCCAAACTTTTAATTGGTCTGGAGTTTCTTCGTAGATGAAAGATTCTTCCAATTCTTGCTGCCAAACTGTGTCATCGGAGAATGCAAAACCTTGAGTTGTTTTTCTTTTAGCATAAAGTGTAATTAAGTCCCTTGCAAGTTCTTTTATTTTTTTCTTTGCTTTTTGTTTTGCAATTTCCCACTGTTTGCTATTCAGATTTGAAAGTTGCGGAGTTATTCCTTCTTGAGCAGAAAATTTAGTTACGAGATTTAAATAATTTACATTGACATAAACAATATCGCCGCCATCATAAAGTAATTTGATAGACTCTTGCTCGTGTGTATCGAATTTTATTCTTTCTAAACCTAAATACTTACCTATACCAAATTTTTCGTGAACTACAAAATCACCAATTTTAAGTGAATTTTGCTGGGTAAGTAAAGATTTTTTATTAATTTTTTTTATTTTTTCGTTTGTTTTTCTAAATGGTTTATTAAATATTTGATAACTTGTTAAAACTACAATTTTATCTTCTTGTAAAATAAAACCTTCTGCTAAATTTGTAGTAAGCAGATTTATCTTTCCTTTTTCAAGATTTTCCTTAATAATATTTGATGAATTTTCAAGAACATTATAAAATGCATTATAACGGTATTGATTTTCACAAATTATTTTTATGATAAAATCTTTTTTCAAATAATCTTCCAGATACTTAAAAAGCAAGTCATAATTAGAGTTGATAATTGGAGGAGGCGAGATCTTTAAATCGATATATGAATTTAATGAGTTTTCAATGATAACTTTACTTTTACGGGATACATTCTCTATATCAAGATTGTTTTGAGGGGTATCGTTAATATTATTTTCTGAGTATATATCTTCAGAAAGTTCATCGAAAAATAATTCATTATCATTTGAATTATTCTCTTTAGAGGAAAGTGTTTCTTGTGTGTTTTGTTGTATAAGTTCTTCATCTAAAAGCAGTAGAGCATTATCAATGTAATCAAAGATTGAGTTTTTAGCTGTTCCTTTATCAGCAAGTGATTTAGTAATAAAAGCTTTTTCAATTTCTTGAATTGAACGCTGGCTAATTGAGTCAAAATATCTTATTGAAATAATGTCATTAAATTCGAATTCTATTCTTATTGGGTTATCAAAACCAAATGGCCAGATATCTATAATACTACCACGAACAGAAAAGTCGCCAGCTGTATCTATCATTGGAACTTTACAATAATCAAAATCATTAAGTTTTTTTATTAAATCATTATACGATATTTGGGCTTGTTTGGAAATTTCAAATGAATTATTTGCAATATCATCTAATGATGGTAAATATGAACTTAAAATTGGTAATGTAGAAAGAATAATATGCTTTTTGTTATCAATTAGATAATTAGAAAGATTTAGTAGATTATCTTTATCAAATTCTGTTTGAATAAAAATGTTTTTTGTATCTAATTCTTCAAGTTCTGCTTTTATTTTTTCTATCTCAGCAAGATTTTTACAAATTATTATCAAACTATTAAAATTTACCGAAAACTTTTTTATATAAAATGATTTTAGTCCATAAAATGATTTAATTTTGAGTATGTTGCTTTGTTTTAAGTAGTTTAGTATAGAATTTAGACTATTCTTAAATGTATTTGTTTTTGAAATATCATCGAAAAAAAACTTCATTTTATCTACCTGATAGCATTAATTTTGTTTTAAGTGTTTGATCGTTTCTGATATATATAACTTCAACTTCATCGCCTATATTATATTTGCTTAAGGCAAAAGTAAAATCATAAATATTAGCAACATCAATATCGCCGAATTTAATTATAATATCACCACCTTGAATACCAGCTTTTTCTCCTGGACTGTTTTTGGCTATGTTGCTTATTTTGTAACCTTGACCATTATAAGAAAAATCCGGGACAGTACCTACATAGACACGAAAGGATGAACGGCTTTCTTGCTTTCTGGGAGTAATTATAACATCTATGACTTTATTGTTCATAGCAGCAACAACATCCTTGACAAAATTAAGCACATCTGCTTGACCATTGTAATTAATTTTTTCTGCATCATCGGAAGGTCTGTGATAATCTGAGTGAATACCTGTAAAGAAGAATAAAACAGGTATGTTTTGCGAGTAAAACGGAGTATTATCACTTGGACTATATCCATCATCAACTTTGATTATTTTGAAATTATAAAAATTGTTAAGTGAATCAATAATACCTTTCCATATTGATGAAGTTCCTGTTCCATTTATTGTTAATTCCTTTAAACTATCTAGTCTTCCTATCATATCCATATTTATCATAGTTTTAACTTTGTGCATAGGAATTGGAGAATTTTTAACAAAATAATTTGAACCTAATAAACCTAATTCTTCTCCAGTGAAGTTAACAAAAACAAGATTATACTTTGATAAATTTGGGTTGTGTTTGAAATATTCTGCTAATTCCAAAACGCCTGCAGTGCCAGAAGCATTATCGTCTGCTCCATTGTGAATTTGTGGAGTATCATTTTGATACAAAGAATTAAATTCTCCCCAGCCTAAATGGTCGTAATGTGCACCTATAACAATATATTCATCACTTTGAGAGTTTGGAAGTAATGCTGCAACATTTTTTGCTTTGGAATTTATTCTTTTTAGTTCTACAGATGATTTTTCTAAAGCTATATTTTTTATAACTAATGATTTTTCGTTGTTTAGTTTTTTGTAACTTTGATATAATGTATCATATAAGATATTAGCTTTTGCAAATATATTTTTAGCAAATTCTGGATGTAATAAAATAATGCTTCTTCCTTTATAAACAGGAGACATATCTAATTTAATTTTTTTAGGTAATTTAGTTTGTAAATCATTTGGATAGCGAATTATTGCAATATTTTGTGCACCTTTATCGATTAAAAATTTAATTTTTGTTCTTGTATCAAAGTTAAAATTTCTGTTCTTTTCAAATTTTTCTGGAACATCATCAAAAATAATAACTAATTTATTCTGCAAATTAATATCTTTTAAATTATCGTATTCTTTAGTGCTTATTCCAAAACCTGCAATTACAATTTCCTGATTATTATTATTCATATTATCGCTAATGGATAGGGGTATAAAATCTTGATATAATTTAGCGTTAATAATTTCTTTACTTATTCTAAAGTTCAAATAGTTATTTTGTTCAACTTCGATTTTTGTAAGCACATCAAACTCTTGAAAATAAGAATCATTGAAGAGAGGTTTTAATTCCAATTTTTGATAGTGATTTTTGATAAAATCTGCTGCTAGCTGTTCTCCTTTTGATCCAGTAAATCTACCTTCCAGCTCATCAGAAGCCAGGTAATAAATGTAAAATTTTAAATCTTTTGGCAAGATATCTGGAGATGTTTGTGCAATACTTAAAAGAGTAAAAAGTATTATGAAAATTGTTTTTTTCATTGCTTTTATCCTTTATATTATAATAACGATTTTTTCTTCAAGAATTTCATTAAAAATTTTGTTGTTTTTTATGAAATCAAGTGTACTGTTCTCAAATTTATTTAATTCGTAAATATTAGAATCATTCTTTAAAATTTCAACAAAATTTGAAAAAAATTCATATTCATTAGATGTAATATTCCATTCACCGATAGCATCATTTAAATGTATGATGATTTTATTTTTGAAAATTTGCGGATAATTTTTAAACCATATTAGATATTTACCATTTTTATTTGTTTCAATTTTTTCGTTTAAATATTGCTTAATTAAATTTCTATTTATCTTTGATTGATTAACTTTAAAGTCGAACCATTTTCTTACATCCCAATTTAATCCTATACCGTGCATAAAATTGTATAAAGCTTTGTCAAGAGAGAATGTATATTTAGAATAATTTAAATCCGGAGTAGGGATAAAATCAACATTATTATTAGCAAATTTATTTTTTCCGGTTAAAATTTTATTAATTCCAAAAGCTTTGTAATCTTTATATATAGGGCTGTGAATGGTTAAAGAAAACTGATGCCAAAAAGCGCTATCAAATAAATTGTTTAGAAAAAATTGACGAACAATTTCTAAACTGTCAATAATTTCTTGTTCTGTTTGAGTTGGATATCCATACATCAAATATGCGTGAACCAAAATACCAGCTGATTTGAAATTTTTACATACTTGAGCGGCTTGTTTAATAGTAACTCCTTTATTAATAAGTTTAAGCAATCGTTCGTTTGCAACTTCAATACCGCCAGTAACAGCAATACATCCAGCTTTAGCCATCAGATAAGTTAATTCAGGAGTAAAAGATTTTTCAAAACGAATATTTCCCCACCAGCTAATTTTTAAGTTTCTTTTAAGAATTTCAATAGATAAATTTCTAAGTAATGCTGGGGGAGTTGCTTCATCTGTAAAATGGAAATTTCTTCTTCCAGTTTGCTTGACGATTTGCTCGATATGGTCAACCAAAATTGTAGCATTAGCGGGATTATATCTTCCGATGTAATCAAGCGTGACATCACAAAAAGTGCATTTTGCCCAATAACATCCGTGTGCAAGAGTAAGTTTATTAGAAAAACCATCCGACCATAGCCTGTGCATAGGATTTAAGAGTTCCAACAAAGCTGGGTAGTCATCTGGGTTTATATCAGTGTAATCTGGAGCAGGTATATCGTTATGTGCTAAAATTTTTTGATTTGCATTATCTTGAAACTTAATTCCATTATCATAAAAGAAAGTTCTTACATAAGATTTATCATTACGATTATAATTTTCTAAAATATTGAGTAAAGGTAATTCGCCATCATCGAGAGTAATAAAATCACAAAATTCAAAAATTCTTTCTTCTTGAATTTCTCTTAGTTCCGTATTAATATATCCGCCGCCAAAAATAATTTTAATTTCAGGATAATTATTTTTTATATATTTGCCAATGATTAGAGAGCTGAGTAAATTACCAGGGAATGGAATACTTATTGCAACAAAATTAGGATTAAGAGTTGATATCTGCTTATTTAAAATATCGAGCATAAAATTTTCTATAATATTGCATTCTCTTTTAGTTTCATTATACAAAATATCAAAATCTCTGTTTGATTCAGCTAATTTTTCTGCATATTTGGAAAGTTCATAAAAGGGCGAAATATTTTCCTTGATAAAAAAGACCAGGTCATCTATTACTAAAGAACAGAAATATTTTGCTTTATCTATAATTCCCAAAGAGCCAAATTCTTTTTCTAATATTTCATAATTAATATTTTCAAAATATTTTGCTTGTGGTAAATTAGCAGGATTAGCAAAAATATAAGCTAAAGAATTATCTTTGCCCTGCAGGAATGAAATAATGTTATCAATAATTCCAATATATTTTTCTTTTAATGAAATAATTCTTTTTAAATTTTCATCTAATTTATTTTTTGATAAAGAATTAAAAATTAACGAAAGTCCCGATGATGAAAAAATTTTTAAGAAGGTTTTATTAGATAAGTCAAGACATATAGTTTCATAATTATTCTTTTTTAAAAAACCAGCAAGTTGAAGAATAGCAGGATAAACAGTGTTAATTTGAGAGAAAGGAGGATTTATTAAAAGTATTTTCATAATTTTAGAAAAATTTATTTTAAATATATCAAAAAATAACTTATAATTATTAATTGATTTTTTCGAAATATAGTTCAAAAGGGAATAAAAATGCTATTAGAAACAAAAGAAGATATAGTTACAAATTGGTTACCAAGGTATACAGGCACTCCACTTGAAAATTTTGGGAAATATATCCTTTTAACAAATTTCAAAAATTATGTTCAAAATTTTGCAGAAAAATTTAATGTTCCAATTTTAGGCGAAGATAAACCAATGCAAACGGCTTCAGCTGAAGGGATAACAATAATTAATTTTGGTATGGGAAGTCCAATGGCAGCCACAGTTATGGATTTAATATCAGCAATTACTCCTAATGCTGTGTTGTTTTTAGGTAAATGTGGCGGTTTGAAACCTATTTTGTCACTCGGAGATTTAATTTTGCCAATAGCAGCTATTAGAGGCGAAGGAACAAGTAATGAATATATGCCGCCAGAAGTCCCTGCTCTGCCAGCATTTAAATTGCAAATGGCTGTATCTTATATAATCAAAGCTAAAGAGTTGGATTACTATACCGGAACTGTATTTACTACCAATAGAAGAGTTTGGGAACACGATAATGAATTCAAAGAATACTTAAAAGCAATTCGAGCTTTAGCTATTGATATGGAAACTGCAACTTTATTTTCAGTTGGTTTTGCTAATGAAATTCCGACAGGAGCACTTTTATTAGTTTCTGATAATCCAATGGTTCCCGAAGGAGTAAAAACAGATAAAAGCGATAAGATTGTAACTGAAAAATATACAAAATTACATCTTGAAATTGGAATTGAGGCTTTACAAGAGATAAGAGATTCTGGTGAGTCGGTCAAACATTTGAAATTTGCTTAAAGGATAAAATGGTAAGTGCAGTTATTATTACCGTTCTCTTTGCAATTTAAATCGTGTTTTATATTGTTAGGAGATAAACCAGGATGAAATTGTAAACAAATTTTATAAAGTAGCCCTTTATCGAACTCACAGGGATACAAGGTAGAAGAATTTAAGATAATTGAATTATCTGAATATTTTACTACCGAGTATTTGCCTAAAATTTTTTCTTTTTGTAGATTATCTGCATTGATAATATAATTATGTTCATAATATTCATTGTTTATTAAATCAATGGCTTGTTGTAATGTATGTGTTTTTTTATCAAGAAAGTTTATAGATATTGGTAGTGTTTTCCCAATATTAAATACAAATGAGGGCCCAAGTTCAAAAGAAATTTTGTCAAAAATTAATAGTAAATCGGAAAGTTTAATAAATTCTTTGTCTAGTAAGTTATTGTAATTTAGTGTGTTAAGGATATTAACTATTTTGGGCGCTAATAATCTGCTAGCATAAATAATGTTATGGGTAACAATAGATTTTACAAAAATATTATCTTTTATTTCGGATATTTCCATAAAAATAATTATTTTGTGATGTAACTTAAATAAAAATTAATAAAAGAACAAATTAATATGGAAAAGATTAACATTTTACTTGCATATGTCAGTTATCCTGTAACTACAGCAGTTTATTTTGAGAGATTTTTCAGAGCCAATCATAATGTTAAAACTATAGGTCCAAAATTACCAGAGGAATTAATTGAAAGCTGGAATTTGCAAAATATGAAATTACCTATTAAGGAACAAGATATTCCAGTTGAATTTACACCAGATATTGAGCTAATATATCCACAAATTAAAGAAAATTTCAAGCCCGATTTATATTTATGGATTGAGTCAGTTTTTGGATATTTCCCGCAAAATCTTCATAAAATAAAAATTCCCAAAGCTTGTTATTTAATAGATAGCCATTTAAACTTAGAGTGGCATTTACAATGGGCTCTGTTGTTTGACTATGTTTTTATTGCGCAAATTGAGTATTTAGAGGCTTTCAGAAAAGCTGGGTGTAAAAATGTTTATTGGTTGCCTTTAGGTTGCGATGTTGAAATTCATAAAAAAACGACAACTAATAAGTTGTATGATATAGGGTTTGTTGGGTCTGTGTTTCCTGGTAGTCGCAGGGCTAAACTTTTAAATAAGTTAAGTGAAAAGATAAATATCCATTATGAAAGATGTTTTTGGCTTGATATGGCAGATGTTTTCAGTAAATCGAAGATTGTTTTTAATAATGCTGTTAGTAATGATTTAAATATGCGATTGTTTGAAGTTATGTCAACTGGTAGTTTTTTACTTACTGATTTAGCAAAAAATAGTGCTCAAGATATTTTATTTACTGATAAAGTTGATTATGGTATTTATGATGATAATAATATTGATGAAATTGCAAAATATTATCTGAAAAATGAAAAAGAAAGAGAAGAAATTGCATTAAATGGGCAAAGAAAAGTTCATAAAGCCCATCAATATGCGCACAGAGCTATTGATATGTTAAATGTTATTGCTGGGAAAAAGGATAATACATTCTCTCCTTATGAATTGAAAGAAATTTCAGAAGCAAAAGAAGATTATAATGTTTCCATTGCAAATGAAAAAATACCTGAAATAAGTATAAAGTTACCAAAGTCATCTTTTGCGATTCCTGTTTTAGATTATTCGCCTGCAAGTGAATTCAATATTTTAACACTACTGAATGATTTAAGGGATGTTGAAGGGGAAGTCATAATAGTTTTTAATAATGAGGAAGTTGCTAATCAAATTAAAAATGATTCAAGAATTACTCATTATGCTATAATGAAACATAATATTGGCGTTGCTAGAGCCTGGAATGTAGGAATGGATATATCAAGAACAGAATATACTTTTGTATTAAACTCAGATTTAAAAATAGGAAAAGAAACAATCAAAGGGCTCGAAAATGCTCTGGATAATCTGAAAGACGCAGCCGTTGTAGGTCCACAAGGTTCATTTTTTTCTTTTGAAACTTTGAAAGATTATATTTATTTTGATAAAGGAACTTTTAACCAACCTATTGTAGTTGATGCTGTTTCTGGTTTCTTGTTTGCTGTTAGAACAAATTTATTTAAAGAAAATAAATTAAAATTTGAAAATGATTTTACGCCCTGCTACTTTGAAGAATGGGATTTAGGGTTGCAAGTTAAGGAAATTGGAATGAAATCTTATGTTATTCCATTAACAGATTATGTGCATCACTGGAGTGGTTCTATTAAAGCATATAGAAAGATTAGATTTTATGATATGGAACTTACTGCAAAAGAAATCCATACAAAAAATAAGCAAATTTTTATTAATAAGTGGAAAGAAAAAATTTCAAATAAAACAGAACTGGGAACATATTTTATTGAATATCTGAATAGAGAGATTGAAAACTTATATTCAAAAAATCTACAAGCGGCTTATAACTTATTAACATTTGGATTATCTCATTTACCTAATGAAATAAGTTTTCTTATAAATTATGGTATTATCATTTATATGATGGGCAAAAAGGATGAAGCTATAAAACTTTACGAAGATTTAGTTACTAAGGAACCTAACAATAAAATTATTCAACAGAACCTGAGGATTATGAAGAATGCTTAGAAAGTTACTTGTATTATTGATTTTTGCTACTGTAAGTTGGGCACAGTCGGTTGTTAATCAAATTAATTTAGCAATTGCTTTTTATAATGATAATAAGATAGAACAAGCTATACCGATTCTGGAAAATGTTTTAAAACAAGACCAATATAATTATCAAGCATTTGATATTCTTAATGATTGTTATGTAAGAGTTAAAAATTATGATAAATCTCGTGAACTTATCAAAAAGTTTTTGAATATTTATAATAATATCGAAAATTATTGTCGTTTAGCCGTTACAGAATATTTAGCTGGTAATGATAATCTTGCTTTTAGTATCTGGGATGATGTTAGAAAAAAAGCAAATAATATTGGAGATTTTTATACTATTGCTAACTCACTAATTCAACTAAGAATTAATGATAAAGCAATCGAAGTTTTGAAAGATGCCAAAATTAAAACAAATGATATTAATATTAGTTACGAGCTTGCAAGATTATATTACCAAACGATGAATTATAAAGATATGGTTTATGAGTATTTAGAAATCTACAAAAAAAATCCGCAAAATTACAATTTTGTTTATTCTTCGATAATGAATTATTCCAATACAAAATATATTCAGGAAATTGTGGTAAAAGCACTTGAAGATTTAAATTCAACTGATAAGAATATACTTAATTTAATGAACAATTTATATATTGCTTTAGATGATTATAACAAAGCGATGGATATTGCAATCAGACTTGATAAATTAGATAAAAATGATGGCTCTGAAATACTTAACTTTGCAAATAGATGTTATGCATTAAATAAGTTCAAATTTGCCAAAACAGCGTATGAAAATTATCTTACAAAGTATCCCAAATCGCCAGTTCTTTTAAATGTTAACTATCTTTATTACATTTCTCAAATAAGAATATTAGAAGATAGTATTCAAAAGCCAATTGAGCTTATGGATAACTATCAAATAATTCCAGATGCGAATGCTTTCAAATCAATTTTATTCCAACTGGAAAAACTTATAGAAGGGCAAAAAGATAATTTATCTTATAATACAAAGTTGGAAATAGCTAAAGTTTACAGTCAGATATTGAAAGATTATAATAAATCTAATTTATATTGTCAGGAAATTGTTTCTAATAATATTGGGCAGATACAAATAGATGCTTACTATTTAATGATTCTTAATAATTTATATCTTGGAAATTATGAACAAGCTATTAGATTTCTTGAGGAAATTCAAAATTCTGGTGCGGTAAAAGTAACAGAATTAGATAAATATAAATTTTTGCAAGCAAAAATAGAATTATGGAGAGGGAATTTTTCAAATTCAATGAAGATATTCGATGAGATAACAAATAATAAAAATTCTGATTATTCTAATGATGCATTAACTTATTATACTACAATAAGTTTTACAGTTAATGATTCTTTAGGGTTGTTGCATCTTGCAGAACTTGATTATTATTTGTTTTGTGGTAAAGTAGATAAAAATTCTGAAAAATATATAACTTATTTGCAGAAAGTGACAAATCCTTTCTTAAGAGATGCTTTGATATATTGTTTAGCCCAGTATTTTATTTTTGATAATAAAATAGACCAGGCTGTTCAATATTTAAATAAATTAACTGAAACTTATAACATATACCAGGATAAAAGTTTATATATTTTGGGTGATATTTATTCAAAAATAATTAAGGATAAGCACAAAGCAAAAGAAAGTTATGAGAAAATACTTGGTAATTTCCCTAATTCTTTGTATATTCGCAAGTCTATAGATAAAATAAAAATGTTAGAATAAAATAAAGGTTAAATAGATGAAAAAATCATCAAGTAATAGTGTCCCACGATGTTCTTTTTGTGGTAGAAGTGCCAATGATGTTAATTTAATGCTTACAGGAATTGATTCATTTATTTGTGATGCTTGTGTAATAGCAGGGGCTGATTTAATAAAATCTAAATTGAAAAATCAAACAGTTCCACTTTCAATGCCCGAAAATTTAAAAACTCCAGAAGCTATAAAAAATTATTTAGACCAATATGTGATTGGGCAAGAAAGAGCCAAGAAAATTTTATCTGTTGCAGTTTACAATCATTATAAAAGAATTATAAATGAAAATAATATAATAGATTCTGACGATGATACAATAATAGAAAAAAGTAATATTTTATTGATAGGTCCAACTGGTGTTGGAAAAACTTTATTGGCACAAAGTTTAGCAAAATTATTAAATGTTCCTTTTGCAATAGCAGACGCAACAACTTTGACAGAAGCTGGTTATGTTGGCGATGATGTTGAAAATGTAATATTAAGACTTTTACAAAATTGCGATATGGATGTAGCAAAAGCTGAAAAAGGTATTGTGTATATTGATGAAATAGATAAAATTGCAAGAAAAAGCGAAAGTGTATCTATAACAAGAGATGTATCTGGTGAAGGTGTCCAACAGGCACTTTTGAAAATATTAGAGGGAACAGTAGTTGGAGTTCCACCAAAAGGCGGGAGAAAGCATCCAGAGCAAAGCTTAATTTATGTAAATACTAAAAATATTTTATTCATTTGTGGTGGTGCTTTCGAAGGAATAACTGAAATTGTTGCCCGTAGATTAAATAAATACAGAATTGGCTTTAATGTCGATAGCGAAAAAACAGCACAAAATTTAACACAAGATGAAATATTAGCAATGGTGCAACCACACGATATTATCAAATTTGGTTTAATTCCTGAGTTTGTTGGAAGACTACCTGTTGTTGCTCCTCTTGAATCAATGAATAAAGAAACTTTGAAAAGAATATTACTAGAACCTAAAAATGCAATTATTAAACAGTATATAAAATTATTCAAACACGAAGATGTTGACCTAATTTTTGAACCTGAAGCAATTGATGCTATAGCAGAGTTAGCTTTAGAAAGAAAAACTGGCGCTAGAGGTTTAAGGTCTATTGTCGAAAACTTACTACTTGATGTTATGTATGAAGTACCAAGTATGAAAAATGTTAAAGCTGTTATTATAACTAAAGAAACTGTACTCGAAAACAAATTGCCAGTTTATCAACCAAGGGAAAAGAGAAAGAATACTGCTTCTTGATAATTTTTTACAATTTCTATTAGAAATATACCTTAATTTATCGTCTTGTATAATTTGTGCTTAAGCTAAAAAATTATAATAACTTAATAAAAATATTACATTTGATAAGAATGTAATATGTTAACAAATGCAATTTATTCTAAAATATTATAAATAAAAGAATATCAAAAAATGTGTGTTTCAAAGTGGAAACATCGTTTTAAAACTTTGAAGATGCTATTAAATTGTTAAACGAAGTTGCTCAATTAGATTTAAATAAACTTTCAATGCTTGAAAAGGAAGGCGTAATGCAACGTTTTGAATATACTCTTGAATTAAACTGGAAAACTTTGAAAGATAAAATGGAAGATGATAGCTTAGTCCTGGAATTTATTTCTCCGAAAGTTATTCTCAAACAAGCATATCAAAGTAAATATATTGATAATATAGAACTTTGGTTGCAAATGATAAACGATAGAAATCTGTTAAGCCATATATATAATTATGAAACAGTTGTTAAAATAACTCAGAATATTCAAAAGACTATATCAATTTATTAAATGATTTATATAAGAGTTTAAAAAAATCTTTGTAATTGATATTAAGAAAGCAATAAATAGCTCAGTAATAGAGAAACTTTATTATATTTTTCATTCTAATCCTGATATTAAAGAAGTAATATTATATGGTTCACGTGCAAAGGGAAATTTTAACGAACGCAGTGATATAGATCTGGTTCTAAAAAATTGTAAGATAGATAGATATACTCTTGGAATGTTACAAATGGAGATAGATAATAGCGATATACCTTATCTGGTTAGTTTGTAAATATATGAAGATATTAGGGATAATAAATTATTGCAAGAAATTGATAAACACGGTATTTTAATATATAAATATGATTAAACAATTTTATGATTTGTAAGATAGTTGTTATAATTAAAACTTTAATTCATTAAACATAAAAAATAATGCTGTAATCTTTGTTTATCATTTTTTATTATACAAGTATTTATTAACTTTTTATTTCCAATATTTTAAGACAAACCGAAAATTAAGCTCAAAGCAAAATTCACAATAAAATGAGAAAGTTGTTAATAATATTTTTTTTAATTCAATTTACTTTTGCCAAAAACTATAGTATCCCCAATGATTCTTTAATACATCACGGTATAAAACTTATATATAACCTTGAATTTGAAAAAGCAAAAAAGCATTTCAGAAATTTGATGACAGATTATCCAGATTACCCAGGTCTTCGTTTTTTTCTTGCGATGGTTGATTGGTGGGAAATAATTCTAAATACCGAAAATCAAACATATGATGAAATATTTTATGATAAGTTAGAAGATGTGATATTTCATTGTGATCAGTTATTAAAACAAAATCCTAAAGATGCAGTTGCATTATTTTATAAAGGTGGTGCAATAGGTTATCGAGGAAGGTTAAGAGCTTTGCGTGAAAGCTGGCTTAAAGCTGCCGATGATGCTTTATCAGCTTATCCAATTGTTCAGGAAGTTGCAAAACTTGATGAAAATAATATAGATGTGCTATTGGGCTTTGGAATTTATAATTATTATTTATCGGTTATGCCGGAAAAATTTCCATTAATAAAGCCTTTTCTTGTTCTTTTCCCCAAAGCGGATAAAAATTTAGGACTTGAGCAATTAACTAATGTTGCTTATAATGGAAAATTTTCCCGTTATGAAGCAATGTATTTTTTGATGACATCATATTTAATATATGAAAATCTCCCTTACAAAGCTCTTGAATTTTCTAAAATACTTTATGAAACATTTCCCAATAATATTGTTTTTATGAGATATTATGCAAGATTATCTTTTTTAACATATAATGTTGATAATGCAGTTTATACATATGAGAAGTTGTTGGAGGAATTGGCAAATAAAAAATATAATGTATCAAAATATTTTAAAAGAGAAGTTTATTATTATTTAGCAGCATCTTACAAGATAAAAAGAGATTATAATAATGCAATAAATTATTTTGATAAAGCATTAGAATTTTGTAAATTATTGAATGATGAAAAATCAGGTTTTGTTGTTTTAAGTAAATTGTATCTTGCAAATATTTACGATATCCAAAATAAACGAGAAGAAGCCCAAAAATTATATCAAGAACTTTTAGGGCTGCCGGATCTTTATAATTCTCATTATTATGCAAATCAATATTTAGGTAATCCTTATAAGGAGTAATAGAATGAATATTCAAATAATAGGCACGAAGAAATGTAAAGATACACAAAAAGCAGAAAGATTTTTTAAGGAAAGAAATATAAAATATCATTTTAAAGATTTAACACAAAGTCCTTTAGTTGAAGGCGAATTAAACAATATTACTCAAAAAATACCATTGGAAGAATTATTGGATAAAGAATCGAAACAATATAAAAAAAGAGGACTAGAGTTTATGGTTTATAAATTAAGTGAAACATTGCTTGAAGATCCTTTGCTTCTTAAAACACCAATTGTAAGAAATGGGAAAAATGTTACACTTGGTTATCAACCAGAGATATGGAAAGAATGGATAGAGAAAGCGTAAATTTTATATTGAAGTTGCAATAAGTTTGATAAAAATTTTGCCCAAATAAACAGCTAATAGCGAAAAGAAAACACTGGAAACAATATATATACTTGCGTAGAAATAATCACCTTCTGAAAACATTATCATAGTTTCATTTGAAAAAGTTGAGAAAGTAGTAAATCCACCGCAAAAACCAGTTGCTAATAATAATTTTAGTTCCGGAGATATCACAAAGTTTTGGTCATAAATTTCAAAGATTATACCTATAAGAAATGCTCCAATTATATTAACTAAGAGTGTTCCAATTGGGAAAAAAGAGGCCTTAAAATAATCTTGAAATAATTTTGAAAAAACAAAACGAAGTATACTGCCAACAGCTCCACCTAAGCCTATATATAAGTATTTCATTTTACAATTAATAGTAATTTATTGTTAGGATCGATAGTAATTTTTTTAGGATAAAAATTTATTTCAGTTACAAATATACTATTCTTTTGGTTGAAAATAAAATTTTTAATTTCTTTGTTATTTGCGTTAGAAAATTGAATTTCCAGTGGCAATTCAAAAACATAATTTTGAGGATTATATTGTTGTAATTTTATTTCAACACGATATTTTTGTTTTTCAATTTGTGAAATGTTGTAAGTGTAAGAAATATGAGGTATATATTTACATTTGTAAATCCAATCATCAAAAAATCTATCGAAGTTTTTGCTGGTAAAATTTTCTAAAAAAGCTTTGAATTGTTTTGTATTAACAGTTTGATATTTGAATTGATTATAATAAGATTTAAGAAAATCAAAGAACATTTCATCTCCAAGTCTTTGTCTTAGCATATGGAAAATCCAGGCACCTTTATCATAAACTAATAAACTAAATAAATTATCACCTGGTGAGGCAAGTCGTCCATAGAAAGGGAAAATCATATCTTTCATAAAATTTTTGTAATCTTGTATAGAAGAGAAATATTCAACAGCTAAAGCTTCCGAGTAGCGAGCTAGTCCTTCGTTAAGCCAAATGTCGTTCCAATTATCTATTGTTACAGAGTTTCCCCACCATTGGTGTGAAAGTTCGTGAATAAGCATTTCTTGTGCTTGCCTTGTATCAGACATAAATATTTCGCCAATACCGCTAATGGTTTGATTTTCTATTGCACCACCATTCCAATTTATATCAGCAAAAGCATATTTTTCTTTGTAGAATGGATATGGTCCAAATAAGTTCTCGAATAAATGGAAGTAACCTTTATGGTCTTCTAAAAATTTGCGTGCAAGTTTTTCATTATTTTTATATGAATAATAAATTAGAGGTAGATAAGTCCCATTAAGTAGTTTAACACTATCTGCAAAAACATAATATTTTGCTGCATAAATTGATACAAGATATGGTACAATTGGGTGATAAGTTTTCCATTGAAAAATGTTTTTGCCATTATGGGTATGTTGTGAAACAAGTTTTCCATTAGAAACAGCAATATAGGGAGTATCAACTTCGATTGTCATATATAAATTGAATTTATCAATATTGTTATCGAAACAGGCTAACCAGGTAGGTGCATAAAATGGTTCGTTAATGGTGTTTAAGGTATAATAATTATCTTTTTTAACTACTTTAAAAGATGAAATACCTTCATTACGAGGTTTACCATTATATTGTAGAGTGATATTGGCAATTCCTTTAAAATAATTTAAAGGTACATAAACAATATCATTAAAATGTTTAAAGTTAATTAAATTACTATTGACTTTAATACAATTTATTTTTAAATTGTTATATAAATTTAATTTTAGTGTATCTACAGGACTTTTTATATCAACTGTAAAATTAGCATCAACTATGATGTTTTTATTGTATAGTGAAAGGGATATGTGGTAATCACTTTTAATCAAATCTATGATATTTGTAGTATTGAATAATTGGTATTTAATTGCTTTTTGTGGAGATATGTGAGTAGTTTTGAATTTAATAAAAGCAATTTGTAGAAATAAAAGTATTAGAAAATATATTGCTACTTTTAAGTTTATAAAATTTTTCATATAACTAATTAATATAACAAATTAAACAGTAAAAAAAAAATTAATTATAAAATACAATTTATGCATATTAAAAATAAAAATAAATAGAAAATATCATAAAATAAAATAATTGAGGGGTAAAAATGATTTTTCAAGGATCTGCCTTATTGAGAGATACTGTAACTATGGTATTGGCTGGTGGTCAGGGAGAAAGATTAAGACCATTAACAGAGCCCAGAAGTAAACCTTCTGTACCATTTGGTGGCAAGTATCGAATTATTGATTTTGCTTTATCAAATTGCTTAAACTCAGGGTTAAGAAAAATTTATATACTTACGCAATATAAATCTGATTCTCTTAACTCACATATTTATGAGGCATGGAATATTTTTATTCCGGATTTGGGGGAATTTATTCATAGTGTGCCACCACAATTAAAACAAGGACAAGATTGGTATAAAGGAACAGCAAATGCAATTCAGCAAAATTTGAACTTATTCCATAATGGAAAATTTAAAAGAGTATTAATACTTTCTGGTGACCATATTTATAAAATGGACTATTTGAAACTTATCCAGAGCAATGCACAAAAAAATGCAGATTTAACAATAGCTTCTATTGTATTTCCAAGAGATGAGGCCAGCAGATTTGGAATTTTAGGAGTAAATGAAAATTATGAGGTAACTTCCTTTGTAGAAAAACCAAAAGATCCACCTGAAATACCAGATAAACCAGGTTATAGCTTTGCAAGTATGGGTATTTATGTTTTCAAAGCGGATGTATTAAAAGATGTTTTACTTGAAATGGAAGCTAATCATTTGCCTAACGATGATTTTGGAAAACACGTAATTCCTTATATGATTAGTGCTGGTTACAAAATAACAGCATGGATGTTTGAAGATGAAAATAAAAAAGAACAACCATATTGGATGGATATTGGAACACTTGAAAGTTATTATGCTGCCAATATGGATTTATTAAATGTTAATCCATTATTTAACTTATACGATCAAGATTGGCCAATCTGGACAAAACAATATCAATTACCACCTGCTAAAACTATTTCGCACGAAGGGGAAAGAATTGGTAGAACATTTAACTCTCTTGTTTGTGATGGAACAATTGTTTCTGGTGGTCTTGTTGAAAGGTCTATTATCGGTCCAGGTTGTAGAGTAAATAGCTATACTTATGTAGTTGATTCAATTTTGTTTAATAATGTAAATGTTGGAAGACACGCTAGATTACGTAGATGTATTGTAGATAAAAATGTAAATATTCCTGAAGGTATGGAAATTGGTTTTGATCCTGATATCGATAAAAAGAGATTTACTGTAACAGAATCGGGTATTGTTGTTATTCCTAAGGGGTATCAGTTCTAAAAAATATATAATTTAAAGTTAAAAAAGTCAGCTTGTGGGCTGACTTTTTTATCTTATGTGATATTAAAGGTTACAAATAATCAATTATCATTTTGTCCAAACATTGTAATTTACAGGAGATTATTCGTTATATATTTTTTACAATTTTCTTCGTTGTCAAAGTGATATGTATTCCAGCCAATATTATGTGCAGCTTGAATGTATTCTAATACATCATCAATATAGAAAATTTCTTGTGGTTGGTTAGAAAAAATATTTTGTGTATGTAAATAGATTTCTTTTTCTGGTTTAACATATTTTACTTCGTAAGAAAGAACTAAGTGGTCAAAATTTTCTAGAAATTTATATTGTTCCCAACCAAATTTTTTGTGAATGCTATTAGTGTTTGAAAGCAAAACTAATTTGTATTTTTGTTTAAGTTCTGGAAGCAAAGAAGTTACTTTTCTATTTTCAATAAATATTTCAGAGTAATATTTGCAAAAAGTATTTTTATCTATTAAATAATTTAGGGTGTTTAAATTTAGGTCTATAAATTCATTTTCAGATATTAGTCCTTTTTCAAAATCGCGGTGGTAGTGATAATTAGTTTTATACCAATTATAATAATAATTGCCAAGATTTTCCTGGATGTTATTTAATTTATTAATCATAATGGAATAATCAAAAGGAATTAATACGTTACCGAGATCGAAAACAATAGTTTTTATCATATGTAATTATTTTTTTGTTTTTTTAGTTTGTTTTTCTTTTTTAATTTCAAAGAAATTTTTAGCTAAATTTAAATTTGTTCTTAAATCTTTTAATTCAAATGTTGCAGATTGATTTAAAATTTTTGTAGTGAGATTTGTATAAGTTAAAATTCCATTGAAAACTTCATAGTTGTTATAAAATGTGGTTTCTGTAATATCCATTTGGACATTTTTAGTTACTTTTTTATAACCTACCAAAAGATAAGAGTTTTTATCATAATATTCATTCCATTTGTTGCCATATTTATCTGTCATTTCAATATTATAAGCATAAGTATTGTTGAAGTATTCAATGTTTTTCAAGTTAGCTGTGATTTCTAATTCTTTTAATCTCATTTGTGGAAGATAAAGTGCTTCATATAGTGTTTCGTAAGCTTCTTTTTCGTTAAGAATTTTCGCACCGAAAAACTTGGAATTTTGGAAAATCTGTTTACCATCAAATTTTACTAAAAGTTCTTCTTCACCGTTAACAGTCATATGTTTAAGGAATTTATTATCTTTTAAGGAAAAGAATAATTTAGTTTCAGTTTCTTTATCCCCTTGTTCGTCTTTCATAAGGCCTTTAAAGCTGAACATTAAATTTTGTGTTTTATTTAATAGTAAGTTGGAATTCATTTTAGTAACATAATTTTTTAATATAGTTTCCGCATTAATATTTGCTGGTATTTTAAAAAGGTTTGGATCAATGTAGTTTCCGTATTGATCATAAATATTATATTTGAAGTTAGATTTAAAATCATCAGTTAATTTGGTGGAATCTGCAAGTAATACACAATAGAAATTAACATCACTAAGATAATTTTTTATAAAATTTTTTAGTTCACTTATTTTTAATTTTTCTATAGTATCAAGGTAGTTTTTAATATATTCATTAGTATAATTGTTGGCTTTAAAATCAGCCAAAAAATTAAAAGTAATAACAGAGTTATTTAATTGAGATTTAATAGCATTAATAATAACATTTTTGGCTTTTACAAATTCAACTGGGTTGATATCATTTGAAAAAAATTGATTGAATACTTTTTTATATTCAGTAATAAATTTACCAATGCTATCGTAAGGAATTTGTTTCGCAATAGTTATTGCAGAGTGATTTCCACTATTTTGAAAAACTGCATCATTATAATATTCTGTGTTATTGGTATCTTTGAAAAAATGTTTGTAAGTGTGGTTACCGAACATTAATCCCAAAAATTGTGCATATAAGATATCGGGATTATCTTTTGAAAGGTTAAAAGGAGTTGCTATGTAAATAAATGGGTAATCGATATTATTAACATTTACGATAGCAATGGTATCTTTTAAATTCGTAAAATAGTTCATATCATGAACAAATTCTGGGTTTTTCTTTGGTTTCCAATTTGTAAAATATTTATTTATAAGTTCTTTAACTTTTGGAGCTTCGAAATTCCCTACTACGATTAAAGTTGAATTATTGGGTATGATATATGTATCATAATGTTGTTTTAATAATTTAGAAGTAATGTCTATGATTGAGTTTTGAGTTGCAAATTCGGAAGCAGGAGAGTTATGAGTAAAAGCAGAGCGTCTATAGACATTGGTAGCAACGTTGGCAATTTCCTGGTTATATTTTTTAACTGATGGTAAAATTTTCTTTTTAAAATTAACCATATTATCTGTTGTAAGATTAGGGTTGAGAATTATTTCAGACATAACATAGAACAATGTGTCGGTAAAATCCTTGTAAGTTGAGAAAGCAATTTTATTATCATCTGCAAAAGATCTTAAAATATCATATTTATTTAATAAGAATAAATCTTTATCGGAGATATTAGTTGAAGAATAAGTCATCAAGTGTGTAAGAAAAGTTGTATAACCTATATATTGTCCTTGAAATTTGGTGGGTAATTTAAAGGTTATACCAGCTGTTATAGTTCTATATGTAGAATCGGAGATTAAAATAACTTCTAATCCATTTGGCAAAGTATAGTTTTCAGAAAAATTTATGTAAGTTTGGGCGAATACTACATTAATCAGTAAGATTACACTAATAATAATTTTTTTCATTTTATTCTCCGATGTAATTAATTTTAGAAAGAGGAAATATCAACAAATTTTTTATATCTATATTTGATATCTTCATAAGTTAAATTATCAATTCCTTTGATACTAAATTGTTCTACACAGAAAGAAGCCATGGCGCTACCATATACAACAGCACGACGAAGATTATCAAAGCTAAAATCATTTTTCCTATAAAGAAAACCAGCAAAACCGCCAGCGAAAGTATCACCGGCGCCGGTAGGATCTTTTAAATTTTCAACAGGATAAGCAGGTGCAACGAAAATTTGGTCGCGGGAGAATAAAGAGGCACCGTGCTCGCCGCGTTTGATAACTAAATAATTAGGTCCCATTTTTAGAATTTTTTTTGCAGCTAAAACTAAATTATGTTCTTTTGCCAATAATCTTGCTTCTGAATCGTTGATTATTAAGACATCAACACGGGGAAGAATTTTTAACAAATCATCTGGTTTGCCTTCTATCCAAAAATTCATTGTATCGCATATAATAAATTTTGGGTTTGTAAGCTGGTCTAATACTTTAGCTTGTAAAACTGGATCAATATTGCCCAAAACTACAACTGATGAATCTATCAGATGGGATGGTATTTTAGGATCAAAGTTAGCAAAGACATTTAATTCTGTAACGAGTGAGTCGCGATTATTAAAATCATTATGATACTTGCCAGACCAGTAAAAAGTTTTGCCATTGGGAACAATTTCTAAACCACTAATATCAATATTATGGTTTTTAAATACATTTACATTATCTCCAAAATCATCGCCAACAATACCAACAATAGCTAGTTCATTAGTAAAGTGTGAGGCTGCAACAGAAATATAGGTTGTAGAACCACCTAAAGATTTAGTTACTTTTTCTAATGGTGTTTCTATATCATCAAAGCCAATTGAGCCAACCACTAATAAGCTCATTTATAACTCCTAAAATATTTTTTGCAAAATATAAATATCATAAAAAAAAATGATATTTCAAAAATGCAAGTTATAGTTCGATATCTGTTAAATCAAAAACAATTTTACCAATTTCACATTCATAACAAAGAGTATTAAGACAATAATTCTTATATAGCTCAAGTAATCCTTGTTGGATGATAGCAAGATTTGTTTCAGTTAAATTTAAAGATTTTGCCATGTTAGATATGACAGAAATATCTGATTTAGCTTGATAGGTAGTAAAGATATTAAATGCTCTTTTTGCTAATTCGGGTTGATTAAATATTTCAAAATATAAATTTAAAATTGGGAAAATAACATTTACCATAATATCATCTGCACGCATAGAGCCAATAAAATATTCAATTGGTTCTTTTGTTTCAATTCCATAATCGGTATGATATTTCCAGTAGCCATCAGCCTTAACAATAAATAAATTTTTAATAGAATTGGCTAACACATCATCGTGATGTATTTCCGAAAACTTTTTTATTATTTTAGCAAATAGATTATCTATTAAAAGAGTAGCTAAAAATCTTGCGGCGCCTGCAATTCTTACAAAGGGAGAATTTTGAGGTCTTTGTTTACCAAAATTCCAATTATCGCGTCGATAAGTTTTGAAATCAAAATTTAATCTAATTTTATGATGTAATTTAAATAATTCATTATAATAATCATCTTTTACAAACTCTTTTTTATCAGAAGTAGATTTATAAAAACCAGCTATAAAATGCAGGTATGCTTCAGCTTGTTTAATGAATTTCCCTCGATCTGTAAAATCAAAGTTCTGTTTAATAAAATTGATGGGTAAGTTTAGGGCTAAATTTTTCATCATAAGTTTGTTTTGAGAATATCCTAATGCTTCCATTACAAATTCGAACAACACTTGCTGCCAGATTTCATCTTTATTAAATTCAGATGACGAAAATGTTCGTAAGTAGAAATCTTTATCAAAATTATATTTAACTACGGGTTCGTTTGCATAATTCAAATTAATATATGCTAATTCTTTAACTCTTGTGTATATTTTTTTTACTTTGTTTTGGTAACGTTCTGCTCCTTTTTTTACAATATATTTATATTTGATATCTTGCTTGATAGCATTATTAATTTTCCCACAGTAAATATATGGTGTATCTTTTGAGATTAAATTATCAATATTTGTTAAAATTTCATTGAAGTATTTTTGTTGAAATAATTGTTCTAAGGTAATTGAAGGGACTTTTCTTTTGCTATGTGTTGTTACAGTTGGAATTTTTTTAGGATTATTTATGCATATATGTAAAATTACTTTATTATATTTGGGGTTTAAAAAGTGGCCGTGTTTTTTCCAATCGCTGATTTCGTAATCTATTTCTATATCGCCGTTATAATGAATACCATCGATTATAATAAAAGCATCTCGAAAATCTGGGCCATCAGATTTATTAATTGAGCCAAAATTTTCAATTTTAATTTCTTGACCATTAAATGCAGTGATTGTTTGATTGAAATGTTTAACATTAAATAACTTATAAATATCAGTTTCTTTAAAAGTTTTGTTTAGCATAAAATATATTATTGGTCTTTGATATTCTGTAACATAATTAAATATTTTTAATCAATGTTATATTACTAAATTAAAGAAAAACATAATTATCTTTTTTTAAAATAAACAATTTATAATTTTTTTCAAATATTTTTTTTGTTAATTTATTAGTGAGAAAAAATAATTTTTAGAAAAGTATGAAATACAAATTTTATTACCTGGCTATTATTATAAGTTTTGTATTTTACTCTCTAACATTTTCAAGATATATAACTGAAATTGATGCTGGAGAATTACTTGCAATACAATCTCTATTAGGTGTTGCACATCCGAGTGGTTATCCTTTGTTTACGGTAATTGGGCATTTTTTTAGTAAAATACCTGTAGATATTTCAAATATAGTAAAACTTAATTTTCTTGCTTCAATATATGTTACTTTATCCTTGGTTATTTTTGTTTTTTTGCTATCTCATTTATTTAATAGGGCTAAAGATTATTATTTTATACCAAAAGTAAAAGCTAAAAATCCTAAGGAAAAACAAAAAATTGAAAAAGAATTGTTGTTTTCTTTTGATGGATTTACAAATACACAAAAATCAATTGCTTTGTTTATCGCAACAATAACTTTAGGACTTTCAAGAACTTATTGGGAACAGGCTACTTCAACCGAAGTATATTCTTTACATCTTTTGCTTGTGAATTTAAGTTTATTTGTGTTTTTTGTGGCATATTCAAAAGAGCATATTTTATATTGGTTACTTTTTGCATTTGTTTATGGATTAAGTTTTTTAAATCATCTTACAGTATTTCAACTTTTACCAGCTTTTGCATATTTGTATTTTAATAAGCACAAATTTAAAAAAGAAGCATTGTTGCAAGTTTTGTATATGATTGTTGTTGGGCTGGTAATAATTGTTGGTGGATATAGTATACTTTATTTTATTGCTAAAAGCGATCCTTTGTTCAATTGGGGTAATCCTGTTAATTGGAATGCTATGGTAAATCATATCACAGGATGGCAGTATCGAGTTTGGTTATTTCAGTCTTTAGATGTGTTTTTCAATAATTTTGTTGATAAATATCTCGTTAATTTAGGAAGTGAATTTTTTGTTATCTTTTTGATTATTGCGGCAGTTGGAGCATATTATACTTATAAAAGATTTAGAAAGTTATTTGTTTTCTTAATGATAGCTTTTCTTTTCAATATTTTTTATTCTTGCAATTATTCAATCCACGATATCAGTAATTATTTCTTATTATCTTATATTGTTATTGCGATATTTGTAGGATTTGGAGTAATTCATATTTATCAACAAGTTGAAAAGATGCACAGAATATCTTACTATTATTTAGTAATTTTATCAATATTTGCTATTATACAAATTTATCAAAATTATACTTATAATGATAAAAGTGATTATTCGGTAATAGAAGATTATACAAGGGAATATCTGGCTAATGTAGATGACAATTCGGTAATTCTTACATATCAATGGGATATTTTAGTTTCGCCATCATATTATATACAATTTGTAGAGAATAAGTATAGACATACAGAAATAGTTGATAAAGAATTACTTAGGAGAACCTGGTATTTTAAACAAATGAAAAAGACTACTCCTAAAGCTTATGATTTAGTTAAAGAAGATGCAAATAAATTTATCCAGGAATTACTCAAATTTGAAGAAGATGATATTTATGATGGCAACTATTTAGAAGCATTGTATAGAAAAATACAAATTGAACTTGTTACTAATGATAAATTCAAAACTTGTTATCTTGGACCTGAATTTTTAGCTAATGAAATAAATAATGGTATAATAACTATTCCAGAAGGTTATGAACTTGTGCCAGATTTATTTTCATTTAAAATTGTTAAAGGTAAAGAATATGTTCCAGCAAAAGATCCAAATTATATAATTCATTTTCCTAAAGTAGAAAATAGATTTTCTAAACTTATATATAATATTTGTGGTGAGATGCTAGTAAGAAGGGTAATGTATGAATTGAATTTTAATAAATACGAAAGAGCTAAAATTTATTACCAGAAATTACGCAAAGATTTTGAAGATTTTCCAGTTCCATCTGATTTAAGAAAATTAATGGGTTAATATGGCAAAATTATTAATTGTATCAACGCCTATAGGAAATTTGAGAGACATTACATTGCGGGCATTGGATGTGTTGCAAGAAGCTGATTTTATTATTTGTGAAGATACAAGAGTTTCTTCCAATTTACTAAAAATTTACGATATTCAAAAAAAATTAACTACTCTTAATGCACATAATGAGCAAAATAAAATGAATTCTTTAATAGAAAAAATAAAGAAAGTTAATAAAGTAGCATTGATTTCGGATGCTGGAACTCCTGGAATTTCTGATCCAGGTTCGCGACTTATAAATCTTGCTATTGAAAGTGGTATTGAAGTTCATTCAATTCCTGGTCCTTCTGCATTACTTTCTGCTATTGTGGTATCTGGATTTCCAACAGATTCATTTATTTTTGATGGTTTTATTCCACAGAAAAAAGGCCGAAAAAAATTATTAGAAGAGTATAAAAATATCAATAGAACAATTGTTTTTTATGAATCTGTTTATAGAATAGAAAAACTTTTAACTGAACTTAACGAAATAATGCCTGAAAGAAATATTGCAATATGTCGTGAACTTACTAAAATGTATGAAGAGGTTATTAGAGGAAAGGTTTGTGATATCCATAGAAATATCAAAAATATAAATTTAAGGGGTGAATTTGTTATTGTTTTAGCACCTAGCGAGTGGAAATCAAATGATAGAGAAAATTAAAATATGGATAATGGCAGCTCGCCCTAAAACATTGCTTGCTATAATATCTCCGATTATTGTTGGGAATGTATATGTTTTTGTTTTTGATAGAAATTTATATTCTTTATGGGTGGGAGTTATTACACTACTTTCTGCACTGCTTATTCAAATAGGAACAAATTTTGTTAATGACTTGTATGATTTTTTGAGGGGTAGTGATACAAAAGAAAGAAAAGGACCTACTCGAGTAGTTGCGGCTGGACTTGTAAAACCTGAAATTATGAAAATTGCTATTCGGATTGTTTTTATTACAGCATTTGTATTGGGAATGTTATTAGTATATAATTTGCAAATTAAATTTGGTAAGGGTATATATTTATTGATTGTAGGTTTACTTTCAATAATATTTGCTTATATTTATACTGGTGGACCATTCCCGTTAGCTTATAATGGATTAGGTGATATTGCAGCAGTAGTATTTTTTGGAATAATTGCTACTTGTGGTTCTGCTTATGTTCATACAGGAGAAATTTATTTGCCATTGTTTTTAGTTTCTTTTTCACTGGGTTTGCTAATTGATAATATTCTTGTTGTTAATAATTATCGTGATTATAACGAAGATAAAAAAAATAACAAGAAAACATTAATAGTAATACTTGGTGAAAAATCGGGAATTTATTTGTATTCAATAAATGTATTTTTAGCGATTTTTATAATGTTGCTGTTTAAGTATATCTTTCTTAAACCACTTTCTTTTTATCTTTTTCCATTGGATATTGCTTTAATATTCCTTGTTATCAAAAATATTAAGTTGATAAAAAAATTATATGGTGTTTATTTGAACAGTTTATTGGGGGAGACTTCTAAATATTTATTTTTATTTGCTATTTTGTTATCAATCAATATGTTAATAGGGGGATAGATGAAAATTGAGAAAAAAATCATACGCTTACATGAAGCACAGGAAATTATGCAGGCTCTTGGGGAAGAGTTTGCAATAGTTTGGAATCCGGAATTTGTTCATCCAACCTTTGAATTATGTCCACTTGCTAGAAAAACTAAAATTCCTATGGATATCCTTGAAGCAATAGTTATGGATATGGACGGAACAACAACTACAACAGAGGAATTATGTCTACACTCGCTTGAGTATATGATAAGGAGAATTAGTGGTAAATTTGATAAATCTGAGTGGTATGGGTTGGATAAAATTCAAGACTATCCGTATGTTATAGGTAATAGCACAACTAAACATGTTGAGCATCTTATTACGAGATATAGCAATTTTTTGAATATAGATTTATTTAGAAAAGAATTTATTAAAGCTGCCATCTGGACAATTGTTATAGGCAAAGATGAAGGGAGAAAAAGAGAGGTAATAAATAATTTAAAGGTATTTAAGCTAACGGAACTTTTAGAAAAAATAAAATTAATTGATAGTAAAATTTCTAAAGAGGAATATATTAAAATTTCAAATGAATTTGCTGAACAATATTATGATAAATTTTTATTAAATCTATTTAACGATTATATTCGTGTTGCTATTGATATTTACTATCAAAGATACCATGAAATATTGGAAGATATTAAAGCTGGTGATATAGAATATTTGAGAAAACAATTTCTTGATGATCCAAACAAGCATCTAATTGAACCAATGCCAGGAATTGATGTATATCTTGCACTGGTGAAAGGCTGGCTTGATGAACAATTTGTAGATTTTTATGTAGATTATTTAATTGAGGTATATAGACATAAAACAAAAGAAATAAAATTGAATTATTCAAAAGATGTTATGAAAAATAATTTGCAAAAGCAAATAAAATATTTTAATAATTATCCTGCAAAATTGGCTGTTGTTACTTCATCTATTCGTTATGAAGCAGAAATTGTTTTAAATGAAGTTTTACATGTTATCAGGCAAAATATAGAAAATTGGGGAGTAAGTAAGGGACTTAAAGAAAAACTTATACAAAATTATTCTAAAATTGAAAATGTATATAATGCATTTGTTACTGCATCTGATGCTAATGAAATTAGATTAAAACCACATAGAGACCTTTATAGTATTGCACTCGGATATCTGAATATACCTAAAACAAATTTTGGTAATATTATTGGTTTTGAAGATAGCGAAAGTGGAACAACCGCAATTAGATTGGCAGGAATTGGAGTGAGTGTTGCTTTACCTTTTCATGCTACGGAAAATCATAATTTTGAAGCAGCAACTCATATTATTAAGGGTGGAATTCCGGAAGTTATATTAAATTATAATACTTTTTTGAATGTTGGAGTGTAAATAGGATTGTATTTTTATAACAAAATAATGATATAAAATGGGAAAAGTATTGAGATAACTTTCCCCATTTTTATTATTAGTATTGCTATAATGCAGGGTAGATATATTTATAGTAAAGGAACTGTAGTGACAACTTTTTTCAATCTATTGGTAATCACTATTGATATTCAATAAGTTATAAATTTTAACTGTAAAAGTCTGAAGCTATTATTTTATACTATTTTTTATTTTCAACAATTTTGTAAATTTGAAGATTTCTTTTCAATTCTTTATCGATTTTGAAAGTTGCAATATCTCCTTTTTGTGCTTTTTGAGCAGGTTCATCATTAACCATAAGAGATGTAATTTGAAATTCATAGGTGCCAAAATCATTTCCCATTATATAAATATTGTCACTTAGGTTAAGTTCGCCTGTTTCGATTTTAATTTCTGCAACTCCAACTTTTTTGAAATAATTTGTAACTTTGCCTATATACTCTTTACGAGTAGAAGCAATTGAACCATAAGCGTTTGCATAATCTTTATTAGTAGGTTCGTTAAAATAAAATCCTGTGGAAAAGCCACGATTGTAAACTTTATTTAATTCATTTAGAAATTCTTGTTTTTTGATGGTGGTGTATTTTCCTTCCATTATTAAATCAATTGCTTGACGATAGATTGAAACTGTTTTATGTACATATTCGGGTGATCTTTTTCGACCTTCTATTTTAAGTGAATCGACGCCTGCTTCAATTACTTTATCAAGGAATTCAATTGAACACATATCTTTTGGAGATAAGATATAATCAGAACCCAGAATTAATGATTTATTTGTAGCATTATCAACTATTTCGTATTCTTTTATTGTAAAATCTCGTCTGCAAGGTTGTATGCATTCTCCACGATTTGCACTTTTACCAAACATATCGTGGCTTAAAAAACATCTGCCACTAACAGAGATACACATTGCACCGTGGATAAAAACTTCAATTTCTAAATCTGTTTTTTTTCTAATTTCTTTAATTTGCTCTAAAGAACACTCTCTTGCAAGAACAATCCTTGAGGCACCAAGTGATTTATAAAAATTTGCTGCAGTGGAATTAGCAATGGAGGCTTGTGTAGATATAGCAAATTTCATATCGTATTTTTTGCAAATCTCAATAACAGCAAAATCCCAGCAGATTATCATATCTATATTGTGCTTTTTAGCTTTCTTTACAATTTTTTCGACCAAGTTTAGTTCATCTTCGTAGATGATTGTATTGAGAGTCAGATAGCTTTTTACATTGTTTTGTTTACATATTTTGGCTATTTTTTCAATTTCATCTATGCCAAAATTTTTAGCTTTTGCTCGCATATTTAATTCATCAATGCCAAAATAAATAGCATCTGCTCCGGCATTGATTGCAGTATGGAAGGATATCCAATCACCAGCAGGTGCCATTAATTCTGGTCGCTTTATTGTTTTTTTCTTTGCCATTTTTTCTTAACTTTCATTTTGTGTTTTACAAAAATAAGAAAAAATTACAAATTGTGAGGTGAATTTTTGCAAGCTGCTAACTTGAAAAAACAGATGTTAATGTGTATTATTGGCATCTCTACGGTTGGAATTCCTTTGGGACTTTTAGGACCTGTAACTGTTATACTTTTAGAGCAGGTCAAGATGCCTACATGGGTTAATGGATTGTTTGTAACAATGTCTTATCTTACAATATTTTTATTCTCTCCCATAACGAGTAAGTTAATAAATAAATATGGTATAAGAAAAATATTTTTAACGGGTATGATACTTATGCTAATAGGCTCTGTGGGTTTACCAGTAATTTATAATTTGTGGATATTATTTCTGGCTCGTGCTCTAATGGGTATAGGTGTAACATTAGGATTTGTATCAACAGAAGTTTTAATAAATATTCTATCAACAGATGAAAAAAGAAATCAGAATATCACTTTATATATAATGATATTTTCGGTTGGAATAGCTATTGGCAGTTCTTTAATATGGACCTTAAATATAAACCAGCTTTTACCGTATATTATTGGATTTGTTATAATTTTATTAGTTCTAATTTTGAGTGCAGTTTTGTTGGATGATGTAAAAATTGAAGGACACGAAGAGAAAAAGAACAAATTCCAGTTATCAAAATTTCCCTTAATAGGATTTTTTACAGCATTGCTTTATGGATTTTTTGAGGCTTCAATTATGTTAGTTTTACCAATTTATGGGCTAAGAACAGGTTTTGATAGTAATGATACAACAATTCTTATTACATCATTTGTTGTAGGGGGTATCATAGTGTTTTATCTTTTATCAAAATTGTATAAAGGATTACACTATTTTAATTATATTCGAATTACATTATTTATTACTATGATTTTATTATTATCACCAACGATTATTAATGATTTATGGCTACAAACATTGTTATTTTTCTTGTTAGGCGGATTTATTCCAGCACTTTACTCACTGGGACTTTCATATACAATGAATAGTGTTGATAAACAGTATACCGCCGAAGTAAACGGATATTATTCTGCTTCTTATGGATTGGGAACTTTGTTAGGTCCAATGTTAGCATCTAAATTATTAGATTTCGATGCCAAAACAACTTACTGGATATTTAGTGGTCTATTATCTTTTATAATTTTAGCAATAATACACGGAGTTAAATATGGAAATGATAAAAATTCCTAATACAGATTTATTAGTCTCTCGTCTTATTTATGGTTGTATGAGAATAGGAGGCGATTGGAATAGCTTTGATTATTCAAATGAACATAAGAAGTATGTTTATTCATTGCTCGATGTTTTAATGGAGAGTGGTATTAATTTTTATGACCATGCAGATATTTATACAAATGGAAAATCAGAAAGATTATTTGGAGAATATCTTAAAGAGAGAAAAATTTCTCGTGATAAAGTCATAATTCAAAGTAAATGTGGGATTAGACGAAAAGATGATCCAGAAAAAGGGCTCGTAGGACGATATGATTTTAGTAAAGATTATATAATCAGTTCAGTTGAAAATATCCTGAAAAGATTACAAACAGATTATCTTGATATATTGCTTTTACATAGGCCTGACCTTCTTTGCGAACCGGAAGAAGTTGTAGAAACTTTTAATTATCTTAAAAATAAAGGAATGGTTAGATATTTTGGAGTAAGTAACCATACGCCTTTACAAATCGAGTTATTACAAAAATATTTGTCATTTAAATTGATAACAAACCAAATTGAGATTAGTTTGCAAAATTATGGAGTATTTGAACAAGAAATAACTTTTAATAATATTAAGATGCAACAATTTAATACATACGATATTTTGAATTATTGCAGATTAAATGATATATCAATCCAGGCATGGTCGCCATTGGGTAAAGGATTTATAAATAACGATCAGACCAAACAAGAGTTGAAAAATTACTTAAATGAGCTTGCTGAGAAATATAATTCAAGTATCGATGCTATACAAATTGCATTTTTATTAAGGCATCCAGCAAAAATACAACCTGTTTTAGGCTCAACTAATCTAGAAAGAATAAAAGAATTATTAAAATCTATTGAAATTAAATTGAAAAGAGAAGAATGGTATAAGATATTTACATTAGCAAGAGGAGAAGCAATACCATAAAAAAAAGGGCTACACAGCAATCATCCTTACCGTTGCTGCCTTCCGGCCCTGGCGGGGTTGGGGACTATGCTGTTAGCCAATACAAATATAAGCAAAATTTATAAAATATACAAATTTATTTATCTTTCATTAGTAAAAAATAGAAACAATATTTATTGATTGTATGGAATAAAATAACGGTAGCTTTAATTTATTTTGATTTTAATAAGCTACCGTTTTTTATAATTATTTTTGAGAGTTGTGAACGGTCTATTAATAATGTTTTAAGAATATTTAATCAGTTTTTTAGCATCCCATTAAAATTAGGAATTAGCTAAAAGATAATTGAAAAAATTTTGATATTTATCTCTTACAACAATGAAATTTAAAACTTTGTTGAAATAATTAGGTGATAAATTTGCAGTTAATGGCGTAACTAAATTTTTTTCATTATCATAAACTAAAACTACAAAAGGAGAATTATTGTAAGCTAAAGAATAAATAGCCGGAGTTAAATCTGGCATATCATCGGTTAAAACTGGATTTTGAATATCTATTTTTACAGGAAAGTAATATTCACTTAGAATTTGACTTAATCTAACATTGCTCAATAAAGTGTTAAATTCTTTTTCGAATTTTGGGTTTTTAGAGTTATAAACAACAACAAAGTAGCATTTATTTTTTGATATTGGTTGAAAATATTTGTGCCATCTAATATTTTGAGGAGTATTGCTAACAAAATTAAAAATTACAAATCCCGCTATTAAGGGGATGATAACTGTTAGTAACATTTTAAATGGTTTCATTTTAATACCTTGTGAATTATTAATTAAATTAGTTTAAGTTAGCTAATGCTTCTTTAATTTTAGCAATTTTACTTTCCCAATCTTGCTTTTTATCTTTTTCGCGTTCAACAACATCAGCAGGTGCACCATTAACAAACTTTTCATTGGAAAGTTTTGCTATTACACCTTTTAATTGTCCTTCTAATCTTGCAAGTTCTTTTTCAAGGCGTTGTTTTTCTACATTTAAATCTATCAAACCTTCCAGGGGTATAAAGATATCACATCCTTTAACAATAGCAGAAGCAGAGGCTTTTGGTTTTTCAACATTATTACCATAAGATAAGTTTTCTACTTTTGCAAGATTTTTAATGTATGTTATTTGGTTTTCAGTTAATTTATTTGTTTTTAGAATAAGGTTAACAGACTTAGAAGGTGGAATGTTCATTTCACCGCGAATATTACGAATAGCAGTTACGATATCCTGAATAAATAACATTTCATCTTCTGCGGAGTTATCAAGCAGATTAGAATTAAATTCTGGGAATTTTGAAAGTGTGATTGATTCGCCTTCTTTTCTTTCCTTTATAGCGTGATAAAGTTCTTCGGTAATATATGGCATAAAAGGATGAAGGAGTCTTAATAATTCTTCGAAGATATTTAATGCACGTGTTAAGACTGAAGTTTTTTCGGAATCAGTTCCTTTGTATAATCTATTTTTGATAAGTTCGATATACCAATCACAGAAGTCATTCCAAACAAAATGATAAACAATTTTAATAGCATTATTAAGTTCAAATTTATCCATAGCTGTATTGAAATCACGAACAGTGGAGTTTAATCTTGAAATGATCCATTTATCAACAAAATCGATGTGTTCGTTAATAAGATTATCATCAGGTGCGATATTTTCTTTGTTTAATAATAAAAATCTTGCGCTATTCCATAATTTATTAGCAAAATTACGCCCTAATTCGCATTTTTCTGTTGAGAAAAGAACATCTTGACCGAGAGGTGCTAAATAGATAACTGTGAATCTAAGAGCATCGGCACCGTATTCATTAATAACATCAAGAGGATCTGGAGAGTTGCCGAGTGATTTACTCATTTTTCTACCTTGTGCATCACGAATGATACTTGTAAAGTAAACATTTTCGAAAGGAATTTTTCCAATAAAATGCATACCAGCCATAATCATTCTTGCAACCCAGAAGAAAATAATATCTGGACCTGTTACAAGTGTTGAAGTAGGATAATAGTATTCTAATTCTTCTTTAGTTGTGAATACATCCTGAGCCCAAAGCCAGCTGGAAGCCCAGGTATCAAGAACATCTTCATCTTGTTTCCAATTTTCAATATCTTTAGGTGGTTCAACTTCGCAATAAATTTCGCCGGTCTGTTTATGATACCAAACAGGGATTCTGTGCCCCCACCACAATTGACGAGAAATACACCAATCTTTGATATTTTCCATCCAGTGAAGATATGTTTTTACCCAATGTTCAGGATAGAATTTAATAAGCTTTTCTTTAACTACCTGAATAGCAGGTTTAGCTAGCTCATCCATTTTTAAGAACCACTGCTCAGAAAGATATGGTTCTATAGGCACGCCACCACGTTGAGAATAACCAACTTTAGTATTATAATCTTCAATTTTTTCTAATAAATTCAATTTTTGAAGTTCTTCGATAACTTTTTTACGAGCTTCGTATCTATCTAATCCTTTAAATTGTTCGGGAACATTGTTATTTAAGGTAGCATCTGGGTTCATTATGTTAATGAATTCAAGATTGTGTTTTTTACCCATTTCATAGTCGTTAGGATCGTGGGCCGGTGTAACTTTAACGCATCCTGTTCCAAAAGTCATATCGACATATTCGTCAGCAAAAATTGGAATTTCACGATTAACAAGTGGGAGTAATACTTTTTTGCCGACTAAGTGTTTATATCTATCATCATTAGGGTTAACAGCAACACCGGTATCGCCGAGCATTGTTTCAGGACGAGTTGTTGCGACTATAAGATAGTCATTAGTGCCAGCTATTGGATATCTTAAGTGCCATAGTTTACCGTTAACTTCTCTGTATTCTACTTCTTCATCCGATATTGCAGATTTGGATGCAGGGCACCAGTTAACTAATCTATAGCCACGATAAATTAAACCTTCTTTGTATAATTTAACGAAAGCTTCGATAACTTTTTTATAATAATGATCATCCATTGTAAATCTTTCACGACGCCAATCGCAGCTTACACCAAGTTTACGGAGTTGTTTAATAATTATTCCGCCGTATTTTTCTTTCCAATCCCAGCAATATTTTAAAAATTCATCTCGAGTAAGTTGAGATTTATCGATATTATATTCATCTTTAAGCATTCTTACAACTTTGGCTTCTGTTGCAATAGATGCATGATCTGTTCCGGGTACCCAGCAGGTATTGTATCCTTGCATTTTTTTGTATCTTATTAATATATCTTGAATGGTATTATTAAGGACGTGTCCCATTGTAAGGATACCGGTTATATTTGGTGGAGGTATAACAATAGTATATGGTTTTTTAGTTTTATCAACTTCAGAATGGAAAATTTGATTTTTTTCCCAGTACTCGTACCATTTATCTTCAACATTATGATGTGAATATTTAGAATCAATTTGTCCCATTTTTTAATTCCAAAATTTATTATACAGAATTTAAATATAATTAAAAATAAAAAAAATTGAAAAAAATAATTGTTAGTTATAACTATTAGTGTGTTTTTATTAATTTCCCAGAATTTTGATAAAGATTTTGACTAAGAAAATTTTTAAAAAAATATTATTGAATATATTTGTAGTTGTAAAAATATGAGCTAATATTATCAATAAAAAGAGGTATTAAATGAAACCCAAATCTATCAAATTCATATTTCAATTAAAGATTCTAAACCTAAAATTTAGCGTAGTATATTAGTACCATCAAATTTGCTATTGTTAGATTTCCATAAAATTATTCAAACAATAATGGGTTGGACAAATTCTCACTTAAATGATTTTGTATGTAATGGAGATTGTTATTCAACTAAAAACGAACATGTTGAAGATTATGATGATACCTTTTTTATAGATTATCAAAAGAAAAAAAATGAAAATATCAAGTTTGCTGAAAAAAGAAAAGAATAAAATATTATATATTTTGATTTTGGTGATTGTTGTAGACATATAATATTATTGGAAAAAATATTACCATATGATGAAAAGATAAAATATCCAGTATGTATTGGCGGGAAAATGAATACTCCTTTTGAAGATTGCGGTGGTATATGGAACTATATGGATATATTGCAAGAACTTAAAAATAGAAGAGAAAATGAAGCAGAAGCTGAGCAATATGAAGAAATAGAAAATGATTATTATATACCAGATGATTTTGACCCTGAATATTTCAATAAAGATGAGATAAATGAATTGCTGCAACAAGAAAAATTATGGTGTTGTAGATTTTTTCTAAGATTTTTTTATTAGAAAAAAAATAATTAAATTTAAATTTTAAAATTTATGGTGTTTAAGAAATTTTTTTGAGAAAAATCGAAAAAAATATTTAAAAAAATTTGCATTTTAAAGAATTAATAATTATATTAGAAATTCAATTTTTGAAAAAGTTGGGTAGACGCCGGAGTTGGAGAGCCGGGGCGGACTGTAAATCCGTTGGCTTACGCCTTAGGGGGTTCGAATCCCTCGCTACCCACAAACAATTTGAAAGATTGCGGGAGTAACTCAGTTGGTAGAGTCACAGCCTTCCAAGCTGTTGGTCGCGAGTTCGAGTCTCGTCTCCCGCTCTTTTTTTATGTGTGAGTGTTGAATCGGCTGATGTAGCTCAGTTGGTAGAGCACATCCTTGGTAAGGATGAGGTCACCGGTTCAATCCCGGTCATCAGCTCCATAAATCAGAGGTATAAAATGAGAGAAATTATAACATTGGAATGCACAGAATGTAAAAGAAGAAATTATACTACTACTAAAAATAAAAGATTGCATCCAAATAGAGTAGAGTATAAAAAATATTGCCCTTGGGATAATAAAAGAACAGTTCATAAAGAAACAAAATAATTCCTACGGCAATAGCTCAATTGGCAGAGCAGCGGTCTCCAAAACCGCAGGCTGGGGGTTCGACTCCCTCTTGCCGTGCACAATAAGGTGTTTATTATGAAAGAAAAAATAATTAAATTTGTTGGCGATGTTATTAAGGAAATGAAAAAAGTTTCCTGGCCTACTCAAGAAGATTTAAAAGAATCAACAAAAATAGTTGTGGTTGTTTGTTTGATTTTTGCCCTATTTACTTATATTGTAGATATGGGCGTTACTAATTTATTTAAGTTGATATTCAAATAGTTAGGTTTTGATAATGGAAGAACTTTTAAATTATAAATGGTATGCTGTAAGAACATTTGCTTCTCATGAAAATAAGGTAAAGAATTATATTGAAGCTGAATTGAAAAGAAATGAAGCCCTAGCGTTGAAAATACAAAGGGTTGTGATACCTGTTGAAAAAGTATATGAAGTTAAGGATGGAAAAAAGAGGGTAAAAAATAAGAGAATAATGCCTGGTTATATAATAATACAGGCGGATTTAGATGCTCAGGTTAAGGATTTTGTGTTGAATACTCCATCTGTAATGGGATTTTTGGGTGTTAATAAGTATACACCTGTTCCATTGATGCCTGATGAGGTAAAAAGATTGCTTGCGAAA
Source organism: Ignavibacteriales bacterium (assembly GCA_035361425.1). Classification (GTDB taxonomy): domain Bacteria; phylum Bacteroidota; class Ignavibacteria; order Ignavibacteriales; family DAOSCP01; genus DAOSCP01. The sequence continues at coordinate 56,375 of DAOSCP010000001.1, read as the reverse complement.
GTGGATGATAGTGTTCAAAGTGAAAAAGTCGAGTCGATGTTTAAGGTGGGCGATGTGGTTACAATTATAAGTGGACCGTTTCAAAACTTTAATGGTACTGTTCAGGAAGTTAATGATGAAAAAATGAAAATGAAAGTAATGGTTTCCATATTTGGTCGTAAAACGCCAGTGGAAATAGAATATACACAAGCTGAATTAGCAAAATAAAATTATTAGGGTACTAATATGGCAAAGAAAATAGTCGGGTACATAAAATTACAGATTCCCGGTGGTAAAGCTAATCCTTCACCTCCAGTAGGTCCTGCTTTAGGTCAGAGAGGTGTTAATATTATGGAGTTCTGTAAGCAATTTAATGCAAGAACTCAAGATAAAGCTGGTATGATTATTCCAGTTGTTATTACAGTTTATTCTGATAAGTCCTTTACATTTGTTACAAAAACACCACCAGCAGCGGAATTGTTAAAGAAAGCAGCTAAAGTAGAAAAGGGATCTGCTGCGCCTAATAAAACAAAAGTTGCAAAGGTTACACAGGCTCAAATTAGGGAAATTGCTGAATTAAAAATGCCTGATTTAAATGCAAATGATATAGAGGCAGCTATGAGTATGATAGCTGGTACTGCGAGAAGTATGGGTATTACTGTAGAAGGTTAATAACAAAAATTAAAGTGGTAAATAAAATGAAAGTGTCAAAAAGAGTAAAAGCTATAAAATCAAGTGTTGATACTAAAAAAGAGTACAGATTAAGTGAAGCTATTGAAGTTTTAAAACAAACTTCAAAAGTTAAATTTGTTGAAACACTTGAAGTTGCTATGAGACTTGGAGTTGATCCAAGACATGCAGATCAAATGATTCGTGGTTCAGTTGTTCTTCCTCACGGAACAGGAAAGACAAGAAAATTGTTAGTTATAACAAAAGGTGAGAATGTACAAAAAGCATTAGATGCAGGTGCTGATTGGGCTGGGTTTGAAGAATATATTGAAAAGATTAAAAGTGGATGGTTTGAAATGGATGTTATTGTTGCAACACCTGATGTTATGGCTGAATTAGGTAAGATTGGTAAGTTGCTTGGTCCTAAAGGATTAATGCCAAATCCCAAAAGTGGTACAGTAACTACAGATGTAGTTAAAGCTGTTAAAGATGTTAAGGCTGGTAAAATTGAATTTAGAGTTGATAAAACTGGTATCATACATGCTGGAGTTGGTAAATTAAATTTTGAAACAGATAAATTAGTCGAAAATTCTAAAGCATTAATATCGACTATTATTAAGTTGAAACCAACTACTGCAAAAGGGCAATATGTTAAATCAGTATTTGTGTCCTCTACTATGGGTCCTGGTTTAAAAATTGCAAGAGAAGATATCGGATAAAATTGAGCTATTACGCAAAACATAAATGCTTCTAAATTATTTAAAAATTAAAAGTTGTAGGGTAATATGAATAAAGCTGAAAAAAGTGAAATCATATCTCAAATTAAAGAGTTGGTATCAGGTTCAAATGCTGTTTATTTTATTGATTATTCTGGTGTTAATGTAGCTGATATCAGTAATTTGAGAAGAGAATTTCGTAAAGAAAATATTACCTACAAAGTATTCAAGAATACACTTATTGTTAAGGCTTTAGAGCAACTTGAATGGCAAAACGTTGAAGAGTTAAAGCCTTTGTTGAAAGGAATGACAGGTGTAGCTTTTGTAGGTGAAAATATCGCCTCTGCTGCTAAGATCATCAAGGAGTATTATGAGAAAAACAAAAAATTCTCCTTGAAGGCTGCTGTTCTTGAAGGTAAGATTTATGATGGCAAATCTCTTGAAATGCTCAGTAAAATACCTGGTAGAAAAGAACTTATGGCCTCTGTTGTTGGTAGCTTGAATGCTCCTGCACAAGGAATACACGGTGCTATCAATGCAGTATTAAGAGAATTAGTAGTAGTAATTGGCGAAATCGAAAAGAAAAAAGTTGCTTAATCAAAAAAAAGAATTTTAAGTAAGGAGAATACAAAATGTCAGAAAAAGTACAAAAATTAGTTGAAGAAATTAAATCTTTAACATTAGTAGAAGCTACAGAATTAAAAAAAGCATTAGAAGAAGAATTTGGTGTTAGTGCTGCAGCTGCTGCTCCTGTAATGGTAGCTGGTCCAGTTGCTGGTGCTGCTGCTCCTGCTGCAGAAGAAAAAACAGAATTTGATGTTATTTTAGCTTCAGCTGGTGCTAATAAAATTAATGTTATCAAAGTTGTTAGAGAATTAACTGGATTAGGATTAAAAGAAGCTAAAGATTTAGTAGATGGCGCTCCAAAACCTGTTAAAGAAGGTGTTTCTAAAGAAGAAGCTGAAAATGTTAAGAAAAAATTAGAAGAAGCTGGCGCAACAGTAGAAGTTAAATAATTGTTATAACTGAAATAAATCTTGTTAAGAAATATAAATTCACTGGTTATTGAAAAATTATAACCAGTGGTTTATATTTCTTTTTTTGTTTAAAAAAGTAATTAAAAACTAAGGAGGCACCTTGGTAACCAACGAAAGAATTTCGTTCTCTAAAATCCCTTCAATCGTAACACCCCCTGATTTGTTGAATATCCAAAAAGAAGCGTTTGAAGAATTCTTACAATTAAATGTACCACCTGAAAAAAGAGAAAACAAAGGATTACAATCAGTATTTTTGCAAAATTTTCCTATAACAGATAGCAAAGAACTATTAAGGTTAGATTTTATTGAATACTCTATCGATAAACCACGATATACAATGTCTGAGTGTGAAGAAAGAGGTCTTTCATATACAGTACCTTTAAAAGCTAAACTTAGATTATCTCAAAGAGATGAAATTACTGGAGAATTTATAAATTCTGTTGAAAAAGAAGTTTTCTTGGGCAATATGCCGTTCATGACTCCTAAGGGATCATTTATCATTAATGGTGCTCAAAGAGTTGTTGTAAATCAATTACACAGATCTCCTGGTGTTTCTTTTGCACATACTACACATGCTAATGGAACAGATTTATATTCCGCAAAAATAGTACCTTTCAAAGGAGCATGGGTAGAGTTTACAACGGATATAAATAACTGTATATTAGTTTATGTTGATAGAAAAAAGAAATTTTTGGCAACAACTTTCTTAAAAGCCTTAGGTTATGAAAATGATGAAGATATATTGAAGTTGTTTGAATTAGTTGAGAAAGTTAAATATCGTGAATTAGATGATGATAGTGTATTAATAGGTAGAAGAATTGCTGAAGATATTTATAATACTATGACTGGTGAAATTATTATATCTAAAGATACTGTTATTGATGATAGTGTGTTAGATGTTTTATATGATAATGGTGTAGAAGATGTCCTACTTTATAAAAATGATGTTAATTTTGAGAAAGATTTAATTATAAATTCATTAAAAAAAGATACCGCTTTTAGTAAAGAAGATGCTTTATTTCAAATATATAGACAATTGAGAACTGGTGAAGCACCAGATGTTGAGACTGCTCAAGGATTGATAGAAAAGCTATTTTTTGATCCTAAGAAATATGATTTAGGCGAAGTTGGTCGTTTTAGAATGAATAAGAGATTGGAATTAGATATACCAATTTCTAATACAGTCTTGACAAAAGAAGATATTACAACTATTACGAAATTAATAGTTAAATTGCGAGATGGGAAATTTGAATTAGATGATATAGATCATTTAGGTAATAGAAGAGTAAGAACAGTTGGGGAACAGTTAGCTGGTCAATATAATGTTGCTTTAGCTAGAATGGCTAGAACTATCCGCGAAAGACTAAATATGCGTGATAGTGAAAATTTCCAACCACAAGATTTGGTTAATTCAAGAATAATTACAACGGTAATTAATCAATTTTTTGGTACAAATCAATTATCACAGTTCATGGACCAAACAAATCCATTGGCTGAGTTAACACATAAAAGAAGAGTTTCTGTATTAGGTCCTGGAGGTCTTTCAAGAGATAGAGCTGGATTCGAAGTCCGTGACGTTCACCATTCTCACTATGGAAGATTGTGTCCAATTGAAACACCTGAAGGTCCAAACATTGGTCTTATTTCATCATTGACAATTTATTCAAGAGTTAATGATTATGGATTTATCGAAACTCCTTATAGAGTTATAGAAGATGGAAAAGTAACAGATAAAGTACAATATATTGCAGCTGATCAAGAGGATAATTATACAATAGCACAGTCTACGATAAATTATGATAAGAAAACAGGTAAGATATTAGATGAAATTATACAATGTCGTCAAAAAGGTGAATATATTAGTGTAACACCTGATAAAGCTCAATTTATGGATGTAGCTCCACAGCAAATAGTTAGTGCTGCTGCAGCTTTAATTCCATTCTTGGAACACGATGATGCTAACCGTGCATTGATGGGTTCTAACATGCAGCGACAGGCAGTGCCTTTATTAAATCCAGAAGCTCCGATAGTTGGTACTGGTTTAGAGAAAAAAGTAGCACAAGATTCTAAGTCAGTAATTTTAGCTGAAGCAGATGGTGTTGTAGATTATGTAGATGCAGATCAAATTGTCATTAAATATGATATTCCTCTTGATGAATATGCTATTTTTAACGATAATAAAGTTGTATATAGATTGATGAAGTTTGTTGGCACTAACCAGGAAACATGTATTAATCAAAAACCACTTGTTCATAAAGGAGAAAGAGTAACTAAAGGACAGCCAATAGCTGATGGTCAATCTACAGATAATGGAGAATTAGCATTAGGTAGAAATGTTCTTGTTGCATTTATGCCCTGGAGAGGTTATAACTTTGAGGATGCTATTATTTTGAATGAAAGAGTTGTTAAGGAAGATATATTTACATCAGTTCATATCGAAGAAGTACAGTTAGATGTTCGTGATACAAAAAGAGGTGGAGAAGAATTTACAAGAGATATTCCAAATATGAGTGATGACTCAACAAAAGATCTTGATGAAAATGGTATTATAAGAAAAGGTGCACAGGTTAAAGAAGGTGATATTTTAATTGGTAAAGTTACTCCTAAAGGTGAAAGTGAACCAACTCCTGAAGAAAAATTATTAAGAGCTATTTTTGGTGATAAAGCTGGTAATATCAAAGATGCATCGAAATATGCAGCTCCAGGTCTTAAAGGTGTAGTTGTAAAATCTAGATTATTTACAAAGCGAAGAAGAGAATCTAACGAATATAAAAAAGCTGAAAAACATCTTTTAGATTCAATAGAAAAATCATTTGGCAAAAAATTTCAAGAAGCTTATAATAAATTTTATGAACTTGTGAATGAATTTGTTGTAGGGCAAAAGGTTGTTGATGCAAAATATGAAGATGGAACAGTTGCTATAAAAAGTGGTTCAAAAATTACAGAAGATACATTTAAATATCTTGAAAATATCGAAAAATTGAATCATCAAAATAAATGGTTTGAAGATGAAAAAATTAACGATAAATTTGTTAACTTATTGAAAGCATTTAAGTCGTATTTAAGAGATATTGATAATGAGTATCAAAAAGAAAAACATAAAGTATTAGCTGGTGAAGAATTACAACCTGGTATATTGCAATTAGCAAAAGTATATATTGCTAAGAAAAGAAAGATACAAGTTGGCGATAAAATGGCTGGTCGTCACGGTAATAAAGGTGTTGTATCCAAGATTGTGCCCCAAGAAGATATGCCATATCTTGAAGATGGTACTCCAGTTGATATTATATTAAATCCACTAGGTGTGCCTTCTCGTATGAATGTTGGTCAGTTATTTGAAACAGCTTTAGGTTGGGCTGGAAAAAAACTTGGGGTCAAGTTCGCCACACCAATTTTTGATGGAGCTACTAATGAAGAAGTTGCAGAATGGATGAGAAAAGCTGAATTACCTGAGAATAGTAAAGTTACTTTATATGATGGTAGAACAGGCGAAAAAATGGAACAAAAAGTATTTTGTGGCTATATCTATATGATGAAACTTAATCATATGGTTGATGATAAAATACACGCGCGTTCTATTGGTCACTATTCACTTATTACTTTACAACCTCTTGGTGGTAAGGCTCAATTTGGTGGTCAAAGATTCGGAGAAATGGAAGTTTGGGCATTAGAAGCGTATGGTGCTTCTCATATATTGCAAGAGATTTTAACTGTTAAATCTGATGATATTAATGGTAGAGCAAAAACATATGAAGCTATAGTAAGAGGCGACAATATGCCAGAACCAAACATTCCAGAAGCGTTTAGAGTATTGCTCAAAGAGTTAATGGGATTGTGTTTAAATATCAAAATAAACGTAGATGAAAAATAACAATTTACTCAATCAAAATTGGGTGGGAATATGCCAAACATTTTAGAAGAACCAATAAAATCTATTAATAATATAGCTATTAACCTTGCTAGTCCAGATGATATATTATCTTGGTCGCATGGTGAAGTTACTAAACCAGAAACTATAAACTACAGGACATTTAAACCTGAAAGAGATGGTTTGTTCTGTGAGAAAATCTTTGGACCTGTAAAAGATTGGGAATGTAGTTGTGGTAAATATAGAAGAATTAAGTATAAAGGTATCGTTTGTGATAAATGTGGTGTTGAAGTTACTCAAAAGGCTGTAAGAAGAGAGAGAATGGGACATATTTCTTTAGCTGTTCCTGTAGTGCATATATGGTACTTTAAGTCATCTCCTTCTAAAATTGCAGCTATTTTAGGAATGACAAATAAAGAATTGGAAAAAATTATTTATTATGAAGCTTATGTTGTAATAAATCCAGGCAAGACAGGTCTTGAAAGATTAGATTTGTTAACTGATGAACAATATCAAAATATAATAATTACGCACCCTGGTAACGATGCTTTACCAAATGATCATCCAGATAAATTTGTAGTTAAAATTGGTGGCGATGCAATTAGAGAATTATTAAGACAAACTGATATCAATAAATTAATTGAAACATTAAAAGAAAAAGTTGATAATGAAACATCATCGCTTAAAAAATCAGAAATTTTAAAAAGATTAAGAATTATTGAATCTTTTAGAGCCGATTACAATAAAATTTTCAATAAACCAGAGTGGATGGTTCTTTCTGTGATTCCTGTTATTCCACCTGAATTAAGACCATTGGTCCCTCTTGATGGTGGAAGATTTGCATCATCTGACTTGAATGATTTATACAGAAGAGTTATTATTAGAAACAATCGTTTGAAAAAATTAATGGAAATGAAAGCTCCTGAAGTTATTTTGAAAAATGAAAAGAGAATGCTTCAGGAAGCAGTAGATGCTTTATTAGATAACTCAAGACGTGCCAATGCTGTTACGACTGAAAATAGTAGGCCGTTAAAATCTCTTTCTGATATGTTAAAAGGTAAGCAAGGACGTTTCCGTCAAAATCTTTTAGGTAAAAGAGTTGATTACTCCGGGCGTTCTGTAATTGTTGTAGGTCCTGAGTTAAAATTACATCAATGTGGCTTACCTAAAGATATGGCAATAGAATTATTTGCTCCTTTTGTTATCAGAAGACTTATTGAAAGAGGAGTTTGCAAAACTGTTAAAAGTGCTAAAAAATTATTAAAAAGAAAAGATCCAGTTGTATGGGAAGTGTTGGAAAATGTAGTGCAAGGGCATCCTGTATTGTTAAACCGTGCTCCTACTTTGCACAGACTTGGTATTCAAGCATTTCAACCAGTATTAATTGATGAAAAAGCAATACGTTTACATCCAATGGTATGTACAGCGTTCAATGCGGATTTTGATGGTGACCAAATGGCTGTTCACGTACCACTTTCGTATGATGCACAGCTTGAAGCAATGGTATTAATGTTAAGTAGCCATAATATTTTATCTCCTCAGAATGGTAATCCTATTGTTGTACCTACTCAAGATATTATTTTGGGTATTTACTACTTAACAAAAATTAGACCTGGTGCTAAAGGCGAAGGAATGGTTTTTGCTAATTTTGATGAAGTTATTATTGCATATAACCATAATGTAGTTGATTTACATGCAAAAATCAAAGTTAGATATAATAATTCAACTTTAGAAACTAATGTAGGTAGAGTTATTTTTAATCAAATCGTACCAGAAGAATTTGGCTATATTAATAAAGTTCTTGTAAAAAAAGAATTTAGTGGTATTATTTATCAAATGTTTATTAAATTAGGACATGTTGCAACTGCTAAATTCCTTGATGATATGAAAGAGTTGGGGTATTTCTATTCTACCAAAGCAGGTATATCTATTAGCTACGGTGATGTGATTATACCAAAAGAAAAAGATCAAATTATTAAAGAAGCCTTTAAAGAAATTAAGATTATTCAAGAAGAATATGAGCAAGGTCTTATAACAGAAGGTGAAAGATACAATAAGGTAGTTGACGTTTGGACTCATACAACTAATAATCTTGCAGAAGTGTTAAATGAGCAATTACAAAAAGTTGAAGATGGATTCAATCCACTGTTTATGATGGTTGACTCCGGTGCGAGAGGTTCTAAAGATCAGGTTAAACAGTTAGGAGCTATGAGAGGTTTGATGCAAAAACCTCAAAAATCATTAACCGGACAAACTGGCGAAATTATCGAAAATCCTATTATTTCAAACTTTAAAGAAGGACTTTCCGTGTTAGAATATTTTATTTCTACACACGGTGCAAGAAAAGGTCTTGCCGATACAGCTCTTAAAACTGCAGATGCTGGTTATTTAACAAGAAGGTTGGTTGATGTTGCACAAGATGTAATTGTTACAGAAGAAGATTGTGGTACGGTTAGAGGTCTTGATGTTTATGCTGTCCGTGATGGTTCATTAGAAAGACAAAATTTAGCCGATAGAATAACTGGACGTGTTGCACAAGAGGATATTTATAATCCTCTCAATGATGAATTAATTGTTCCTATGGGCGAAGTAATTACAGAAGAAGCTGCTGAGTTAATAGATAACGCAGGTATTGATAGAGTGCATATTAGAACTGTTCTTACTTGTGAAGCTCAACACGGTGTATGTTCAAAATGTTATGGTATTAACTTAACTACAGGACAGTTGGCCAATGTTGGTGAAGCAGTTGGTATCGTAGCTGCTCAATCTATTGGTGAACCTGGTACTCAATTGACACTTAGAACTTTCCACATGGGTGGTACTTCTCAGCGTATTGCTGAACAATCAGAAGTAAAATCTCCAGTTGCAGGTATTGTTGAATTTGATAGAATTAACTATGTAGAAAGAACTAATTACTTTGGAAATAAAATTAAAGTTGTGGTTGGTCGAAGAGGTAATATTATTCTCCTCAATGATGATGGTACACAAATTAAAAGAATTGCTGTACCTTACGGTGCTGAATTATTTGTAGATGATGGTGACAAAGTAATTAAAGATCAAAAATTATTCTCTCAAGATCCTTATAACTCCCTTATTATTTCTGAATTTTCTGGTAAGGTTCAATATGAAGATATGATACCAGGCGTTACAGTTCAAAATCAAACTGATGATCAGACTGGACACGTACAAAAAATAGTTATTGATGTTAAAGATAAAAACTATACTCCAAGTATAGCTGTTATTGATAAAGATGGTAATAAAAAAGTTTACAATATTCCTTTCAGGGCAATTCTAACAGTTGAGGATGGAGAAGAAATTGAAGCTGGTACAACTTTAGCTAAAATTTCTAAGTCAACAGCTAAAACTAGAGATATTACTGGTGGTCTTCCAAGAGTTACAGAATTATTTGAAGCAAGGGCACCTCATGATGCTGCTATTATTTCCGAAATTGATGGTGTTGTTAAATTTGGTGCACGTAAAAAAGGTACTAGAGAAGTTATAGTTGTAGCTGTTGATGGTAAAGATATAAGAACTTATAACATTCCTTACGGTAAGCACATCCTTGTACAAGATGGTGATGAAATTCAAGCGGGTGAAAAGATTACAGATGGACCAATTAATCCTCATGATATATTAAGAATTAAAGGTATTAACGAAGTTCAAAACAATCTTGTTAATGAAATTCAGGATGTTTATAGACTACAAGGTGTGAAAATTAATGATAAACATATTGAAGTAATTGTAAAACAAATGCTTAGAAAAGTTAAAATTAAAAATCCAGGTGATACTAAATTTATCGAAGAAGACCTTGTTGATGCTAGTCTTGTACAGGCTGAAAACCAAAAAATGTTAAGATTATATTATGTTGAAGATCCTAGTGCTTCAAAATTGAAGAAAGGTTATATTATTACAGCTCTTAAAGTAAAAGAGACCAATGCGGAGCTCAGAGCTAAAGGTTTACCAGAATTGGTTGTTCGTGAAACTCGTGGTGCAGAATTTGAAAATGTTTTATTAGGTATTACTAACGCAGCTCTTACTACTGAAAGTTTCTTGTCTGCTGCATCATTCCAGGAAACAACTAAAGTGCTTACTAATGCTGCTGTTAAAGGTAAAATTGATCATATGGTTGGCTTAAAAGAAAATGTTCAAATGGGTAACCTTATACCTGCTGGTACAGGTCTTAAAAAGTATAAAAATATTATACTTGAAACAAGAAAAGCTAGCACTGAAGAACTTAATAGAGCTAATAGAAATTTAAATGTTGAAGATCTTGAGGATGAAATGAAAGCTGAAATGCAGTATGTACAAGATAGCTCAATGGTGGATAGTCCTGAAAGTGAAGCTTCTTTTGATAGCGATAATGAATAAAAATAAAAAAGCTGGGTAAAACCAGCTTTTTTATTATAAAAAAAAATTGTAACTTTACATTTAAATTTTTTGTCTCAAATAATAAAATGTGGAGTTACTATGCTTAAAATTAAAATTATTACAATGTTTCTTTCTGTTTATTTAGTTGGAGGAATAATGGCACAAAATATTCAGGAATTACCTGAAAGGTCTCAAATTGATAATAAGTACAAGTGGGATTTATCTTTAATTTATGCTAATGATCAAGAGTGGGAAAAGGATTTTAATTATGTCAAAAATAATTATCAAAAATACAAAGACTTTGAGGGTAAATTAACAAATTCTGGTAAAATTCTTTATCAGGCTCTTAAGTTTGATGAAGAAATAGGTATTAAATTGGATAAACTTTCGTTGTATTCATCTTTGAGTAAGGACTTAGATCTTACAAACACAAACTATATTGCAATGGCTCAAAGATTACAAGATTTAAGAGTTAAAATATCTGAAATTACTGCTTTTTGGTCTCCTGAATTATCAACACTTACGCAAGAAAAATTAGAAAAATTTTATAAAGAAGAAAAATCGCTAGTTCAGTATAAGAAATTCTTTGATAATGTTTTAAGATTTAAACCTCATATTTTATCAAAAGATAAAGAGGCTTTAATTGCTCAAACTATGCCTGTAATGACAGTTCCTTATGAAGCTTTTAACACTTTTGTAGATGCTGAGATGGATTTCCCTGTGATTAAAGATGAAAAAGGAAATGATATAAAAATTTCTCAAGGTAGATATGGCGCTGCTATGGCATCTACTGATAGAGATTATAGAATAAGATTTTATAAAAATTTCTATATTCCATATATGCAATACAAAAATACTTTAGCTACTTTGATGTTAGGCAATGCTAAAGCTAATATTTTTGATGCTAAGGTAAGAAACTATAAATCAGCGCGTGCCGCTGCTCTTTTCCAGAATAACATTCCTGAAAGTGTTTATGATAATTTAGTTAATACTTGTAGAGAAAATTCACATGTAGTCCATAGATGGGTAAGTATCAGAAAAAAATTATTAAATGTTAAGGAATATCATCCATACGATAATTATGTAACATTATTTCCCTCAACAAAAGAAGAATATACTTACGATCAAGCTGTTGAAATAGTTAAAAATGCATTACAACCTTTTGGTGAAGATTACTTGAAAAATCTTCAAATGGCATTTGACCACAGACGAATTGATGTTTTTGAGACAAAAGCAAAAAGAAGTGGGGCCTATTCTTCAAGTACTACTTTTAGACAAGAGCCATATGTACTTTTAAATTGGAATGGTACTTTAAGTGATGTATTTACCTTTGCTCATGAAATGGGGCATAACATGCATTCATACTATACTGCATATTATCAACCTTATCAATATGCTAGCTATTCAATTTTCTTAGCAGAAGTTGCCTCAACTTTAAATGAAGCATTATTGCAAGATTATCTAATCAAAAATGCTAAATCCAAAGAACAAAAATTAGCTTTAATAGAAAAAGCAATTACTGGTATTTGTGCAACATTTTTCAGACAAACAGCATTTGCAGATTTTGAACATAAATTCTACACAGCATTAGAAGAAGGTAAACCTCTTACTGCTGATGATTTAACAGAAATGTATAGAAATATTTATCAAGAACAATGGGGACCGCAAATGGTTGTGGATAATGAAGAAGCCTATACATGGGCAAGAGTTCCTCATTTTTATTATAATTTTTATGTTTATCAATATGCTACTTCTTATGCTGCTTCGTTAGCTATTATGGAAAAATACAAAAATGAAGGTCCAAAAGTATTACAGGATTACATTGAAAAATTCCTCAAAGCAGGTAGTTCTAAATATCCTATAGATGTGTTGAAAGATATGGGCGTTGATATGAATGATCCTTCTGTTGTTAAAGCAGTTGTTAATAGAATGAATGAACTTATGAATGAAATGGAAAAATTATTAAATGAGAAATAAAAACATCTAAACTTAGTTCTAAAGCAAGTTAGCACATGCTGACTTGCTTTTTTTATTTAGATGAACTTAAAAAATAGATTATTTTAGTCTCTTCCAATATTTCAAGTCCATGTATGCAATTGGGTGGGACAATAAAACTATCGTTATCAGTTAAAATTATTCTTTCATCTTCTGTTAATAGAGTAATTTTTCCATATTCAATGTAGAATACTTCATATGCACTTGGGTGACTATGAATTTCAATTTTGTCACCTTTCTTAAATATTGTAAAAGCAAATTGAAATATATGCGGTATAGTATTGTTGGATATAATTACATTTTTATAAATATTTTTATCGTGTGAGGTGGAAGTTTTGATTATTTCATCAGATTTTATTATCTTTATTTTTTCCATTAAACTAATATATAAATTTTAAAGTCAAATATATTAAAATTTCCCATTTTAACAAATAAAAGGGAATTATATGAAAAACTCTTTGAGGCTTATCATTATAATAGCATTTTTGTTTTCTAGCTCATTTGCACAATTTGGAAAAAATAAAGTTCAATACAAAAAACAGAATTGGTATTATATACAAACTAAACATTTTGATCTATATTTTACAAAAGAAGGTGTTAAAATAGCAGATTTTGCAGCACATTTTGCAGAAAAAGCACTGGATAGCTTACAAAATAGTCTTAAATATAGTATTCTTAACAGAATTACAATAATTTTAACAAATTCATTTAATGATTTTCAGGAAACAAATACTATTGATGAGGAAATTTCGGAAGGAATAGGTGGTTTTACAGAGTTATTCAAAAATAGGGTCGTTATTCCATTTGAAGGTGATTATGCAAAATTTCGTCATGTTTTACATCATGAGCTAACTCATGCTGTGATGAATGATATGTTTTTTGGTGGTTCCATTCAGAATATTATTTCAAAAAATTTAAATTTTGATTTGCCTCTTTGGTTTATCGAAGGAATGGCAGAGTATCAATCTCTAAAGTGGGATAAACATACTGATATGTTTGTGCGTGATGCTTTAATCAATGAATTTATGCCTAACTTAACTGAGCTCAATGACTATTTTGCTTATAGAGGTGGGCAATCTGTACTTTACTATATTTATAAAAAATATGGTGATGAAAAAATCGCAGAAATTACCAATAAAGCTCGTAGCACTGGTAGATTAGAAACTGCCTTTAAATTAACTTTAGGAATGGATTTCGAAGAATTTAACGATAAATGGCGCAAAGAGTTAAAGAAAATGTATTTCCCGGATGTTAAAGATCGAAAATATCCAGATGAATTTTCAAAAAAATTAACTAATCATAAAAAGGATGGAGGGTTTTATAATACAAGTCCTGCAATTTCTCCGCAAGGAGATAAAATTGCTTTTATTACAAACAGAGATATATTTTTCAGTATTTACTTAATGAGTGCTATTGATGGTAAAATTATAAAAAGAGTTCTTCTTGGTAATACAACAAATGATTTTGAAGACTTAAATATTTTAACTCCCGGCTTAACATGGTCACCAGATGGAAAGTTTCTTGCGTTTTCAGCTTCTTCAGAGGGTTATGATATTATTTATAAAGTAGATATTGAAAAAGATAAATTTGAAAAATTGCCTTTCAAATTTTTAGGAATTTCATCGGTATCATGGTCGCCTGATGGGAATAAAATTGCATTTGTCGCTTCTAATAGTTCTCAATCTGATATATATATATATGATTTTACTACTAATGAACTTACAAATGTAACTAATGATATTTTTTCGGATAGTGATCCATCTTGGGATCCATTTTCAAGATATATAGTTTTTTCATCTGATAGAGGTGATTTTGTCTCTGGAGTTGATGATACATTTGCTATTAAAATTCATAATTTTTATCAAAAAGATTTATATTTATATGATATAAAAGCAAAAAAAATTGTTAGAGTTACAAATATTCCAGATGCCGATGAAACATCACCAATATTTTTAAATAATGGTAATGAGATACTTTTTATCTCTGACAAAAATGGCATTAATAACATATATAGAAAGACAATAATTGGTGAACCTGTTCAAAATAAAGAGTTTGCAATTACTAACTCAATGAATTCAATCAATCAAATTTCTTTATCAAAAGATAATAAAAGGTTAGCCTATACAGCAATGTATGAAGGTGCTTATAATATTTTTCTGATAAATAATCCTTTAAATTTCCCGAAATATGATAGCCTACCTCCAACTCTTTTTGTGCAAAATAAATTATTTGAATTTTATGATACTATTAATATAAAGAAAAGCGATAATGTTAAACTAGATGATAAAGTTGAACAAAATGAAAATAGATTAACTAATTTTGTATTTGTAACAGGACAAAATGAAATTTCTAATGATTCTCTTCCTGAATTTAAAAAAATGCTATTAGATACATCTCTAGTTTCACGAAATGTTTTTAATCCTCTTAATAATCTTGATGAAAATGGTAATTATATAGTTCGAAACTATAAAGTAAATTTTACTTCTGATATTGTTTATGCAAATGCTGGTTATTCTACTTTTTACGGGCTGATGGGAACAACATTATTGGCATTTTCGGATGTATTAGGAAATCACAGAATTTATTTGACAACAAGTTTACAAGTGGATTTAAAAAATAGTGATTATGGAGTTGCTTATTATAACTTAGAAAATAGAATGGATTATGGTTTTGAAGCATACCACACTGCAAGATTTGCTTATTTAGATAAGGGTAGAGGCGATTACGAATTATACCGTTTTAGAAATTATGGTGGTGGGGCTAATTTTAGTTACCCATTTAGTAAGTTCTATCGCATGGATTTTGGGCTATCCTGGATGCAAGTTACAGCTGAAAATTTAGATTATATTGATATACCAATTGAAAAAATTACTTATACATTACCATCTATAAGTTTTGTCCATGATAATACTTTATGGGGTTACATATCACCTATCGAAGGGACTAGATATAATATTACATCATTTGGGCAGCCTGCTTATTCAAAAAAAGATAGTTTGAGTTTTATTTCATTTGTCTTAGATTATAGACATTATATAAGATTTTGGTATGATAATTCTATAGTATTAAGATTTTCTGCTGGCTATTCAACCGGAAAAAATCCACAAAGATTTTTTATAGGAGGCACTGAAAATTGGATAAATAGTGTTTTTTCAAATAATCCTGTGCCAATTGAAAATGCTAGTGATTTTGCTTTTTTAACACCTGCTTTGCCTTTAAGAGGTTTTGATTATGCCGAGAAAATAGGGCATAAATATAGTTTGATAAACATTGAATATCGTTTTCCATTGCTTGGAATAGTTGCAACACGAGGACTACCTTTATTATTCAGAAACTTTTTAGGTGTTATGTTTATTGATGCCGGTGCAGCATGGAATAAAAACAAAGAATTACAACTTTTTGCTAAATCCAAATACAATAATACAATTACAAAAGATTTGTTATTAGGAACGGGTTTTGGAACACGTATGATATTATTAGGATTTCTTGTAAGGTTTGATGCTGCTTGGGGATATCAACAAAATCATTTTTCATCCCCTAGATATTATTTTTCTTTGGGTTATGATTTTTGATGTTTATATTCTTTGATTAACTTTAATTTTTAAGTAATTTGAAATTAAACAATTAGTTAAAAAAAACTCTATTTTTTTTAAAATAATTTTTATATATTTACCGACTAAATAAAAAAAATTAGTGAGCGATTTATGTATAAGCAATTTCCAGAAAAATTGAATTATTCAGCGATTGAAGAAGAAATACTAAAATTTTGGAAAGAAAACAATATTTTTGAAAAAAGTATCGAAACAAGGGATGATAATCGTCCATTTACTTTCTATGAAGGTCCTCCTACTGCTAATGGAAGACCAGGTATTCACCATGTTATGGCAAGAACTCTTAAAGATTTAGTTTGTAGATACAAAACATTGCAAGGATATAGAATTCACAGAAAAGCTGGATGGGATACTCATGGTTTGCCTGTTGAAATTGAAGTTGAAAAAAAATTAGGTATAAAAAATAAAAGTGAAGTTCCTGAGTTTGGTATAGATAAATATAATAAAGCTTGCCGTGATTCTGTGTGGGAATATATGGATTTATGGGAAAAGATGACCGAAAGAATGGGCTATTGGATAAATTTGGAAGATGCTTATGTAACTTGTACCAATGAATATATCGAGTCTGTTTGGTGGTCTCTTAAAAAACTTTTTGAAAAAGGGTTGATTTACAAAGATTATAAAATCGTTCCACAATGCCCAAAATCACAAACTGTACTTTCTTCACATGAGTTAGCTTTAGGGTACAAAGAAACTAAAGATCCATCTGTATATGTTTTCTTTAAATCAAAAAACGAAGATAATTTGTATTTCCTTGTTTGGACAACAACTCCATGGACTTTAATTTCCAACGTTGCACTTTGTGTTGGCCCTGAAGTTGATTATGTAAAAATTAAACTTGGGGATGATTACGTTATACTTGCAAAAGATAGATTAAATGTTATTACACAGGAATATGAAATAGTATCTGAATTTAAAGGTAAAGAATTAGAATATCATGAATATGAGCAATTATTCGATTATGTAAAGCCAACTAAAAAAGCTCATTTTGTCATATTGGGTGATTTCGTTAGTACAGAAGATGGTTCCGGTATTGTTCATATTGCACCTGCATTTGGGCAAGATGACTATGATGTATCTAAAAAATATGATTTACCTATGCTTCAACCAGTTACCAGAGGTGGTACATTCACTGATGAAGTAACTGATTTTGCTGGTATGTTTGTTAAAGACGCTGATGAAGGCATTATCAAAAAACTTAAAGAAAGACATTTGTTATACAGAAAAGAAACAATTGTCCACTCCTATCCATTTAGCTGGAGATATGATAATGTCCCTGTGATTTATTATGCAAGAGAAAGCTGGTTTATTAAAACTACTGCTATTGCCGATAAAATGGTTCAATTAAATAAAACAATCAACTGGCAACCACCAGAAGTCGGAGCTGGAAGATTTGGCAACTGGTTGGAAGATAATAAAGACTGGGCACTTTCAAGAGATCGTTTCTGGGCTACACCTCTACCTATTTGGATAAGCGAAGATGGAAGCGATATGTTTGCAGTCGGAAGTATCGAAGAACTAGGAGAAGGATTTGTTGAAAAAGATGGTAAAAGAGTATATGTAAAAGATATTCCTAAAGACCAAATAGATTTGCATAAACCTTTTATTGATGAAGTAAAATTTGAAAGAAATGGTAAAATTTATAAAAGAACACCTGAATTAATAGACGTATGGTACGATTCTGGTTCAATGCCTTTTGCACAACTTCATTATCCATTTGAAAATAAAGAATTGTTCGAAAAAAGTTTCCCTGCAGATTTTATTTGTGAAGGAATTGATCAAACTCGCGGTTGGTTCTATACTTTGCACGCAATTGCAACTATGGTTTTTGACAATATTGCTTATAAAAATGTATTGGTAAATGAGTTAATTCTTGATAAAAATGGCAATAAAATGTCAAAATCTCGTGGTAACACTGTTGACCCATTTAATCTCTTTGATAAATACGGTGCTGATGCTACAAGATTATATTTGATTATTAATAGTCCACCTTGGAGACCAACTTTGTTTGATGAGGAAGCTATTGCTGAAGTTCAAAGAAAATTCTTTGGAACATTAGTTAATACTTATAATTTCTTTGTTTTATATGCAAATATTGATAAATTCGATTATTCACAACCCGATATACCTTATGACAAGAGACCTGAAATTGATAGATGGATTATATCTAAATTGTATTCTGTTGTAGAAGAATATCAAAAATATATGAATGAATACGATCCTACTAAAGCCGCAAGATTACTTGTAGATTTTACAATAGATCATTTATCTAATTGGTATGTAAGAAGATCCAGAAGAAGATTCTGGAAATCTGAAATGAATGAAAATAAACTTAGCGCTTACCAAACTTTGTATGAGTGCTTAATTGTTGTTTCAAAACTTGCGTCACCTTTTACTCCTTTTATTGCTGATTATATTTATAAAAATTTAAATCAAATAACTAAAAAAGAAGAATACGAATCAGTACATTTATCATATTATCCTGAAGTTAAATATCGCGATACAAAGCTTGAAGACAAGATGGATATTGCCCAGAAAGTAGTATTTTTGACAAGATCTATGAGAGCTAAGAATAACTTAAAAGTTAGACAACCTCTTAGAAAAATATTAGTTGCAGTTGATAAATCACTTAAAGTAGCTCTTCTTGAAATGCAAAGTGTTATTTTGGAAGAAGTTAACATTAAAGCACTTGATATTCTTGACGAAAATTCGGACATCGTTGTTAAATCTCCCAAACCAAACTTTAAAGTAATTGGTCCTAAATACGGTAAATATGTTAAACCATTAACTAATTTTATTAAAGAGCTTAAAAAAGAAGATATTATAAAACTTGAAAAAGAAGGTAAATTGGATGTAAATGTTGAAAATCAACAAATTACATTAACCAAAGAAGAAATTGAAATAGTTAATTCTAGTATTGAAGGTTGGCTTGTTGAATCCGATAATGGTATTACAGTTGCTATTGATACTAACTTAAATGAAGAATTAATTGCCGAAGGTAACGCCAGAGAATTTATCAACAGAATTCAAAATATTAGAAAAGACTCCAATTTTGATGTTACTGATAGAATTATGATAAAATATAATGCAAATGAACAATTAAAATTTGCAATTAATAAATTTTCCGATTATATTTCGAGTGAAACTTTAGCAGATTCTATAACTTTTGTTAGTGATACTGAATTGAAAGATGCAGTAAAAGAAAGTATCAATGGAATTGATTGCTTAATATCAATATCAAAAGTATAATAATTGGAGTTTTTATGCCAAGACCAAAAAAAAATCTAGAACCACCTGTTGAAAATGTTTCAACTGATAATAAAAAAGTTATCAAAGGCTACGGAAAAGAGGATCTTGAAGAATTTAGAACTATTATTCTCAATAAAAGAGAAGAAATATTAAAACAACTTGAATTGCTTGAAGAACAAATGAAAGATCCTACAACAGGTGAATATATTAACGAAAATTCTCCATATGCACTCCATATGGCTGACCAGGGAACTGATGCTATGGAGAGAGAAAAATTATATCTTTGGGCACAACGTGAAACTAAATTTTTACAATACCTTGATGAAGCATTGAAAAGAATTGATGCTGGAACTTATGGTATATGTATTGAGTGTATTGATGAGCCTAAAAACTTATGTCCAACTTGTCCATTGATACCAAAAGAAAGACTAAAAGCTGTTCCACATACACAATTATGTGTTCAAGTTAAAGAACAGCAGAAAAAAGAAAAATAAATTTAATTAGGGAATGCCCATTTAGTTATTTTTTATATCACCTACAAAAGTAAACATTCTGAATTTTTAAGGATATTATACTTTAATAGAATATGTTTAATTATGGGTGGTATTAATAGTGAAGGGGCATCCATTTTTTATTGAGTTTAGGTGAATAAACAAATTAGCTGGTAAAATGTTAAACTTTCTTAAAAAGAATATATTATTTTTTATTCCATTAACAATTGTAATACTTGATCAAGTAACAAAATTATGGGTGAAGGCTGCTTTGGAATATGGGCAGCAAATACCTGTAATTAAGCATTATTTAATGATTACTTATGTTGAAAATCCGGGCATTGCCTTTGGAGTATCTGTAGGTTCTTTTAAAGTGTTATTATCAATATTTACTATTATTATTTCTATTTATCTTGCTTATTATATTTATAATCATAAAGATGCATCTATAAAAGAAACAATTCCTCTTTCTCTTATTTTAGGTGGTGCATTAGGAAATATGATTGATCGTGTATTCTATGGAGTAATTTTCGGTTATGATGGTCTATTTAAAGGTAAAGTTATTGATTTTATTATGGTGGATATCCCTGATATAACATTATTCGGTAGATATTATGATTATTTCCCAATTTTTAATATTGCAGATTCTGCTGTTACTGTTGGAGTTATTTTACTTCTAATTATTAGTTTTATTCCTACCCAAAAAGAAGTTAATTAAAATTAATAATTATGACAAATATTATTAGTGAAAAAGTTTGGAATATAAAAGTTCAGCCAGCCCAGAGAAGAGAAAGAATAGATAAATATTTAGCTAATTGTGTTGAAAATGCTTCCAGAAATCGTATACAACAACTTATAGAGAATAATTGTGTAAAAGTTAATGGTAATTTAATAGATAAAAATTATAAAGTTTTACCAAATGATGAAATTGAAATTAGAATCCCAATAACTCCACGACCTGAAAATCCTGAACCAGAAAATATTCCAATTGAAATTATATACGAAGATGATTTCCTTGCTATTGTCAATAAGCCAGCTGGTATGGTAGTTCATCCTGCTTTTGGAAATTATACGGGTACTTTAGTTAATGCTTTGCTTTATCATTTAAGCGATGTAGAAAATGAAGAATTTACTGATAAATCACGCCCTGGGATTGTCCATCGAATAGATAAAGATACTTCCGGAATTCTTTTAATTGCTAAAGATCCTGATATTCATCATAAATTGGCCATTCAATTTGCGCATCATACCATTGAAAGAGAATATTGGGCTATTGCATGGGGAATTTTTAAGGATAAAGAAGGTACAATTATTAAAAATATCACTCGTAGTAAAAAGGATAGAAAAATTTTTACTACAACCGATAATCCTAATGAAGGTAAACATGCTGTTACACACTATAAAGTGATTGAAGAATTTGATTTCGCATCACTTCTTAAACTTAAACTTGAAACAGGTAGAACTCACCAAATTAGAGTTCATTTAAATTCAATTAACCATCCTATTTTTGGTGATGAAACCTATAATGGAAGAAAAATACATTATGGAGCTGATTTACCAAAAATGAAAAACAGGGTCGATAATTTACTTAGTATAATGCAAAGACAAGCACTACATGCAAAAACATTAGGTTTTACACATCCCGTCACGAACGAATTTATGAAATTTGAATCTGATCTACCACACGATTTTAAGTTACTCTTAGAGGAATTAAGAAAAACTCCTAATGTATCTCACTCATAATTTTACTAATTTCAACTAGAAGTTCTTCTGTTTTTTTATCTATATTTAATTGATCCCTTAAATCATCAATTATATTAGATGGAGGGCTATTTTTAGGACTGTTAACGGATATTTCTTTAATATCTAAAGTTCCTTCAATTATGAATAACATTATTTGAGATATTTGTGAAAGTATTAAAATTTGTTTTTCTAATAGAGAAAATATATCGTGTATTATAAAATCTATGTTATCATATAGCTTGGATTTTGTTATTTTTTCTTGCATAATAGGGACTAATTGTTTATTGTTATTTAGTAAATTATTGATTGTAAGCGTGATATCAACAATTTTTTGTGTGTTTTGATGATGCAGGGCAGCTAATAATTCATTAAAATAAAGAATAATTTTATTAAGATGATTATATAACAGTGGAAATTCCTGAAAAGTAATATTAAAATTAATTTTAGATGTTATATCGATAAGTTTTATTGAATTTTCTGAAAAATTTTCTAAATGTTTGAGTAAGTCAGAACAATTATTAAGGAATCTTAAATATCTACCATAAAGTTGATTGCGAATGAGAATAGTTTGGATCATATCCTGAATATTGGAGTGCAATTTGTAAAAGGATTTTGTAAATTCGTCATTATGGTCAAATATTGTTTTTTCGCCATTTAAACTATATATAAATAGAGTGAATTGTTTCTCTACGGCATTGCTGTATTTAATTATATGAGCTACAAGTCGGTTAAGATATTTATAAAATATTTTGTTCATTTATTAATAATAATTTAACAGTAATATACATAATAATTATTAACTGTGTATGATTAAATTATTAATTATATTTTAAAAAGATGCATGCCGTATGGTTTTAATTCTACATATAAACCTTCATTTTTTATTTCTTCTGCGTTTCTGTTATATGATACATCATTTATAAGATCGTTAAGTATTATATTTGAATAATCGGTATGTAAATCAACCTTGATACGAGCTTTTGATGAATTTTCAGAAAAATTAATAATACACCAAAAATAGTGATCGTTATAGCTCCATATATACGTGATAATATTAATGTTGGAAAAATCTCCATAGCCAATAGAATCAGCTTGTAATAATTTAAAATCTCCATAAAGAATTGTAGGATCGTGAGTTATAGATAATAATTTCTCATAAAATACTTTCATTTCAAGATCAATTTGTTCGTAAGGTTCTCTTTTAAGTTGTACTGGGAGTTTAATTTTTTTGCCTTCTATTTGTCCATCATAAATTAATTGTCCACCTATAGTAGTACAAATAATTGCAGCACAGGCTTTGGCTTTGTTGTGTCCAAATTTTTCAAGGCTTCTCATTTCATCATGATTTTCAATAAATCTTAATGATTTTACTTGATATGAATATTCTGCTTTTAAATGGTCTATGATTTCTTTGGCTCCGTTAT
This sequence comes from Ignavibacteriales bacterium, assembly GCA_035361425.1. GTDB lineage: Bacteria > Bacteroidota > Ignavibacteria > Ignavibacteriales > DAOSCP01 > DAOSCP01. Next base: position 33,225 of record DAOSCP010000001.1, on the reverse strand, counting down.
AATGCATTCTATCAAGAAGAATTTTGTCATAGGTATAATCAAAACCTAGTTGTTGTAAATCCCACTCTAAATTCCAATATACTTCTGCAATAAAAATGAAATCATTTCTTAATTTTTTTATATGGTTAATTGCATCATACCAAAATTCGGTTTGTGGTTTTGAGAAATTGTTTATTTCTAATGCACCAGTCCATGTATTTCTGAAAATATTATTGGTTATGAGCATTGCCATATCACATCTTACGCCATCACAATATTTTGTTATATTTTCTAATTGAGAAATCATGAAATCGCGTGTTTTAGGATTGAAATAATTTAGCTGTATTGTATCTTTCCAGGCGGGGAAAAATGGATCTCTACCATGTGCAAAAATTTTACCATTATGGAGATAATAAGTATTTTGGTCACTTTTATAAAGATTTTCATCTCCTTGAAGAAATATTTCTGGGTATTTATCTATTAAAATCGATTCTGCATGGAAATGATTTGGAATAAAATCTAAAATCACAAATAAACCAAGTTTATTGAGTTTATCTTTTATTTCTAAAAACTCTTCTTCTGTTGCTATGTTTTTATCTATTTTATATTGATTAATTGCATAAGGTGAACCGATAACATCTTCTTCTGTCCAATCTGGTAGTGCTTTTGAATATTCATCAATAAGGTAATCTTCTAAGCAATATTGGTTTGCTAAATGTGGCAAGGTTTCCCATATTCCCATAAACCATATCGCTTGAAAACCTAAATCAACCAAATGTTGCCAATAAGTTGTGGGGACATCTGTTAATCTTGCTTTCTTTTTTGATGTGTTAAATTTATTTAACCATACTCTTGTATTTACTTCCATTATTCTAAGGTTAAATTGATGCATGGTTATTCTCTGTTTGTGTTGTAAATAATGAAATATCAAATTTTTGTTGTTCGATAGATTTTTTTTCTTCTAATAATTTTTGGAGAGTAATAAATGTATCTTTATTTAAGTTAGTTGTTTCTTGCAATTGTTTAATATCAAAATTTATTTGTTCAATTTTGATTTTTTTTATCAAATCAAATGTATATTTGTATAAGTCATTTTTATTGTTAAAAAATAGTTTATCAGAAATCTCAAGAAGTAATTTTTTTGTATCAAGATCTTCAATATATTCGTATAATGATGATATATTCGTAATATTATTATCTGTATATAAGAATTCAGCAATTTCAATAAGATGCTTATCTGTAAAATAATTTAAATCGATATTTGAAATAATATAGTTATTTACCGAATTATCAAAATTTAGCAAAAGTGCAAGAATTTCTTTTTCAAAATTAATTTCATTTTTATATTCTGTTGTTTCTTTTGATACTAATAAAGCAGTATTTTCTTTGTTTATATCACGATTTTTTATTTTATTAAGCTCATTTGCAAGCAAGGAATATTCAAGATTGAATTTTTTTGAAATGTTTTTCAAATGTAATTCCTTTGTAATATCATCATTAATTAAAGCAATGAGGTTGATAATTTCTGTGATAGCTTTTGATTGATTGTATACATCATTTGAATTGTTTTTTGTAATTTGTCGCCATTTGTAATCAATAAAGTTTTCGCTACTGTTCAATAGATCTCGAAATTTAGAACTGCCATGTTCAATTACAAATGTATCGGGATCGTAATTGTTTGGCAATGTAACTATATGTGTATTGAAATTATGTTTTAGGAATAATTCTATACTTTTATCAGTAGCTTTTTGACCGGCACTATCTGCATCATATACTATAAAAATATTTTTTGTATATCTGGAAATTAGTTCTACTTGTTCTTCTGTAAGTGCTGTGCCGGAAGATGCAATCACATTTGTTATGCCATTTTGGTATAATGTTAAATAATCTAAATAACCTTCTACCAAAATAACTCTTTCTTTTTCTTTTATTGATTTAATTGCATGATACAAGCCATAAAGAGTTTTTCTTTTATGATAGATCGGAGATTCACTTGAATTGATATATTTTGCTTCTTCGCTTTTAGGGTCAATAATCCTACCGCCAAAGCCTATTACTTGTCCTGAAAGAGATGTTATTGGAAATATAATTCTGTTTCTATATTTATCATAATAGCTTTTTTTTTCTTGATTAAAACTTAAAAGGCCAAGTTGTGTAGCAAGTTCGAGGTTAAAACCTTGTTTTGATAATTCATTTTTTAAATTATCCCAACCAGCGGGGGCAAAACCTATTTTGAAATATACAATGGTGTCATCATTAATTTGTCTATTTCTTAAATACTCAAGTGCTGGGGTACCATTAGAGCTAAATAATTGTTTTTTGAAAAAGTTTAAAGCAAATTCAATAATGTCAAAATATTCTTTATCTTTTTGGTATTTAGGTCTTAGAGTATGTTCTTGAAGTTGAATATTATATCTTGCTGCAAGTTCTTTTAAGGCTTCGTAGAATGTAATTTGTTTAATTTCTTTTAAAAATGTAATGACATTTCCTCCGGCACCACAACCGAAGCAATGATACAATTGTTTTTCTCTACTTATATGAAAAGAAGGAGTTTTTTCGTGATGAAATGGGCATAATCCAATAAAACTATTACCTGTATTTTTAAGTTTTACAAACTCAGATGCAATTTCAACTAAATCTGCTCTTGCTAATATTTCATCAATTTTATCCTGAAATATCAAATTCTAACTCCTATTAAATATAGTTCTTTTTGTAAAACAATATTTTAGCATATTAATTTTCAAATCCTAATTCTGGTTGTATAGTTGAACTTTTAATTGTATTGTTATCCAATAAACTATCATTATTTTCATCAATATCAAAATTATAATCATTATCTGGGACAAAAAGTTCTGTTTCTGCTAAAGGAATTCTTTTTGTCCACTTATTTGTAACAGTATTATTTAGAATAGCATTTTTGTAAGCATTCATTTTTGCACTAAGCTCATCAGCATGGTACAATGTTATAGCTTCCAATGTTTTAGGAATAACAGGTGAAGCATGTTCTAATTTACCTTGGTGGCTAAGTATCAAATGTATAATTTGATCTCTTAATTCTTTTGGGAAATCGTCAATTCCATTAATAATTTTTTCAATTTCCATTGCAGAGATAACAATATGTCCAATTAATTTGCCTTCATCTGTATATTCAAAACCAGGATCGGAAGATATTTCATATATTTTACCAAAGTCATGTAAAATAGCACCTGTTATTAAAAGATCTCTGTTTATTTCTTTGTGAAATGTACAACTTAAGTCGCAGATTTTAATAATTTCAAGAGTATGTTCTAATAAACCACTGATATATGCGTGGTGCCACGATTTCCCCGCTGGGGTTTTTATATATTTGTTAAAATTGCTTTCGTTGTTAAAAAGAATTTTATCGAGTAATTTTTTTAAGAAAATGTTGTTCATTGAATTATAAAATGCTTTCAATTCTGCAAGCATTTCATCAAGTGGTCTTTGAGATTTTTCAATAAATTCATCGGATGATACACTTATAGCTTTAATCATTTTAGTAATATTAATCTGTAAAGAATTATTGAATTCAATTATTTTCCCTCTTAAAAATACAACATCACCAGGATTAAGGGCTAATATTTCATCTTTATCAAAATTATTCCAAAAATTTCCTATGATAGATGATTTTTTGTCAGCAAATTCACAATATACATATTCTTTATTATTTTTGTTGAGACGTATTTCGTATTTTTTTAAAAGCAAATAATAATTATCGATATCTTCGTCTTTTGTTAATTCAATAATTGATTTTTGGTTTAGCATATTTTTACCTAATATTTTGTTTTCAAACAATTAATTTAATTATTTTTTCGAAATTTTAATAATTTTATGTAATATTGTAAAAAAAAAGGTAGAATTATGAAATTAATAATCAACTTTCTTTTGATTGCTATTGTAATTTTTTCTCAAGAATTAGTTTATTTAAAAAGCATAGGAAATTTTCATAATGCGAATAATTTTTGTGTGATTGATAGAGATAACATTTATGTAATTGATAGAACGGGTAATCGACTACTACATTTAAATTCAAATGGTGATGTTTTGAACGAAACTGGTGGTTTTGGTTGGTGTAATACTTGTTTCGATTTTCCAGGTGATATTTTTACCAATCAATTAAATGTATTTGTGGTTGATAAGAATAATAACACAATCACTATATTTGATAGAAAACTTAATTTTATCAATAAAATTAAAATTGATAATCAAAATTCATTATTACAAAAAGTTAAATTTGCTCAACTTTCTTCAGATGGTTTCTTTTTTTTCTATGATGAAATTAAAAAGAGAATATTTAAATTGAATATGAATTTGAATTATTTAATTGATTTTGGTGGCGTAAATTATAAAGATTACTATATTAAAGATATCAAAAAGCTATTAGTTGATACTTATGTTTGTGCAGTTACAGATACTATAATTTTCATTTTTGATAAGTTCGGTACTCCATTTACAAAACTTGAATTTTCTCAAAAAATAAAAAGTTTTTTTATAAAAAATAATTTATATTATATTTTATTTGATGATTGTATAAGAATAGGCAATTTAACTACTAATGAATATAATGATTTAGAAATTAACAAAAATATAAACTTTGTAGATTTTTGTGTTTTAGAAAACAATATTTTGGGTTTAATAAAAAGTGAAATTATAGTTTATAATTTTATCAATAAATAATTATATCGGGGGATATAATGCGGGGGAAAATCTTGCTTGTTTTAGTATTAATTTTTTATTGTGATTTGTCTGCACAAAAACGTCAATGTTTTATTTTTGATGCTGGTGGACTTAATGCAAATGATAAATTGACAGCCTTGACAATTGCCGGTATTGTAAATAGAGATACAGCACAATTGTATTTAAAAGGAATTCGTCAATCATGGAGTTATTCATTAGCAGATAGTTATTATTGGATAGAAATTTATAAAGAATATGGTAATGCACAATTTGAATTTATTTATGGTATTGATAATTTAATCAATAAATATAAATATTATTTTGCTGGTGCAATAGTCTATGATACAACAAAATTTTTTTCTAATTTTGACGGGCAAAACTTTCTGTGGCAAGGTGAAGTTGCTGCAATGATAGGAGCTTTGATAAATCGTATTCCTTTGTCAATGAAAAAGGCACAAGGATTAGGTCTGAATATTGTTGATAGTGTAATAATTATTGATCACTTTGGTAATGAACCGGCAACAAAATTCCCAGCTAAATTAAATGATCCATTACATATCTGGAATAGCAACAGTTATACAAATGAACAACAATATTATAAATTGTTAGATACAGCAATAAAGTATATTTTACCACGATGTAATCCTTTTAAAATATCGAATCGTGAAATTACCGATTATTATGTAAAAGAAAGAATGTTTATGATAAATGTAGGTGCTACAGAGCCAGATGGATTGGATTTTTCAAAACTTCTTGAACAAAGAGCTAAATTGATAGAAGATTGTTTGAAATATTTAAGCCAGAAAAATCCTAATAAAATTAAGCATTTTTATGGTTGGATAAATCCAGAACCATTAGTACAGTGGATATCGGCCTACGGGTTTTCTTTTCATGAAGCAAATGTACCAAATATGTCATTTCATTCTTCATATCCAATTCCAGAAAATTTTATTTTTGAAAATAAAAGTAAGCAACTTTCAACAGAAGATACAATTCTTTCTAATAAATACTATGTTTTAATTTTAGGTTCCGAGGGAGATGCATGCAATTGGGTAAATACATTTCAAGCAGGGGCATGGTTATCTCCGAAAAGGGGGAAAATTCCAGTAAATTGGGGCTGGAACTTACATATTTTTGAAGATTGTCCGTTTTTAGCATATTATAACTATTCTACAGCTACTAAAAACGATGGTTTTGTATCTGTTTTATCACCTTTGGGCTATATTTATGTTGATGTTCTTCCTAATGGCGTTATAAATGATGCAATTGAAAAATCCAGATATTTGATGAATAAATATAATGTTGATAATATCTATGGCTACAAGCATTATTGTGGGCAAGGAACTTGTAATTATCGTGGCATAACAATAAGAAATAATTATGTTTTATCCAATTATGCAAATTTTCAGAAATCGATTGACGTAAAATTAACATTGGTTTTTGAACCATTACTTCCAAACCAACAACCCAAAGTACAAGATGGACATTTATTTTTTAATCATGCTCCTGCATATGGATCAGGCGATGTTGCAACATTTTATGCTAATGCTTACTCTGGCCCAAATGATATAACTATTTTTGCAGATAGAATAACTAATTACTTAAAAACTAAGACAAAACCATTTTTCATGCTTGGCGGATATCAAAGATATAGACAAGATAATAATTTTTCAAGCAGAACAGATCCGAGTTACGCAGATGTTAATTTAACAATGCTTGAACAAATGTATAATAAAGTTAAAAGCGATGCTACTATTGGAAACGATGTTGAATTTGTTACAATTGAAAAATTTTCTTATCTGTTACGTAAGCATCTTAATTTGCCTGTTGATACTGAAAATAATAATTTAATTATTGAAAAATATGCAATGTATGCTTATCCAAATCCTTTTAATCCTGCCACTAATATTATTGTAAAAAATATTAAGAGCGGTAATTATACAATTGATATTTATAATATTTTAGGACAAAAAGTATATACATTGTATAATGGATATTTAGAAAAAGGAAACAATAAATTTATTTTTAATGCAAATAATTTTGCAAGTGGGATTTATTTTGTTAAATTTATAGGAGATAATATCAATTTAACTTACAAATTATTATTACAAAGGTAGATTATGGAATGCAGAAAAGGTTGTGCAGCTTGTTGCATTGTTATATCAATAAACTCACCAATTCCAGGGATGCCACAAGGCAAACCTGCTGGTGTTAGATGTATAAATTTAAATGAAAAAAATGAATGTATTATTCATAACAAAATAAATTATCCATCTTTTTGTAAAGGGATTCAACCATCCCTAGAAATGTGTGGTAAGACAAACGAACATGCATTTGAGTATCTTACTAATTTGGAAGAATTAACCAAACCAGAAAAATAAAATTGCATTTGAATAAAAAACGGCCATCTTTTAATTACTGAGATGACCGTTTTAATTTCTGCTAAACAAATTTATTGGACTTAAAAAAGATTTTCTTACAAGACATGAATTTTATGAAAAAAATGCAGCAAGTTGATTTTGTCATTTAATTATTATCTTTATACTCAAGCTCTTTTGGCAGTTTCTTTAGAAATTTTTTTTCAGCTTTTGTTCTTTTCTTAATATCATGTGCACGCACTCCAGAGAGTTTTAATAAACCATTTTCGTCCAGTATAGCATACTCTAAAAAACCTTGTTCATTATAAAGAAGAGTATAACCATCAAGTGTTCTTAGAAAATGCCTATTTTCATCTCCAATTACTCTAATTGTAATTTTTGAATTATCTGGAAGAGTTATTGTTACTGGTTTAGGTATACCAGGTACAGCATAAAGATAAATAGTTAATAATATTGTTGTTAGGAGTGTTTTCATATTTATTTTTCTATTTAATTAGTGATAATTTCAATGTTTTTACATAACTATTTGTTTTAATAGTGCAGAAATAAACTCCACTATTTAAATTGCTTGCATTAAATTGAATTGTGTGAATACCACTTTGAAACTCTTTATTAAGAATTTCGCAAACTTGTTCTCCTAATATATTAAAAATTTTAATATTAACAAAAGAATTATTTTTAAGAGTAAATTTAATTGTCGTTGTTGGGTTAAAAGGATTTGGATAAATATTTACTAAATCCTTATTTTCGACTACAAATTTATCATTAATATAGTATTCTGTTGAAGTTAAAATATTATCTTTGCCGGGTGTATAATTATATTGTGTATTATCGAATTCTATCCAACTTGTAGCTAACTCACCATTTTCATAATTTGTATTTCTTGCATAACATTTGTTTGCTTTTGTTCTGAAGTGAGAATTTAATATATTATCCCATCTACCAAATTTGTCAATAATATTACCTAAACTGTCTATAAGTTGATATCTTTCATCACCATCAATTTGTGGAGGAGCAAGTAATTTATTATTAAATATAGCAATATTGGAAGGAATACCATAAACTTTAATAAAGCTATCAATTGGTATAGTCATTTTGTAATTTACAATAAGAGCATATTCCCCAGGTTCTAAGATTAAATCTGCGTTTGGATTTTTTTGGGTATTTTTTAGAAAATTAATGTATCTTCTATTAGTATTGTCTTTGCTTAAATATCTTTCTTCAAGTGTGAAGTTATTAAGACTAACACTTTTGGTACCAGCATTGTATATTTCAACATAATCTGCATCAAAATTATTGTTGTCAACAACTTCTGTAATATAAATTTTAGGAACTTCATATATTATAAATGTTTTGGAGTAAAATTGATTTGTTGTATCATCAACAGGAGTTGCGATAAATAAATATGTTCCAAATGGCAAATCGGGTATTGTTACATTATAGTTACCAGTATTTGTTGAAACATTACTTGCAATTTTTAGTATGTTGTTATTTTTTAAGTTTTTGATATATAGATTAAAATTAGCTAAGCTATAACATAAGAATTGTAAATCATATTGAGAATTTGGTTTAAGCTGTTGTTTATCTAAAATATTGGTAAACATAAACAAAGGTTTACCAGCACCAAGGAAATCGAAAGTGATAGTTTTGGTGAGATTATCTTCTTTGATGTTAGTTATTGGTTTACTTGTAAAATTATTATTCCATGTTAGAGAGTTTGGGGTAGTGTAATCTGTAAAAGAAGTATTATTGGTAGTTCCTGGGAAAGGATCGCCAGCGTAACTTCCATTAGATCTATCGTTATCAGCTTCTTCAATATCAAGTCCCTGGTGCTCTGGTATTGTGTTTATTGTATTGGAATTCCAATTTTGAGCAATATAATTACTATCAACATGATAAATTAACATTCCCTTACCGGGTAGAACACTATCAAATAATTCTTTTTGTCTATTTTCAAGCATAAAGAATTCACCTTTGACGGGAGTTCTTACTATATAAAATTCATGATATTTAGACATTGATTTTAATGTGTATGTACCGGGTTCTTTTAATTCCACGGGTTCAATCCAGCCGAGCCACCAACGAGAAAAAGAGTTATGGTTTGCAGGGATTTTACCATTGTTATTCCATGAGCCACTGGCCATAACATCCCATGGGCCTAAGTCGAAGGCTTGTCCATTAGTAGCATAATCTGTATCATACCAATCTGGTAATCCTAAAATATGACCAAATTCATGAACAATCACACCTATATTAGTAATATTAGAACCTGATGCATTTGCTAATTCAGGTTGAATGGCATAGTCGTTTATATAAACACCATTATAAGTGACAGCTAATCCGCCTGCACTTAAAGACCATCTATGAGACCAAATTGTTGTTGAAGGAGCACCTGCTTCCTGTCCGTATCCTGCGTGAATTATCATAACAGCATCAAGATTACCATCTTTATCATTATCATAGTTAGCAAAATTAACGCCATCGTTATAAGCCGCATCTACTGCTTCTCTTGCTAATGCATAAGGTTGGGAATCGTGACTACCATTTTCTTCTTTTCCATAATAGTCATGGTTATATTTTGCGGTATACCATCCATAAACATCTGTTGTAATATTCAATTGCCCAAAGGATTGAGATAAATAATAATCTTTAAAACTTCCAATTCCGCCGTATTTGTTTTGATTCATCAAATTTTCAAAAGCAGTTTTAGAAATTTTAGCTTTTATATCTGGGAAATCAATCAATATCATTAATAATTTATGATTACCTTTTGATGGAAAGCTTTTTTTAATTTTGACATCTTGAATTTTGAAAAGTTGTTTTTTTAAGTTAACTTGTTGTGGGGAATATGATAAATATGGCTGAATAGAATTAAGAAATACTTTTTCTTCATCTGTTCTTTGGTAAATTTCATTGGCAATAATGTTGGAAGGAACTAAATTTTTATCTTCATCTAAAGTAGCATATTTTAATATACCATTATTGTCATAAAGTAAAGTATAACCATCGAGTGTTGTAATGTAGCTTAATTTTTCATCTCCCGTTAGATAAACTTTTAAGTTTTGATATTGGTTTTTAATTTCTATAATACCGGGTTTTGCAGGTACTGCAAAGATGTAAAAAGATAGACAAAGAAAAATTAATAATTTTTTCATGTAATCACCTAAGATTTTGTTCTTGAATATAGGTAAATTTTTTTTCAAAAAAAACTATATAATTGTAAAAACAATATAAAATTTTTCTAACTAATTAGTTATGAAAAATTTCATACCAGAAAAAATCAAATAACTACTTAAAAAAGAATTATTAACTTTATAAAAGTTGATAATTAAACAAATTTTTTTATATCTAATTGCCGTTATTAAAATTTTTATTAAGATGTTAATAGGTACGTTATATTTTTGTATTGTCTAATGAAAAAAGTGAAAATTAATTTGCAAAATGAACAAAAGTTTATTATATTTGAAATGAACAATAGTTAATTTAAGTTATTATGTCACCACGAATTAAAATTAATAGAAAAGTATTAAATCCCCCTATAATTAAAGGGATGAAACCATTTGGCAAAGAATTAAATATAAAAAATGAACCAATCAATTTATTATACGAGGAATATGAAGCATTGCGTTTATGTGACTATGATATGCTTAATCATAATCAAGCTTCTATGATGATGGGAGTTTCTCGTCCCACTTTTACAAGAATATATGGATCGGCACTACAAAAAATTGCAAAAGCATTTGTGGAAGGTAGACAAATAATAATAGAAGGTGGGAAAGTTTTTTTTGATAGCGATTGGTATCATTGTAAAACATGTGGGTGTTATTTTAATAATCCTATAAAAGATGTTCCAATTAATTTTTGTCCTTTATGTAAAAGTGAAAATTTTACTAAATTTAATAATGACAATGAATTTATAAGTTGTGAAAGTTGTAATGATATTTGTATTTGTCCAAATTGTAGCTTTGAACAAAAACATCAAAAAGGAATACCATGCAAAAATCAAATGTGTCCTAATTGTAATATTCCAATGACACGAAAAGTTTTTTAGTAAAATTATTATATAAGGTGAAATTATGAAAGTAGCTATAACATCAACCGGAAATACACTAGAAGATAATATCGATATGAGATTTGGTAGATGTTCTTATTTTGTAATTTTTGATACAGAAAGCAAAGCAATTGAAATTATACCAAATCATAACAAAGATGCAGAAGATGGTGCTGGGCCTTCATCTGTTGAACTTATTGCTTCTCGAAACGTTGAAAAAGTAATTTCTGGTGAATTTGGAATGAAAATAAAATCTCTAATGGATAGTTTAAAGATTCAAATGATTGTTTTAAAACAACCCAATAAAAAAATAAAAGAAATTATCGAAATGCTTGAAAAGTAATTAGTTATGAGTATAAGGAATGTAATAAAATTTTAAAGTTTAAAAAATAATCATGTTTAATTAATATTGAATTTTTGGGATTGAGTAGTTAAGGCAAGTGCTATAAATTTATGTGGCTAATGATTTATTATTTACTAATTATTGATTCTTTTATTTATGAACAAGATTTATAAAAACTATAAAATTATATGTTTAATTTTGTAGAATATTAAACAAATATCAAACAGAGGAGGTTATCATGCCTGGTTATAACCGAAGAGGTCCTAATGGTCAAGGTCCTATGACCGGAAGGAAAATGGGTCGTTGTACTAATTTTGGTGAAAAATTAAAAAATCAGTACAATTCAAAAATTGATAATGTTGATGAAAATAAGATTGATATGAATAAAGATTTTTCTGATTATTATGGTTTTGGTATTGGCAAAGGGATGAAAAGAAGAAACAGAATGAGAAATCACGATAATTGTTTATAACATCTTATTAAAATTACAGTAAGCTTTTTTTTAATTTAACAAAGTAAGAAAATGGAAAAAATTATTGCAATACCTTTAGTAAATGGTATTTTGAGTGAACATTTTGGCCATTGTCAAACATTTTCTATAGTATATGTACTTGATAATAAAATAAAAGAAATTAAAGAGGTTCAACCACCAGAACATACTCCTGGTTTGTATCCAAGGTGGATAGCACAATTTGGTGTTACTGATGTTATTGTTGGTGGTATTGGACAAAAAGCTATTGATCATTTTAATCAACATAATATTAATGTCTTTGCCGGTGCTCCTATAAAAAAAGCTGAAGAACTGGTTAATAGTTTTTTGCAAAATAAATTAGTTCTTAATGCTAATTATTGTAATCACGATGGGCAATATGGCCACTAATTAAAGTTATATCGAATAAGGAATAGAAATTATAATATGAATGTTATTTGAAAATTAAGGGATGATATGAAAATAGCAATAGCTAGTGGTAAGGGAGGAACTGGTAAAACTTTAGTTGCAACTAATTTGTTTTATGTACTACAAAAACAAAATTATAAGTTAACACTTGTTGATTGTGATGCAGAAGAACCTAATGATTTAATATTTTATAAAGGAAATAAAATAAAATCAAATTTAGTTGTCCAGAAAGTTCCTGTAATTGATATAACAAAATGTAAATTTTGTGGAAGATGTCGTGAATATTGTAATTACAATGCAATTATTCTTTTGCAAAATGCACGAATAATTAATGTTGTAGAAGATTTGTGCCATGGTTGTGGTGCATGTATGGTAGCTTGTAAATTCGGAGCTATATCGGAGAAAGAGATTGTTATAGGAGAGGTAACTCAAATAGAAATATCCGAGAATGCTTCAATATTTGAAGCAAAAATGGAAGTAGGAGTTAATTCACCAGTTCCTACAATAAAAGCTGCTATCAAAGAAGCAGGAAATGAAGGTATAATTATATTAGATTCACCACCAGGTTCATCTTGTCCTTTTGTCCAAACTGTAGCAGCTGCTGATTACGTAATATTAGTTACAGAACCAACTCCTTTTGGGTTGAGTGACTTAAAACAAACGGTGGATGCATTAAATAGTATGAAAAAACCTTTTGGTGTTGTAATTAATAAAGCAGGTTTAGGTGATAATGAAATTTATGATTTTTTAAATGAAAAGCATATACCTTTATTGATGGAAATACCTTTTAATAAAGATATTGCACATTATTATTCTAATGGCGACTTATTTATAAAAAATAATTCAAAAATGGAAAAAGATTTTTTTTATATGTTTAACTTAATATTTGATAAATATGGAAATAGCAATAATTAGCGGTAAAGGTGGAACAGGGAAAAGTAGTATCAGTGCAGCATTTACAACTTATTTATCAAAAGTCGTTTTAGCTGATTGTGATGTTGAAGCTGCAAATATGTATGTACTTTTTGAGCATACTATAGAACTCGAAGATGTTTACTATGGCAGTAAGAAAGCTGTTGTAGATTATAATTATTGTAGTAGTTGTGGAATTTGTATTGATTATTGTAGATTTGATGCTATATCATTAAAAGATGAAAAGATATTTATATCTGATTATTCCTGCGAAGGATGTCAATTGTGTGCTAGGGTTTGTCCAAATGGCGCTATAAAGATGGTCAACATTGGTGATAGCCGAATATACGGAGGTTCTTTTCGTAATGGTAAAATTGTATATGGTAAGCTTGCTCCCGGTGAAGAAAATTCTGGTAAATTAGTTAATTTAGTTCGTAATAATGCGAAAAGTATTGCTGAAAAAGAAAAAATTGATAATATTATTATTGATGGACCACCAGGAATAGGTTGTCCAGTTTTATCAACAATTACTGGTGTTGACCATGTAATTATTGTTGTTGAACCAACTTTATCTGCGTTAAGTGATTTTCAAAGAGTGATAAACATAACTTCTAAATATAATTTACATTCTTGGGTAATTATTAATAAAAGCGATTTGAATGTTGATGTTACGAATAATATTAAAAGTTTTTGTCATACTAATAATATAGATGTGTTATGTGAATTACCATTTGATGAAAATGTGGTTTTTGCTATGGTAAATCGAAAAACTATTCCTGAATTTATTCCAGATTCCCAAATTAATAAATTATTAAAGAATGCATTCTACAAAATTTTAAATAATGAAGATAAGCAAATAATTTAGTAGCTTAAAATTTTATTCCTAATTCTTAAAAAATTGTATATTTTTTAAGAAAATATTAAATTTGTTAATTATTTTATTATTGATAAGATGTTAATTAGATATTTGGAAAATATAATGAAATTAATATTAGATTTTTATTATTTTGTCTTTGTTTTTTCTTTATGGTTGCAATAATAATAAATATGAAACATCCACTAATAAACAAAATATTGTTTCAATAGATACAGTTAAAATTAATTATCAGAAGTTTGAAAAGTATTATTTTAATATTGATGTTTCTTTCCTACCCAAAATTAAAGGTTTGAAAGATATTGTTTTTCAGAATAAAATCAATAAATTTTTTGTTGAAAAAATTAATTCAAAAGTTAAAGAGTTTAAGAAAGAAAAAGGCGGATATGGTAACGCCTATATAGCTGATGAAAATGATTATCAACCAATTCCTGCAACACTTAGGAGTTCTTTTGATATTTTAACAAAAAATGATAGTATCATATCAATTGTTCTATATATAACCGAAGAAGGTTATGGGGGAGGGAATAATTGGTACAAACAACCTTTTTCGTTAACAATAAACTACAAGAAAAATATTATTTATGATAAAAAAGATTTTAATTTGGACAAATATCAAATATATTTAATCAATAAGAATATAAAAAATTATTTTGATTAATTATTCCCACCTGAAGAATTATTTTTCATTTCAAAAAATTGATTATCCATTTGTTACATCTTTGAATGAATTGAATAATCTGAATTTAGGTATTCGTAATGATAGCCCTGTAATTATAGTTTGGGCTACACCACTTGCAAATAGTTCTAGTGAAACTTACATTATTCCAATTAAGAAGTTGAACTCAAAATAATAGAAGGTTTAATTTGTTTTATAAATTATAGATTATTCCCAGAAAGTTTAATTGGTTTATGTCCCTTATTATTTAAGATAACTCTCAAAAATAATGAAGAAATTCGTAGTGTTAAAATAATTTATAGAAAATTCTTATATCCTAAACTAGAATTCACTATCCTGAAATTAGGAGTGTTTAATTTTTTTTAATAAATCAATCCAAAAATTAGAAATTTATATTTAATCCTACGCTAATACTATAAAAATACTAAGCACGGCTGGAAAAATAAGAAAAAACTTGCTCTAAATGATTAAGAATAAAATTTGGAGGTAAATATGCCAATACCATTTTTAGTTTGGTTGGGAGCTGCAACCTTAGCAGCAGGAAAAGGAATAAACGATGCAGCTCAAGGAAAAGAAACACTAGATGAAGCTAAGTGGATAGCCGAAGAAGTACAAGATAGGTTTGAAATGAAAAAAGAGAACTTGATAAGGCTAGAAAGAAAACGATGAGTATTGCTGAAAACTATGCTAAAAAAGTAATTGAAATTCGTGCAACACAATACAAAAAAGTTATTAAAATCCTTTACACTATGGGACGAAAGAATAAAAAGAAAATGCTTTTACTTTTAGAAGAATTACGAATAACTCCAATTAATTTTGAACTTTATAGAACACAGTTTATACAGGCTAAAGATATTGCGTCTGGTTTATTTACATCTGCAGCTACTGGCATTGCTGCAAGCCAGGCACCAGTTACGGCTGTTGGTTTGTTTGGTGCTGCAATTACTGGAACAGCAATTAGTACACTATCCGGGGCAGCAGCTACAAATGCAATTCTTGCTTGGTTAGGAGGAGGCTCTTTGGCAGCTGGCGGAGGCGGTATGGCTATGGGATCTTTAGTTCTCGGTAGTATTGCGCTTGCACCTGCATTGCTTGTAGGCGGATTTATGTTTAAGAAAAAAGCTGAACAGGCATACACTTATGCATTTGAGTATGAAGCAAAGGTCAATAAAGCAGTTAAAGAGATTGGTGTAGTTATTGATTTCCTTGAACAAGTGAACAGAAGAATTTTTGAATTGAAAGATATTATGGTGAAACTTTCTAATAATTTAGAGAATGTTTTGACTAAATTAGATACACTTACTTTTAATGAAAATGATAATACACATATGAATTTATTAAAACAAGCTATATTGTTGATGAAAAATATATCAGAAGTATCATCAACTCCTGTTGTTGATGATAAAGGGAAAATCACTGTTGCTAGCCACGAAATTGTACTAAAATACTAAATATAGTATAAAATTTTAAAGGTGTGTTATGGCAAATAAGTATTTATCAGCATTAAAAAATATTAATCCAGCTACAGCTTTAAATGGAATTTTAGGTTTTTATGAAAGTATAAAAGACGCTTATGTTGATTAAAAAAAACTGAGCAAATTGAGCAAACTAAAAGAGAATACATAAGAGAAGCAGCAAGAGTAAAATTAGCTGAAATTGAAGCTAAAAGAGAAGTTTTTATCACATTTCTTGAGAAATCTTTTGATGAAAGAAAAGAGTTAATCAAAGAATATTTTGAACGGCTAGATATTGCTATTAATGAAGGAGATATACAGAAAATGTCTTTAATTTTGTATAATATTACAGATTTATCAAAAAGTTCTCCTTTCAAAGCACTTGCAGATATAGAGAATGCATTAAATAATAAAGACGAAGTTATAGAATTATGATAATAAAACAATGAATTTAGTTTTTTTGAGATAAGTTTTGTTAATTTTGTAATAAATGCCAGATTAAATTTACAATAAAATTTTATGTCGCTTTATAAAAAAAATTACAAACAAAGGAAATTTGAAATATTTTCAGTTATTTTTAAAAGTATATTTAGTTTTGATTTTTTACTACATCCTGCTAAAACGCTTAGGAAATTATCTCGTAAATTGGAGTATGTTAAATATTTAAGATCTAAAGAGTGGTAAAGAAAAAGGGAATTAGCACTAAAGAGAGATAATTATATTTGCCAGTATTGTGGGGCGAAAGCAATAGAAGTCCATCACAAAAAATATCCGAGGGCATTTGGTGCAGAACCATTAGATTGGCTTGTTTCTCTTTGTCCCAGATGCCATCATAAACAACATTCGCAATTTCTAAAAAATATTTAATAAATATTTCTAAGATTGGCAATTTTTCACAAAAAAATAATCTTTAAAAGTTGTCAGGGGTGATAGGGGAATTTTCCTGTTGAGAATATTTTGGGTGATAAGTGTAAAATTCGTTTCCGTTTTCGTCGATTATAATTTTAAGAATTTCAGTTCGTGCCAAATTAAGGAGTATTTTGGCGGCATCCCAAATTTTAAGTTTTGAAGCATTTTTAAATTCTTGTAATGTTAAAAATTCATTTTTATCAAGTAAACTAAATGCCAGTTTTTCATATTTGCCAATTTTATAATTTTTTAAGGGTATATTATTGGCTTTTAAGTAAATGTATTTAATCATATTTGGTGAAGCTAAAACAGATTTATCTTGAATTCTTATAAACACTTGAGATTTTGTAGGTATAATTTTATCGATATTATCTTTTATTTTGATAGGTCTTTTGGGTGAGAGTGGGATGTTGACAATTACAATTTCTCTTTGATTTTTTTTGTATTCTATATTCTGGATAGTAAAATCAATTTTAGGGAAACAGTAATTTTCGTTAACGTAATTAAAAAGCTGCTCAATTTCTTTTTCGCTATCAACTCCAACAATTGTTTTATCATCAGCAATTCCGAAAATGATATTCCCGCCATCCGTATTAGCAAAGGAAATTGCGGTTTTGGCGATTTTTTCATACTCCGGAAATTTTAATTTAAATTCGGTATGTAATCCTTCTCCTTCTTCAATCAACTTTAAAAGTTTTGTAAATGATATCATTTGATTATGTTATTCTGTTGTAATTTAGTATATAAATCTTTAAGTGCAAGTGAACGATGACTGATTAAATTTTTTTCATCGAAAGATAATTCGGCTAAAGTTTTATTATGGCCATCTGGAACAAAAATAGGGTCGTATCCAAAACCGTTGTTTCCTCGTTCTTCTGTGATAATTTTGCCGTTAAGACGCCCATTTGCTATAATATGGTTGAGACCATCAAAAAAATAAATAACTGTTTCAAAAAATGCTTTATATGGGGGATTATGTTTTTTTATGTTATTTAGTAGTTTTTCGCGGTTGAGTTTATCGTTGGAATTTTCGCCTGTGTATCTAGCAGAGAAAACTCCTGGTTCATTATTTAAACATTCTACGCATAATCCTGTATCATCAGCTATAACAGGCATTTTAAAATAATTATAAAAGCCTTCTGCTTTTAATTTGGCATTTTCTACAAAAGTGTTTTTATCTTCTATAATATCGGGAATAGAGTTAAAATCATTAAGTGAGTGTATTTTTATACCGGAATTATTAAAAATTGCACTTATTTCTTCAATTTTATGTTTATTTTTTGATGCGATTAGTATATCCATAAAAATTCTAATAATTTGTTACTGCAAAAATACAAAAGAAAATTAAATATAGTTCAATAAATTTGTTTAAATTTGTTTAAATTTGTAAACATTATTAAATTTGTATATTAAAAATTGTAAAAGGTAAAAATTGAAAAAGAAAGTTGCTATTTTAGGTTCAACTGGATCAATAGGTGTTAATATATTAAATATCATACGAGAATTTAATGAGCAGTTTGAAGTAGAAGCTATAGCGGCTAATAGAAATATTGAACTTATTATCGAACAGGTAAAAGAATTTCAACCTAAGTTTGTATCAATTGGAACAAAAGAAGGCTATCAAAAATTAAAAGAAGTTTGTGGTAGTGACACAGTTGTTTTGTACGGTGAGGAGGGCATACTTGAAATTTCCAGAAATGCTGATTATGATATATTTGCAAATTCATTGGTTGGTTTTGCTGGATTAAAGCCTACAATAGAGGCGATAAAAAGATCAAAAAGAATAGCAATTGCAAATAAAGAAACTTTTGTTGTTGCTGGTCAATTAGTTAACAAATTAGCAAAAAAATATAATGCAGAAATATTACCAGTAGATTCCGAACATAGTGCAATATTTCAATCGCTTGTAGGTGAAGATATAAAAAATGTAGCAAAATTAATATTAACAGCATCAGGAGGCCCATTTTTAAATCGCACTTACGAAGAATTAAAAACTGTTACTATTGAGCAGGCTTTAAATCATCCAAATTGGAAGATGGGCAAAAAAATTACTATTGATTCATCTACACTTGTCAACAAAGCATTAGAAATAATTGAAGCACATTATTTGTTTAATATACCTGCCAGTAAAATTGATGTTTTGATACATCCGCAGTCAATAATACATTCAATGGTAGAATTTATTGATGGCTCTATTAAAGCTCAACTTTCAGTTCCTGATATGAAATTACCTATTTTATATGCTTTAAGTTATCCGGAAAGGTTAAAGTATAATTTAAAAACAAATTTGCCAAAGATACATACATTAAGTTTTTTTGAGCCTGATACAACAAAATTTAGAAGTTTAAATTTAGCGTATGAAGTGTTGAAATCTGGTGGGCTTTCTGGATGTATTTTAAATGCAGCTAATGAAGTTGCTGTCAATAAATTTTTGATGGGAGAAATTAAATATCTCGATATAGTTAATATTTTGGAAAGTGCATTGAATACAGTTCCAAATAAAAAAGATCCATCTTTGGAGGATATTTTCGAGTGTGATTTAAAAACAAGAAAATTTGTAGAAAAAACTTTTTAAGGAGTTAATTTAATGGGTTCTTATATCTGGTATTTTGTCGTTACAATTGGTGTACTTGTTTTTATACACGAGTTTGGGCATTTTATAGCAGCAAAACTTATGAAAATGAGAGTTGAAGTATTTTCATTAGGTTTTGGGTTCAGATTGTTAGGATGGAATAAAATAACAGGTTTGACATTTGGTAACCTTCCTAAAGATTTAGATTTAGAAGATGATACAGATTATAGAATATCACTTGTTCCACTTGGCGGTTATGTTAAAATTGCAGGAATGGTAGATGAAAATCTTGATACCAAAAATTTAAGTAGTGAGCCGAAACCCTGGGAGTACAGAGCTAAAAAACCATTGGCTAAAATATTTGTAATTTCTGCTGGCGTTTTGATGAATTTATTACTTGCATATTTTGTGTTTTTTTATAACAATGCTTTTGTAGGTAAATTAGTTCTTCAGGATACCAAAATAGGTAAAATCTATCAGGAAAGTGCTGCCTATGGAACAGGATTACAGGAAAATGATCAAATTCTAGCTGTAAATGGTATAAAAGTTAACAATTGGGAACAATTATTAAAACATATATTTATTACAACACAGGGGAGCGATTTAGAATTAGAAGTTAAAAGAAATAATGAACAACTAACAATTAAAATCCCTAGAAATAAAATACCTGCAGATCCTACAAAAAAGCTTTTTATTATACCTGCTAATATGAAACCAATAGTTGCTAATGTGTTAGAAAATTCTCCTGCTAGTAAAGCTGGGTTAAAACCAGGTGATATTATTATTTCAATAAATGATACAATTATTACAAGTTCACAGCAAACAGTTGCGATGATAAGTAGTAAAATCAATAAATTAGTGAATATAAAAATTGCAAGAGAAAAAGATACGCTTATTATTTCACCTACAACAAATAGTGAAGGTAAAATTGGTATTGCTATTAATGAAATTTATACTGGACCCACTGAATATTTAAAGTATGGAATTTTTGAATCGATAATAAAAGGGGCTGAAAATATTGTTGAATATACTTATCTAACTTTTAATATGCTTGGTAAAGTTGTAAGAGGTAATATTAAATTTGAAAATGCGTTTGGTGGCCCTATTAAAATAGCTCAATTTGCTACTAAATCTGCAGAAAGTGGATTTAATTCATTCTTAAATTTTTTAGCATTGTTGAGTTTGAGTTTAGCAATTATTAATATTTTACCTATACCTGCATTAGATGGTGGACATTTAATTATTGAAATTATTGAAGCAATTATTAAAAGAGAGATACCAATTAAGACTAAAATTGTAATTCAAAATGTTGGAATGGGACTTTTGTTGTTATTAATGGCTTTTGTAATTTATTCGGATATTGTTACAACATTTTTTAGAAAATAATCAATTGGATTTTTATAATACAGGTAGATGATATATAAACAAAAGATGTTTGCTATTTAGCTAAAGGGACTTATGAATTAGCAATAATATTAACTTATAAAAAAAAATAATACTTTGTATTTAATAAAAAGGTTTAAGGTAAAGTAGGTTTTCAATTTTATAAAATTTGTATTCGTATTAGATAAAGAATTGTTTCAAATTTTATATATAAAAAAAAATCATTTTCGTTCGATTTTTGTTGATTTTATAATTTTTTGTTTGTATATTTGAAGTAAAGACTTTTCAATTAATGCATAACAAATAAGGAGCTATACTATGCTTACATTTAAGAAAAAATTAGTAGTTGCTGTAATTGGTTTATCATTATTCTCATTTGGCTTAGTTGGTTGCAGTAACAAACCATCAGAAGAACAAATGAAACAACTTAATGAATTAAAAGCTGAAGTTAATTCTTTGAAAAAAGAATTAGATGAGCTCAAAAAAGAAAAAGCTCAATTAGAAAAACAAATTGGTGAAAGAAATGCTAAATTAGAACAGATTGAAAAAATGAAAGAAGAAACCAAAAGAAATATGCAACAATTAGAAAATCAAAGATAAAACAAACGGAGTATAGATATGAAATTAACTAAAATGGTATTAAGCTTGGTGCTCTTTGCTTCTTTAACATTTGCACAAGAAAAAGAATATACAAAAGAAGATTGGCAAAGAGATATGCAGCAATTAACTGAACAAAAAGCACAACTCCAAAAAGATATTGCTGCAACAAAAGAAGAAGTTAAGAAATTAAAAGATCAACTTGCTGGAATGAAAACAGAAGAAGAAGCTATGAATGAACTTTATGCACTTGTTGGTGCTACAAAAGCAGATGTAGATGCTTATAGAAACAAAGTAAACGATTTAGAACAAAAAGTAAGAACTAAAACTCCAGAAGTTACTGATAGAGAAAATGAATTAAATGAACTCTTAGCTAGTAAAATTGCTGCTTTACCTGAATTTTATGGAAGATTGCAAGCAATTAAAAGAGCTATAGCTAGCTGGAAAGAAGAAATCGAAAGAGAAAAACAAGCTAAAAAAGAAGAAACTAAAGAATATACTGTTGTTCGTGGAGATTGTTTGTGGAATATAGCTAAAAAGAAAGATATTTATGCTAATCCTTTAGCTTGGCCAAATATTTATAAAGCAAACAGAGATCAAATTAAAAATCCTAATTTGATTTATCCAAAACAAACATTTAAAATTCCTGCTTTAAGTGATGAAGAAAAAGCTAGATATGATAGAATCAGATCAAATTATAAACCTGCTCCAAGACAAACTGCTAACTAATTATAAAAAGACCCTTTCTTTATGAAAGGGTCTTTAGTATTTATGTCAATGCAAAAAGAAAAGTACTTGAATTTAGATAATTCCGCATCTATTTCTTTCCTTGGTGCAAATAATTCTAATTTAGTGCCTATAGAAAAGAGGTTAAATGTTTATATTATTCAGCGTGGTACCAAATTTATCATCCGTGGAGAAGATAATGAAGTTAACCTTGCTGAAAAAATATTAATTGAGATGTCTAATACCTTGAAATTAAAAAGTGAAATTACTTTAGATGATGTTAACAATTTGATAGACTTATTATACTATAGCTCCCCTAAACAAACGAATTCCAACGAAAACTCTGATGTTATATTATATACTCGTGAAGGTTCGATTAAGCCAAAATCTTACAATCAAAAACTTTTTGTCGATGCTGTAAGAAAAAATGATGTTGTCTTTGCGTTAGGTCCAGCTGGTACAGGTAAAACTTATTTAGCGGTTGCTCTTGCTGTTGATGCTTTAAATAAAGGTAATGTGCAAAAAATAATTCTTTCTCGACCGGCGGTTGAAGCTGGTGAATCCTTAGGTTTTTTACCGGGTGATATAAAAGATAAGATTGATCCTTATCTTAAACCTTTGTATGATGCACTTTTTGAAATGATGAATCCAGATAAATTAAAATTGTATCTCGAAAGAGAAATAATTGAAATTGTTCCTTTGGCTTTTATGCGTGGTCGAACACTAAGTAAAGCGTTTATTATTCTTGATGAAGCACAAAATTCTACAACAACTCAAATGAAAATGTTTCTTACACGTCTTGGGATGAACTCAAAGGTTATCATTACTGGTGATGTAACACAAATTGATTTACCGTCAAAAAGTTTGAGTGGTATTTTACAAGCTAAAAAAATCTTACACAATATAGAAGGTATTAAATTTGTTTATTTCGATAAAGAAGATGTTGTAAGGCATAAATTAGTTAAAGATATTATTCAAGCTTACGATAATTTTTCTGAACTTCAGGATAGTAAAAATATCAATGACTAAAATTATTCTAAATAGCAAAAATATTTATTTTCGAAGTGTTTTTTTCTCAATTCTTTTACACATAGTTGTATTATTTATATTCGAATTTATTACCTATATTTTTTCTGATAGTTATAAAGTATCTTCGAGTTATTTTTTAGAAATTGAAATTTTATCAAAAAAAAAAGTGTTCCCAATTTAGTTAATGCAGCTAATAAACCCTTAATTTCTCATTCTAACTTATTCAGTAACATATCTAATTCATCAAATCAAAATATAAAAGATACAAATTCATTTGAAAAATTATTTGGTAACACTATGTTAGGTGTTGATACTTCGTTATTTAGTAATGAATACAGAGAAAAATCATTAAATATTAGCATAAAATATCCTAATGGGTGGTATTTTATTGACCAACATAAAGATGAAAAGTTTGAAGGTGTAGTATTTATTTATGGTGGTGCTAATATTGATTTTGGAAATACTCCCTTTATTTCTCTATATTTAAAAGATAAAAATTATTTTTTGAGTAGCAATTATAAATATAGTGTTTTAACAGATTTTTACACAGCTTATTACAATGATGAAATTGTAATTGGTTCTCAAAAAATTTTTGAAATATATTTAAGAACAAATGATGAATTTGATTTTCTTTTCAAGCTTCAGGCACCTAATAACGCAGAATTTGAAGAATATAAGCATAAATTTTTTTTTATGTTGAAATCATTTAAATATAGAAAGGGTATATTTTAATGACAATCGGAGAGATATTAAAAGTTACAGAAGAATATTTTAAAAATAAAAATTTAAAAAATCCAAGATTAGATGCAGAAATTCTTTTAGCAGAAGTATTAAATACAAATAGGTTAAATTTGTATTTACAACAAGATAAACCATTAAAAGAATTTGAAATTGATAAATATCGTGAATTTGTTAAATTAAGAGCAATTCACAAACCAATACAATATATAGTTGGATATACGGAATTTTTTGGGCATAAAATGCTATTAAATGAAAAAGTTCTAATTCCCCGACCAGATACAGAAATTTTGGTTGAAAAATCTATTGAAATTATCAAAGAAAATAATTTAAAAAGAGTTTTAGATATTGGTTTTGGAAGTGGTTGTATTATTTTAAGTATTGCTGAAAAATTTCCTTCAAACCAGTTTGTTGGTATTGATATATCCAAAGATGCATTAGATATAGCAAATAAAAATCTTGAAATAAATAAAATAAGTAATGTTAAATTAGAACTATGCGATATAGGAAACTATACTCCTGAAAAAAAATTTGACCTAATTGTATCGAACCCACCATATATATCCAAACAAGAATTTGAATTATTGGATAAAGAAGTAAAAGATTTTGAACCCAAAATAGCTTTAACAGATGATGCTGATGGATTAAAATTTTACAAAATGATAATTGAGAGAGCAAAAGATTTATTAAATAAAGATGGATATTTGATATTTGAAATTAGCTATAACCAATTCAATGAAGTGGAAAATTTACTTAATAATGCAAATTTTAAAGATATATTTGCTTTGAGAGATTATAATAATCACATAAGAGTAATTGGAGGAAAAATAAATTGAGAGCACTAGTACAAAGAGTATCGCAGGCATCTGTGGAAGTTAAAGAAGAAAATTATCTGGCAAAAATTAACGAAGGTATGGTAATTTTACTAGGTGTTCATCAGGATGATACAATTAATGATGTAAATTTTGTTGCTGACAAATGTTCCAATTTGAGGATATTTGAAGATGATAATGGAAAAATGAATTTATCCTTAAAAGATATTAATGGTGAAGTTCTTGTTGTTTCACAGTTTACTTTATACGGAGATTGCAGAAAAGGGAATAGACCTAATTTTATGTTTGCAGCTGAGCCGCAAAAAGCTAAATTATTGTATGAAAAGTTTGTAGAAAGAATGAAAGAAAATCTTGGTGATGATAAAATAAAAACTGGAATATTTGCAGCAATGATGACAGTTAATATAGTTAATGAAGGACCAGTAACAGTTTTAGTTGAAGATAAAGAAAAAAAATAGTATCTTTAATTTATTTATCATAAAAAATGTTAATAAACCTTTTATGAGGTGAATATTGAAATTATTGTATATAGGGCATACAGTTGAAGATTATATTTATATAAACAATGAAACATTTCACAAAGGTGGTGGACTGCTATATTCTGTTGCAGCAGTAGTATCTTTTTTAGAAGCTGGTGATGAATTATTTCCCTTAACAAATATATCTTATAATACTAAATATTTGTTTAATGAAATTTATTCAAAGGTTAATAATCTTTATGTTAGTGTTGTTGATGAAATACCACAAAATCATCTTACATTATATAAAGATAAAGAAAGAGATGAAAAATACAGAAATATTACGCAAAAACTTAATATCAAGGAAAAGCAAATAAATTTTGATATATTTGATGGTATTCTGGTAAATATGGTAACGGGTTTTGATATCAATTTAGAAGACCTTGAATTTATACGAGAAAATTTTAAGAAAAAAATTTTTATGGATGTACATACATTAAGTAGGGGTATAGATGAAAATTTAAAAAGATATTTTAGGAAAATAGATAATTTTGAACGATGGATAAAAAATATTGATATTTTACAAACCAATGAGATGGAAATTAAATTTGTATCAATTTATGATAAGTTAGAAAATATTGTTAAATATTTGTTTGATAATGGACTAAAAATTTTATTGTTAACTAAAGGAGCTGATGGTTCAACTATTTTTTATCTTGATAACAATGAAATTAAAAGCCAAAATATAAAACCATATCAAGCATTTTCAGATAATACTGTAGGATGTGGTGATACATATGGTTCAATATTTTTTTATCATTATATTAAAACTAGTGACCCAATATATTCTGCTAATATTGCTAGTAAAGTTGCAGCAAAAATAACAAAATATAAAACAATAGAGGAATTTTTGAGGTTGAAATATGATACAGAAAAGTAAATTATTATTGTTCGGTTCAAATGGGATGTTAGGGCAGAGAGTTGCATATCTTGCTCAGCATCAGGGATGTTATGATGTAATTTGCTCTTCAATAGAAGAGGAAAATTTTAATGAAAACTGTGAGTATATTAGAGGTGATATAACAGATAAGGATTTTGTAAAAAATATCATTAAAAATACCAAACCAGATCTTATAATAAATGCAGCTGCTTATACCAATGTTGATAAGGCTGAAGATGAAAAAATGCTTTGCTGGAAAATAAACACTAACGCTGTTGAGTATATGGCTAAATATTGTAAAGTTTACGAAATTATACATTTTGTTCACATTTCTACAGATTATGTATTCGATGGCAAGAATGGCCCTTATAAAGAAGAAGATAGAGTAAATCCTTTAGGATATTATGCAAAATCAAAATTAGCCGCTGAAAATGCTATTGTAATAAGTAATATTAAATATACTATTTTAAGAACAAATGTATTATATGGACCAGCAATAAAAGGGCGACCAGATTTTGTAAAATGGGTAATTGATCAGTTAAGAAATGGCAAAAGTATTAATATTGTTGATGACCAAATTAATAATCCTACTTATTTGGATGATTTAGCACTTGCTGCATTGAATGTATTTAAGTTAGCAAAAACAGGAATTTACCATATTGGTGGCGAAGAATTTTTGAATAGATACGAGTTTACATTACGTATTGCCGATTATTTCAAATTAGATAAAACTTTAGTAAATCCTATCAAAACAGTAGAATTGAAACAAAAAGCACCAAGACCATTAAAATCAGGACTTATTATCGATAAAGCAAGAAAAGAATTAGGTTATAACCCTACACCTATTGATATAACTTTTGAAATAATGAAAAAAGAATTAAAAATTTAAAAAAAAGTAAAAAAAATTTTTTTTATTACTATTTTTTAATTAATTTAATAGCCCAAAAAATTTGAGGTTAAGATGAAAAAGCTTTTACAGCTAGTTATTGTATTATTTTTAATTATTACAAATATTTTTGCCCAGGTAATTCCTAGTCCTGTAACAATTGATATAGCAAAAACAAAAGTTGAGCAAATTGTAACTGTTTTTGGAACTGCAAATACTGCTAATTTTAATTTCCCAAATTTTAGATTTTATCTTGCAGATTCTACAGGTACTATTTTGGTGGATGGTTTGCCCTTAACAGTTTTTAATGTAAATAAAGGTGATACAATTTCTGTTACAGGTGTTGTTAAGGATATGAATGGTGTTATCACAATTGCAAGTGATGAAACAAAAAAAATTAAGATATTAGTTGCTAAACAGAAATATAATGCTCATCAGGCAGCAATACAAAATGCTACTTTAAGCGATGTTTTAGCTAATCCTAAAGAATATGAAGGGAAAAATGTAACATTACCTAATATAGTAATTGAAAACCCATCCGATTGGCCAAATGATGTAATGAAATTTAAAGATATCAAAGAATTTAACGTGATTGATACAACTGCAAACAAAGTTGCTAAGATGAGAATATATGGTTCAGCTAATATTGATGGACAGGCTAATCCATTGTTAACTCCTAAAACTATAACAGCATTTGTTACACTTGATGCTAATAACAATCCAATTTTAGTTCCTGGTTCAATTCAAGATTTGGGAGGAACTTATGTACCAATAACTGGTAAAACAATATATATAGAAGAGGCAAGATTACCTGGATATGTTGGTAAAACTGTTACAGTTGCAGGTGTAGTTAATTCAGTTAATTTTGGTAGTGCTACTGCATCCACATATTTTATTACTGATGGAACAGCTGGAATGTATTTATATAAAGCACCAGTGTTAGAAATGGGTGATAGTATAATAGTTACCGGAGCAATATCTGTTTACAATGGCTTAACTGAAATAACAGTAACATCGCATACATTATTGAAAAAAGGTGCATTTATACCAGCTCCAATTGAATTAACCATTCCAGAATTTTTGAAATTAGCAGAATATTATGAAGGTCAGTTATTAAAAATTAAAAATATAAAATTAAGAACCGGTTCAACCTGGCCAACTCCTGCTACTACAGGTTCAGGATGGAATGTTAGATATGTTGATGCAACCGATGAAGTTAGCTATCTTGACATAAGAGTTTTAAAATCTTTAGGTTTTTATGAAATTAGTGATTCTTTAAAAACATTATTTACAACAAAAATTCTGGATGTTGTTGGTTTAATGAGTCAATATACAACATCAGGAAAAGGTGGATATCAATTGATGCCAAGATCTACTGCTGATTTTATTGTTAAAGATGGTGTATCGCAAATTGTAAAAGCTAATCTTGAAGAAAAGATTGCTTATAACTATCCTAATCCATTTAATCCTGTTACAAATATAGTGTTTAAATTAAATAATTCTGCTAATGTAACTCTTAAAATTTATGATGTAACTGGTAGAATGATAACAGAATTAGTAAATAGTAAATTAGCAGCTGGAATTCATAACGTTCAATTTAATGCCAACAACTTAAACTCTGGTTTATATTTCTATGAATTAAATATTGATGGTAAAAGATTTGTTAATAAAATGATGCTGGTTAAATAGCCGTTAATTAATAATAAATTTAAAAATTATTAATAATAACTTAACCAATAAATCGTAAATTAAGCTTGTATTTGAAAAATTTAGAAAAACTAAACAAATTTGAGGTTAAAAATGTTACGTTCAAAAATTTTATTCGTATTATTAATTGCAGCATCATTGTATGCACAGGTTATTCCGATATCCGAAGCAAGAAGTAAAAGCAAAGGCGACAGTGTTAATGTAGAAGGAATTGTTTTTACAACAGATTACAATTTGTCCAGTACTACATCAAGTTCATATTATATTTATGATGAAACAGGAGCAATAAATCTTTTTGTATCCAAAGGGAAAAAAGATTTAAAAATAGGTGATAAAGTAAGAGTAGGTGGGAAAATTGATATTTTCAATGGTTTAACAGAGGTTATTGCGTTACCTGCAAACATAGAGGTGCTTTCGAGTGATAATCCTGAACCTGAACCAATTGTAGTAACTATGGATGATGTTAACAATGGTGAAGCATTAGAAGCTAAGTTAGTAAGAATTAATAATGTTTACAGAGTTGGAACAACAGCCTGGCCACAAGCGGGAAAGGATGCAAATTTAATATTTAATACTGATCCGCAAGCAACAACTGGTATAACTATTAGAATTGACAAGGATACAGATATAGATGAAAATAATGAACCTAACTGGCCTTCAGATGTTATTGGAGTTTTAACACAGTTTACAACAACAGGAACTGGCGGTTACCAAATTTTACCAAGATTTTATAAAGATTTCTTAGTAACAGTATCAAATGAAAAAGTTAATAAAGATAAATTAACTTATAGTTTAGAACAAAATTATCCAAACCCATTTAATCCTACAACAAAAATAACATTTAATATGGCAAAAGCTGGTTATGTAAAAGTATCTGTATTTAATATTATGGGACAAGAAGTTGCAGTCTTATTTAATGGATATGCAAAAGAAGGTCAAAATGTTGTTAATTTTAATGCTGCAGGTTTAAATTCTGGAATTTATTTCTGCAAAATGGAAGCAAATGAATTTAAATCAATGATTAAAATGATGTTGATAAAATAAGATAGAAGAAATCTTAGCAAAAAGGCGGGTTATTATAACTCGCTTTTTTTTATTTAAAGTATGTTATTTTACTGTGTATAATTGAAGTTCTTGGATAATTTTAATAAATTATTTATAATTGTATTTTATCAAAACTATACTGATATTATGAAAAAGATTGTAATTGTATTGTTGTTTTTTTTAACGAAATTAAATATACTTGCACAACAAGAAGATACAAGTAAAATAAGTATTAATACATTACCGTTTGCTTATTATAATAATTCGATAGGTTGGGTTTTGGGTACTTTTTCAAGCATCAAAGGATATCCACAGGAAAACTCTTTTACAAAAGCAGGTGCTTTAATATCTTCAAATGGTTCGAGATATGTTTATTTGCAAGCCGATGAAGTGCAAAATCCATTATTCAAAAGACAATTTATAAGACCAGATTTTTTTGTAGGTAAATTAGGAGAAGTTAAGGAATATATAGGAATACCCGTTAATGGTATTCGTCCGGGTAGCAATGAATCTAGCGAAAAACAGCATTTGTTGTTGCACGGAACTGATTATTGGTTTGAATTAAATTTAAAACATTTATTGCCAGTTGCTAAAGGCAAAAATGAAGATTTTAATTATGTAATGACTTATTAAAATTATGAGGAAATACAAGAAAAATTCTTTGATTTTGGAAAAATATTTTTTGAGACAAAATTAATTTATAGAGATATGAGCCTAAGGAATGATTTTGTTAAAGTAAAAATTGTTGCATCTGCAATAGATTTTTCTATTTCAAATGATAATACTAATTATATATACTTTCCAACATTTGGTACTTATCAAAAATTATCATATATAAAACAATATAAAGCATTTGGGTGTGATGTGCCGGCGGATATCTGGAAAGTAGATTTGAGATTTTTTTATCCTGTATTTGATGACATTTTGTCAAACTATCCAACGGTGATTGCATTTAATTTTTTAACTATGGATACTCCTACGGCAGATGAATTATATCAAGATAAATTAAAAAGAGGCAAATTATTTGTAGGTCCAAATCTTGGGGGAACAAAATATCTAAGAGGTTATAAGGACTTGAGATATCATGATAGATCCTTAATTTATTACTCGCTAGAATTAAGAAAAAGTTTAAATTGGAATCCATTTAACTATTTTGAACTTACAAGAAAAATTGGAATAGATTTAATTGAACTTGCATTCTTTGGAGATTTAGGAAGAGTTGCGCCCAAATGGAAATTAGATGAGTTACATTCAGATTTGAAATATACATATGGAATAGGTCTTAGGGCGCTTATGAAAGGCATGGTTTTAAGAATGGATATGGGAAAGAGCAAAGATAATTTTATGATACAAATGTTCATTGAGCAACCATTCTGATAATATAAAAAATATTTTATCCCTTCGTATTTGCTAACAAATATTGCTTCTATTTAAAGTTAAGAATAACAAAATATTGATATAGCTATATTAATTTTGTTATACTACATCAATTAACTATTGACAAATTAAATACTTATTAGTAAATTACATTTTCAATATATAAAATATTTGTTTAATAGGAGTAGCTATGAAACCATCCATATTTTTTGCTGCTGGTTTATTTATTTTATTACTTAATGCACAAAACTTTGGTTTTGTCGTAGAAAAACCATATATTAAATTTCTTGAAGATAGTTTATATGATTATGTAGATGTTCCCCCAGATTTTCCTGGAGGTGCGGATATGCTGAATACCTTTATCTCATTA
The DNA here is from genome assembly GCA_035361425.1 of Ignavibacteriales bacterium. GTDB lineage: Bacteria > Bacteroidota > Ignavibacteria > Ignavibacteriales > DAOSCP01 > DAOSCP01. The sequence continues at coordinate 1,393 of DAOSCP010000001.1, read as the reverse complement.
AATTTAGTATATCCATATAAAGCAATTGAAAAAAAGATTGAAGGAAAAGTTATAGTTGAGTTTGTTGTGCATGCTGATGGCAGTTTAAGTGATTTTAAGGTGATAAAAGGTATAGGTTTCGGATGCGATGAAGAAGCTTTAAGAGTATTGCAGATGATGCCGCCATGGGAACCAGCAGAATGCGAAGGTCAGAAAGTAGCTACTAAAGTTGTATATCCTGTAATATTTAAGCTAAGCGAGTAAAGACAATAATTTAATTAGTAAATTTAAAATATGAGTAAAAATGCAAATAAAAAAAATATTTTCCGAAAGTGATAACCTACTGCTTTCATGGGGTTATGATTTATGGGATGAGTATGTAAAAATTATTAATTTTGCCAATATACCAAACAATTCTATCATTTTGGAGTTTGGTACGGGGTCAGGTAGAGCTTTGACAATTTTAAATCAATTAGGGTATAGTGTTGTATCAATTGATTATGATGGAACACAAATAGCAAAAGCTAAAGCAAAATTAGATGAAATAAATGCTAATAATTATATCATCATACAAAATAATTTTTTTGATTTAAATATACCAGAAAATTCAGTAGAATTTATAATATGTGGTAATGTATTGCATGAAACTGAACAAGCAAAAGAATTATTATTTTTGATGCTTCGCTTGTTAAAAAGAGGAGGTAATTTATTATTATGGGATTTTAATAATAAAGGCTTTGAAATAATGAACAAGTTACATAATGTAATTTACAAAAATAATCATAATGAAGGTAATTTAAGAATAAATGATGTATTAGAAATAATTGCAAAAGACAGTTTTGTAATTAAAAAATTTTATACAGAATTGAATGAGGTCTTATTAATTGAGAGGGTTTAATGTTTGGATTTTTAAAAAAATGGTTTAAAACAGGTCAGGTAGAAACTAAAGAAGAAAGTATTCAGCAAGAGTTTACAGTAAATACTTATGATATTGATATTGCTGGGCATGTTAATAACATAGCATATTTAAGATGGGTTGAAGAATTAAGAGTTAAATTGATTTATCGAAGTTTTACTCTGGAAAAATTATTAGAGATAGGTTACTTCCCTATAGTAAGTGAAACTACTATTAGATATAAAAGAGCTATTAAAATGTTTAGCAAAGTTACAGGGAAAATGTGGGTTGATGATTTTAAGCATTCGATTTGGGTTTTGAAATTTGAAATTTATGCTAATGGAGAACTTTCTGCAAAAGGTACTCAAAAAGTAGCGTTAATGAATATACACAATGAAACTATGGAAACAATAGACGAAAGGTTGATAAGAGAATTTGAGAAATACAAAAAGACTAGGAAATAACTTTTTTCTTTAAAATTAATTTGTAATTATTTTATTGATTATGTATATTTGAGGT